>NSJK01000009.1 GCA_002632325.1 Lysobacterales bacterium | reverse complement strand
ACCGCGCGCCCCATGGCATAGCTGAACGCCGCCGTCACCGCCCCATTGGCAAACTTCCCGCCACTGGCCTCGGAGACGGTACCGCCTACGATCGCCGCGATGAAGCCCTGTCCGTAGGGATCGCTCGTGATGCCTTCCACCGCCGGGTTCAGCGCCGCGCCCAGCCCCGCCGACAGGAACCCGCTGCCGAAGCGCTGGCCTTGTATCGACGCCAGCACACCGCCCGCCACGCCCGAGGTCAGCGCACGCGCCGCATATTGCTTCGTCGACAGGCCACCGGCCTTGAGCGCGTTCAGGTCGCCGCCCACTACCGCGTAGTTCACCCCAAGGAACGCCAACGAGGTCAGGCCGCCCATCACCGCGCCCTTGCCGTTGCCGCTGGCCACCATGCCCGACGCAAACCCGCCGGCCGTGGCCCATGCCGCCGCTTCACCCCACGTCGCCGCGCCCGCCGCCATGCCGCCCGTCCACACGCTGATCACGATCGCCGCCGCCATGCGCACGTAGCCTTGTTCCCTGTGGCCCCAGTAGCCCGTCGGGTCCGTGTACGCCAGCGGGTTGTTCAGCACGTAACTGTAGCGGTTCAGGCTCTGGCTGTTGAACATGTCCTGCACGTATGGGTCGGCTTGCAGGAACCGGCCAAGGACCGGGTCGTAGATGCGCCCGTTCATGTGGATCACGCCGGCCGCGTCCACCTGCTCGTGGCCCGTGTAGCCGTGGCGCGTCGTCGCGTCCAGTTCCGCTTGCAGCACTGGCGTCCACGGCGTGGCTTGCGCGCTGTCCGCCTCGCGCCGCGCGCCGAACGGGTCGAACGCCATCGAGGCGTGCGCGCTCAGCGGCTCACCCCAGTCCGACAGCACCGCGAATGTCGAGCCCTGGCCGTCCGTGAGCGGGTATTGGCGGCCGATCTGGTACTGGCCGCCGCTGTCGCTCTGCACCACGATCACCGGGCCGGCGTAGCGTCGCACTTCCTGAATGCCCAGGGCGTTGACGTGGATTTCCGCGTCGCCCACGTAGTGCACCACGTCCGTCGAATTCGTGGCCGTGGTCGACGGGTAGTTCAGGCGACGGATCTTTTCCCGGTTCGGGCCGTATTCGAAGCCAACCTTGATGTTGTTGCTTACCGAGGTCAGCGCTGCGGGCAGGTCGTAGGGTGTATAGGTGATCGTGCGGTCGCCCGCGCTCGCGCGGATCACGTTGCCGTTGGCGTCGTAGCAGTAGCTGTCCGACCCGGCCTGCGTCACCGCGTGCGGGCCGCTCGCCGCGTAACCGGTGGCATGGCTCGCGCACCACGCGGCCGGCGTCTTGCCGTAGGCATAGCTCTGCGTCGCACTACCCGCCACGCCCTTGCTCGTGACGTTGCCGTCATCGCCGTAGCTCATGGTCAAGCTCGGCGGCGTCAGCGTCGAGCCCGTCGTCAGCGTGCTGCTGGTCAGGCGTTGCAGCTTGTCGTAATAGAACTGCTCCACAACCGCGCGCGCCGGCACGCCGAAGTCCGGCGGCTGGGTCCGGTCGGCGCGCTGTGTCACGTTGCCGAGCTTGTCGTAGGCGTAGCTCTGGTCTTGCGCGAGGCCACCGTCGGTCACGATGCGGACGAGGCGACCGGTCTGCGGGTCGTAGGTGCGGTTCGTTTCGATCTGCGTCTGCGCGCCGCGCACTTCCTGCGTGACGTGGCCAAAGGTGTCCGTCGCCAGCGTCTCATCACCATGGCGTATCTCATCGGCGGCAAGCTCAAGCATCCCGTCAACCCGTGGATCACGCTATCGGCTCAGACGGCCGAACGATCGAAATCCACACGAAGCACGATAGCAGGGTGCTGAAAAAGTCGATTTTTGAGTCAATCCACAAAAAACCGAAGCGCGCAGGCTTTGCAAGACACTTACTTTACTCATCACGACAAGTACGGCGGTGATGAAATTTCGACTGAAATCTCTACCGCGTAGGTTTTTCAGCACCCTGCTATGGTCTACCAAGAAGCAGCTGCACAGTTCAAATTACAGATTCGATTTTTCAGCACCCTGCTAATCAGGACCTGCCTTGATAGATCTATTTATACACGCAGATCTCCACAATATTATAGAATTTACATGGTATCCAGAAATAGCCGGCTGAAGATTTCCGGAACACCTAACATGACTTCCAACAATCCCATTTGTCTCACGGTAATCTTTGGCATCAATAATTCCAAGTTCGATGTTTTCAACTTTATCATAGTCAGCCTCAAGATTGTCCTTTCCTTTCAATACGCATAGTGGCTCGTCCAAATGAAGCGTAAATGATGCGTAGTGATCAGATTTTTCTCTAGTTGGCCACTTAAATGGAGACGCGGAAATTACACCAACCAGTCCACTCTTTTGCTCTCCGTACATCAAGCAATTCCTAACTCCACCATCTTCCTCATGTCCAAAGCAATAGCGCGATAAAAAAAAGGAGGCGAAAATAAAAATGGCAACCGATAAGAGGTTCATCTTATTTCCAATAATATTCATAATGAATAGCCTTTGGATTATTAATTGGAAAATATAGCAACTTGTCAGTTCCTGCGGGAACCACCCATCCCGGCAAATTTTCTACCTGCATATTACGAACATCCGCCGGACTAAAGTGCATCGGGTCAACCTTTAGCATTTCGCCAACCTTATGTCCAAAACCAACTATTTCTAGATCATTACTGTTAACGCGGTATAGGCCCGCCGGCGGATGACTATGCAAAGATGACACATGGGTTCCCATTGCGCTTACGAGAGTACCTCTAGATCCGAACGGCGATTCAAGCGTATTTAAATTAGTGTCATCGTAACCTTCCGAAGAATGATAAATTTCGGTCGCAAATTCCCACCGATCTTTCAAAGTTTCCCCGTCAAGTTCAGGCGCCAACGAGCGCACATATGCAAGCTCTCCGGCCTCCGGCCCCGGCGGCATTCCATTCCCGGGCTGAGCGAGAGTGCTACCTTGAGAATCATTCGGAGCTCTCATAGTTGAGGTGACCGCGCGCCCCATGGCATAGCTGAACGCCGCCGTCACCGCCCCATTGGCAAACTTCCCGCCACTGGCCTCGGAGACGGTACCGCCTACGATCGCCGCGATGAAGCCCTGTCCGTAGGGATCGCTCGTGATGCCTTCCACCGCCGGGTTCAGCGCCGCGCCCAGCCCCGCCGACAGGAACCCGCTGCCGAAGCGCTGGCCTTGTATCGACGCCAGCACACCGCCCGCCACGCCCGAGGTCAGCGCACGCGCCGCATATTGCTTCGTCGACAGGCCACCGGCCTTGAGCGCGTTCAGGTCGCCGCCCACTACCGCGTAGTTCACCCCAAGGAACGCCAACGAGGTCAGGCCGCCCATCACCGCGCCCTTGCCGTTGCCGCTGGCCACCATGCCCGACGCAAACCCGCCGGCCGTGGCCCATGCCGCCGCTTCACCCCACGTCGCCGCGCCCGCCGCCATGCCGCCCGTCCACACGCTGATCACGATCGCCGCCGCCATGCGCACGTAGCCTTGTTCCCTGTGGCCCCAGTAGCCCGTCGGGTCCGTGTACGCCAGCGGGTTGTTCAGCACGTAACTGTAGCGGTTCAGGCTCTGGCTGTTGAACATGTCCTGCACGTATGGGTCGGCTTGCAGGAACCGGCCAAGGACCGGGTCGTAGATGCGCCCGTTCATGTGGATCACGCCGGCCGCGTCCACCTGCTCGTGGCCCGTGTAGCCGTGGCGCGTCGTCGCGTCCAGTTCCGCTTGCAGCACTGGCGTCCACGGCGTGGCTTGCGCGCTGTCCGCCTCGCGCCGCGCGCCGAACGGGTCGAACGCCATCGAGGCGTGCGCGCTCAGCGGCTCACCCCAGTCCGACAGCACCGCGAATGTCGAGCCCTGGCCGTCCGTGAGCGGGTATTGGCGGCCGATCTGGTACTGGCCGCCGCTGTCGCTCTGCACCACGATCACCGGGCCGGCGTAGCGTCGCACTTCCTGAATGCCCAGGGCGTTGACGTGGATTTCCGCGTCGCCCACGTAGTGCACCACGTCCGTCGAATTCGTGGCCGTGGTCGACGGGTAGTTCAGGCGACGGATCTTTTCCCGGTTCGGGCCGTATTCGAAGCCAACCTTGATGTTGTTGCTTACCGAGGTCAGCGCTGCGGGCAGGTCGTAGGGTGTATAGGTGATCGTGCGGTCGCCCGCGCTCGCGCGGATCACGTTGCCGTTGGCGTCGTAGCAGTAGCTGTCCGACCCGGCCTGCGTCACCGCGTGCGGGCCGCTCGCCGCGTAACCGGTGGCATGGCTCGCGCACCACGCGGCCGGCGTCTTGCCGTAGGCATAGCTCTGCGTCGCACTACCCGCCACGCCCTTGCTCGTGACGTTGCCGTCATCGCCGTAGCTCATGGTCAAGCTCGGCGGCGTCAGCGTCGAGCCCGTCGTCAGCGTGCTGCTGGTCAGGCGTTGCAGCTTGTCGTAATAGAACTGCTCCACAACCGCGCGCGCCGGCACGCCGAAGTCCGGCGGCTGGGTCCGGTCGGCGCGCTGTGTCACGTTGCCGAGCTTGTCGTAGGCGTAGCTCTGGTCTTGCGCGAGGCCACCGTCGGTCACGATGCGGACGAGGCGACCGGTCTGCGGGTCGTAGGTGCGGTTCGTTTCGATCTGCGTCTGCGCGCCGCGCACTTCCTGCGTGACGTGGCCAAAGGCGTCCATCGCCAGCGTCTGGTAGTAGACCTGACCCGTCGTGCCCGGATAGGCCGAGCGGATCGTGCTCTGGTAGCCATTGGCGTTGTACTCGTACAGCTCGCCCGTCGTCGGATAGCCCGGCGCCGTGAAGAACTTCTGGAAGGTCCGGCCATACTGATCGTAGCTGGACTGGCTGACGTAGGTCTTGTTGTCCTGCACGGTGTTCACCTTGATCGGACGACCGTAACCGTCGTACGTCGGCGTGCGCAGCACCTTCTGCACGCTGTTGACGCCAACCATCGTGTTGGTGACTTCCTGCGCCAGCGCGCCCACGCCGTAGGACAGGGTGTCGTAGTCCCACTGCGAGGTGGTATCGGCGTTGCCGCTGCAGTCGGGCGTCGCGTAGTCCAACCGCTGCCACAGGCGCCCGCGCGCGTCGTACTGCGTGCGCGCGCACGTCCCGCGCGGGCTGCGCTGCTGGATCGTCTGGCCCAGGTCGTCCACCACATAGGTCCATGTACCCGCATCCGGGTCGGTCATCGAGGTCTTGCGGCCGAGCGTGTCGTACACGGTATGCGTGACCTGACCGTTATGCGTGACGTCGGTCAGTTGACCATAGCCATCGTAGGTGTAGGTGACGGTCAGCCCGTTGGCGTCGGTGGTGGAGATGATGTTGCCGACGCCGTCCCTGACCTGCACCTGCGTTTGCACCTGACCGTTGTCGTTGGCGGGTAGCGTCGTGGTGGTTTGCAGGCCCGCATAGGCTTTGGACACCACGCCACCATCGGGCTGCGTCACCGTGTCCGGCCGATTCAGCGTGTCAAAGTGCGTCGTCGTCCAAGTAATGGCGGCAGTGCCGGACTTCACACTTGCCGCGTTCTTGCCGGCGTCGGCGGCGATGTAGGGCTGGCTCCGACGTACGACATTGCCTCTATCGTCGTACTGCGTCTGTGCAGCGATGACCTCGCCCGAGAACCCGGTCGAGACCTGTATCGCCTGGCGCCCGAGGATGTCGTAGAAGACCTTGGCCATCGGCGCGCCCGCCGTGGTCGTCGTGGACACGTAGGCCAAAGCCATGTTGGCTGGACACGTGCTGGGCGTACACGCCGCATAATCGACGCGGCTCCAAGCGCCGGTACTTGCCCACGTGTAACGCTTGCGCCCCATCACGCCATAACGGATCTGCGTGGTGATGCCGTTGGCATCCACGATCTTCGTAGGGTCGCCGCCCGAATTGCGCGCCTGAACCTCGCTGACGATACGGTCGATGGATGCGCTGCCGCCGTTGGAGAACCCTTCGTGGACCTTCCGCGGGAAGATGCCGCTGTCGTAGTCGGTCGTGCTGTACCGTGTGATGCCGCGACCGTCGGTTGCCGGATGGAAAATATAGTTGGCGCTGCCGCCCGTCAGGCCCTTGCACGTGGAATCTGGTATCTCTGCGCTACAGGTATAGGTGCCGGTAACATTGCCGAAATCGTCATGCACGTAGTACTTGACGACCGTCCTCGCCGTCGTATCGATAGACAGTGACTCGATCGCCGTGCCGGTCATACCCTCCACCGTTTCCGACGCCAGCAACTTCGTGATCGGATCGTAGGCAAAAGTCGATCGGCGCGCATTGGAGACACCGGCGCGCTGATTGAGCACCTGTGCAGTCAGCAAGCGACGAAGCCGCCAGTTGGTCACGTCGTTGCTGTAGGTGAACGTACTTTGCGTGGTGAGCGTGACACCGCCAGTCTTGGTCACAATGCTGGCTCCGGGGTTGCCGAAGTCGTCGAACTGCGTCGTATCGAAGATCGTCGACTCGCCGCTCATCGGAACACCGATCAAATCGGCGCTGGTCATGACGGATACCGTGCGCGCCACGAAGACATTGGGGCGCACCGCCGAGCTCGCAGTCGCAGCCGGAAGCGCGCCATTGTTGAGCGTAGTCCAATGGTGATCGTTCAGCACATTGGGCTGAACGCGCCATCCCCAGCTATCGGTGACGGTGCGCAACGTCCGCAATGCCGTCGGCAAGTCGGTATCACAGGTGGAATTGAGGCCGGTTGAACACTGCGCAGTACGGACGATGCAAGCCGGGCCATCAGCACCGCCACCCATGCACGGATCGCCAGGCAAGGTCGGGACGTACCGCGTTACGCTGCGTGTGGCCGTGCCCGTTGTTGGGTATAGGGTTGAATAGTACGTATCGGTTTCAACACCGGATTGATGGTCATACGAAGACACCCGGCGAAACCCAAGCATGCCGCGCCCGCCCGCCTGCATCTTCAAGCCGGCATAGAAGTACTGGATAACCGCCTCATCGCCCGGATTGCCAACAGTAGGCGCGCTGCTTGATACGTACTGGGCCACCGTCCTTGGCGCCGTCACGTCGAAAACGGGCGAACCACGCCCGTTGCTGATCACCCACGGCGCGTCGTAGTCGCGGTGATAAACCGACGCAAACGTCAACGGCGCGTACGCGATCTTGGTAACCGCGTTGAGACCATTGACAATCTTGGTGATTATGTTTCTTGGGGTGTGGTGATTGCCGACGCGTTGCGCTACGAAACCAACACTATCATCGACATTCTTGCGGGTGAGTAGATCAGGGATGCCGTCGCCATCAAAATCCATGAAAGTCCGCGACCAGTCGCTTGAACCGCCACAATTGAATCCAGTAGTCACAAAGCTACTGCTAAAGCCATTTCCTTGCCATAAATGAACAGTGTAGAAATTGTCGCCATTCCTGCTTCCATTTGACGGATAAAGAAAATCCATTTTTCCATCGCCATCAAAGTCCACGAATTGAACTTGATCATCGACGGCCATGCTGCCCGCGCTGCCATCGCCCTCTTCGCTCCAAAGCAAGCAGTCCACGATACATCTGAACGAGCCCTTTGCATCACCAGCCAATCGGTAGCGCCACGCGTGGTCTGAATAGTCATCAAAATCGCCCCTGAACGCGACATCCATGATTCCGTCGCCATTCAGATCGATGATGCGAAATCGGCCATAGACACTACCAGCGGTTGTATCACGGAACGGAATGACTCCTTCCATCCAGTCAAATTTCTGGAAGACAAATGCTCCGCCCTGAATGCCACGCGCGCTGAAGGTGCTCAAGTAGAAGTTGTGAAGCTCGGCTGGCATGGGATCGCCAGCGCCGGGCGATTGAGGCACAGTCTGCCCAGGATCAACTGGAAGAGCCGTACCTTGAAGACAGGGCGAATCTTGCCTGAGAACGAAGTGCAGATCCCCGCGGCCATCACCATCCAGATCGACGGCGTCCGTCTTGGACCACTTTTCCTTCCCAAGCGTTTCAGACGAAAGCGAGCACATGCTGCCGTCGTTCCTTTTGAACGTAACGGGTACTGCGGCCGAAAAAGCATAGGCTTGACCGCCCGTCTTCATGAGAGCGATGGAGTACTGGAGCGCACCCGGGCCGATGAACAACAGATCCGGTAGGCCATCTCCGTCGAAATCGCTGAGCATGCTCGATCCTTGAAGGATGATGCCGGGCGCTGTACCTATGCTTCCAGGCGTCGATCCTGCACCGGGCGATCCAAGAACACTGCCGACTACTTGTTGTTGAACCCCGGCGATAGGTACTCCGGCGGCGAATCCATTGGTGTACGAAAGCGCGTAGCTCACATACCACTGAAGTGTAGAAATACCCCCGATGAGGTCGACTTGGGCATACAGCACATCGTCACGGCCATCGCCATTCAGGTCAAAGGGTTCCCACAGGGCTTCCTCTCTGAATCGATTGGACAACGTGGTGATCAAAACCGGCTGATTAGTGAAGCTAGTGCCATCTGTCGACATGGTTGAATAGGTGGCGTACAGATTGTGGTTTTTGTCGACCCAAAGAATGTCTGTCCTGTGATCGCCATTGAAGTCTCCAAATTTTTGCGCCCTCAAGTTGTACAATCCCCCGAACGATTCGTTTCCGGATCGCAGGACCTGAAGGCTCGGGTCGGCCCAGGTAAAGATGGTCGGTTCGTAGCAATTGCTGCCATCGCTGCCCGCACATTCCTTGATTTCTGTGAGCCTCGCCCGCACTGCTCCCGCCGTGCCCATCCCAATCGGGTCTTGATACGTCATCTGGTAATGGCGGAGCGGGGCTGTAGTCGCCCCGATGACGCTTTTGACATCGATGCTGGTGGCGATTTTTGACCGCTGCACTCGGGCGAGAATCGACGAAGCTTCTACCGGGACCCTCGAGTAGCTGGTATCGACCCCACTACCGATGCCGTAGTTGAATACGATCTCCCCGCCTACATAGCTCACGGTCTGCAGATAGCGCTCCCCTGAGTCGCTGATGGGCGAATAGCCGTAGTCAATGGTGTTGTTCGCCGCATCGGACCGTGTCGCCTCAAGCCATGCAACAGGCGCAAGTAGCGAGCCTGCATTGCAAGACGGACATGACGAGACGACCGTGCCAGCGGCGCCGCCCAAAATTTGTTTGCTGCCGTCCTTGTTACTGACGGAGAAGGTAAAAGTCTTGACCGACTTGGTACCGACAGCCAGCACGGATGCATCAACGATCTTCACCCTGCGGAATGACTCGACTTCTGTGCGATACTCGGCGCCTACCGTGCGATCACCTCCGCTCTGCAGGAGAAGTCGCTGTCCATCGAGGCAAAAGGCGGACGCCAACGCTGTCGGCTCGCCTGTGTCACCGAATTCCTTGCCTGGTCGGCAGGGCACGATGGACGATGTACCCTCAAGGGACACGCCGGTTCCGAAATAGCCCATCCCGACACCGCTGTTGTAGGTCAAGGCGAGGGTGGGAGCGAAACCGCCTGCCCCCGGTGGCGCAAGCAGCGGTATCCGATAAGTTGCGTTGCCGCCCTCGTCGACGCGGAAGTCCGCGGAAATGGCGCCGATCAGATCTGACGCGACGTCTAAGGCGGGCTCCGCGAACGCCGCAGGCGCTGAGGGTGTTGCGGGATTGACGGGCGCGGTGACGCTGCCGGAATCCCCATTGCCGAGTTTGGGGCCGTAGCCCCGCACTTCGGCCGATTGATCAATTAGATTGCCAGATGGTGTCGTCGCATTCACGCCGAGGCCATCCCAGAGTTCATAGACCACATGCTCGCCTGCATGCACGGCGTCGATGACCTCGCCGTTCGACGCAGTGGACAGTTGTCGACGCGTGCCATCTTGGAGGCTGCGGCGCCAGGGCGTTCCTGCGGTCGTGTTCCACGCCACCCAGATCGGACACGTGGCGGTCGACGCCCACGATGAAGCTTTGCAGGAATACTGCACCGGCTGAATGCCTGTGCTGCCTCCCAGGATTTTTTTGATGTTCGAGCCAACACCGACTGAGGGGTAGAAATTGCTGCTGACCAGTACCTGGCCAGGAGTGCTGCCACCAAAAATGTTGCTGGGTGGATTACGCAAGCCCGTTACCTTGAACTTTCCCTTGGTCCCGGCCTGTCCGTCAGTAACTGATCGAACGATGGTTGCCACGGACTGTGAGACGACGCAAGCGTCCGTGCAGGATTCCAATGGAACGCCGGCAGGATATCGGCTCGGGTTCGGCTGGTAATACAGAAGATTACCACTTACGTCGGAATTCGGCATTTGCCGACATGGCATTCCGCTGCATGATGGGCTTTCCATGTCTCCGTACAGCCAAACCGGAAGTCCATTGGCATCGAACGACAATAGAATTTCAGTCTCCTGAAATGTACCCGCTGTTGCACCCGGCGCAGAGGGATAGGTAGATTGCAATACGTGAATGACAAATCCAGGCGCCGCATCCGCGCTTGTCGCGCCATTCTGGCTCCAGTAGCCCGAGAAGAGCTGGTTGACAAGATTATCTGCAGCTCCGCCTGTCGAGCCCGTAGACTGAGGCGCATCGGATGCCCCGTCAATGGCCGGAGCGAGATCGGTGGTCGCAAAGGTAGGGGACACTTCAATGAAGTTGCCTAAACACTCCGTCTGTTTCGTGGTCGAAACGCCATTGCTGTGCAGTCCGTCCCAGTCCCACGTTGCAACAAGGCGGGTCGGATCATTCGGAAAGAAGCGGATAGCCACCGAACCAACCGCTGAGCGTGAGACTCCAGGCGCCGCATACTGATAGAGTGTCGCCGTCCAAGACGTGCCATCAGACAGCAACGGCTTGGTATCCGTCATGAACCAGATAGGACGACCGCGATACTCATAGGTATACAAAATGATCTTTAAATTTCTTCGATTGCTGTCCCAAACGAGATCCCAACTGCTCCCACCTTTGTTTCCCGGGCGGACCCAAAATCCGGGCGTGGCGAGCTGCGAGCCCGACGCCCATGGTGCCGTATTCTCGTCAGAACAGTATCCTGGCGCATTGCTTGCGCTAACAGGCTGAACATCCACATAGGCGCGAACTATATTCGGTGTCAGAGTGATCAGAGCCGAATACAGAAAGCCAAATATCACCCGATTAAGTGGCGATTTTTTATCCTTCAAACAACGCATCCAGGTAAACCTCCATGGTGAAAGCATCTGCTTCACGTTCTTTCGTTAATTTTCAGTCAGCTTCTGGGTAGGGCGTGGTGATGGTCCGCCTTTTTGCTCGAAGCTGGACTGACATTTCAAGCATTCCACTTTCTGAAAGATCCACTCACGCGCGAATAGAGAGCTGTGGAGAATATCTCATGCGCGCGCCGGCCTCGCGCTCCATTGGCCGGAAGGTCAGCATGGTTCGATAAACTTCGATATTCGTGGACTGCGCGCCCCGCCAAGATGTGGAGAACTCTTCGCAGCGAACGGCGGGATGGCGGCCATAGCCATGGCCGCCGTCGGATGAACCGTACCGAATGGATAAGGTGGTGCCAAAGTTTCGTTTGGCGTCCCTACAGAAGGACTGTTGACGCCTTTGAAAGTGCATGCGAGACGTTCCGATAGCGAGAGATGCGAAAGCATCACGCCGCCGCCAACGAGGCGCCCGTTGGCCACAAGACCGGCTTTGACCGGAACCTTGTCCTGTGGCAAAAGCCGGAAGCTGCTGCCTTTAGCGCTGTATCCGCCGGACCTGTCATCGCACCCATGTCCTTGTGGGGTCATCGTTCCCGTGATCGCTGGATGGTGTTCATGCAAGCCTCATCCATGGATCTGCTGAACCCGGACGCTACCGCCGCACGGCGCGCCATGTCGTGAACCGACTCACACTTCGCCAAGATCGAACATTCAAGCAGTCTGCGGAGCTGCGGCGTGACGGCTTTTGCGAACGACCGGTTCATGGTTGCAGCGCTCCTGCTGCTGACACGAAGCCAGCAATCATGTCGAGTCCTTGCGCGGGCGACGGTTCACCGCACGGAAACGCCGCCCGAGCGTCCTCACGGAGAGGTGTCGTCGTGAAAGGGGTGTTTGTCAAGCGCACATTTCGGGCTGGCGCATTCCAGCGTCCGTTTGTCACTGCTCGCGTGCGGCACCAGCGTCCAGTGCCCGTGCGTTCTTTGCGAAACCCACCGCACGCACCATTGCCTGAGCCACGAGTGGATGTGTTCGTGGCACCACGGCGCGCAGCGGGCACGCGTGGACTGGGGGGCTCACCCAGCGAATCGGCCGCGGTTCCCGAGCCACTGCGCACGACTCTGGCCCCAGATCTCGATCGCGACGTCCTCGTGCGGTGGTGGCAGCCGCCCCGGGCCACGATTGACCGAGCCCAGTCGCCGCGCGAGCGCCTGCGAAGCGAGGTTGTCGGGATTGATCGAATGGATCACCTCGTTCCAACCCAGCTCGGCGAAAGCCCAATCGATCGTCGCCACCGCCCCCTCGAAGGCAAACCCCTTGCCCCAGGCATCGCGATGAAACGCCCAGCCGACTTCGGTGCCGGGCCAGCCTTCAGGCTGCCACGGTCCGCACTGGCCGAGCCACAATCCGCTGGCCTTGTCGATCACCGAGAACATCGCGTAACCCTGCACCATCCATGCGCCCGGCATCTGCAGGAACTTGCGCCAGGCCGGTGCACGCAAGAGCGCACCGCCGATGAAGCGCACCGCCTCGGCATCGGCATGCAGTTGCGTGTAGCGCTCGAAATCCTCGCTGCGCGGCAAACGCAGCAACAGGCGCGGGGTTTCGATCCGCGGCAGCAAGGTTTGCAAACGCTGGCGAAAATCCGGACTGTCAGTGGGCATCGCGCGGCTCCCGATGGGCAAGTTCGAGTGTAGCCAGCCGCGAAGGTTTTCGGCACGTGCCTTGATCTGGGGCAACCCCGCAGCGCGGACAACTGTTACCTTGCTCCTGCACGTCAAAGGGGGCACGTGGGAATGCATGGCTGGATCTTGCGCTGTTGCATGCTGTTGCTGGGTTGCTGGTCACCGGCGGCCCTGGCCGAACCAGCGCTGCTCCTGGTCAATGATCTGACGCAAGCGCCCGACTTGAGCAGCACCGCTCCCGCGCTGGCCACCGGACCCGGTCGTGAAACCGTCAAGGCCTGGACGCGCGCGCCGCATGATCATCTGCAATGGGTCGAATTGCGTCTGGCGCAAGATTGGCATCGCGACAGTTCTCCCTTGCTCGCGGTCGGTGGCGCAATCGGTGCGCGCGTGGTCGTGCATGCGCCGCCGGACTATCAGGCGGTTCTGAAGACGCGCTACGACATCGGGCTCGATCAGGGCTTCTCGCGTCGCGCGATGATCTACCGCTTGCCAGCCGCACTGCGCAGCGACCAGCCCATCTATCTGGCAATCGGACAGCCCGGTCAGGTCGCCCGGGTGTGGGCCAGCGTCGATGACATCGAGAGCTATCGCGCAGCGGATCTCGGCTTCGTGCGCGCGAACACGTTCTTCGTGTCGGTGCAGTTCTCGATGCTGCTGGTGATCCTGTGCTTCTGGCTGATCCTGCGCGATCGCGTGTTCCTCTACTTCATCGCCTACGACCTGTTCGTGGTGCTGTATGCAATGACCGATTCGGGCGAGTTCTACTCCTTGCCGGGCGCCGCTTGGCTCGGTCAGTTCAGCTTTCACATACCACAGAGCATGAGCGCGCTGGGCTCGGCATTCTCGATCTGGTTCATCATCGAATTCGCCGAATTGCGCAGCAATGCGCCGCGCATGGCGCGCTGGCTCGGATTCATGCGCTGGCCGTTCTTTGCGCTGGCTGCCGCGACCTGGTTGACCGTCCTGAAGCCGGAGTTGTGGCACTCCCATCTCATCAACTATCTCGTGGTGGTCGCCACCGGACTTTCGCTGGCTTCGACTTGGGTGGCATGGCGACGCGGCAACCGACAGGCGGGCTTCTTCCTGCTCGCGTGGGTGCCCTTGCTCAGCCTCTTGATGCTGCGCGTGGTGCAACTGATCGCCGCGCTGCCGCAACCGACCTGGCTCGAATATGGCTTTCCGGCGAGCATGGCCTATGCCGCAATCGTCATTGCCGTCGGCCTTGCCGATCGCACCCTGCAAGCGCGCATCGAGCGCGACCGCGCCGCGCACATGGCACAGACCGATCCGCTCTCGGGCATCCTCAATCGCCGCGCGATCACGCAGCGGCTCGAAGAGGCCTGGGAGGATTCCGGAACCACGGCGCTGTCGGTGTTGTTCCTCGATCTCGATCATTTCAAACGGATCAATGACAACTTCGGCCATGCGGCGGGCGATGCCTGCATCGTCGCGGTCGCCGAGGCGATCCGCGCCGAGATCGGTGCCACTGACAGTCTTGGACGTTACGGCGGCGAAGAATTCGTGATCGTGCTGCGCGATCAGGGCGAAGCAGCCACCGCGCGGGTCGCCGAGCGCATCGTCGAACGCATCGCCAGTCTCACCGTCCACGTCGGCAAACGCGCGATCACCTTCACCGTGAGCATCGGCCATGCGATCCGCGACGCCGCAACCGGAAGCGCCAAGGAACTGGTCGAAAACGCCGACAGCGCCCAATATCAAGCCAAGCGCGCCGGACGCAATCGCGCCGTCGCGTTTCGCACCCTGCAGACACGCCAGAACGAGTCCGAACACGTCAACGAATGAAGGTCAGCGCGCGCGCCCGAGACCTGGCGACGCGCCGCATCACCCGTACCGACCGGTCTTGCGCCCTCTCTTTCGCGCGACGAACCCGGCAAGGCGCTGCGTGCCGGCGGCGTAGTCGTGGACGCTCGCTGGCGCGCCACCGAGTACGACGCTGAAGCGAACGAACCAGCCCCTCCCTCACCTCGAGATTCAAACGGATTTTTACTCCGCCCCCTCTATCGATCGATTTTGACTTGATCAGCTGGCCGGTCATAGAATAGATACGGTTCCGTAGATACATAGGGAGGCCAGCCATGACCGCGACCGCCAAGGTATTCATCACCGGCCACAGCCAAGCCATCCGACTGCCCAAGGCTTATCGGGTGGACGTGGAGGAAATGTGGATCTCCCGCAACGAAGTGACGGGTGAACTCACTCTGCGACCCAAGGACTCAGGGCAGCTGCGCCAGCAGCGGCTGGCGGCATTGATGGCCGCCGTTACCGAAGCCCCGCTGCCCGAAAATTTTCTGTCCGAATCCCAGCGCCGCAACGCGCCACCCGTTGCTCCTTTCGCACAGCCGGTCATGGCCGCAGCAAGGAAAGTGCCCGCCAAGCGCAACGCCAAGCCCAAGGGGCGAGCGTGATCAAGTTTCTTCTGGACACCAATATCCTGGGCTACTTCGTCCGCAACGAATCGCCTGTGCTGCAAAAGCGCATGTTGCAGGCGTTGCACCGTCAGGAAGCCGCCATTTCCGTTGTCACCCGCGCAGAAGTGCGATTTGGGCTAGCGCTGCTGGCAGAGAATGACAAACGCCGCCGCAGTGTCTATTTGCTGCTGGAAGAGCTACCCGCCTTGCCTTGGACCGTGGAAGCCGCGGACTGCTATGGCCAGATTGCCGCAAGGCTGCAACAGGCCGGCAAAGCCATTGGCGCGATGGATACCCAGATCGCTGCCCATGCCTTGACCTTGGGTCTGCCGCTGGTCACCCACAACACCCGCCACTTCAAGCGCGTCCCCGGCTTGAAACTTGATGATTGGATGGCCTGATACTCAAGCAAACCCTCGGTGAGCGAGTCCAGGCGTTCGCCAATCATTGGGACTTTTCGATTCCTCTCACTGCATCAGACGCGCGAATGGTGCGGCCTACTGCTGCAGGCGACCGCGCCACCCTGTCGAACGTCTCGGGATATCTGCTCGGTCCCCTTTGTCCAGGGGCCTACTGCGCGATGCTCACGCCGCTCCGCGGTACATACTCGCAAGTGGCGAGCGCGCGCGCGATTTGCGGATAGTCGCTCGTCTGACAACGCCACTGGATGCCCATCGTGTCGGCATGAGACAGGTCAGGGATCAGGCGCACGAGACCACCATCGACCCCGGAGTTGGCATCGAAGATCAGGTTGATGCTGCCGTCGGCTGCGAGCGTCGCCGACTTCAAGGTCTTGCCGCGGTACTGCTCGGGTGGCGACAGGCCCGCATCGGCGGGCTTTTCCGGCATCTTGACCATCGTCATGTAGTACTCGGCGATCGCCGTGCGCATTGCAGCGATTGCAGTGAAATCGCTGCGCATCAAAAGGCTCGCCGCATCGTTTTCGGCCGCGAGCGATTTGCCGGCCTCATCCAGTGCTTCGTGCGTGAGCTTGCTCTGCTGCGTGGACTCGGTGATGTCCTTGCGCAGCGCAGTCACCTCGCCCGCCAGTTGTGCCTGCTGGCGTTGACTCAGCAGCAACTGCCAACTGATCACGCCCAGAAGGGCAAGCAGTATCACCACGATCAGCGGAACCAGAACCTTGCGCATCACCGACTCCCTGGTCTTGAACGGATTGTTGTCTGCAGAACCTGTATCAGAACGCGTTGATTCCGGTGATCTCGCGCCCGACCACGAGCTGATGCACCGTCTCGGTGCCCTCGTAGGTGATCACCGATTCCAGATTGAGCGCATGACGGATCGGGCTGTGTTCGGTGGTGATGCCGGCGCCGCCGAGGATGTCGCGGCATTCACGTGCGATGTCGATCGCCATGCGCACATTGTTCCACTTGGCCAGCGAGACCTGGGTCGGCTGCATCGTGCCCGCGTCCTTGAGGCGACCCAGCTGCAGCGACAGCAACTGCGCCAGCGTGATGCGCCGCGCCATGTCGGCGAGCTTGAGCTGCACCGCCTGGGTGGCTGCGATCGGACGGTTGAACAACATGCGATTCTTCGCGTATTCGGTGGTTTCCGTGAAGCAGGCAATCGCCGCGCCGATCGGACCCCATGTGATGCCGTATCGCGCCTGCGTGAGGCAACCGAGTGGGCCCTTGAGTCCCTTGACGTTGGGCAAGCGATTGGCTTCGGGCACGCGCACGTTGTCGAAGAACAACGCACTGGTGACCGACGCGCGCAGGCTCATCTTCTTGTGTACTTCCTGCGCACTGAATCCGGGCATGCCCTTTTCGACGAGGAAGCCCTGGATGCCGTCGTCGGTCTGCGCCCAGACGATCGCGAGATGGGCGAGATTGCCGTTGGTGATCCACATCTTGGCTCCATTGAGGATCCAGTCGGCGCCATCCTTCTTCGCATGCGTCTTCATGTTGGCTGGATCCGAGCCACCATGCGGCTCGGTGAGGCCGAAGCAGCCGATCACCTTGCCCTGCGCCATTTGCGGCAGCCAGCGCTGGCGCTGCTCTTCGCTGCCGTAGGCGTAGATCGGGTACATGCACAGCGAGGACTGCACCGAGGCAAAGCTGCGCAGGCCCGAATCACCGCGCTCGAGTTCCTGACAGACGAGGCCATAGCTCACGCCGTTCATGCCGGCGCAGCCGTATTCGACCGGCAGCGAGGAACCGAGCAGACCCAAATCGGCCATTTCGGGGATCAATTCGGTCGGAAAGCGCCCCTGATCGAAGCAGTCGCCGATGATCGGCAGCACGCGCTCGTCGGTGAAGCGGGCAACGGCGTCCTGCACCATGCGCTCTTCTTCACTGAGCAGGGAGCGGACATCGTAGAGATCGGTCGGGTTGAGCGGCGTGGCGGGCATGGAGAGGCAATCCGGCGGAGTTCAAAGATGCGATTGTAGCGGCCCGGGCAGGCCCCAGCCATGCCGTCCGTGGCCTATGCTTGCGCCCTTGCCAGCGGCCAGCAGCGATGCGCGTTCCCGTCCTCACCTACCATTCCAACAACGTCAGCGGCAACGACCATGCGAGCAACGACCATGTCGCGCTCGCCACCGACCTGCGCACGATCACGCGACTGGGCCTGCGCATCGTGTCGCTGCACCAGGTTGTCGCTGTTTTGCTCGGCGAAGCGCCGCTGGCGAGCGTCGAACGTGCGGTGGCGTTGAGCTTCGATGATGGCTCGTGGTTCGACTGGCACGATCTCGACCACCCGAGCTGTGGCCCGCAGCGCGGATTCGCGGGGATATTGCGCGAGCATGCCGCGCAATCGGGTCGTGCCGTGCACGCGACGAGCTTCGTGATCGTCTCGCCGCAAGCGCGTGACGAGCTCGACCGCACCTGCCTGATCGGATGTGGCTGGTGGGGTGATGACTGGTGGCTGCCCGCGCAGCGCGAGGGACTGATTGCGATCGAAAGCCATAGTTGGGACCACAACCACCCCACCCTCAGCCACACCGCGCAGCGTGAAGGGCGCAAGGGAAGCTTCAGCGCGGTCGACAGCCACGCCGACGCCGACGCACAGATCCGCCAGGCCGCCGACTGGCTCGACGCCAGACTCGCGCCGCATCGCGCGAGCCTGTTCGCCTATCCCTACGGGCAGGCCAACGACTACCTCGTTCGCGAATATTTCCCTCACCACGCGGCACAGCACCGCGTGCGCGCCGCCTTCGGCACCGAACCCGCACCGATTGAAACGGGCAGCCTGCGCTGGAACCTGCCGCGCTTCGTCTGCGGCCAGCACTGGGGTTCCGACGCAGAACTTGAGCGCCTGCTCGCCGAGAGCGCTGATCGATGGTGAAGCCTGCAAGCTCACGCTACATTGAAAGCCCGCTGCTCCGGAACCGCCATGGAACACGACGCCCTGCACACCCTTCCAGAATCACTGCGGCCGTTCTTCACCATCACCGAAATCGATGATGCGCAGTTCATCGCCGGCGATCTGTTCCGCCGCAAGTTCGCAGCGCCACCGCCGCCCTTCGGTCGCCACCTCGTCGCGCTCTACGGCGAGCCGGGTCAGGGCTTTCGTCTGGCCGGCTACTCGCACATGCGGCCGTTCGGCGACGTATACCTGTCGGGTGGTTCGTGCAGCAATGGCGAGACGATCCGCGCGATGGATCCGGCGCACCGAGCCGCAATCGAAGCGGCCGGCGGTGTCTGGTTTCTCGTGCTCAAGTACGCCTTCGCGCGCTATGCCCACTGCTGCGATGCGTTCTTTGGCCATTGCGGCGATCGGCGCGCGCGCGAGGTCGCCCTCGCTGCCGGCTTCATCGATGCCGGCCACGAACACCTGATCGTGAACTGGCACAAGCCCCTGCACGAGAACATCCGTCGCGCCCTGGTCGCCAAGGTGCACGCACTCGGCCCGTTCTGAGCCAACCCGGATCGCGCGATCAGCCCGGCCGGCGCGGCACGTGCCCGGTGGCGACATGCTGGCGCGCGGATTCGACATTGACCGCCGAGTCATCGAAGAAGATGTCGGCGCCGAAGGCCTCGAGGAACGGGCCTTTGGGACGCCCGCCAAGAAACAGTGCCTCGTCGATGCGCACGCCCCACTCGCGCAGGGTGAGGATCACGCGCTTGTGCGCGGGTGCCGAGCGCGCGGTCACCAGCGCGGTGCGGATCGGCGCATCCTCACTCGGGAATGCCGCCTGCAGGCGATGCAGCGCGTCGAGAAAGCCGCGGAACGGCCCACCCGAGAGCGGCTCGTGGGCGCGCTCGCTTTCGTGCCGATGGAAGGCATCGATGCCGCCCTCCTCGGACACGCGCTCGGACTCGTCGCCGAACAGCACCGCATCGCCATCGAAGGCGATGCGCAATTGCTCGCTGGCCCGTTGCGGTGCCTTCGACGGCAGGATCGTCGCCGCGGCAATGCCCGCACGCAGCGCCTGCGCCACGCTGTCGGGATTGGCCGACAGGAACAGATCGGCACCGAAGGCGTGCACGTAGGGCGAGGTCGGTGCGCCGCGCGTGAATACCGCGCGGGCGATGTCGAGCCGATAATGCTCGATCGAATTGAAGATGCGCAGGCCCGTATCGGCCGAATTGCGTGACAGCAGGATCACTTCCACGCGCGGCGTCGCGCCGCTGCCCGCGTTAAGCGCGAGCAGCTTGCGCACCAGCGGAAAGGCGATGCCCGGCCCGAGCAATTCGTCCTCGCGCTCGATCTGGTAGCTCGCGAAGGCAGCGACCCCCTCGCGCTCGAACAGCTCGTGGCTCTCGCCCAGATCGAACAGCGCGCGCGAGGAAATCGCCACCACCAGCGGCCCGCGATCGCCCTGCTGTGCCCTTGCCTCGTTCACCACCGACATGTTCTCCGGTCCACACGGGAAATCCGCAGCATGCGGATCTCCCGGCCGCCAACAGTAACGCAGGACGCGCAGGCTTGCTCGCCGATGAACAGGCAGCGCGCGCGCCAAGAGATTCTTTGCGTGTTCACGCCGATCCAGCAATTGGCTAACCCAAATCCAATGTCGATCCGGCGAGGATGGCATCCCGCGGCGGACGCGCGTGGACCTGCTGTGAAGCACGTCGGGGACGGCGATGCCGTTGCGGCCCAATCCGGCGCCGGTCACCGGTTCGATTGCGAACCGTGACTGGCGCGATCGGGTTGATCGGGATGATCGGTCAACCAGCGCAAGGCTCGGCGCGCAAGACTTCGAGCGTACCGATCGAATGACCCTGCTCGGCAAGATATTCGAGCCAGCGGTTGAGGAACGAGCTCATGCGCAAACGCCGCTCGAACAGATCGCGCGCGGGATGCAGCGGTCCGATCGCACGCACCAGCCGGCGATCGGCGCACAGGTCGAGCACTTCGGCCATGTGCGCATCCAGATACACGCGCAACTGCGCCGAGGGCGTGGGCTCGCCGGTAGTGGCGTCGACGAATTCATAGCTCAGGCGCAGGTCGAGCGTGTAGCGCTGGCGCTCGAGCACGTCCAGTCGCACATCGAGGCCATCGTCGAGACCCGAGCGATAGCTGCCCAGCGCCAGATCGAGCGGCGCGAACAGGCGCGCGAGGCGATGGAAGTTCTCCGCATACAGGCCCATGAGCCAGGCAAAGCGGCTCGGCAACACGTTCGGGCGATGGGCGAGGACGGAGGACATGGGGCGATCTTAGGGGTGAAACGGCGGCCGCGCACAGACTGTCGCAAAGGCGCCGACGGGGCTAAGATGTTCTCCCCACCCGCTCCCTGTGCCGCGCCTATTCGCGCGCGAGCTGCAGTGCCTGCGCGAGACGTTCGACCCCGATGATTTCGAGCTCGCCGATGTGCGTCTTCTTCGGCGCATTGGCCTTGGGCACGATCGCGCGGCGAAAGCCATGCGTGGCCGCTTCCTTGAGTCGTTCCTCGCCGTTGGGCACCGGCCGGATCTCGCCCGACAGCCCGACCTCGCCGAAGGCGACGGTCTTGTCGGGCAAGGGCTTGTCGCGAAAGCTCGACAGCACCGCGAGCAGCACCGGCAAATCCGCTGCCGTCTCCTGCACGCGGATGCCGCCGACCACGTTCACGAACACGTCCTGATCGTAAACCGCCGCGCCGCCATGACGGTGCAGCACCGCGAGCAACATCGCCAGACGGTTCTGCTCGAGACCGAGTGCAACGCGGCGTGGATTGCCGAGTGAGCTCTGATCGACCAGCGCCTGCACCTCGACCAAGAGCGGGCGCGTGCCCTCGCGCGTCACCATCACCGCGCTGCCCGCGGTCGGCTGCGCATGCGCGGACAGGAAGATTGCCGAAGGGTTGGGGACTTCGCGCAGGCCCTTGTCGCCCATCGCGAACACGCCCAGCTCGTTGACCGCGCCGAAGCGATTCTTGAACGCGCGCAGCACACGGAAACGCGAACCGGATTCGCCCTCGAAATACAACACCGCATCGACCATGTGTTCGAGCACGCGTGGTCCGGCGATGCCGCCTTCCTTGGTGACGTGACCGACGAGAAACACGCTCGTGCCCGACTCCTTGGCAAAGCGCACGAGGCGCGCGGCCGCTTCGCGCACTTGCGAGACCGAGCCAGGTGCGGCGGTGAGCTGCTCGGTCCAGATCGTCTGGATCGAATCGACGATCAAGACCTCGGGCTTGGCCTGCGTCGTTTCGGCGAGGATGCGCTCGATCGATGTTTCGGCAAGCGCTTCGAGCCCATCGAGCGCAATGCCCAGACGCTGCCCACGTGAGGCCACCTGCGCAAGCGATTCCTCGCCGGTCACGTAGAGACCCTTGAGGGACGTCGCGCTCGCGCCGAGCATCTGCAGCAGCAGGGTCGACTTGCCGATGCCAGGATCGCCGCCGATCAGCACCACCGAGCCGGCCACGAGACCGCCGCCGAGCACGCGATCGAGCTCGCCGATCGCGGTCGAGCTGCGCCGCTCGGCTTCGCCCGCGACGCTCGCCAGCCGCGTCACGCGCGCGCCTCCGCCGGCGCCCGCATAACCGCTGCGAGCTGCGCCGATGCCCTTGCTCGCCGGCTGCACGACGATTTCGGCCAGCGTGTTCCACGCCCCGCAATCGACGCACTGTCCCTGCCACTTGGCATGTTCGGCGCCGCACTCGGCGCACACATGGGCGGTCTTGGCCTTGGCCATCAATCTCTCCTCGACTCGGCGCATGATGCCGTCACCGCGTCTCACACGCCAAGACTCGATCCGGCTTGAGTTGGCATTGCGCATCGCCGACACTCGCCACGCACGACACCACCAGGAACAGGGTCACGCGCATGTCCGATTCCGCTGCCGACTCCGGCCTCAGCCGCCGCCACCTGCTCGGTCTCGGTCTGGGCGCTCTGGCTTCGACCCTGCTTCCACGCGGCGCGTTGGCGCAACTCGCACCCACTCACTCGGCGGACACGCCCGCGCAGTCGCTGGCCCTGCTCAAGGCCGGCAATGCACGCTACGTCGCCAACAAGCCCCGTCACCGCGACTTCTCGGCCGGTCGCGCGTCGCGCAATCTGGGCCAAGCGCCGCATGCGGCAATCCTCAGCTGCGCCGACTCGCGGGTCGCGCCGGAACTGCTGTTCGATCAGGCGCCGGGCGAGCTGTTCGTGGTGCGTGTGGCCGGAAATTTCGTTACCGACGCAGGCCTTGGCAGTCTCGAATACGGCGCGCAGGTGCTGGGCACACGCCTGATCCTCGTACTCGGCCACAAGCATTGCGGCGCGGTCACGGCGACTCTGAAGTCGCTGCGTGACGGCAAGCCGCTGCCGGGACACATCGAAGGCCTCGTCGAAGCGATGAAGCCGGGCATCGCGCCCGTGCTCGAACATTCGGGCGAGGATGACAACGAGCGCGCGATCGTCGCCAACGTGCGCCACAACATGCAGCGCCTGCAGCAGTCGCAGCCTATCCTTGCGCAGCGGGTCAAGGACGGCACGCTCGCCATCGCCGGCGGCGTCTACGATCTCGCCAGCGGCCGCGTCGAATTCCTCTGATCCCGCGTGTCGCGGCGCACGCTCACGCCGCGCGATCGTCCTCGGCAAACAGCACGCGCCGCGTCACGCCGCAAGTGAGCTCGTAGGCGATCGTGCCCGCATGGGCAGCGACTTCCTCGACCGCGAGCCCCTGCCCCCACAAGACCACCGGATCGCCGACACGCGCGTCGGCATGGTCGCGCAGGTCGATCGTGATCAGATCCATCGATACACGTCCGACCAATTGCGCGCGCCGACCACCGAGCAGCACCGGCGTGCCTGCACGCGCGCTGCGTGGATAGCCATCGCCGTAGCCGATCGCGGCCACGCCGATGTCCATGTCCTGCGGCGCCTGCCAGCTTGCTGCATAACCTATGCTTTCGCCTTTGTGCACGCGGTTGATCGCGACCAGACGGGTGGTGAGTGTCATCGCCGGATGCAAACCGAAGTCGACGCCGTTGCGGCCTTCGACCACGCTCATGCCATACAGCGCACCACCCGCGCGCAGCCAGTCGCCATGCGCGGCAGGCCAGCCCAGGATCGCCGCCGAATTGGCCAGCGAGGTCGCGCCGCCCAAACCTGCGGTCGCCGCACGGAAGCACTCGATCTGGCGCGCGGTCATCGCATCGTCGAACACGTCGGAATTGGCGAAGTGCGTCATCAGCACGATGTCGGGATCCACACCGGGCAACGCTCGCAAGCGTGCATGCACTTCGCGTGCACGCGCGGCGGGAAATCCCAGTCGATGCATGCCGCTGTCGAGTTTGAGCCACACGCGCAAGGGCCGTGGATCGGTGTCGGCTGCGAGCAAGTCGAGTTGCGCCTCGTGGTGGATCACTGCATCCAGCCGCAAGCGGCGCAGCTCGGCGAGGTCGCCGGGTTCGTCGGGGCCGGACAACACGACAATGCGTTGGTGCGTGCCCGCCGCGCGCAGCCGCAGGCCATCGGCAATCGAGGCGACGCCGAAGGCATCGGCAGCAGCAAGCGCTCGTGCGACGCGCTCGAGCCCATGCCCGTAGCCATCGGCCTTCACCACCGCCATCACGCGTGCGCCGGGCGCATGCCCGCGCAGCTGCGCGAGGTTGCTGCGCAGTGCATCGAGATGGATCGTGGCGCAGGTGGCTCGCATGGCTGACTGATTTTGCGTGGCTCTGGAGAAGCGAAAGCAATTGCAACACGAAGGACACGAAGATGAAGGAAGCAAAGGTCAAGAGCAATCCCGAGAGCTTCGGACCTTTGTCCACCTCTGCCGCGCCCTTCGCGCTTGAATCCTCTGCTCTTGTCTTCCTTCGCGCCCTTCGTGTTTCAATTTCTTGGCCTTTGGCCCTACTCGTACGACCCGGAGTAACGGTCACTCGCGAGATTCTCGAACTTGGTGTACTTGCCGAGGAAGGCAAGCTTGACGATTCCGGTCGGACCGTTGCGCTGCTTGCCGATGATGATTTCGGCGACGCCCTTCTCGTTGCTGTCGGCGTTGTAGTACTCGTCACGGTAGATGAACATGATGACGTCGGCATCCTGCTCGATGGCGCCGGACTCGCGCAGGTCGGCCATCACCGGACGCTTGTCGGTACGTTGTTCGAGCGAACGGTTGAGCTGGGAAAGCGCGATCACCGGCACCTCGAGTTCCTTGGCGAGCGCCTTGAGACTGCGCGAGATTTCCGAAATTTCAGTGGCGCGATTCTCCTTGGTTCCGGGCACCTGCATGAGCTGCAGGTAGTCGATCACGATCAGACCCAGATCATGTTCACGCTTGAGTCGGCGCGCACGCGCGCGCAGTTCGCCCGGCGACAACGCCGGCGTGTCGTCGATGAAGATCTTGGCTTCCGAAAGCAGGGTGATCGCGCTGGTCACGCGCGGCCATTCCTCCTCGGCCAATTCACCGGTGCGCAGGTTCTGCTGATTGATGCGACCGAGCGAGGAAATCAGACGGAAGGCCAGCTGCGAGGCCGACATTTCCATCGAGAACACCGCCACCGCCTTCTTGGTCTTGAGCGCGGCATATTCGGCCATGTTCACCGCGAGCGCGGTCTTGCCCATCGACGGGCGCGCGGCGACGATGATGAGATCGGCCGGCTGCAGGCCGGCGGTCATTTCATCCAGATCGAGGAACCCGGTCGGCAGGCCGGTCACCGAACCCTTGTTCTCGTAGCGCTGGTGCAGGATCTGGAAGGCCTCCTTCACCGCAGCACGCATCGGCACGAAGCCCTTGCGTCCGCGCGCGCCCGCTTCGGCGATGTGGAACACCTTCTGCTCGGCCACTTCGAGCAGTTCCTGGGTCGAACGACCCTCGGGCACGAAGGCATCGCCGGTGATCTGGGTGCCGACATCGATGAGCTGGCGCAGCACCGATTTGTCGCGCACGATGTCGGCGTAGGCGGTGATGTTGGCCGCGCTGGGCGTGGAATTGGCCAGCTCGATCACGTAGCTGGCGCCACCGACCATTTCGGCGAGGTTGTTGGCCGCAAACCAGTCACCGAGCGTGACCGCGTCGCAAGGCAAGCTCTTGCTCGACAGCTCCTCGATCGCGCGGTAGATCAGCCGGTGATCCTTGCGATAGAAGTCATCGACGACGAGGCGATCGGCCACGCGATCCCAGGCCTCGGGCGCGAGCATGAGTCCACCGAGCACGGCCTGCTCGGCCTCGATCGAATGCGGCGGCACGCGCAGCGCTTCGATGTTCGTCAACGGGTTCCTGCGTTCACTCTGGGCCATGCCTGCCTGCCTCGTCTGACACGACATGATCGGCATGCGCGTCTCACCTGTCGAGACAACAACCCTGTGGAAAACCTGTGCGCTTTGCTGCGTGCATCGTCCTGGATGACGAAGCAGCGCTTGCCTGTCGTTCGCGAACGGCGCTTGTGTTGCTGACGCCAACCGATCCGGGATGCTTCTTCTGCAGCCTGCATTGCGGCGTGGGGCTGAAACGTCGGCAAAAAAAAGAACGGCCGTCGTTGCCGACGGCCGTTCCGACGAGGAGCACAGACGCGACTCGATGCTCCAAGACTTGTGTACGGTTGTGCTTATTCCTTCGCGTGGGCGGCGAGATCTTCCTTGATGCGGGCGGCCTTGCCTTCCAGACCACGCAGGTAATACAGCTTGGCGCCACGCACCTTGCCGCGACGCTTGACGACGACCGAGTCGATCGCCGGGCTGTGCGACTGGAACACGCGCTCGACGCCGAAGCCGTGCGAGATCTTGCGCACAGTGAAGGCCGAGTTCAGACCCGCGTTCTTGCGCGCGATGACCACGCCTTCGTAAGCCTGCACACGTTCGCGATTGCCTTCCTTGACCTTGACGTTGACGATCACGGTATCGCCGGGAGCGAACTCGGGCAGCGAACGCGTCATCTGGGCGGCTTCAAATTGCTGGATCAGGTTCATCACACTCACCAATGGGTCGATTCTTTCATTCGCCGGATGACTCATCCGACGGCTTGTGTTCGTGCTCGCGCCGGAATTCGTCCAGCAACGCGCGTTGTTTCTTGTCCAGCGCCAACCGATCGAGCAGATCGGGACGCCGCAACCAGGTTCGCCCCAGCGCCTGCTTCTGCCGCCAGCGCGCTATCGCCGCATGGTCGCCCGAAGTCAGTACCGACGGCACCACGCCCCATTCATGCCGCTCGGGACGCGTGTAATGCGGGCAGTCGAGCAGGCCGTTCGAAAACGAATCCTGTTGCGCCGATTCCGCATCGTGCAACACACCTTCCTGAAGCCGTCCGACCGCATCGATGACAATCGCTGCCGCCAGTTCGCCTCCGGAGAGCACATAGTCGCCGACGGATATTTCCTCTTCGACTGCATGCTCGATGAAGCGTTCATCCACGCCTTCGTAGCGACCGCACAGCAGGATCAGATGATCGCGCTGCGCCAGTGCTTCGACCTTGGCCTGATCCAGCCGTGCTCCCTGCGGGCTGAGGTAAATCGCCTTGCCTGCTGCCGACCCGCTGGCCTGTCGCACGTTCGCGAGCGCCCGGCGCAAGGGGTCGATCATCATCACCACGCCGGGACCACCGCCGTAGCAGCGATCGTCGGCCGAACGGTAGTTGTCGGTGGCGAAATCGCGCGGATTCCACGTTGCGATCTCGATCAGGCCGCGCTCGCGCGCACGCCCCACCACACCTACCTTCGCACACGTCTCAATGAAATCCGGAAACAGCGTGATGACATCGATACGCATGCCGTTTCCCAAGCGCCATCCGGGGCACAAACTTCAATGAAACCTAGAACTCCGGATCCCAGTCGACGGTCACGCGACCGCCTTCCAGATCCACTTGCGTGACGAACTGGCCGACAATGAACGGAATCAGCCGTTCGCGCTCGGCGTCCTTCACCACCAGCACGTCGTTGGCTCCGGTCGCGATCAGGTGCGAAACCGCACCGAGCGCCCTGCCTTCGAGCGTGACGACCTCGAGTCCTTCGAGATCGGTCCAGTAATACTCACCGGGCGCAGACTTCGGCAATGCCGAGCGTGCCACCCAGATCTCGCTGCCGATCAACGCTGCCGCGGCATCGCGATCATCAACTCCGGGCAGCGTCGCAACGATGCCCTTGCCCTGCGCACGACCACGGCTGCCCGCGATCGTCGTTTCGCCGGAAGCAGACCGCAACCGCCACGGCTGGTAGCGGAAGATCTGCGTCCTTGGCTCGGTATACGATTCGAGCTTGAGCTCGCCGCGGATACCGTGCACCCCGACCACCTTGCCGAGCAGGACGAATTTCTCCGGCCCGGACACGCGATCAGGCTGCCTTCTTGCTCGCTTCCTTGTAGAGCAGCTTGACCTTGTCGGTCATCTGCGCGCCCTTGTCGACCCACGCCTTGACCTTGGCGGAGTCGAGTTCCAGACGCACTTCCTTGCCGGCAGCAATCGGGTTGAAATAGCCGACGCGCTCGATGTTGCGACCATCGCGCGCATTGCGCTCGTCGGTCACGACGATGTGATAGAACGGACGCCCCTTGGCACCGCCACGGGAAAGGCGAATCTTGACCATTGTTTTTGCTCGATATTTTGCGGAATCCGCGACGATCGCAAGGCGCCGGAACGGACGCTTGGAGGTCGGGAGCCGGACATTCTAGCCGGAATCGCCAAAAAATAAAGTCCTGCAACGACTTGGCCGCTCCGGATCCACCCGGAGGCGGCCACCGCAGCGGCGGCGCTAGGGCACGAAGCCGCGAATCTCGAAGCCGTCGCGAAAGACCGTGTTGCTGGTGCCCGGAAGCGCGCCATTGGCAATCCAGTCGTAGATCAGCGCCTGCTGTTCGGGCAGCAAACCGCCGCCATAGCCATTGAGCGGCATGCGCCCACCCACACCGGGCGCATCGCAGTTGACCTTGCGAAACAAGAGGCTCAGCTCGGGGTGCCCCGGCACGACATAGACCTGCGTCGGATCGAGGGCACTGGGCACACCAACGAGATGGCCCCAGGACAGACCGGGACTCAGATCCAGATTGCCACTGGGCTGTGGCGGCGGCGTGAAATGGCAATCAACACAACCCGCGCTGCCGCCATTGGTGGCGTAGTCGTCGAACAATCCCTGGATCGCCGCGCCGTAGGCAATCGCGTAATTGGCCGGAATGTCGGCGATGCGCGTGCAAGTGGCCGGCTCGAAGTCTCCCGCAGCCGCTCCTGCGCAGGCGCACAGCGCCAGTGCGCTCACGCACAGGCGCAGCACGCTGCTGGACTCAGACAAAACCAAGATTGCCGCTGCCGAAGTTGCCCAGATTGGGGAAGATCGCCGCAAGGTCACCGGGCGCGGTCACGCCCAGCCACTGCGCCAAGGTCGCCGCGTACTGATCGACGCCGATACCCGGAATCATCTGTCCGCGCGAGAAGTTGTTCGCCGCGCCCGGCGCCTGATTGGGGAAGCCGGCAATCAAGCCCGCACCGTCGGCATACAGGCGCCCGCCATTGACCGCGCCGCCGAGCGCGAACTGCACCCCGCCCCAGGCGTGATCGGAACCCGAGCCATTGGACTGCAGCGTGCGCGCAAATTCCGAGGCCGTGAACAAGGTGACTTCGTTCTGCGCATTCACGTCACCCGGCGCGAGCGCCTGCCAGAACGCCGATACCGCATCGGCCACCAGGGTGAGCAGATCACCGTGGTCATTGGCGCCGGCCATCAGACCCGCATGCAGGTCGAATCCGCCCAGACGCACGTAGTAGATCTGCCGCGCGGCAAAGTTCTGCGCCTTCGACAGCTTGATCATCTTGGCAACCGTCTGCAGTTGCGAGGCCAGCGAATTGTTGGCCGGGAACGCCTGCACCAGCGTGGTCGCGTCGAGGCCGGCCTTGAGCAGATTGAACAGGTCGCGGCTGCGCGCAAAGACACGCGAATACTCGCCGGAAAAATCGCTGGCATAGGTATCGGCGAGCAAGGCATTGAGCGCATTGTCGCGCACGCTGCTTGCACTCACGCCATTGCACGGCGTCGGATTGCACACACCGCTGAGCGTCGCCAGACCGCCGCTCGACATCTGATAAGGCACGGTCGAAAGGCCGACCTCGAATCGGTTCGAGCCTGCAATCGAGATGCAGGTGGACAGGTCCTGATTCGGATTGGAACCATGCACGAAGTCGCCGCATCGCCCACCCCAGCCGATCGCGCGATTGCCGATGCTGTTGCCCTGATGCCAAAGGCTCTCCTGATCCGAATGCGAGTAAAGCTGTGGCGGTCTGTTGGCCGAAGTCGCGTAATCGGCCATCACGATCGGCTTGATCAGGGTGCCGACGTTGACCACGAAAGCGAGCTTGTTGGTCCGGTACAGATTGGCGAGGCTGTTGACGGCCGGGTGCATGAAATACTGATTCGATGCGCTGCTTGGATCATTGCCATCGATGATCTTCTGCAGCGCGATGTCGCCACCCGTGGGTATGCCCAGCGCCAAACCACCCGGGTTGGTTCCCGCGTTGTAGACACCACCGCGCGCCTGCGCATACACCGCATGACGCGCGGCATCGAAGGGCACCAACAGATTCCAGGAATCGTTTCCGCCAGCCAGATAGACGCAGACCAGCGCCTTGTAGCCCGTCAAGGCGCGCGTGTTGGCCAGCGCATTGCCGATCATGCGCAACTGCGGAAACAGCGCCGCGGTACCGCCGCTGGCGGCTGCCGCTGCCAGCATGCGCAGGAACTGGCGACGTGAAGTGCGGGATGTGCTCATCGTCAGTCTCCTCAACGCTGGGTGGCAAATTCGGGGGACATCAGGGTCAGGTAGAGCAAGGACCATGCCTTCTCGCCTGCACTCGCGCCACTGAGATTGCTCACCATGCTGGTCAGCGTCGCGCGCATGTTCGGCGACATCGTGCCGTACAGCAGCTTGCTGTCGATCGTCGCCACCATTGCCGCAGGGTTGTTGGCATTGGCGGTGAGCGCGGAAAGATCAACCAGCGGCCGATCGGCCGGCGGGCTGGTCATGCCCAGATACGCGCGTGCGCTGAAGTTGTAGTAGGCATTGGCCGCCGAATAAACTGATGATTCGCTGACGATCTGCAGCTCGGGTGAATAACGATCGTTGTCGGCGAAAGGCCCGGGTTCCTGGTAGTCGGGTTGATAGAAATTGAACACCGTCGGTGACTCCAGCGGCCCTTGACCAAAAGCACTGGTCTGCGTGCTGCCCGCCGTCATCTGGATCTCGCCGTAGGTGTCCGGCGCTTGTGGCTGGGCGTTGAACGCGCGCCACATCGCGGTCAAGCGCAGGATCGGCTCGCGCAACTTGCCGTAACTGTCGCCGCCCGCAAGCGACGGCGGAATGCGTGCCTCGGGATCGAGCAGGATCGCCTTGACCACATCGCCGAGGTTCGCACCCGGCGCGTCCATCACCTGCGCGACGCGACCGATGTAGGCCGGCGTCGGATTGCTGGTGACGAAACGCTGGATCAACTGGCGCGAAATGAAGGGCGGCACGTTCGGATGTGCGGCGAGGATGTCGAGCATGTCGCCGACGTCCTGCGCGCAGGTCTGGTTCGGCGGAATCGTCACGCCACCGACCACGGTCTTGGACGTTGCCGTGGTGCCGTCATCGCCGGTGATGTCATGCCGCATGTTGTTGCTGCCGGTTCCGGTGGCCGGAAACAGCTCGGTGCCGAAACACGACATCGGCGCGTTCTGCGCCGCGAAGGTGAGACCGCCGCCGTAGAAATTGGGCGGATTGGTCGGCGCATCGCTCCAGGTGAAACCGGTGAACACCTTGGCCGTGTGCGTGATCGTGGTCTGGTCGTAGGTTGGAATCTCGACGCCGTTGTCGAGGATCGGCGAAAAATCCATCGCCCGCAGGACCAGACCGATCGAGAACAACTGCATCACTTCGCGCGCATAGTTCTCGTCGGGACTGGTCGTCGCACCCGGTTTCTGGTTGCGGAACGAGGACAGATAGCGCGCCATCATCGGATGCCAGGTCACGTCGCCGAGCAAGGTCCGATACGAGCCGAAGGCATCCGCGGCGAGCATGTCGTAGTAACCGGTCATGGGCACCACGTAACCACTGATCGCGCTGTTCTGATCCGAGATCACGAAGATCTGACTCAGCGCCCAGGCCATGCGTTGGCGCAGCTGGTCGGGCGCATAGGCCGCCTGCCAGTACCAGCGATTGATGCGCTGGCGCTGGCCCACGCTCTGTGACGCAGCGGTACGCGCATTGACGACCTGCTCCACGAATGGCGTGCCGAAGGTTGGCGTCTTGCCCAGTTGCTCCTCGATCCAGGCGTCGTAGCCGAGCGCGGTCACGCGCGCGATGTCGGCGGGCGTCGGACCGAAGGTGGCCTGGGTGAGGAAACGTGCCGCTTCGTTGGCATTGGCCGGAGCATCGGCGGGAACGTCGAAACCGTAGGCGAACAAGCGATCATGGCTGGCGGCAAGCGCGGCGCCTGTGAACAAAGCGGAAACTGCGGCCGCGATGCCGCAAACTGTGTTGCGCAGACTCATAGGACCCCCGACGGATCGCCAATCTGGAACGAAACGGATCGATCAATCCATTCAAGCCGATCCCGCTGTCACTGGATGTGACGCCTGCCCCAAAAGCAAGTCGATCACGGACATTCGGCTACAACGCGCAGACTTGCGGTCGGTTGACCGACACCGGCGCGGAGCTCAACGCCCGGGAAAACCACCGGGCGGCATGCCGCCACCACCCATGCCCTTCATCGCCGAACCCATCTGCCGCATCAGGCCCTTGAGTCCACCGCTGCCGAGCTTGGACATCATCTTTTCCATCTGCTGGTACTGCTTGAGCAGACGATTGACGTCGGCCGGCTGCGTACCCGAGCCCCGCGCGACGCGCGCACGACGCGAACCATTGAGGAGATCGGGGTGGCGCCGCTCCTTCTTCGTCATCGAACTGATGATCGCGACCATGCGCTTGATCTCGCCGTCATTGGCCTTGGATTTGACGTGCTCGGGCAGGTTCGACACGCCCGGCAACTTGTCGAGCAGGGAGGCCATGCCGCCCATGTTCATCATCTGCTGCAACTGGTCACTCATGTCGTTGAGGTCGAAGCGCTTGCCCTTGATGACTTTCTCGGCAAGCTTGCGCTGCTTTTCCTGATCCACGCTTTGCTCGACCTGCTCGACCAGCGAGAGCACGTCGCCCATGCCGAGAATGCGCGTGGCGATGCGATCGGGATGGAAGGGTTCGAGGCCATCGGGCTTCTCGCTCACGCCGATGAACTTGATCGGCCGCCCGGTCACGTAGCGCACCGACAGTGCGGCACCTCCGCGCGCATCGCCGTCGGTCTTGGTCAGCACCACGCCGGTCAGCGGCAGCGCATCGGCAAAGGCCTTGGCGGTAGTGGCCGCGTCCTGACCGGTCATCGAATCGACCACGAACAGGGTTTCGACCGGATCGAGCGCACCGTGCAGCGCCTTGATCTCGTCCATCATCGCCGCGTCCACATGCAGACGTCCCGCGGTATCGACGATCAGCACATCGGCAAATGCACGCGCAGCGGCATCGCGCGCGGCGCGCGCGATCGCCAGCGGATCCTGCTCGCCGGTGGAGGGATGAAACAGCACCTCGACCTGCTCGGCCAAGGTACGCAACTGTTCGATTGCCGCGGGGCGATACACGTCGCAGCTCACCACCATGACCTTCTTCTTGCGCCGTTCACGCAGGTGGCGCGCAAGCTTGGCAACCGTGGTGGTCTTGCCCGCGCCCTGCAGACCCGCCATCAGCACCACGGCCGGCGGCGCGGCGGCAAGATTGAGATCGGTGTTGGCGCTGCCCATCACCGCGGTGAGTTCGTCACGCACGACTTTCACCAAGGCCTGTCCCGGCGTGAGGCTGCGCAGGACTTCCTGACCGAGCGCCTTGACCTGCACGCGCTGGATGAGCGCCTGCACTACCGGCAAGGCAACGTCGGCTTCGAGCAGGGCGATGCGCACCTCGCGCAAGGCCTCGCGGATGTTCGATTCCGTCAATCGCCCCTTGCCGCGCAGGCGCTGGACAGTGGCTGACAATCTTTGGCTCAGGGACTCGAACATGGTGGGCAATGCTGGCTTGGAAAGGCGCGTAGTGTAGCCGCAAGCGAGCATGAGGGCCGGGCGGACCAGGCTGCGGCTCGTACAGCCGGCGTGCGCATGCGAAACTTGCGCCATGCACGCGCCCCTCATCGCTCCGTTCGCCATCGCGCTCTACTTGCTCGCCGCCGGCTTTCTCGCCAGTTCGCTGCGTCAAGACGAAGCCACACCGACCCGCGTGCCGATGACGTTTGCAGCCGTTGCGGTGCTGATGCATGCCGCGCTGGTGCTCGAAGCCCATCGCGGCGCGCTCGACCTGCATTTCTTTGCCGCGCTGTCGCTGGTCGCCTGCGTGGTCTCGGCGCTGACCCTGGTGGTCAACCTGACGCGCCCGATCGCGGCGCTGGGCGTGATCGTGTTCCCGCTGTCCGCGGTTCTGTTCGCGATCGATGTCTATCTCGCTCCGCCGACCTTCCCGCAGGTGCTCGACTGGCAAATCAAGCTGCATGCGACCTTTGCCCTGCTCGCCTACAGCGTGCTGTCGATTGCGGTGGTGCTGGCCCTGCTGCTCGCACTGCAGGAGCGCGCCTTGCGCAACCGTCATTTCGGCGCGGTGCTGCGTGCGCTGCCGCCGCTCACGCTCACCGAAACCCTGTTGTTTCGCCTGATCGCCACGGGTTTTGCGCTGCTGTCGCTGACCCTGCTCAGCGGCATCCTGTTCGTCGAGAATCTGTTCGCCCAGCACCTGATCCACAAGACCGTGCTGTCAATCATTGCCTGGGTGGTGTTCGGCGTGTTGCTGCTGGGCCGTCGCCTGCGTGGCTGGCGCGGCCGGCGCGCAGTGAACCTCGCGCTGGCCGGCTACGTGCTGCTCCTGCTGTCCTTCTTCGGCACCAAGTTCGTGCTCGAACTGGTGCTGCACCGAGTCGGCTGATCAGGGCAGCGTATCGGCCGGCACGCGCACCGCGCCTTCCATCAGCACCCGCGCCGAACGGCTCATCACCGCCCGCGTCACCTGCCACTGTCCTTCGACCTGCGCCACCGATGCGCCCACCGCCAGCGTGCCCGATGGGTGGCCGAAGCACACACGCTCGCGTGCGCCGCCGCCCGCAGCGAGATTCACCAGCGTGCCCGGTACTGCCGCCGCGGTGGCGATGGCGACCGAGGCGGTGCCCATCATCGCGTGATGCAACTTGCCCATCGACAGCGCGCGCACGTTGAGATCGATCGCTGATGCCGTGATCTGCTTGCCTGCGCTGGACAGGTAGTCGCGCGGCGGTGCCACGAAAGCAAGCTTCGGCGTGTGCTGTCGGGTGGCGGCTTCCTCGGCCGTCTTGATCAGGCCCATGCGCAAGGCGCCAGCGATGCGAATCGCCTCGAACTTCGCCAAGGCAGCCTTGTCCTCATTGATGGTCGCTTGCAGTTCGGTGCCGGCGTAGCCGACATCGGCTGCATCGACGAACACGGTCGGGATGCCCGCTGTGATCATCGTGGCCTTGAGCTTGCCCATGCCGGGCACTTCGAGTTCATCAATCAGATTGCCAGTCGGAAACATCGAGCCGCCCTCGCCCTCGTCATCCGACGGGTCGATGAATTCGAGAACGATCTCGGCAGCAGGAAAGCTCACGCCATCGAGTTCGAAATCGCCGGTTTCCTGCACTTGTCCGTTCGTCACCGGCACGTGGGCGAGGATGGTCTTGCCGATGTTGGCCTGCCAGATCCGCACCGTGACCGAGCCATTGAGCGGGATGCGCTCGGCGGGGATGAAACCTTGCGCAATCGCAAACGGGCCGACCGCTGCCGAGAGGTTTCCGCAATTGCCCGACCAGTCGACGAAAGCCGAGTCGATGCTGACCTGGCCGTAGAGATAGTCGACATCGTGATCCGGCTTCGTGGCCGGCGCGATGATCACGCACTTGCTCGTACTCGAAGTCGCCCCACCCATGCCATCGGTGTGCTTGCCGTAGGGATCGGGCGAACCGATCACGCGCATGAGCAAGGCATCGCGCGTCGCGCCGGGCATGCGCGCAGACTCAGGCAAGTCCTGCAATCGAAAGAACACGCCCTTCGACGTGCCACCACGCATGTAGGTGGCGGGGATCTTCAGTTGCGCCAGCTCACCCATGTTGGTTCGCCTTGTTCTGCGCCAGAAACTCACGCGCGAAGCGCGGCAGGATGCCCCCCGCGACATATGTGGCAACGTCGTCGTCGGAATCGAGACGACAAGTCATCGGCACCTCGACCCGCTCGCCATTGCGACGCTCGACGATCAGGCGCAGCGTACCGCCCGGCGTGGGCGTTCCGAGCACGCTGAAGGTTTCCGTGCCGTCGATGGCCAGAGTCTTGCGGGTGGTGCCGGGCTGGAACTGCAGTGGCATCACGCCCATGCCGACGAGGTTCTGGCGATGAATGCGCTCGAAGCCTTCGGCAGCGATCGCCTCCACACCGGCAAGGCGCACGCCCTTGGCGGCCCAGTCGCGTGAGCTGCCCTGGCCGTAGTCGGCGCCGGCGATGATGATCAGTGGCTGCTTGCGCTGCATGTAGATCTCGATCGCTTCCCACATGCGCATCACCTGCCCTTCCGGTTCGACGCGCGCGAGCGAGCCCTGTTTCACCTTGCCCTCGGCATCGCGCACCATCTCGTTGAGCAACTTGGGATTGGCAAAGGTCGCGCGTTGCGCGGTGAGGTGATCACCGCGATGGGTGGCATAGGAATTGAAGTCTTCCTCGGGCAGTCCCATGCGCGCGAGGTACTCGCCCGCCGCGCTGCTCGGCAGGATCGCGTTCGACGGCGACAGATGATCGGTGGTGATGTTGTCACCCAGCACCGCGAGCGGGCGCAGGTTCTTGAGCGTGCGCTCGCCGGCGAGCGCGCCTTCCCAATACGGCGGATTGCGGATGTAGGTGCTCTGCGCGCGCCAGTCATACAGCGGCTTGGCCGCACCGCGTGCGCGCGGCGCAAACATCGGTTCGTAGATCTTGCGGAACTGCTCGGGCTTGACGCTCGCTGCGACCACGGCATCGATCTCGGCATCGCTCGGCCAGATGTCGGCAAGGCGCACTTGCCTGCCCTGCGCATCCACGCCCAGCACATCCTTTTCGATGTCGAAGCGCACCGTGCCGGCAATCGCATAGGCGATCACCAGGGGCGGCGAGGCGAGAAAGGCCTGCTTGGCGTAGGGATGGATGCGGCCATCGAAATTGCGGTTGCCCGACAGCACGGCGGTGACATGGAGGTCGCGTTCGATCACTTCTTTCTGGATCACCGGATCCAGTGCGCCGCTCATGCCGTTGCAAGTGGTGCAGGCGAAGCCGACGATGCCGAAACCGAGTCGTTCGAGTTCCGACAGCAGGCCCGCTTCACGCAGATACGACTCGACCACGCGCGAGCCGGGCGCGAGCGAGGTCTTGACCCACGGCTTGCGGGTCAGCCCGCGCGCATTGGCATTGCGCGCCAGCAGGCCAGCCGCAATGACGTTGCGTGGGTTGCTGGTGTTGGTGCATGACGTGATCGCCGCGATGATCACCGCGCCATCGGGAATCAGTCCTTGCGCTTCCTCGTCGCGCGCAGCCGCGAGCTTGGCCTCGTCGGCGATGCCGCGTTCGGCAAGCGCACTCAATGGCAGGCGGCGATGCGGATTGCTCGGCCCGGCGAGGTTGCGCACCACGCTCGACAAGTCGAAGTGCAAGCTGCGCGCGTACTCGACCGCGGCGAGATCGCTCGCCCACAAGCCGGCGGTCTTTGCGTAGACCTCCACCAGCGAAACCTGCGCGTCGCTGCGACCGGTCAGGCGCAGGTAGCGCAAGGTCTGCTCGTCGATGCTGAACATCGCCGCCGTCGCGCCATATTCGGGCGCCATGTTGGAAATCGTCGCACGATCGCCGATCGTCAGTGCGGCAGCGCCTTCACCACGGAACTCGATGTAGGCACCGACGACCTTCTGCTGACGCAGGAACTCGGTGAGCGCGAGCACCACGTCGGTCGCGGTGATGCCCGGTTGCGGCTTGCCGCTGAGCTCCACCGCGACAATGTCGGGCAGACGCATCCACGAGGCATTGCCGAGCATCACGCTTTCGGCTTCCAGGCCGCCCACGCCGATCGCGATCACACCCAGCGCATCCACATGCGGCGTATGCGAATCGGTACCGACGCAGGTGTCGGGATAGGCAACCCCATTCTCGACGCCGATCACCGGCGACATCTTCTCCAGATTGATCTGATGCATGATGCCGTTGCCGGCCTGGATCACGTCGACGTTGGAAAACGCCAGCCGTGTCCACTCGATGAAATCGAAGCGATCGGCGTTGCGGCGATCCTCGATCGCACGATTCTTGTTGAATGCATCCTTGTCGAAACCGGGCGCCTCGACCGCGAGCGAATGGTCGACGATGAGCTGCACCGGTACGACCGGATTGACCTTGGCCGGATCGCCCCCCTGCGCGGCAATCGCCTCGCGCAAGCCGGCCAGGTCCACCAGCGCGGTCTGGCCGAGGATGTCGTGACAGACCACGCGCGCCGGGAACCACGGGAAGTCGATGTCGCGCTTGCGCTCGATCAACTGGCCGAGAAAGGCATCGACGCGCGAAGGCTCCGCGCAGCGCACGATGTTCTCGGCATGCACACGCGCGGTGTAGGGCAGCCCCGCCCAGGCACCGGGCCTGAGCGCCTCGACCGCGGCACGTGCGTCAAAATAGTCCAGCGTGGTACCGGGCAGGGATTTGCGGAACCTGGAATTGATGGCGGGCATGGCGTCGATCGGCGATGGTCGGGGAGCCCGCGCGTGGAGCGCGCGCGGGCGAGTTGCCTATTGTGCCAGAGCATGCGCCGACAGCCGTCGGAATCGCGGCACGCACGCGCGGCGCGGAGCCGCCTGCAGCGAGTCCGAACGCGCGTGCAGGGCCTGTGAAAATTCCGGACCTGCGGCGAGGTGGCCGGAGCGTGTTCCGCTCCCGCGCGTCAGGTCGGGCCTCCCGGCCCTCCTGCATAACCGCGCTTCGAGTCGAGCGCACTCGGCTCTGAAAAAGCCACCTCGTCACTCGCAGAGCAGAACGTGTTCCGCTCCCGCGCGTCAGGTCGGGCCTCCCGGCCCTCCTACACAACCGCGTTTCAAGTCGAGCACGCTTGGCTCGACCAGGCACACCACCACGCAATTCGAGCGTAGCGCGCCGTTGCCAACGACGTTCGGCGACATTCCCGGCAGCCAAGAAGATTTTTCACATGCTCCCAGTGCTCGTAGGCGCCGATGTCGATCGCCGCGCCGACGATACGCGGCTTGCCCGCGAAATCGACCGAGCCGACCAGGCTGCCGCCCGGATCCTGCCCGGCGTCGATCGCGGGTGAACCGCTCGCCACCTGCAGATCGGGCGCTGAAAGATTCAACAATTGCGGATTGGCCCACAGCGCCTGCGCATCCTGCGCGGAGCCGGCACGAAACGCCGTCAGGCTGTTGTACTCGACGCCCTTCCAGACCCAACTCGGGTCAGCACCGCCCGCAGTCACCCAGTACAGATTGTTGTCGAGCACGGCGGGGGCAATGGTATCGCCGGTGTAGGCGCTCACCAGCACGCCGCCCGAGCTTGCATACACGAGGTTGTTGGCGAACAGGTTGTCGCTGGCGTGGTACTGGATCTGGAACTCGCCGGACCCGGTGCCCTGCTGATCGTTGGCCAGCAAGGTGTTGCCGAGAATCTTCACGCGCTCGCTGCCGCCGACGTTGGCCGCGTAGCCGCCGATCGAAATGCCGGCGGAATTGCCGAAGTAGACGAGGTTGTTGCGCACGATGACGTCACTGCTGGTACGGCCAGCGTGCTCGCTCGCCACCTCGATGCCCAGATCGACATGGTGCACGCGATTGCGTTCGATGAGGATGCGCGTACCGCCATCGACGTAGATGCCGTCGGCGGCGTATTCATTGCCGTAAGCCGGATTGCCATACGAAGAAATGTTGTAGACCGTGTTGCCGAAGATCACGCCGTCGCGTGCCTGATCGAAGGCCGGATCCGGCGCAACGCCTTCGAAGCCGATCGCGCCGATGCCGATGTTGTTGGTGTCATGCACGGTGTTGTTCCTGATCGTCCACTGCTCGACATTGCCGTCGAGCGAAAACGACTCGCTGCAACCAAGCACGAGATCATGGATGTCGTTGCCGTCGATCACGAGCTGGTTGATCGATGCTGGCGCGCGTGTGCCATCGACCTTGAGCCCGAAGGCATTGGCGGCACAGCCATTGCCGGTGTTGCGGATGTCGTGGATGTGGTTGCCGAGGATGCGGATCTGCGTGCCCACGCCGGTCAGGTACAGCCCGATCGGCACCTTGCTGGTCGAGCCAGTCACGTAATTGCGCAGCTCCAGACCCTGCACGACCACGTGGCTGACATCGACCAGGGTGAGCAGACCATTCTGGCCGTTCGGGATCGGCAAGCCTGCCCCATCGATGACGGCCGCATCGCCCGGCACCGCCTGCAGCACGATCGGCCCAGCCGCAGACGAACCCGACTTCGTGATCGTCACCAATTCGTTGTAGGCACCTTCGCGCACGCAGATCGCATCACCAGCCGAAGCCGTATCGACGGCATGCTGGATCGTCTTCCACGGTGCCGCGATACCGCCGTCGTTGGCGTCGTTCCCATCGGTGGCGACATAGCGGACCTGCAAGGGCTCGCGATCGAAGCCGCTGCCGAACACCGTATCGCCAGGGCGCACGCAGCCTGCCGCGGTGCCCGCATCTGAATACGCCAAGCCAAGACCGGCCAGCACGCAGCAGATCGCCACACCCGACTTTGCGCCTGCAGCGCGCGATGTCCTGGTCCTCATGGCACCTCGAAACCGTCGCCGAACAACATGCCTTTTCCTTTCAAGGTCATCACCACGCTGCCCGGCGGCGTATTGCCGACGAACTCGTAGCTGCGCGCGAATACTCCATGATCGTAAGGAGAAAAGACCAGATTCAGGTCACAACTCATGCCGGGCGCAAGGACGATGGGCGGCGGCGAACAATTGGCAAATGTGAACGTGAATGGCGAAGGCGGCAGGCTCGGATCGGTCACCTGCACATCCGTCACGATCCAGTCGAGCGTGCCGGTGTTCGTGAATGTGATCGTATGCAGTGCCGAGCTGGCATCGACATCGACCTCGCCCATGTCAAGGCTGGCTGGCGACAACATCGGCCCCGGTGCAGGCCCGACCACGCCGAGACCCATCAGCTGCAGCAGATCCGGTGAGGTCGGCGCATTGCTGGTGATGCCGACATTGGCCGCATGCGGACCGATCGTGGTCGGCCCGAAGCTGTATTGAATCAAGCAGAATTCGGAGGGGATCAGGGAAAACGGTGGCGACGGGCACATCGGACCGGCCGGCGGTGGCGAAAAGAACGGCAACGGAATACCGGTGATCGCTGCAATGTCGAGGTTGGCCGTGCCGATGTTCTCGAGCTTGACCAGCACGGGACCGAACACCGTGCCCACGCTCACCATGCCGAAATCCAGGGGATTGGGATCGATATCAAGCTGCGCCGTGTTGGGCGGCGGCGCATTGAGCCGGATCATCCAGGTCGCATCATCACTGCCGCCGAAGATCGCCGAGCTCACGCTGGCGACCGGTCCCTGTGCCAGCGCGAGACCATTCGGGTTCACCGGCGTGCCGTTGTCGCTGGAAGCGACAAAACTGTGGAACGCAGCTGGCCACGGCTGCACATCATCCGTGCCGTCCGTGTCGAGACTGCCGACCAGGACCTGGCCGTTGTAGTTGATGATTGCGCCGGCGAAGAATATCCGACCCGCCACCAGGGTCACCGGCGGCGAAAACGCGATCGTGGTGTAGGCATTGGTGCCACTTCCCTGCACGACACCGGTGGCCGAGGCAAGCACCCAGGCGTCTGATGGGTCACCATCCTGATTGACGTCATCCCACAGATACACCGCTACCGGCTGCCCGTTGGCAATATTGGACTGGGCCGGACCCCCGCCGAAGGCGAGGCGCACGGCCGTGATCGTCTCGTGGTTGGACTGCACGACGAAGCGGTTGAGCCAGGCGAAGGAATTGGTATTGGGGCTTTGCACGCCAATGCCCAATTCCTTGATCTCATCATCGAGTCGGTATTCATCGATCGCGATCGCTGCCACGGGCGAGAGCGCGAGTGAAGCACTGAACAAGGTCTTGCCGAACGCGCACATGACGCACCTCCGGTTCCTTCCTGCCCCTGCGAGCGGCACGCTACGCCCGCACCGGCGAGGTCGCAAGCCCATGCAGGAAGCGGGATTGCGCCTGCGAGCCGCTTCGATTCGCGGACAGTTTCTGGTCCACAGCTTGTAGTGTCGATTCGACCGAATCACCGGAGCCGCGGCGCTGACGTGCAGTCTCCAGAGCCACGACCCAAACCCAGCGTTGATGTCGCCAGAACTTGTCGCAGCACGCATTTCCGGGCATCTTCATACGATCGTTTGAAACCGGCGCTTCGCCCATGACCTATCCACACCTGCTTGCCCCGCTCGATCTGGGCCACCTGAGCCTGCCCAATCGCGTGCTCATGGGCTCGATGCACACCGGGCTGGAGGACCGCGCACGCGATTTCGACAAACTGGCGGCGTATTTCGCCGAACGCGCGCGCGGCGGCGTCGGCCTCATCGTCACCGGTGGTTTCGCGCCGAGCATCGAAGGCTGGCTGGCGCCCTTCGCGGGACGCCTGTCGATGCCCTGGCACGTCGCGCGACACCGCAAGGTGACTCGCGCCGTGCATGCCGAAGGCGGGCGCATCTGCCTGCAGATCCTGCACGCGGGACGCTATGGCTATCACCCGCTCAGCGTTGCCCCGTCCGCGATCAAATCACCGATCACGCCGTTCAAACCGCGTGCGCTCGGTGCACGCGGGATAGCGCGCACGATCGAGGACTTCGTCAACTGCGCGCGCAAGGCGCAGGACGCCGGTTACGACGGCGTCGAGGTGATGGGTTCGGAAGGCTACCTGATCAACCAGTTTCTGGTCGAACGCAGCAACCAACGCAGCGATAACTGGGGCGGCTCGGTGGAGAAGCGGCAGCGCTTTCCCGTCGAGATCGTGCGCCGCATGCGCGCAGCGGTCGGGCCGGGTTTTCTCATCATCTATCGACTGTCGATGCTCGATCTCGTCGAGGCTGGCCAAAGCTGGCCCGAGATCGTGGCACTGGCGAAGAAGATCGAGAGCGCGGGCGCGAGCCTGCTCAACACCGGCATCGGCTGGCACGAAGCGCGCGTGCCGACCATCGTCACCAGTGTGCCGCGCGCGGCCTTCACCTGGGTCACGCGGCGGCTCAAGGGCGAAGTGACGCTGCCGCTGATCACCACCAATCGCATCAACATGCCCGAGATTGCCGAGCGGGTTCTCGCCGCGGGTGATGCCGACATGGTGTCGATGGCGCGGCCCTTGCTCGCCGATCCGCATTGGGTGCGCAAGGCCAGCGAAGATCGCAGCGATGACATCAATACCTGCATTGCCTGCAACCAGGCCTGCCTCGATCACGTGTTCGAGAACAAGCGCGCGAGTTGTCTCGTCAACCCGCGTGCCTGCCACGAAACCGAATTGGTGGTGGGTCCGGCCGGCGTGCGCAAGCGCATTGCCGTGGTCGGCGCCGGTCCGGCGGGCCTTTCCTGCGCAACGACGCTGGCCGAGCGTGGCCACGCAGTGAGTCTGTTCGAGCAGGCCGCGCAGATCGGCGGTCAGTTCAACATGGCCAAGCGCATTCCGGGCAAGGAGGAATTCGCCGAAACGTTGCGCTACTACGCGCGGCGCATCGACCAGCTCAAGCTCGATCTGCGCCTTTCGACCATGGCCACGGCAGTGAGCCTGCAGGGATTTGATGACGTGGTGCTTGCCACCGGCGTGACCCCACGGTCGATCACGATTCCGGGCAGCGAGGATGCGAACGTGCTCAGCTACATCGACGTGCTGCGCGACAACGCAGCCGTGGGTCCGCGCGTGGCGATCATCGGCGCAGGCGGGATCGGCTTCGACGTGGCCGAATTCCTCGTCGAGCGCGCGCCCTCGCCCACCACCGATATCGCGCGCTGGGCCCGTGAATGGGGCGTGGACACCACGCTGACGCAGCGCGCGGGTCTGGCCATTCCCGCGCCCGAAGCGCCGCTGCGTCAGATCTGGCTGCTGCAGCGCAGCCCCGGCAAGCCCGGCAAGCGGCTCAACCGAACCACTGGCTGGGTCCATCGCGCCACGCTCAAGGCCAAGCATGTGACGATGCTCGGCGGCGTTGCCTACGAGCGCATCGACGAGCAAGGGTTGCACGTGCGCATCGACGACGAACCGCACCTGCTCGCGGTCGATACCATCGTCGTGTGCGCCGGGCAAGAACCCAACCGCGGCTTGCAGGCCGAACTCGTGTCAGCTGGCATCAAGACTCATCTGATCGGTGGTGCCGATGTCGCGGCCGAACTGGATGCCAAGCGCGCGATCGAGCAAGGCATGCGCCTGGCCAACGCGATCTAGCAGGACTCAGCCGTGGCCGCGGTGGAGACCGATGGTCGTGGCTGCCGGCGGGCCGATGGATGAACCCGAAACCCGTGCGCCGCCTCACGGCGCGCAAGCAGGCCTTCGGCGATGAAGTTCCTGCTCAGGCGCCGAGTGCGGCGCGGCGCGCGCGAAACTCCTCGAGCGATTGCTGCAGGGCTTCGGTGCGATCGCGCATGATCTTGAGTTTAACGCGCGCCTCGATGATCCGAACCTTGTAGTCGGCGCGCTGGCGCGGATCCACGCTCGCGGGTGGTCCCAGCGCTGGCGTCCGATGCTGTGCGCTCAGCGCATTGCTCCAGTCGCGTGGATCGAATTGTCTGGTCATGAACGCTGCTCCACCCCGATCGCGCCACCCTGCGCTGTGCTCACCGCTGCACTTTGCCAAAAGCGGGCCGCTGCGATCTGTGAAGTCGGCCACGTATTGCCGTTTCGGCTGCAGCGACACCACCGCCACACAGGACCCCTGCAAGAGACGCAACTGCCGCGTATCCACTCAAGCTCGACAGGCCAGTACGTGCTCTGCTTCACTTGCGCTCTCATTCCACGGTCAATCGGAGCGCCGACTTGGCAAAACCCTGGACACTGCTGCTCTTGTCCGCGTTGCTGGCTGCCTGCGCGCCCGCGCAGACCGTCACGCCGCCCGCCGCCGAAACCGCGACCTACCGCATCAAACCAGTACGGCCGATCGCCGACTTGTTGCCGATCGCGCTCGCGGCAACACCGCCGCAGGAGCAGGGTCGATTCCGCGCACCCGATCTGGTCGAGTTGATCCGACTCGACCCGAGCCTGCGCCTGGACATCCGCTATGCGGGCGACAACAACTTTCTCGGCACCCCGGTCTACAGTCAGGCGCGTGCCTTCCTGCAGAGGCCTGCGGCCGAGGCGTTGGTGCGCGTGCAGCACGATCTGGCCAAACGCGGCCTTGGCCTCTTGATCCACGATGGCTACCGACCATGGTATGTGACGAAAATCTTCTGGGACGCAACGCCGGTCCAACAGCACCACTTCGTCGGCAATCCCGCCAAGGGCTCACGCCACAATCGCGGCTGTGCCGTCGATCTCACCTTGGTCGATCTCGCCAGTGGCGCGGCGCTTGAAATGCCCAGCGGATACGACGAGTTCAGCGAGCGTGCCTACCCAGGTTGGTCGGGCGGCAGCGCAACCGCGCGCGCCAATCGGGATCTCTTGCGTCAGGCAATGGAAGCCGAGGGCTTTGCAGTCTACGAGTTCGAGTGGTGGCATTTCGACTACCGCGACTGGCGCGAGTACCCGATCCAGAACGTGCGCTTCGAGGACATCGCTGCGACGCCCTGAACGAACCGGTGCCCCTTGAATCGGCATCCGCGCAACACCAGATCATCCATTCCCCAAGGAGGCCCACATGAAGCTCTACACCTCACCCGGCGCGTGCTCGACCGCCGACCATATCGTGCTGGAATGGATCGGCAAGCCGTTCGAGTTCGAGACCGTTTCCCGTGAACAGCGCGCGGCGCCCGAGTTTCGCAAGCTCAATCCCGCCGGCGCGGTTCCGGTACTCGAAGATCAGGGTTATGTCCTGACGCAGAACATGGCGATCCTGCATTACCTCGTCGACAAGCATCCCGAGGCCAAGCTCGACGGTGATGGCACGCCCAAGGGACGCGCCGAGGTCAATCGCTGGCTGGCTTTCGTCAATGCCGACGTGCATCCGAGCTTCAAGCCGCTGTTCGGCGCAACGGCATACCTTGAAGATCCGGCGATGATCGAAAAGTCCAAGGCGCAGGCACGCAGCACGCTGCGCGGCTACTACGAGCGCGCCAACAACCAGCTCAAGGGCCGCGACTGGATCGCCGGTTCACGCTCGATCGCTGATCCCTACCTGTTCATCACCACACGCTGGGCCAAGGCCACCGGCGTCGATCTCGGCGGGTTCGATCACCTCGAAGCCCACTACGCGCGCATGCAGGCCGATCCCGGTGTGCAGAAGGCATTCAAGGCCGAAGGTCTGAGCTGAAGACATCCGATTGTCCGGCGCAGGGCCACTGAAGTCGGCACGAATCACCGATTCGTGCCGATATCCCGAGTGATGCACGTCAGCGCTGGTCGATTGGCACGAAAGCGAGATTTTCCGGCCCGGTGTAATTGGCGCTGGGGCGGATGATCTTGCCGTCGATGCGCTGCTCGATCACATGTGCCGACCAGCCCGAGGTGCGCGAAATCACGAACAGCGGCGTGAACATCGCCGTCGGCACGCCCATCATGTGGTAGCTCACCGCGCTGAACCAGTCGAGATTGGGGAACATCTTCTTGATGTCCCACATCACCGACTCCAGCCGAGCCGCGATGTCGAACATCTTCATGTTCTTCTGTTCGCTGGACAATTCGCGGGCGACTTCCTTGATCACCTGGTTGCGCGGATCGCCGGTGGTGTAAACCGGGTGACCGAAGCCGATCACGACCTCCTTGCGCTCGACGCGGGCGCGGATGTCGGCCTCGGCCTCGTCAGGATTGTCGTAGCGCTTCTGGATCTCGAACGCGACCTCGTTGGCACCACCGTGCTTGGGACCGCGCAGCGCACCGATCGCACCGGCGATGGCCGAATACATGTCGCTGCCGGTACCCGCGATCACGCGTGCGGTGAAAGTCGAGGCATTGAACTCGTGCTCGGCGTAGAGGATCAGCGAGGTGTGCATCGCGCGCACCCACAGCTCGCTCGGTTTGCTCCCGTGCAGCAAATGCAGGAAATGACCGCCGATTGAATCGTCGTCGGTTTCCACCTCGATGCGCTTGCCATTGACCGCAAAGTGGTACCAGTACAGCAGGATGCTGCCGAGGCAGGCCATCAGGCGATCGGCGATGTCGCGCGCGCCGGGATGGTTGTGGTCGTCCTTTTCCGGTAGCGCGCATCCGAGCGCCGACACGCCGGTGCGCATCACGTCCATCGGATGAGCTGAGGCGGGCAAGGCTTCAAGAACCGCCTTGACCGCCGCCGGAATACCGCGCAATGCCTTGAGCTTGGCCTTGTAGCCGGCCAGCTCGGCGCGATTGGGCAATTTGCCATGCACGAGCAGATGCGCAATTTCTTCGAACTCGCAGCTGGTGGCGAAGTCGAGAATGTCGTAGCCGCGGTAGTGCAAGTCGTTGCCGGTACGGCCGACCGTGCACAGCGCGGTGTTGCCGGCGGCGACGCCGGACAATGCGACCGATTTCTTTGGTTTGAATGGTACGGCGCCTTCGCTCATGTCATGGTTCTCCGCATTCATCGGGGTGCCGCACCGACACGCGCCGGCACGGCGAAACGTCAGGAATTTTGCGCAAACAGCGCATCAAGCTTGCGCTCGTAGTCGTGGTAGCCGAGGAAATCGTAAAGTTCCTCGCGCGTCTGCATCGTCGGCAACGCGGCCTGCTGGGTGCCGTCGCGGCGGATCGTCTCGTAGACATTGAGCGCGGCCTTGTTCATCGCCCGATAGGCGCCGCAGCAGTACAGCGCGATGTCCACGCCCGCACGCTGCAACTCGGCGGTGGTGAAGAACGGCGTCGATCCGAACTCGGTGAGATTGGCGAGGATCGGCACCTTGACCGCCGCCTTGAAGCGGCGATAGTCGTCGAGTGATTTCATGGCCTCGGGGAAGATCATGTCGGCACCGGCTTCGACATAGGCCACCGCGCGCTCTATCGCAGCATCGATGCCTTCCACCGCAGCCGCGTCGGTGCGTGCCATCAGCACGAAGTCGCGATCCATGCGCGCATCCACGGCCGCCTTGACGCGATCGACCATTTCTTCCTTCGGCACGACTTCCTTGCCGGGCCGATGGCCGCAGCGTTTCTGTCCGACCTGATCTTCCATGTGCACCGCGGCCACGCCAATGCGCTCGAAGCTGCGAATCGTGCGTGCGATGTTGAACGCCCCACCCCAACCGGTGTCGATGTCGACCAACAGCGGCAAAGCGGTGGCATCGACGATGCGGCGGGCATCGATCAGCACGTCTTCCATCGTCGAAATACCCAGATCGGGCACGCCCAGTGAATTGGCGGCCACGCCGCCCCCCGACAGATACAGTGCACGGTAACCGACACGGCGCGCCATCAAGCCCGCGTAGGCGGTCACAGTACCAACGACCTGCAGCGGACTTTCCTCGGCGACGGCGGCGCGAAAACGCGCGCCAGCGGATGCAATGGGGGCCATCGGCAACTCCTTGGGGACTGCATATTCTAGCCGAACGCACTGCCGATCCCGGCCCGAACGCGGCGATCCACCCATGCTCTGCCTTCCTTGCGTGTGCGGGCGCGTGACTCCGACGCCCGGGCCACGTAAATTGCGGTCGATGAGCAAATCCATTTCGCTGGCAAACCGCATCCTCATCGGCATGGCGATCGGCATCGTCGCCGCCCTCTTCACCTTGGGCATCGGCCACTTCCATGCGCCGACCCTCGACCTCATGCGCAAGGTCTCGACCGCGGTGTTCGACCCGTTCGGCCAGGTTTTCCTGCGCATGTTGTTCTTCGTGGTGATGCCGCTGGTGTTTGCCTCGCTCACCGCCGGCGTTGTTCAGCTGGGGCGGCCCGACCGCATCGGCCCGCTGGCGCTGCGCACCTTCGTGATGTTCTTCGCCAACATGGCGATCGGCGTGACCATCGGCCTGCTCATGATGAACCTTCTCGAACCGGGTCGACATCTGCCGCAGGCCGCCACGGCGCAACTGCTGGCCGAATACGGCGGGGCCGCGCAGAGCATCACCGAGCGTGGCGCGGCGCAGCCATCCATGAGCCTGTCGCTGATCGTCGACATGTTCATGCCGCGCAATCTGCTCGGCGCGATCGCCGGCCACGAGCGCGGTTCGATTGGCGAAGTCCTGCCGCTGATCCTGTTCGCAATCCTGTTCGGCGCCGCGGCCACCCGCCTTGCCGACACGCGGCGCAAGCAGGTCCTCGACGCTCTGGAAACGATGGCCGAGATCATGACGAAGATCGTCGACTTCGCCTTGCGTCTGGCGCCCTATGCGGTGCCGGCAATGATCTACAGCGTGATCGTCAAGGTCGGCCTGGGCGTGCTGGCGGCCTTGTCGTGGTTCGTCATCGGCTGCACGGTCGCCTTCGTGCTGCACCTGTTCGGCACGATGTCGCTGTGGATGCGTTTTCTCGCCAAACGCTCGCCATTGGAATTCTTCCGCACGATCCGGCCGGTGCTGATCACCGCATTCTCGACCAGTTCGAGCAATGCCACCCTGCCCACCGCACTCGCCTCGGCGCGCGATGATCTCAAGCTTTCGGAAAGCACCTCGAGCTTCGTGCTGTCGCTGGGCACCACGATGAACATGAGCGGCACGGCGCTGTTCGAAGGTTGCGTGGTGCTGTTCATCGCCCAGGTGTTCGGCATAGACCTGTCCTTGAGCCAACAGGTGATCCTGATGCTGCTCGCCGTGCTCAGTGCCGTCGCCGTGGCCGGCATCCCGGGCGGATCCTTGCCCTTGATTGCGGGCCTGCTCACCACTTTCGGAGTGCCACCCGAAGGATTGGGCATCATCATCGGCGTCGATCGCATCCTCGACATGATGCGCACCACGGTCAACGTCGGCAGCGATGTCGCCACCGCGGTCGTCGTCGATCAGCAGATGCGCCGTGCCGGTTTGCTCACCCAAATCCCGAACGCACCACCAGCCGGGCCTTTGCCGGACTGAGCAAGCAAATCACGGAACTCAGCCCGCAACCGGCGCCGGCAATCCGAACAGGAAGCCCTGCCCCAGAACACATCCCATCGCGCGCAGGGCGACGCACTGCTGCTCGGTTTCGATACCTTCGGCAATGACTTCGATGCCGAGCGCCTTGGCCAAGGCGAGGATCGCTCCCACCACCGGACGTGCGGCAATGAGATTCTCGTCGAGCGAGCTGACGAAGGAGCGGTCGATCTTGACCATGCGCAGCGGCAGCGAATGCAGATAGCTCAGCGATGAATAACCGGTGCCGAAATCATCGAGCGCCGCGCCGATGCTGAACGCGCGCAGACGCTCGAGGATTGCGTGAACGGCGGTCGGGTCATCGAGCAGCGAGCCTTCGGTGACTTCGATGATCAGGCGCGCTGGTGACAACTTGCTGCGCGCAAGCATCTCGATCAGTCGCTCATCGAAGTCTTCCTGGCGCAGATGCAGGGCCGAGACATTGATGGTGACGAAAGTTTCGCCACCGCTGTTCGCCATCGTGCGGCAGGCCGCATCGAAAAGCTGCCAATCGATCGCCTCGATCAGGCCGCAGTCCTGGGCCACCTTGACGAAATGTGCGGGCTCGAGAATTCCACGCGTAGGGTGATTCCAGCGCAGCAGCGCCTCTTGCCCGACGACCTGTCCGGTCTCGATCTGGCGTATCGACTGAAAATAGGGAATGAACTCGTGCCGCTGCAGGCCACGCCGCAGTTCGGCCTCGAGCGCGAGCACGTCCATCATCGTGCTCGACAGGCGATCATCGAACACCACGTAGCGATTGCGGCCCATTTCCTTGGCGCGATACAGCGCCATGTCGGCCGCACGCAGCAGATCATCGGGCGTCTGGTAGCTGACATTGACCATTGCAATGCCGATGCTGATCGAAGGCTCGAGTTCCCGACCCGCCACATGCAGCACCCGATTGAGCCCATCGAGCGCACGCGCAGCAAAGGCCGCAGCGCCCTCAACCGAGCCGGCATCATCAAGGAACAGGGCAAATTCGTCGCCGGAAATGCGCGCAGCCATGTCCGGCAGGCGCACGCAGTCACGCAGGCGGTTGGCGATCTCCTTGAGAAAGGCATCACCCGCGAGGTGCCCGAGGCTGTCGTTGATCACCTTGAAACGGTCGACATCCAGATACAGCAGTGCGCCGGTGCTGTGCCGTTCGCGACGCGCACGCTGTAACGCGATCTCGAGACGATCGCGCAACAGCCGGCGATTGGGCAAGCCGGTGAGCGCGTCATGCATCACCTGATGTTCGAGCTGCTTCTGCATCGCCTCGCGCTTGCTGATCTGCTCACGCAGCTCGCGCGTTCGCTCATGAACACGATGTTCGAGATCGACGTTCGCGCTCTGCAGCGCCACGGCGGCACGTCGGCGGTGAATGCTCGCCGCGATCTGCAAGGCAACAAAACCGAGCAGGTCGCGATCGGCCGGGCCGTAGGCGAATTCCTCGGCATAACTCTGCACGACGACGAGTCCGATGATGTCCTCACCGACACGCAGCGGCACCCCAAGCCAGCACAGCGATGGTCTGCCGATCCGGCTGATGTCGACCTCGCCCAGCAGGCCCAGGCGATCGATGTCGGCGCGGCAGCCCAGCAAGGCGCGGCCGGTACGCATCACGTATTCGCTCAGACCACGACCGACCTCGCGCGATACCTGCCTCTGCAGGCCGCCGTCGACGTAGTAGGGGAAATTGAGAACGGCTCCGTCTTCAGACAACAGGCCAATGAAGAAATTTTCGGCATTGATGATGTCGCCAACCGCCAGATGCATGCGCTTGTAGAACTCGGCCTCATCGATATCGACGGTGGCGAGCTGGGCAATGTGGAACAGGCTGGCCTGGAGGCGTTCGGCGCGCTCACGCTCGAATACTTCCTGCTGCAGGCCGCGATTGGCCTCGGCCAGTTCGAGTGTGCGCAGACGCACCTGCGCTTCAAGTTCATCCTTGCTTTCCTTGCGCTCGAGTGCGGTGAAAATGTGGCTGCCGACGAACTCGAGCAGGGTGCGATCGTCCTCACTGTAACGAATGCCCTCCTCGTAGCTCTGCACCACCAGCGCACCACGCGCCTGACCATCGCGCAGCACCGGCACACCCAGCCAGTCATGGCAATCCGGACCCGCCTCGGCGAGCTGGCCCGCCAATTGCGTGCGGATCTGCTCCATCCCGCCCATCAAGGCCCTGCCCTCGACCAGCACGTGCCAAGTCAGAGTGTTGGCACGCAGCGACATCGGAATATCGGTGCCAAGCAGGTTCTCGGTATCGACCAGATCGGAAAAATAGATGAAGCGCATCGTCTGCCGATCCGGATCATGGCGGACGATGTAGAAATTCTCCGCATACATGAGCGTGCGCACGATGCCGTGGATGCGCTCGAGCATCTCCGCCATGTCGAGCGCGGAGCCGGACAGATCGGAGATCGCGAACAGCGCACGCTGCAGGACTTCGGAACGCTGCAACTGCTGATGCGCAAATTGCAGGCTGGCGAGTTTCAGCGCACGTTGCAGGTGGGCGCCGATCAGCGGCAGGAAGTCGACAAAGCCGTCGGCCACATGCGGTGCGTTGCCGGCATCGGAATGCAACAGCAATACAGCAGAACTGGCCACCCGCAGCAGCAGACTGCGTTCCGTGGCCTGTACCAGCCGCGGCCCAACCAGAAACTCGGCGGCATTTCCCAGTTCGACCACGTCGAGCGTATCCGCGTCGCTTCCGCAGACCAGTCGTTCGCCATCACGCCACAACAAGACCGCCTGATCGGCGTCGGTCCACGTCCGTGACAAGGCTTCGGCCAGACGTGCGACGGCGCGCGGCGTTGCGGCCTCGCTCAGTTGCAGCAGCCATGCAAATTCATCGGAACGCTGCTGCGGTTTGAGTTCGACAGGGGCAGACTCGCCGGCTGCGCTGCTGCCCGCGTGCGACCATACGCTCGGATTGGCCCCTGTTGTCGCCAAAACGGCTCCTGCCCGATCGGACGCGGCTCCTCGAAGTGTAAGCCTACGCCCAATCCGCGCTGTCTGTGCAGCTTCCGACCACAAAATTCGCGAAAACCACGCCATCAGGGGTGCGGCGTGGCTGCAATGGCACTCAGCGACGGGCGAACAAGGCCTCGACGCCGGCGCGTTCCTCGCGCAGTTCCTTTTCGGTGGCATCCATGCGCTCGCGCGAGAACGCATTGATCTCGAGCCCCTGCACGATCGAATACTTGCCGCCCTTGATCGTCACCGGATAGCCGTAGATGACGCCCGGCGCGATGCCGTAGGAGCCGTCCGACGGAATTCCCATCGACACCCAATCGCCCTCGGCCGTACCCTGCGCCCAACTGCGCATGTGGTCGATTGCGGCGGCAGCGGCCGAGGCGGCGCTCGAAGCCCCGCGCGCCTTGATGATCGCAGCGCCACGCTGCTGCACGGTCGGGATGAAGCTGTCCTTGTACCAGGCCGCATCGACCCGTTCGAGCGCAGCCTTGCCCGCGATCGTGGCGTGGTGAATGTCCGGATACTGGGTCGAGCTGTGGTTGCCCCAGATCGTCACGCACTTGACCTCGGTCGTGTGCGTACCGGTCTTCTCGGCGAGCTGGGACAGCGCGCGGTTGTGGTCCAGACGCACCATCGCGGTGAAGCAGGCCGGATCGAGATCGGGCGCGTTCTGCTGCGCGATCAGGGCGTTGGTGTTGGCGGGATTGCCGACCACGAGCACCTTGACGTCACGCTTGGCATGCGCGTTGAGCGCCTTGCCCTGCGGCGCGAAGATCGCGCCATTGGCTTCCAGCAGATCCTTGCGCTCCATGCCCGGACCACGCGGACGTGCGCCGACCAACATCGCATAGTCGACATCCTTGAAGGCGACATTGACGTCATCGGTTGCGACGACGCCGGCCAGGGTCGGGAAGGCGCAGTCGTTGAGCTCCATCACCACACCCTGCAGCGCCGGCAAGGCCGGGGTGATTTCGAGCAGGTGCAGGATCACCGGCTGATCGGGACCGAGCATGTCGCCGGCAGCAATGCGAAACAGCAGGGCATAACCGATCTGACCGGCAGCACCGGTAACGGCAACACGAACGGGAGCTTTCATCTTGGGAACCTCATCTGTCATGCAAAGGATTCAGGGCGTCGTTTCCGGCTGCAGACCGGCATCGACTATCGCTTGGTGTATGGATCCAGGGTCGTAGCCGTGGAAGATCCGCTCGCCGACGAGCACCACGGGCACGCCCCGCGCTTGCGCCAGCGAGTAGACCCGTCGACCAGCCGGATCCTTGTCGATGTCCAGTTCGACGTAACGCACGCCCCAGGTCTTGAAATTTTCACGCAGACTCTTGCAATAGCCGCACCAGCTCGCCGAAATCATCACCACCGGCTCATCACCGGCCGCCCGCCGCACTGCCTTCATGTCGGGCGGACCGCTGCGGATCCAGCCGATCAGGCCAAGCGCGACCAGACCGCCCAGAATGAAGAGCGTGCGACGTTCCATGGTCTCAGGAGAGTTCGGCGAAGAACTCGCGGAAGCGCTTGAGTCCCTCGGGGAGCTGCGCCGCCGGACAGGTGTAGGAAATGCGCAGCGCATTCGCATCGCCGAAGGCCGAGCCCGGCACACAGGCCACGCCCTTGGCTTCGAGCAGCGCATTGCACAGATCGACATCGTTGCCGATCTTCACGCCCTTGTGCTGCTTGCCGAACGCGCAGGAGACGTCGGGAAACACGTAGAACGCGCCTTGCGGCCGCGGACAGACCACGCCCGGGATCGAGCGCATTGTCTCCAGCACCTGATCGCGTCGCGCCTGAAACTCGGCCGCCTTCTGCACCGGCAGATCCTGCGGCCCATTGAGCGCGGCGACCGCAGCCGCGGTGACGATCTCGGGCAGATTGGTGATGTGATTGGAGTTCATCGTCGTGAACGCCTGCGCCACGACCTCGGGGCCGGCGAGGAAACCCACACGCCAACCCGGCATGCCATAGGTCTTGGACAGGGAATCGACGTGGATCACGCGATCGCGAAGTTCCGGCCGCGCATTGATGAAATTGTGATAGCCGATACCGTCGAACAGCATGCGGTTGTAGATGTCGTCGCAGATGATCCAGACGTCGGGATGCTTGACCAGCACGTCGGCCAGCGCGGCGATCTCGGCCTTCGTGTAGGCCATGCCGGTCGGATTGTTAGGGTTGTTGAACAGCAGCACCTTGACGCCCGGCAGCGCGGCATCGAGCTGGTCCGGTGTGAGTTTGTAGTCCTGACTCGCCGGACAGGGCATCAAACGGACATCGGCGTCGACGATCTCGGCGATGTCCAGATACGAAGTCCAATACGGCACCGCGAAGGCGATCGTCTCACCCGGATCGAGCAACACTTCGGCCAGGTTGTAGAGCACATGCTTGGCGCCGATGCCGACCGCGAGATTCTTGCGGCCGTAACCACTCAGACCACCCTGCTCCAGATGCTTGATGAATGCATCGAGCAAAGGCTCGGCGCCGCGGTTGGAGCCGTACTGACCGCTGTCCTTGGCCAGCGCCTCACGTACCGCCGCATAGACATGTTCGCCGGGCAGAAAATTGGGCACGCCAATCGAGAAACTCACGATGTCTCGGCCAGCGGCCTTGAGCGCCTTGGCCTTCTCGGCCACGGCCATGATTGCACTGGGTTTGGCGCGACTCATGCGCGCCGAAAGATTCGGCATGATGACGGTGCTCGATGACGTGGAATGCCTTGTCGGCAACCGCGAATTCTAGCACAGCCGCCTGCCGCGACCGACTCGGCGCTTATGAAATCCGCTTGAGGATTTCCAGCATTTTCATCGTGAATGGGCGATACGGCGGGTACAGCAGACGCACGCCCGAGAGCGACGACTGCAAGAACACCGGCTTCTCCTTGGACATCTGCCGGAAGCCGTATTCACCGTGATAGTGGCCCTGCCCCGACGGCCCCACGCCACCGAATGGCAGGTCTTCCTGGGCAATGTGCAAGAGCGTGTCGTTGATGGTGACACCACCGGAAATCGTCTGCGCGAGCACGCGCTCGCGCGCAACGCGGTCGCTGCCGAACCAGTACAACGCCAACGGACGATCGCGCGCATTGACGTAGTCGATTGCGGCCTGGGTCGAGTCGCAGCTCAGCACCGGCAGCAAGGGACCGAAGATTTCCTCCTGCATGACGCGCATCGAATCATCGACCTCGAGCAAGACGCTGGGCGCCAGTTGCCGCGTGGCCGGATCCGGCGTCTCGGCAGCGGCTCCAAGCGGCAGGATCTGCGCGCCACGCGCGCGCGCATCAGCGACGAGATCGCACAGTCGGCGATAGTGCCGATCGCTGACGATGCTGGTGTAATCGGGATTGCCCGGAAACGCGGGATACATGCGCGTGGCCGCAGCACGCAAGGCCGCGACAAACGCATCCTTCAAGGCCGGCGGCACCAGCACGTAGTCGGGCGCAATGCAGGTCTGACCGGCATTGAGCAACTTGCCGAAGGCAATGCGCTCTGCCGCAAGGGCGAGATTCGCCGAGGCATCGATGATCGCCGGTGACTTGCCGCCGAGTTCAAGCGTGACCGGCGTGAGATTCTTCGCCGCAGCTTGTGCCACCAGTCGCCCCACCGCGGTCGAGCCGGTGAACAGCAAATGATCGAACGGCAAGGACGCAAATGCCTTGCCGACTTCGGCATTGCCGTTGATCACGACGACTTCGTCCTGCGCGAACACGGCGGCAAGGCGATCGTGCAAGGCCTGCGAGAATCGCGGCGTCAGTTCGGACGGCTTGATCATCACGCGATTGCCGGCTGCAAACGCCGCCACCAGCGGCGCCAAGGTGAGTTGCAGGGGATAGTTCCACGGCGAAATGATGCCAACCACGCCCAGCGGCTGGCATTGCAGTCGCGAATGGCCGGGCCAGTAGGTCATCGCCGTGCGCACACGGCGTGGCTTCATCCACGTCTTGAGATGCCGACGCGCATGCTTGATCGCGGCGCGCGTGAAGATCGACTCGGCCAGCACGGTTTCCACCGGCGAGCGATTGCCGAAGTCCTCGGCGATGCGTGCGGCGAACTCGCGTTCGGCATCGGCGTCGAGCAGGCGCTCGACGCGCGCGAGGCGATCAAGCCGCAGTTCGCGCGCAGGATTCATGTCCTTGCGGAATGCCTGCTGCTGGGTCTGCAGGATCTCGCGCATCTGCTCGTCGAGTGCGGTGGCGGGCGTGGTTTCGATTCGAGCCGTGGCGGGCATGGCAGCCTCCGAGGGATTTCCAAAGCCACCCTATCGAGCAATGTTGACGCTGTCAACATTGAGCCCTACCCTGCGCGCATGACGACCCTTGGCAGTCCGCCGCGCGCACGCCGCGGCGCCACCGAATATCACCATGGCGACCTGCGTCAGGCCTTGCTCGATGCGGCGCAAGATCTGCTCATCAGCGCCGGGATCGAGGCCGTCGGCATGCGCGAGATCGCGCGCCGCGTGGGCGTCTCGCACGCTGCGCCCTATCGGCACTATGCAAGCCGTGAGGCCCTGCTCGCCGACCTCGCAGCCAGCGGCTACCGCGAGCTCGATCGGCGCTTTGCCCATTTGCCGACCATTGCCGAGCCCGAGGCGCGCTTCATCGCAATGGCGGTCATCTATGTCGAGTTTGCACGCGAGCAGCCGCAGGTGTGGCGGCTGATGTTTGGTGACTCGCTCGACAAGAGCGAGTATCCGCACCTGCTGCAGGTATCGCAGGCCGTGTTCGGCACGCTGCAACAGAATCTCCTGACGCTGGGTGTCGCTGCCCCCGCAACGACCGAAGCACTCGCGGCCTGGGCGATGGCGCATGGGGTTGCACGACTCGTGCTCGACCATCGTCTCGACGCCCATCCGGATCTCGCCATCGAACCACGCGCTCTGGTCGAGGCTGCAGCGGGAATCTTCCTTGCCGGCTTGCGAGCGTCGGGCTGAAGCTGCGCCCTCACACCTTTTGTCACAACGTCACTGGCCAACTTGCGCTAGATTGCCCACTGGTGTCCAACCCGTGGAGTAGCCATGTCCTGGTTGTGGATGTTTCTGGTCGGCCTCGTTGTCGGATTCGTTGCCAAGTTCCTCATGCCGGGCAAGGATCCGGGCGGTTTCATCGTCACCGGTCTGCTCGGCGTTGCCGGCATGTTCGTCGGTGGCTTTCTCAGCAACCTCGTGTTTCACACGGGTGAGATCGGCGGCACCATTCAGCCCTCGGGCTTCATTGGTGGCGTGATCGGCTCGCTGATCCTTCTGGCCGTCTATCGCGCCTTCCAGCGCAAGGCCTGAAACTTCGACGGCGCTCCACACCGGGTGGAGCGTCGTCTGCTTGCGTTGGCGTTTTCCGCGAGTTTCAGCGCGGCGTGAATCCGGCCGCATCGAGCGCGGCATTCCACTGCTCGACGCGCGCCTGTTGCGCAGCCAGCAGCGGTGCTGCATCACCGGAAATCCTGATCGATTCGATCTTGTCGCCACCGCGGATCTGATCGACGACCGCCTTGTCGCTGGCATCAACCACCGCGCCAAACACGGTGTGCTTGCCATCGAGCCATGGCGTGGCGATGTGGGTGATGAAGAACTGGCTGCCATTGGTGCGTGGGCCGGCATTGGCCATCGACAGGATGCCGCCGCGATCGTGTTTGAGATCGGCGCGCGTCTCATCCTCGAACTTGTAGCCCGGACCGCCGGTACCGCTGCCCTGCGGGCAGCCGCCCTGAATCATGAAGTCGGCAATGACGCGATGGAAATTCAACCCGTCGTAGTAACCGCGCTGGGCGAGGTTGACGAAACTGGCAACCGTGACCGGCGTCTGCTCGGCAAACAGGCGCACGCGGATCATGCCCCTGGAAGTCTGGATGTTGGCGATCAGCTCTTTGCTCATGGACGATGCACTGCAGGTGGAAGGAAGGCGATGATACCCGACCATCCCGCCGCGCCGGCCAGACGCGGGTCTTGGGGCGCGTTGCGGCAGTCTGCCCAGGCTTGCTCACCCGTTTGATGGCTGCGCCCGCTGCAAGCAATTGCTGCGCTGCAATGGCAGAAATCGTATACTCGACCGCTTGCCCTTTCATCAAGGCGGGCCGTCAATGGCGCCGCCCATTCGCATGTCCATCGAAAACCTCCGCAACATCGCCATCGTCGCCCACGTCGACCACGGCAAGACCACCCTCGTCGACCAGTTGCTCAAGCAGTCGGGCACGCTGAACGAGCGCACCGTGCTGGCCGAGCGCGTGATGGACAGCAATGACCAGGAAAAGGAACGTGGCATCACGATCCTCGCCAAGAACACCGCGATCTCCTGGCGCGGCAACCGCATCAACATCGTCGATACGCCCGGTCACGCCGACTTCGGTGGCGAGGTCGAGCGCGTGCTGAGCATGGTCGATTCCGTGCTGCTGCTGGTCGACGCGATGGACGGCCCGATGCCGCAAACGCGCTTCGTCACGCAGAAGGCGTTCCAGATGGGCTTTCGGCCCATCGTCGTGATCAACAAGGTCGACCGCCCGGGCGCACGCCCGAGCTGGGTGCTCGACCAGACCTTCGACCTGTTCGATCGCCTCGGCGCCACCAACGAACAGCTCGATTTCCCGGTCGTCTATGCCTCGGGTCTCAACGGCTATGCAGGCCTCGACGACAGCGTGCGCGAAGGCGACATGACGCCGCTGTACGAAGCGATCATGCAACACGTGCCCAAGCCGCCGGTCGATGCCGACGGTCCGTTCCAGATGCGCATCAGCCAGCTCGATTATTCGAGCTATGTCGGCTTGATCGGCATCGGCCGCATCCAGCGCGGCAAGGTACGCACCAACATGCCGGTCACGGTGATCGACCGTCACGGCAAGAAGCGCACCGCCAAGGTGCTGCAGGTGCTCGGCTTCATGGGTCTGGAGCGCAAGGAAGTGGCCGAAGCCGAGGCCGGCGACATCGTCGCCATCAATGGCATCGAAGGCATCGGCATCTCCGACACCGTGTGCGCGCCCGAGGCGCCGGAACAGTTGCCTGTGCTCACGGTCGACGAACCGACCATCAGCATGACCTTCCAGGTCAACAATTCGCCGTTCGCGGGGCAGAAGGAACACAGCGGCGGCAAGTTCCTCACCAGTCGCCAGATCCGCGATCGCCTCATGCGTGAGACCTTGCACAACGTTGCACTGAAGGTCGAGGAGACCGACGACCCGGACAAGTTCAAGGTCTCAGGTCGCGGTGAACTGCATCTGTCGGTACTGATCGAAACCATGCGTCGCGAAGGCTACGAGCTCGCGGTGTCACGCCCCGAAGTCATCATCAAGGACATCGACGGCGTGTCGAGCGAGCCGATCGAGCAACTCGTGGTCGACATGGAAGAGCAATTCCAGGGCGGCGTGATGGAGCGCCTGGGCATGCGTCGCGGCCAGCTCACCGGCATGGAACCCGACGGCAAGGGCCGCGTGCGCCTCGACTACATGATTCCCGCGCGTGGCCTGATCGGTTTCCAGACCGAATTCCGCACGCTCACCGCGGGCACTGGCCTGCTGTTCCATGTGTTCGATCACTACGGCCCGCGCTCGGAAGGCGCAATCGCCAAGCGCCCCAACGGCGTGATGATCTCCAATGGTCAGGGACCCGCGCCGGCCTATGCGCTGGTCGGCCTGCAGGAACGCGGTCGCCTGTTGGTCGGCGAAGGCGACGAAATCTACGAGGGCCAGCTGGTCGGCATTCACGCCAAGGACAACGACCTCACCGTCAACGCCCTGCGCGCCAAGCAGCTCACCAACATCCGTGCTGCGGGCAAGGACGACAACGTCCAGCTCACGCCGCCGATCCGCATGTCGCTGGAGCAGGCGCTCGAGTTCATCGAAGAAGATGAACTCGTCGAGGTCACGCCCAAGGCGATCCGCCTGCGCAAGAAGCACCTCACCGAAAGCGATCGCAAGCGCGCCTCACGCCAGGCGGCGTGAGGCTCGGGGTCAGGCACGCGCGCTGCCGCGCTTGCGCACGATCAGCATCGCCAGCTCGAGTGATTGCTCGTAGTTGAGGCGCGGATCGACGGTCGACTTGTAGGCGCGGGCGAGATCGTTCTCGGTCAGATCGCGCGCGCCGCCCATGCACTCGGTGACATTCTCGCCGGTGAGCTCAAGATGCACGCCGCCCAGATGCGTGCCAGCGGCCGCATGCACGTCGAAGGCACAATCGAGTTCGCGACGGATGTTGCCGAAACGACGCGTCTTGTAGCCGTTGGATACCGATTCGGTGTTGCCGTGCATCGGATCGCACACCCACAGCGGTGTACGCCCTTCGCGACGCACCGCAGTGAGCAGCGAGGGCAGTGCCTGTTCGATCTTGTCGGCGCCCATGCGATGGATCAGGGTGAGCCGTCCGGGTTCACGCTGGGGGTCGAGCGCATCGCACAGACGCAGCAACTGATCGGGCGTCACCGACGGGCCGATCTTCACCGCAACGGGATTGCGGATGCCGCGAAAATATTCGACGTGACCGCCATCGAGTTGGGCCGTGCGCATGCCAATCCACGGGAAATGCGTGGACAGGTTGAACCAACCATCCTGACGCGGCACCTGGCGCGTGAGCGCTTCCTCGTAGTGCAGCACCAGCGCTTCATGCGAGGTGTAGAAATCGACGCGCTGGTAGCTGCCGATTGCCTGACCTGCCAGCGTTTCCATGAAGCGCAGGGACGCACCGATCGCCTCGACCATGCGGCCATATTCATCTTGCAGCGGTGAATGTTTGACCCAGGCCAGATCCCAGTATTCGGGATGATGCAGGTCGGCGAAACCGCCATCGATCAGGGCGCGCACGAAATTCATCGTCATCGCCGAATGCGCATGGCCACGGATGAGGCGCTGCGGGTCAGCGCGACGAGCGGCGGCATTGAAAGCCGCATCGTTCACGAGTTCGCCGCGGTAGCTCGGCAACGAAACACCATCGCGTGTTTCCATGTCCGCCGAGCGCGGCTTGGCGTACTGACCGGCAAAGCGACCCACGCGCACCACCGGCATCTGCAGGCCATGCACGAGCACCAGGCTCATCTGCAGCATGACCTTGAGACGATTCGAAATCAGCGGCGAACTGCAATCGTCGAAAGTTTCGGCGCAGTCACCTCCCTGCAGCAGGAAACGCTTGCCTGCGGCTGCTTCGGCGAGCAGTTCCTTGAGGCGAAAGATCTCCCACGAAGTCACCAGTGGCGGCAGCTGGCTGAGCTTGATCAGCGCGTGTTCCAATTCGGCCGCATCGGTATAGATCGGCTGCTGCAACGTGGTTCGCTCGCGCCACGACGCAGGCGCCCATGTGCCGCTCTGAGAGGTGGTGTTGAGGCTCATGGGTTCTTCGATGATGCTGGCCATATCTGCATTTGTTGCGCCGCGGGAAAACGATCATGCCACAGCGCAACGCACGCGCCTATGGGCCGAAGATCCTGATTGTGCGCTTGCGGAATCCAGACCACAGCGCGCCGCCACCGAGGATCACGTACCAGATCAGCGTCCAGCCCGGCATGGTGATTCCGAACATGCGCCAATGCGAATCCGAACAATCACCCGAAGCCATGAAGGCCTTGCGGATCGCCTGTGACAGCGGGAAGCGGTTGTCGAACAGAGTGTAGAAATCCATGCCGCAGGAGGCGAACGGGTCAGGCGGTGAAAACTGCATATGCAAATGCTCGATTGCAATGACAGCGCCGACCAAGGCGAACACGGCAACCAGAATCGCATAGATGCGACGACCGAGCTTGCCCGGCCCGTGCATCGCTCCAAACAGGAAGAACGCGCCCATGCCGACGAAGGCGCCACGCTGGAACATGCACTTTGGGCATGGACTGATGCCTTGGTGCAGTTCGACCCAGAAATAGGCAAACGCCACCAGGCCAAAGCAGATGATCGCGCCGAACAGGTATTGGGCTCGAAAGGACCACTTGAACGGATTGGCTTTCATGTGGACTCCAGGCAACCACAACGCACAAGTCTAGCAGGCTGCCGCCAAACCGCTGGCGGCAGAACCTCAATCCTGAATCGCCGCCCAGCTTCGTGAGTCGGGTCCGTGGACGCCCGGCAGCTGTGACCGCTGAATCGTGAAGAAGTGCGCAAGCGATGCGGCAAGAACCACGGCGTTGTGCGCGCCGTCACAGAAACAGGCTGTGCGCAAGGATGGCCTGCAACAACCAACAGGACAGCAGCGCCCAATATCCGAACGTGAGCCACTCGACCAGCCGCCCACGCTGTTCGCGCAGCGCGAGCCAGACCACGATCGGCACCATCACGTAGCGTAGCTCGACCAGCCATGAGGCAGCCAGAAACAGCGCCGAGAATCCGAACAGCCACGCGGCACGTGCCGGTCGCAATCGCGTCACGGCAAGGCTGCAGGCGACCGCGGCGGCAAGCACGCTGGCAGCAGCGCGCAGCCACGCATTCTGCTCGATCAGCAAGGGAATGCGATTGTGCAGATACAGTTGCGGAAACGCGCCGTTGTAGGGGTTGTCTGCGCGAAACCAGAACCAGAAGCAGGCCGCGATCAAGATGAGACTCGGCACGAACCACGGCCTGCGCCAATAGCTGCGGCAGGCAGTCACGAAGCCAAGCACGGTCTGCAGCGGCAAAAGCAAGCCGAACACGAGCAGCGCAAACAGGAGATTGCCCGCGTGCAGACTGAAATCCGGATGCAGCGCCGATTGACTGCGTGACAGCGAAATCGAGCCATTACCGGCCCAGAACGCAAGAAATGCTGCCAGCGGCAACCCGTAAGGCAGCAGATCAAGCACGCTTGAGCGCCACTGCCGCAGCAGACTGCGCATGTCGGCATCGCGCAGCGCGAGTGCGACCAGCAAGCCACCCCAGACGATCTCGTGCTGGCGCACACAAACCAGAGCCGTGAGGAACATCGCGGCAAGCCAATGGCGCCCGACCACGGCGGCCCAGATCGCCCACAGCAACAACGCCAGTGCCAGCACATCGGTGTAGACGAGGAAGAACAGCGGCGCGAGGATCGGCAGCAACAGCAACTGCGCACTCGCCAGCGTCTGCGTGCCTGGCCACAAGCGCATGCGCAGGGCATGCAAGGCCGCCACCGCACTCAGGCCGAACAGTGCATTGACCAGTCTGGCCCCCTGAAGCGAGACGGCACCGGAAGCATCGAGGAGTCCGGCCACGAGAAGGTGGTAGCCGGGAATCGTGGTGAGATCGGACAGCACCCGCCACTGTCCCTGAGCGAAGAGCCAGATCTGCGCGTAGTGAATGATCTCGTCGGTATACGCCGCCTGCCAACGAAGACCAATGATCCAGCCCGCGTAGAACATGCCGCACAGCAGCGCGAGCAGCCAGGTCTCCGTCGTGGTCGCGCGAGCGCGCTCCAGAAACGAAAAACCCCGGACAGGCCGGGGCTTTTCAGGCATGGATGAATCCGTGCTCACCCTTCTGCCGGCGTCGCCGCATCGCTGCGCGGACGGTCAACCAGTTCGACATACGCCATCGGCGCATTGTCACCGGCACGGAAGCCGCACTTGAGGATGCGCAGGTAACCACCCTTGCGCTCGCGATAACGCGGGCCCAGTTCGACGAACAGTTTGCCGACCGCCTGCTTGTCACGCAGACGTGCGAAGGCGAGACGACGGTTGGCCACGCCATCGGTCTTGGCAAGCGTGATCAGCGGCTCGGCCACGCGACGCAGTTCCTTGGCCTTGGGCAAGGTGGTGCGGATGAGCTCGTGCTTGAACAGCGACGAAGCCATGTTCTTGAACATCGCTTCGCGATGGCTGCTCGTGCGGTTGAATTTGCGACCGGATTTCTGGTGGCGCATGGTGAATTCCTCGATCTTGATTGTTATGGGAATCCGGCAATTGGATCCGGCATCCCGCGGTTTCCCGCTGATTGTCAGCCTTGTCGAAAACGGGCTGTTGTGGAATTGCGGCTGGCGAATGCCGCCATGTGAATCAACGAAGGCGCTTGCGCAACTTCGCGCGACCGAATGGGGCCGCGATGGCGATCAAACTTGATCGCACCAACAATCTGCGGTCGTGCGTGCAAAAGACCCCGTACGACCGCAGCGAAACGAATCAACCCATCTGCATGCCGTGGACGAGGTCCGACGGCGGCCAGCTGTCAAGCTTCATGCCGAGCTGCAAGCCGCGCTGGTAGAGCACGTCCTTGATTTCGGTGAGCGACTTCTTGCCCAGATTCGGCGTCTTGAGCAGTTCGACTTCGGTCTTCTGCACGAGGTCACCGATGTAGTAGATGCTCTCGGCCTTGAGACAGTTGGCCGAACGCACGGTCAGCTCCAGATCGTCGATCGGACGCAGCAGCACCGGATCGACACCACTCTTGTCGGCCTTCGCATCGACGCTTTCGCGCCGGGCGAAATCGCCGAACACGCTGATCTGATCCTGCAGGATCTCGGCAGCCTTGCGCACCGCGTCTTCGGCATCGATCGCACCATTGGTGTCGACATCGAGCACGAGCTTGTCGAGGTCGGTGCGCTGTTCCAGACGTGCGCTCTCTACGTTGTAGGCCACGCGACGCACCGGCGAGAACGAAGCATCCAGTTGCAGGCGACCGATCGGGCTGGCTTCGTCGTCGGGATGCCGACGCGCCGTGGCCGGCTGATAGCCGACGCCGCGCGCGATCTTCAGGCGCATGTTGAGCGCGATGTCCTTGGTCAGATGGCAGATCACGTGATCGGGATTGACGATCTCGACCGAGTGGTCGACCTTGATGTCGGCGGCGGTCACCACGCCCTTGCCCTTCTTGCTCAGGCTCAGCGTGGTCTCATCCTGGCCATGCATGCGAATCGCGATGTCCTTGAGGTTGAGCAACACCTCGATGACGTCTTCCTGCAGACCTTCGAGCGTGGTGTACTCGTGGAGCACGCCGTCGATCTCGACCTCAATGATCGCGCAGCCCGGGATGGACGACAGCAGCACTCGACGCAAGGCATTGCCAAGCGTGTGGCCGAAGCCGCGCTCGAGCGGCTCGACGACGATCTTGGCGCGGTCGCTGCCGATACGCTCGACTTGAAGGCCGCGCGGACGCAGCACGTTGGTGGACGATCCTGACATTGCAAACTCCAGGAATCCTCGCGGATTCCGCAATTGAAGTGGTAACGCAGAAACCCGCGTGGAGTTTCTTACTTCGAATAAAGCTCGATGATCAGGCTTTCGTTGATGTCGGACGGCAGGTCTGCACGCTCCGGCAGCGCCTTGAGCTGGCCGCTGGCCTTCTTGGCATCGACTTCGATCCACGACGGGATCAGATCCATCTGCTGGGCGACGGTCAGCGATTCCTGCACGCGCAGCTGGCTCTTGGCGCGCTCGGACAGCGCGATCTCGTCACCCGGGCGAACCTGGTAAGAAGGCAGGTTGACCTTCTTGCCGTTCACGCGAACCGCCGCATGCGACACCAGCTGGCGAGCCTGCGCACGCGTCACCGCAAAGCCCATGCGATAGACGATGTTGTCCAGACGCCCTTCGAGCAGGCGAAGCAGATTTTCACCCGCATTGCCCTTCTGGCTCGATGCCTTCTTGTAGTACGAGCTGAACTGGCGCTCGAGCAAACCGTAGATGCGCTTGACCTTCTGCTTCTCGCGCAACTGCACGCCGTAGTCGGACAAGCGACCACGCTTGGCGCCGGCAGCACCGTGCTGGCCCGGCTTGTTCTCGATCTTGCACTTGGAATCCAGCGCACGCGCCGGGCTCTTGAGGCTGAGGTCGGCGCCTTCGCGGCGCGCGAGCTTGCAGGTGGGTCCAATGTAACGTGCCATTCGATTAAACCCTGCGCTTCTTGGGGGGGCGGCAGCCGTTGTGCGGAATCGGCGTGACGTCGATGATGTTGGTGACCTTGAAACCCGCGTTGTTGAGCGAGCGCACGGCCGATTCGCGACCCGGGCCTGGGCCCTTGATGCGCACTTCGACGGTCTTCACGCCGTAGTCGGCAGCCACGCGGGCGGCCTTCTCGGCGGCGACCTGCGCCGCGAACGGAGTCGACTTGCGCGAACCGCGAAAGCCGGCGCCGCCTGCGGTCGCCCACGACAGGGCATTGCCTTGGCGATCGGTGATCGTCACGATCGTGTTGTTGAACGAAGCCTGCACATGGGCGACGGCATCCGTCACCACGCGCTTGACCTTCTTCTTGGTTTTGACCGCAGCGGGTTTGTTCATTGGCCCGGATTTCCTGAATTGTTCTGCACGACCGATCCTCGTCGTCGAATGACACCGGCCATCCCGGCCGGGTTTGCGCAATTATTTCTTGATGGCGCGACGCGGACCCTTGCGGGTGCGTGCATTGGTGCGCGTGCGCTGACCGCGCAGCGGCAAGCCGCGGCGATGGCGCAGGCCACGGTAGGTGCCAAGATCGATCAGACGCTTGATCGAGATGCCGACTTCGCGACGCAGGTCGCCCTCGACGGTGAACTTGGCGATTTCGTGGCGAAGCTTGTCGACCTCGGCCTCGGTGAGGTCGCGGATCTTGGTCGACGGATTGACCCCGGCGTCCACGCAAACTTTCTTCGACCGCGAACGGCCGACGCCGAAAATGCTCTGCAAGCCGATGACGACATGCTTCTGAACCGGCAGATTGACACCCGCAATGCGTGCCATGCTAGATGATCTCCAAAAACTGACTCTGGATACGCAGGGAACTTGACATTATAGCGGTGTCAAGCTCTCCGGAAAACCCCCTGCTCTGATACCGCCCTACCCGGCAACCGCTCAGCGGCCGCGCAGGTTGGCCTTCTTGAGCAGGCTTTCATATTGGTGTGACACGAGGTGCGCCTGCACCTGCGCCGTGAAATCCATCACCACGACAACGACGATCAGCAAGGACGTGCCACCGAAGTAGAACGGCACGTGCCAGGCGTTGCGCAGCACATCAGGAATGAGGCAGACCGCCACCAGGTAGATCGCGGCGGCGCCGGTCAGGCGCGTCAGCACTGCGTCGATGTAGTCGGCCGTCGCCCGCCCCGGACGCAGGCCCGGAATCAAGGCGCCCGAGCGCTTGAGGTTGTCCGCAGTTTCCTGCGAATTGAAGGTCAGCGCCGTATAGAAGTAGGTGAAAATGACGATCATCAGGCCGTACAGCAGCATGTGCAGCGGCTCGCCCGGGCCCAATGATGAGGTCAGCACCTGCAACCAATGGATTTCATTGGCATTGTTGAACCAGCTCGCCGCAGTCGCCGGAAACATCAGAAGCGACGAAGCGAAGATCGGCGGAATCACGCCCGACATGTTGATCTTGAGCGGCAGATGCGAGGTCTGGTTCATGTAGGCACGACCCGCACCGCCCTGACGACGCGCATAGTTCACGGTGATGCGACGCTGGCCGCTTTCAACGAACACCACGAACGCAGTCACTGCCAACACCAGCGCAAACACGATCAGCACACGCAGCACCGGCATCTCACCACTTTGCGCCATGCCCAGGGTATGCACGATCGCTGCCGGGAGCCCAGCCACGATGCCGGCGAAGATCAGCAGCGAAATACCGTTGCCGACGCCACGCTCGGTGATCTGCTCGCCCAGCCACATGAGGAACAGGGTACCTGCGGTGAGGCCGACGACGGTCGTCAGCACGAAGCTGGGCCCACCGGCAATCACGACGCCGCCCTGCTGCTGCAGCATTGTCGCAACGCCGAAAGATTGGAACAGCGCAAGAGCCACCGTACCTGCGCGCGTGTAGTTGGTGAGGGTACGCCGTCCCGATTCACCTTCCTTGCGCAAGGCCTGCCAGCTCGGGATCACCGCCGCAAACATCTGCACGATGATCGAGGCCGAGATGTAGGGAATCACGCCCAGCGCAAACACCGACATGCGCTCGAGCGCGCCGCCCGAGAACATGTTGAACATGTCGAGCAGTCCGCCCGAGCGACCGATCAGCTCCGCCATCTTGGCCGGATCCACCCCGGGAAGCGGAATGAACGAGCCCAGGCGGAACACGACCAGCGCGCCGACCACGAACAGCAGACGCTGCTTGAGTTCGCTCAGCTTGCCCAGTGAGGCCAGCGGGTTGGACTGTGTCGCCACTGCTTACTCCACGCTGCCGCCGGCAGCTTCGATCGCCGCCTTGGCGCCCGCGGTCACCGCGATGCCCTTGAGCTTGAGTGCACGCTTGATTTCGCCCTTCTTGACGACCTTGGCGCGCTCGGCGCGGGTGGTCACCAGACCGGCGGCCTTGAGTGCGGCAAAATCCACCACGTCGAGCTTGAGTGACTCGAGCTGATAGAGCAGCACTTCGCTGACTTCATGGGCCATCTTCGAGCGAAAACCGACCTTGGGCAGACGACGCTGCAGCGGCATCTGACCGCCTTCGAAGCCGGCCTTGACCTTGCCCTTGCCCGAGCGTGCGAACTGGCCCTTGTGGCCACGACCCGCGGTCTTGCCCAGTCCGGAGCCAATGCCGCGACCAACGCGAACGCCATCCTTGCGGGCGCCGGGTGCGGACTTGAGTGTATTGAGACGCATGAGTTGAGACTCCCGATGCTGTCGCGCGCTTAGGCGCTTTCTTCGATGCGGACGAGGTAGCTGACCTGATTGATCAGGCCACGCACCGACGGCGAATCGACCAGTTCACGCACGTCATTGAGCTTGCGCAGGCCGAGCGCGCGCACGCTGATGCGATGGCGGCCCTGGCAGCTGTTGATGCTCTTGTACAGGCGCACACGGATGGTCTTGCCTGCTTTGGCTTTGCTGTTACTCATTGCCGAGCACCTCGTCGACCGACTTGCCACGCTTGGACGCAATGCGCTCAGGCGAGACCATCGCCTGCAGACCATTGATCGTTGCACGCACCAGATTGATCGGATTGCGCGAACCCACCGCCTTGGCGAGCACGTTCTTGACGCCGACCACTTCGAGCACCGCGCGCATGGCACCACCGGCGATCACGCCGGTACCTTCCGATGCCGGCTGCATGAACACACGCGCCGCGCCATGGTTGGCCTTGACCGCATGGAACAGCGTGCCATTGTTGAGCTGCACCTTGATCATGCCCTTGCGTGCGCGCTCCATCGCCTTGGAAATGGCGACCGGCACTTCACGCGCCTTGCCATAACCGAAGCCGACGCGACCTTCACCGTCGCCGACCACGGTCAGAGCGGTAAAGCTCATTTGCCGACCGCCCTTGACGGTCTTGGCCACGCGGTTGACGGCGATCAGCTTCTCGAGGAAGCCATCGCTGTTTTCACGTTCGTTGTTGTTGGTTGCCATGCTTCACCTGTGTGCCGCCCCTTGGGTGCGGACTTCTGCTTGCGGCTGGGCCGCTTGGAGTTGTTGTATTGGGTGTCAATCAATTGCGGCGGAATCGAAGGCAGCGTTGTTGCTCGATCAATTCCCGAACCAAGTGCTTCAGAACTTCAGACCTGCTTCGCGTGCCGCATCGGCCAGCGCCTGGACGCGGCCGTGATAGCGGAAACCCGAACGATCAAAGGCAACCGTATCAATACCGGCCTTGAGCGCCGCCTCGGCCACGGCCTTGCCGACAGCAGCGGCGGCGGCCTTGTTCTTGGTGCCCTTGATGCCGTCCTTGATCACCTTCTGCAGCGTCGAAGCGGCGGCAATGACCTTGCTGCCATCGGCGCTCTGAACCTGCGCGTAGATGTGCTGCGCGCTGCGATGAACCGAAAGGCGCGGCACGCCCAGCGTGCGAATGTGTGCGCGCGTGGTCTTGGCGCGGCGCAGTCTTGCGTTGTTCTTTTCCACCTTGCCTCCATGATCCATCCCGGATCTGTCGGACCGGCCATCCTGACCGGACTACTCTAGTGAGAAACGGATCGGCTGCTTCCCGCTGCGGAACACGGCCTTTCGGGCCGGTTCCTGGCGCGGGTCGCGCATCATGCCTTCTTGGCTTCTTTGAGGGTGATCTTCTCACCCGAGTAACGCACGCCCTTGCCCTTGTAGGGTTCCGGCGGACGGAATCCACGGATCTTGGCGGCAACTTCGCCAACCTGCTGCTTGTCAGCACCAGCGATCAGGATTTCGGTCTGGGCCGGCACGGTGATCGTGATGCCCTCGGGCGCCTTGAACACGATCGGATGCGAAAATCCGAGCGTCAGATTCAGATCCTTGCCCTGCAGCGCGGCACGGAAACCCACGCCGACCAGCTCCAACTTGCGCGAAAAACCTTCGCTGACGCCGGTGACCATGTTGTTGAGCAGTGCGCGCGCGGTCCCCGCCAGCTTGATGCTGTCGGCTTGCTTGGCACTGAGTTTGATGGCACCGCCATCGACGGCAACGTCAACGCCCGACATCGCCGCGATCGACAGGCTGCCTTTCGGCCCCTTCACGGTGATCGCATCGGACTTGACCTGACACTCGACGCCCTTGGGCAGGCTGATCGGCTTCTTGGCAACGCGTGACATGTGATTCCTCCAAGAAACCTTAGGCGACCAGGCCGATGACTTCGCCGCCCAGTCCCTTCTTGCGGGCCTGCGCGTCGGTCATGATGCCGGACGAGGTGGATACGATGGAGATGCCCAGACCATTGAGGATCTTTGGCAGCTCGCTCTTGCCGCGATACACACGCAGGCCCGAACGGCTGACGCGCTCGATGCGCTCGATGACCGGCTTGCCTTCGTAATACTTGAGAGCGATTTCAAGCTTGGCCTTGCCTTCGACAGTCGTCGACTGCACGTCGGCCACGTAGCCTTCGTCCTTGAGCAAGGTGGCGATGGCCTTCTTGACGCGGGACGCCGGCATCACCACGGCACGCTTGCCCGTGGCTTGCGCATTGCGAATGCGCGTAAACATGTCGGCGATGGGATCAGTCATGCTCATGTTTCAATTCCTGTCTGCATCGATATCCGCTGGTGCGGGAATCGGGGATCGGGAGCCGGAAATCGGGAAGCACATCAGTGCGGTTTCCCAATGCCTGCGCCCTGTTCCCGTCTTGTTTACCAACTGGCCTTGCGCAGCCCCGGCACGTCACCACGCATGGTGGCTTCGCGCAGCTTGTGGCGGGCAAGACCGAACTTCTTGTACACGCCGCGCGAGCGGCCGGTCAGTTCGCAGCGGTTGCGCTGACGCGCCGGACTCGAATCACGCGGCAACTTCTGCAGCTTCACCGCCGCAGCCATCTTGTCGTCGTAGGAAGCGGTCGTGCTCGAGACGATCTTCTTGAGCTCGGCACGCTTGGCGGCATGGCGCTTCACCAGCTTGGTGCGCTTGATGTCGCGGTTGATCATTGAACGCTTGGCCATGAGTGTTCCTACGCTTAGTTGCGGAACGGGAAGCTGAAGGCTTCGAGCAACGCCTTGGCTTCCTCGTTGGTGCGGGCGGTCGTGGTGATCGCGATGTCCATGCCGCGCAGGGCGTCGATCTGGTCGAAATCGATCTCCGGAAAGATGATCTGTTCCTTGATGCCCATGTTGAAATTGCCGCGTCCGTCGAACGAACGACCGGAGATGCCGCGGAAATCGCGCACGCGCGGCAGTGCGATGTTGATCAGACGATCGAGAAACTCGAACATCTGCGCACGGCGCAGGGTGACCTTGCAGCCGATTGGCCAGTTCTCGCGGATCTTGAAGGTCGCATGCGCCTTCTTGGTCATCGTCACGATCGGCTTTTGACCTGCGATCTTGACCATGTCGGCAACAGCGTTTTCCAGGATCTTCTTGTTGCCCACCGCCTCGCCCACGCCCATGTTGAGCGTGATCTTGGACAGGCGCGGAACCTGCATCGGGTTGGTGTACTTGAAGCGTTCGGTCAGCTTCGGCACGACCTGTTCTTTGTAGATTTTCTCAAGACGCGTCATGTCGGCAGGCCTCAGGCATCAACCACTTCGCCGGTGGAGCGGTACACGCGGACCTTGCGCCCGTTCTCGAGCGTCTTGAAGCCCACGCGCTCACCCTTGCCGGAAGCGGTGTTGAACAGCATTACGTTGGAAATATGGATGGCCGCCTCACGCTCGACGATGCCGCCAGGCTGCTGGGCCTGCGGATTCGGCTTGGTGTGACGCTTGACCATGTTGATGTTCTCCACGTACACGGATTCACCCGCGACACGCGAGACGGTGCCTTTCTGGCCCTTGCTTTTGCCGGCGATCACCAGAACCTGGTCGCCCTTGCGGATACGGTTCATGACATCACCTCTTACAGAACTTCCGGCGCCAGCGAAACGATCTTCATGAAGCGTTCGCCGCGCAGCTCGCGTGTCACCGGCCCGAAGATGCGGGTGCCGATCGGCTCGAGCTTGTTGTTGAGCAGGACGGCCGCATTGCCGTCGAAGCGGATCAGCGAGCCGTCCGCGCGACGCACACCCTTGCGCGTGCGCACCACGACCGCATCGTAGACCTCGCCCTTCTTGACCTTGCCGCGCGGGATCGCATCGCGCACGGAAACCTTGATCACGTCGCCGATCTGCGCATAGCGGCGCTTGGATCCACCCAGCACCTTGATGCACATCAGTTCACGTGCGCCGCTGTTGTCCGCTGCGGCCAGCGTGGTTTGCATCTGGATCATGTCGCTATCTCCTGTTGCCCCACGCTCACGCTTCAGCGCGTGCGACGACTTTCACTACGCGCCAGTTCTTGGTCTTGGACAGCGGCCGGCACTCGGCGATGCGTACCACGTCACCTTCCCTGCATTCGCCCGCTTCATCGTGCGCATGCACCTTGGTGGAACGACGCACGATCTTGCCGTACAGCGGATGCTGCACCTGACGCTCGAGCAGGACGGTGACCGTCTTGGCCATCTTGTTGGAGACCACGCGCCCTTCGAGGGTACGCACGTTCTTTTCGGTATCGCTCATGTCACTGCCCCTGCTTCTTCGCGCCGAGCAGGTGCTTGACCTGCGCGATCTCGCGGCGAACGCGGCTGAACTGGTGGGTCTGCGTCATCTGGCCGGAGCCCTTTTGCATGCGCAGGTTGAATTGCTCGCGACGCAACTCGCCGAGATGTTCGGTGAGTTGCTGTTCGCTCTTCTGGCGGAGTTCCTTGAGTTCCATCACAGCACCGTCCGCGCTACGAATTGGGTTTGGACCGAAAGCTTGGCTGCCGCCAGGCGCATGGCCTCGCGCGCCTCGGCCTCGGTGACACCTTCGATCTCGTACAACATGCGACCCGGCTGGATCGGCGCGACCCACAGTTCGACGTTGCCCTTGCCGCTGCCCATGCGGACCTCGATCGGCTTCTTGGTGATCGGCTTGTCGGGGAACACGCGGATCCACAGCTTGCCGCCGCGCTTGACGTAGCGCGTGATGCAGCGACGCGCAGCTTCGATCTGGCGCGCGGTGAGCTGGCCATGCGTGGTTGCCTTGAGACCGAAATCGCCGAAGCTGACCTTGTTCGAGACATAGGACAGACCGCGATTGCGGGCTTTCTGGACCTTTCGGTACTTGGTGCGCTTGGGTTGCAGCATGATTAAGTCTCTGCCTGTGCGATCGTCCTGATCGCGAGAATCAAATTGCGGTCATCGTGACCGCACATGTCGAATCATCAGTTCTTCGGCGCGCGGCGTTGTGGACGCTCTTCCGAGGCTTCCGTCTTTGCTTCCTGCTGTGCCGCGTGCAGGTCGAAGATTTCACCCTTGTACACCCACACCTTGACGCCGATGATCCCGTAGGTGGTCGATGCCTCGGCAAAACCGTAGTCGATGTCGGCGCGCAGCGTATGCAGCGGCACGCGACCTTCGCGGTACCACTCCGAACGCGCGATCTCGGCGCCATTCAGACGGCCGGCGACATTCACCTTGATGCCCAGCGCGCCCAGGCGCATCGCGTTCTGCACCGAGCGCTTCATCGCGCGGCGGAACATGATGCGGCGCTCGAGCTGCTGCGCGATCGACTCGGCCACCAGCTGGGCGTCGAGTTCGGGTTTGCGCACTTCGCTGACGTTGATGTGCGCGGGAACGCCCATCACGTCGGACACTTCCTTGCGCAGCTTCTCGATGTCCTCGCCCTTCTTGCCGATGACGACGCCGGGGCGGGCCGTGAAAATGGTGACGCGCGCGGTCTTGGCCGGACGCTCGATCTGGATCTTGGAGATGCCGGCCTGCGCCAGCTTCTTCTTCAGCAGCTCGCGCACCTTGAGGTCGGCGCCCAGATACTGCGCGTACTCACGCTTGTTGGCGAACCACTTGGAATTCCAGTCCTTGGCGATGCCCAGGCGAATGCCGATCGGATTGACTTTGTGACCCATGAGTATCGTCCCGTTTATTCGCCGACAACCACGGTGATGTGGCTGGTGCGCTTGGAGATGCGCGAACCGCGGCCCTTGGCGCGTGCATGCATGCGCTTGAGGATCGCTCCCTCGTCGACGAAGATCTTCGAGACCTTGAGCTCGTCGACATCGGCGCCGAGGTTGTTTTCGGCATTGGCAACCGCCGACAGCAACACCTTCCTGATCAGGTGCGCCGCCTTCTTGTCGCTGAATTGCAGCAGGTTGGTCGCACGACCGACCGCCAGACCACGCACCTGGTCAGCGACCAGCCGGGCTTTCTGCGGGGAAATGCGCGCGCTGCGCAGGATCGCTTTGGCTTCCATCGTGTTCACCGTCACTTCTTGGCGTCGGCAGCTTTCTTGTCGCCGCCGTGGCCCTTGAACGTACGCGTTACCGCGAACTCGCCGAGCTTGTGCCCGACCATGTTTTCATTGACCAGCACCGGAACGTGCTGGCGGCCGTTGTGGATGGCAAGCGTGTAGCCGACCATTTCCGGCACGATCATCGAACGCCGCGACCAGGTCTTGATCGGCTTCTTGGTACTGCCCGCCGTTTCGACCTTCTTCATCAGATGGTGATCGACAAACGGGCCTTTCTTCAGAGAACGAGCCATGGATTAACCTCTGCGATCGCGGACGATGAACTTCGTCGTGCGCTTGTTCTTGCGGGTCTTGTAACCCTTGGTCGGCATGCCCCACGGCGAAACCGGGTGCGGGTTGCCCTGGCCAGCCTTGGCCTCACCACCGCCGTGCGGATGGTCGACCGGGTTCATGACCGCACCACGCACGGTCGGACGCACACCGCGCCAACGCGAGGCACCGGCCTTGCCGAGCTTCTCGAGGTTGTGCTCGGAGTTGCCGACTTCGCCGATCGTGGCGCGGCAATCAGCGGGGACCTTGCGCATCTCGCCAGAGCGCAGACGCAGCGTGGCGTAGCCTTGCTCGCGCGCAACCAGCTGCGCCGAGGCGCCGGCCGAACGCGCAATCTGCGCACCCTTGCCCGGCTTCATCTCGATGCAGTGGACGACCGAACCGATCGGGATGTTGCGCAGCGGCAGCGAATTGCCGGTCTTGATCGGCGCATCACGACCCGACATCAACTGATCGCCGACCTTCGCGCCCTTGGGCGCGATGATGTAGCGCCGCTCGCCGTCAACGAAGCACAGCAGGGCGATATGCGCCGTGCGGTTGGGATCGTATTCGATGCGCTCGATCTTGCACGCGATGTTTTCCTTGTCGCGCTTGAAATCGATGATGCGGTAATGCTGCTTGGAACCGCCACCCTTGTGACGCGTGGTGATGCGCCCGTAGTGGTTGCGGCCGCCCGTGTTGGACTGGGCCTCGGTCAACGGCGCGTAGGGTGCGCCCTTGTGCAGCCCCGGCGTGGCGACGCGCACAACGGCGCGACGTCCGGCGGAGGTGGGTTTGACTGTAATCAGTGCCATGATGTTTTTTCCTGATTTCCATGGACGCTTGCGGCGCCCACATCCACCGTCTTAGGGCTTGGCCGTCACGTCGATGGACTGGCCATCGGCAATGCGGACATAGGCCTTGCGCTTGCTGCCACGAGTGCCGGCGCGGTTGCGGAACGTCCTCGCCTTGCCCTTGGCGTTGACCAGGTTGACCGCCTGCACGTCGACGCTGAACAGACCTTCGACTGCGGCCTTTACGTCGGCCTTGGTCGCGGACTGCGCCACTTCAAACACGTACTGGTTGTTTTCCTGCAGACGCGCGCTCTTCTCGGAGATGTGCGGCGCGCGCAGCACGCTGAACAATTGCTCTTTCACGCCAGCCACTCCTCGATGCGCTTGATCGAATCGACCGTCGCCACGACCTTGTCGGCACCCACCAGGGTGACCGGATCGAGCGCAGCAACGTCGACTACCTGCAGATACGGAATATTGCGTGCAGCCAGGTACAGCGGCTCGGACGCATTCTCGGTGACCACCACGACGCGGCCCGAAGCCTTGAGCTCGGCGAGACGCGCGACCATCTGCTGCGTCTTGGGCTGCTCGACGCCGATCGAATCGACCACCACGATACGCTCCTGGCGGTTGAGTTCGGACAGGATCGAAGCCATCGCACCGCGGAACATCTTGCGGTTGATCTTCTGCTCGAAACTGCGCGGCTTGGCTGCGAAGGTCACGCCACCACCGACGAAGATCGGCGCCTTGAGTGCGCCGTGGCGCGCACCGCCGCCCTTCTGCTTCTTCGACTTCTTGGTCGTGCCGTTGACTTCCGAGCGCGTCTTCTGCGCCTTGGTGCCGGCGCGCCCGGCGTTGCGATAGGCGACGACGACCTGATGCACGAGGTCTTCGCGGAATTCCTTGCCGAACACCGCTTCGGACACGGTAACGGGCTTGGCGCCGATGACATTGAGTTCCATGGCGTGGCTCCTTACTTGGCCTTGACGGCGGGACGGATCACGACATTGCCGCCCGGCGCACCGGGAACAGCACCCTTGACCGCGATCAGGTGACGCTCGCTGTCGATCTTGACGACCTCAAGATTGAGCGAGGAGCGATTCACCGCGCCCATGTGACCGGACATTTTCTTGCCCGGAAACACGCGACCCGGCGTCTGACGCTGACCGATCGAGCCCGGGGATCGATGCGAAAGCGAGTTGCCGTGAGTGGCATCGCCCATCGTGAAGTGATGGCGCTTGATCGTGCCCTGGAAGCCCTTGCCCTTGCTGACGCCCGCGACGTCGACCTTCTGGCCAACCGCGAAAATCTCTTCAGCCTTGAGCTCGCCACCGATCGCGTACTTGCCGAGGTCGCCCGCTTCGACGCGGAACTCCCACAGACCACGACCCGCCGTGACATTTGCCTTGGCGTAGTGCCCGGCGAGCGGCTTGTTGACCAGCGCGGAACGCTTTGTGCCGGCAGTCACCTGCACGGCGCTGTAGCCGTCGCTCTCGACCGTCTTCAGCTGCGTCACGCGATTCGGCGTCGCCTCGATCAGCGTCACCGGCACCGAGCGACCATCTTCGGTGAAGACGCGGCTCATGCCGCATTTACGACCCACCAACCCGATACTCATGATGTGCTCCTGCGTTCTTCCGTGATCGCTTCAATCAAACCGACATCCCGTCGGTCGACTCGTGAAAGCCGGTTCCGGCCCAATTCGCTTCAGTGCAGCTTGATCTGGACGTCGACGCCGGCAGCCAGGTCGAGCTTCATCAGCGCGTCCACGGTCTTGTCGTTGGGGTCGACGATGTCCATCACGCGCTTGTGAACGCGCGTCTCGTACTGGTCACGCGCATCCTTGTCCGCATGCGGCGAAACGAGGATCGTGTAGCGCTCGATCTTCGTGGGCAGCGGAATCGGGCCGAGCACGGTTGCGCCGGTGCGCTTGGCCGTCTCGACGATTTCGCTCGCGGAACGGTCGATCAAACGGTGATCGAACGCCTTGAGCCGGATACGAATCTTCTGGTCCGCCATTGCCGTGTCCTTGAATCTGAAAGAACGTTGTGTGTTGACGACGGAATTCGCTGAATTTCGCCCGTCGGACGCCCTGCAAGAGCACCGACCCTGAGACTTCGAACCCGCTCCGGCCTCGCCGAAGACGCATTCGAACCATCAAACCAAGAAAGATTGGGCGAACCGCTGCCGGTTCACCCAATCTGGAAATCTGCAACACGACGAAATGCCGAGCATTTCGCGACCGCGCCCGATGCGGTCAACCATCCATGTCCGCGAACTCGAAGCGCATCCTGCACCTCATTTCGCTGTTTTCGCCGATTGGCTTGACGCCAAGCTCGGCAGGGAGCTCGCTACTATAGTCGGGTCAGCGGAGAAATGGAAGCCCCATTTGCAAAATCCGCTGCCCGATTTTTCGCCTTGCTTACTGGATGATCTTGGCCACCACGCCGGCGCCGACCGTGCGGCCGCCCTCGCGGATCGCGAAGCGCAAGCCTTCGTCCATCGCGATCGGGGCGATCAGCGTCACCTCCATCTTGATGTTGTCACCCGGCATGACCATTTCCACGCCCGCCGGCAGCTCGCACGCGCCCGTCACGTCCGTCGTGCGGAAGTAGAACTGCGGACGGTAGCCCTTGAAGAACGGCGTGTGGCGGCCGCCCTCGTCCTTCGACAGCACGTACACCTCGGCTTCGAACTTGGTGTGCGGCGTGATCGAACCCGGCTTGGCCAACACCTGACCGCGCTCCACGTCGTCGCGCTTGGTGCCGCGCAGCAACAGGCCCGCGTTGTCGCCCGCCTGGCCCTGATCCAGCAGCTTGCGGAACATTTCAACGCCCGTCACCGTCGTCTTCACCGTCGGACGGATGCCCACGATCTCGATTTCGTCGCCGACCTTGATGATCCCGCGCTCGATGCGACCCGTCACCACCGTACCGCGACCCGAAATCGAGAACACGTCCTCGACCGGCATCAGGAACGGCTTGTCGATGTCACGCTGCGGCTCCGGAATCCAGCTGTCCAGCGCGTCCACCAGCTTCAGGATCGACGGCACGCCGATCTCCGACTGGTCGCCTTCCAGCGCCTTGAGCGCCGAGCCCTTCACGATCGGCGTGTCATCGCCCGGGAAGTTGTACTTGCTCAGCAGCTCGCGGACTTCCATCTCCACCAGCTCCAGAAGCTCGGCGTCATCAACCATGTCCGCCTTGTTCATGTACACCACGATGTAGGGCACGCCCACCTGGCGCGCCAGCAGGATGTGCTCGCGCGTCTGCGGCATCGGGCCGTCCGCGCTCGACACCACCAGAATCGCGCCGTCCATCTGCGCCGCACCCGTGATCATGTTCTTCACGTAGTCGGCGTGGCCCGGGCAGTCCACGTGCGCGTAGTGGCGCGCCGTGCTTTCGTACTCGACGTGCGAGGTCGAGATCGTGATGCCGCGCGCCTTCTCTTCCGGCGCCTTGTCGATCGCGTCGTAGGCCTTGAACTCGCCGCCGAAACGCTCAGCGCCCACCTTGGTCAGCGCCGCCGTCAGCGTCGTCTTGCCGTGGTCAACATGACCGATCGTGCCCACGTTCACGTGCGGCTTCTTGCGCTCGAATTTTTCCTTGGACATGGTTTTGCCACCTCAGAACTGAAATTTTGAATTGTGCGGCCGCGGTTGACCGCTGCCTGTTTGTGCGCGATCGCAGCGATCGCGACGGTCAACCCTTCTTCATCACCGCTTCGGCGATGTTGTTCGGCGCCTCGGCATAGTGATCGAACTCCATCGTGAACGTTGCACGTCCTTGCGACATCGAGCGCAGGCCGGTTGCGTAACCGAACATTTCGCCGAGCGGCACCATCGCGTTGATGACCTTGCCCGAAGGCGTGTCGTCGGAGCCCTGCAGCACGCCGCGACGACGGCTCAGATCGCCCATGACGTCGCCCATGTAGTCTTCGGGCGTCACCACTTCGACCTTCATGATCGGCTCGAGCAAGACCGGACTGGCCTTGTGGAAGCCTTCCTTGAAGCCCATCGAGGCGGCGATCTTGAACGCCATTTCGTTCGAATCGACCTCGTGATACGAACCGTCGACCAGGCGGATCTTGATGTCGACCACCGGATAGCCGGCCAGCGGACCGCTGGTCATCGCCTCGCGGATGCCCTTGTCGACCGCAGGCACATATTCCTTGGGCACGGTGCCGCCGACGGTCGCGTTCTCGAACACGTAACCGGCGCCACGCTCCTGCGGCTCGATCTCGAGCACGACATGGCCGTACTGGCCCTTGCCGCCCGACTGACGCACGAACTTGCCTTCCTGCTTGACCGCCTTGCGGATGGCTTCGCGGTAGGCCACCTGAGGCTTGCCGACATTGGCCTCGACGTTGAACTCGCGCTTCATGCGGTCAACGATGATGTCCAGATGCAGTTCACCCATGCCGGCGATGATGGTCTGGCCCGACTCCTCGTCGGTGCGCACGCGGAAAGACGGGTCTTCCTGCGCCAGACGCGACAGCGCGATGCCCATCTTTTCCTGATCCGACTTGGTCTTGGGTTCGACCGCCATCGAGATCACGGGCTCCGGGAAGACCATGCGCTCGAGCACGATCGGATCATTGAGCGCGCACAGGGTATCACCGGTGGTGACGTCCTTCAGGCCCACTGCGGCGGCGATGTCGCCGGCCAGCACTTCCTTGATCTCGTCGCGCTGGTTGGAGTGCATCTGCAGGATGCGGCCGATGCGCTCCTTCTTGCCCTTGACCGAATTCATCACCTGGTCGCCGGCATTGAGCACGCCCGAATAGACGCGGAAGAAGGTCAGCGAGCCGACGAACGGATCGGTCATGATCTTGAACGCGAGCGCCGAGAACGGCGCCTTGTCGCTCGATTCGCGCGACAGCTCCTTGTTCTCGTCATCGACGTCCTGGCCCTTGACCGGCGGCACGTCGACCGGCGACGGCAGCAAGTTGACCACGCCGTCGAGCATGGCCTGCACGCCCTTGTTCTTGAAGGCGGTGCCGCAGAACATCGGCACGATCTCGGTCTTGAGCGTGCGCTCGCGCAGGCCCTTGATGATTTCCTGCTCCGACAGCTCGCCGTCCGTGAGGTACTTGTCCATCAGCTCTTCGCTGGCCTCGGCAGCGGACTCGACCATGAATGCGCGCGCCTCGTCGGCCTGCGCCTTGAGCTGCTCGGGAATGTCGCGGTATTCGAAGGTCAGACCCTGCGAGGCGGTATCCCAATGGATCGCCTTCATCTTGAGCAGGTCGACCACGCCCTCGAAGTTGTCTTCGGCACCGATCGGCACCTGCATCGGCACCGGCAGCGCGCCGAGGCGCGACTTGAGCTGGTCACGCACCTTGAGGAAGTTCGCGCCGGTACGATCCATCTTGTTGACGAAGGCGATGCGCGGCACGTGGTACTTGTTGGCCTGACGCCATACCGTTTCCGACTGCGGCTGCACGCCACCGACCGCGCACAGCACGAACACGGCGCCATCGAGCACGCGCAGCGAGCGCTCCACTTCGATGGTGAAGTCGACGTGTCCGGGGGTGTCGATGATGTTGAAACGGTGCTCGGGCAGGGACTTGTCCATGCCCTTCCAGAACGCGGTGGTCGCGGCCGAGGTGATGGTGATGCCGCGCTCCTGCTCCTGCTCCATCCAGTCCATGGTGGCGGCGCCATCATGCACTTCACCGAGTTTGTGATTCTTGCCGGTGTAGAACAGGATGCGCTCGGACGTAGTGGTCTTGCCGGCGTCGATGTGCGCCATGATGCCGAAATTGCGATAGCGCTCGATGGGAGTCGTGCGTGCCATAAATCTGCCTTCGCAAGGCCTTCCGCCTTGTCATTGGGCGGCCGTCCGGGCCGCGCGTTTGTTGATGATGCCGGCGCGAACGCCGGATGATTCTCCACACCGCCAGCGCGCGATCGCGCGCCACCGCGGCATGCCTGTCGGAGTCGCCGCCGCGAACCGCGGCGGCAATTCAACCCTTACCAGCGATAGTGCGAGAACGCCTTGTTGGCGTCCGCCATGCGGTGGGTTTCCTCGCGCTTCTTGATCGCGCCGCCACGGTTCTCCGAAGCGTCGAGCAATTCCGCAGCGAGCTTGCGCGGCATGGTGTTCTCACCGCGCTTGCGCGCCGCCTCGATCACCCAGCGCATGGCCAGAGCGGTGCGACGCGACGAGCGCACTTCGACCGGAACCTGATAGGTGGCACCACCGACGCGGCGGGACTTGACCTCGACCGCGGGCGCAACGTTGTTGAGGGCTTTTTCGACCAGGGTAACCGGCTCGGCATGCTTTTCGCCGATGTGGTCGAGCGCACCGTAGACGATCTGCTCGGCAACCGACTTCTTGCCGCTCTGCATGATCATGTTGATGAAGCGCGCGATGACCTGGCTGCCGTGCTTGGGATCGGGCAGCAGGGTACGGACAGGGGTATTGCCTTTGCGTGACATGGTCTCTTCTCAATGATGCGGCCACATGGGCCGCTTGATACTCAAGCGCGGATGCGCCTGTGTTGTGCTCCGGTCACGGGGCGCGGTCGTGCCGCTCCCCGCGAGGAAATCAGCCCTTCGGGCGCTTGGCGCCGTACTTGGAACGGCTCTGACGGCGCTTGGCCACGCCAGCGGCGTCGAGACTGCCGCGCACGGTGTGGTAACGCACACCCGGAAGGTCCTTGACGCGGCCGCCGCGGATCAGCACGACCGAGTGCTCCTGCAGGTTGTGGCCTTCGCCACCGATGTAACTGATGACTTCGAAGCCGTTGGTCAGGCGCACCTTGGCAACCTTGCGCAGGGCTGAATTGGGCTTCTTCGGCGTCGTCGTGTACACGCGGGTGCACACGCCGCGACGCTGAGGGCAGTTCGCCAGCGCCGGCGACGCACTCTTGTACGTCTTGGGGCTACGGGGCTTGCGGACCAGCTGATTGACTGTGGACATTCTTTGGGAACCGTATCTGCGGAATCGTGGAAACCCGGGTATCCGGGAAACAAATAGGCAGGCCAGAACGATTTCCAGCCTGCCGAGACGGAAAAGTATAGCGCGTGGATTTCGGGCCGGTCAACAAATTGGATCCGCTCCAGCTCACCTGCCGGCTGCCTGATCCTCGGCCATGACCACCCAGGTCGAGTCGCTGAGATGCTCATCCAGAGCCTTGCCCGGCGCGCAATCCACCGAAAAGTACTCTGATCCACTCCGTAGCGGGTACAGCTTCAGGTAGATGTCGGCGGCATTGCGCCGGGCTATCGGCTCAGGCACCCCCAACAGCACGGCAGCACGGAAGTTGCGCTGCACCGCCTGGCACTCAGTGACCGACTCGCGCCTCTCGCCACGCACGTGCATCGCCTCATGGGTGATCAGATTGAGGGCGTTGAGCGCGCCGAGGTCGGCCTCCTGCGGAGCGCGCAGGTAGCGTCGCATATCGCTGCAGGCGTGCTTCTGGAAGCTGATCTCGCCGGTTTCGAAGTGCGTGTAGCCCGGATTGAGCTGGACGGGGCTGAAGATCATGTCGACCGCCGTGTTGCAATGGACTGGCGCGCGTCGGCCGTCGGCTAGCCGGGTCGCTACCGACGCCATCTTGCTCTCGAATCGCCAGTTCGACAGCGGCGGCCAGAGGCAGGCCCCTGCCAAGGCAATCACGCCAAGGAAATAAGGCAGATAAAAGCCGCCGTCGCCGTGCGAACCGTCGCTGCGCAATTCACGCACGGCAAGCCACAGGAAGAATGCCGCGGCTACAAACCAGATATCCCAATACAGCAGCACCAGCAAGGCAGCCGCCGCAATCCCTTGGCGCAGCTTGAGCACGGCCATTCACGCCCCTCCATCCATGCATAGGGTGCTGCAATTTCCGGCAGCTCCAACGAGCATGGCGCGAGGGGCTTGCGACCCCATCGCGCCAGATCTTCCTCAGCCCGAATCACCTTCATCGGCCACCGCCTCGGCGACCGAACTGCTGGAGCTGAGCGTCTCGCGCTCAAGATCCGTCAGCGCACCCTGCCGGCTGCGGCGCTGGGCGTGATAGGCCAAGCCCGTACCTGCCGGAATCAAACGACCGACGATCACGTTTTCCTTGAGACCACGCAAGGTGTCGCGGGTACCGCGCACGGCCGCCTCGGTCAACACGCGCGTGGTTTCCTGGAACGATGCCGCAGAGATGAACGACTCGGTTGCCAGCGAAGCCTTGGTGATGCCAAGCAGCACCGGCAGCATTTCCGCCGGACGCTCGTTGCGCGCCTGCGCGCGGACATTTTCTTCGAGGAAGCGCGCGCGATCGACCTGTTCGCCACGCAGGAAACGCGTGTCGCCCTGGTCGCTGACTTCGATCTTGCGCAACATCTGGCGAATGATCGCTTCGATGTGCTTGTCGTTGATCTTCACGCCCTGCAGGCGGTAGACGTCCTGGATTTCCTTGACCAGATAGGCAGCCAGTTCTTCGACGCCCTTCAAGCGCAGGATGTCGTGCGGATTGGGCTCGCCATCGACGACCGTCTCGCCCTTTTCCACATGCTCGCCTTCGAACACGATGACGTGACGCCACTTGGGAATGAGCTCTTCATGCTCGTTGCCGTCCTGATCGCGGATGATCAGGCGCTGCTTGCCCTTGGTGTCCTTGCCGAAGCTGATCACGCCCGAACGCTCGGCAAGAATCGCCGGCTCCTTGGGCTTGCGTGCCTCGAACAGATCGGCGACGCGTGGCAGACCGCCGGTGATGTCGCGGGTCTTGGAAGTTTCCTGCGGGATACGTGCAACCACGTCGCCGACGCCGACTTCCGAACCATTCTGCAATGAGACGATCGCACCGGCCGGCAGGAAGTATTGCGCCGGAATGTCGCTGCCGGGCAGACGCAGCTCGCCGCCCTTCTTGTCGAGGAGGCGCACCATCGGACGCAGGTCCTTGGCGGCGGTGCCGCGACGCTTGGGATCGGTGACGACCGCGCTGGCCAGACCGGTGAGCTCGTCGATCTGCTCCTGCACGGTGATGCCGTCCTGGAAGTCGATGAAGCGCACCACGCCGGCGACTTCGGAAACGATCGGATGGGTATGCGGATCCCACTTGGCCACGATCTGGCCGGCCTTGACCGCCGCGCCATCACGCGCATCGATGTTGGCGCCGTAGGGCACCTTGTAACGCTCGCGCTCGCGACCGTGCGCATCCATCACCGACAGTTCGCCCGAACGCGACACCGCAACCAGGTGCCCGCTGTTGTGCGCCACGGTCTTGAGGTTGGTGAACTTGAGCGTGCCGGTCGTCTTGACCTGCACGTTGTCGACTGCCGCCGCACGCGAGGCCGCGCCACCGATGTGGAAGGTACGCATGGTCAGCTGGGTGCCCGGCTCGCCGATCGACTGCGCGGCGATCACGCCGACCGCTTCGCCGATGTTGACGATGTGGCCGCGCGCGAGGTCGCGTCCGTAGCACTTGCCGCACACACCAAAGCGTGCGTCGCAGGTGATCGGCGAACGCACCAGCACCGACTGCACGCCAGCCGTTTCCAGCTTGTCCACCAGGGCTTCGTTGAGCACGGTGCCGCGCTGAACCAGCGGATCTTCGTCGTTGCCGGGCGCGAACACGTCTTCGGCGGTGACGCGACCGAGCACGCGATCCTTGAGCGCCTCCACCACGTCGCCGCCTTCGACGATCGGCGTCATGGTCAGACCGTTGCTGGTGCCGCAATCGACTTCGGTGACAACCACGTCCTGGGCGACGTCGACCAGACGACGCGTGAGGTAACCCGAGTTGGCGGTCTTGAGCGCGGTATCGGCCAAGCCCTTGCGCGCGCCGTGGGTCGAGTTGAAGTACTGCAGGACGTTGAGACCTTCGCGGAAGTTCGCCTTGATCGGCGTCTCGATGATCGAGCCGTCCGGGCGCGCCATCAGGCCACGCATGCCGGCGAGCTGGCGAATCTGCGCCGCCGAACCGCGCGCGCCCGAGTCGGCCATGATGTAGAGCGAGTTCATCGACTTCTGCTCGACCGCTTCGCCCTTGCGCGACTTGACGCGATCCACGCCGATGCCGTCGATCATCGCCTTGGCCACGCGCTCGTTGGTGCGCGACCAGATGTCGACGACCTTGTTGTAGCGCTCGCCGGCGGTGACCAGACCCGACTGATACTGCTGCTGGATCTCGGTGACTTCCTTCTCGGCTTCTTCGAGGATGCCCTTCTTCTCGGCCGGAATCTTCATGTCGTCGATGCCGATCGAAATGCCCGCGCGCGTGGCGTAGGCAAAGCCGGTGTACATCAGCTTGTCGGCGAACACCACGGTGTCCTTGAGGCCGAGTCGGCGATAGCACTGGTTGATCAGACGCGAGATGTTCTTCTTGGTGAGCTCGATATTGGCCAGCGCAAACGGCAGACCCTCGGGCAGGATTTCGGCGAGCAGCGCGCGGCCGACCGTCGTTTCCACCAGTTCGGCCTTGTCGGCGCCGTGCGACATGCGCACCTTGACCTTGGCATGCAGCTCGACCTTGCGGCTGTCGTAGGCGCGATGGACTTCGGCGATGTTCGCGAAGGCCATGCCCTCGCCCGCCTTGTTCTCGAGCGCACGGGTCATGTAGTACAGACCGAGCACGACGTCCTGTGACGGCACGATGATCGGCTCGCCGTTGGCCGGCGAGAGGATGTTGTTGGTCGACATCATCAGCGCGCGCGCTTCGAGCTGGGCTTCCAGCGACAGTGGCACGTGCACGGCCATCTGGTCACCGTCGAAGTCGGCGTTGAACGCGGTACACACCAGCGGATGCAGCTGGATCGCCTTGCCTTCCACCAGCACCGGCTCGAACGCCTGGATGCCCAGACGATGCAGGGTCGGCGCGCGATTGAGCAGCACCGGATGCTCGCGAATCACTTCTTCGAGGATGTCCCACACCTCGGCGCTCTCGCGCTCGACCAGCTTCTTGGCCGCCTTGATCGTGGTGGCCAGACCGCGGCGCTGCAGCTTGGAGAAGATGAAGGGCTTGAACAGTTCCAGCGCCATCTTCTTGGGCAGGCCGCACTGATGGAGCTTGAGCGTGGGGCCGACCACGATGACCGAACGGCCCGAGTAGTCGACGCGCTTGCCGAGCAGGTTCTGGCGGAAGCGGCCCTGCTTGCCCTTGATCATGTCGGCCAGCGATTTGAGCGGGCGCTTGTTGGTGCCGGTGATCGCGCGACCACGACGGCCGTTGTCCATCAACGCGTCGACCGCTTCCTGCAGCATGCGCTTTTCGTTGCGCACGATGATGTCGGGCGCATTGAGTTCGAGCAGGCGCTTGAGTCGATTGTTGCGGTTGATGACGCGCCGATACAGATCGTTGAGATCGGAGGTGGCGAAGCGGCCGCCATCGAGCGGCACCAGCGGGCGCAGATCCGGCGGCAGCACCGGCAGCACGGTCATCACCATGAACTCGGGGCGGTTGCCCGACTCGAGGAAGGCTTCGACCAGCTTGATGCGCTTGGACAGGCGCTTGAGCTTGGTCTCGGAATTGGTCGAGGCGATTTCCTCGCGCAGCTTGATCAATTCCTGATTGAGGTCGATCGTCTTGAGCAATTCGTAGACGGCTTCGGCGCCCATGCGCGCATCGAATTCGTCGCCGTGCTCCTCGACCGCCTGCAGATACTGCTCTTCGTTGAGGATCTGGCCACGCTCGAGCGCGGTCATGCCCGGATCGACGACCACATAGGCCTCGAAGTAGAGGATGCGCTCGATGTCACGCAAGGTCATGTCGAGCATCAGACCGATGCGCGAAGGCAGCGACTTGAGGAACCAGATGTGCGCAACCGGCGAGGCCAGTTCGATGTGGCCCATGCGCTCGCGGCGCACCTTGGCCAAGGTCACTTCGGTACCGCACTTCTCGCACACCACGCCACGGTGCTTCATGCGCTTGTACTTGCCGCACAGGCACTCGTAGTCCTTGATCGGACCGAAGATGGCGGCGCAGAACAGACCATCACGCTCCGGCTTGAAGGTGCGGTAGTTGATCGTCTCCGGCTTCTTGACCTCGCCGAACGACCATGAGCGGATCAGGTCAGGCGAAGCCAGCGCGATCTTGATCGAATCGAAATCGAGCGTCTGACGCTGCTGGTTGAAGAGATTGAGCAAGTCTTTCATGTGAATCTCCGGGAATCGGGAATGGGAAATCGGGAATTGTCAGAAGCGGGTAACCGGGATCAGGGAGCGGCTGCGCACATCGGCGCCGTCGCGATTTCCCGATCCCGCCTGCCCATTCCCGGCTTCACCTTTCTTCCAGCTCCATGTTGATCGCCAGCGAACGGATTTCCTTGACCAGCACGTTGAACGACTCGGGCATGCCTGCCGCCATTTCGTGATCGCCATCGACGATGTTCTTGTACATCTGGTTGCGACCGGTGACGTCGTCGGATTTGACCGTGAGCATTTCCTGCAGCGTGTAGGCCGCGCCGTAGGCTTCCAGCGCCCACACTTCCATTTCGCCGAAACGCTGGCCGCCGAACTGCGCCTTGCCGCCCAGCGGCTGCTGGGTGACGAGCGAGTACGGACCGGTCGAGCGCGCATGCATCTTGTCATCGACCAAGTGATTGAGCTTGAGCATGTGCATGTAGCCCACCGTGACCGGACGATCGAAGGCTTCGCCGGTGCGTCCGTCGAACAGCGTGGTCTGGCCAGACTCGGGCAGATCCGCGAGCTTGAGCATCGCCTTGATTTCTTCCTCGAAGGCGCCGTCGAACACCGGCGTTGCCATCGGCACGCCTTCAGTGAGGTTGTTCGCCAGCGTCAGCAGTTCATCATCGCTGAACGACTTGAGGTTGATGTGGTGGCCGCTGCCGGCCTCCTTGCTGCCGCCCGAGTTGTAGACCTCGTCGAGGAACTTGCGCAGTTCGGCCACCTTGGCCTGCGCCTTGAGCATGCGGTCGATCTTCTCGCCGATGCCCTTGGCCGCCCAGCCCAGATGCACTTCGAGAATCTGGCCGATGTTCATTCGCGAAGGCACGCCCAGCGGATTGAGCACGATGTCGACGGGTCGGCCATCGGTCGCATACGGCATGTCCTCGACCGGCACGATCATCGACACCACACCCTTGTTGCCGTGGCGACCGGCCATCTTGTCCCCCGGCTGGATGCGGCGCTTGACCGCGAGGTAGACCTTGACCATCTTGAGCACGCCCGGAGCGAGGTCATCGCCCGCGGTGATCTTGCCCTGCTTGGCCTTGAAGCGCTGTTCGAATTCGGCTTTGTGACGCTTGACCTGCTCCTGTGCGCGCTCGAGGAACTCGGCGGCTGCCTCGTCCTTCATGCGGATCGCGAACCACTCGTCCTTCTTGAGCGAGTCGAGATATTCATTGCTGATTTCGGCGCCCTTCTTGAGCGTGCCCGGTCCGCCATTGGCGACCTTGCCGACCAAGGCGGCGCGCAGGCGGTTGTAGATTGCGCCTTCGAGGATGCGGAATTGGTCATCGAAGTCCTTCTTGACACGCTTGATCTCCATTTCCTCGATCTGGCGCGCACGCTTGTCCTTTTCGATGCCGTCACGCGTGAACACCTGCACGTCGATGACGGTGCCGTCCATGCCCGGCGGCACGCGCAGCGAGCTGTCCTTCACGTCCGAAGCCTTCTCGCCGAAGATCGCGCGCAGCAGCTTCTCTTCGGGCGTCAGCTGGCTCTCGCCCTTGGGCGTCACCTTGCCGACCAGAATGTCGCCGGCCTTGACCTCGGCACCGATGTAGACCACGCCCGACTCGTCCAGACGTGCCAGCGCCTGCTCACCGACGTTGGGAATGTCGGCCGAGATTTCCTCCGGGCCGAGCTTGGTATCGCGCGCCTGGATCGTCAGCTCTTCGATGTGGATCGTGGTGTAACGATCTTCCTCGACCACACGCTCGGAGAGCAGGATCGAGTCCTCGAAGTTGTAGCCGTTCCACGGCATGAACGCGACCAGCATGTTCTGACCCAGCGCGAGTTCGCCCAGATCGGTGGACGAACCATCGGCGAGCACGTCGCCCTTGGCCACCACGTCACCGACATTCACCAGCGGACGCTGGTTGAGGTTGGTGTTCTGGTTGGAACGCGTGTATTTGGTCAGCGTGTAGATGTCCACGCCGGCGTCATTGTCGCCGATCTCGGCTTCATTCACGCGCACGACGATACGACCGGCGTCGACCTGATCGATCACGCCGCCACGCAACGTCGCCACGGTCACGCCCGAATCGCGCGCCACCGCGCGTTCGATGCCGGTACCCACCAGCGGCGTCTGCGAACGCAGCGTCGGCACGGCCTGGCGCTGCATGTTCGCGCCCATCAGCGCGCGGTTGGCGTCATCGTGTTCGAGGAAGGGCACCAGCGCCGCCGCCACCGATACGGTCTGCATCGGCGAGACGTCCATGTAGTTGATCTCGCTGGCCGGACGCAGCTCGGACTCGCCGCGGAAACGGCAGGAGACATATTCTTCCGAAAAGGTGCCGTCCTTGTTGAGCGGCGAGTTCGCCTGCGCGATCACGTATTCGCCTTCGTCGATCGCCGACAGGAATTCGACCTTGTTGGTGACCTTGCTGTTGTCGACCTTGCGATACGGCGTTTCAAGGAAGCCGTACTCGTTGGTGCGCGCGTAGACCGCCAGCGAGTTGATCAGGCCGATGTTCGGACCTTCCGGCGTTTCGATCGTGCAGACACGGCCGTAATGGGTCGGATGCACGTCGCGCACTTCGAAGCCCGCGCGCTCACGCGTGAGGCCGCCCGGACCCAGCGCCGAAACGCGGCGCTTGTGGGTGACCTCGGACAAGGGATTGTTCTGATCCATGAACTGCGACAACTGCGAGGAGCCGAAGAACTCCTTCACTGCAGCCGCCACCGGCTTGGCATTGATCAGGTCCTGCGGCGTGAGGCCTTCGGCCTCGGCCAGCGACAGACGCTCCTTGACCGCGCGCTCGACGCGCACGAGGCCGATGCGGAACACGTTCTCGGCCATTTCGCCGACGCTGCGCACGCGGCGGTTGCCCAGATGATCGATGTCATCGACGGTGCCGCGACCATTGCGGATCTCGATCAGCACCTTGATGACATCGAGGATGTCGGAGCCGGCGCCGAATTCCTTGACCAGACCCTTGGAGGTCTCGTCATTGCGATCGCCGAAGTACTTGCTGTCGTAGAGGATGCCCGGGCCCTTGTCGTCCTTGCGGCCGACACGGCGGTTGAACTTCATGCGGCCGACGCGATCGAGATCGTAGCGATCGGCCGAGAAGAACAGGTTCTGGAACAGGTTCTGCGCGGCATCCTTGGTCGGCGGCTCGCCCGGGCGCATCATGCGATAGATCTCGACCAGCGCTTCCAGCGGTGTACGCGAGGGGTCGATGCGCAAGGTGCGCGAGATGTAGTCGCCACGATCGAGGTCGTTGACCCACAAGGTTGCAATCTTGTCGATGCCGGCCTTGCGGAACGCCTCGAGGTGGGCGTCGTTGATCTCGTCGTTGGCCGAAGCCAGCAGTTCGCCAGTCTTGGTGTCGACCACGTCGTGCGCAAGGATGCGACCGACGAGATATTCGTCGGGCACTTCCAGACTCTTGATGTTGGCCTTTTCGAGCTGCTTGACGTGGCGCGCGGTGATGCGCTTGCCGGTCTCGACGATGACGCTGTCACCGACGCGCAAGTCGAAATTGAGGGTTTCGCCGCGCAGACGCTCGGCCACCAGGTCGAGCTTGGCGCTGTTCTTCTTGCCCAGATGGAAGACATTCTTCTCGAAGAAGATGTCGAGCATGTCGGCATTGGTGTAGCCCAGCGCGCGCAGCAACACCGTCACCGGCAACTTGCGCCGACGGTCGATGCGGGTGAACAGCGCGTCCTTGGGATCGAATTCGAAATCGAGCCAGGAGCCGCGATAAGGAATCACACGCGCGCTGTAGAGCAGCTTGCCCGAGCTGTGCGTCTTGCCGCGGTCGTGATCGAAGAACACGCCCGGCGAGCGATGCAGCTGCGAGACGATGACGCGCTCGGTGCCGTTGACGATGAAGGTGCCGGTGTCGGTCATGAGCGGCAATTCGCCCATGTAGACTTCCTGCTCCTTGACGTACTTGATCGCCTTGTTCGACGACTCCTTGTCGTAGATCACCAGACGCACGGTGACGCGCAAGGGCGCACCGAAACTCATGCCGCGCGAACGGCACTCGCGTTCGTCGAACGGCGGCTCGCCGAGACGGTAGTTGACATACTCCAGCGCCGCACTTCCGGAATAGCTGGTGATCGGGAACACCGAACGCAGCGCCGCGTGCAGGCCCTTGTCCTCACGCGCGTTGGGATCGATCTCGGCCTGCAGGAACTCGCGATACGAGTCGACCTGGATGGCGAGCAGGAAAGGAACACCGAGCACGGGGGGGCGCTTGCCGAAATTCTTGCGGATGCGCTTCTTTTCGGTGAAGGAGTACGTCGTCTGGGTCATGAGGAGATCACCTCGAACAGCATGCGGCGATGGCCAATCGCCGTGGAGAACAGCGGAAGGAAATAGCGGACATCGGAAAACGCAGGATCCGGAAATCCAAACCGGTCAATGCGCTTTCCCATGCCCGCTGCACACACCTTCGCAACGGGCAAAGCCCGGAGGCTTGCGCCCCCAGGCTTTGGATTCGTCATTCCGGCGGAGGCCGGAATCCAGTCTTTGCTTTTCGTCTTCCAGTACTCATCAAAAGCTGGACCCCGGATCATTGCACCTCCTGTGCGGTCCGGGGTGACGCCTTCATGGCGTCACTTGACCTCGACGGTCGCGCCAGCGGCTTCCAGGTCCTTCTTGAACTTGGCGGCATCGTCCTTGGAGATGCCTTCCTTGAGGACGCCACCGGCTTCGGTGAGATCCTTGGCTTCCTTGAGGCCCAGGCCGGTGATGGCACGGACGGTCTTGATGACGTCGACCTTCTTGTCACCGGCGCTCTTGAGCACGATGGTGAATTCGGTCTGCTCTTCGACCGCGGCAGCGGCAGCGGCCGGACCGGCAGCGACGGCGACCGGAGCGGCGGCGGAGACGCCGAACTTGTCTTCGATCGCCTTGACCAGCTCCATGACTTCCATCAGCGACTTCGCGGCGATGGCTTCGACGATTTGCTCGTTGGAAAGGGACATTTGCATTACCTCGTGAAAATTCTGGAATGGGGTTCAGCGAAGCGGATCAGGCCGACGGGGCAGCGTCGGCGCCGCCCTGCTTGTCGGCAACCGCCTTGACCGCACGCGCGAACATCGCGGCCGGCTCGGCAAGCACGCGGGCCAACATGCCCAGGGCCTGTTCGAGCGTCGGCAACGACGCCAGCACTTCGACATGGCTGGCCGGATATTGCTGGCCACCGACGACAACGACCTTGGCCTTGAGCTTGTCATTGCCCTTGGCGAATTCCTTGATCAGGCGACCGGCAGCGCCGGGCTCCTCCTGCGAGAACGCATACAGCAACGGGCCCGTGAGCGAATCCTTGGCGCACTCGTAGTCGGTGCCGGCGACCGCGCGCGATGCCAGCGTGTTCTTGACGACCTTGAGGAAAACGCCCGATTCACGTGCCTTCTTGCGCATCGCGGTCATTTGCTCGACCGTGGTGCCCGCGTACTCGACAGCGATCAGGGAATGCGCCTTGGCAGCGATCTGCGCCACTTCGGCCACGATTTCTTTCTTCTGGGACAGATTGAGAGCCATTAGCACTCCTCCAATTGAACTCCGCTCACGGCGATGCCGCTTGCGGTCCGAGACGACATCCATCCTGGATGTCGGGGACGCGAACAGCGTCCCGGTGGTGGCCTGACTGACTGGTCTGCCCAGCGGCGTTGAACCAGATTTCCAGGAAGGCGACACCATCTACGCAGGCTGGTGGTTTGAGACCCGTGCGGCAGGAGCGGGAACCACGCAAGGCTCGCCTTGCATGCACCCGTCCGCGCCGATGAGGCCGCCTGCGGTCTTTGACGGCGTCCCTGCTTGCGCAGGGCGCCCTCAAATCTTGAAAAATGAACCCGCTATTCTAGCTTGGTTTGCGGGACTTGTCTTGTCCATCCGACAGCAAGCGCAGCGGGCCGATTGGTCCGCTGCGCCAGATCCTGCTTTGAAGCCGCCGCTTGCGCGGCGAAACATCAGGCCGAGACGGTCGACGGATCGACCGGAACGCCAACGCCCATCGTGCTCGAGAGCGAAACCTTCTGCAGATACTGACCCTTGGCCGAAGCCGGCTTGGCCTTGACCAGATCGGCGAGCAACGCGCTGAGGTTGTCCTTGAGCGCATTGGCTTCGAACGAAGCCTTGCCGATCGAGCAGTGCACGATACCGGCCTTGTCGTTGCGGAACTTGACCTGACCGGCCTTGGCATTCTTGACCGCGGTGACGACGTCGGCCGCGACCGAGCCATCCTTCGGGTTGGGCATCAGGCCGCGCGGACCGAGCAACTGGCCGAGCTTGCCGACCACGCGCATCGCGTCCGGGGTGGCAATGACGCGACCGAAATCGAGTTCACCGGCCTGCATGCGCTCGGCCAGATCCTCCATGCCCACCGCATCGGCGCCGGCGGCCTTGGCTGCCTCGGCCTTCTCGCCGGCCGGGCAGAACACCGCGACCTTGACGGTCTTGCCGGTGCCATGCGGCATCATCACCGAGCCACGCACGCCCTGATCGGACTTCTTGGCGTCGATGCCGAGGCGGATCGCCACGTCCACCGATTCGGGAAACTTGGCCTTGGCGCCATCCTTGACGATCTTGATCGCTTCATCGATCGAGTAGACCTTGCCCGGGGTGACGGTGGCGCTGAGCGCCTTGTAACGCTTGCTGATCTTCGTGCTCATGTTCAGGTCTCCGTCGTCAGGCCCATGCTGCGCGCGCTACCCGCAATGGTGCGCACTGCAGCGTCGAGATCGGCAGCAGTCAGATCGGGCTCCTTCGCCTTGGCGATGTCCTCGAGCTGCTTGCGGCTGACCTTGCCGACCTTCTCGGTGTTGGGACGCTTGGAACCGGAGGTGATGCCCGCTGCCTTCTTGAGCAGGATCGTTGCCGGTGGCGTCTTGGTGATGAAGGTGAAGGTACGGTCGGAATAGGCCGTGATGACGACCGGGATCGGCAGACCCGGTTCGAGCTTCTGCGTGGCGGCGTTGAAGGCCTTGCAGAACTCCATGATGTTGAGGCCGCGCTGACCGAGCGCGGGACCCACTGGCGGCGAGGGGTTGGCCTGACCGGCCTTCACCTGCAGCTTGATGTAGCCGACTACTTTCTTTGCCATGGTTGTGTAACTCCTCGGGTTCAAACGCCTGCACGCCGATCAGGCTGCGGGGCTCCCCGTCTGGTTGAATTCGGGAATCGGGGATCGGAAATGGAGAATCGACGGGGATCAGTGGCAAAGCCCTTGATCCTGCGACTCCCGACTCCCGAATCCCGACTCCCGGCCTTTCAGGCCTTCTCGACCTGGCCGAACTCGAGTTCGACCGGCGTCGAGCGACCGAAAATCAGTACCGCCACGCGCAGGCGGCTCTTCTCGTAGTTGACTTCCTCGACCACGCCGTTGAAGTCGTTGAACGGACCATCAGTGACACGCACCATCTCGCCCGGTTCGAACAGCACCTTCGGTCGCGGCTTCTCGACGCCTTCCTGCACGCGTTGCAGGATGCCGTCGGCTTCCGAATCCTTGATTGGCAAAGGGCGATCGGCGGTGCCGCCGATGAAGCCCATCACGCGCGGCGTCTCCTTGACCAGATGCCAGGACTCATCGTCGATCTTGAGCGCCTTGCCTTCGTCATGCGTCTCGATCTGCACCAGCACGTAGCCGGGGAAGAACTTGCGCTCGCTGCGGCGCTTCTGGCCGCCGCGCATTTCGATGACTTCCTCGGTCGGCACCATCACTTCGCCGAACTTGTCCTGCATGTCGGCACGCGCGATGCGCTCCTTGAGCGCCTTCGCAACGCTGTGCTCGAAGCCCGAATAGGCATGTACCACGTACCAACGCTTGCTCATGCCGGCCTCAGCTTCCGAACTTCAGCAAGTGGTCGATGATCGCCCACTTGAGAATCACGTCGATCAAGCCCAGCAACAGACTGAGGATGATGACGACCACCATGACGACCAGCGTCGTGCGCAGGGTCTGGTCGCGTGTCGGCCACACGACCTTGCGCAGTTCGAACTGGGACTCGGACAGATACTCGCGTGTCGAACGGCCCACCGCGGTGAACGCGGCCACGGCCATCGCGGCAATCGCACCGACCGCAAACACGCCCAGACGGGCCCAGCCATTCCAGCCTTCCAGCAGGTAATAGGCAACGATACCGGCAGCGAGCAAGGCCAGCGCCAGCACGAGCTTGACGATGTCCATTGCCTGGTTGCCGCCTGCTTTTTCGACGTTGGCGTTCATAGTTTCCGTTTGGATCGTCCTCTGTCACGGCAAGGGAGCAGAGCGTCTTCCTTGCCGGACAGTTCAGGATTTGATTGGCACGCCAGGAGGGACTCGAACCCCCAACCTGCGGTTTTGGAGACCGCTGCTCTGCCAGTTGAGCTACTGGCGTGTGTACAGCCGGGAAACGGAAACCGGGAATGACGAATCGTCTGCAACATCAACGCTGCTGCCCGAACAATCCCCCATTCCCGATTTCCGTTTCCCGTATTCGTTACTGGATGATCTTGGCCACCACGCCGGCGCCGACCGTGCGGCCGCCCTCGCGGATCGCGAAGCGCAAGCCTTCGTCCATCGCGATCGGGGCGATCAGCGTCACCTCCATCTTGATGTTGTCACCCGGCATGACCATTTCCACGCCCGCCGGCAGCTCGCACGCGCCCGTCACGTCCGTCGTGCGGAAGTAGAACTGCGGACGGTAGCCCTTGAAGAACGGCGTGTGGCGGCCGCCCTCGTCCTTCGACAGCACGTACACCTCGGCTTCGAACTTGGTGTGCGGCGTGATCGAACCCGGCTTGGCCAACACCTGACCGCGCTCCACGTCGTCGCGCTTGGTGCCGCGCAGCAACAGGCCCGCGTTGTCGCCCGCCTGGCCCTGATCCAGCAGCTTGCGGAACATTTCAACGCCCGTCACCGTCGTCTTCACCGTCGGACGGATGCCCACGATCTCGATTTCGTCGCCGACCTTGATGATCCCGCGCTCGATGCGACCCGTCACCACCGTACCGCGACCCGAAATCGAGAACACGTCCTCGACCGGCATCAGGAACGGCTTGTCGATGTCACGCTGCGGCTCCGGAATCCAGCTGTCCAGCGCGTCCACCAGCTTCAGGATCGACGGCACGCCGATCTCCGACTGGTCGCCTTCCAGCGCCTTGAGCGCCGAGCCCTTCACGATCGGCGTGTCATCGCCCGGGAAGTTGTACTTGCTCAGCAGCTCGCGGACTTCCATCTCCACCAGCTCCAGAAGCTCGGCGTCATCAACCATGTCCGCCTTGTTCATGTACACCACGATGTAGGGCACGCCCACCTGGCGCGCCAGCAGGATGTGCTCGCGCGTCTGCGGCATCGGGCCGTCCGCGCTCGACACCACCAGAATCGCGCCGTCCATCTGCGCCGCACCCGTGATCATGTTCTTCACGTAGTCGGCGTGGCCCGGGCAGTCCACGTGCGCGTAGTGGCGCGCCGTGCTTTCGTACTCGACGTGCGAGGTCGAGATCGTGATGCCGCGCGCCTTCTCTTCCGGCGCCTTGTCGATCGCGTCGTAGGCCTTGAACTCGCCGCCGAAACGCTCAGCGCCCACCTTGGTCAGCGCCGCCGTCAGCGTCGTCTTGCCGTGGTCAACATGACCGATCGTGCCCACGTTCACGTGCGGCTTCTTGCGCTCGAATTTTTCCTTCGACATGGCATCAACCTCTGATGAGACTCTCTTGGAAAATGCGACCGCGAAAAGGCCGCTGCTTGCACCACGCGCCCCGTGAGGGACGCATCGAATCTGGTGCTCACGACTGGAATCGAACCAGTGACCTCCTCCTTACCAAGGAGGTGCTCTACCGACTGAGCTACGTGAGCGTGTACTTGTGCTGCCTTGCCTGACTGCGACGAACCAGCATCCGGACTGGACCTTTCAACTGGAGCCACTCAATGGAGCGGGAGACGGGAATCGAACCCGCGCTAGTAGCTTGGAAGGCTACAGTTCTACCATTGAACTACTCCCGCGCTGTTTTGCGGTTTGAAGCTTCAAGTGCCGGCGCCAGTGGCTGGTGGTTCGAATCCACCTCTCTCGATGCCTTGCACTTTCTGAAACTGGTGGAGGGAGGTGGATTCGAACCACCGAAGGCGTAAGCCAGCAGATTTACAGTCTGCCCCCGTTGGCCGCTTGGGTATCCCTCCGGAAACTTTTCAATTGTCTTTGTCGCACCTGAGCTTCCGGCCAACCTTCAGTGGCGCTGCGCGCCACCGGGAGGTGGATGACTCCGGGCTTCCTGCCCTGCGCCCCTTGCGGGGCCGCGCCGCTTTCGCGTCGCGTTCAAATTCGTTCTGGACGAATTTGTCGAACCACCGAAAGCACAAGCTGCAACAGCAGCCCTGAGGCGAGCCGCGCATTGTCCTTTCTGGGTGACGGCAGTGTCAAGGCTCGACAGGCCCTGCGGGCCATCGCCAAGCGCCGGAATCTTCAGCCCGGCAGCGCTGGTTCGGCGCGGAACCGACTGACTTCCGCCTCCATCGCCTGTGACAGCTCCTGCAAACGCGCAGCGAAATCCGCCAGACGGCGATCCTCGTCGCTGACGGGGATCCAGGCCGGCACCGGCGTCGGCTTGCCATCGGGCGCGTCGAGGGCCACGAACATCACGATGCAACTGGTCGCCCGGCGCGCATGCGCAGTCTTGAGATCCCTGGCGATCACATCCACCGCAAACTGCATGCTCGAGCGCCCGGTATGGATGAGCTTGCAGCGCACGGTCACGAGATCGCCGATCAGGATCGGTTCGACGAACTGGATCCCGCCAACGGCCACCGTGACGCAGTAGTTGCCGCTCCAGCCGACCGCTGCCGCATAACCGGCCTGATCGATCCACTTCATGACCATGCCGCCGTGAACCTTGCCGCCGAAGTTCACGTCAGTCGGTTCGGCCAGGAATCGGAACTCGAGCTCACGCTGTTGACCCGGCATGGCAGCCTCCAATCGACAATCGATCAGACGTTGAACCGGAAGTGCAGGACATCGCCTTCCTGCACGATGTACTCCTTGCCCTCCAGACGCAAGCGTCCCGCATCGCGCGCGCCAGCCTCACCCTTGTATTTGAGGTAGTCGTCGTAGGCGATGGTCTCGGCACGAATGAATCCGCGCTCGAAATCGGTGTGGATCACGCCGGCGGCCTGCGGCGCGGTCGAACCCTTCCTGACTTGCCAGGCGCGCACTTCCTTTTCGCCCGCAGTGAAGTAGGTCTGCAAACCGAGCAGCTTGTAGCCGGCGCGGATCACGCGGTTCAGGCCCGGCTCGTCGAGTCCAAGGTCTTTCAGGAACTCGTCACGATCGGCTTCTTCCAGTTGCGCCATTTCTTCTTCGATTGCGGCGCAGACGGGAACGACCTCGGCGCCTTCCTGCGCAGCACGCGCCCGCACGCGATCCAGGTGCGGATTGTTCTCGAAACCATCCTCGCGCACGTTGGCGATGTACATCAGCGGCTTGAGCGTGAGCAGGAACAGGTCGCGCACCTGGGCGCGCTCTTCCTCATCGAGTCCGAGACTGCGCGCGACGCGCCCCTCGTTGAGGCCCGCCGCGAGCTTCTGCAACACCGGCCGTTTGGCCATTGCTTCCTTGTCGTTGGCCTTGGCGGCGCGCTCGACACGCGCCAACGCCTTGTCCACCGACTCCAGATCGGCCAGCGCAAGTTCGGTATCGATCGTCTCGATGTCGGAGATCGGATCGACCTTGCCGGCCACGTGAATGATGTCGTCATGCTCGAAACAACGCACCACATGCGCGATCGCATCGACCTCGCGGATATGGGCGAGGAACTTGTTGCCCAAGCCTTCCCCCTTGGATGCGCCCGCCACCAGTCCGGCGATGTCGACGAACTCGATCGACGTGGGAATGATCTTGAGTGGCTTGGCGATTCCCGCCAGCGCCGCGAGGCGTGGATCGGGCACCGGCACCACGCCGACATTCGGCTCGATCGTGCAGAACGGAAAATTCGCCGCAGCAATGCCGGCGTTGGTCAGCGCGTTGAAGAGGGTCGACTTGCCGACGTTCGGCAGACCGACGATGCCGCATCTGATGCCCATGCTTGAAATCCGGAAAGGTGGAGTCGGGAATCGGGAATCGCGAATCGGGAATTGCGCAGAGCAAACGGCAGGCAATGCCTTGACCATTGCCGCGATCTCGATTTCGGCTACCCGCTGGTGTGCAACTGTTTCATTGCCGCATCGAAATGACCTTGTACCGCCAGCGGTAGCACCTCGAATGCGGCGCCGATCGCGTTCACGATCGCCTCCTCGTCCACCGCCGACGGTCTGCCGAGCACCCAACTGGTCACGCGATCCTTGTGTCCGGGATGCCCGATTCCGATGCGCAGCCGGTGGAACTTGCCATGACCGATATGTGCAAACAGGTCGCGCAGGCCATTCTGGCCACCATGTCCACCGTCGAATTTGAGGCGGGCAACGCCCGGCGGCAAGTCGAGATCATCGTGGACGACGAGCATCTCTTCGGGCGCAATTTTCCAGTAACGCAGCGCAGCGCCCACGGCAGTGCCACTCGCATTCATGAAGGTATTCGGCTTGAGCAGCCACAAGGACTGGCCATCGAGCACGAGCTTGGCAGTCTGCGCGCGCAGCTTGGCTTCGATGCCGAAACTCAGGCGTTCGCGTTGTGCCAGCGCATCGACGAACCAGAAGCCCGCGTTGTGGCGCGTGCGCAGGTGTTCGGCGCCGGGATTGCCAAGACCAACGATGAGGCGAAGGGGCGCCATGGCGGGACAGAAGACCAGTCGGTCGGATCACATGCCCGGCGCGGCGGCGAAAACGGCGCGGAACCGTGGGTTCCGCGCTCGATCGCCAATTCCGGGCCATGCGGCATGCGCGCCGCACCGGCAAGGATTACTTCTTGTCGTCCTTCTTGGCCGCTGCCGCTGCCGGAGCTGCCGCGGCGGGAGCAGCCGCTGCGTCGCCCTCGGCGGCCGGCGCCGCTTCGACTTCCTCACGCATTTCCTTGGCCACGACCACCGCATGATCGTGTTCCTTGCCAAAGCGCAGGTCCGGAATTTCCACGCCCTTGGGCAGCTTGAGGTCGGAGGTATGCACGATATCGCCGACCTTGAGCGCGGACAGGTCGACTTCGATGTATTCCGGCAGATCCTTGGGCAGGCAGGAGATTTCGACGTCGGTCAACTCGCGCATGATCACCACGCCCGAGGTCTTGCCCGCCGGCGAGACTTCCTGATTGAGGAAGTGCAGCGGCACGCGCAGGCGCAGCGCCTCGTTCTCGTTGACGCGCTGGAAATCCAGGTGCATCACGATCTGCTTGTACGGATGGCGCTGCATGTCACGCAGCAGCACCTTCTGCACGTCGCCGCCCAGCGTGAGATCGAGAATCGACGAATAGAACCACTCGTTCTGGCTGGCGTGCCAGACATCCTTGTGCTCGATCTGGATGCTCACCGGAGCCAGTTCACCGCCGTAAACGATGGCGGGAACAAAACCAGCGCGACGCAGGCGGCGGCTCGCACCCTTGCCCTCGTCGTTGCGCCTTTCAACCTTGATTTCATGAGTCTTGGCCATTTCAAATTGCCTTCTTGCAGTAGAGCCGCCTCGCGGCGGCGATGATGCTCCCCCGCGACCAGGAGAGCAGGTTGGAAGCCGAAAAAACCCGGCTCCGTCAATCCACGTACAGCGAACTCACCGACTCGCCGAAGGCGATGCGCCGGATCGTTTCTGCCAGCAACTCGGCAACCGAGAGCTGGCGAATACGCGTGCAGTTGCGTGCATCCTCACGCAACGGAATCGTGTCGGTGACCACCAGCTCGTCGAGCACCGAATTCTCCAGATTGGAGATTGCTGCGCCCGACAGCACCGGATGCGTGCAGTAAGCCACCACCTTGCGCGCCCCATTCTTCTTGAGCGCCGCTGCCGCCGCACACAGGGTGCCCGCGGTATCGACGATGTCATCGACAAGCACGCACACCTTGCCCTTGACCTCGCCGATGATGTTCATCACGGTCGCCTCGTTGGCACGCGGACGGCGCTTGTCGATGATCGCCAAGTCCGCATCGTCGAGCCGCTTGGCGACCGCGCGTGCCCGCGCCACGCCGCCGACATCGGGCGACACCACGATCAACTCGCCCTTGGCGTAGTAATGCCGCCAGATGTCGGCGAGCAACACCGGCGAGGCATACACGTTGTCGAGCGGCACGTCGAAAAATCCCTGGATCTGATCCGCATGCAGGTCGACCGTGAGCACCCGGTCGGTGCCGACCACGCCGATCATCTGCGCCGCCACCTTGGCGGTGATCGGCACACGCGCCGAACGCGGGCGCCGATCCTGACGCGCATAACCCAGATACGGAATCACTGCGGTCACACTGGCCGCCGAGGCGCGCTTGAGCGCATCCACCAGCGCCAGCAATTCCATGAAATTGTCGGCGGTCGGTGCGCAGGTCGGCTGGATCACGAACACGTCCTGCAGACGCACGTTTTCCTCGATCTCGATCTGCACTTCGCCGTCACTGAAGCGCCCGACCAACGCCTTGCCCAGCGGCATGCTGAGCTTCTCGCAGATCGCACCTGCCAGCGCGCGATGCGCATTGCCGGCGAAGACGAGCATTCCCGATGTATCCACCTTGGTCTCCATCGCAGCGTTCCGCTGTCATCGAATTCAGCAATCACGAAAAGACCAATCACACCGACCGAAGCGGCAACTGTCTCCGGGCGTCCTGCCCTTCGCCCTTCGGGCCAGCGGCTTCGCCGCTGTTCCGATCCGCTCCTGCGGATCGGTCGAACCTGCGTTCTCATCCTGCCATCCAGACTCTTGCTGCTCCTTCAAGCTTGGCTGGGGCGGCAGGATGAACCGGGCATCCTGCCCATCGCCCTTCGGGCCAGCGGCTTCGCCGCTGTTCCGATCCGCTCCCGGCGGATCGGTCGAACCTGCGTTCTCATCCTGCCATCCAGGCTCATGCTGCTCCTTCAAACTTGGCTGGGGCGGCAGGATTCGAACCTGCGAATGCCGGGATCAAAACCCGGTGCCTTACCACTTGGCGACGCCCCAATATTCGAGCAGATCCGGGCTTCCTGCCCGGCCTGCATGCAAACGGTCGCGGCAAAGCCGCGCCACGTCTGCCTCGCCGCGACTCTCCGCGTCGCGTCTGTCTCACTGTCCCTTGGCCTGCCAATCGCGAAGGCGGGTCATCAAGGGTGATTCATTCACGCCACGCGCAGCGATGCCGCGCATTCCCGCAGGAACCTCGTTGACGATTCGCCGCGCCGCTTCTTCACTGTTCACTGCCGTGAAGATGCAGCCACCCGAACCACTCAGTCGTGCCTGACCATGCTGGCCGAGCCAATCCAGAGCGCTTGCGACGCGTGGATAGCGCGTGCGCACGACCGGCTCGAACACGTTGACGGTCGATTCGCCTGCAAGGAAACGCGGAATTGTCAGTTGCGGCGCAGCACGTGTCAATTCCGGGGCCGCAAATAGTTCAGCGGTTGGCACGCTCGCGCCGGGGTCGACGATCACGTACCAAGGCTCCGGCAAGGCCAGCTCCGTGAGCGCTTCGCCGATGCCTTCGGCCCAGGCGCTGTGCCCACGCACGAACACCGGCACGTCGGCGCCAAGACCAAGCCCGATGCGGGCCAGCGACTCGACATCAAGGCCGCAGCCCCACAACGCATTGAGGCCTACCAGAGCGGTAGCCGCATCGGAACTGCCACCGCCGAGGCCGCCGCCGAGTGGAATCCGCTTGACAACACCGATATCCGCACCGAGTCCGCAACCGCTGGCCTCGCGCAGTGCCCGAGCAGCACGGACCACCAGATCGGCTGCTTCGGGAATGTCGGGCAAGGGATCGTGGCGATGGATCTGCCCGTCGCTGCGCACGCGCAGACTGATTTCATCGCCCCAGTCGAGCAACTGGAACGCAGTCTGCAGCAGGTGGTACCCGTCGGCACGCCGACCCACGATATGCAGGAACAGGTTGAGTTTGGCCGGCGCCGACCACGTGCTCCAGGCATCGCCGGCCGTGCTGACGCGGGTCATGACTGCCAGCGACGGATCGCCAAGCGCACGCGCTGTTCGCCTTTGCTTGCAAACACGCGTCGCGGCAGCGGTGGCGACTGCGCCGGATCGTAGTCGCCGTAGCGGATCGTCCAGCCGTCCTGCTCGATCTGCGCGGGCAGGCCTTGCGCGTCGAATTGCACCTGCGCCGTTCCCGGCGCACGTGCGGCGCGCACCCAGTCGACGAGTTGGGCGAACGGCACCTGCCAGCCGACTTCACGCAGCAGCAATTGGGCCGGATTGCGGCCACGCACGGCTGCATCGCGCAAGCCTTCCAACTCGGCGCCCTGCGCGTCACCCGACAAAACCCAGGTCTTGCCGGTGACCGGCGCATGCACGGTGAATCGAAAGACCGCGCCATCCTGATGCCACTGCAGCGAGCCACTGCCGCTGTCGCGCCCGTCGCTGACGCCCAGTCGCCCTTCCAGCGTCCAGCGCGTGTGCTGTGCCAGTGCTTGTTCGCGCAGCTCCTGCGCAACCAGCATCTGGGTATTGGCCGGGAGGTGACGCGTGGGCGAGGTCACGCAGCCGGCGAGCAGCATGATTCCGATCGCCGCCAGCAACCGAACCGACCATCGCTTCATCGGGTCAAGCGCTCGATGGTTTCAACGAGGACCTTGCTCCTGGTGTTGTTCCTGGCGTCCTTCTTGCGTGCTTCGTCCCAGACTCGCCGCGCTTCGGCGTGCTCGCCCTTCGCCCACAGCACCTCGCCCAGATGCGCGGCAATGTCCGCATCAGGCTGTTTCTTGTAGGCACGCCGCAGCTCGCTGAGCGCGGCATCGAGATCGCCAAGGCGAAAGCGCACCCAGCCCATGCTGTCGATGATCGCCGGCTCTTCGGGCTTGAGCTCGAGCGCGCGTTTGATCAGCTCGAAGGCCTCGCGCTGACGACTCGCATCATCCTTGGAGTGATCGCTGATCGTGTAACCCAGCGCATTGAGTGCCTCGGCGTTATCGGGTTGCTGCTTCACGATCGCGCGCAAATCGCGCTCACCAGCGGCAACTTCGCCCTGCTCGATCGAGAACAGCGCCCGTGCATAGCGCACGCGCGGATCGTCGGGCAGCGCCGCAAGTGCCTGCGTGTAGACCGCGAGCGCATCGGCCGTGCGGCCACGCTTTCCGAGCAGATCGGCTTGCAGCAGCCACACTTCACGCTGCTGGTCGGGCTCGCCATTGACCGTCGTCGCCAGTCGCTGCAACACCTTGAGTGCCTCGTCCAGACGATCGGACTGATCGAGCACGATCGCCAGCCGCTGTTGCGCCTCGAAATAGTTGTCGTCGCGCTCGCTGATCGCCCGATACCAGTCGATCGCGGCGGCGCGCTTTTCGATGAGTTCGGCGAGCTGCCCCAGAAGCAACAGACGTGTGCCATCGCGCTCGCCCTTGTCGGCAAGCACTTCCCGATAAATGGCGCCGAGCAAGGCCTTGTCATCGGCACGTGCGGCATAGGCGGCACGCGCGGCAAAGGTCGTCTGATCCTGCGGGCCGCCGGCAAGGATCAGGGCGGCGCCCCGCGCATCTTCGGCCTTGCCCAGCACCGCCGCATAACCGCTGCGCAAGCGCTTGCTCGCGGGAAAACGCGCAATGGCTTGCGCAAAGATCGTGCGCGCGCGCGGAAGATCGTCGCTGGCTGCGGCAAGGCTGCCGCTCCAGGCAAAGGCATCCTCACCATGAAAGCGAGCGACGGCCGCATCGGCCAGCCGCCGCGCATAGGACTTGTCGCCGAGCTTGAAGGCAAGCTGGCTCACCGCGACGGCATTGCTTTCCTTGGTCCCCACATGGTCAGCCGGAGCCAGTCGCGCGAGCACCACCGCCGCGCCGAGCTTGTCGGGTGCATTGAGCAGGGTCTGCGCGATCAATCGCCAGGCCTTGTCGTCGCCGCTGGCAAGCAGCGCCTGCAGCTCCGCAATCGCATCGTTCGTGCGGCCTTCGCCGAGCGCGATCCAGGCCTTGGATTGGGCAATCCCCGGCGCCTGCGGCGCGAGCACCTGCCAGCGCGCCAGTGCGCGCCGGGCCAGAGCCCAGTCCTTGTGAGCGAGCGCGAGTTGGGTCGCTTCTTCGGCCAGCGCCGGATCGTCCGACAGGTCCGCGGCATCGGCAAAACCCGCCGCGGCGGTGGCGAGGTCATCGTTCTGCAGGGCGAACTGCGCCGCGAGCAACTTGGCGAGCAGGTCGTGCCCGGAATCCACCGGTTGCACGAGCGACTGCGCCGACGACGGCGCCACCGCATCGGACCGCGTGGGCGCGTGACTCGCACAGGCAGCAAGGGTCGCCAACGCAAGCACACAGGCGCCGCGCGACAGGGTCATCAGCGAAGGAATGAATCGCATGCAAAGCCTTGTCTTGCTTGATATCGGAGTCCCGCAACCGCACAATTCGAACTGCTGTCGCAAGCGCTGTTAGCTTAGCCGATCCGGCGCGGCCGTCTTGGTCCGGATCAACACGCCGCAGCGCATCACACTGACCCACTCATGGCGCTGATTGCCCTCGGACTCAACCACCAGACTGCCCCCGTCGCCCTGCGCGAGCGCGTCGCCTTTGCGGCCGACGCGACCGGCCCGGCGCTGGTCGCGCTGGCTGCGCAAACCGGGGTCAACGAGGCGGCGATCCTGTCGACCTGCAATCGCACCGAGCTGTACTGCACGGTCGAAGCCGGCGCCGAAAACGTGCCCGGCGACTGGCTCAACCAACACCACAACCTGACCCGCGCGCGCATCGACGAGTTCCTCTATCGCCATGCCGATGCCGATGCGGTACGCCATCTGTTCCGCGTTGCCACTGGGCTCGAGTCGATGGTGCTCGGCGAGCCGCAGATCCTCGGCCAGGTCAAGGACGCCTGGACGCTCGCCCGCGATGCGCACACGCTCAAGTCGCCGCTCGATCGCCTGTTCCAGAACACCTTCTCGGTCGCCAAGCGCGTGCGTTCGGATACGCGCATCGGTGCCAATCCGGTGTCGGTCGCCTTCACCGCGGTGCGTCTGGCCGAGCGCGTATTCGCCGACCTGACGCAGGCCTGCGTGCTGCTGATTGGTGCCGGCGAGATGATCGAACTGGCCGCACGCCACCTCGGCGAGGCGCGCGTGCGTCGCCTGATCGTCGCCAACCGCACACTCGACAATGCGCAGGCGCTGGCCACTCGCTGTGGCGGTTACGCGATCGCGCTGGCCGACCTCGACAAGCACCTTGCCGAAGCCGATATCGTGATTGCCTCGACCGCGAGCCGCGAGCCGATCCTGCAGCGCGCACAAGTGGAAGCGGCGATTGCGCAGCGTCGCCGCAAACCGATGTTCCTGGTCGACATCGCCGTGCCGCGCAATATCGATCCGGCGGTGGCCGAACTCGAGGACGTCTACCTCTACACCATCGACGACCTGCGCGGGATCATCGACGACAATCTGCGTTCGCGGCGCGAAGCTGCACGCGAAGCCGAGGCGATGATCGAACTCTCGGTCGAGCATTTCATGAACTGGTGGCGCGCGCACGACGCCCACAATCCGGTCGCCGAGCTGCGCCGCAGCGCCGAACTCGATCGTGACGAAGCGCTGGCCAAGGCGCGTGCAATGCTCGCGCGCGGCAAGTCGCCCGAAGAAGCGCTCGCCTTCCTCGCCCATGCGCTCACCAACAAACTGCTGCACGCGCCCAGCGCCAACCTGCGCGCAGCCGCACTGCGCGGCGATGAAGAACTCTTGCAGGCAGCGGGTCGCCTGTTCGAACTGTCCGCGCAGACCGGCAACGATCGCGAACGTTAGCGGCGCTGCCGCCCTCGCCTGCGCTGCGCAGGCTGCTTCCGCCTGCGTCCCCTTCGTCTTGAGCCATCGCGCCGACCCATGCTGCCCTCGATCCAACGCAAACTCGAACAACTGGCCGAGCGCCACGAGGAACTCGAACACCTCCTGGCCAGCGCCGAAGTCCTCGGCGACGCCAAGCGCCTGCGTGAAATCTCGCGCGAACACGCCCAGCTCACGCCGCTGCGCAATGCGCTGCAGGCGTGGAACGCCAACGAACGCGCTCTCGGCGAAGCGCAGGTGATGCTCGCCGATCCCGACATGAAGGAACTCGCGCAGGCCGAGATCCCCGCGCTCGAAGCCGAACGCGAACGCCTCGAACAGGAACTGCACCGCGAGCTCGTGCCCAAGGATCCGCGCGACGAGGGCAACCTGTTCCTCGAAATCCGTGCTGGCACCGGCGGCGACGAAGCGGCGATCTTCGCCGGCGACCTCCTGCGCATGTACCTGCGCTACGCCGAACGCTGCCGCTGGAAGGTCGAGATCATCTCGGCCAGCGACGGCGAGCACGGCGGTTACAAGGAAGTGATCGCGCGCGTGGAAGGGCAAGGCGCCTATTCGCGCCTCAAGTACGAATCGGGCACCCATCGCGTGCAGCGCGTGCCGGCGACCGAATCGCAGGGGCGCATCCACACTTCGGCCGCGACGGTGGCGATCCTGCCCGAGCTCGACGAAATCGACGAGGTGCCGATCAGCGACGCCGACCTGCGCATCGACACCTTCCGTTCCTCGGGCGCAGGCGGCCAGCACGTCAACAAGACCGACTCGGCGATCCGCATCACCCATCTGCCCAGCGGCATCGTCGTCGAATGCCAGGACGAACGCAGCCAGCACAAGAACAAGGCGCGTGCGATGGCCCTGCTGCGCGCGCGCCTGCTCGACGAGGCGCAGTCCAAACAAAGCGCCGCGCAGGCGGCCTCACGCAAGCTGCAGGTCGGCTCGGGCGATCGCAGCCAGCGCATCCGCACCTACAATTTTCCGCAGGGCCGCATCACCGACCACCGCATCAATCTCACGCTCTACCGCCTGCCCGAAATCATCGCGGGCGACCTGGACGAGCTCATCGACGCGCTCACACAGGAAGATCAGGCTGATCAGCTCAAGCTGCTGGCCGAGGCGCACTGAATCACAAAGCGCGCCCCGCGACATCGGACTCGAGCGTGACGGCCGGATCGAGTGCAACTGCTTCATCACCCGAGACTTTCAGCCCGTCGCTGGGACGCGACCATTTGCAGTCCTGCGGATGTCTTGTACCTCGCATCGGGTTGAAGCAGAGCGGCACGAGAGCTAAGCCGGCCCGGGGGTGGCCACCGATGACCTCCGGCGCGAATTCCCAATTCCGGACCGCATGGATGGATGCTTGCACGAAGGCTGGAGCAACTTCGGGCGCATCATCGGCAAGTGCAGCATCAAGCACCTTGCCGTCGGCACCATATCGCACCTTGAGCACAACATAACCCGGCCGACGAGATTTCACGAACGCATCCGGATAGCGCGGCATGACGATCCTTGCGTAATAGCCACCCGTGTTCGCCTTGACCACCTTGAGTGTGTATCCATCGCCATCGTTCGGCGTGGCCCTCAGGGTGAGGAACAAGGTCGATTCACTGGCAGCGGGCACACCATTGACCTTGCCTGGCTGAAAATGCCAACTGCGAATCTCGCGTTCGATCCGATCCTGAACTTCGGCCAGCTTCGTTTCGCCGGTCCAAAGGTTCGTGATCTGCCCCTGCGCATCGACCGAGATATGCCACGCCATGCGGATATCGATCGGCTCAGGTTCTTTCGCCAACGCCACCGTGGAGAGCACTGCGAAAATCAAGCTCAACATCTTGAACAGTACGCCTGATTTCATGCTGATCTCCATTCCCTCGAATTCCACCGGGAAAGCGTAGCAGAGTTCCGCCTCGACATGATCCAGTCCAAGTCCGCGCAGCCGATGAACACGCGTCTCGAACGCCGAGCGATGAGGGTGCACGAGCGAAGCCGGGCGTGATCGCCCACCCGCTTGGCGCGCAATCAACGCGGGGGCTCAGAGCCTGCGCGCAATCACATCAACCCTGAGCTTGGCAGCGGGATCGGCGGTCACCGCGCCTCTGGTCGCCGCCTTTCCGCCCGCAGGCACCCAAGGCGCGCAATCGGGCGCTTCGGAGCGGCGACTCGCTGCGGAAAAACAGATCGGCACTCTCACGGTCGCCGCGATGCCGCGACCACCAACTTTCTCGGGCAGGAACTTCCAGCGACGTACGGCATCGACCGCCGCCGTGTCGAAGTCGCGCGCGACACGCTGTATTCCGGGTACCGCGTGCGCCGAGACCACCTTGCCCGAGGCGTCGTAGTTCGCCTCGACGACGACCAGCGCGGCAGTGTTATCCCGCAGTTCATTGACCGGGAATCTGGGTGCTCCTTGAGACCCGATTTGAATGCCACCGCCGGTGCGCACATCATCCACCCGCACCGCATATCCCTCGGCTTGCTCGTCCAGACCCACGGTGAGGTAGAGGGTGGTTTCGGTGACGGCCGGTTTGCCGTCGATCTTGCCCGGCTCGAACGTCCAGCTGCGAATTGCCCTTGCCAAGGGCTCGGCCAAGGTCGGCTTGAGCCTGGTTTCCTGTTCCAGAGCCGTCACGCTGCCATCGGCGGCCAGCGTCACTCGCCAGGTGCTGTCCACGGTCGCAGGAACTTTCGAATCCGCCTGCACCTGCACGGCGGCGATGAGAACGAGTGTGGCAAGTGCAGTGGAAAAGTTCGGACGCATGGATCCTCCTTGATTCGCGAAATGGCGCGGCAAGTCTCGACACCCGGCAACTCGCGTGTCAAGCGATGCCTTCGTGCAAGCGCGTCGCAATGGCACCGTAAAGCAATGGCAATCGTTCCAATTCGTCCAGCGCCACGCATTCATCCACCTTGTGGATCGTCGCGTTGCAGACGCCGAGTTCGACGACTTCGGCGCCGAGCGGGGCGATGAAGCGACCGTCGGAAGTGCCGCCGCCCGTGCTCTGTTCGGGCTCGATGCCGCAGTGCTCGCGGATCGCGGCGAGCGTGGCGCGCCGCAGCGGGCCGTCCACGGTGAGGAAGGGTTCACCGGACAGCCACCAGTCGATCTTGAAATCGAGGCCATGTGCCTTGAGGATCGCTTCGGTGCGTTCACGCAAACCTTGCGCCGTGCTCGCGGTGCCGTAGCGGAAATTGCACACCGCGTGCAGCTCGCCGGGAATCACGTTGTCGGCGCCGGTGCCCGCAGCAAGATTGGAGACCTGGAATGAGGTCGGCGGAAAGGCCGCGTTGCCCTCGTCCCAGCGCGTGGCCGCAAGTTCGGCCAAGGCCGGCGCGAAACGGTGAATCGGGTTGTCGGCCTTGTGCGGATAGGCGACGTGGCCCTGCACCCCGCGCACGCTCAGGCGCGCCCCCAGCGAGCCACGCCGGCCAATGCGGATGAGATCGCCCAGTCGCTCCTTCGATGAAGGCTCGCCGACCACGCAGGCATCGATACGCTGGCCGCGCTCGCGGAAAAGCTGCGCGACGCGCCGCACGCCATCGACCGCGGCGCCCTCTTCGTCCGATGTCAGCAGCAGGGCGAGCGTGCCGGCATGCCCGGGATGCTCGCGCACGAAGGTTTCGAGCGCGATCACCATCGCCGCAACGCCCGACTTCATGTCGGCGGCGCCGCGCGCATGGAGCTTGCCCTCACGCAGCGTCGGCACGAAGGGCGCACTCGTCCACGCCGACTCCGGCCCGCTCGGCACCACGTCGGTATGGCCGAGGAAAACCAGCACGGGCGCGCCGTTGCCATGCGTGGCCCAGAGGTTGTCGACCGCGCCGAAGCGCAAATGCTCAATCGTGAATCCCGTGCGTGCGAGTCGCTGCGCGATCAGCGCCTGACATCCCGCATCCTCGGGCGTGACCGAAGCGCGTTCGAGAAGCTCGCAGGTCAGATCAAGCACCGGCGAGGCCTTTCGCAATTGCTGCAATTCGGGATCGCTCTCAGCCATGCATGGCTCCGGACTTCACATCGAACAACTTCTTGAAACCATTGTCGCTGAAGCCTTGATGGACGCGACCATCGGCAAACACCAGCAGCGGTCGGCGCACCAGGGCGGGATGCTCGCGCAGCAGCAAGCTCCATTCGGCATCGCTTCCCGGCGACTTGCGCGCGGGCGGAAGATTTCGCCAGGTCGGCGAGGCGCGATTGATGAAGGCATCCCAACCACCGACCTGCGCCGACCAGGCCTTGAGCGACTCGGGCGCGATCTTGTGCGCGCGATAGTCGACGAACTGAAACTCCACCTTGAAACGCCCAAGCCAGTTGCGTGCCTTGCGGCAGGTGTCGCAATTGTCGAGTCCGTAGACGTTCACGCCCATGCTCAGGCCCGCAGCAATTCGTTGATCGAGGTCTTGGCACGCGTCTTCGCATCGACCTGCTTGACGATGATCGCGGCATACAGACTGTGCGAGCCATCGGCGGCCGGCAGCGATCCGGCCACGACGACGCTGCCGGCGGGCACGCGCCCGTAGCTCACCTGACCGCTGGCGCGATCGTAGATCTTCGTCGACTGACCCAGGAACACGCCCATGCCGATCACGCTGCCACGCTCGACGATCACGCCTTCGACCACTTCCGAGCGCGCGCCGATGAAGCAATCGTCCTCGATGATGGTCGGATTGGCCTGCAGCGGTTCGAGCACGCCGCCGATGCCGACACCACCGGACAGGTGCACGTTCGCGCCGATCTGCGCGCAGGAGCCAACCGTGGCCCAGGTATCGATCATGCTGCCCGCGCCGACGAAGGCGCCGATGTTGAGATAGCTCGGCATGAGCACCGCGTCCTTGGCCACATGCGCGCCGCGGCGCACCAGCGCGCCGGGCACGATGCGCGCGCCGGTGGCGCGCAAGGTGGCCTCATCGCTGCCGGCAAAGCGCAGCGGCACCTTGTCGAATGCGACCATCGGCCCGCCATCCATCGCGCGATTTCCATGCACGCGGAAATACAACAGCACCGCCTTCTTGAGCCATTGATGCACCTGCCAGCCCGCCGCAGTCGGCTCGGCGACGCGCAGCGCGCCCGCTTCGAGCGCATCGAGGATCTCATCGAGCGCGGGGCGCAGCGCCGCCGTGGTGGCGGCATCGAGGTCGGCACGCCGCTCCCACGCGGCTTCGATCAGGCTTTCAAGTGCTTGCATGCATGTTCCCGTTGGATTCGGTGGTGGAAACGCCGAAGGCGCGCGTCAGCGCCGCGCGCACCGAATCGCGGCCCGCCGCATCGAGTGCGCGGCCGTTGCCGTCGGTGAGCGTGAAGAAATCCTCGACGCGTTCGCCAAAGGTGGCGATGCGCGCATCGTGCACGCGCACCCGCGCCTCGCGCAACGCCTGCGCGATCTGCGCGAGCACGCCGGGGCGGTCACTGCAGACGATCGCGAGCTGGGTGGCCGCGCCGACATCCGCAAAGGCCAGTTGCGGCGGACTCTGGAAATGGCGCAAGCGACGCGGCAGATGGCGCCGCACCGGACGTGTGTGCAGATCGCGTGCGCCAAGCACGCGCAGCAGGATGGCACGCAATTCCTGCGCACGCTCGGCATCGAGCGTCGCGGAAGTGCGTTCGTCGATGATCTCGAAGCCATCGAACACTCGGCCCTGCTCGGACACCAGCAGGCGCGCGCGCGCCACGCCGATGCCGAGCTTGTCGAGCGTGGCCATGATCGCCGCGAACAGACCATCGCGGTCGGGCGCACACACGAACAGCTCACTGCTGCCACGCGCGGGCAAGGTGAAGACCGAAACGATCACCTGATCGACCGGCTGGCCGGCAATTGCGCGCGCCTGCTCGACGATCTGCTCGGCACGCAGTCGCAGGAAGGCGTCATCGGGCAGATCGGCGAGCGCCTCGGTCAGTTCCGCGCCATCGGCCTCGCTTTGCAGCAGCGTCAGCACACGCTCGCGCCGCGCGGCAATCCGCTCGCTCGCATGCTGCGGGCGTTGCAGCCCGGCGCGCAGTTCGTAGCGTGCGGCCACATGCAGGTCGGCAAGCAGGCGCGCCTTCCAGCCATTCCACAGCTTGGGATTGGTGCCCGCGATGTCGGCCATCGTCAGCAGATAGAGCAGGTCGAGCCGCGTGCGATCGCCGACCGCAACCGCGAAACGATGCACGACCTCGGCATCGGCGATGTCCTGCTTCTGTGCGGTCACGCTCATCAGCAGATGCTGACGCACCAGCCACGCCACCAGTTCGACTTCGTGCGCCGGCAGGCCAAGGCGCGTGCAGAACGCCGTCGCCTCGCCTGCGCCGAGTTCGCAGTGATCGCCGCCGCGCCCCTTGGCAATGTCATGCAGCAGCGCCGCGAGCAACAGCAGTTCGGGCTGCGACAGCGTGCCATACACCGCATCGGCGCCCGGAAACCGCTCGCTCGCACTGCCCTCGGCAATCGCGGCCACATTGCGCAACACGCGCAGAGTGTGCTCATCGACCGTGTAGACATGGAACAAGTCGTACTGCATGCGCCCGACGATGCGACGGAACGGCGGCAGCAAGGCTGCCAACACGCCGTGTCGGCTCATCCTCGCGAGCGCCTCGACCGCAACCGCACCGCGTCGCAGCAGCGCGAGGAACGCGGCCAGCACCTGCGCATCCGCGGCGAATGCCTCGTCATGTTGCGCGAGCGCCTGCTGCAGTTGTCGCATCGTCTGCGCGGCCAGTCCACGCGCCTGCGGATGATCGAGCTGGAGCGCGAACACTTCGATGATCGCGGCAGGCTGGCGCAGGAACAGCGCGGGATCGCGCGGCGCGATGCGCGCGCCGACGGCGATGAAGTCCTCATCGATCGCCATCGTCGGCGCATCGGGGTCGAGCAGTTCCATGCAGCGCTCGACGAATTGCGCGCCCAATCGCTCGACGATCGTCGCCGCGCGGTAGTAGCCCTGCATGAACAGCTCGACGCCAAGATTGGCGGTGCCCTCGTCTTCATGGCCGAGCATCTGCGCGAGGCGACGCTGGTAATCGAACAACAGTCGTTCCTCGGCACGCCCCGCACACAGGTGCAAGGCAAAGCGATCGCGCTGCAAGGTGGCCTGCGCGCGCAGCAGGGCATCGCGCTCGGTGACATCGAGCAGGCCACAGGCAGTCATCGCCTCGAAATCGGCCGCTGCGGCGATGCGCCGACCGAGCCAGCGCATGAGATCGAGCGTGCGCAGTCCGCCCGGGCCGTCCTTGAGATTGGGTTCGAGGTTGTAGGCGGTGTCGTTGCAACGGGCAAACCGTGCGGCCTGCTCATCGAGCTTGGCGCGCAGGTAGGCACGCGGTTGCCACAGCTCGTCATGCGCAAGGATCGCAGCCAGTTGCGACAGGCTGCCGGCCAGCGCGCGCGCATCGAACAGACTGGTGAACACGCTGGCATCGGCGCGCGCCAGTTCGCGGCATTGCGCACTCGTGCGCACGGCGTGGCCCGGCTTGAGCGAGATCGCCCACAGGCAGGCGAAGAACGCCTCCAGTGCGCGCGACTGGCGCTGCAATTCGTCTTCGTCGCCGAGCACGAGCAGATCGATATCCGAGTGCGGAAACAACACGCCGCGCCCGTAACCGCCGGTGGCAAACAAGCTGCAGCCAGAAGCATCTCCGAGGCAGGCACGCCAGACATGCAGCAGCACCGCATCGACCACCTCGGCGCGTCGCGCAAGCAAACGCGCCACATCGGCACCTTCGGCAAAGGCCGTCGCCAGTGTGCGCTCGGCATCGCCGAGCAGTTGGCGCAAGGCCAGGCGTGCCGATTCGGAAACCCCGCTGCGCGGCTGAGCAGGCGGCAGACGCTGCAGCGCGGGCAGCTCGGCCGTCACGCTCAGGCCGCGTCAGGCCAGGGCGTGAGGATCTCGAAACCGTCGTCGGTGACGGCGAGCGTATGCTCCCACTGCGCCGACAGCGAGTGATCCTTGGTGACCACGGTCCAACCATCGGGCAACAGGCGCGTATAGGGCTTGCCGGCGTTGATCATCGGCTCGATGGTGAAGGTCATGCCCTTCTGCAGCTTGAGACCCGCGCCGGGATTGCCGTAGTGCAGAACCTGCGGATCTTCGTGATAGACCTGTCCGATGCCGTGGCCGCAATACTCGCGCACCACCGAGAAGCCGGCGCCCTCGGCATGCATCTGGATTGCATGGCCGATGTCGCCCAGCGTCGCGCCCGGCCGCACCTGATGGATGCCCGTGAGCATCGCCTCGAGGGTGGTATCGACCAGCCGCCGCGCCAATACCGACGGCGTGCCCACGCAGTACATGCGGCTGGTATCGCCATGCCAGCCGTCCTTGATCACGGTGATGTCGATGTTGACGATGTCGCCATCCTTGAGCAGCTTGCCCGGATTGGGAATGCCGTGGCAGATGACGTGATTGACCGAGGTGCACAGGGTCTTGGGAAAGCCCTTGTAACCGACATTGGCGGGAATCGCCTTCTGCACCTTGACGATGTGCTCGTAGGCGATGCGATCCAGATCCTCGGTGCTCACGCCGGGTTTGACGTGCGGCACGAGCATGGCCAGCACTTCGGCGGCAAGGCGGCCGGCCACGCGCATCTTCTCGATCTGTTCGGGGGTCTTGACGGTAACGGCCATGGCTTGTTCGATTGGAGCGGCAGCGACAGGCAGGCAGCCGCGGTGGATTCGAGAATAAGACGCTTGCGACGCATTCGCTCCCGCGTTTCGGCGGCAAAGCCTGCGTTGCTCGCGGATCGTCTGTACGGAGCATGCCGTCACGAGTGACACGGGCGTCACGGCCAAGCTATAATTCTACGGTTCCGCGTCACGGCTTTCGCAAGTCATTGACTCGGAACGAAACATGCGACCGCGCGGGCAATCCGCAAGGCCGCAACGGCAATCGTGCCGAATCCGCACACGCATCGTCACCGCGTCCGGGGTGCTCCGCAAGGGGTCGTTCGCGGCGGGTGCGTGGAGGTCCAACCCCGGAATCGCTCGGCGAAACCTTTCGCGCGAGCCCGCACCTGCCGTGCGGGCAGACGAAAAAGGAACTCCGCGCGCTTCCCCGTCTCAAGGAAAATCTGCAATGCCTCAAGTCACCATGCGCCAGATGCTGGAAGCCGGCGTGCATTTCGGTCACCAGACCCGTTACTGGAATCCGAAGATGGCGCCGTACATCTTCGGCGCGCGCGGCAAGATCCACATCATCAACCTCGAAAAGACCGTGCCGCTGTTCAGCGACGCGATGAACTTCATCTCGGGCGTGGCACAGAAGCGCGGCACGGTGTTGTTCGTGGGCACCAAGCGCTCCGCGCGCGATGCGATCAAGGAAGAAGCCGCCCGCTGCGGCATGCCCTACATCAGCCAGCGCTGGCTCGGCGGCATGCTCACCAACTTCCGCACCGTCAAGCAATCGGTCAGCCGTCTCAAGGAACTCGAGACCATGGCCACCGACGGCAGCTACGAGCGCCTCGTCAAGCACGAAGTGCTGCGTCTGGTGCGCGAGAAGGAAAAGCTCGAAGCCTCGCTCGGCGGCATCAAGGACATGGGTCGCCTGCCCGACGCGCTGTTCGTGATCGACATCGGTCACGAGGACATCGCGATCCAGGAAGCCAAGAAGCTCGGCATCCCGGTGGTGGCGGTGGTCGACACCAACTACAACCCGGATCTGGTCGACTACGCGATCCCCGGCAACGATGACGCGATCCGTGCGGTGCAGCTCTACGCCGCCGCCGCCGCCGACGCCGTGCTCGAAGGCAAGGCCGCTGCGCCGGCGATCCCGGTCAACGATCGCGACGAATTCGTCGAACTCGACGCCGATGGCAATCCGGTGGTCAAGCGCGAAGCGCGCGAGCGCGACGACCGTCGTCGTCCGTCCGGCCCGCGCAAGCCGGGCGCCGACAAGCGTCCTGCCGGCAAGGGTCGTGGTCCGGGCGCTCCCGGAGCGCCGCGTCCGCCGCGCGCCGCCAAGAGCGACGCCGACAGCGGCAGCGCCGAGTAAATCGCCGCCGAGGATTGCCGCACGCGCAATCCGACGCTGCCTGTGCAGCGGCTCGGCCCTCGCGCCGACCGCTGCCGACGGCGACACGCCACTGCGGTGGCGCCAGCCGCGCGCAGCAAGTTTTTCGAATCCACCCCAAGTGCGCGCGCCGCGGCGCTGCGCCAGAGCCACGAGGACACCATGGAAATCACCGCTTCACTGGTCAAGGACCTGCGCGAGCGCACCGGCGCCGGCATGATGGAGTGCAAGAAGGCACTCACCGAAAACAAGGGCGACATCGACGCCGCCGGCGAATGGCTGCGCAAGCAAGGCTTGGCCAAGGCCGACAAGAAGGCCAGCCGCGTCGCCGCCGAAGGCCGCATCGCGGTCGCGCAGGCTGACGGCAAGGCCGTGCTGGTCGAGGTCAATTCCGAGACCGACTTCGTCGCCAAGGACGAAAACTTTGTCAAATTTGCCGATGCCGTGGCCAAGGCCGCACTCGCCTCGGGTGCTGCCGACGTCGAGGCGCTCAAGGCCGCCAAGCTCGCCAGCGGCGAGACCGTCGAAGAAGGCCGCGCCGCGATCGTCGCCAAGATCGGCGAGAACGTGCAGGTGCGCCGTCTGGTGCGCATCGAAAGTTCAAACAACGTTGCAGCCTATCTGCATGGCGGCCGCATCGGCGTGCTGGTCGAGACCAAGGGTGGTGATGCCGAGTTCGCACGCGGCGTGGCCATGCACGTGGCAGCGATGAACCCGCCCTACAACAAGGCCAGCGACGTGCCAGCCGCGTTCCTCGCCAAGGAAAAGGAAATCGAACTGGCGAAGATGAGCGAGAAGGATCGCGCCAAGCCGGCCGAGATCCTCGAGAAGATCATCGGCGGCAAGATCGCCAAGATCGTCAACGAGAACACGCTGTACGGCCAGCCCTTCGTGCTCGACACCGACAAGAGCGTCGAAGCCGCAGCCAAGGCTGCCGGCGCCGACGTGCTCGCCTTCCACCGCATCGCGGTCGGCGAAGGCATCGAGAAGGTGGTCGAGGACTATGCCGCCGAAGTCGCCAAGGCGATGCAGGTCTGATCGACGCTCGGCGGGCATCGCGCCCGGCGCAGAAACCGAGCTCGCCCGCAGTTGCCTTCGCGTCAGTCGAACGCAGCGATCGGCAACCGAGAAACCCGCGCTGGTCGCGGGTTTCTTGTTGTCGGCGCTCAGGATTTGCGCGCACCCCGCGCAGTCGGCAGTTGCCAACCACGGCGCAGCGCCAGCATGCGCAAGACGAAACACGCGGCCGCGCCAAGCACCGCGACCACCGCCATCGGCAGACCCAGTGCATCACCGCAAACCACGATGACGGCGCCGAGCAGCGCCGCGACCGCATACAGATCAGCGCGCAATACCATCGGGATGTCGGTGAGCAGCAGATCGCGCGCCATGCCGCCACCGATGCCGGTGAGCATGCCGAGCAGCGCAGACATCACCGGATCTAGACCAAACGACAACGCCTTCTGCGCGCCGGCGACCGCAAACAATGCCAGCCCGGCGGCGTCGAACATGCGCACCGGGTTCTTGAGCTTTTCGATCAGCGGCGCCCACCAGAACGTGAGCAGGCCGGCCACGGTCGCCACGGCGCCATAACGCCAATCAGCGATCGCCGCGGGCGGCGTCGCCCCGATCAGGAGATCGCGCACGATGCCGCCCGAATTGGCGGCGGCGAACGCAAGCACCAGCACACCGAACAGATCGAGCCGACGCCGCACCGCCGCCAAGGCGCCACTGAGCGCAAACACGAAGGTGCCGCACAGGTCGAACACCAGCAGCAAGGTCTTGAGCGTGGGCATCGCAGGGTCCGGACGGGGCGCCGAAGCGAACTCTAGCGCTGAGGCGCGCAAAGATGCTGCCCCTTCCCCGCCTGGAGAAGGTGGCGCGCAGCGCCGGATGAGGGCTGAATCAGATCTTCAACTGCGCGCATCACCCGCCGTGACTGGCGTCGCCGCCTCGACATGGGCATCGCTTGCGCACAGCACGCGGTCACGCCCGGTTTCCTTGGCGCGATACAAGGCCGCATCGGCCGCGCGCATCTGCTGGGTCGGATTGCTGTTGGGCGCATCGGCCACGCCGGCGCTGATCGTGAAGGCCGGCAGGCCGGCGCGACTGCAGGCCATCGGCAATTCCGAGCGGCAGCGTTGCAGCATCGCCACCGCGGCGCCCACGTCGACACCCGGGAGCACCAGCAGGAATTCTTCGCCGCCGTAACGACACAGCAGGTCGTCGCGGCGGATGCAGCCGCGCAGCACCTCGACCAGGAGCTTGAGCGCGCGGTCACCCACCTCGTGTCCGTGGCCGTCGTTGATCTTCTTGAAAAAGTCGATATCGACCATCGCCAGCACGTAGCCGACCGACTGCTGCACCAATTCGGCCAGGCGCGCCTCGCCGCTGCGACGGTTGGCTGCGCCGGTGAGTGGATCGGTGGCTGCCTCGCGCGCCGAGGCCGAGATCGAGCGCACCACCGACAGGCGCGCACCCACGTGATGGGCAGCCGTGTTGAGCGATTGCAGCATCCGGTACAGGCCCGGGTCGCCTGCGGGGCCGAGCGCACGCAGCACGCCGACGCCGGTTCCGGCCACCGTGATCGGCGTGCAGGCCGCCGCGCAGTTGCGTTCCATCGGCCCACGCATGCCCTGGCACGCGCTGAGGATCAGACTGTCCTCGAACACCGTGCCCATGCCGCGTCGAACGGCCGGGCAATCGGATGGGCGTTCGATGAAACAGCGTCCCGCGTCGCTGGCCCAACCTTCACGCAGATCGTGCCGCATCACCGATTCGCGGGAATCGGCCAGCAGCATCTGCGTCGGTGCGCCATCGGTTGCCAGCGTCATTGCCTGACGCGCAATGCGCATCACCGAATCCTCGTCCTCGGCCATGTCGAGCGCGGCGGTCAGACGCACATTGAGGTCGTGTGCGCGCAGGCGCTCATGCAAGGTGGCGTTCTCGCGATCGATCGCATCGCGCGCTGCGATTGCCTCGCTGCGCATCGAGGCATAGAGAAAGAACATGGCTGGCGCCACCAGCACCAGCAGCAGGCCGGCGTCCATCGCCACGCGCCACGGCAAGGCCAACTCCGCCCACGGCGGCGCCACCAGCGCACGCACCACCGCGTAGGTCACGGCGATCAGTGCGAGGATCAGCCAGAAGCGCCGATCGAATCGGAAAGTCGTTGCCGCAGCCGAAGGCGCGGTCGCCTGCGCACTGGCCAGCCCCTGTGCCGCAATGTCGATCTTGTTCATGACGCCCCCTGGAGCATTCAAACCATGAAAGAAAGCTCGGCCACAGCCATGACGTTTGCGTCGCACCGAATGCGCGCGCGCCGCATCGACCGATCCGATGAGACACGCGGACTTCCACGCAAACCCTGAAAATCACGATGCAAGATCGATGCCTGACCGGGGCTTATACGCGCGCAAAAACCGGCATTTCTTGATCTGGATCAAGAGCGGCCTTGCGACGCTCCGCCAGCGCCCGCCCACCCGTGATGCCCAGTTCGCGTTGCCAATGGCGCGCCTGCTCACTGGTGAGCGCAAGCCGTACGCCCCACCGCGGCTCGAACAGCCCCAGGCATGAGCTGAAACGCCGCTGCCCCTGCGGACAGCCGGTGCGCCCGCCACTGGCTGCTGTGGCCGCAGCTTGCACTGGGCACCTTTTTCACCTTGGTCGCCCTGTTCATCACCCTGTTGACCTTCACCGCGAAAGGACAAGCGATCGCGGGACTCGCAACCGCAACATCGACTGCCTTTGCGGCCTCCTGTGCCGCCTCATCGATCGCCTTCCTTTCGCTGTTTCAGCGCCTTGGCCGCAGGCGCCGCATGGTGTTCGACAGCCTCGATCGGAGTGCCTACGGCATCTGCCTCATGCACTACGTGATGGTGAGCTGGCTGCAGTTCTGCCTGCTGCCGGCCGACTGGCCCGGTGCGCTGAAGGGCAGCGTCGTCTTCATCGCGGCGCTGGCTTCGTTTGGGCGATCACCGCGAGCCTGCGCCGCCTTCGATGGTTCGCACGGATCATCTGAAGCGCAGCGCTGCACGCACGCGCTGAGCTACAATGCGCGCGTTTTGCCTGCCGGAAATCTTCATGCCCAGCGATCTCAAGCACAAACGCATCCTGCTCAAGCTCTCCGGCGAGGCGCTCATGGGCGAAGCCGATTACGGCATCGACCCCAAGGTGCTGCATCGCCTCGCGCGCGAGATCATCGAGGTGCAGAAGGCCGGCGTGCAGATCGGCGTGGTGATCGGCGGCGGCAACATCTTTCGTGGAGCCGGCTTGGCTGCCGCCGGCATGGACCGCGTCACCGCCGACCACATGGGCATGCTGGCGACGGTGATGAACGCGCTGGCGATGCAGGATGCGATCGAGAAGGCCGGCGGTTTTGCGCGCACGATGAGCGCGATCAAGATCAACGAGGTGTGCGAGGACTTCATCCGCCGCCGCGCGATCCGCCACATCGAAAAGGGCCGCGTCGCGCTGTTCGCAGCCGGTACCGGCAATCCGTTCTTCACCACCGACTCGGCGGCGGCATTGCGCGCAATCGAGATCGGCGCCGACCTGCTGCTCAAGGCGACCAAGGTCGATGGCGTCTACAGCGCCGATCCGGCCAAGGATCCGACTGCAACGCGCTACGAACGCCTGAGCTACAACGAGGTGATCGAGCGCAACCTGCAGGTGATGGACACCAGCGCGATTGCGCTGTGCCGTGACAACAAGGTGCCGCTGCGCATCTACGACATGTCGCGCGAAGGTGACCTCATGCGCATCATGCGCGGCGAACCGATCGGCACCCTGGTCAGCGTGCGCGGCTGATCGCCGCGGCCGACGGCCTGTCCGGCGGGTGCCCGCTGCTATACTGCGGGCTCCCTTTCACCACGCCCGCCGGCTCCCGCGCCATGCTCGATACGATCAAGAAAGATGCGCAGACGCGCATGCACAAGAGCGTCGAATCACTCCGCCAGGAGCTCACGCGCCTGCGCACCGGCCGCGCCAGCACGGCACTGGTCGAGCCGCTCAAGGTGTCCTACTACGGCACCGACACGCCGATCACCCAGGTCGCCAGCGTTGCCATCGCCGATGCGCGCTCGATCACGATCACGCCCTACGAGAAAACCATGGTCGCAGCGGTCGAAAAGGCGATCCTCGCCTCCGATCTCGGCCTCACCCCGACCACGGTCGGTCAGGTGATCCGCATCAACCTGCCGCCGCTCACCGAGGAGCGCCGCAAGGAGCTGTCCAAGCACGTCTCCCACGAAGGCGAGAATGCCAAGGTCGCGGTGCGCAACGTGCGTCGCGATGCGCTGCATCAGGCCAAGGAACTGCTCAAGGAAAAGAAGATCAGCGAGGACGACGAGCGCCGCGCCGAGGACGAGATCCAGAAGTTCACCGACAAGTTCGTCAAGGATGTCGATGCGGTGGTGAAGGCCAAGGAAGACGAACTGATGGCGATGTGAGCGGAGCCGTGAATGGGGAGACGGGCGCCGCCGAACAAGCAAAGCTCGTTGCTTCGGCAGATCCGCATTTCCTGCGCACCGCCGTGATTTCCTGACGATTTCTCCACCGACTTCCGGTATTGCATGTCCATTCCGCGCCACATCGCCATCGTCATGGACGGCAACGGTCGTTGGGCCCAGCGTCGCCATCTGCCGCGCAAGCTCGGCCACCGCGAAGGCCAGAAGGCGGTGCGCGCGACGGTCGAGCACTGCCGCGAGCGCGGCGTCGAGTCGCTCACGCTGTTCGCATTCTCGAGCGAGAACTGGAGCCGGCCCGACGAGGAAGTCGGCGCACTGATGCAGTTGTTCGTCAAGGCACTCGACAGCGAGGTCGACGAGCTCGATCGCAATGGCGTGCGCCTGAACTTCGTCGGCGATCTCGAACGCTTCGATGTCGAACTGGCGGCGCGCATGCGCGCGGCGATGGCACGCACCGCGGGCAATATCGCGCTGCGCCTCAACATCGCGGTCAACTACGGCGGCCGCTGGGACATCGCCCAGGCTGCGCGCTCGCTCGCTGCGGCGGCGCTGCGCGGCGAACTGGCGATCGAGGCGATCGATGAGGATCTGCTCGGCCGCCACACCTGTCTGGCCGAGCAGGCGCCGGTCGATCTCTTCATCCGCACCGGCGGCGAAGTGCGCGTGAGCAACTTCCTGCTGTGGCAGATCGCCTACGCGGAGTTGTATTTCAGCCCCGTGCTGTGGCCTGATTTCGATGCCGCCGCACTCGATGCGGCAATCGATACCTTTGCCCGACGCGAGCGCCGCTTCGGCCAGACTTCCGCGCAAGTGCGCGCCACCGGCTGAATCCCTTGCTCAAGCAACGCACGATCACCGCCCTCATCCTCACGCCGCTGGCAATCGCCGCGGTGCTGCTGTCGCCGACCTGGGTGTTCGCGCTGATCGTGGCTGCGCTGTTCCTCGGCGCGGCCTGGGAATGGTCGGCCTTGGCCGGACTGCAGGGCAGCACGCTGCGCCTGGGCTTCGTGCTGGCGAGCGCCGCGTTGTTCGCGCTGGCCTGGTCGCTGCATGGCAGCGTGGCGGCTGCTTGCGTGATTGCACTCGGCGTGGGCTTCTGGCTGCTGACCCTGCTGTGGCTGCGCCATTTCAGCTGGGCCGCCGCCCCCACGCGTGAAAACCTGCTGCTCAAGCTGCTCGCTTGCGAACTGGCGATCATCCCGGCGTGGCTGGCGCTGATGCAGCTCCATGCGCAGACACCACACGGGCCATGGTGGACGCTGTTCGCGGTGATGCTGGTGTGGGCCGCCGATACCGGCGCCTATTTCGCCGGCGTGCGTTTTGGCACCACCAAGCTCGCGCCACGAATCAGTCCGAACAAGACGCGCGCGGGCCTGTGGGGCGCGCTCGGCCTTGGCGGCGCGGTTGCCTTGGTTGGCGGCTGGATGCTGGGCTGGCGCGATGGCTGGCTGGCGGCCTTGTTGGTGCTGGCGCTGCTGGTGGTGCTCGCCTCGGTGGTCGGCGACCTCATCGAAAGCCTGCTCAAGCGTCAGGCCAACGTGAAGGATTCGGGTGCGCTGTTTCCCGGCCACGGCGGCCTGCTCGACCGCGCCGACAGCCTGCTCGCGGCGCTGCCGGTATTTGCCGCGGGCAAGGCGCTGATCGAACTCTTGCGCCAGTCATGAGATCGCTCGCGGTACTCGGTGCCACCGGCTCGATCGGTGCGAGCACGCTCGACGTGGTCGCGCGCCATCCCGATCGCTTCCGCATCGGCGCCCTCTCCGCGCACCGCAATACCGCCGCGTTGGCTGCACTTTGCACGAAGTTCCAGCCCGAACTCGCCGTGATCGCCGATCCCGCTTGCGCAAGCGAACTGCGCGAGCGACTGCGCGCCGAGGGCACGCGCTGCCGCGTCGAAAGCGGACCGCAAGCCTTGATCGAAGCGGCCGCCGGCAGCCATTGCGACACCGTGGTCGCGGCGATCGTCGGCGCCGCAGGACTCGAATCGACGCTGGCTGCCGCGCGCGCGGGCAAGCGCCTGCTGCTCGCCAACAAGGAAGCGGTGGTGATGGCCGGCAGTCTGCTCAAGGCCGCGCTGCGCGAGGGCGGCGGCGACCTCCTGCCGCTCGACTCCGAACACAACGCGGTGTTCCAGTGTCTGCCACGCGGCGGCGGCTCGCTCGACGCGGTCGGCGTGCGCCGCATCGTGCTCACCGCCTCGGGTGGCCCGTTCCGTGGTCGCAGCCGCAGCGAGCTGGCCGCAATCACGCCCGATGAGGCCTGCGCGCACCCGAACTGGCGCATGGGCCGCAAGATCTCGGTCGATTCGGCGACCCTGGTCAACAAGGGACTCGAAGTCATCGAGGCCCACCACTTGTTCGAGGCCGCGCCCGACTGCATCGAGGTCGTGGTGCATCCGCAGAGCCTGATCCACTCCCTGGTCGAATACATCGACGGCTCGCTGCTCGCCCAGCTCGGCCAACCCGACATGCGCACGGCGATTGCCTATGCGCTGGGTTGGCCGCAGCGGATCGAGGCGGGTGTGGCCACGCTCGATCTCGCCCTCGCCGCGCGTCTGGATTTCGAAAAGCCCGACCTCGACACCTTTCGCGGTCTGGCGCTGGCCTACGCCGCGCTGCGCTCGGGCGGCAGCGCGCCGATCGTGCTCAATGCCGCCAACGAGGAAGCAGTGGCCGCGTTTCTGGCCGGGCGCCTGCCCTTCCTCGGTATCGCCGAGACCATCGAGCGCTGCCTCGAAGGCGCGCCAGCGGTCGCCGGCGAGGGCCTCGCCGCGATCCTTGACGCCGATTTAACTGCGCGCAGGCAGGCGCACCGTATCATCGACACCCTCTCTTCGCGCACCCCTGTCCATTCATGAGCGCTTTCTTCGGTTCGGTCTGGTGGCTGATCGTCACCCTTGGCCTGTTGATCACCTTCCACGAGTACGGGCATTTCGTTATTGCGCGCCGCTGCGGTGTCAAGGTGCTCAAGTTTTCGGTCGGCTTCGGCCCGGCGCTGTGGTCGCGCCTTGATCGTCACGGCACCCAGTTCGTGGTGGCAGCGATTCCGCTGGGCGGCTACGTCAAGATGCTGGACACGCGCGAGGTTGACGGGGTGGTCGGCCCCACGGCCCTTGCCGGCGCCTTCGACCGCAAGAGCGCAGGCCAGCGCATGGCCATTGCCGCGGCCGGCCCCGCCTTCAACCTGATCTTCACGCTGGCCGCGTTCTGGCTGATGTTCGTGATCGGCAAGCCCGATTACCAGCCGATCATCGGCCATGTCGGCGGCCTGGCCGCCGAGGCCGGCCTCAAGGCCGGCGAGCGCATCACCGCGATCGACGGCAACCCGGTCGAGAACTGGACCGGCGCAGGCGATCGCCTCGTTGCTGCGGGCATGGCCCGTCAGGACGTGAAGATCAGCCTCAGCGGCACCGATCATGCTGCCCATGAGCTCAACTTGGCGCTGTCGAAGCTGCCCATCGACCTCGATCAGCAGGCGATCTACGAGCGCATCGGCCTGACGCCGCAGCAACTGGCGCTGCCGCCGGTGATCGGCGAAGCCGTGGCCGATGGCGCTGCCGCCAAGGCCGGCCTGAAAGCAGGAGATCGCGTGATCAGCATCGGCGGTCAGGCGATCGGCGACTGGCGCGAGGTGTCCAAGGCGATACAGAGCCATGCGCCACAGGGCGAGGCACTGGCCATCGTGGTCGACCGCGCCGGCCAGCGCCTTGCGGTGAGCGCACGCCCCACCGCCAACCCCGAGGCCGGCACAGGAGGCGCGCCGCGCTGGCTGCTCGGCATCTCGCCCAAACCGATCGACCCGCAGTACGACGCCACCCTGCGCTACGGTCCGCTGGCGGCGGTTCCGCGCGCCTTGTCGACCACCTGGAGCCAGACCCACCAGACCCTGGTGATGCTCGGCCAGATGGTCACCGGCCAAGCCTCGCTGAAGAATCTCTCGGGCATCATCACGATCGCCGAGGCGGCCAATGCCTCGGCGCGCCTGGGACCGGCGTGGTTCCTCAATTTCCTCGCCGTGATCTCGCTGAGTCTGGCGATCCTGAACCTGTTGCCGATCCCGATCTTGGACGGCGGCGCACTGCTGTATTACCTTATCGAGCTGGCAAAAGGCAGTCCGGTCAGCGAGCGCGTGCAGATCGCCGGTCAGTATGTGGGTTTGGTGCTGCTGGTCGCCCTCATGGGTCTGGCGCTCTACAACGACATCCTGCGGCACGTCTCCTGACCTGGCTTTCGCCAGGCACCCACAACAACAAGACCCGAACAGGCCGCGGCCACGCCCGCCGCAGGCCCTGAAACGCCCTGACGGAAAGTGACGATGAAGCGTATTGCCGCCCTGTACATCCTGGCCTTCCTTGCCGCCAAGAGCGCATTCGCGTTCGACAGCTTCACGGTGTCCGACATCCGCATCGACGGCCTCTCGCGCATCGCGCCGGGCACGGTGTTCACCTACCTGCCGATCGAGAAGGGCGACGCACTCACCAGCGAACGCGCCGAGGCCGCCGTGCGCGCGCTGTACAAGACCGGCTTCTTCAAGGACGTCGCGCTGGCACGCCAGGGCGACATCCTCGTGATCTCAGTCAAGGAGCGTCCGCAGATCAGCAAGATCGCGATCCGCGGCAACAAGGACATCAAGGAAGATGATCTGCTCAAGGGCCTCAAGGGCATCGGTCTGGCCGAGGGCGAATCCTACGACCCGCTCAAGCTCAGCGAAGTGCGCGACGAGCTCACCCATCAGTACTACAACCGCGGCAAGTACAACGTCTCGGTCAAGACCTCCACCGTCAACCTCGACCGCAACCGCGTCGAAATCGCGATCAACATCGCCGAGGGCAAGGCGGCCAAGATCAAGCACCTCAACATCGTCGGCAACGCCACCTTCAGCGACAAGGACATCGAAGGAGAGTTCGAATCCTCGCCGTCGAACTGGACCTCCTGGTACAGCAAGGACGACCAGTACTCGCGTGAAAAGCTCTCGGGCGACCTCGAAAAGCTGCAGTCTTTCTACATGGACCGCGGTTATGCCGACTTCAACGTCGAATCGACCCAGGTCAGCATCAGCCCCGACAAGCGCAAGATGTACGTGACCGCGGATATCGAGGAAGGCGAGGTCTACAAGGTCACCGACGTCAAGCTCACCGGCACCCTGATCCTGCGCGAGGACGACCTGCGCAAGCTCATCCAGATCAAGCCGGGCGAGACGTTTTCGCGCAAGAAGATCGAGCAATCGGTCGATGCAATCACCGCGGCGCTGTCCAACATCGGTTACGCCTTCGCCGAGGTCAATCCGCTGCCGGCAATCGACAAGGACAAGCGCGAAGTCGAGCTCAACTTGTTCATCAACCCGGGCAAGCGCGTCTACGTGCGCCGCATCGTGTTCAAGGGCAATCTGCGCACCAAGGACGAGGTGCTGCGCCGCGAAATGCGTCAGCTCGAAGGTTCCTGGTATTCGCAGGCCGCGATCGACCGCTCGCGCATCCGACTGCAGCGCCTGGGCTATTTCAGCAAGGTCGAGATCGAGACGCCCAAGGTGCCCGGCAGCGAGGATCAGGTCGACGTTGCCGTCAACGTCGAAGAGCAGAACTCGGGTCAGTTCAACTTCGGCCTCGGCTACTCGCAAGTGCAGGGCATGATCATCAGTGCCGGCGTGACGCAGAACAATTTCTTCGGTACCGGCGACCGCATTTCGATCAACGCCCAGCGCAGTGCCTACCTGCAGCGCTACTCGCTGTCGTATTTCGAGCCCTATCTCACCGATGACGGCATCGGCATCGGCTACGACATCCAGCACAGCAAGTTCGACGCCGGCCAGAGCAATCTCGCCGCCTATTTGAGCAGCACCGATTCCTTCGACATCTATCTGGGCTTCCCGATCACCGAATCGGACACGATCAATACCCAGATCGGCGTCAACAAGACCCTGATCACCGGCAATACCCTCCTCGGCACGCCGCAGCCGATCATCGACTACCTCGACAACCTCGGCCACCGCACCTTCCACACCTGGAACGTGCAGTTGTCGTGGGCGCATGACACCCGCAACCGCTTCTGGAATCCAACCCGTGGTTCGCTGCAGTCGGTCTCGCTCAACGTGACCATGCCCGGTTCGACCGTGCAGTACTACAAATTCGCCTACCAGTTCGCGCAGTACCTGCGCATGACCGACTCGTTGACCTTCTACGGCCACCTGTCGGTTGGCTACGGCGATACCTGGAAGGATCCCAAGAGCGTTCTTGCCGATCCTGCCGCGGTCGGTCACGACCGTTACATGGCCAATCTCGGCGGCTTGCCGTTCTTCGAGAATTTCTATGCCGGCGGCGTCTCCGATGTGCGCGGTTTCCGCGACAACACCATCGGCCCGTACTACGTGTTCAACCCCGCAGTGTGTCCGCCAACCGACAAGAACTGTCGCTGGCCGCTGGGCGGCTCGATCAAGACCACGGCTTCGGCCGAAATCATCTTCCCGACGCCCTTCGTCAAGGAGAACAACGACAGCACGCGCCTGTCCGCCTTCCTCGACGTCGGCAACGTGTTCCGCAACAACCTGTGCACGGGCACTTACTGCGGCGATTACCGCTCATGGGATGCCAGTCAGTTGCGTGCCTCGATCGGTCTGTCGTTCCAGTGGCGCGCGCCGGTCGGCCCGATCGTGATCAATTTCGCAAGACCGATCCGCAAGCAGAAGGGCGACGACACCGAGACGATCCAGTTCATGTTCGGCAATACGTTCTGATCGTCGTACCATTAGCCCAGCGTCGGCAACCAGGACAGGCCGGTGGCGCAGCCCGCCCCAACAGCCCGCCGGATACTCGCAGCATGGCTCATCGCCATGCTCGCCGGCATTTGCAGCGCTTTCGCGCAGGCTCCCGCGACGACGAAGATTGGCTATGTCGACATGAAGCGCCTGCTCGACAACGCGCCACAGATCGTCGCCGGCCGCAGCAAGCTGGAAACCGAGTTCGCCGGGCGCGATGCCTCCCTCAAGGCCGACGAGAAACATCTGGCCGAACTGCGCGGCAAGGTGGCCCTCGCGCCCGATGAAACGCGCCAGCGCGAGATCGACGCGCTCGAGCGTTCGATCAAGCGCCAGCGCGAAAGCCTGCGCAATGAGCTCAAGACGCGCAGTGATCAGGAACTGGACAACAGTTGGCGCGAGATCAACGACGCCGTGGTCGCCTTTGCCCGCGAGCAGGGCTACGACCTGATCGTGGCGAGTCCCGTGGTGTATGCCAGCGAACGCGTCGACGTCACCGACAAGATCCTCGACCGTCTGCGCCGACAGGCGGCCAAGGGCGCCAAGCCATGACCGGCACGGTCACGCTCGGCGAGATCGCACGACGTCTCGAACTGCAACGGGTCGGAGGCGACCCGGCGCAGTCGATCCGTGGCGTCGCCACGCTCGCCGACGCCGATTCGGGCCAGATCGGCTTCCTCGCCAATCCACGCTACCGCGCGCAACTCGACAGCAGCCGCGCCGCGGCAGTGATTCTGCGTGAGGCCGATGCTGTCGGCATGTCGCGCGCCTGCTTGATTGCCGCCGATCCCTACGTCGCCTTCGCCAAAGTCGCCGCGCTGTTCGAACGTCTGCCTGCAGCAAACCCCGGCATCCACCCGAGTGCAAGCGTCGATGCGGGTGCGCAAATCGACCCGACCGCCAGCATCGGCGCGTTCTGCGTGATCGAGGCGGGTGCACGCATCGAAGCCGGTGCGGTGCTCGGACCCCATTGCATCATCGGCCGCGATTGCGTGGTCGGCGCACAATCACGCCTGGTCGCGCGCGTCACCCTCGTGCAGGACGTGCGCTTGGGCAAGCGCGCCTTGATCCATCCGGGCGCGGTGCTCGGCGCCGATGGTTTCGGGCTGGCCTTCGATCGCGACCACTGGATCAAGGTGCCCCAGCTTGGCGGCGTGGTCATCGGCGATGATTGCGAGATAGGCGCCAACACCACGATCGACCGCGGCGCGCTCGGCGACACCGTGCTCGAAGAGGACGTGCGCCTGGACAACCAGATCCAGATCGCCCACAACGTGCGCATCGGTGCGCATACCGCGATGGCCGGCTGCGCCGCCGTGGCCGGCAGTGCGAGCATCGGCCGCTATTGCCTGATTGGTGGCGGCGCAGGCATTCTCGGCCACCTGAGTCTTGCCGACCGGGTCACGGTGACCGCGATGAGTCTGGTCACCCACTCGATCCGCGAATCCGGTGAGTATTCGTCGGGTACGCCGATCCAGCCCAATCGGCAATGGCGCCGCAATGCGGCGCGTTTCAAGCATCTGGATGAAATCGCGCGTCGCCTTGGCGCCGCGACAAAGGAAGACCCGCAATGAACCAAAGTCCCTCGCTGCAACTTCCGGTCGGCTACGAGCAGATCGCCGCGATCCTGCCGCATCGCTATCCCTTCCTCCTGCTCGATCGCATCATCGCGCTCGATCCGGGCAAGCATGTCACCGCGCTCAAAAACGTCACCGTCAACGAACCCTTCTTCCAGGGTCATTTCCCGGGCCATCCGGTGATGCCCGGCGTGCTCATCATCGAAGCGATGGCGCAGGCCTCGGGCATGCTGACCAAACTGTCCGAGCCCGATGCAGGCAACGGCCGTTCGATCTTCTATCTGGTCAAGGTCGACAAGGCGCGTTTCAATCGCACCGTCGTCCCCGGCGATCAGCTGCGCCTCGAAGTCGAGCACAAGCGGCGCATGCGCAACATGAGCCTGTTCCACGGCCAGGCCTTCGTCGAGGACAAGCTCGCTGCCGAAGCCGAGGTCCTGTGCGCCGAGGTTCCCGCGCAATGATCCATCCGACCGCGCTCATCGATCCTGCAGCGCGGCTCGATGCCTCGGTCAGCGTCGGCGCCTACAGCGTGATCGGTGCGCAGGTCGAGATCGCCGCGGGCACCACGGTCGGCGCCCACGTCGTCATCGAAGGCCCGACGCGCATCGGCCGCGACAACCGCATCTTCCAGTTCGCCTCGCTCGGCGCCGATCCGCAGGACAAGAAATTCCGCGGCGAGCGCACCGAACTCTTGATCGGCGATCGCAACACGATTCGCGAATTCACCACCTTCAACCGCGGTACCGGCGACGGCGGCGGCACCACGCGCATCGGCAACGACAACTGGTTCCTCGCCTACACGCATGTTGCCCATGACTGCACGGTCGGCAATTTCTGCGTGTTCTCCAACAACGCCACGCTGGCCGGCCACGTCACCATCGGCGATCACGTCATTCTCTCGGGCTTCGTCGGCGTGCATCAGTTCGGCCGCGTCGGCGCGCATGCCTTCATCGGCATGGGTGTGCTGCTCAGCGGCGACGTGCCACCCTTCCTGATGGTCGCTGCCGATGCCGACACCCAGGGCCGACCGCGCGGGATCAACAGCGAAGGCCTCAAGCGGCGCGGTTTCGATGCCGAGCGCATTGCCGCAATCAAACGCGCCTACCGCACGCTCTACGTCGGCTCGAACTCGCTCGATGAGGCGCGTAGCGCACTTGCCCAACTTGCGGCCGAGAGCACCGACGTGCGCAGCTTCCTCGACTTCATCGAAGCCGGCGAGCGCCCACTGCTGCGCTGAAGCATACGCCGCCGGGGCACGCTCTGGGCGCGGATTGGCGGCCTTGCCCACGAGCGCTGCCTTGCGCATGGCGTATCCCTTCGACCACGTTGACCGGACGCGGCGACAGGGTGGTGTGCTCTTGTAGAACCGAGCTTGCTCGGCTCTCGACGCGACGACGCGGTGGAAAACACCGCGGAGCAAGTCCCGCCCCACGACGGCGGTGGTGCGCTCTTGTAGAGCCGAGCTTGCTCGGCTTGGATGCGCGAAAGCAGCGGAGCAAGCTCCGCTCTACGACGGCGGTGGCACGCTCTTGTAGAGCCGAGCTTGCTCGGCTCGCGGCGTCGCGACGGGGTGGAAAATACAGCGGAGCAAGTTCCGCTCTACGACGGCGGTGGTGTGCTCTTGTAGAGCCGAGCTTGCTCGGCTTGGATGCGCGAAAGCAGCGGAGCAAGCTCCAGCTCTACGACGGCGGTGGTGTGCTCTTGTAGAGCCGAGCTTGCTCGGCTCGGATGCGCGAAAGCAGCGGAGAAAGCTCTGCCCCACGACGGCGGTGGTGTGCTCTTGTAGAGCCGAGCTTGCTCGGCTTGGATGCGCGAAAGCAACACAGAAAGCTCCGCCCCACGACGGCGGTGGTGCGCTTTTGTAGAGCCGAGCTTGCTCGGCTCGCGGCGTCGCGACGGGGTGGAAAATACAGCGGAGCAAGCTCCGCTCTACGACGGCGGTGGTGTGCTCATGCTCGGCTCGCGGTGCCCACTCGGAGCGCCGCGGTATGATCGGACAATGCCCAACTCCGCCGCCACGCCATCGCCGCCCTGTTTCGTGCTCGTTGCCGGCGAGGCGTCGGGCGACCAACTCGGCGCGGGCCTGATCGAAGCCCTGCGTGCGCGCTTTCCGCGGGCGCGTTTTGCCGGCATCGGCGGCCCGCGCATGATCGCTGCGGGTCTGGTGAGCTGGCATCCGATGCAGGCCCTGTCGGTGATGGGACTGGTCGAAGTCCTGCGCCACCTGCCGCGCCTGCTGGCGATTCGCCGCGACGTGGTGCAGCGCGCGGCGGCGTTGGCGCCCGATGTGTTCATCGGCATCGACGCGCCCGACTTCAACCTCGGTGTCGAGCGCCGTCTCAAACAACGCGGCATCCGCACCGTCCACTACGTGAGCCCCTCGGTGTGGGCCTGGCGCGAACAACGCGCGGCGAAGATCGGGCGCAGCGCCGATCGCGTGCTGTGTCTGTTTCCGATGGAGCTGGCGATCTACGCGAGGTTTGGCGTGGATGCGCGCTTCGTCGGGCATCCGATGGCCGATGAGATGGCCCTGCAGCCGAATCGGGCGGCGGCTCGTGCGACGCTCAGGCTTCCCGTCGACGGACGCTTGCTTGCGATGTTGCCGGGAAGTCGCCTCGGCGAGATTGCGCGGCTTGCGCCCGACTTTCTCGAAGCAACGCGCTGGCTCGCCGCGCGAGTTCGCGGCCTGCGCGTGATCGCACCGATGGCCAATGCCGCGTGCCGCAGCCTGTTCGAGCGGCTGCTGGACGAAGCGCGCAAGAGTGACGGCGAACATGGACAACTCCCACCAATCGAGATCGTCGATGGTCAGGCCCGCGAGGCGATGATCGCTGCCGATGCAGTGCTGCTCGCTTCGGGTACCGCGACGCTCGAAGCCCTGCTCGCCAAGCGCGCCATGGTGGTCGCCTACCGCATCGCACCGCTCACGCACTGGATCGTCAAACGGCTTGGCCTGCTCAAGGTGAGTCGCTACGCCTTGCCCAACGTGCTCGCAGGGCGAGATCTCGTGCCCGAGCTGATGCAGGATGCCTGCACACCGGAAAGCCTGGCAAAGACGCTGCTGCCGCTGTTGCAGGACGATGCGGCTCAGGCCGCGCTGCAAAGCGAATTCGAACGCATCCATCTGCAGTTGCGCCGCGATGCCAGCAACGCGGCCGCCGATGCAATCGCCCAACTCGTGAAACTTGCCTGAGCCGCTCATGCACTGCGCATTGACGCCCATGCCGCCGCTGCGCACGATGGCGCCCATGAGCGAACCCGAGACATGACCAGCGCCGGCGCACGCCGCACCTTCATCCTGCGCGCACTGGCCGTGGTCCTGTTCGCCGCGCTGGTGGTGTTCGGTCCGCTTGCGGAAAACACTGCCGACGAGAAGGTATTCGCCGCGACCGCGATCCTGCTGTCGCTGCTGTTCGTGCTGATGGCCTCGGCGCGCATCGCCTTTGCGCTCATCGCCGTGTCCTTGCTGTTCGGCGCAATCGAAATTGCCGGTCGCCTCAAGTTCCTCTACCTGCAGACACCGCTGCTCGCGCCTGATCTGGAGTATTTCCTCAACAGCGGCACGCTCGAAGTGTTCAGTCACTATCCCTTGCTGCTGGGCGTGGGCATTGGCGCGCTGGTGCTGATTCCCTTGCTGCTGGTGCTGTCCTGGCGCGGCGAGCGCGCGGCTCTGCTGCCGCAGCGGCCGCGCTGGGTGCGCTTTGGCGTGCGCCTCGGCGGCGCGCTTGTCGCGGCCTGGGGCCTGACCTGGATCCTCACCGCGAACGGCCCCTACGGCGGCGTGTTCAACAAGCCGATGTGGATCACGATCAATGACAAGAGCTTCATCACCGACTTCCTCACCTCGTTCAATGACACCGTCATCACCGAGCCGGTGATTCCGGCCGATGTCGATCGCAGCATCAGCTGGAAGCTCGATCGACCGATGCAGGCACCGGCGCAGCGACCCGACGTGGTGATGGTGCTCGAAGAGAGCACCTTCGATCCGCGCATCCTCAAGCTGTGCACGATCAAGCAATGCCGCGCGGCGATGTTCGATGCCGACAAGCAGACGCGCGCGCACGGCCTGATGACCGTGCACACCTTCGGTGGCGGCACCTGGACCAGCGAGTTCTCTGCGCTCACCGGCCTCGCCCATACGCTGTTCGGCAACGCCGGCCTGTACGCGCCCTACAACCTCGCGCCGCGCGTGGCCTACACCTTGCCACGCGCGTTCCAGCACGCGGGCTATCGCGCGATTGCGCTGTACCCGATGAGCGGGGATTTCCTCAACGCGCGCAATGCCTACGATTTCTACGGCTTCGATGCCTTCTACGACGGCACCGAACACGGGCTCGGTTGGGAGAGCCACGACGCCGACCTGCTCGAGGTGTTCAAGCGCATCCACGCCGACGAAAAGCGCGACCATCCCGACCAGCCGCTGTTCGTGTTCATGCTGACCCTGCACCAGCACGGCCCGCACATGACGCCGCTGGACAAGTTGCCGCCGCCTTTCGACAAACCGCTGTTTCCCGGCAAGTTCAAGCCCAAGGCGCTCGATGACTGGCTCAATCTCAACCTCGGCAACTACCTGCAGCGGCTGGCCGAATCCGACGCGATGATGAGCCAACTGCAGTCCTACCTGTTCGACGGCAAGGCTCCGGCCGTGCTTGTGCATTTCGGCGATCACCAGCCCTCGTTCGATGGTGCGATCAACGAGATTCCCAAGGTCGTGCCCAAGCTCGCCGGTCCGGTCGCGCACTGGGTGACCTACTACATGATCAAGTCGAACTTCCCGGTGCGCGCACACTACGACTACCCGCTGCTCGACATCGCCTTCCTCGGCTCACTCGCGCTCGACGTGGCCGGCGTGCCCAAGGACGCGTTCTATCAGGCCAACACCTTGCTGCGCGAACGCTGCAACGGGCGCTATCTCGACTGCAAGAATCGCAAGATGGTGGCTTCCTATCACGACTACATCTTCAGCACGCTCGGCGATCTGCATGAGAGCCAGTGAACGGGCGGCAATCCTTGCCGATGCGCGCATCGCCGGCGTCGATGAAGCCGGTCGCGGTCCGCTGGCGGGACCGGTGGTGGTCGCCGCGGTGATCCTCGATCCACAGCGCCCGATCGACGGCATCGACGATTCCAAGGCACTCAGTGCGATGCAGCGCGATGCACTCGCCCCACTGATTCGCGACTGCGCAATGGCGTGGTCGGTGATCGTCGTCGAGGTCGAGGAAATCGAAAGTCGCAATATTCTCGGCGCCACGCTCGCCGGCATGAGCCGCGCGCTGGCCGCACTCGCGCCCGCGCCGACACTCGCCTTGATTGACGGAAATCGTCTGCCCCGCGAGCTGCCGTGTCCGGCGCGCACGATCGTCGGCGGCGATGCCAGCGAAGCCGCGATCGGCGCGGCCTCGATCCTCGCCAAGACCACGCGCGACGCCTTGATGATCGAACTCGATGCGCAGCATCCGGGCTATGGCTTCGCCCGGCACAAGGGCTATCCGACGCCGGAGCATCTGGCCGCGCTCGAGCGCCTCGGCCCCTGCCCGATCCATCGGCGCGGGTTTGCGCCTGTGCGACGCTTGCTCGGACAGGCCGCCTTGTTCTGAACCACGGGCTTTGGCATCGCCGCAAAAGCGATATGCCAAATCGCCATGAAGAATCCGCAAGTCCCGTGATCCTCGGGACTTGAAAACGCTTGCGCGCTTGTTGCATTGCACTATATTCGGAGGCGACACCACTTTGCTGCGGGTGCGCGCGATGACTCTGCCAAACGCTCAAGGGCTCTACCAGCCTGGCCATGAGCACGATGCCTGCGGGATGGGTTTCGTCGCGCATATCAAAGGACGCAAGAGTCACGGCATCATCCGGCAAGGTCTTTCGATCCTCGCCAATCTCGATCATCGCGGCGCGGTGGGTGCCGACCCGCTGATGGGCGATGGCGCCGGCATCCTCATCCAGATTCCCGACGCGCTCTATCGCGAGGACATGGCGCAGCAGGACGTGATCCTGCCGCCGCCCGGCGAATACGGCGTGGGCATGATCTTCCTGCCGCGCGAGCAGGCCTCGCGCCTGGCCTGCGAGCAGGAGCTCGAACGCAAGGTACGCGCCGAGGGGCAAGTGGTCCTCGGCTGGCGCGATGTGCGCGTGGATTCCACGATGCCGATGTCGCCGGCGGTCAAGCAGCGCGAACCGGTGATCCGCCAGATCTTCATCGGTCGCGGCGCCGAGGTGATGGTGCCCGACGCGCTCGAGCGCAAGCTCTACGTGATCCGCAAGACCGCCAGCCATGCGATTCGCGCGCTCAGTCTCAAGCACGGCCAGGAATACTTCGTGCCTTCGATGTCGACGCGCACGATCGTCTACAAGGGCCTCCTGCTCGCCAATCAGGTAGGGCGCTACTACCTTGATCTTGCCGATCCGCGCGCGATCTCGGCGCTCGCCCTGGTGCACCAGCGCTTCTCGACCAACACCTTCCCGGCCTGGGAGCTCGCGCATCCGTATCGCATGGTCGCGCACAACGGCGAGATCAACACGGTCAAGGGCAACGTCAACTGGATCAACGCGCGCACCCGCGCGATCGCCTCGCCCGTGCTGGGCAATGACCTGCACAAGCTGTGGCCGTTGATCTATCCCGGCCAATCCGACACCGCCTCGTTCGACAACTGTCTCGAACTGCTGACGATGTCGGGTTATCCGCTCGCGCACGCGATGATGATGATGATTCCCGAGGCCTGGGAACGTCATGAGCTGATGGACCCCAATCACCGCGCGTTCTACGAATATCACGCCGCGATGATGGAGCCCTGGGATGGCCCCGCCGCGATCGCCTTCACCGATGGTCGTCAGGTCGGCGCCACGCTCGATCGCAACGGCCTGCGTCCGGCGCGCTACCTCATCACCGACGATGACCTCGTGATCCTCGCCTCCGAAGCCGGCGTGCTGCCGGTGGCCGAATCACGCATCGTCAAGAAGTGGCGCCTGCAACCGGGCCGCATGCTGCTGATCGACATGGAAGCCGGACGCATCATCGACGACAAGGAACTCAAGGACCAACTCGCCAACGCGCGGCCCTATCGGCAATGGATCGAGCGCATCAGCGTGCGCCTCGAAGATCTGCCGCCGGCGCGTCCCGAAAGCGAACCCGGCGAAGATCTCGCCGCGCGCCAGCGCGCGTTCGGCTACACGCGCGAGGACCTCAAGTTCCAGTTGCTGCCGATGGCGCACGACGGCGAAGAGGCAATCGGTTCGATGGGCAATGACGCCGCGCTCGCGGTGCTGTCCGATCGCAACCGCTGCCTCTACGACTATTTCCGCCAGACCTTCGCCCAGGTCACCAACCCCGCGATCGATCCGATCCGCGAACAACTGGTGATGTCGCTGACCTCGTTCATCGGCCCCAAGCCGAACCTGCTCGACATCAACAACATCAATCCGCCGCTGCGACTGGAAGTGCCGCAGCCGGTGCTCGGTTGCGCCGACATGGCGCGCCTGCGCCGCATCGGTCGCTACTCGCGCAAGCGCTTCCGCAGCCACGAGCTCGACATCACCTGGCCCGCCGCGTGGGGCAGCGCCGGGATCGAGGCGCGTCTTGCTTCGCTGTGCGCGCAGGCGGTCGATGCGATCGGTCAGGGCCACAACATCCTCATCGTCAGCGATCGCCGCGCCGGCCGCGAGCGCGTGGCGATTCCCGCGTTGCTGGCAACCTCGGCCGTGCATCACCATCTGGTCGCGCAGGGCCTGCGCACCAGCACCGGCCTCGTGGTCGAAACCGGATCGGCGCGCGAGGTGCACCACTTCGCTCTGCTCGCGGGCGCCGGCGCAGAAGCGGTGCATCCGTATCTGGCGATGGAGACGATCGCGCAGGAATGCGCCGACGCCGCCGACGCGGCGATCGGCAAATACATCAAGGCGATCAACAAGGGCCTGCAGAAGGTCATGTCGAAGATGGGCATCTCCAGCTACATGTCCTACACCGGCGCGCAGATCTTCGAAGCGGTCGGCCTGTCACGCGAACTGGTCGACAAGTATTTCAGCGGCACGCGCTCGGGCATCGAGGGCATCGGCCTGTTCGACGTGGCCGAGGAAGCCCTGCGCCAGCATGCGCTGGCCTGGAATACGCAAGGCAATTCCGCTCTCGCCGATGGCGGCGACTATGCCTGGCGCGCCGATGGCGAGGCGCATCTGTGGACGCCCGACTCGATCGCCAAGCTGCAGCACGCCACGCGCGCAAATGACGCGGGCACCTATGCGCAGTACGCCCAGCTCATCAACGATCAGAACCGCCGTCACCTGACCTTGCGTGGTCTGTTCGAATTCAGGACCGATGGCCTGACGCCGATTGCGCTCGATGAAGTCGAGCCGGCCAAGGAAATCGTCAAGCGTTTCGCCACCGGCGCGATGTCGCTCGGCTCGATCTCCACCGAAGCGCACACCACGCTCGCGGTGGCGATGAACCGCATCGGCGGCAAGTCCAACACCGGTGAAGGCGGCGAAGATCCGGCGCGCTACCAGAGCGAACTCGCCGGCATGCCGATCAAGGCCGGACAGACGCTGGCTGGCATTCTCGGCAAGGGCCGCGTCGCGCGTGACCTTGCGCTGCAGGAAGGCGATTCGTTGCGCTCGCGCATCAAGCAGGTCGCCTCGGGGCGCTTTGGCGTCACCGCCGCCTATCTCGTCTCGGCTGACCAGATCCAGATCAAGATTTCGCAAGGCGCCAAGCCTGGCGAAGGCGGCCAGTTGCCCGGCCACAAGGTCAGCGAATACATCGCACAGTTGCGCTATTCGGTGCCCGGCGTCGGGCTGATCTCGCCGCCGCCGCATCACGACATCTATTCCATCGAGGATCTGGCCCAGCTCATCCACGATCTCAAGAACTGCAATCCACGTGCCTCGATCTCGGTCAAGCTGGTGTCGGAGGTTGGCGTGGGCACCGTCGCCGCAGGCGTGGCCAAGTGCAAGGCCGACCATGTGGTGATCGCCGGTCACGACGGCGGTACCGGCGCTTCGCCGTGGTCGTCGATCCGTCACGCCGGCACGCCGTGGGAATTGGGATTGGCCGAAACCCAGCAGACGCTCGTGCTCAATCGCCTGCGCGGACGCATCCGCGTGCAGACCGATGGCCAGATGAAGACCGGCCGCGACGTGGTGATTGCCGGCCTGCTCGGCGCCGATGAATTCGGCTTCGCCACAGCCCCCCTGGTGGTGCAGGGCTGCATCATGATGCGCAAGTGTCATCTCAACACCTGCCCGACCGGCGTCGCCACGCAGGACCCGGTGCTGCGTCAGCGTTTCAGCGGGCAGCCCGAGCATCTGGTCAATTACTTCTTCTTCGTCGCCGAGGAAGTGCGCGCGCTGATGGCAAGTCTGGGCATGCGCCGCTTCGACGAGCTGATTGGCCGCAGCGACCTGCTCGACACGCGCGCGGGCATCACTCACTGGAAAGCACGTGGCCTCGATTTTTCGCGCGTGTTCCATCGCATCGAGGCCGAAGCGGACGTCGCGCGTCGGCATCTGGAAGAACAGGATCACGGCCTCGCCCACGTGCTCGACCACGTGCTGATCGACAAGGCCACGCCCGCGCTCGAACGCGGCGAAAAGACCCGCTTCATCGTCGATGTGCGCAATCTCAATCGCAGCGTCGGCAGCATGCTTTCGGGCGAAGTCGCGCGGCGCCATGGTCAGGCCGGCCTGCCAGACGACACCCTGCGCGTGCAGCTCAACGGCACTGCCGGCCAGAGTTTCGGCGCGTTTCTCGCCCGCGGCGTCACGCTCGATCTCGTCGGCGACGGCAACGACTACGTCGGCAAGGGACTGTCGGGCGGTCGCATCATCGTGCGCTCGCCCAATGATTTCCACGGCTTCGGCCCCGAGCACATCATCGTCGGCAACACCGTGCTTTACGGCGCCACCGATGGCGAAGCATTTTTCAATGGCGTCGCCGGCGAGCGCTTCGCGGTGCGCAACTCGGGCGCGAGTGCGGTGGTCGAGGGCGTGGGCGATCACGGCTGCGAATACATGACCGGTGGCACCGTGGTGGTGCTTGGGCAGACCGGACGCAACTTCGCCGCGGGCATGTCCGGCGGTGTGGCCTATGTCTACGATCCGGGCCGCGAGTTCGAACGTCGCTGCAACCTCGCGATGGTCGCACTCGAACCGCTGCTGTCGGGCATGGAACAGGAACTGCGCATCGCGCGCGAGCAATGGCACGTGCCCGAACGCGGCGGCCTCGGCGCGACCGACGAGGCGATCCTGCGGCGTCTGATCGAAGCGCACTTCCGCCACACCGGCAGTTTTCGCGCGCGCGAAATCCTGCAGGACTGGCCGCGTGCACGCGATCGTTTCATCAAGGTCATGCCGCACGAGTACCGGCGCGCACTCGCCAGCGCCACGCGCAGCAGCGCAGCCACCGCCACCGCCTGAGGAGACGGGAATGGGCAAGGTCACCGGCTTTCTCGAATTCGAGCGCATCGCCGAAAGCGTCGAACCGGCCAACGAGCGCAAGCGTCACTGGCGCGAATTCGTGCGCGAGCTCGACGATGGCGCCGCGCAGACGCAAGCGGCGCGCTGCATGGACTGCGGTGTGCCGTTCTGCCACAACGGCTGCCCGGTCAACAATCTGATTCCCGACTTCAACGATCTGGTCTATCGCGCCGACTGGAAACGCGCACTCGAATCCTTGCTGTCGACCAACAACTTCCCCGAGTTCACCGGTCGCATCTGCCCGGCGCCCTGCGAGGCTGCCTGCACGCTCAACATCTCCGGCGAGGCGGTCGGCATCAAGTCGATCGAACACAAGATCATCGACAAGGGCTGGGAAGAAGGCTGGGTGCGGCCGCAACCGCCCGCACGACTCACGGGCAAGCGCATCGCCGTGGTTGGCTCCGGTCCCGCGGGCCTGGCCTGTGCGCAGCAACTCGCGCGCGCAGGTCACGGCGTCACCGTGTTCGAGAAGAACGATCGCCTCGGCGGCCTGCTGCGCTACGGAATTCCCGACTTCAAGCTCGACAAGGCCCTGATCGATCGGCGCATCGTGCAGATGCGCGCCGAAGGCGTGGCGTTTCGTACCGGCGTCTATGTCGGCAACGCCACCGACGCCTGCGGCATCGGCCAGTTCACGGTGATGAACCCCGCGCAGTTGCATGATGACTTCGATGCAATCGTGGTCGCCGGCGGCGCCGAAACCCCACGCGACCTGCCGGTGCCGGGACGCGAGTTGGCCGGCGTCCACTACGCGATGGACTTCCTGCCGCAGCAGAACCGCGCCAATGCCGGTGACGCGCTTGAGCAGCAGTTGCTCGCGACCGGCAAGCATGTGGTGGTGATCGGCGGCGGCGATACCGGCTCGGATTGCGTGGGCACCTCCAATCGTCACGGCGCAGCCAGCGTCACCCAGTTCGAATTGCTGCCGATGCCGCCCAAGCACGAGGACAAGGCGCTGGTCTGGCCGTATTGGCCGCTCAAGCTGCGCACTTCCAGTTCGCACGAGGAAGGCTGCCAGCGCGACTGGTCGGTCGCCACCAAGCGTTTCAATGCCGATGACCAGGGGCGCGTCCAAAGTCTCACCGCGGTGCGCCTGCACTGGCAGAACGGCAAGATGAGCGAGGTGGCCGGCAGCGAATTCGAAGTCCGCGCCGATCTCGTGCTGCTGGCGATGGGTTTCACCGCACCCCGCGCGAACGTGCTCGATGCCTTCGGACTGGAACGCGATCCGCGCGGCAACGCGAAGGCCAATACCGAAGGCGCAGATGGCTACCGTACCAATGTGGCCAAGGTGTTCGCCGCCGGCGACATGCGACGCGGCCAGTCACTGGTGGTGTGGGCGATCCGCGAAGGCCGTCAATGCGCTCAGGTGGTCGACGAATTCCTCATGGGATCGAGCACGCTGCCACGCTGAATTGTCGAAGCCTGACGCCCCGCGAACCGGCCGTGGCCGCGAGGCTTGGCACGCAAGGTGTCGAGCTGAGGTTTGCCTCAATCCAATCCGATCGCTGACCTTGCGCGGAAGACCCGCAAAACTCGACCACGCAATACCAGCGCGCGCACCGCGTCACCTCACCGCCCGCCGATCAACATGGCGGAATTGGACCGCGTGATCAGGTGGCAGGAACGATACAAGCCGACTCTGCAATGAAAACTCATGTCTACCAGTGGCTGCAGCAAGTCGAATACGACAGCTGGCTTTGCGCACACACCTTGACGCTGATCGATGAGCTTTCGAAATCCGGCAACACTGTCGTCGCGGTTGGGCTTGAAAATGTGAAGGCGCCAGAGGCCGTCGTACTCATGAGCCGCACGCTCGACAGCGCTATCGTCGAAGAGGTTTGCCGCAACCAACCATCATTGAAACCAATCCATGATCGAGCCAACGCGCTTGTCTGTATTGTGTGCCAGGAGCACTTCGTCTCGGTTCAGTGCGCCCCCGTGGATTGTGGAGTTTGACCGAATTTTTCCCGTATGTGACCTGCCGGCGACTGAATCGCCGCATCCACCTTGGAGGCTCCAAGTCTTGGCGGGCTTGAGCGATCCGCGTCCCGGTACTGGCGCAGGACCGGCCCAAGCTGCGACCATTCGCCTCTGCATCGCGTCTGGATTCAGCTCGCCCACACGTCAGGATGACTTCGCTTGACCTTCGCCCCTGATCGCAAGACCTCGCTGCGGGCCTTGCTCGCCATTGCCATCGCCGCCACCATGTTCTGGTGGGTCACGCTGCGCGTGCTCACGCTGGAAACCGACACGCTGGCGCAGACCTCCGTGATCGCGCTGATGCTGTGCGGCGCATTCTGGTTTGCCGTCACCACGGGACGACTTGCCTTTGGCGTGTTCGCCGCCACCTTTCTCATGGGCGTGATCTGGCTTGCCAGCTCGATCAAGGTAGCGTTTCTGCACGAACCGCTGATGGTTCCCGACATTTCGTATTTCGGCGGCACGCTCACGCGCGATGTGATCGCCCATTACCCGGGCATGTTGCGCAAGAGCCTGATTGCCCTGCTCGGTGGTGGCACGCTCGGCGTGCTGCTGTGGCGGCTGGAATCGCCGGGCCGTTGGCCACGTGGACGCACACGCTTGCGCCTGCTTGCAACTTCGCTCGCGATCCTGCCTCTGCTGGTGTGCCTCGCGCCGCGTGGGCCGTTCCGTGCGCTCTACAACACCGGCATGTGGGAGTTCATTTCCCAGGGCAGGAGCAACCCGATCACCAGCTTCATCCGCTCGTTTGCGGAAATGCAGATCGTGCTGCCCGCACGCGCGCAGCAGATCGATGTGGCGCAATGGCAGACGCCCGAGACCGCGACCACGACAGCGCCCAGGCAACGACCCGACATCGTGGCGATACTCGAAGAAAGCACACTCGACCCGCGCCAGTGGGCTGCGTGCAGCACTCCGCTGTGTACCTTCAAGATGTTCGAAGCAGATGCCGACACGCGCGCACTGGGCACCTTGCGCGTGCATACCTACGGCGGCGGCACCTGGACCAGCGAATTCGCTTTCTTCACCGGCCTCGCTCACACCAGCTTCGGCGCGGCGGGCTGGTATGCGCCGTTCAATCTCGCGCCTCGACTCAAGTACAGCCTGCCGCGTCATCTCAAGTCACTGGGTTATCACAACGTCGCGATCTACCCGATGGGCGCCGATTTCGTCGGCGCGCAAGTCGCCTACAAGGACTATGGCTTCGACGAATTCCACGACTCCAACGAGTTGAAGCTGCTTTGGGAAAGCACCGACGGCGACCTGCTCACGAAGGTCGAAGCCATCTACGCGAAGCTGCGCGCCGGTGATGAGCGCCCGCTGTTCGTGATGATCCTCACCATGCGCCAGCACGGTCCGCATGACTATCCGCTCGATACCCTGCCGCCGCCGTGGAACAAACCACCGTTCCCGCAACTGGATGCGGCGCTCAACCGCAATCTCGCGAACTACCTGCACCGCATGCAGCAATCCGACAGCGCGCTCACGCAATTGCGCAGCTTCCTGTTCGCGCAGAGCCGCCCGACCCTGCTCGTGCATTTCGGCGACCATCACCCCGGTTTCGATGGTCTCGAACGGACCCTGATTCGCAATGTGCCCGGCCAATCCGCCACTGAAGCGATGAACGACACCTACTACCGCATCGATACCAACTATCCCGGCGCCCATTGGCTGGCGCCGCCGGTGCTCGACCTCGCCTTCCTCGCCAGTGCCGTGCTCGATGTCGCCGGCCTGCCCAAGGGTGAGTATTTCGAGGCCAACACGCGCCTGCGCGAAGACTGCCATGGCCTGCTCGAAGGCTGCGCGCCAGCGACCTTGGAGTCGTATTACGGCTACGTGTTCGATACCTTGGGCGGTTACGAGTAGGTCGCGCGTGTGCGGTTGGCGTTGCCGCCGCCGCGCTGCGCGCTCACTCTGTCTTGTTCGGCTTCTCGACGGCCGACTCGCGTCCACAGCGACCGTGACTCGCAATACGCAAGGATCCGCTACCGCGAGCGTCCGTCCGAAGCCGGCATCGAACCCTTGGACACCTTCGACTATCAGGCTGCTGAAAAGCCCTTTTCAGCAGCCTGATAGCGCAGTGCAGGGATGCACTGCACGCGAATCGATCACGAACGTGATTGATTCGTCGGAGACGAGTCCGGGCATGTACCGGGCTCGTCGAGCTGAAGAAGTCCAGGATGGACTTTTTCAGCACCCTGCTATCGGGAAATATGACCCAGCAAGGCGAGCGCCATCGCGCTTGCATCGCTCAAGCGGCGATCACCCCGTCGACCACGGCCTGCGCCTCGCCGAGGATCGTCGTCAGGTGTTCCTGGCTGCGGAAACTTTCGGCGTAGATCTTGTAGATGTCTTCGGTGCCCGAAGGGCGCGCTGCGAACCAGCCGCTTTGCGCCACCACCTTGATGCCGCCGATCGCGGCGTCATTGCCGGGGGCACGATCGAACACCTGCGTGACCGGCTCGCCCGCAAGCGTGCCGATCGTGAGCTGCTGCGGCGTGAGCGCGGAAAGGCGTGCCTTCTGCTCGCGTGTGGCGGCGGCATCGACGCGATCGAAATATGGCGTACCCAGTTCCGCACACAGGTCAAGGTAGCACTCGCCCGGATCACGGCCTCGACGCGCGCAGATCTCGGCCGCGAGCAATCCCGGTGCAATGCCGTCCTTGTCGGTGGTCCACACGCCGCCGTCGCGACGCAGGAAGGCCGCGCCTGCGCTTTCTTCGCCGCCGAATCCGAGCGAGCCATCGAACAGGCCCGCGGCAAACCATTTGAGGCCGACCGGCGTTTCGAAGATGCGCCGGCCCAGCCGCTGCGCGACGCGATCGATGATCGCGCTGCTGACCACGGTCTTGCCGATCGCGGCATCGCTGCGCCACTGCCCGCGTTCGCGAAACAGGTAGTCGATCATCACCGCGAGATAGTGATTGGCGGGCAGCAGGCCGACACTGCGCGTGACGATGCCGTGGCGATCGTGGTCGGTGTCACAGGCCATCGCCACATCGTAACGATCGCGCAGCGCGAGCAGGCGCTGCATCGCCGGTGGCGAGGACGGATCCATGCGCACGCGGCCGTCCCAGTCCAGACTCATGAAGGCGAAGCGCGGATCGACCTCGTTGCTCACGACGTCGAAGTCGAGCCGCCAACGTTCGGCGATGCGCGGCCAGTAGGCGACGCCCGCGCCACCGAGCGGATCGACCGCGAGGCGCAAGGCCGCGCTGCGGATCACGTCGAAGTCGATCAGCGTACCCAGATCATCGACATAGCTCGACAGAAAATCGAACTCCCGTGTGGTCGACGCGCTGCGCGCCTGCGCGAGCGGCAAGCGCCGAACCTGACGCAACCCATCGGCGAGCAAGGTATTGGCACGTTCCTGGATCACGCGCGTGACCGCGGTATCGGCCGGACCGCCGTTGGGCGGGTTGTACTTGATGCCGCCATCCTCGGGGGGATTGTGCGAAGGTGTCACCACGATGCCATCGGCAAGGCCGCGTTCGCGTCCACGGTTCCAGCACAGGATCGCGTGCGAGACGGCGGGTGTGGGCGTATAGCCATCGGCAAGCGCGATGCGTGCTTCCACGCCATGCGCAGCGAGCACTTCGAGCACGCTGTCCTGCGCCGGGCTCGACAAGGCATGGGTGTCGATGCCCAGAAACAGCGGCCCGTCGATGCCCACTTGCGCGCGGTACTCGCAGATCGCCTGGGCGATCGCGAGCACGTGGGCCTCGTTGAAGCTGCGCTGCAGCGAACTGCCGCGATGACCCGAGGTGCCGAAACTCACACGCTGCGCGGCGATCGCGGGATCGGGCCGCAGTTCGTGGTAGCTGGCGATGAGGCGATCGATATCGACGAGCGGAGCGAGGGTGGCCGACTTGCCGGCCAAGGGATGCAGCGTGGATGCCATCAGGAATTCCCGCGCAGGCGCCGGTAGCGGCGGATCAGCGCATTGGTCGAGCTGTCGTGGCTGAGGCGCGGCGTCTTCGCCGCAGTCAATTCGTCGGCGATGCGTCGGGTCAGCACCTTGCCCAGTTCCACGCCCCACTGGTCGAAGGAATCGATGTCCCAGATCGCGCCCTGCACGAAGGTGCTGTGCTCGTAGAGCGCCACGAGCGCGCCGAGCGTGAACGGATCGAGGCGCCGCGCGAGGATCGTGCTGCTCGGCCGATTGCCCTCGAACACCTTGTGCGGCACCAGCGCCGCCGGCACGCCTTCGGCGCGCACTTGCGCCGCGCTCTTGCCGAACGCGAGTGCCTCGCCCTGCGCGAGCATGTTGGCGATCAAGAGGTCGTGCTGCGCCGTGAGCGCACTTGTGCTCTCACAGAAGCCGATGAAGTCACAGGCGACTGCGCGCGTGCCCTGATGGATGAGCTGATAGAACGAATGCTGGCCATTGGTGCCCGGCTCGCCCCAGACTATGGGCGAGGTGTCCACACCCACCGGCTTGCCCGCATGCGTCACGCGCTTGCCATTGCTCTCCATCACGAGCTGCTGCAGATAGGCGGGAAAACGCTTGAGGTAGTGCGCATACGGCAGCACCGCAAGGCTGTCGATGCCGAGGAAATTGCTGTTCCAGATGCCGATCAGGGCATGCAGCACGGGCAGGTTGCGCGCCAGCGGCGCCTTGCGAAAATGCTCGTCCATCGCATGAAAGCCTGCGAGCATTTCATGGAAGCGCTGCGGGCCGATCGCGAGCATCGTCGACAGGCCGATCGCGCTGTCCATCGAATAGCGGCCGCCGACCCAGTCCCAGAAGCCGAACATGTTGGTCGGGTCGATGCCGAACTTTTCGACTTCGCTGCGATTGGTCGAAACCGCGACGAAATGCCGCGCAATCGCACGATCGTCGCCGAGCGCGTTCAGACACCAACGCCGCGCAGCCTGCGCGTTGGCGAGTGTTTCCTGGGTGGTGAAGGTCTTGGAGCAGACGATGAACAGGGTGCGCGCGGGATCCAGATCGCGCGTCGCCTCGGCGAAATCGCTGCCATCGACATTGGAGACGAAGCGGCAGTCGATCCCGCGATCACCGTATGCGCGCAATGCTTCATGCGCCATCACCGGGCCGAGATCGGAGCCGCCGATGCCGATGTTGACGACGTGGCGGATGCGATCGCCGCGATATCCCTTCCATGCGCCGCTGCGCACGCGTTCGCAGAATGCGGCCATGCGCTCGAGCACGGCGTGCACCTCGGCAATCACGTCCACGCCATCGACCCGCAGGCGCTTGCCCTTGGGCATGCGCAGCGCGACATGCAGCACCGCGCGATTCTCGGTGGCGTTGATGCGCTCGCCACGGAACATCGCTGCAATGCGCTCGGTCAGCGCGCAGGCCTGCGCGAGTTCGAGCAGCAGTTCGATGGCGCGCGCATCGAGGCGCTGCTTGGCGTAATCCAGATGCAGGCCCACCGTCTCGGCTGCGAACTGCGTGCCGCGCGCGGGATCGGCCTCGAACAGGTCGCGCAGATGCTTCGCGCGCAGCTTGCGTGCATGGCGCTTGAGCGCCTGCCATTGCGGACGCGACTTCAGCGCCCGCACGCCGGGCGCCGGGCGCGGGCGTCGTTCGGACCGCGTCATCGTGTTACCCGCATCGAATCAGTCGTGGTCAATGTCCGCCACCGCCATCCACCGCCTTGAGTTCGGTGATGAGCTGGTTGGCCGCTTCCTTGCCATCGGCGTAGAGCATGCGCGTATTGTCGGCGTAGAACAGCGCGTTCTCGATACCCGCAAATCCAGTGCCCTTGCCACGCTTGATCACGATCACCTGGCGCGCATCGACCACATCGAGAATCGGCATGCCGAAGATCGGCGAGGCCTTGTCGGTCTTCGCAGCCGGGTTCACCACGTCGTTGGCGCCGATCACGATCGCGACATCGCAGGTCTTGAACTCGGGATTGATGTCGTCCATGTCGGCGATGAGGTCATAGGGCACGCCCGCCTCGGCGAGCAGCACGTTCATGTGACCGGGCATGCGGCCCGCAACCGGATGGATCGCGAACTTCACTTCCTTGCCGGCCTTGATCAGCGCCTGACTCAGCTCCCAGATCTTGTGCTGAGCCTGCGCCACCGCCATGCCGTAACCGGGCACGATGATGACTTTCTCGGCCATGTACAGGAGCGACGCGGCATCGGCCGCCTCGATCGGCTTTTGCGCACCGGCAATCTCCGATCCGCCGCCGCCGCCACCGAAGTTGGAGAACAGCACGTTGCTGATCGGCCGGTTCATCGCCTTGGCCATGAGCTGGGTGAGGAAGGTGCCGGCCGCGCCCACCACCATGCCGGCGACGATCAGCGCCTCGATGCCCATTGCGTAGCCTTCGAACGCGACCGCAAGGCCGGTGAAGGCGTTGTAGAGTGAGATCACCACCGGCATGTCGGCGCCGCCGATCGGCAAAGTCATGAGGATGCCGAACACGAGCGCGAGCACGAAGAACACGATGATGAGGTTGGTGTCGAGCTTCCAGAACACCAACGCCAAACCGGCAAGGACCGCCGCGGCAAAGAACAGGAAGTTGATCGCCTGCTGTCCGTCGAAACGGAACACCTTGTCCATGCGCCCGTCGAGCTTGGCCCAGGCGATGATCGAGCCGGTCATCGAGATCGAACCGATCAGTGCACCGATCACGGCCAGCACGAGCGTTGCCAGCGGATGCGAGGCCTCCGGCGCGCTCGAGAACTTGAGCAGTTCGATCGCACCGATTGCAGCCGCCGAGCCGCCGCCCATGCCGTTGAACAGCGCGACCATCTGCGGCATGTCGGTCATCGCGACCTTCTTGCCCCACAACCAGGTCGGCAATACGCCGATCGCGATGCCGCCGAGGATCCAGCCGATGTTGTGCGCGCCGGTAATCGCAAAGGTGGCGAGCGTGGCGATCACCATGCCCACGCCGGCCCACTTGATGCCCGCGCGCGCGGTCACCGGCGAGGACATGCGCTTGATGCCAAGGATGAACAGCAGCGCCGCCAGCAGGTAGCTGGCCTTGGCCGCGGTGACGAGCAGGGTTTGCATGTCCATCGGCTCAGCCCTTCTTCTCGTTCTTGCTCGACTTGAACATCTCGAGCATGCGTTCGGTGACGACATAGCCACCCGCCGCGTTGCCCGCACCCAGGATCACGCCGATGAAGCCGATCGCGATGCCCAGCGGCGTGGTCGCCTCGGCCAGCGCGATCATCGCACCGACAAGGACGATGCCATGCACGAAGTTGGAGCCGCTCATCAGCGGCGTGTGCAGGATCACCGGCACGCGGCCGATGATTTCCTTGCCGGTGAAGGCAGCCAACATGAAGATGTACAGCGCGAGGAATCCGTCGATCATGGTGTCACCTTTTCCCGAATCAGCATGAAGATTGAAACACGGAGCACACGGAGCACACTGAGAAATTCACCTTTTCCCGAATCAGCATGAAGATTGAAACACGGAGCACACGGAGCACACTGAGAAATCTAGAGAACCATGCGACGAATGCCGTTTCGCAAGATCTTGCTGTTGAAATTGATCAACAATCCCTTGCGTAAACCCGACAACTTCAAATAAGTCAGCAACTGGGCCTGATGGACCGGCAACAATGCATCCACGGCCTTCAATTCCACAATGAGCGCTCGCTCCACCAACAAATCCATTCGGAATCCGCAATCCAGCTCGACTTCCTTGTAGCGGACACCTATCGGCTTCTCCTGTTCGCACAAACAGCCAGCCATCGACAATTCATGAGCAAGGCACGCTCGATATACCGACTCCAACAGGCCGGGTCCCAATTGCTTGTGTACCTCAATGGCACAACCAATTACTCGATGCGAAAGCGCATCGAACTCCACTGATTGAACCATCTGCCTCTCTCCGTGTGCTCCGTGTGCTCCGTGTTTCAGTCTTGGGCTTTCGCGGTATCGACCAGCGCCTTGGTCGGTTCGTGCCTGATCTCGCCGGCATGCGTGAGGCAGGTCTTGGCGATCAGCTCGTCATCCCAATCGAGCGTGAGCGCGCCGTCCTTGAGCGAGAGCTCGAGGAAGTTGTAGAGGTTGCGCGCGTACATTTCGCTGGCGTGCACGGGTGCGCTGGCCGGCAGGTTGGCGGTGCCGATGATGCTCACGCCGTTGGCACTCACGACCGTGCTGCCCGCTTCGCTGCCTTCGACGTTGCCGCCGGTCTCGGCGGCGATGTCGACGATGACCGCGCCCGGCTTCATTCCGGCGACCATCGC
>NSJK01000037.1 GCA_002632325.1 Lysobacterales bacterium | reverse complement strand
CCACGATCGTCGATGACGCCGACCTGCACGCCTGGCTGGGCAAGCAGGACATCACCGCGCGCACGATCCGCGCGATCGTCACCGCCTGCCGCGTCGAGCCCGCGCTCAACGCCTGGTTCGACGATGCCAACCTCAGCCTCACCAAGCATCCGCACGTGGACCTGGGCATCGCGGTGGACACGCCCGACGTCCGTGCCGGTGCTGCCGGGTGCACGCGCCTTGTCTGCGGCGTCGATTCCAGCTCGCTTCGAACTGTGATCTGATACTCGCGGGCAAAGGGAGTCGGGTCGATGGAAGGCTTGATCACGCTGGTGGCGCTGGTCGTTCTGATTACGCCGATCCTGGCGATCATCGCCATGGTCAAGGCCTCGGAATTGAAAGGCCGGGTGGAGAGGATCGAATCCGAATTGCGCTTGCTGCGCAGTTCAGACAATGCCGCGCCGACGCGTGAGTCCGCTGCTTCGGCGCCCGCGCGCGCGGGCGCAACGCCCGGAGCGACGAGCGCGTCCGCTGCATCAAGCACGATCGCCAGCCCTGCTGCGGCCCCGCCGATCACCCCCGCGATTCCGAATGCGGCGCCGCCACCTATCGGCGCGACGACGACATCCGACACCAACGACTGGCAGGTTTCACTGCCCGAAGTGACGCCGCCAGCGGCCATCGCATCGCAGTCTGCAGCGCCAGCGCCACGCATCATCGGCGCCACCAAATCGGCGGCTGCAGCGCGTGCTCCATCCGCACCGACACCGCCACGCACAAGCGGCCCCGATCCGATCACGACTGCGATCGAGCGCATCAAACTCTGGTTCACGACCGGCAACGTGCCGGTCAAGGTCGGCATGCTCGTGCTGCTGGTCGGGGTGGCGGCGCTGCTGCGTTACGCGAACGACCAGGGCTGGTTCACGCTGCCGATCGAACTGCGCCTGGTCGGCGTGAGTGCAACGGCGCTGGCCGCCCTGATCTTCGCCTGGCGCAAGCGTGAGAGCCATCGCCTGTTCGCGCAGGCGCTGCAAGGCGGCGCGATCGGCGTCTTGCTGCTGGTGGTGTTCGCCGCCTACAAGCTCTACGGCCTGATCGGCGCGACGCCGGCCTTTGCGATGAGCGTCGCGCTGGTGGCTGGCCTGATCGTGCTCGCCGTCTTGCAGGACTCGCGCACGCTGGCGGTGCTGGGCGTCTTCGCCGGCTTCCTCGCGCCGCTGTGGCTGTCCGACGGCAGCGGCAACCATGTCGCGCTGTTTGCCTATTACGCCCTGCTCAACCTCGGCATCTTCGCGATCGCATGGATCCGGCCCTGGCGCATCCTCAACCTGCTCGGTTTCGTCTTCACCTGGGGCATCGGCACCGCCTGGGGCGTGCTCAGCTACGTGCCGGAAAAATTCTCGAGCACCGAACCCTTCCTGCTGCTGTTCTTCGCGTTCTACCTGTTGCTGCCGATCCTCTATGCACGCAAGCTGGAAAACCCCGGCGCTGGACGCATCGATGGCTGCTTGTTGTTCGGCACGCCGCTGATCGCGTTCAGCCTGCAGGCAGGCCTGCTCGAAGGCGCGCGCATGCCGCTGTCCTTCAACGCGCTTGGACTGGCCGCGCTCTACGCCGTGCTCGCATGGCTGCTGTTGCGCGTGCCGCGCCTGCGCCTGCTCGGGCGCGCCCACGCGATCCTCGCGGCGGGTTTTGCCACGCTCGCGGTGCCGCTCGCGCTGTCCGCGCGCGCGACTGCCGCGGTGTTCGCGCTCGAAGGCGCGGGCCTGGTCTGGCTCGGCCACACGCAACAGCGGCGTCTTGCGCATGGAGCCGGTTATCTGCTCCAGCTTGTTGCCGGCGGCGCCTTGCTGCTGGGTACCGCCAACATGCACGCTGTTGATGCACAGGCGATTGCCAACGCGAGTTTCATGGGCGCCTTGCTGATCGCGCTGGCCGGCTTCGCCAGCGCCTGGCTTGAACGTCGCGCCGGCAACGCAGCCCTGTTTGCCCTCGCCTGGCTGTGGGCACTGGCCTGGTGGCTGGGCAACGGCGTGCACGAAATCACCCGCTTCGTCGATACCGGCGACCGCCTGCATTCGATCCTGTTGTTGCTGGGCCTCACCGGCTGGCTTGCCGCCGAGGCTGCGCGCAGCATGCCTTCGCGCCTGTTTGCGGCAACCACGCTGGCCGTGCTGTGGCTGGCCTTGCCGATCGCCCTGCTGCTCATGGGCCTGCACCGCCATCCACTCGCGGGCATCGGCCTGTGGGCATGGCCGGTGTTCGCGGTCATGAGCTGGCGCGCGATCACCTGCCTGCGTGAAGTCAATGGCGCGATGCCCGCGATGACGCAACTGGCGTGGTGGCTGTGCTGGCCACTGGTGCTGTCGCTGGAGGCCTGGTATCTGGGGCAGCGCTTCGGTCTGGCCGATGGCTGGATCGCCATGTGGCTCGCCTTGCCATGGCTGGCGCTGTTCGCTGGCGCGCTGGCGCGCTGGCAGATCGTGCGGTCGCCGCTGGGCGCGGCATTCGATGCCTGGCGCGGCCTGCTCATGGGTCTGGTCGCTGCGCTGCTCGCGATCTGGTGGCTGCTCGCACTGGGTGAATCGGGTGCAAGCGCGCCCTTGCCATGGATACCCGCGCTCAATCCGCTGGAACTTGCGCAATTGGCCTTCCTGCTCCTGCTGTTCGCGTGGCTGCGCGGGCAGGCGCCGGGCAACGGCGCGCGCGCGCTGCTGGCGCTGGCGATGGCCGTGCTGGTCACGGTGATGACCTTGCGCGGCGTGCATCACTGGGGCGGCCAGCCGTGGAGCCCGTCGATGCTCTCCAGTTCGCTCGCGCAGACCAGCCTGAGCCTGGTGTGGAGCCTGTTCGGCGTGGCGGGATGGATCATCGGCTCGCGCCGTGGCCTGTGGGGCGTGTGGCTCGCCGGCGCGATCCTCATGGGCGTGGTGCTGGCCAAGCTCCTGCTGATCGATCGCGACAATCTCGGCGACCTGCTCGGCATCGGCGCCTTCCTTGCGTTTGGTCTGCTGTGCACCCTGGTCGGCTGGATGGCACCGGCGCCACCGCGGCGCGCGGCGGATGCGCAGGAAGCGGGCGCATGAACATGCGCTCGTTCGTCGCGCTCGCGCTGCTTGGGCTGTTGTCCATGTCCGCACGCGCGCAGGACGACTACGCCTGGCAATGGCCGATCGAACTTCCGCCCAGTCAGGACGGTGCCTACCGCATCGAACTCGCACCTGAGGTGTATGGCGCGAGCGTGCACGCCGATCTGCGCGACGTGCAGGTGCTCGACGCCACGGGCACGCTGGTGGCCAGTCAGGTATTTCCCGCGCCGGCCCTGCCCCCGCCGGATCTGCGCACGCAGGATCTGGCCTGGTTCCCGATTCCCGCACCACGTTTGGCATCCACCGATGGCCTGAGCATTGCGGTGGAGCAAAGCGACAGCGGCACCTTGACTACCGCCTCGATCCGCAACGTGACCGCACCCGTGACCCCCGGTGTCGCTGCCACCGCGGGCTGGCTGATCGATCGCGGCGCGCAGGCCGGTCGCCTGCGCACGCTGGCGGTGACCTGGGCCGATACGAACGCGCAGATCGATGCTCGCTTTCGCCTCGAAGGTAGCGACGACCTGCGCCATTGGCAGCTGCTCGACCCCGGGCTGTGGTTGCTGCAACTTCGCAACGAGGATCGCGAACTGCGCACCGAGGCGACCCGTCTCGACACCTCGCTGCGCTATCTGCGTCTGGCGCCGCTCAAGGCCGATGCAGCGCTGTTGCCACGCTCTTTCCACGGCACGGCAAGCACGCAGACCGAGCCCACGGGTTGGCGCTGGCTCGATGTCGCGGCCAGCGCAGATGAAGGCGATGGCTACCACTACGAACTGCGCGGACGCTATCCGATCGAACGCGTCGACGTGACCCTGCCGCCCAACAGCAACGCGAGCTGGTCGCTCGCGATCGACGATACGGATTTCCAGCGTGCCAATGGCAAGGCTCACCCGACCTTGCTGGCATCGAACTGGAACACCTGGAATCTCGTCGTCGACGGAACGCGCCAGCAATCGCCGGCACTGACCCTTGCAGCCCCCACGAGCAAACGCCAATGGCGGCTCGTTCCACAGGAGCGCGGCACGCCCGCCACGGCGCCGACGCTGCGCCTGGGCTATCGCGCCGGCGGCCTCGTTTTTCTGGCCCAGGGCCAGCCGCCCTACACCCTCGTCGCGGGACAGGCCCGCGCTCGCGCCACACGAACCTCGTTGGCACCGATGCTCGAGGCGGTGCGTGCGCGCAACGGCGCGCAGTGGCAACCCGCCAATGCGCAGCTCGGAACGATGAGCGAACGCGCCGGCGTGCGCGCCTACACGCCCACACCCAGAGCGCGGGATTGGAAGAGCGTCCTGCTGTGGACCCTGCTCGTCGCCGGCACCCTGCTCGTGACCGGCTTTGCACTGAGCCTGCTGCGCCGCAGCCGCGATCCCGCCGATCCGACCTGAAATTCCCCTTCCCGGGCGGCGCGCTTTGCCAGGGCCTTCGGCAAGCGCCCACCCACCCCGCCC
>NSJK01000008.1:0-152500 GCA_002632325.1 Lysobacterales bacterium | reverse complement strand
CTCCGATCCGGACTGAGATCGGCTTTCTGGGATTGGCTCCGCCTCGCGGCATTGCGACCCTCTGTACCGACCATTGTAGTACGTGTGTAGCCCTGGCCGTAAGGGCCATGATGACTTGACGTCATCCCCACCTTCCTCCGGTTTGTCACCGGCAGTCTCCTTAGAGTTCCCACCATTACGTGCTGGCAACTAAGGACAAGGGTTGCGCTCGTTGCGGGACTTAACCCAACATCTCACGACACGAGCTGACGACAGCCATGCAGCACCTGTGTTCCGATTCCCGAAGGCACTCCCGCATCTCTGCAGGATTCCGGACATGTCAAGGCCAGGTAAGGTTCTTCGCGTTGCATCGAATTAAACCACATACTCCACCGCTTGTGCGGGCCCCCGTCAATTCCTTTGAGTTTCAGTCTTGCGACCGTACTCCCCAGGCGGCGAACTTAACGCGTTAGCTTCGACACTGAGCACCTAAGTGTGCCCAACATCCAGTTCGCATCGTTTAGGGCGTGGACTACCAGGGTATCTAATCCTGTTTGCTCCCCACGCTTTCGTGCCTCAGCGTCAGTACTGGTCCAGATGGCCGCCTTCGCCACGGGTGTTCCTCCCGATCTCTACGCATTTCACCGCTACACCGGGAATTCCACCATCCTCTACCGTACTCTAGCTCGCCAGTATCCATCGCAATTCCCAGGTTGAGCCCAGGGCTTTCACGACAGACTTAACGAACCGCCTACGCACGCTTTACGCCCAGTAATTCCGAGTAACGCTTGCACCCTTCGTATTACCGCGGCTGCTGGCACGAAGTTAGCCGGTGCTTATTCTTTGGGTACCGTCATCCCCGCCGAGTATTAATCGACAGGATTTCTTTCCCAACAAAAGTGCTTTACAACCCGAAGGCCTTCTTCACACACGCGGCATGGCTGGATCAGGCTTGCGCCCATTGTCCAATATTCCCCACTGCTGCCTCCCGTAGGAGTCTGGGCCGTGTCTCAGTCCCAGTGTGGCTGATCATCCTCTCAGACCAGCTACGGATCGTTGCCTTGGTGAGCCTTTACCTCACCAACTAGCTAATCCGACATCGGCTCATCTTGTCGCGTGAGGTCTTGCGATCCCCCACTTTCACCTTACGGTCTCATGCGGTATTAGCGTAAGTTTCCCTACGTTATCCCCCACAACAAGGCAGATTCCGATGTATTCCTCACCCGTCCGCCGCTCGCCGCCAGGGTTGCCCCCGCGCTGCCGCTCGACTTGCATGTGTTAGGCCTGCCGCCAGCGTTCACTCTGAGCCAGGATCAAACTCTTCAGTTGAAATTGCAGACTTCCGGGCCGAGGCCCTTCGGTCAAACTTCGAGCGTGAACCAAGCGCTGGTTAAAGCTTATGCTTTGACGTTTGCTTGGACGCTTTGTATCGATGGACTTTCATCCACCTCAAGGCGCCCACACAAGTTACCTGCGCACACTTTCAAAGATCATGGACTTGCAGGATCTTGTTGATCCTGCGCCCCAAGACATTTCGTCGTAGGGAGCCGCGTACTATACAACCAATTTCGTGTTCGTCAACACCCCGGAACGAAAATTTCTTCGTTCCGCGACGCCGACCGGACCCGGCTCTGGCGCTCCTGCGATGCCAGCCGAATCGGCCTGTCATCGAAGGGGCGCGCATCTTACATCCGATTGGCGGTTCGTCAACACCCGCTCCGAAATTTTTCTCGTGTCGACGACGATCAAACCGTCGCAGACCGCATCGGTGCGAGGTCACGCGCGCAAGAGTGCGACGTGTGACGCCGATCAGACCTGTGCCACGAGCTGGACGCGTGCGAAGGCGCGCTTGCCGACCTGCAGCAACAGTTGCGCACCACAGGCAAGGATGCGCTCGCGATCCTCGACGATTTCACCGTCCACGCGCACCGCGCGCTCGTTGATCTTGCGCAGGACTTCCGAATTGCTCGCTGCGAGCCTGGCGGCAACGAACAGGGGCGCAAGGCGAATGCCTTCGGCAGGCACCGCGATCTCGAGCAGGGGCAAATCGACATCGACACGCTGTTCGCGCACCAGCGCCGTCCATTGCGCGATGGCGTGATCGGCTGCTGCCGCGCCGTGGAAACGCGCGGCGAGCTCACGCGCGAGCGCGAGTTTGGCGTCGCGCGGATGCAGCTGTCCCGCCACGACCTCCTGCTTCATGCGCGTGATATCAGCACTGCTGCGTTCGAGACTGAGCAGCTCATACCAACGCCACATTAGTTCATCGCCGATCTTCATCGCCTTGTTGACGATATCGATCGCCGGTTCGTTGATGCCGATGTAGTTGCCCAGCGACTTGGACATCTTGCTGACGCCGTCAAGGCCTTCGAGCAAGGGCATCGTCAACACGATCTGCGGCAACTGTCCGGCATGCTCCTGCAGCGCACGTCCCATCAGCAGGTTGAACTTCTGATCGGTGCCGCCAAGCTCGACATCGCACTTGAGCGCGACCGAGTCATGGCCTTGCACGAGCGGATAGAGAAACTCGTGGATCGCGATCGATTGTTGTGCGGCGTAGCGCTTGGCGAAATCATCGCGTTCGAGCATGCGCGCAACGGTGTGCTGCGCGGCCAGCCTGATCATGCCGGCGGCATCCATCGCGCCGAACCATTCGGAATTGAAACGGACCTCGGTGCGCTCGCGGTCGAGCACCTTGAACACCTGCTCCTCATAGGTCTTGGCGTTGGCCAGCACATCTTCGCGCGTGAGCGGCTTGCGGGTGACGTTCTTGCCGGTCGGGTCGCCGATCATTCCGGTGAAGTCGCCGATCAGGAAGATGACCTGATGGCCGAGGTCCTGAAACTGGCGCATCTTGTTGAGCAGCACCGTGTGGCCCAGATGCAGATCGGGGGCGGTCGGGTCGAATCCGGCCTTGACGCGCAGCGGGCGGCCCGCTTTGAGACGGCTCTCGAGCTCTTCGAGTTTGAGAATTTCATCGGCACCGCGACCGATGAGGTCGAGTGCGGCAGCATGATCTGACATCGTTGGATGTACCTGAATGGGAAAGGTGCGACGGCGCACGATACGCCGCGCCGGGTTGATGCAAACTGGCACGCCTGCGCAACCCGATCGGTTAATAATTCGTTAGTTCGCGATTGCGCGCAAGTCCTTGTCGGCATTGACATTGACGAGCCTCGCGCACGACCGCTATGGTACGGCGCGTTTTCTCGGAGCCGTGCATCCGTGACCGATTTTTCAGCTCCATCGTTGCACGCCGCCTCACGCCGCACGCATCGCGTGACGCTTCGCCGCACCATGCGCCGGCGCTATTTCAAATTCTATCGGCGCGTCGCGCGCTGGACTTTCCTGCAAAACGTCTCCGCGTCACCCGCCAGTTGGCGTGCCGAACACTGGCTGGTCGGTGGCGTGGTGGCGATCCTGTGCGTGCTCACCGCCATCGTTGCGCCCGCGCTTGCCAACGCGACGCGACACGATTCGGTTCCGTTGACGACGCTGACGCTGGATCTGCCGCAGCTGCCCGCCGATGCCGCGATCGGCGCCTACGCGGGTGACAGCGAGCCGGATTGGCGCATCGTCGCGGTCAAGCCCGGCCAGTCCCTTTCGGACATCTTCCGCGAGCAGGGCTTTGCCCCCGCCGACCTGCAACGCGCGCTCGATTCCCAGGGCGATGCCACCGCCTTGCGTCGCATCCGTCCGGGCCAGGAATTCGGCTTCCTCAGCGATGCCACCGGTGCGCTGGCGGCGCTGCGTTTCGAACGCAGCGATGCCACCCGCGTGGTGCTGCGCTTTGCGCCCGGCGGCGTCACCGAACAGGCCGAAGACCGCGCAGTCGAGCGGCGCACGCATGTTGCGCATGGCGTGGTCACGCGCTCGCTGTTCTATGCCGGCGAGCAGGCCGGATTGTCGGATGCGATGGTGCTCAAGCTCGCCGACGCCTTCGGCTACGACATCGATTTCGCCCAGGATCTGCGCGAGGGCGACAGCTTCAGCGTCGTCTACGATGATCTCTACCGCGAGGGCGAGCGTCTGCGCGACGGCGACATCATTGCCGCGACCTTCATCAACGACGGCAAGCGCTACACCGCGATCCGCTACACCAATGCCAAGGGCGAGACGATGTTCTACTCCGAGGACGGGCGCCCGCTGCGCAAGTCCTTCCTGCGCACGCCGGTGGAGTTCACACGTATTTCCTCGCTGTTCTCGACCGGACGCATGCATCCGATTCTCGGCAAGATGCGCGCTCACAAGGGCGTCGATTACGCAGCGCCGACCGGCACCCCGATCCGCGCTGCCGGTGATGGCAAGGTCGTCTTCCGTGGCTGGAAGTCGGGCTACGGCAATTTCGTGATGATCCAGCACAACAGCCACATCAGCACCGCCTACGGCCACATGTCGCGCTTTGCCAATGCCAAGGTCGGCCAGCATGTCTCGCAGGGTCAGGTCATCGGCTACGTCGGCATGACGGGTCTGGCCACCGGGCCGCACCTGCACTACGAATTCCGCGTCGATGGCGGACACCGCAACCCGCTCACGGTGACCCTGCCGCCGCCCGAACCGCTGCCGGCGAGCGAGTTGGCGTTGTTCAAGGCGAGCGCCGCGCCCAAGCTCGCCCAGCTCAAACTCGTCGACGGCATCCGGCTTGCACACAACGGCCATTGATCCGCGCGAAGGGCTGTATCTCGGCCTGATCTCGGGCACCAGCGCCGACGGCATCGATGGCGCTCTGGTGCGCTTCGTGCCGCGTCTTGAAGTCCTTGCTGCGCAGACCATCCCCTATGCGAGCGAACTGCGCGCAAAGATCATCGCGTTGGCGCGCACGCAGGCGCAGCTCTGTCTTGATGAGATCGGCGAGCTCGACCATGCGATCGGCGCGCAGTTTGCTACCGCAGCCAACGCGCTATTGCGTCGCGCGGGCGTCGAGGCGACTGCGGTCAGCGCGATCGGCTCGCACGGCCAGACGATCTGCCACCGTCCGGGCGGCAAGTCTCCGTTCACGCTGCAGCTCGGCGATCCGACGCTGATCGCCGAACGCAGCGGCATCCTCACGGTTGCCGATTTTCGCCGCGCCGATGTCGCCGCAGGCGGTCAGGGCGCGCCCTTGCTGCCTGCCCTGCATGCGGCCTTGTTCGCCATCCCCGGTGCCACACGCGCCGTGCTCAACCTTGGCGGCATTGCCAATCTGACCTTGCTCCGGCCCGGATCCGACGTGATCGGCTTTGACAGCGGCCCCGCCAATTGCCTGCTCGATGCCTGGGCTGCTCGCCACCTGCGCAGCGAGCGCGATGAAGGCGGCGCATGGGCGGCGAGTGGGCAAGCCAACGACGCACTGCTGCAAGCCTGCCTGGCCGATCCGTATTTCAGCGCGACGGCGCCCAAGAGCACCGGCCGCGAAACCTTCAACCTCGACTGGCTCGATGCGCGCATGCCCAATGGCGTCGCACCCGTTGACGTGCAGGCAAGCTTGCTCGCGCTGAGTGCTCAGTCGATCGCTGCAGCACTACACGGGACGGGCACAAGCGAGGTTTACGCCTGCGGTGGCGGCGTCCACAACGCGGCCTTGATGGCAGCCTTGCGCAGCGCACTGCCGCAACTGCGCGTCGAAACCACCGCCGCGCTGGGCCTGGATCCGGATTTCGTCGAAGCGGTTGGCTTTGCCTGGCTCGCACGCGCACGTCTGCTCGGTCAGGCCGGCAATCTGCCCAGCGTCACCGGCGCACGCGGGCCACGCCTGCTCGGTGCGCTCTACGCGGCGCCTTCCTTGCCGATGTCGCAGTAGCGCGGCCACAACCAGATCAGCAACACGGTCGCGGGCACCAGGGCAAGCACGGTGATCACGAAGTAGGCACCGTAGCCAACCGACATCGCGATGCCGCCCGCAAACACGCCAAGCACCTTCCCCGGCAAGTTCACCAGCGAGCTGAGCAGCGCATATTGCGTGGCGGTGTGCTCGCGGTTGACCAGTGCGGACAGGAAGGCCACGGTCGGCGGGCCGAGCATGCCCAGCGTGAGGTTCTCGACCGAAATCACCGCGGTGAGCACCCACAGGTTGCCCGGATGAACGATCAACAGCAGGTACAACAGATTGGCGCTGCCACACAGCAGGATCATCGCGCACAAGGGCTTCCACGGCCCCCAGCGCACCACCATCGCACCGCCGATGAAGGCGCCAGCGATGCCGATCCAGATGCCATAGATCTTGGTGATCGCGCCGATCTGCGTTTGCGAGAACCCCATGTCGCGATAGAACGGTCCCATGATGCCGCCGATCGTGGCCTGCTCGGGAATCTTGAACAGCAGCAGGAAGGCCAGCGTGATCAGTGCCAGAGGCACGCCATAGCGGCGGAAGAAATCGGCAAACGGATCGATCACCGCCAGGCGCATCGCCTCGCGCCATGCTGGTGCCACGCGCGCCGCATGCGCCGGCTCACGCGCATACAGGTTGGCGGCCATCGGAATCAGCATCGCCAAGGCCATCAACACGTAGACCTGCGCCCAGGCAACATGGTCGGCAAGGATCAAGGCAAACGCACCGGCCACCATCAGGGCGATGCGGTAGCCCAGCGAATAGGTCGCCACCAGCGCGCCCTGTTGATCGGCCGGCGCGATCTCGATGCGGTAGGCATCCACCGCGATGTCCTGCGTCGCACCGAAGAACGCCACCGCCACCGTTGCCACCACGAAGGCCACCAACTGTGCGGGCGTGAACGCCGCCATCGCAAGCAATCCTGCGATCACGCCGATTTGGGCGAACAGCAGCCAGCCGCGCCGGCGACCCAGCCGCTCGAACAGCGGCAAATGCCAATGGTCGAGCAGCGGCGCCCACACGAACTTGAACGCGTAGAGCATGCCCGCGCTGGCGATGACCGTGATTTCCTTGAGCACGATGCCGTGCTGCTTGAGCCAATAGGACAAAGTGCCGGCGACCAGCAGGAACGGCAGGCCCGAGGAGAAGCCGAACAAGAACATCGTCCACGCAGCGGGCTGCGTGAAGGATTTCCAGATCGATTGTTTGCCCTTGTCCGCGCTCACCGGATCGACCCGTCGACCGCATACTCGACCAGATACGGAGCATGGTCGGAAAAACGCGGCTCGGCGCTGATTGCGCATCGACGCGGCTCAAGTCCCGGTGTCGCCAACTGGTAATCGATGCGCCAACCCACGTTGTTGGCGCGCGCACCACCACGATTGCTCCACCAGGTGTAGTCCTCGCCCTGCGGATGCAGGCTTCGATAGGTGTCGATCCAGCCCTTGCGTGGCCCCGGTGTGCCATCACTGCCGCCATCTTCGCCGATCAGGCCATTGAGCCAGGCGCGCTCGGCCGGCAGGCAGCCCGAGTTCTTCTGGTTCGACTTCCAGTTGCGGATGTCGAGCGCGCTGCGCACGATGTTCCAGTCGCCGCAGAGCACGTAGTGGCGCCCGCTCGCCAGCCATTCGTCGAGAATCGGCTTGAGCCAGGTCATGACCTCGAACTTGAAACCCTGCCGCTCCTCGCCCGAGGAGCCCGACGGGATGTAGAACGAGACCACGCTGAGCTTTCCGAAGCGTGCCTCGATGTAGCGACCTTCCTCGTCGAAGGGCGCCCAGCCCAGCGCCGTGCGCACTTCGTCGGGCTCGCGCCGAGCGTAGATCGCCACGCCCGAGTAACCCTTCTTCGTCGTCGCATCACGATAGAAGCAGTGGTGCCCGTCGGGACGGAACGCCGGATCAGCGAGCTGGTCTTCCTGCGCCTTGGTTTCCTGGATGCAGGTCACGTCGGCGTCCTGCGCACGCCACCAATCGAAGAATCCCTTGCTGGCCGCCGAGCGGATGCCGTTGGCGTTGAAGCTGATGATGCGCATGCATGTCGGCACAAGGACTCAAGGGGCGAGGATCATAACAAGACCCTTGCCCACGCAACCCATGCGCACGGGCGCCGCCAAACGGGCACGCGCCACCGCCGGGTACGACAGCCAGAGCCGCTCAGTTGTCGCAAGATGACGCCTGAGCCGGCCAGCCGCCCGTTGTTGGGTAGTTGTTGATGTCGACAAACCGCGCGTTGGTGAACTGCGACGGCGTGATCGTGCTTGCATTGCTTCCGCTGCGGAACGCTCCGCTGCTGCCCAAGCCCTGGAAGCAGGTGTTCTTGTAGGTCATCGCGCTGGCGTTGATTTCGGCATTGAAGATCGTGGTGGTCGACAGGAACACCGAATCTTCGATTTCGTTCTGACCCGCACTTTGACCGGACGGGCAGGCGGAATTGCTGTTCGAATACGGGCAGTACGTGTAGGAGATGCCGGTTTGCGAGTGTTGCGCCTGGAAACCGATGATCCTGTTGCCGTCGGGAATGTCCGCGTTGTACCAGCCATCTTCGATGGTGTCCTCGATCTCGATGGCTTCGCACACGTTGTAGGCGCGCATGTTGACGAAGGTATTGTTGCTGGCGCCATCGCGGATCGTTATGCCCGTGCTGCCCCAGTATCTGTTGTTGCCGCTGGTACAGGCGTTGGCTTCACCCCAGGTTCCATAGGCGACATTGTCGATGAACAGATTGTCCGTCACGCCCTTGTGGCGCGCCACGAAACCGCCGCCCATGTTGTAGGCGACATTGTTCGCAAACACGTTGTCATGCGATTCGACCGTGGGTGGCGTCGGGGAGCCGCCTGAACTTGGATCCGGCGCGTTGTCCTTGATCGTGAATCCATGCCCGATATGGCCCACACCCGGCAAACGCCAACCGAGGGAATGCTCGACCCGATTGCGATCACCGTAGATGATGACGTAGTAGTCGGTGGACGGACCTGCCGACTGACTGGTGCTGTAGACCTTGACGTTGCGCGCCAGATTCTCGTAGCCCTTGATCGCCAGGCCTTCGGATGACGAATTGATGATCAGCGAGCTGTCCACGAAATTGCTGTTCGCGAACACGCTGTTCAACATGCCGAAACAGATGGCAAAGCCACCGTAATCGCCATTGGTTGGCCCCATTTCCAGCGCATTCGCATTGAACAGGTAATGGTTCTCCGGCAGGGTCCTGCTGCTTTTTCCAGCATAGAAGCCGTACTTGCAATTGCGGATATTGAGATTCTTGATCGTGATGCCGGTGACATCCGTGAGATCCACGCACATCGAAACTGCGCGGTCGGCACCCAGCACCAGCGGCATCTGTGTCGGGTCGAACGGTGGAAAGGCGTCGATCGAGTTCGCCACGATCTGACTGGTGTCCACCGGCACATCGGCGAGGATCGGTGGCTGGTCGCCCGGCGTGTTCTGGTAACCGATCAAGGAGAGGTCGTTGCGCGCGAAGACGACCGCTTCCTGATAAGTCCCCGGCGCCACGTAGACCGTTGCACCCGCGGGCGCGCCATTGGCGTTCTTCACCGCGCGATTGATCGTCTTCCACGGGTTCTGGCGGCTGCCGTTGCTGCTGTCGCTGCCGGAATTGGCCGCTACGTAGTAAGCCGGATCGAAACCATCGCGAAACACCCGGTCGTAGTAGGCCTGCGCCTCGCCCGGACCGCCGAACGTTCCGACGAGAACGATGATCGCCAGCCAAGGCCCGAATCCCTTGCTTGCTGCAGTCATGGTCTGATCTCCAACTAGACAGTAATATACGTCTATACGTCTCAACGGCTGATTGAGGACGGTACGGCGGGGGATGTCAATCCACAAATTTGTGGATGCCCGCGGCTTGACCGCCGATTGGCCGCACCCAAGGCGACGTGCAACAACAGCAAAGGTCTGCCACAGCACGCAACGACTTCAGACGCTGGGCGCGGCGGACATGGCAAAATCGCCGGCCACGCCGGTTTGCCTGCTTCGGGTTATCCCATCCCATGAATCCCCATCAACGCGCCTTCCTCGATCTCGCTGTCGCCCGCAACGCCTTGCGTTTCGGCGAATTCACGCTCAAGTCCGGGCGCGTGAGCCCCTATTTCTTCAACGCCGGCCTGTTCGATTCGGGTGCAGCGTTGGCGACTCTCGGCGCGGCCTATGCCCAGACCGCGATCGCATCCGGGCTTGCTTTCGACATGCTGTTCGGCCCGGCCTACAAGGGCATCGTGCTGGCTGCGGTCACCGCCACTGCGCTGGCGCAGCAGCACGGCCGCGACCTGCCCTTTGCCTACAACCGCAAGGAAGCCAAGGAACATGGCGAGGGCGGCTCACTGGTTGGCGCGCCACTCAGGGGGCGGGTGCTGATCATCGATGACGTGATCACCGCTGGCACCGCGATTCGCCAGTCACTGGATCTGATCCGCGCCGCAGGCGCCACGCCCGCCGGGGTGCTGGTGGCGCTCGACCGCGAGGAGTGCGGTCAGGGCGCCCTGTCGGCGACGCAGGAACTCAGCCGCGAGCAGGGCATTCCGACGCTGGCGATTGCGCGTCTGGGCGATCTCTTGGGCTGGGTCGCCGACAAGCCCGAACTCGCCCTCCATCACGAGCGCCTCGCGGCCTACCGGGCTCGCTACGGTTGTTGACGCAGCGCGCACCCGAGCGCGCCACGGCTCGCCTATACTCGGCGCCGAACAGGAGGCCGGTCATGCGTGCACGAGTTCTCGTCGGTCTGGTCGCGGCATTGGCCGCGTCGATGGTGTGGGCGGCTGGCACCGGAGCGACCAAGTACAAGTGGCGCGACGCCGCGGGCGCCCTCCACTACAGCGATTCATTGCCGCCCGAGGCCGTGAAGTTCGGCTACGAGGTCGTCAATGGCCAAGGATTGGTCATCAAGCGCGTGCAGCGCGCCAAGACCGCCGAGGAACTCGCCGCCGACAAGGCGCAGGCCGCCCGCGACAAGGTCGAACGCGCCATTGCCGAGCAACGCGAACGCGACGACGCGCAGTTGCTGTCGATGTATGACAACGAGGCCGCCCTGAAAGCTGCGCATCAACAACAACTTGATTCGATCGATCAGGAAGTCAAGGCAGCGGAGTTCAGTCTGCGCGGCCAAGAGCAGGCGCTCGCCGACCTGCTCGATCGTGCCGCCGCCGCGGAACGTGGAGGCAAGAACCTGCCCGAGGCACAGACCCAGCGCATTGCCGATTTGCGCGCGCAGATCGAAGGCCAACAGCAGGCGATTGCGCGGCGTCAGGCCGATCGCGAAGCCATGCAGACGAAACTTGAGGCCGAGGTGCAGCACTTCCGCGAGCTCAAGGCCAAGCGCGATGCGGCGCGCTCCTCGCCCTGAGGCACGCTGCGCGGCGCAATTCAGAACGGCAGCTTGAGCGTATCGTCGACCGCGAGGATCTGCTTGCGGAACACGGCTTGGATGCGCGCCAGTGCCGACGCATCGTCGGCATCGAAACGCAGCACGAGCACCGGCGTCGTGTTCGAGGCGCGCACCAGGCCCCAACCGTCGGGCCAGTCGGCGCGCACGCCGTCGATCGTGGTCAGGCGCGCGCCGTCGAAGATCGCATGTTCCTTGAAGGCGTCCATGAACTTGTAGTGCTCGCCCTCGCGCATCTCGATCTTGAGCTCGGGCGTGGACACGCCCTTGGGCAGTGTGGCGAAGATCTGCTCGGGCGTGCGCTCTTCGAGATCCCCGGCGAGGATTTCGAGCAGGCGCGCGGCCGAGTAGATGCCATCATCGAAGCCGTACCAGCGTTCGCCGAAGAAGAAATGCCCACTCATTTCGCCGGCCATCGCCGCATCGGTCTCGCGCATCTTGGCCTTGATCAGAGAATGACCCGTGCGCCACATGAGCGGACTGCCGCCGTGCTGAAGGATCAGCGGTTGCAGGTGACCCGTGCATTTGACGTCGTAGATGATCGTCGCACCGGGATTGCGCTGCAGGATGTCCATCGCGAACAGCATGAGCAGGCGATCGGGATAGATGATCTCGCCACTCGCGGTGACCACGCCGAGGCGATCGCCGTCGCCATCGAAGGCCAGCCCGATGTCGGCACCGACCTGCTTCACCGAAAGAATCAGATCCTGCAGGTTGTGCGGGTCGGACGGATCGGGATGATGATTGGGGAAGGTGCCATCGACCTCGCAGTACAGCGGCGTGACTTCGGCGCCGATCGCCTCGAGCACCTGCGGCGCAATCGCGCCGGCAATGCCGTTGCCGCAATCGACGACGACCTTGAGTCGCCGGCCCAGTTGCACGTCGTCGGCGATACGCTGCACGTAATCGCCGCTGATGTCGATCGTCTGCACGCTGCCATCGCCGCCGACGAAAGCTTGATCGACGATGCGCTGGTAAAGCGCCTGAATTGCGTCCTCGGCCAGCGTCTGGCCGCCGAGCACGATCTTGAAACCGTTGTAGTCGGGTGGGTTGTGACTGCCGGTCAGCGAGACGCAGGAGCCGGTACGCAGATGGAAAGCGCCGAAATAGGTGAGCGGCGTCGGCGCCGCGCCGATGTCGAACACGCGCAGGCCACAGGCCTTGAGTCCATCGATCAGGCCCTTGGACAGATCCGGCCCCGACAGCCGCCCGTCGCGGCCGACCACGATCTCCTCGAGTCCGCGTTCGCGTGCTTCGCTGCCGATTGCGCGACCGATCTGACGCGCGATGTCGACGCTCAGCGACTTGCCGACCACGCCGCGGATGTCGTAGGCGCGGAAGATGCTGCGATCGATCTGCACCGGACCCGACGGCGCCTTGGCCGCCTGCCCCGCAGGCGCGGCCACCGCGGTTTTCGCAGCCCCCGCCGCCGCCGCAGCCGCTTCCTCGCGCAGGACCTCGGTCATCGTCAATTGGCTGCCATCTTCCTTGGGTCGACGCTGCAGTGATTCCAGCGCCTGGCGCATGCCCACCTTGCGCACCCACAGCGCCGCGAGCCCGGCCGCCAGCGCGACGAAACCGATGAACAGCAGCAGGAACGGTGCGCGCGGCAACAACAGGAAGCGCTCGGCGTCGGCCTTGCCGATGCGCAGGCGCGTGCCCGCGATCACTTCACCGACATCGGTCGAGGTGTAGGCCGAGACGTCACCGATGGTGGCGATCAGCGCGTCGCCGCGTCCATCGCCCTGGCGCAGATCCAGGCGAACGTCGTGCACGCGCGTGCGGCGAAAGGTATCAAGGATCGGCGCAAACGGCTGCTCGACGACCGCGAAGGCGACCACCTTGCCATCGACCTGCGCCGGCATCGCGATCATCAACTGCTCACTGCCGTCATGTTCGCGGCGCATCTCGGCGAGCGGTTGGGCCGGATTGATCTTGGCCTGCATAAGCGCGGCGGCTTTGGCATAGCCGAGCGCGCGCAGATCGCCCGACAGCACCTCGTCGAGGTTGGAGCTGTAGAGTTCCGCATCGGTGGCTGCAGGCAGCAGGCGTCGCAGTGCCGCGGCGGCGGCCTCGCGACCATCGGCTTGCTGCAGCGCTTGCTGGATCTCGGGATTGGCCAGGGCCTGCGCGATCGCATCCTGATCGCCGCGCACCTGGGCCGCGATCTGCGCCGCGACCTGCGCGCGCGCCACATCGGCCTGGGCCGAGCCGCGTGTCACCGACCACATGAGCCACGCCTGCCACAAGGAAATCGCACCCACCACGAGCAGCACCGCAGCCAAGGCAAACGACAGGATCGGCGGCAAGGCCACCCGGATTTGCTTGATGCGTTCGGAAGATGCTGTTTTTGCGTCCCCGCCCATGCCTGCCGCTCCCCTCGTTCGAAGCGCCTGGTCCGACCCGCTCAATGCCGGCCAGAACTGCCGAAACCATCTTCACCGCGCACACTCGGCGCAAACTCAGCCACCGTCTCGAACACCGCGCGCACGATCGGCACGATCACCAGTTGCGCGATGCGTTCCCCCGGGGTGATGGTAAATGCCTGTCCCGAGCGGTTCCAGCACGAAATCATCAAAGGCCCCTGATAGTCGGCATCGATGAGGCCGACCAGGTTGCCGAGCACGATGCCGTGCTTGTGGCCCAAGCCCGAGCGTGGCAGCACCAGCGCGCACAACTGCGGATCATCCAGATGAATGGCGATGCCGCTGGGAATCAAGGCACTGTCGCCGGCCGCCAGTTCCAGCGGCGCATCGAGCATCGCGCGCAGATCGACGCCCGCCGCCGCCGCCGTCGCCGGCGCCGGCAGTGGAAACTCGCTGCCCAGTCGCGGGTCGAGAATCTTCATCGCCACCCGCGTCATGCGGCGGCTCCGCGCGCCGCGCGCAACTGGGCGATGTGCGCCACCAGATCGCGCGCCAAGGTGAGCTTGCTCGCGGTCGCCAATTCCTGCCGCCCGCCGGGCCAGAGCAGCAGCAGCGCGTTGTCGTCACGTTCGAACCCGCAGCCATTGCCCACCTGATTGGCGGCAATCAGATCGAGTTTCTTGCGCTCGAGCTTGGCCCGCGCATAGGCCTCGACATCGTGGGTCTCGGCGGCGAATCCGACCACGAACGGCCGTCGCGGCAAGGCCGCCACCTCGGCGAGGATGTCCGGGTTCTGCACGAGGTTGAGCGTGAGGCCGCTGTTGCGATCGGCCTTCTTGAGCTTCTGACAGGCCACGGCCTCGGGCCGGAAGTCGCCGACCGCAGCCGTCGAGATGAAAACGTCGGCGCCGGCTGCGCGCGCGAGCACGGCCGCGTGCATCTGCTGCGCGCTGCGCACATCGACACGCTCGATGCCTGCGGGCGTGGACAGGTTGACCGGCCCGGCCACCAGCGTGACCTGCGCACCGGCATCGCGCGCCGCGGCGGCAATCGCAAAGCCCATCCGCCCGGAACTGCGGTTGCCGATGAAACGTACCGGATCGATGTCCTCGAAAGTCGGTCCCGCGCTCACCAGCACGCGCGTGCCGGCGAGCACGCGCGGCGCCCGCGTCGCCGCCAGCGCTTCGACGATCTCCACTGGCTCGAGCAGGCGACCGCTGCCGACATCGCCGCAGGCCTGTTCGCCCACGGCGGGCCCGAACACGCGCACACCGCGCTCGCGCAAGCGGGCGAGATTGGCCTGAGTCGCCGCGTGGGCCCACATCTGCTGGTTCATCGCCGGGGCGATCGACAGCGGCGCCGCGCAGGCCAGACACAGCGTGCTGAGCAAGTCATCGGCATGGCCCTGCGCAAGCCGCGCGATCAGGTCGGCCGAAGCCGGCGCGATCAACACCTCGTCAGCCCAGCGCGCGAGCTCGATGTGGCCCATCGCGGCCTCGGCGGCGTCATCCCAGAGGCTGGTGCGCACCGGATGGCCCGACAGGGCCTGAAACGTCAACGCGGTCACGAAGCGCGCCGCGTTCGCGGTCAGTACCACGCGCACCTGCGCACCGGCATCGCGCAGACGGCGCACGAGCTCGGCGCCCTTGTAGGCGGCGATGCCACCGGAAACGCCGAGCAGGACGCGCAGGCCGGCCAGAGCTTGGCTCATGTAAGAAACCACGTACATCAAATGGAGCGGCTAGCTTACTGAAAAACAAGCCGTATGCCGCTGGTCGGCATCACGCATGCGCCGCAACATGCTGCGGTCGGTCGGCATATCGACATGCCCCGGCACCGACCCCAGACAGGCGACGACGATGACCATCCGCGACTGGCCCAGCCAGGAACGTCCCCGTGAAAAACTGCTCGCGCGCGGCCCGGGCGTGCTCTCCGACGCCGAACTCCTGGCCGTGTTCCTCGGCTCGGGACGCCGCGGCAAGAGCGCGGTCGATCTCGGCCGCGACCTGCTCGCCCGCGCCGGCAGCCTCAAGGCCCTGCTCGATGCACCACAAGGCGAGCCGGGCATCGGCAGCGTGGCCTGGTGCCGGCTGTGCGCCGCGCTCGAACTGGGCAAACGCTATCTTGATGCCGAACTGCGCAGCAGCACCGCGCTCACCAGTCCGACCGACAGTGCGCGCTATCTCAAGTCGCGGCTCGCCGGCTATCCCTACGAAGTGTTCGCCTGCCTGTTCCTCGACAATCGCCACCGCGTGATCGCCTTCGAGGAGCTGTTCCGCGGCTCGATCGATGGCGCCGCCGTGCATCCGCGTGAAGTCGTGCGACGCTGCCTCGCCCACAACGCCGCCGCCGTGATCGCCGCCCACAACCATCCTTCGGGCGTGGCCGAGCCCAGCAGCGCCGATCGCCAGATCACCACGCGCCTGCGTGACAGCCTCGCCCTCGTCGATGTGCGGCTGCTCGATCACTTCGTGATCGGCCACGGCGAACCCACCTCGCTCGCCCAGCGCGGATGGGTGTAGACCCTTTGCAGGATCTGCGCCCGTTCCGGCGAGCGCCTATACTCGACCGATCCTGGGGAGACAGGTCGCTGCGGTGATTTTGGGATTTGCGCGCGAATACCCGCCTGACGAAACCGAACGCGAGCTTCCCGACGTCGCCGCTGCGCGCGCACGCCTCGGCGCCAAGGCGCAGCCGATGGATCAGCTGCGGGCAAGTCTGCGCACAGCGCTGACGAGCCTGCTGCGGAATCCTGCCGAAGAAGCCTTGTTCACGCGTGCGGCCGATGCCGCGCTGCTCGGCTACGCGCGGCTCGCGCTGCGCCATGGCAGCCTGGGCAAGGACTTTCATCCGTATCACAACGAAACCCATGTGCTCGATCTGTGCGGCCCGCGCCTCGATCGCCTGTTGCAGGCGATCGGAGCAAATGCACTCGAATTGCCGCAATGGCTGAGCCTGCTGTTGTTTGGTGCCTGCCATGACCTGCGCCAGCGCGAGGCGGCGAGACTGATCGACGGGGTCGGCGCCAACGAACGTGCGAGCTGGGAGGAAAGCCAGCGCATCCTCGACGCCTGCGGCCTCGGCGCACAGGCCGAGCCCGTGCTGTGGACCGCGCTCGAACTGGCAATCGCGGGCAGCACCTTCGACGCCCGTCCGTTGCCGGCGCAGGGCGCGCTCAACGCCGCCGACCTCGTGCACAGCGGTGGTGCGCTCGCGGCGCGCCTCGATCATGTGCTCGACAAGCGCGAACCGCAGTGGCGCAACGACCCACGCATCGTCGCGGCGTGGAAAGTCGCCCTGATCGCCGCCGATCTCGACACCGCCAACGTCAGCGAAGACTTCGAGCGCTTTGCCGCCAGCGGCGAAAACCTGTGCCGCGAACGCGAAATGCTCGCCGGGCGCGCCCTCGCCGCGGGCGAAAGCGCGCAGCCGGTGCTGGCCTTTCTCGGCGATGGCCAAAGCCGTTTCTTCTTTGACCTGCATCGCTTCAATTCCGAGGCCGGCATCGCCGCGTTCGACGCCGGCAAACAAGCCAACGCGCCCCGACTCAAGGCGCTGGTGATGGGCACGCGCGCGCGAATCGCGCTGTGCGGCAGCCCGCACAGCGGCGAGGACGTGATCGCGGCTTACCGGCAAACGCTGGCACAGATCGAGTGAAAGGCCCAATCTGCGCGGCGATTGCACCGTGCAGGCCTTACAATATGCGGCCCCCTCTCGTGATTTTTCTGCTTTGAAAGACTCATTGCACGCCCTGCTCCGCCGCGCCATCGACACCTTGCACGCGGCCGGCACCTTGCCCGCGGGTGATCCGCCCGCGTTCGTGATCGAGCGCACCCGCAACCGCGATCACGGCGACTTCGCCACCAATGTCGCCTTGCTGCTGGCCAAGACCGCCGGGCGCAAGCCGCGCGATCTTGCCGCCGAGCTCGTGGCCGCACTGCCTGCCGACACCGGCATCGCCAAGGTCGAGATCGCCGGCCCCGGCTTCATCAATTTCTTCCTCAGCGCCGCGGCCTACCATGCCCAGGTGCACGAGGTGTTCGCGCACGGCGCCCGCTACGGGCGCGGCACGATCGGCGCCGGCCGCGTCGCTGGCGTCGAGTTCGTCTCGGCCAATCCGACCGGCCCGCTGCATGTCGGCCACGGTCGCGGCGCGGCGCTCGGCGATTGCATTGCACGCGTGCTCGACGCCAACGGCTGGCAGGTCAAACGCGAGTTCTACTACAACGATGCCGGCGCGCAGATCAACAATCTCGCGATTTCGGTGCAGGCGCGCGCACGCGGACAAGGCCCCGACGATGCGGGCTGGCCCGCCGACGGCTATCGCGGCGATTACATCATCGATGTCGCCCGCGCCTATCTCGATGGCGCCCGTGTCGAGGTCGATGGCCAGACCATCGTCGCCGCACGCGAAGTCGATGATCTCGATGCGATCCGCCGTTTCGCGGTCGCCTGGCTGCGACGCGAACAGAACACCGACCTCGCCGCGTTCGGCGTGCAGTTCGACGTGTACTTCCTCGAAAGCTCGCTCTACGACGGTGGCAAGGTCGAGGAAACCGTGCGCGAACTCGTCGCCCACGGACACACCTACGAGGAAGGCGGCGCCCTGTGGCTGCGCACCACCGATTTCGGTGACGACAAGGACCGCGTGATGCGCAAGTCCGACGGCAGCTACACCTATTTCGTGCCCGACGTCGCCTACCACCGCAGCAAGTGGCAGCGCGGCTATCTGCGCGCGATCACCGAACTGGGCTCGGACCACCACGGCTCGCTGGCGCGCGTGAAAGCCGGCCTGCAGGCGCTGGATTGCGGCATTCCCCAAGGTTGGCCCGAGTACGTGCTGCACCAGATGGTCACCGTGATGCGCGGTGGCGAGGAAGTGAAACTGTCCAAGCGCGCCGGCAGCTACGTGACCCTGCGCGATCTCATCGACGAAGTCGGCCGCGACGCCACCCGCTGGTTCCTCGCTGCGCGCAAGTCCGATTCGCAGCTCGTGTTCGACATCGACCTCGCCCGCGCGCAGACCAACGACAACCCGGTCTACTACGTGCAGTACGCGCATGCGCGCATCGCCAGCGTGATGCGCCAGCTCGGCGAGCGCGGCATGACGTGGGACCGCGAACACGGCCTCGCGCAACTGGCGCGACTCGACAGCGCCGCCGAGCAAGGGATGATGGTCGAACTCTCGCGCATGGGCGAAGTGGTCGAAGCCGCAGGCGTGAATCTCGAACCGCACCTGCTGACGACCTGGCTGCGCGAACTGGCCGCGGCCTTCCATGGCTGGTACAACAGTTGCCAGTTCCTCGTCGAGGATGCCGCCCTGCGCGACGCGCGCCTCACGCTCGCCGCAGCGGTGCGTCAGGTGCTGGCAAATGGATTGGAACTGTTGGGCGTGAGCGCGCCGGAGAGCATGTGATGGCAGCAAAGAAGAATGGACGTCAGGCCACCCGCGGCGGCTCGCAAACGCCCGGCTGGATCTGGCTGCTCGGCGGCGTGCTGATCGGCGCACTGCTGATGGCACTGGTGGCGGGCAAGGGCTGGCTGCCGTTGCTGCGCAAGAGCGACCTGCCGCAACCCAATCCGCAGGCGACTGCCCCACACGAGACCGAAGCGCCCGTCGCCGAGGCCAAACCGAAGAAGAACTACGATTTCTATCAGGTGCTGCCCGAAGCCGAAGTGGTGATTCCCGATGCGGAACTCTCGGCCAAGGCCCGCGCCGAGCAGCAAGCAAGCACCGGCAACACGCCGAGCGCGACACCGGCCCTGCCGCCGGGCGCGGCACCGAACCCGACCGCAGGCGGCCGCTATGTGCTGCAGACCGGCTCGTATCCCGACGCCAAGGGCGCCGAGGAAGCCAAGGCGCGCCTCGCCCTGGTCGGTTTCAGCGCGCAAGTGCTGCCGGTGACGATCAACGGCAAGACCTGGAACCGCGTGCGCGTGGGCCCCTACGCCACCGCAAGCGAACTGGAAACCGCCAAGCGTGCGCTCGCCGACAACGGCGTCAACGCGATCGCGCTCAAGGAACAGGCCTCGCCCTGAACCAGCGCAGCACGCGAGCGCCCGTTGGCCTCACGGTACAGAAGCGCCAATGCAGACAAGGCCTGGCGTCGACGCCGCCACGTGCTCGCGTGTCACCAAGCCGCTCAGCAACGCCTCGACTTCGCGCGCACCCATGCTGCACGGATGCCGTTTGCCATTGGTCTGAATGAACCGCCGCACCCAAGCCACCTACGCTTCCCGGTGCGCTGCGCCAAGCTCAAGCACCGCACCCTCGAGCGCAGCTCATCCAGCAACTTCGGACGCTCTGCAATCGCGCCGCCGCTTGTTGCCTCCCCACGCAAGTGAGACGATTTGGCCATGACCTGCCCCGCGTCTGAAAGGCTGCGGGATTAGCAGGCTGCTGAAAAACCCTTTTCAGCAGCCTGATAGCGCAGTGCAGGGATGCATTGCACGCGAATCGATCACGCAAGTGATTGATTCGTCGGAGACGAGTCCGGGCATGTACCGGACTCGTCGAGCTGAAGAAGTCCAGGATGGACTTTTTCAGCACCCTGTTAGGCTGCGGGATTACATGGCAGAAGCGGCAAATTCCATTGATTTGTACAGGATTCTTGCCATACCTGCAGCCTTCAAGGTCGGAATAGGTGGTGGGTTTACGCCTCAACCAGCAATCGAATAGTAGCTAGGCGCCCAAGATGCCAGTCAGCCCAAGCACCTACCTTTACTCGTCCGTCGTAGTCGGGCTTGCGCAGGTGCTCGATGCGCTCGTTCTTGCGAAGTTCAAGGGCCGCATTGGCGCAATCGCCACGAGCTTTTCGTTGGCCGAGTATCTATGGGCTGGCGTGTCGTTCTTTGTATGGCGAGACGCGCAGCCTCCGTTCCCTCTTTGGCTTCCTGTCTCCTTCGTCGCCTATGTTGCTGCCTTTGCTGCAGCGGGCCTGGTTCTGGCTGCGATGCACCGTGGTGAACTCAAGCCCATACCCAACCACCTTGTGGCTGCTGGCGGGGTGTTCGGTGCATATTTTTGCGCCACGTCGCTCTTCTATGCCGCGGGCGCCTAACCCTTCGTTGCGCCCGACGGCCTACAGCGGGCTGCGCCCGCTTCCGTCCGCGGGTGAACTCAAACGGCGGCGGAAGCCAGTCAACCACAGTTGACATCACGTAAACCATGGTTTACGCTGTGCGCCATGTACGAAATCCTCAAGAGCAGCACGTTCGACAGCTGGCTTCGCGGCCTGCGCGACCGTGACGCCAAGGCAAAAGTCGAGGTTCGTATCAGACGTCTTTCCCTCGGGAATCCCGGCCGGTTCCGCTCGCTCAAGGATGGCATCAACGAGCTCAAGATCGACTACGGCCCTGGCTACCGCGTCTACTACACATTCAAGGGCAAGACCTTGATTCTTCTGCTCTGCGGCGGAGACAAATCCTCTCAGAGCAAAGACATACGGCTCGCCACTGAAATTGCAGCATCTTGGGAGACATGACCATGGCCAAGTCCAAAGAGACCTTCACTCGCTACGACACCGTCGACTACCTCGAAACCGAAGAAGACATTGCGGCCTACCTGACCGCTTGCGCGGATGAGGACGATCCCGCACTCTTCCTTGCGGCTCTCGGCGACGTGGCACGTGCACGCAACATCACGCAACTCGCCGCCCAAACTGGCCTGACCCGCATGGGGCTATACAAGGCATTTTCTGGTGCAGGCAATCCGAGCTTTGCCACTGTCAGCAAAGTTGCGCATGCCCTTGGCTTGAAGATCACGGTAACCGCCGCCTAACAATTCTTGTATGGACTCCCCCGTCAACCCCACCGCGCAGTGATCCGGCGCGAGTGACTTCGCGGTGTCTTGTTCCTTTTTCCTGCTGACGCTTTTGCTTCAATAATCCAAGACGGTGCGGTTGCATTCGTGTATTCGGCCTTGCGGTGGGCATGGCCCGGGCCATCATCCTGCCCGGCCCGTCCGCCTGCATGCGGACGGGCGTTCGCAGGCTCGCGGCATGCCGCTCGAAAGCCCTGCTCACCCACTCGCCTCGGCCATACGTTCAATCGGTCATGGCGACCAGAGTTGTTATCGGCTTGGCAGGCTCGGGGACCGACACGCCTGGATGAAGTGATGCAAGCAACGGCAGCATGGTTGTGGACGCCCATGAAGCACAAGGCCCACGAAAACGAGCCTTGTTGTGGGCGGGTGCGACGATCTCTTTCTCGCTGATCGGGCGCGCCGTTCATGGTTCGATCCCCGCGGGCCTCACCACGAACGGTGGATGGGCGAGGATCGACCACCGGCTTCACCGATCCGAAACCAACAGGCCCGGCGTCATGCCGGGCCTGTGGTTATCGCAAGAGCGCGTTGAAAGAAGGCCTCAGCTTTCGAAGCCGTCCTGGAAAATGATGTCGTTGCCGGGGCCGTCGAAGCGATAGATCTCGCCGCCACCATCGACGACGTAGAGATTGCCGATCGCATCCTCGCCAAAGCTGTAGCCGCTCATCGATGGCGTGCCCGACATCGTGGTGTACGACCACGGCGCGGTGCCGGGTGTCGCAACGTTGATGTCGCCGCTGCAGGCATCCGAGAACAGGTATTTGCCCTGCAGTTCGGCGACCGGCCCGTGATAGACGTAACCCCCGGTCACCGAACAACCGTCGTTATGGCTGTATTCGATCACCGGCGCAACCGTGTTGGTGGTCGCCGGGCAGGTCGTGCCGCTGCCGCTCGGGCTGTAGTAGTGGTTGCCTTCGCACAGTTTCCAGCCGTAGTTGTTGTTGCCCGTCTCGGTGTGGGCGCGGAAGTCGATTTCTTCCCAGGCGTTCTGGCCGACATCGCCGATCACGAGGTCGCCGTTGTTGCGATCGAAGCTCCAGCGCCATGGATTGCGCAGGCCGTAGAGCCAGATCTCGCCACATTTGTCGCTCTCACCAACGTAAGGGTTGTCGGACGGGATCGAATACTGCGCGGGCTGCCCGCTGCTGGCACCGCACTGGTTGGCTGCCGCCGAGGAGGTCGGATTGCGCACGTCCAGACGCAGCATCTTGCCGAGCAGGTAGTAGCTTTTGCCATTCACGGTCTTCTTCCACAGGTTCTGCCCGAAAGCCTGCGGATCACCACCCGAGCCGCCATCGCCCATGCCCCAGTACAGGTAATTGCCGGGGCCAAACGAGATGCCACCACCGTTGTGGTTGGAGTAGATGTCGGGAATGCGCAGCACAACTTGTTCAGTGCCCGCAAACACATTCGCAGCCGGGTTGCTTGCCACCAGGCGAATCAGCACCTGGTCGGGTTCACTGCCCAATTCCGGATCGCTGCTCGGTGCGGTGTAGGTGAGATACAGCGTGCCGTTGTTGGCAAAGTCGGGATCGATCGCAATGCCGAGCATGCCCTGTTCGCTGCCCGGCCCACCGGTGGTCGCATGCGTGTAATAGGGCGTGGTGAGCAGGTTGCCGGCCGCATCGATGATGCGCACGCGGCCCTGACTCGACTTGTTCTCGACCACGAACAGGCGGCCACTGCCGTCGTTGGGCGCCGCCAGCGCGGTCGGCCCGGACAGGCCGGTGGCGACCTGGGTCAGAGTGACGGCTTGTGGCGTGACTGGCGAGCTGGCGCAGCCAGCTTCGCTGAACAACAGGGGCAAACAGAAGAACAGACTCGTGGCGATGCTGTTGCGCATGGCAGGTCTCCCGAATTGAGGCACTGCAGCGCAGCCGCCGTGCGAGCAGGCGCGGCCGCGGGACAGGCCGCAAAGGGATAACACGCGGGCGGGATCGGCGCGAGTGGCACGTGCCTGAATCGTGACGGCCGGCAAAAGCGAGCGCATGGCCGGTCGGCCAGGCGCTCGTCCCGAAATCGAGGGCGGATTGGGTTATCGTGGCGTTTTTGCCCGGAAATCCCCATGCCCGACAAGACCGTCCTCGTCACTGGTGCCAGCGCCGGTTTCGGCGCCGCCACCGCGCGTCAGTTCGTCAGTGCCGGCTGGCGCGTGATCGCCTGCGCACGCCGCGCCGAGCGCCTGCAACCGCTGGCGGACGAGTTCGGCGAGCGCGTGCACATCGCGGCGTTCGACGTGCGCGATGAATCGGCGATGCAGGCCGCGCTCGATGCCCTGCCCGCGCCGTTCCGCGCGATCGACGTGCTGGTCAACAACGCCGGGCTTGCGCTGGGCACCGCCAAGGCGCCGCAGTGCGAGCTTGCCCAGTGGCGGCAGATGATCGATACCAACGTCACCGCATTGGCCACGCTCACGCACAAGCTGTTGCCGATCCTGATCGCGCAGCGCGGCGCGATCATCAACGTGAGTTCGATCTCGGCGACCTATCCCTACACCGGCGGCAATGTGTATGGTGGCACCAAGGCGTTCGTGACGCAGTTTTCGCTCGGCCTGCGCAGCGACCTGCACGGCACCGGCGTGCGCGTGAGCTCGGTCGAGCCGGGCATGGCGCAGACCGAATTCACGCTGGTTCGCACCGGCGGCGATCAGGCGGCCTCGGACACGCTTTACGCGGGCGCTCATCCGATCACCGGCGAAGACATCGCGCAGACAATCTGGTGGATCGCCAACCTGCCGCCGCATCTCAACATCAACCGCGTCGAGGTGATGCCGACCAGCCAGTCGTTCGCGGGCTTTCAGGTCGCGCGCGACTGAGCCGCGCACATCATTCCTGGCTGAGGTAGGTGTAGCCGGTCAGGCCCGTCTCGAGCGCGGCACGCAGATGCTGCGCCTCGTCCTTGCCGAGGTTCGCGGCGGCGATGCGCGCATCGTAGGCGGCACGCAGCGCGGCGAGGTCGTAGCCGACGTAATCGAGCATGAGATCGACGCTGTCGCCGCGACGCTGGTGCTCGAAGCGGAAGCCCGCACCGTCGAGCCGCACGTTGACCGCGTCGGTGTCGCCGAACAGGTTGTGGATGTCGCCGAGCGTTTCCTGGTAGGCGCCGACCATGAAGATGCCGAGTCGATACGGCTCGCCCGCGCGCGGCGCGTGCAGCGGCAGGCTCACGTCCAGACCATCGGCCTCGACATAACGGTCGATGCGACCATCCGAATCGCAGGTGAGATCGGCGATCACGCCGCGGCGATCGGGCGTCTCGTCGAGCCGTTCGATCGGCACGATCGGAAACACCTGGTCGATCGCCCACACATCGGGAATCGACTCGAACACCGAGAAATTGACGAAATACTTGTCGACCAGCGTCTCGGCGATCTCGTCGAGTGCCTGTCGGTGCATGCGCTCGTCGGGCTTGAGGCGCGTGCGCACGGCGTTGATCACCGCGTAGTAGAGGTCATCGAGCTGTGCACGCTCGGCCAGCGTGAGCTGGCCCAGCGAATACAGCGAATAGCCTTCGGCGAGTTGATACTGCGCCTCGTGCCAGGATTCGGTCGGCGGCGTGTGGTCGATTTCGGCGAGTACTTCGCGCAGGCGCCGCAGCACGCTCGCCTCGTCCGCACGCGCGGGCGGAATCGCGCCGCGCGGCGCGGCCTCGATCTCGCTGACATCGACCACCAGCACCGCATGGTGCGCGGTGAGTGCGCGTCCCGATTCGGTGAGGATGCGCGGCGCAGCCAGATCGTGCGTGGCGCAGGCTTGCGCCAGCACGCCGACGATCGCCGAGGCGTACTCGCCCAAACCGTAGTTGATCGAGCAGTCCGAGCGCGAGCGCGTGCCTTCGTAATCGACACCCAGCCCGCCGCCGACGTCCATGTGCGTGATCGAGTGGCCCAGACGCGAGAGCTCGACGAAATAGCGCACCGCCTCGCGCATGCCATTGGCGATGTCGCGCACGTTGGACATCTGCGAACCCATGTGGAAGTGCAGCAGCTTGAGCGCATCGCTCAGACCCGCCGCCTTGAGCTCGTCAAGCAGGGTGAGGAGCTGACGCGGCGTGAGCCCGAACTTGGCCTTGTCGCCACCGGAGTTCTGCCACTTGCCCGCGCCCAGACTCTTCAGTCGCATGCGCACGCCCAGCAGCGGCGCCACGCCGAGCGCACGCGCTTCCTCGATCACGTGATGCAGTTCGGACGGCTTTTCGATGACGATGAAGATCTCGAGCCCGAGCTTGCGCCCGATCAGCGCAAGACGGATGTACTCGCGATCCTTGTAACCGTTGCAAATCACCGTGCTGCCGGGCTTGGCCAGCGCAAGCACCGCCATGAGTTCGGGTTTGGAGCCGGCTTCGAGACCGAAGCCCTCGTCGGCATCGCGTGCGAGCGCACCGGCCACCTGCTTCTGCTGGTTGACCTTGATCGGATAGATCAGCGTGTAGCGACCACCGTAATCCCAATCGCGCATCGCCTGCGCAAACGCGCCCTGCAGGCGTGAACGACGATCATCGAGGATGTCGGCAAAACGCACCAAGAGCGGCAAGCGCGCACCGGCCGCCTGCGCCGCATCGACGACCTCGGGCAAGGCCAGCGCCGGGCCATCACCGCGCCGCGGCCGCACCAGCAGCTTGCCGCCCGCGCCGACATCGACGTAACCCGCACTCCAGTGCGGCACCGCCCAGGTTTCGCGCGCGGCATCGATGCTCCACTGCGGTTGGTTCACCCTCGTCTCCGATACCTGCATTCAAGCGCGATAGTGTAACGAGCAAGCGTCGCCGATGCGTGTCGAACCCGCAGCGAGCCGCTACAATCGGCGGCCCGGCCAGCCCGGGATCGACCGCATGAAGGACACCATGATGACAGCCACACCCACGGGCGCCGCCGAGACCTGGTTCAGCGAACAGCATGCGCGCTCGGGCTCCTCGTTCGGCCTGCGCGTGAACGCACGCCTGCACAGCGAGCAAACACCGTTCCAGACGATCGAGATCTACGACACGACCGACTGGGGCAAGCTCATGGTGATCGACGGCTGCACCATGGTGTCCACGCGCGACAATTTCCTCTATCACGAGATGATGTCGCATCCGGTGCTGTTCACCCATGCGCGCGCCAAGCGCGTGGTGATCATCGGCGGCGGTGATTGCGGCACGTTGCGCGAGGTGCTCAAGCACGAGGAAGTCGAGCAGGCGATCCAGGTGGAGATCGACGAGCGCGTGACGCGTCTGGCCGAGCAGTATTTCCCCGAGCTGTGCGCTTCCAACGACGATCCGCGCGCGCAGCTCCTGTTCATCGACGGCATCAAGTACATGGCCGAGCAGGAACCCGAATCGATCGACGTGATCATCGTCGATTCGACCGATCCGGTCGGCCCCGCCGAGGGCCTGTTCAACACCGCGTTCTACGCCAGCTGCCTGCGTGCGCTGCGCCCCAGCGGCATTCTCGTGCAGCAGAGCGAATCGCCGCTCGTGCATCTGGATCTGATCAAGGCGATGCGCACCTCGATGCGCATGGCGCACTTCCAGAGCGTCAAGACCTTGCTGTTCCCGCAGCCCTTGTATCCGACCGGTTGGTGGAGCTGCACGATGGCGCGCAAGAACGCCGACCTCAGCGATTTTCGCGAACGCGGCGCGGCCCAGCGCCAGTTCGACACGCGCTACTACAGCGTGGAAACGCACAGGGCCGCACTCGCACTACCACCGTTCGTGCGCGAAGCGCTCGGCGAGTGAGGCGATGCCCCGCCTGATGGCGCTCGGTTCGCACTGACATCCCGCCCGATGTCGGCCACTGCCGCCTTTGGCCTGATCCTCGCGATGCTCGCGGTCGGCAAGCTGCTGGCCTGGCGACGCGTGGTGCCCGACGGCTCGGCGAACACGCTCAACCTCGTCGTGCTCTACGTCTGCCTGCCCGCGGCGGTGCTGCTGTACGCACCGCGGCTCACGTTCGACCGCGAACTTGCAGGCTTGATCGCGGTGCCCTACCTGATCCTCATCGCCGCGAGCGTGCTCACCCTGCTGCTCGCGCGCTGGCTGCGTTTCTCGCGCGCACTCACCGCCGTGCTCCTGCTGCAGATTCCGCTCGGCAACACCTCGTTCCTCGGCTTTGCATTGATGCCCGCACTCGCGGGCGAGGACGCGCTGCGCTATGCGGTCGTCTACGATCAGTTCGGCAGCTTCATCATCCTCTCGACCTTCGGCCTCATCACGATCGGCTTCTACGGCGGGCAGCGCACCAGCCTGCGCGCGATCCTCGTACGCATCTTCACCTTCGTGCCCTTCATCGCGCTCGTGCTCGCGCTCACGCTGATGCCGCGCGAATACCCGCCCGTGATTGCAGGTCCGCTCAAGTTGCTGGCCGACAGCCTGCTGCCTCTGGTCGCGCTGGCCAGCGGCATGCAGTTGCAACTGCGCCTGCCGCATCACCACCGCCTGCCGCTGGCCTATGGCCTGACCGCCAAGCTGCTGCTCATGCCCCTGCTCGCGCTGGGGCTGGCTGCGCTGCTGGGTTTGCAGGGCCAGATGCGCGACGCGGCGGTCTACGAAACCGCGATGCCGCCGATGATCACCGCGGGCGCGCTGCTCTCGCTGGCCGGGCTCGAACCTGAGCTTGCCGCGGCAATGGTCGGATTCGGGCTGATCCTGTCCATGGCAAGCCTGCCGCTGTGGCATGTCCTGCTAGGCTCCTAGCATGTAGGTCGCGGCTACTGCCGCGACGTTGGCGGACGCACCCGTCGGCCCGGTAGCGCCGACCTGCGACTGGCCGCGACGATGGTCGGTTTCGGTCTCATCGCGTTGATGGCGACCCTGCCCCTGTGGCATGTCCTGCTGGGCGCCTGGCCATGTGCCGCGGGTCGGTGCGACAACCGATGCTATCGTGTGCGATCGACGTCACCCGGGAGCCCAGCCATGCGACACGCCTTCCTGATCTTCGCGGCCGCCTTGATCACATGCAGCGCGCAGGCGGGTGATCGCATCACCGGAAAACCCTTCGCCACCCGCTCGGAAGTCATCGCCACGCACGGCATGGTAGCGACCTCGCATCCGCTGGCGACCCAGGTCGGTCTCGACGTGCTCAAGCGCGGCGGCAGTGCGGTGGATGCGGCGATTGCAGCCAATGCCGCGCTCGGCCTCATGGAGCCGGTGTCCAACGGCGTCGGCGGCGATCTGTTCGCGATCGTGTGGGATGCGAAAACGAAAAAGCTCTACGGCTACAACGGCTCGGGACGCTCGCCCAAATCCTTGACCTTGGCGTGGTTCAAGGAGCATGGCTACAGCGCGATCCCGCCGCTCGGGCCGCTGCCGGTGAGCGTACCGGGCGCGGTCGACGGCTGGTTTGCACTGCACGGACGCTTCGGCAAGTTGCCGATGAAGGACGTGCTCGCGCCGACGATTGCCTATGCGCGCGAAGGCTTTCCGGTCACCGAGCTCATTGCACATTACTGGGCGCTGTCGGTACCGAAACTTGCGAAATTTCCGGGCTTCACCGAGCAATTCACGCTCGCCGGCAAGGCGCCGGCCAAGGGCGAGATCTGGAAGAACCCGAACCTCGCCGACACCCTGCAGGCGATCGCTCGCGGGGGCCGCGACGCCTTCTACAAGGGCAGGATCGCGCACACGATCGCCGATTACATCAAGGCGCAGGGCGGTTTTCTTTCATTCGATGATCTCGCCAGCCACCACGGCGAGTGGGTCGAGCCGATCTCGACCAACTATCGCGGCTTCGATGTCTGGGAGCTGCCGCCCAACGGCCAGGGCCTGGCCGCGCTGCAGATGCTCAACATCCTCGAAGGCTACGATTTTTCGAAGATCCCGTTCGGCAGCACCGAGCACGTCCACTTGTTCGTCGAGGCCAAGAAGCTCGCCTTCGAGGATCGCGCGAAGTTCTATGCCGATCCGGCCTTCGCCAAGGCACCGATCGAGGGACTGTTGTCCAAGGACTACGCTGCGCAGCGGCGACAACTGATTTCGCCCGACAAGGCGATGAAGGCGGTCGAGCCGGGCACCCCGCCGCTGGGCGGCGACACGATCTATCTCACCACCGCCGATCAATGGGGCAACATGGTCTCGCTGATCCAGTCCAACTTCCGCGGCATGGGCTCGGGCATGTCGCCACCGGGTCTGGGCTTCATCCTGCAGGATCGCGGCGAGCTGTTTGCGCTGGTGGACGGTCACGCCAACACCTACGCGCCGGGCAAGCGCCCGTTCCACACGATCATTCCTGCGTTCATCACCAAGGACGGCGTGCCATGGCTGAGCTTTGGCCTCATGGGCGGCGACATGCAGCCACAAGGCCACGTGCAGATCGTGATGAACCTGATCGACTACCACATGAACCTGCAGGAAGCCGGCGATGCGCCGCGCATCCAGCACGAGGGCTCGACCGCGCCCGATGGCCAGTCCACGCCGATGAGCGATGGCGGCTGGATCGATCTGGAATCGGGCTTTGCCTACGACGCCGTGCGCGGCCTCATGCGCAAGGGCCACTCGGTGCGCTTTGCCGACGGCCCCTACGGCGGTTATCAGGCGATCGGCTGGGATGCGGCCAAGCACACCTATACCGGCGCCTCGGAAGGCCGCAAGGACGGCCAAGCGGCCGGTTACTGAGCACGCGGCAGCAGGCGCCGGTTTTGCCGCATGGCGCGCGCGGTGTACGCTGCGCGGCATTGCAAACCGGCGGAGGCATGATGCTCAAGGTACTGGTGGCAAGTTCCAAGGGTGGCGCGGGCAAGAGCACGATCGCGACCAATTTGGCCGCGAGTTTCGCGGTCGACGGCAAGAACACCGTGCTGGTCGATGCCGACCGCCAGGGTTCGAGCCTGCACTGGTGCGAGCGGCGCTCGGTGCATGGTGATGCCGTGCTCGGCGTGCCGGGTCTGCGCCGCGATTGGGCGAAGCAGGTTCCCGCCGACGCCCAGTGCGTGGTGATCGACACGCCCGCCGGCATCCGCGCCAACGAAGTCGCCGAATGGCTCGAATACGCCGACGCGCTCGTCGTGCCGGTATTGCCATCGGCGATCGATCTGGAAGCCACCACGCCGTTTCTCGAGGAAGTCGCGGCCCTGCCGCGCGTGAAGAAGGGCAAAGTGGCCGTCGGCCTCGTCGCCAACCGGCTCAAGCCATGGACCAATGCCTCGCAGGCCGCGGTCGAGGAAATGCAGACGCTGGGCTTCCCGCTGGTGGCGCAACTGCGTGACACCCAGGGCTACGTGCTCGCCAATGCGCTGGGCAAGAGCATCTTCGACTACCACTCCGAGCAGGTGCGCTCGCATCAGGACGACTGGACCAAGCTGATCCGCTGGCTCAAGAAGCACGCCTGAGCCGCGCCGACGGAATGGGCGAAGCAGGCGGGTCGACTCGCCGGCCCGTTTGCATGTGCTGACATGCCTTTGCGTGGTCTTTGCGCATTTGCGGTCAGCCGATTCGCGCCGCATGCGTTCCAAGCCGGTGCAGCCCTCCCCGCTGCGAACCGGAGATGTTCCCATGCTTGCCCCTTCCCGCTCCCTCAAACACTGCGCCCTCGCCGCCGCCTGCATGCTCGGCATGGCCGCCGCCGGCGCAGCCACACCGCCCGCTGCTGCGCCCGGCGCGCAGCCGATGTCGGCGCCGACCAGTCCGCGTCAGCGCATCGACGCCAACGGCGATGGCCAGATCAGCCGTGCCGAATACCAAGCCTGGATCGACCAGCGTTTTGCCGCGCTCGACAGCAATGGCGATGGCAAGGTCAGCGCCGATGAAATCGTCAATTCACCGGCTGCGCGCGCACGTGCCGAGCGCCGTGCCGAGCACCTCATCAAGCGCTTCGCACCCGAAGGCAGCAGCGAGGTGACGCGCAGCGACTTCGAGGCGGCCTTGATGACGCGCTTCGACAAGGTCGCCGACGGCAGCGACACGGTGAGCGCCGAACAACTTCGACCTCGCCACCATCGCGGCCCGCGCCATGGCGATGATTCGAGTATCGGACCTGGCCAATGAGTGAGCGCCGCCGGAGTCCGTGGCGGGCTCCGGCCAGCGCCGCGTGCGGCGCGACTTGACCAGCACCGTGCCGAATGCGGCATCATCGCCGCATTCCATCGGAGCAAGCCCCATGAGCACGCGTGACCTCATCCTCGTTCGTCACGCGCATGCGCAAAATGCAGCGTCCGGCCAAGGCGACCTCGAACGCACCTTGAGCGCCACAGGGATCGCCGAAGCCGACGCCGCCGGACTCTGGCTCAAGCAGCACGGTGCCGCGCCCGATCGCGTGCTGTGCTCGACGGCGCAGCGCGCGCAGGCGACCTGCGAGCGGCTGGTCGCCGCGCTTGGCTGCCCGCGCGCAACGGAAGACGCGCGTATCTACGAGGCCACGCCGGCGACCTTGCTGCGCCTCATCGACGAGCACACCGAAGCGCGCTGCCTGCTGCTGGTCGGCCACAACCCGGGGCTGGAATCCCTGGTTGCGCTGCTCAGCGAAGGCGCCTCGGATGCCGGACGCGGCATGCCGCCGGGTGCAGTCGCCTGGTTGTCCTTGCCACAAGGCGAGCTGGAACCCGCCACGGCGCGGGTTCGCCATTTCTGGTGGCCCTAGGGTCCGGGCGATGCGCATCACGCTGCTCGCGCTCGCCTTTCTCGCTGCGCTTGGCGCGTGCGATGCGGTGGCGAGCGATGAGGGCGGCTTCCTGCGCCTGGATGCGCAACGCTCCAGCGGCAGCTTTCGCGTCAAGCTCGTCTGGCTGTTCGGCATCAATGGCGAGTTCGGTGAGATCGATGGCGAGATCCATCGCAACGATTTCCGCAACAGCCTGCGCGTGGATGCGCGCATCGACGCCCGTACGCTGCGCATGTCGAACGCGCGCTACGAGAACTGGGCCAAGTCGGAAGATTTCTTCGACGTCGCGCGCCATCCGCAACTGAGTTTTGCCTCCGACGAATTTGCCCGGCTGCGTCTGCGCGATGGCGGCGCCTTGGTCGGGCAGCTGACCGTACGCGGCATCACCCGACCGGTGCGCTTCGAACTCTTGCCGGCGCAGTGCGAACATCCGGCCTTCGACTGTCCGATTCGCGTGAACGGCACGATCCGGCGTTCTCAGTTCGGCATGACCGGCCATCGCGGCACGCTGGCCGACAAGGTCGAACTCGACTTCAGCATCTTCGTGCAGGCCACCGCCGCGCGCGATGCGCTTGCCCCGGGATGAGGCATCGGCCATGACACGACCATGGCGCGATCTGCCGCGCTGGCTGCTGCTTGCCAGCACGCTCGCGCTCGGCGCCTGCGGCCTCAGTCGACCGCTCGCGCGCCAAGCGGCCGCACTGGTCGCGCAGGAGCGTCCGAGCACGATCGAATGCGCGCGCGCGGATCATTGCGCGATCGCCTCGCCGTACATGACGCTTGCCGACGAGATGCGCCGCAGCGACCGCAGCGATGCGCCCGCACACGCGGTCGACGTGCTCGAACAGGGCGCGCAGTCGCTGCAGATCCGCATCCACCTGATTCGCGCCGCGCGGCGCAGCATCGACATCCAGACCTTCATCTGGGCCGAAGACGACGCCGGCTGGCTGGTACTCGACGAGCTGATCGCAGCGGCGCGACGCGGCGTCAAGGTGCGCATCCTTGCCGATCAGCTGTTTTCACTCGACGACGTGGAGTGGCTGGCGCGCATTGCCCGCGCACATGCGAATCTGGAGTTTCGCCTCTACAACCCGACCTTCGACGAAGCGGTCACCCAGCCGGTGGATTTCGCCGCCAGCATCCTGTGCTGTTTCTCGCGCTTCAACCAGCGCATGCACAACAAGCTGTTCCTCGTCGATGGCGAGATCGGCATTGCCGGCGGGCGCAACTACGAGAACCGCTATTTCGATTGGGACCCGAGCTTCAACTATCGCGATCGCGACATGCTGGTGATCGGCCCACGCAGCGGGGCGCAGATGCAGGCCTCGTTCGAGCAGTTCTGGAAGCACCCGCGCGCGGTGCCGCTGACCCGCCTCAACGACGTCAACCGCCGCCTCGTCAGCGACGGGCCGCAGCACACACCGCTGCAGGCGCCGCCCGATGTCGATCCTGCGCGCATCGAGGCGCTGCGCGCACGCGCGCTCGATTCGCAGGGAATGCAGGCACTGGCGGCGCGCGTGATGCGGGTCGGCGCAGTCGATTACTTTTCCGACTCGCCGGACAAGGCCCAGCGCGCCGATGATCCGGCCCTGCTCGCATTGACCACGCGCATCAGCGACCTGTTGTTGCAGGCCAAGCACGAGGTCGTGCTGGAGACGCCCTATCTCGTATTCAGCCGCAAGGCGCGCCGGATCTTCCGCTATCTGCACAAGCGCAAGGATCCGGCGCAAGTGATCGTCTCGACCAACTCGCTCGCTGCGACCGACGCGTTCTACGTCTATGCGCTGTCCTACAAGTACAAGAAGCGCTATCTGCGCAGCTACGGGTTTCGCATCCACGAATTCAAACCCTTCCCGCAGGATGCCGCCGAGTTCATCACCGACTACGACACGTTGGCGGGCAGCGACAACGCCGGACGTTACCGACGCTATGCGCAGGCCCCGCTCAAGCGCAGCGGCGCGCGTCTGGGTCTGCATGCCAAGTCGATGGTCATCGATCGCAGCACCACGATCATCGGCTCGCACAATTTCGACCCGCGCTCGGACAATTACAACACCGAGTCGGGCTTCATCGTCACCGATGCCGCGGTGGCAGCACGCGTGCAGGCGGCAGTCCTGCACGACATCGCGCCGGGCAACGCCTGGGTGATCGCGCCACGCCAGCGCAATGGCCTGCTGGCGCGGATCAACGAACCGATTGCCGACCTTTCGGCGCGACTGCCGCTGTTCGATCTGTGGCCGTTCCGCTACAGCTCGAGCTTCGAGCTCAAGCCCGGTTGCGTGCCCTCGCAACCCGGCGACCCCGGGTTCTACGCCTGCCACCGCGACGTCGGCGACTTCCCCGAGGTCGACTTGCCGCTCAAGACCATCTACACGCGCATCATCACTGCCTTCGGCGCCGGCCTGGTCGGCATCCTCTGAGGCGCGCGGCGATTGACGCGGCCGGCCCCGGCTCGATAGGCTGTGACGCTCTTTGCCGCGGAGGTTTCTGCATGTCGCTCGCGATCACCATCGAACTCGGCGATGCCGACCTCCAGCACTTCATCGATGCGATGAAGAAGGCGCAGGAAAACTCCAGACATTTGAGCCCCAAGCAGGTCGCCGATGCCGCGGCCCAGCTGCTTGCCGACGGCCACAAGATCAAGGTGCCCGACTTCATCGCGCAGCGCCTGCACAAGCTTGACCTGATGATCTCGATGGTCAATGACGAAGGTTTCGGCCTGCCGGAAGAAGACAAGCAGCGCGTGCTGGCCTGCCTCACCTACTTCGCCAACCCGCAGGACATCATTCCCGACAACGTGCCGGTGCTGGGCTTCCTCGACGACGCGATCATGATCGAGTTGTGCGTGCGCGAGCTGTGCCATGAGCTCGACGCCTACGAGGATTTCGTCGATTTCCGCAACCGCGAAGCGGCTGCGCGCGGCGTCGATGCGGCCACGCTCAAGACCCAGCGCGTCGACTGGGCCGAGGCGCGCCGTATCGAAGTGATCGATCGCATGCGCAAGCGGCGTGGCCAGAGTTATCAGTCGAAAGACAGCTGGCGTCCGCGCCTGTTCTCCTTCGGCAGCTGAGCCGCAGCAACCGGGTTGCCGAAAGGGCCGCGCAAGCGGCCCTTTTCATTGGCCGACACAGCCGGTTCAGTGGGTGGATATCTGCGACAGGAGTCCGGTCGAGGCGCCACCCAGAATCACCAGCGCCACCGCGGTGACCGCCAGTGGCAGGCCGAACATCAGCAGGTTGATGAGCCAGCCATACCATGGCATCGGTGGCCGCTCCGCTGGCGCCGCACTGCCCGGCTCGACGCTGCGAAACACCACCAGGGTGCTGGCCACGTAGTCATGCAGCGCCTGCTTGCGCGCGGTGAGTCCGGCCATGAGATAGCCGATGTTGAAGATCATTCCGGACAGGATCTTGGCGAAATAACGTCCCGTTGCACGGCCGAAGCCGATGCGGTTGCCGTTGTCATCAACGACCTTGAGACCCAGCGCGCGCTTGCCGGGCGTGGCCTGCCAGGAACTGGATTCGAACAGCGCGAAATACAACCACTGGCCGAAGAAGGCGAGGCTGAAGATGAGCAGGATCGTGCCGACCAGGGCGCTGGCGTCTTCCACCCGGCGACCCTGCAGCACGCTCACGAGGGAACCCGACAACATCAGGAACTGGAGCGCGCCGAAGATCAGCCCGATCATCAGACCGTCGATCCCGAGCGCCGCGCAGCGGCGCCAGAACCCGGCATGGATCGTCGCTCCCGCAGGCAAGGGCAAGGCACCCAGCGCATCGGTGGTTGGCGTCGCGGTCGCCGCAAGACTGTGCCCGGCATCGGCCGACGGCGCAGGGCGATAGCTGCGCAGCGTGTCGCGGCCAGACTGCGCCTCGGCATCGAATGCAGCCACCGGCTCCTCGGCCGGCGGCGGCGGCGGCGCGCTGTCGGCGCGCGCCGAATACGCCTGCCATTGGCTGCTGCCGACATCGGCGACCTGCACCGAACGCGGCCACAGTGCGCGTTCGACGCGATCATCGACGAAGACGCGCGGCACCGGACCACGCGCACTGCCCGCGAGCACCACGAACAGGTCGCCACGACCATCGGGCGCGCAGATCTCGGCTTCGGCACCGATCGCGGCAATGCCCGCCGCGAGCGTCTGCAGCTTGCCCAGATCATCGCTCTGTTTGATCGTCAACGGCGCACGCACGACCAGCCGCGACTGCAACTTGTCGGGATCCAGCCGCAGATACGCCGCCAGACGTGGCCACACCGCCACGGCATCGAAGGCCGGGAGGATGTCCCCGGTGAGTACGAGAGCGTAGCTTCCACCCGACATGCAAACCCCCTCTTGTCGATGCCCTTGCACAGCATCCTTGCGCAGTGGCGCGGACAAAAACCCGGCGCGGCGCCCCGTGAATCGATCTCGGTGAGTCCCTCGTGACGGACTCGCGACCACGGCGTCCAGACCGGTGCAGGATAGCGTCTTTTGCTGCCCCGGCACGCGCCTGGCACCAACGTTCGTGCCGACCGGCAACGCTCATCCGACGGCCGGACGCAATATGCTCTGCACCACGCTGCGCATGCGGCGCAGCCGATGGATGCCGAGCATGAACACCACACCCAGCCAAGCCACTCCCGCAGCGGAGCCGGCTCCCGATTTGTCGCTCGCACCAACCAAGGGCTGCCCCAATTGCGGCGCGCCGATGCTCGGCCCGTTCTGCCATGCCTGCGGTCAGCCCGAGAAGGGCATGATCCGTCATCTGGCGAGCGTGATGTCGGACATGGCCGACACGCTGTTCAATGTCGATTCGCGGATCTTCCGCACCCTGCCCGCGCTGTTCCTGCGCCCGGGCTTTCTCACCAACGAGTATTTCGCCGGCCGCCGTACCCGTTACGTGACGCCGTTCCGACTGTTCTTCTTCCTGTGCCTGATCGCGTTCTTCGCGATCCAGGTCGGCACCAGCATCAGTTCGGTGCAAACACTGCGACTCGATGGCGACGAAGGCGCCACGCTCGAGGCGATCGAGTCGGCACAGACGCCCGAAGCGATCGACGAGGCCACGGCGAAATACGTGACGGCGCTGGAAACCGCCCGCTCCGCGGCGCGGATTTCGAGTCAGGCCGTGAAGGCGATCGAGGGCAAGATCGCTGCGGCAAACGAGCTCTCACGCAAGCGCCATGCGTTTCTCGTCGAGCGTGCGGCGGCGATTGCCGCGGGCAAGCCGACACCGCCTGATCCGGCGGTCAGCCGCGGCATCGAGTTCGATGGCGTGCCTTGGCAACCGACCGCCGAGAGCACGCGTGTGTCATGGCTGCCCGATTTTGCCAACGCCCAACTGCTGCGCATGGCGCAGCGCACCGCGACCAATCTCAGGAATGCGCGGAACAATCCCTCGCATCTGATCGAAGGCGTGTTCTCGGTGCTGCCGCAGACGATGTTCGTGCTGATGCCGCTGCTCGCCCTGCTGCTCAAGATCGCCTATGTGTTCAAGCGGCGGCTGTACATGGAGCACTTTCTGGTGGCGCTGCACGCGCACGCTTTCGTGTTCCTGTCGCTGCTGCTGCTCGTGCTCCTGCACTTGATCAACGGTTGGGCGTTGCTGCATGCGACGTGGCTATGGAAGCTGTGCTCGCTCCTCTCTGCGGCGATCTGGGTCTGGATCTTCGTCTACCCGTTGCTGATGGCCAAGCGGGTTTACCGCCAGGGCTGGTTCATGACCACGCTCAAGTACCTCATGGTGGGCCTGGGCTATCTGATCCTGCTCGGCTTCGGTCTCGCCGGCGCGATCATCGCGAGCCTCGCGGCGACCTGAGCCAGGTGCGCGTCGGCTCGATCAGGGCTGCGGCGCCGGCGGCAGGCTGTCGGCATAGTCACGCAAGGCCTGCACCGACAGTTCGCGCAGGCGCTCGCGTTCGGCGGCACGCTGCGCCGCCGGCAGGGCGCGCAGATGGGCGCGCAAGGCCTGCCGCTGCGGCACCGTCAGTTCGGCCAGCTGGGCGAAGCCGGCGCGCTCGTGCTCGGCCTGTGCGCCGGCGATGAAGGCACTGCGCTGCGCGGGCGGCATTGCCTCGAATTGCGCGCGCAGTTCGGCGCGGCGCTGCGGCGGCATTGCCTTGAAGCGCATGAAGGCTTCGCGCAGGTGTTGCTGCCGCGTCGCCGGCAAGGCGTGAAAGCGGGCGCGGCGCTGGGCCAGCTCGGTGCGCTGGTCCGGACTCATCACCGCCCAACGTCCGAGCCAGTGCGACAGCTTGTCGCGCTGCGCCGGTGAGGCATCGCGCCAACGCGCGGCCAGACGCAACATGCGTTGTTGCTGCCGCGCTTCGAGCGTGTCCCATTGGCCCTGCAGTGGCGCCAGTGCTGCCTTCTGATCGGCATCGAGCGCGCTCCACAACACGCGCGCGGTCTGCTCCGCCGCGACATCCTGCTGCGCCCGCACCGGCGCCGAAAGCGTGCAGGCCAAGACGATGCACACGCTCAGGCGGACAAGCCCGGCACGCAGTACCCCGCAGCGGCTCGACTTCATCGCAGGCCCCTCAGCCCTGACCGCCGTTGCCGGCATCGGCAAGCCAGGCATAGAAGTCGAGGTTTTCGTAGAGTTCGTCGCTGTCCGCATCGGACACCGCGAGATCGGCATCCGCATCGACCTGCGTGCCTGGCGCGACGACCGGCGTGGGCGCCGTCGCAGGGATTGGCGTCTGTCGGGCAAGGCCGAATGCCAGCACCAACACGGCGGTCGCGCCCAAAACACTCAGACCGAGCCACAACGGCCGCTGCGCGTGCGCCTTGCCCAAGGCGGCCTGACGCGCGCGATTGAGCCGCGACAGCGTCGCCGCGTCGATCTCGTGCAAGGATTCGTCGAGCAGGGCGCGTGATCGTTCGAGCCAGGGTTCGTGACGGGGATCGTTCATTGATAAGGCTCCAGTTGATCACGCAAGCGCATCAGCGCGCGCGACAGGTGCGTCTTGACGCTGCCTTGACTGCAGCGCATTGCAGTCGCGGTCTGGGCCACGTCGAGACCTTCCCAGATGCGCAGCAGGAAGGCCTGCCGCTGACGCAGCGGCAGCGCGCGCAGGGCGGCGTCGAGGGCGGCGCCTGCCTCGCGATCGGCCAACCGCGCGAGCGGACCAGGTTCGCGTCCATCGGCGGCCGCGAGCAGTGGGTCGGATTCCTCATCGCCTTCGCTGCCCAGACGTCCGAGCCAGCCCGTCCAGCGGCTGCGCACCGCGTTGCGGCGGTGCCAGTCATGAATGCGGCTGTCGAGCACGCGCCAGAACAGCGGCGTCCACTCCTCGGGTGCGCGCTGTCCGTAGCGACGCACGAAGCCGAACATCGCCTCCTGCACCAGATCGACCGCATCGTCGCGCTGGCGGATCGCCAGTTCGGCCACCCGCCAGGCACGCCGTTCCACCCCGCGCAGGAAAGTTTCCAGCGTGGTGGCAGCGGAGGCTGCCACCGGCGCCAGCAACTGCCTCGAATCAAACCCGCTCATTGGATAGCCGAACGCGCTCATCAATGGCCTGCATCACCGTGCCCACGGCCCACCCAAACGCTTGATCGGCGAATCGGTTGACGCCATCACGGGAACCACCATCGGGCAGGCACGTCAAGGGGTTGTACACAATCGCGCAGGGCCAAGACCGCACATGCGCCGCAGCATGAACCGAGTCCGAACACGACCGCAACAGATGGTGCAAGTCATTGAAAACAAAGCACGTGCGAAAGTGGTCATTTTTTGACCAAGGTGATGCAAGCATCATTTTTCGCGGTGAATCGGCGCTCCGGATCGATGCTCATCCACAACCTTATCCACAGCCCATGTGGATAAGAGAATTTTCTCCATCAGGGCACACACTTAGCCCTCAATCCTGAGCGCTTCATTGAGGAAGGTTGCGCAAACTGCCAAGTTCGCGGCCGGACCCGAGTTGCCACAGCAATCGCCCCATCCGAGCGATCCCGTCGGAATTGCCGCAACGTGCCGCTCGGAGCTCCGCAAGACCTTGATCGGCCACATGCGTCGCTCGCCGCATCGCTGGACTTGCATGGCCAGCGCAGCTTCGGCGGCGGCTCCAAACGCGTCGATCAACGGACTTCCGGTCGATCCGACGACGATCCTTGCGCTGCGTCCTTCGTCGGTCTCGCGCAATGGCCATCGACCCGGCGCGCACGCCGCAGGCGATGCTCGCGCAAGCGCAGCATCCGCCGTCGGGCGCCTCGCCAGAGCAGCCAGACCACGAGCGCGACCGCGAGCACGGCCAGCGCAATCACGATCCCGTGGCCTTGACGCACGGCACCGAGCAACCACTCGCGGCGCTCGGCACCGAAATAGCCGAGCCAGATCCAGCAGGGCACCGAGACCAGCGCAGCCAGGCCATCGAGCGCAACGAAACGCCAGTACGAAACCCGATGGGTCATGCCCGCGGTGAGGAACACCGCTGCGCGCAGTCCGGGCAGGAAACGGGCGAAGAACAGCATGCGATTGCCGTAGCGGTCGAACTTCTCCTGCACCCGCGCATAGCGCCGCGGCGTGAGCACGCGTGCGATCCACGGCAACTTGCGCACCCGCGGGCCGAAGTGATGGCCGAGCAGGAACATCACCGAATCGCCGACCATGACACCCGCCAACCCAACCACGATCATCAGGCGCAGGTCGGCATGACCGAGACCGGCGATGATGCCGCCGGCAACCAGCGAGACATCCTCGGGAATCGGCACGCCCATGCCGCAGACGATCAGGACCGCGAACAAGGCGGCGTAGCCGTTTTCGATGAACAGGCGGATCAGGGCGTCAAGCAGGGACATCGGTGACTTGGCAATGGCTTGGCCGCCGATTCTACGTTGCCCGCACGGGTTTGCGCGCCCCGCGCCGGTGTCGCCTCGATGCCCGCCTGCCCGTGGCAAAGGGTCAAATTTCCAGCAGGCTTGTGTAGTGTGCCAACCCCCGGATCGATCGCACGATGGGATGCACTCTTGGGCGGCAGCGGCTTGCCCCCTCCGAAATGTCTGTAGCATCCCGATGCCGAATTACGGCGTATTGGAAGCCGCAACATGGAAAGGAAGAGCACGCTTGTCGGCGCTTGCGCGCTTGCTCTGATGGTCTCGATCGGCGCACCCGCGAGTGCTGGCGAGACCCCCTCAGGCCAAGGGCGGCAAGGCATCGCCGGTTACACGGTCACCTATCAGCATGCTGCTGCCGGTACGCGAGACGATCCAGTCATCACCGAAACCAGGACCGGTGATCCGCAGGCCAAGTGGGGTGGCAATGGCAACGGACCACCCGGCATCGGCGATCAGCAGACACGCACGTGGCTGGAGGGACCCAATTCCGGAGGGGGTTACCAATATCGTGAAGTGACCGAACGCTGGCAATATCTCAACGCACCCATCCATGGGCCGCCGGGTGCGGGTGATGGACCGCAAGGCTGAGCCGAAGTCTCCAACGTGAGCCGTCCGGCCACCCTCATTGACTGCAACACGCTGTTGCACACGACCTGCAGCAGCCTCTGACCACCGATCAAAGACACGTGTTGCGAGCTTGCACGGGCCCGGTCCACGATCGGGTCCGTCATGCCCCGAGATTGATTCCACCTGCTTGGCGGGCCATGCGCTCGCATCCGCAGCACGGATGACTGGAGCCCTGCGCATCAGGCGGAGCGTGAGGCGCAGAAGGTCAGCGCATCGAAACGCGAGTGGCCAGGAGATCTTCGAAGGCGATGCCACGAGCTCGCGATTCTTGCAGTTGCTCGCGTGTCCACGCGGCGAGGATGTGGCCGTCGTGCAGCAAGGCGATGTCGTCGGCCCAATGTTCGGCAAGATCGAGCGCATGTGTTGCGAGCAGCACGCTGCAACGACCAGCGTCCACACGCGCGCGCAGATGTCGTTTCAAGACCAGGGCGCTAGCCGGATCCAGTCCATTGAAGGTTTCATCGAGCACGATCAGGGCCGGCTCTCCGAGCAAGGCAATCAACGCCCCGAGCTTCTGCCGCGTGCCGTAGGACATCAATGCGACGGCGTCATCGAGCCACGGCGCCAGACCGAGCTGCTGCGTGAGTTCGAGCACCTCGGCATCGATGTTTTGCAAACCCTTGGCCGCCGCCTGCACGGCCAGACATTCGCGCCCACTGAGCAGTTCGGGCAGACGTTCCGGCGCGATCGCATAGCCGAGCCGCTGCTTGGCCGCGACGGGCGTGGTGAGCAGGCTGTGTCCCTCGATCTGGACTTGCCCCGCGAGCGGCTGTAGACGATCCACGCAGCAATCAAGCAAGGTGCTCTTGCCACTGCCATTCGCGCCCAGCAACACCAGCCAGTGCCCACGGTCCAGTTGCAGATCGAGATCGTGCAGGATGCGGCGACCACGCCGTTGCGCCGCGAGTCCGCGGATTTCGAGGACGGGAGGACTCATCAACACTTCCTTTGAGATCGCAGCGCCCAAGCGATCACGCCCAGACACACGAAGAGCCAGCACGGAACCAGCGCCAGCACGACCGAAAACGGCGCAGCCAGAGCAAGCGCGACGAGGCCGATTGCGCTGGTCAACGCCAGCTGAGCACAGCCCGGAAGCAGGAGCAAAGGTGTCAGCCATCGCCGCCGTGGCAGCGGTGCGGCGCGCAGGAAGATCATGCTCGACGCCAGCGCCGTGCGTGTCGCGCGCAACAATCCCCACGCAGCCAGCACGAGGATCAGCAGGGCGATTTCAAGCAAGGCGATCGCCGGCGTGGTGCCTGCCGGCAAGGTGAGCAAGAGAGCACCCACCCACTGTGCATGCTGGCGCGGCTGCGCGTCGGCCAGCCATTGCGCGCCCGGCCATCGCCGCAGCGCCGACCAGTCGGCACGCGCAGCGTCCACGGCCGTGTGCTGACGCAGCCGTGGCAAGGGCGCCGCGACGTCGACGACCGGCACGCGACCGTGATGCCAACCCACGGCAAATCCGGCTGCGAGCGCGAACGCGCTGCCCGCCAGTACGCCACCGAGGTCGCGCACGGCCCAGACCGCGAGAATCAGCAGGACCGCACTGGCCGGCACGAGCAACGCGATGATCGCCTCGCGCAAGAGCTGTGCGTTCAGCGCCTCGTGACCGATCGGCGCTGACGCGAGCCAGGACTCACGATGTACCTGTTCGCCACACTGGCGCCGACGTCTCGCGAAGTGCCAGGCGCCGAGTGCGGCGAACGACATGACGAACAATCCCTGACGCTGCAGGAAGGGCAACATTGCATGCATGCGTGCATGCCAGGCAGGCCACGCATCCAGCAAGGCGACAAGGCACGCGGGCAACAGCACGAGGGTGATGCGCCGTGCGTGCAGGCGAAAGCGGCCGCGCGCCGCATCGGCGTAGCAGTCGGCCAGCGCAAGCGCCTTGCGCGAATTCAGAATCGGGGCAGCCATGCACGGTGCGACCAGCGCCACATCGCAAGGTTCACCTTGACCTTGCTGCCCTCAGTCAATTCCACGCGGCGCCACCAGGATCGGACTTCTCAGCCATCGGCAGGAAGGAGCCGTGAGCGGTCATTTCACCAGGCGCTCATCGACCAGACTCTTGACCACGGCCGGGTCGGCGAGCGTGGAGATGTCGCCGAGCGCCTCGGGTTGGTTCTCGGCGATCTTGCGCAAGATACGGCGCATGATCTTGCCCGAACGCGTCTTGGGCAGGCTCGGCGCCCACTGCAATTGATCCGGCGTGGCGATCGGACCGATTTCCTTGCGCACCCAGGCCACCAGTTCCTTGCGCAGCTCCTCACTCGGATGCTCACCGGTCTTGAGTGTGACGTAGGCGTAGATGCCCTGACCCTTGATGTCGTGCGGATAGCCGACCACGGCTGCCTCGGCGACCTTGGGATGGGCGACCAGGGCGCTCTCGACTTCGGCCGTGCCGAGGCGATGGCCCGAGACATTGATGACGTCATCGACGCGGCCGGTGATCCAGTAGTAGCCATCTTCGTCGCGACGCGCACCGTCGCCGGTGAAGTACATGCCCGGATAGGTCTTGAAATAGGTGTCGATGAAACGCTGATGGTCACCGTAGACGGAACGCATCTGGCCCGGCCAGGAATCGGTGAGCACGAGGTTGCCTTCGGTCGCACCCTCCTTGATCTCGCCGTTGGCATCGACGATCGCCGGCAGCACGCCGAAGAACGGCAGTGTGGCCGAGCCCGGCTTCTGCGCGATCGCGCCGGGCAGGGGCGAAATGAGGATGCCGCCGGTTTCGGTCTGCCACCAGGTATCGACCACCGGACAGCGGCCGTCGCCGACCACGCGCCAGTACCACTCCCAGGCTTCCGGATTGATCGGCTCGCCGACCGAACCGAGCAGGCGCAGCGACGCACGCGAAGTCGATTTCACCGGCGCCTCACCCTCGCGCATGAGCGCACGGATCGCGGTCGGCGCGGTGTAGAGGATGCTGACCTTGTGCTTGTCCACCACCTGCCAGAATCGCGAGGCATCGGGGTAATTGGGCACGCCCTCGAACATCAGCGTGGTCGCGCCATTGGCGAGTGGCCCGTACAGCACATAGCTGTGACCGGTGACCCAGCCGACATCGGCGGTGCACCAGTAGATGTCGTCCTCGCGCAGATCGAACACGACTTCATGCGTGTAGGAAATGAACACGAGAAATCCGCCCGTGGTATGCAGCACGCCCTTGGGCTTGCCGGTGCTGCCCGAGGTGTAGAGGATGAACAGCGGGTCTTCGGCATCCATCACGGCCGGCGCGTGCGTGGTCGGCTGGCCTTCCATGAGCACGTGCCACCAGCGATCGCGCGGCGCCTGCATCGTCACCGCGCCGCCGGTGCGGCGCACCACCAACACGGTCTCGACGCTGTTGGTCCCCGGGCGCTGCAGGGCTTCGTCGACATTGACCTTGAGCGGCACCCTCTTGCTGCCACGCAGACCCTCGTCGGCGGTGATCACCACCTTGCACTGCGCATCGGCGATGCGACTGGCGAGTGAATCCGGAGAAAAGCCACCGAACACCACGGTGTGGATCGCGCCGATGCGCGCGCAGGCGAGCATCGCCACCGCGGCCTCGGGAATCATCGGCAGGTAGATCGCCACGCGATTGCCCTTGCCCACGCCGAGCTTGCTCAGCAGATTCGCGGCCTGACACACCTGCGCGTGCAGCTCGCGGTAGCTGATGCGGCGCGATTCGCTCGGATCATCGCCTTCCCAGATGATCGCAGTCTTGTCGCCGCGCTTGGCCAGATGACGGTCGAGGCAGTTGGCGGCGAGATTGAGCTGGCCGTCGGCATACCAGCGGATGTGCAGGTGGTTGGCGTCGAACGAGGTGTCCTTGATCTGGGTGTAGGGCCGGATCCAGTCGAGACGTTTGCCGATGCGGCCCCAGAAGCCTTGCGGGTCGCGGATCGACTCGGCGTAGTCGCGCTCGTAGGTGCTCTTGTCCACGCGTGCATGCGCGGCGAATTCGGGTGAGACGCGATGGATGTTCGACATGGCTGACTCCTGCAATGACAAGGCGGATCCAGTTCCCAAGTGTGCCACGCAATACGACTCATGGACGGCTTGACGGCCACGATGCCCAACGCGACGTCGATGTGAGGCGATGACCGCAGGCAAAACCGCAGTGCGGCAACGCGCGGAAGGCGGTAGCCGATCCACGCCGCTACAATGCACCGATGCGCATCGGCCCCCACGTCATCGCGCCGGCCGTCATCCTCGCACCGATGGCCGGTGTCACCGACAAACCGTTTCGCCAGCTGTGCAAGCAGCTTGGCGCAGGCCTTGCCGTGTCGGAGATGACCAGCGCCGATCCGCGCCTGTGGGGCACGCGCAAGTCGCGCCAGCGCATGGATCATCTGGGCGAGCCGGCGCCGATCAGCGTGCAGATCGCCGGTCATGACCCGGCCCTGCTCGCGCAGGCGGCGCGCGCCAACGTCGAGCACGGCGCGCAGGTCATCGACATCAACATGGGTTGCCCGGCGAAGAAGGTCTGCAATGTCTGGGCCGGCTCGGCCCTGTTGCAGGACGAGGCGCAGGTCGCACGGATCCTCGATGCGGTGGTGCGCGCAGTCGAGGTGCCGGTGACGCTCAAGATCCGCACCGGCTGGAATCGCGACAACCGCAACGGCGTGAGCATCGCGCGCATCGCTCAGGACTGCGGCATCGCCGCGCTCGCGGTGCACGGTCGCACACGCGCCGATCTCTACAACGGTGAGGCCGAGTACGAAACCATCGCCGCGATTCGGCAGGCGATCACGATTCCGCTGATCGCCAACGGTGACATCGATTCGCCGCACAAGGCACGCGCGGTGCTCGATGCCACTGGCGCCGATGCGATCATGATCGGGCGTGCCGCGCAGGGCCGGCCGTGGATCTTCGGCGAGATCGCGCATTACCTCGCCACCGGGACCTTGCTGCCGCCGACTTCACCGAGCGAAGTGCGCGACATCCTGCTCGGCCACCTCGATGCGCTGTATGCATTCCACGGCGAGGTCCAAGGCGTGCGCATCGCGCGCAAGCATCTGGGCTGGTATGCGAAGGACCGTCCAGAGAACGCGGCATTCCGCAGCGTCGCCAATCGCGCCGAAAGTGCGACCGAGCAGCTGCGCCTCACGCGCGACTATTTCGATGCACTGGCGGCGGGCGTCGCCCACGAGTTCGCCGCGGCGGCTTGAGCCAACCGAACGCCACCACTTCCGGCAGCCGTGCCAAGCATGCGACGACGGCTGAATCGGAGTGGCGAAGCAGCGAATTTGCGCGCAGGCCCCCACTGCACGCTGGCCAGTGACAAGCACGAACGGCGCCGGGCCCAGTTTGCAGCAGCCCGCGGCGGCGTTTGTTACGCTTGCACGGTCGTCCTGCTCGCCGTGCCCATGCCTGAACCTGGTTTCCTTGCCGATCGCGCCCGCGTGTCCGCGCTTGCGGCGCTCGCGTGCTGCGCCGTGCTCGCGCTGATCACGTTGTGGCTGCTTGCGCGGTTGGCGCTGACGTTGTGGCCGCAGCACGCCGACTCCTCGTCCGCTGCGACCCCGATCGCCAACGTGCCCGTGCCGGCGGCGCCGGTTTCGGTCGCTCGGTTTCATCTGTTCGGGATCACGCCACCGCGCGCGGGCAGCAGCGCACCGGGCGCATTGGCTTCGACCACTGGGCTGATCCTGCGCGGCACGCTGGCCGACCGCGACCCCAAGGTCGGCGTTGCCGTGCTCGATGGCGCCGGTGATGGCGAGCGCAGTTTTCGTGCCGGGGAAGAAATCCTGCCCGGCGTGCGCCTCGAAGAAGTGCATGCCGACCACATCGTGCTCTCGCGCGGCGGCGTGCAGGAAACCCTGCGATTGGTGCGCGACACCAACCTCGATCCGAGCAACGTGGTGCGACCGACGCCGGGCGTCGCCAAGGGCAGCGCCACCATCACCTCGCCAACGCGTGCCGCCACCGGCAACGTGGCCGTGCCTGCGGCTGCGGTTTCCAGCGAGACGCAGCGCACGATCGCGCGATTGCGCGCCAATCCGGCCGAACTTGCCCAGCACGTGCAGATCATGCCCGTGCTCGACAACGGCAAGCTCGCCGGCGTGCGCATTTCGGCCAGCGGTGCCGAAGGCGCTTTGCTCACTCAGGCCGGCCTGCAGGCGGGTGACGTCGTCACCGCGGTCGATGGTCAGCGCATCGATTCGATCGAACGCGGGCAGCAGATCGTCACGCGTCTGGGCACGGCCAGCAGCGCGCGCGTGACGGTGCTGCGCAATGGCAAATCCATCGACCTCACGGTCGCGCTGCAATGAACCAAGCCACTCAAATCACGGTGTTCTCCCGCATGAATCCGATGCTGATCCGCCTGTTCCCGCTTGCGCTGTGCGCTGCGCTGCTTGCATCACCGCCGCAGGCACAGACCAATCCGCCCGAAGCGCCCGCACATGCCGCCACCGCCGATGGCCGGCACACGCTCAATCTCAAGGAAGCCGACATCCAGGCGCTGATCGCCACGGTCAGCGAAATCACCGGCAAGAACTTCATCGTCGGTCCGAATGTGCAGGGCAAGGTCACCGTGGTGTCGGCGCGACCGATGAAGCCCGACGAGATCTATGACGTGTTCCTGTCGGTGCTGCGCGTGCATGGCTATGCCGCGGTACCCTCGGGCAGCATGGTCAAGATCGTGCCCGACGCGGTCGCGCAGACCGATGCCGCCAGCGCGGTCAACGGCCATCAGCAGCACGCCGCCGATGAGCTGGTCACCGAGATCGTGCCGGTCAAGCATGTCTCGGCCGCCGAACTGGTGCCGATCCTGCGTCCGCTGATGGCACAGAGCGGTCAGCTCATCGCCCACGCCAGTTCCAATTCGCTGGTGATTTCCGACCGTGCCGGCAATGTCGAGCGGCTCAAGACCATCGTCAGCCGCATCGACACCGTCTCCGATGCGCAAGTGGAGATGATTCCGCTCACCCATGCCAATGCCGCGGAACTTGCGCGCACGCTCACCGCGCTGTCCGATGACAAGGCCGCGCAGGCCAATGGCGAAGCGGTGCGCGTGTTCGCCGATACCCGCACCAATTCGATCCTGCTGGCTGGCGCCAAGAACGGACGGCTCAAGATGCGCGCGCTGATCGCGCATCTGGACACGCCGGTCAACGGTGGCGGCGATACCCAGGTGATTTATCTCCACTATGCACGCGCCAAGGATCTGGTGCCGATCCTGCAGGGCGTTGCCAGCACGCTGTCGGGCATGGCGCCTCCCAATACCGGCAAGGGCGGTGAAGGCGGTGGTGCCAGCGCCGCGACCGCGACGATCCAGGGTCACGAGGAAACCAATTCACTGGTGATCAGCGCGCCGCCCGCGGTGTTCCGTTCGCTCGCCAATGTCGTGCGCGAGCTCGACATCCGCCGCAATCAGGTGTTGATCGAGGCGGTGATCGCCGAAGTCGCCGACCAGACCGCGAGCGAACTCGGCGTGCAGTGGCAGATGCCACTGGGCAAGCAAGGTCAGCACGTGATCGGCGGCACCAATTTCAGCGGCCCCTCGCGCGGCAACAACATCTTCAATGCGGCGCAGAATCCACTCGGCGTCGGCAATGGCTTCAACCTCGGCTACATCGACGGCACGGTCTCGATCGGTGGTCACGAGCTGTTCCAGATCGGCGCGCTGCTGACCGCGCTGCGCGGCGACGGCAAGTCCAACATCCTGTCCACGCCCTCGGTGCTCACGCTCGACAATCAGGAAGCCGAGATCAAGGTCGCCAAGGAAGTGCCCTTCCTGACCGGTCAGTACACCACCGGCGCGCTCGGCGCATCGACCACCACCGCGGGTGGCGCGACCACCACGACCGGCATCACCAATCCGTTCCAGACCATCGAGCGCAAGGACGTCGGTCTCGTGCTCAAGGTCAAGCCGATGATCAATGTCGGCGACTCGGTGCGACTGGACATCCATCAGGAAGTCTCGAGCCTGCTGCCGCCGGTCGCAGGCGCGGTCGATCTGGTCACCAACAAGCGCGAGCTCACCACCAGCGTGCTGGTGCAGGACGGTGCCCTGCTGGTGCTCGGCGGTCTCATCGATACGCAACAAAAGGACAACGTGCAGAAGGTGCCCGCGCTGGGCGACATTCCGCTGCTCGGCAACCTGTTCCGCTACCGCAGCAACGACCGCAGCAAGACTGATCTCATGGTGTTCCTGCACCCGAAGATCCTGCGCGACGCGGCGACCGAGGCGGCGGTGTCGAGCGAGAAGTACAACTACATGCGCACCGAGCAGTTGCAGATGCGCCAATCCGACTGGCCGATCACGCCGCGCGAGCAGCGGCCGATGCTGCCCGAGGTGCACGATTTCCTCGCCAGCCCCGCGCTCGATGGGCCGGCGCCCGCCGCGCGCAAGACCACAGCGGAACCGCACAAGCCATGAACTCGATCGACAGAACCGGCATGACGGAAGCGTCTGCATGACGACGGTCGCGCCCGCGCGACCGGGTTTCGGCTACGCCAAGCGCCACGGCGTCGCGCTGACCGGCTGCAAGGACGGCCACGCGCTGGTCAGCTGTCGCCCCGGCGTGAGCGTGGCCGTGCTGGCCGAACTGCGGCGCCATCTCGCACTGCCGCTGCGCCTGTCCACGCTCGAAGCAAGTGCCTTCGAGCGCCTGCTGCGCGATCTCTACGAACAGGGCGATGACGCGCGCGCGATGGTCTCCGATCTCGACGAGCGCCTCGATCTGCGCACGCTCGCCGACGAATTGCCCGAGCCCGAGGATCTGCTCGAGTCCGACGACGACGCGCCGATCATCCGCCTGATCAACGCGCTGCTCACCGAAGCGGTCAAGGAAGGCGCCTCCGACATTCACATCGAACCGTATGAAAACCGACTGGTGGTGCGCTTTCGCATCGACGGCGTGCTGCGCGAAGTGCTCAGCCCGCGCAAGGCGATCGCCAATGCGGTGGTCAGCCGCATCAAGGTGATGGCGCGGCTCGACATCGCCGAGCGGCGCCTGCCGCAGGATGGGCGCATCGGCCTGCGCGTGGCGGGTCGCCCGGTCGATGTGCGCGTGTCGACGATTCCGGCGGGGCGCGGCGAGCGCGTGGTGCTGCGTCTGCTCGACAAGCAGGCCGGCAAGCTCGATCTCGCCCAACTCGGCATGAGCGAGGCGGCCCAGCAACACCTCGAAGATCTGATCGCGCGTCCGCACGGCATCCTGCTGGTCACCGGCCCGACCGGCTCGGGCAAGACCACCACGCTCTACGGCGCCCTGCTCAAGCTCAACGATTCCTCGCGCAACCTCATGACGGTCGAGGATCCGATCGAGTACTACATCGACGGCGTCGGCCAGACCCAGGTCAACACGCGCGTGGACATGACCTTCGCACGCGGCCTGCGCGCGATCCTGCGTCAGGATCCCGACGTGGTGATGGTCGGTGAAATCCGCGATCTGGAAACCGCCGAAGTCGCGGTGCAGGCCTCGCTCACCGGCCACCTCGTGCTGTCGACCCTGCACACCAATTCCGCGGTGGGCGCGATCACGCGCCTGCGCGACATGGGCGTGGAGCCGTTCCTGCTGTCGTCCTCGCTGATCGGCGTGCTCGCCCAACGCCTGGTGCGCGTGCTTGATCCGGCCACGCGTGAAGCCTACCCAGCCACGCCCGCCGAACTCGCCGCGTTCGGACAGGCCGCCGATGCGCAGGTCACGCTGTATCGCCCTCGCGCCGATCTCGCCGCGCAGGGTCGTGGCAACGGCTACAAGGGCCGTACCGGCATCTACGAATTGGTCAGCCTCGACGATCGCCTGCGCAAGCTCATTCACGAAGGCGCTGCCGAGTCCGAGCTCGAACGTCACGCGCGCAGCCGTTCGCCCTCGATCCTCGCCGACGGCTGGCGCAAATGCGTGGCCGGCATCACCTCGACCGAGGAAGTGCTGCGTGTGACACGCGAAGAGTGAGCACGTCCGATCCGTTCCCGGCGTGACGCGACAAGCGCAGCCATCGCTGGAACAATAGGTGTCGGCTCACAGGAGAGAGCATGCCCGCGTTCGCCTACCAAGCCCTCGACGCCAGCGGCAAGACCCAGCGCGGCGTGCTGCAAGGCGATACCGCGCGCGCGGTGCGCGGCACGCTGCGCGAGCGCGGCCTCAATCCGCTGAGCGTGGATGAGGTGCGCGAAGGTGCACGTTCGCGCTCGCCGTTCGCACGGCGCGGACTGGGCGCGACCCAACTCGCCCTGCTCACGCGCCAACTCGCGACCTTGCTCGGCGCGGGCCTGCCGATCGACGAGGCACTCGCCGCGATCTGCGAGCAGAGTGATGGCGATCGCCAGCGCGAAGTGGCGATGGCGCTGCGCGCGCGCATCAGTGAAGGCGCGAGTTTGGCCGCGGCGCTGCGCGAATTTCCCGATACCTTTCCCGAGCTCTACAGCGCAAGCGTCGCCGCCGGCGAACAATCGGCGCAGCTCGATCATGTGCTCGACAAGCTCGCCGACCACGCCGAAGCGAGTGACAATCTGCACCAGAAGGTGCTCGCCGCGCTCGCCTATCCGTTGCTGTTGACGCTGGTCGCAATCGCAGTCGTCACCGGTCTGCTCGGCTGGGTGGTGCCGCAGATCGTCGGCGTGTTCGAGAACATGCATCAAGTCTTGCCATGGCCGACGCGCATGTTGATCGCGCTGTCGGATTTCGTGCGCCATTGGGGCTGGCTGCTGCTGGTCGCGATCGCGGCCGCGATTGTCACGGCGCGCCTGCTGTTGCGAAGTCCGTCCATGCAGGCGCGCTGGCATGCCTTCGTGCTGCGCCTGCCGTTGGTCGGCCGGCTCGCGCGCGCCGCCGATACCGCGCGCGCCACGCGCACGCTCGCCCTGCTCGCCGGCAGCGCGGTGCCCCTGCTCGATGCGCTCGCGATCGCTGCCCAGGTGGTCGCCAACCGCTCGATGCGACAGGCGCTGTCCGGCGCCGCGCTCAAGGTGCGCGAAGGCAGCGCGTTTGCGCGCGCGCTCGCCGACAGCGGGCAGTTTCCACCGGTGGCGCTGCGCCTGATCGGCAGCGGCGAGCGCTCGGGTCAGTTGCCGCGCATGCTCGACGAGGCCGCCAATCAGGCCCAGCGCGAACTCGACCGCAGCCTCACCACCCTGACCGCGATGCTCGGGCCGCTGGTGATCCTCGCGGTCGGCGCGATGGTGCTGTTCATCGTGCTGGCGATCCTGCTGCCGATCTTCGATCTCAACCAGATGGTCAAATAGGACCGCGGTCGTTGTTTCCGATCGTTCGACGCGGCGAATCCCTTGGCACGAGGAATGCAAACCTTTGTGTCGGGAACGACTGGCTGCTCTCGGCGCGCACATCCGAGCGTCGATTCTTGGCGCGTACGCGACATGGATCGCTGCCTTTGGACAAACCCGCGCCTACAATCCCCGAATATCCTGCTCTTCCGAACCCGACTCCCGCCAACAATGATCCGTTTTGACAACGTCACCAAGCGTTACCAGACCGGACTCGATGCGCTGGCCGAGCTCAGCTTCGAGATCGGCGCGGGCGAGGTCGCGTTCGTGACGGGTCATTCGGGGGCGGGCAAAAGCACCCTGCTCAAACTCGTCAGCTTGGCCGAACGGCCCACGCGCGGCCAGATCAGCGTCAATGGTCGCGATCTCGCACGGGTGCGCAGTGGCACGATCCCGCAGCATCGGCGTGGCATCGGCATGGTGTTTCAGGATCATCGCCTGCTTACCGATCGCAGCGTGTTCGACAACGTCGCCCTCCCGCTCTTGATCGCCGGCACCGCGCGCGCCGAGATCGGCAAGCGCGTGCGCGCCGCGCTCGACAAGGTCGGCCTGCTGGCACGCGAAAAGGCCGCACCCGTGGCGCTGTCCACTGGCGAACAGCAGCGTGTTGGCATTGCCCGAGCACTGGTTGCCAAGCCGCCGCTGATCCTCGCCGACGAACCCACCGGCAATCTCGATCCGGCCTTGTCGCTGGAAATCATGAACCTGTTCGCCGAATTCGGCGCGGTCGGCACGACGGTGTTGATCGCCAGCCACGACCTCATGCTGATCAAGCATCTGCGCCGGCGCGTGCTGGTGCTCGACCATGGTCGGCTGGTCGATGACTACCGCCCCGAGGCGGCCGCATGAACGCATCTGCGCAGGCCACGCCACGCGCAGCGCCCGAGCCGCTGCCGGCAATCCGCGTTGCACATGTTCGGGCACCGCTGGGTGAGCGTGTCGCCGCTTGGCGCGATCAGCATTTCTACAGTCTGTTCTCGAGCCTTGGGCGGATGAGCGCGCGCCCCTGGGCCAGCGGCCTCACCGTGCTCGTGCTCGGATTCGCGCTGGCGCTGCCGATGTTGTTCTGGCTGGTCTATGACAATGCCCGCGAGCTGTCGAGCGGAATGCGTGAGGCGCGCGAAATCACGGTATTCCTCAAACCCGAGCTCGGTACCGATGCGGCCACGGCCGTCGCCACTCGCTGGCGCACACGCACGGATGTTGCCGAGGTCACGCTGCGCAGTCCCGAGCAGGGTCTGGCCGAGTTCCGCCACCTGTCGGGTTTCGGGGAAGCACTCGATGCGCTGCAGGACAATCCGCTGCCGAGCGTGCTGGTGGTGATGCCCAAGGCCGGCCGTGAGGGCGATTCCGGCGCCCTGCTGGCTGCACTGCAGGCCGACCAGGACACCGATCTGATCCAGTACGACGCCGTGTGGCGACGCAAACTGTCGGGTATGCTGCACCTCGGGCAAAGGTTCGTCGCCGTCATTGCCGCGCTGCTGGCGCTGGCGACCCTGCTCGTGATCGGCAACACGGTGCGCATGGACATCCAGGCGCGGTCAGGGGAAATTGCGGTGATGCAGACGATTGGAGCCAGCAATGGCTTCATCCGACGACCATTCCTGTATGCGGGCTTCTGGTACGGCCTGCTGGGCGGTGTGGTCGCGCTGTTGCTGGTGGGCGCAGTCGAATTCGCGCTCGCGGCGCCGATCCGCGCGCTCGCGGACAGTTACTCGCGCGTGTTTGCGATCCACGGCATCACCCTGCAGGTCGCGCTCGCGGTGGTCGCTGCCGGCACCCTGATCGGCTGGCTCGGCGCCTACGTGGTGACCATGCGCCACCTCATCGTCGGCAGGCCACGCTGATGGCCGAAGTCTCGCTCACCCGCCACATTTCCAGCGACGAGCCGCGCGTGCTCGTGGTCGACAGCTCGCGCGTCGCACGGCGCCTGATCGAGCGCGTGCTCAAGAACGAATTGCCGCACGCGATCGTGGTCGGTTGTGACAGCGGTCAGCAGGCGCTGTCGTATCTGCGCAACGACGTGTTCGATCTGGTCACGACCGCCCTGCGCCTGTCCGACATGGACGGCATGCAGCTCGCGCGCTCGATCCGCGATTCCAATTCGCAGGCCTACATCCCGATCGTGGTGGTTTCCGGCGACGTGCAGGAGCGTCTGGTTGCGCGTTCGCTCGACAGCGCAGTCACCGACTATTTCGACAAGGGTCTGGGCATCGACGCCTTGGCGAGTTTCATCCGCGGCTATGTACGCCCGGTCGAACAGGTCGAAGGCAGCGTGCTGTATGTCGAGGACAGCCGCGTGGTCGCGTTGGCGACGCGGCGCATGATGGAAAAATGCGGCTTCTCGGTCGCGCATGTGGTCAGCGTCGAGGCCGCATTGGAGCTGCTGGAAGCCGCGCGCAGCGAGAACCGGGCGCCCGGCTACGACCTCGTGCTCACCGACGTCAGCCTCAAGGGCGAGCTCGGTGGCGGCGACCTGCTCGATCGCATCCGCAAGCAGTTCGACTACGCCAAGAGCGCGCTGCCGGTGCTGGTGATGACCGGCGACGACAATCCCGAGAACCAATCCGCCCTGCTCAGCGCCGGCGCCAACGATCTCGTGCACAAGCCGATCGAGGAACGTCTGCTCATCACCAAGCTGCAATTCCAGCTGCGCGTCGCGCAAAGATTCCGCGTCGGCGCGCAAGCATGAGCGACAGCGAGCGCGTCAGGCTCGACGCGTCCTGGCTGTCCCGCATCGGCACCCAGTTCGAGCAAGCGCACATGCAGGCGCTGCGCAGCTTCCTGCGCGAAGCCAAGGCACAAGGCAAAGTGATCTATCCACCCGGCGCGCGCATCTTCGCCGCACTCGACAGCACGCCCTTTGATGCGGTCAAGGTGGTGATCCTCGGTCAGGATCCCTATCACGGCCCTGGCCAGGCCCACGGCCTGTGCTTCTCGGTGCTGCCTGGCGTCGCCACGCCGCCATCGCTGGAGAACATCTTCAAGGAAATCGAGCGCGACCTCGGCATCGCTCGACCCGATCACGGTTGCCTGCTGCCTTGGGCTCGCCAGGGCGTGCTTCTGCTCAATGCGGTGCTCACGGTCGAACGCGGTCAAGCCGGATCGCATCAGGGCAAGGGCTGGGAGACCTTCACCGACGCCTGCATCGAAGCGCTCGACCGCGAACGCGAGCATCTGGTGTTCCTGCTCTGGGGCAGCTACGCCCAGGCCAAGGGCAAGTTGATCGACCGCCAGCGCCATCTCGTGCTCAAGGCGCCCCACCCTTCACCGCTGTCGGCGCACCGCGGCTTCCTCGGCTGCGGCCATTTCTCGCGCGCCAACGCCTATCTGCGTGACCGCGGCCAGACCCCGATCGACTGGCGCCTGCCGCCCCGCGCCGAGCTGGTGCTGCCCTGAACGATCCGGTATCCGGGATCGGACATTCCATTTCAACTGTTGCAGATCAATGACTTGCGGCCGTCATGGCTGCGGGTGGCGGGCTGCGCCGTACTGGCTAGTTGCCATACTTGGCAGTACACTAAACGGCATCAAGGCGGCGCATTAGGTGCCGCACAGCGAACTTCCGCAGCGCTTAGCAGTCCAAGGTCGCGAGTGCTAAAGTGCGGCAAGACTCGGGGTATCCATCCAATGAGCAATCAAATCGTCACCCATTCACTGCCCGTCCTCAATGCGGTCGGAAGTCTCGATGCCTACGTCGGCGCCGTGCATCAGATTCCGATGCTGAGCCAGGACGAAGAACAGGATCTGGCCCGCCGTTACCACGACGACAACGACCTCGACGCCGCCAAGCAAATGGTGCTCGCGCACCTGCGCTTCGTCGTCCACGTCGCGCGCGGTTATTCGGGCTATGGCCTGCAGATCGCCGACCTCATCCAGGAAGGCAACATCGGCCTGATGAAGGCGGTCAAGCGCTTCAATCCCGACCACGGCGTGCGACTGGTGTCGTTCGCGGTGCACTGGATCCGCGCCGAGATGCACGAGTTCATCCTGCGCAACTGGCGCATCGTCAAGGTCGCCACCACCAAGGCGCAGCGCAAGCTGTTCTTCAACCTGCGCAAGTCGAAGAAGCGCCTCGGCTGGATGAACGCCGAAGAGGTCAACACCGTGGCTCGCGAGCTCAATGTGCCGGCCGCAACCGTGCTGGAAATGGAAGCGCGCCTCAACGGCCGCGACATCGCCTTCGACGCGCCGGCCGATGCGGACGACGACGACAAGCCCGCCCCCGCGGCCTTCCTCATCGACCATTCGGCCGACCCTTACGCGATGGTGGAAACCGAATCGGAAGACGAATCCAGCCTCGATACCCTGCACCGCGGGCTGGTCAAGCTCGACGCGCGCTCGCGTGACATCATCCAGCGCCGCTGGCTCAAGGATGGCGACAAGGCGACATTGCAGGAACTGGCGGACGAGTACGGCGTCTCCGCCGAGCGCATCCGCCAGATCGAGGCCAACGCGATGAAGAAGATGCGCGCGCTGTTCGAAGCCTGAGCAACACGCCATCGACCGACGACAAAGGCGGCCCAAGGCCGCCTTTGCGCTTCACACGGCTCTCTGATCACGCGCGCGACCAAAACGCTCGCAGGGTCCGCGCACCCTGCTAGAGACCAGCCCATCTTTTTGGAACAATGTTGGACCAATTCGATCCGGGCCCATCCAACTAATACAGATCCACCGGATCCACATCGATGGACCAGCGCAGATGCCGCTGGCCGGGCAACTCGCGCAGCGTGTGCAGCCATGCCGGCAGAAACGCCTGCAAGGCGGCACGGCGTTCGCTTTCGAGCAGGATCTGGCCATGCACCTGGCCGGCGCGACGCGCGAGCGGCGCGGCCATCGGGCCGCGCAGCATGACATCGGGCGGTAGCGTCGCGCGCGCGGCGGCGGTGAGGAAGGCATCGAGTTCGGCCTGAGTCGGTGCCTGCGCACGCAGCAGGGCAAGCTGCGCATAGGGCGGCAATTGCGCGGCGCTTCGTTCGGCCAACAGTTCACGCGCGAGCGTGGCGTAGCCGCGCGTGATCAGCGCGCGCAGCAGCGGATGTTCGGGTTCGTGCGTCTGCAGGACCACCTTGCCCGCGCGTTCGGCGCGACCGGCGCGACCGGCGACCTGGACGATCAACTGCGCGAGTTTCTCGCCCGCTCGGAAGTCGACGCTGTAAAGACCTTCGTCGATGCCGACCACGACCACGAGGGTGAGCTGACCGAGGTCGTGACCCTTGGCGAGCATCTGCGTGCCGACCAGCAGGCGCGCGCCCGGCGTGGCGAGGCTTTCGATCAAGGCCTCGCGCGTGCGGCGGCCGCGCGTGGTGTCGCGGTCGATGCGCACGATCGGCGTGTCGGGGAAACGTGCGGCAAGCGCTTCCTCAAGACGTTCGGTGCCTTCGCCGAGCGGCTGCAGGGCGAGGCTCGCGCACTGCGGACAGGCGCGTGGCACGCGCTGCTGCAGTTCGCAGCGATGGCAACGAAGTTCCTGCTCGCGCCGATGCAGGGTGCAGGCGCGCTCGCACTCGGGGCAGCGCGCGCTCCAGCCGCAGTCATGGCACAGGAGCACGGGCGCATAACCGCGGCGATTGCGGAACACCAGCGCCTGTTCGCCGCGCGCGAGACAGGCTTCGATCGCGGCGAGCGTCGGCGCAGCCAGCCCATGTTGCAGACGCTGATGGCGCAGGTCGATCACCTCGAATCCAGGCGGCTGTGCGCCGCCCGCGCGATGCTTGAGTCGCAGATGACGGTAACGACCGGCTTCGACGTTGGCGAGGCTTTCCAGCGAAGGCGTCGCGCTGCCGAGCACGAGCGGGACGTCGAGCGCACGCGCGCGCACCACGGCGAGGTCGCGCGCGTGATAGCGGAATCCTTCGTGCTGCTTGTAGGAACTGTCGTGTTCCTCATCGACGATGATGAGGCCCGCGCGTGCCAGCGGCACCCAGATCGCCGAGCGCGTGCCGAGCACGACCGGCGCGCGACCCTGCGCCGCAGCGAGCCAGGCGCGTGCGCGTTCGGCATCACCCAGGCCCGAGTGCAACACCGCGATGTCGACGCCTAGGCCATCGCGAAATCGGCGGATCGTCTGCGGCGTCAAGGCGATCTCGGGTACCAGCACGAGGGTCTGCTGACCGCGTTCGAGCGCGGCGCGTGCGAGTGCGAGATAGACCTCGGTCTTGCCGCTGCCGGTGATGCCATCGAGCAGGAAAGGCGCAAAACCGCTGCTGTCGCGCACGGCGTCGACCGCAGCCTGCTGTTCGCCGTTGAGGGTGCGCAGGTTTGCCGCATCCGGAATGACATTGGCATCGATCGCTTCGAGCCAGCCACGTGCACGCGCGCTGCGCAGGGCAGCCGCACCGGCAAGCTCGCGCGCCGCCGACTGCGGCAGCGCCAGTGCGGCCAATGCTTGGAGCAGGACGTCGATGCGCGTGCCGCGACGACGCTGCGGATCGACGAGCGCGGCGCGGCCAGCCTCACTCAGCTGCACCGCGACAGGTGTCGGCTCGGCGATGCTGCGCGCCTGCCGCAAGGCCGCCGGCAGCGCGGCGAACAGCACTTCGCCGAGCGGATGCTGGTAGTAGCGCGCGGCCCAGCACAGACTGGCGAGCAATTCACCCTGCAGCAGCGGCGTCGCATCGAGAACGGCGTCGATCGCCTTGAGCCGATCCGGTGGCGTGGCCTGCGCCTCCTGTTCGACGACGATGCCGATCGCATGACGACGGCCGAAGGGCACGCGCACGCGACAACCGATCACCGAGCCGACGTCTTCGGCGGTGTAGTCAAACAGCGTGGGCAAAGGCACGGGCAAAGCCACGCGCAGGATCGACGGCATGGCTTGTCAGGGGCCGGGCGGCAGGTCGGGCATCGGCATGCAGACTAGCAGAGCCGCGCTGGGTGACCGTGACCGGCTGCTGCTCAGTGGTCGCGCGTTTCGCCAAAACGCGCGATCACGCTGGCGTAGTCGGCCATCGCCGATGCCGCGCCGCGTCCTTCGGTGGCGAGCGCCGCGCAGCGGTTGGCGTGTTCGATCACGACGCGAAACGGCTGACCGGCGAAGCGCACGAGTCCTGCCGCGAGTGCGCCCGAGAATGCATCACCGGCGCCGGTCGTGTCGATGACCTTCGCCGGCGCCGCGGCAAGGCGATAGCAGGCGAGCGCATCGCCACGTCGATTCTCATCGGCATGCGAGACGAAACAGCCGTGCGCACCGAGTGTGATGACCAGCGTACCCACACCGAGTCGACGCGCGAGTGCGTGCAAGCGCGCATCGTCCTGTGCGGCGAGTTGATCGGGATCGACATCGACGGCGCACAGGCGCGCGAGCAGCAGCGCGAACTCGGTTTCGTTGGGTGTGAGAATGTCGACGTCGGCGAGCAGCGCAGCATCGAGCTGCGCATGCACGGGCGCGGGATTGAGCACGCGCACGAGGCGATGGCTGCGCGCGAGCGCGAGCGCCGCGCGGGTCGCCTCGATGTTGTTCTCGAGCTGCGCGAGCAGTACGTGCGCGGTGGCGAATGCGTCCGCCTGTGCCTGCACGAAGCGCACATCGAGACATTCATTGGCACCGAGCGCGACGATGATGCGGTTCTGACCACCCGTCTCGACCACGATGCAGGCGCTGCCGGTGGCCGCGTCACTGCGCAGCAGCCAGCGCGCATCGATGCCGTCCGCAGTGGCAAGTTCGCGTGCAGTACGACCGGCGGCGTCATCGCCGAGCGCGGCGATGAAGACCGTCGCCACGCCCTGCCGCGCGCAGGCCACCGCCTGATTGAAACCCTTGCCGCCGGCGGCGCTGCGGAAATCCTCGCCACGCCGCGTTTCTCCCGCCTGCGGCGCACGGTCGATGCGCCAGGCGTAGTCCTGGTTGTAGCTGCCGACGACGATGACCTGCGGCGTGCCCATGCACTCACATCTGTTCGAGCACGCCGGCGATGGTTGCGGTCATGAAGGTCGCCAGCGAACCGCCGAGCACCGCGCGCAGGCCGAAGCGCGCAAGGTCGGCGCGACGGTTCGGCGCAAGGCCGCCGATGCCGCCGATCTGGATCGCGATCGAGGAGAAATTGGCAAAGCCGCACAGCGCGTAGGTCGCAATCAACTGGCTTTGCTTGCTCATCTGCGCCATGTGCGCCGACATGTCGACATAGGCGACGAATTCGTTGATCACCACTTTCTGGCCGATGAAGCTGCCGACGAGGGTCGCGTCCTGCCACGGCACGCCGATCAACCAGGCAAGCGGGGCGAGGATCCAGCCGAAGATCGTCTGCAGCGACAGTTCGACCGGGTGACCTGCGCTGGTCGAGAGCCAGGCGTTGATCGTGGAATCGGCGGCGGCGCCCCAGGCATGCGCACCCAGCCATTGGATCGGGCCGTTGACGAGCGCGATCAGGGCGATGAAGGCGAGCAGCATCGCGCCGACATTGAGCGCGAGGCGCAGACCATCGCTGGCACCGGTGGCCGCGGCGTCGATCACGTTGGCGGTGGTCTTTTCCACTTCGAGCTTGACCGTGCCGCGCGTGAGGGGTTGTTCGGTCTCGGGCACGAGGATCTTGGCCAGCATGAGGGTGGCCGGCGCCGCCATGATGCTGGCGGTGAGCAGGTGCTTGGCGAAGAACTCCTTCTGCGCGGGATCATCGCCACCGAGCAGGCCGACATAGGCTGCCATCACCGAACCGGCGATGTGGGCCATGCCGCCGATCATCACGGTCATGAGTTCGGACTGCGTCATGCGTTCGATGTAGGGCTTGATCGTCAGCGGTGCCTCGGTCTGGCCGATGAACACGCTGGCGCAGACGCTGGTGGTTTCGGCGCCCGACACGCGCATCACCTTGGTGATGACCCAGGCCATGCCCTTGACCACTTTCTGCATCGCGCCCAGGTGATAGAGCACGCCGGTGAGCGAGGCGAAGAAGATGATCGTCGGCAGCACCTGCACCGCGAACACGAAACCGAACTTGCTGGTGTCCATGAAGCTGCCGAAGATGAACTTCGAGCCGACATTGACGAAGTCGAGCAGCTTGACGAAGCCGACTGCGATCGCGTTGAACACGTCGCGGCCGAGCGGCAGCTTGAGCACGATCGCAGCGAACACGATCTGCAGCGTCACGCCGGTGGCGACCAGCTTCCAGTCGACCGCACGCTTGTTGTTGGAGAACAGCCAGGCGATACCGATCAGCACCGCGAGACCGAACGCGCCGAACGCGACCTGCCCAAGAACTTCCAGCATTGAATGTCCCCACGATGCGGCGGGCGCCGACCGGAACGGCGAGACTAGGGCAGGCAAGCGAGCGCACGCAAGGCGCAGTGCCGCGTCCGCGACGGTCCTGCACCTGGCTGGCGAGCGCGAATGTGAGCGCCGTCACGATGCCCGGTTCGCCGCAGCGATGCGGCTGCGGCAACCAGCGCAGTTCCGCTGCGATCCCCGGATGGACGAAGGGTCGCGCCGCTGCAGCGAGGCGATCCGATAGAATCCGCCCCCCGCCCAGCCATCGCCAGGTAGTGACCATGTCCGTGACCGTGTCTGCGCATCCGGCGATCGACCGCGACTACACGCTCGAACACAAGTACACGCGCAGTCAGGGCCGCATCTATCTGTCGGGCGTGCAGGCTCTGGTGCGCTTGCCCTTGATGCAGCAGATGCGCGACCGCGCGGCAGGGCTCAATACCGCGGGCTTCGTCTCGGGCTATCGCGGCTCGCCGCTCGGCGGGCTCGATCTGGAATTGTGGAAGGCCGGCAAGCATCTCAAGGCGGCCAACATCCAGTTCACGCCCGGTCTCAACGAAGACCTCGGCGCGACGATGGTGTGGGGCACGCAGCAGGCCAACTTGTTTCCCGGCGCCAGGTACGACGGCGTGTTCTCGATGTGGTACGGCAAGGGCCCGGGCGTGGATCGTTGCGGCGATGTGTTCAAGCACGGCAATGCCGCAGGTACTTCGAAGTTCGGCGGCGTGCTCGCGCTCGCTGCCGACGATCACGCCTGTCGGTCGTCGACCTTGCCACATGGATCGGAACTAGAATTCGTCAGCGCGATGATGCCGGTGCTCAATCCGGCCGGCGTGCAGGACATCCTCGACATGGGCCTGCTCGGTTGGGCGATGAGTCGTTTCACCGGCCGCTGGGTCGGCTTCAAGACGATCGCTGAAACGGTCGAATCCTCGGCCTCGGTGCTGGTCGATCCGCATCAACTCGACATCATCCTGCCGCAGGATTTCACCGGCCCCGAGGGGGGCCTCGGCATCCGCTGGCCCGATCCGCCACTGCAGCAGGAAATGCGTCTGCACCAGTACGCAGTGCAAGCCGCCTGCGCGTTCGCGCGCGCCAATCGCATCGATCGCGTGGTGATCGATTCGTCGCGTGCGCGGCTGGGCATCGTCACCACCGGCAAGAGTTTCCTCGACGTGTTGCAGGCGCTCGAATACCTCGGCATCAGCGCCGAAGACGCGCGCGAGATCGGCATCCGCGTCTACAAGGTCGGCATGACGTGGCCGCTCGAACCGCAGGGCATCCGCGAATTCGCGCGTGGCCTCGAAGACATCGTGGTGGTCGAGGAAAAGCGCTCCTTCATCGAATCGCAGATGAAGGAATACATGTACAACTGGGATCACCACGCGCGGCCGTCGGTGATCGGCAAGTACGACGAAGAAGGCAACTGGGTGCTGCCTTCGACCAACGAGTTGACGCCGGCGATGATCGCGCTGGTGATCGCGCGCCGCCTCGGTCGCTTCTTCAGCAGCGATGCGATCAAGGCGCGAGTGGCATGGATCGAAGCCAAGGAACACGAGCTCACCTTGCCGCGCACGAATTTTCCGCGCGTGCCGCACTACTGCTCGGGCTGTCCGCACAACACCTCGACCCAGGTGCCCGAAGGCTCGCGCGCGCTGGCCGGCATCGGTTGCCACTACATGGTGACCTGGATGGATCGGCGCACCGACACCTTCACGCAGATGGGCGGTGAAGGCGTGACCTGGTGCGGGCAGGCGCCATTCACCGAAACCCGCCACGTGTTCCAGAACCTCGGCGACGGCACCTATTTCCACTCGGGCTCGCTGGCGATCCGGCAGGCGATCGCGGCCAAGGTCAACATCACCTACAAGATCCTCTACAACGACGCGGTGGCGATGACCGGCGGCCAGCCGGTGGACGGCACGCTCAGCGTGTCCGACATCGCCGGGCAAGTGTGGTCCGAGGGCGTCAGAACCATCGTCGTGATGTCCGATGACCTGAGCAAATATCGCGACATCGATTTTCCTCCGGAGGTGACATTCGAACACCGCGATCAACTCGACGCGGCGCAGAAGCGGCTGCGCGAAGTGACCGGCGTGAGCGTCCTGATCTATGACCAGACCTGCGCCACCGAGAAGCGCCGGCGCCGCAAGCGCGGCAAGCTGGAAGATCCGAACAAGCGCGTGTTCATCAACTCGCTTGTCTGCGAAGGTTGCGGCGACTGCGGCGAGCAGAGCTTCTGCGTCTCGGTGCTGCCCAAGGACACCGAGTACGGGCGCAAGCGCGAAATCGATCAATCCGGCTGCAACAAGGACTTCAGTTGCGTGAAGGGCTTTTGTCCGAGCTTCGTCACCGTGGTCGGTGGCCGCCTCAAGAAGCAACAGGGCAAGGCGAGCGTCGATTTCTCCGCGCTGCCGCAGCCGCAATTCGCCAGCGATCTCGCCCAGCCGTGGAACATCCTTGTCACCGGCATCGGCGGCACCGGCGTGGTCACGATCGGCGCCTTGATCGGCATGGCCGCGCACCTCGAGGGCAAGGGCAGCACCGTGCTCGACCAGACTGGTCTGGCGCAGAAGGGCGGCGCGGTGACCTGTCACCTGCGCGTGGCGCGCACGCCCGCAGACATCCACGCCGTGCGCATCGCCGCGGGTGAAGCCGACCTCGTGCTCGGTTGCGACATGGTGGTGGTCAACGACTACTGGGCACTGTCCAAGATCCGCGCGGGACGCTCGCGCGTGGTGCTCAACAGCTACGAGGCGATGCCCGGTTCGTTCACGATGAAGCCCGACCTGCAGTTCCCCGCGCAGGGCATCATCGATGCGGTCAGGACCGCACTCGATGGCGAGTCGCCGGATCTGATCGATGCGACCGAGCTCGCCACCGCCCTGCTCGGCGACACCATCGCCGCGAACCTGTTCATGCTCGGCTACGCCTGGCAGAAGGGTTGGGTGCCGCTGTCAGGCGAAGCCCTGCTGCGCGCGATCGAACTCAATGCCGCTGCGGTCGAGATGAACAAGGCCGCTTTCAATTGGGGCCGTCTGGCCGCGCATGATCCGGTGGCGGTGCGCAAGGCGACGGGCCTGCCGCATCCGCATCTGCCCTCGGGCGCGATTGCGCTCGCCCTGCCGCTGCGCAAGCCCGCAGCGAGTGCTCAAGGCACACCGGCTGCGCCGCTCGACGATGCCACGCTCAGCAGCTCGCTCGATGAGCGCATCGCGCGCCGCGTGGCCTTCCTCGGCGATTACCAGAATGCCGCCTACGCCGCGAAATACCGCGCCCTGATCGACAAGGTGCGCGCCGCCGAGGCAAGCGCCCTGCCGGGCAGCAGTGCGCTCGGCGAAGCGGTCGCGCGTTACGCGTTCAAGCTGATGTCCTTCAAGGACGAATACGAAGTCGCGCGCCTGTACACCTCGGGCGAGTTCGAGCAGCGTCTCAAGCAGGTCTTCGATGGCGATTACCGCGTGCATTTCAATCTCGCGCCGCCGCTGTTCGCCAAGCGCGACGCCGAGGGCCGCTTGATCAAGGCCGAATTCGGTCCACGCATGATGATCGCGTTCAAGCTGCTGGCGAAACTGCGCTTCCTGCGCGGCAGCGTGTTCGATGTGTTCGGCTACACCGCCGAGCGACGCGAGGAACGCAGGCTGATTGCCGAGTACTTCGCGATCGTCGATGAACTGCTGGCCAAGCTCGACGCGGGCAACCACGCACTCGCTGCTGAAATCGCCTCGATTCCCGAGCAGATCCGCGGCTACGGCCACGTCAAGGAGCGTCATCTGGACAAGGCACGCGAACGGCAAGCGGCCTTGCTTGCGCAATGGCGCAATCCGCAAGCTCGGCGCGACGCGGCTTGATCGCGCCGCGCTTGCCGATGCCTTGGCAGGCTGCTGAAAAATCCTTTTCAGCAGCTTGATAGCGCAGTGCAGGGATGCACTGCATGCGAATCGATCACGCAAGTGATTGATTCGTCGGAGACGAGTCCGGGCATGTACCGGACTCGTCGAGCTGAAGAAGTCCAGGATGGACTTTTTCAGCACCCTGTTAGCGTGCAGCCACGCGCGGGCGCAGATCGTCGACCAGACGCTTGCGACTGCTGCGCGCAAATTCGGCCGGCGAGAAGGGCATCGCCGCTGCGGCATAGTCGTCGATCAGGCGCAGCAATTCCTCGCGTGCGATGCCCGCTGGCTGCGCCTCGCTGCCGTTGGCGGTCACTTCCGTGAGTCGTTCCTGCAGGCATTCCTTGCGCGCAATGCCTGCGCCGCTCGTGGGGTCGGCAACGCACAAGCCGAAGGTGCCGTCGAGAAAAGCGGGAATGTAGTCCTGCCAGATCCTTGCGTCGATTGCTGCAGGATCCTCGCCTGTGCCTGCGAGCGCCGCGTGCAGTTCCGCGCTCAAGACAGCCAGCACCGCGTCGCGCTCGCCACCGGCCGCCGCGCGCTCGGCGATCGCCACCCAGCGCAGGCATTCGGGGCGGAAATACTCGCCCGCTGCGGCCTGCTGAGCTTCGATGCGGCCGAAAACCGCCGACTCGATCGCGTCGCCATCGCAGACATAGGTCGCGCGCGGAACCGCCCCGAGTTCGATCAAGGTCGCCAGACGTTGCTCGGAGATGCCGGCCATCTCGGCGAAGCGCTGCCGGGAAACGAAGTGCATGTGCAGATAGTCGTCGAGCGTCATGTGCTCTCCATTGGCATGTCTGCGGCGCCGTGACGATCGCGCCACTCGATCAGCCTTGCCTCGGGCTGGTTCAATCCGAGTCGCTTTCAGCCGCGCTGTCACGCGCGAGTTGGGCGTGTTTTTCCGGGGTCAGCTTGAGGATGCCGTGGCGGATCTCGCGACTGAGAACCACGCGTGCGTCGTTGGCGACCACGGCCAGCGAGGCATCGAAGGCAAGTTTGCCGGCATCGTCGTTCCACACCACGCGGCGCTCGCGCAGTTTCTGGATGAAGCCGCGGAACAGGCTCTTGTCGAAGAACTCGGGCGCGTTGAGCTCCTGCAGCAGCGACAGCCGCTGCGCGCTGAGCGTGCACAGGTTTTCGAGCTCGCTTGAAGTGAGCGTGCCCGAACCGTTCTTCACCAGCAGCGCGAGTGCGATGTAGTAGCGCTCGATCGCCGGCAGCAGATTGTCGGCGAGCGCGCGCAACTGGAACGCCGCATCGGTCTGGCCTGGCCCACGACTGATGATGCGACCGTCGGCACTGGCGTGCAGCAGATCACGGGCGATGAGGAAATCGATGGTCTGCTGCACGCGCGTGGCGAATTCCTCCTCGTCCCAGGGCAGGAACAGCTCGGCCTGCACGAACGGATAGACGATGCGGCCCAGACGCAGGATCGAGGAGCGCGCGATGCGCCGATTGTTGAGCAGGCAGCAGGCGACCCACGCCGAGCACGCGAACAGATGACTGACGTTGTTGCGGAAGTAGCTCAGCAGCACGCCGGCCTTGTCGTCGGCAAGCAGCACATCGCCAAGCGGATGACTGACGCGGCGGATCCATTGCATGGTCTCGCCATGGGCGATGATCTGCTCGGCCGACAGCGCCGATACGGTAACGCGCTCGGAATACGGCAGCGCCTGCAGCAAGGTCCTGGACAATTCGAGCTGGGCGAGCAGATCGGATTCGGACATCGCATGCTTGGGCGTGGCGAGCAGGGTGATACCGAGCAGGTTGACCGGATTGACGTCGGCGGCGCGATTGATGTTGACGAGGATGCGCTCGCCGAGCGTATCGACCGCGCTCTTGAGCCAGTTGGGTTTGGCCTCGGGATCGGCAGTGGCGGCGCGCCAGTCGGGTTCGATCTCGTCGAGCAGCGGAGTGAGAAACAACGCCTCGCCGAAATTCACCGTGACCGCGCCGTAATTGCGGCGCAGTACGCCGAGGCTGCGCAACAAACCACCCCAGGATTCCTTTTCCTTGGCCTTGCCCGAGAGTTCGCCGATGTAGGACTCGCCTTCCATGACTTTCTCGTAGCCGATGTAGACCGGCTGGAACACCACCGGTCGATCGGGCTGGCGCAGGAAGCTGCGCAGGGTCATCGACAGCAGGCCGCCGCGCGGCGCGAGCATGCGCCCGGTGCGCGAGCGCCCGCCCTCGATGAAGTACATCAGCGAAATCCCGCGCGCGATGAGCTGGCTCATGTATTCGCGGAACACCGTCGAATAGAACGGATCGCTGAAACTGCGGCGCAGGAAGAACGCACCACCACGACGCAACAGGCCACCGATCACCGGCAGGTTGAGATTGACGCCGGCGGCGATGTGCGGCACCGCGAGGCCGTTGCGATAGAGCAGGTAGGGCAAGAGCGCATCGTCGGTGGTGCTGCGATGGCAGGGCACGAAGATCACTTCGTGGCCCGGAGCGACCTCGCGCAGCTTGTCGAAGTGATGCATGTGCACGCCGCGGTAGATCTTCTCCCACAGCGCGGTGAGCAGGAACGACGCCGAGCGCACCACCAGATGCGATTGATCGGCGGCGATTTCCCAGGCAAACGCGCGCGCCTTGGCCGCCGCAGCCTCGCGCGAGATGCCTTCGCGATTGGCATGGACATCGATCGCCTGTTGCACCGGCGCGGCATTGACGACGCCGTCGATCAGGGTGCGTCGATGCGAAAGGTCGGGACCGATGACCGCGGCGCGCACGCGGCGGAAATGCACGCGCACGATGCGCTGCAACTTGCGCACGCCGCGCTCGGTACTGCTTTCGCCGGCGACCACGTCGCGCAGGCTCACCGGCGCGGCAAACTCGACCAGGGTGTCGCGGCCATTGAGCGCCAGCGCGAGCAGGCGGCGGAAGCGGCCGACGACCACCCAGTTTTCCGAGAACAGCACGCGGAACCAGCCCGATTCGCGCTGCGGCGCGCGACCGACGAAGATCGATACCGGCACCAGCCGCACATCGAGTTCGGGTGCGCTGCGCACCGCTTCGGCGAGCAGACTCAAGGTTTCAGAGCGAGTCGGATGCGGCGCGCGTCCGAACATCGGCGGCCGGCGTGACAGCGTAATCACCGCGCGGCGACGACTGATCGGCAGACGCTCGGCCGCGGCATAGGGCGAAGGCAAGCCGGCTTCCTGACAAGCTTGTTCGAGGATCAGGTTGTCGGACAGTCCGTAGCGCTCGATCAGATACACCGTCGGACGTGGATCCTCGGGCAGCAGGGCATGCACGTCCTCGGGCGTGCGCTGGATGCGCAGCCACGGTCGCAGCAGACTGCCGAGGATGCGCAACCAACCCGGAGCTTGTGCGATCGGTTGGGGTGTCGGTGGTGGGGATGAATCATTCATGCGCGAAGTCTAGGGCAACGCGGATACAAAAAGTCCCGCACAAGGCGGGACTTTTCTTGCTGCAGCTGATGCCATGGCGCACATCGCGTGCAGCCCGCGAAATTCAGGCCTGCACGCTCGATGCAGACAGGCTCAGCCTTGCGTTTCGGGCGTGGCGGGTGCTTCGGCAGCCGGCGCAACAGCCGGTGCGGCGCCTTCACCACCCGCCTGCGCGGCGGCCTTTTCCTTGATCTTCTCGATGGTGTCCTTGCCGTACCAGCGACCATCGACGTTGACCATGTCCGCCTCGCCAGTCAGCGGCGTGCCGAGCAGGGTGTAGCTCATCTTGATCTTGGCGGTCTTGCCGTCGTTGCTCACGACTTCGGGCTTGATCGAATCGAGCGTCTGATCGAAGGAGAAACCGTAGACGTTGAGGGCGTCCTTGAACGCGGCGAATGCGGCCTTGCCTTTCTGCATGCCCTGCTCGTAGCTCAGCGCACGCGCTTCGTCGAGCGACTTGAGGTTGAGGTCACGCGCGGCCTTGACCACGATCGCGATCACCTGCTTGACCTTGGCCGGATCGGTGAAGCGGGTCTTGGTGACCCAGGCACCGAGCGCGTTGATCGCGGCCAGCGCCTGTTGCTTGGATTCCTCGGACATGTCCTTGTTCTGCTGCACCATGCCCTGCAGCCAGCCCGAGCCCATCGCAACGTACATCGGAATCTGCTGCTGGTACTGCGCGTCGAATGCGGTCAGTTGCGGCTCGATCTCGGCAAAGATCTTCTGCTCGGCATCAGGCGCAGTGAGCTTGCCGATCGTGTCGGCGAACTTCTGCCGTTCCTCGTCGGTGATCGGATCCTGATCCTTGTTCCAGTCGGCCTTGATCTTGGCGAACTCGGCGGGCGGCAGCGAGTTCTTCATGAGGCTGTCGAAATCGCCGGCCTTGAGCGCCGCGATCGAAGCCATCAGGGCGCCATCGGGCGAGGTCGCCGCAGCGCTCTGGGCAGCCGGCGTGGTGGCCGACTCCGGCGCCTTCTGGCAACCGACGGCAACGAGGGCGAGCGCGCTGAGCAGCGCAACGCGAAGCAGAGACTTGTTCATGATTGGATCCAGGATTCCAGGAGGGACAAGGGGAGCGGCACTCTAGCAGATCGGCCCCAAGCGGCCCGCTGCCGCACGACACAAAAAGAAAGCCCGGTCGATGGGAATCGTCCGGGCCAAGTTCCGGTCAAGCCGGAGGAGGATGTCTGGCGTCCTTGCGATTTCGGGATACCACCACGAATCGGAAAAACGACGCACAGACTATAGTTGGCGGCGACTATTAACGCAATACTTCAAGTAGTGCGAATCAAGTCATTGATCAATAACGAAGATTGTCGAGCTTTTCCTGATGCCGCTGCGCCTTGGGCGCCTTGAAATCATTGTTGAACGCTGCCGCTTCCCACGAGCCATAGGTCGGGTTGGGCAAGACGAACCAGCGCTCGCCGATCCAGTCCAGATAGGGCTCGACGGCGGCGCGGCGCTCGCTCAGGGTGTTGGGATTGGCATCGAGGAAATCGCCGAGCTGGTCGCCGAACTGCATGAGCACGCGGTAGTGCTCGGCGATCAGGCGCCGCCGGCAGCCCTTGTCGCTCTTGCCGACCGGCGTGCAGCCGGGCACTTCGACGCCCAGGCCGAGAAACACGTTCTCGCCCTTGGCGATCGGAAAGCCCTCGCTGCGCAGGTTGGCCAGAGTGACCTCATTGAGATCCTTGGCGCGGTTGGACAGATAGAACACGGTCACGCCCTTGCTCGCCGCGTAGGTGGTGAACTCGCGCGCACCCGGCAGCGCCTTGGCGGCCTTCTCGTTGCACCACTGCGCCCAGGTCGCTTCCTCGTAACTCTTGTTCGCACGCACCAGGCGCGCCGCATAGGGCGAGTTGTCGAGCACGGTCTCGTCGATGTCGAGGATGATCGCCGGCTTGAGCTTGCGCACCGGATTGCTGCGCTCCTCGTGCGGCAGCGCGTCCCAACTGCGGTCCTTGAGTGCACGTGCGAGCGTGTCGGTGGCGTCGCGGTAGACCTCGAGATAGATGAGGTCATGCTCGATCGCGGTCTGCGACCAGGCCACCGCATTGAGATTGTCGTGCGCGGTCGGCTCGCTCGGCGCGGGTGGCGCCACGGATGGAACGACGGGCGCTGGCGGCGCTGCCTCCGGTTTGGGCGCGGGCGCGACGCAGGCACCGAGCAAGGCGGACAGCAACAGGGCGACAACTGGATGGCGAACGAGGTTCATCGAAACTCCGGGATTGGCTTGGGCCGGGTCAGCATCGGGCAACGCTGAACAAGTAGCGCAATCGTCACGACCCCTGTCTGCGTGCAGATCGCGGTGCGCCGCCGCAGACAGACTGGCCGTCTTTCAAGGCAGCGCGCCAGAGAGCTGTGCTCAGACAGGCGTCGCCCAACAGCTTGACCTTGTTTGAGACGGGTGGCGCCGGGAAAACACCCCAGCCGCGCCGCACGGCTCGCCAAGGCAACCCGCCTTGCCTTCGCCGCACAACACGTCTGGCGGACTTTCCGGGCGCCATGACAATGGTGCTACTTGTTCAACGTTGCCCTAGGATCAGTGGCGCAGTGTAAGCCAGCGCAATGAAATGCCGTAGCCACTGCGTCCTTCGGAGAGCCGATGACCCCGTCCCTGAGTTCGCGTTTCACGATCACCGCCTGCATCCTCGCCGCACTCGCGCTGCTGGTGGTGCTGCAACTGCATCTGCTCACCGCGCTGATAGCGGGTTTGTTCGTGTTTGCACTGATCGACGTGCTCGCGCCGCGCGTGCAGCGTTACCTGCCGCGCTCGAACGCGCATCGCATCGCGGTCCTGGCGCTGAGCGTGATCGTGGTCGGCCTGACTACCCTGCTCGTGTTCGCGACGATCGCGCTGGTACGGCAGGAAATCGGCGACCCCAAAGTGTTCTTCGACAATCTCAATCCGCTGCTCGACCGCGCACGCGGCCAGTTGCCGGACTGGATCGTCGATCACCTGCCCGACAACATCACCGAAATGCGCGTGGCCGCGCTCGACTGGCTGCGCCAGCACGCTGGCACGCTGCAACTGGCCGGCAAGGCCGCTGCGCGCGGTCTTGCCCATCTGCTGATCGGCATGGTGCTCGGCGCGATGATTGCGCTCGCCGCCAACGGCAGTCGAGGTCAGAGCCGCACACCCTTCGTCGCCGCACTGCACGCGCGCAGCCGCAACCTGCTCGGTGCGTTCCGCGACATCGTCTTCGCCCAGGTCAAGATCTCGGCGATCAACACCCTGCTCACCGGCATCTTCCTGCTCGCCGTGCTGCCGCTGTTCAGCACGCCGGTACCGTTCGCCAAGACCCTCGTCGTCATCACCTTCATCGTCGGCCTGCTGCCGGTGATCGGCAATCTGATTTCCAACACGCTGATCTTCATCGCCGCATTGTCGGTGTCCTTCGCCGACGCGGTCGCCGCGCTGACCTTCCTCGTGCTCATCCACAAGCTCGAGTACTTCCTCAACGCGCGCATCGTCGGCACCCAGATCCATGCCCGCGCCTGGGAACTGCTGGTGGCGATGCTGGTGATGGAATCGGCCTTCGGCATCGGCGGCCTTGTCGCCGCACCGATCTACTACGCTTTCCTCAAGCGCGAGCTGGCCGAGGCGAAGTTGATTTGAAGTCGCTTCAATCGCCGAGCAAGGCGGCCAGGCGTGCCAGATGCGAGGCAGCCATTTCCTGCTTGTGCGCGGCGTCTTTTTCCTCGTCGCGCCCTGACCAGTGCAGGTCATCGGCGGGCAGTTCCTTGAGGAAGCGGCTGGGCAGGTTGGCGAGGATCTCGCCGAAGCGCTTGCGCCGTTTCGCATACGACAGCGCGAGATGTTGTTTCGCACGGGTGATGCCGACGTAGAGCAGGCGGCGTTCCTCTTCGAGACGTCCTTCCTCGACGCTGCCCTCGTGCGGCAGGGTCGCATCGTCGACTCCGACCAGAAACACGCTGTCGAATTCGAGACCCTTGGCCGCATGCAGGGTCATCAGGCGCACCGCATTGCCGGGATCATCGCGATCACCGTGCGTGAGCAGGGCGAGCTGCGCGGCCAGATCGCCGGCGCCGCGACTGTCCATCGCGCGCAGCCATTCGACCAGCTCGCGCAGGTTTTCCAGGCGCCGCTCGCGCAGCGCCGGCTCCTTGATTTGTGCGCCCAGATGTTCGGCATAACCGATGCGCGCGATCAGCGCTTCGACCAGATCGGCCGCGGCGGCGCGTTCGGCGCGCGCGGAGAATTCGGTGATGAGCTTGGCAAACCCATGCAGTGAAGAAGCCGCGCGCGCACCGAGCTGGTTGAGCACGGCGTCGCTGTGAGCGGCATCGAGCAGGGACGAATGCCGCGCGCCGGCCAGTTCGCCGAGGCGCTCGAGCGTGGTTGCTCCGATGTCACGGCGCGGCAGATTGACGATGCGCAGAAACGCGGCGTCATCGTCGGGATTGGCGATGAGGCGCAGATAGGCGATGAGATCCTTGACCTCGGCGCGATCGAGAAACGCGGTACCGCCACTGACGTGGTAGGGCACGCGCGCGAGCCGCAGCGCTTTCTCCAGCGCGCGCGACTGATGGTTGCCGCGATAGAGCACCGCAAACTGGCTCCACGGCTGCTTGTGTCGCTGCGCCAGATGCGTGATGGCTGCTGCCACGCATTCGGCTTCGTGCTCGTCGTCGCGGCATTCGAGCACGCGGATCGGATCGCCCTCGCCCTGCTCGCTCCACAGGCGCTTGTCGAACAGATGAGCATTGTGCGAAATCAGTGCATTGGCTGCGCGCAGGATGCGCCGCGCGCAGCGGTAGTTCTGCTCGAGCTTGACCACGCGCAAGCTCGGATAGTCACGCGCGAGCTCGTGCAGGTTCTCCGGATTGGCGCCGCGCCAGGCGTAGATGCTCTGATCGTCGTCGCCGACCACGGTGAAGGCGCCGCGCTCGCCCGCGAGCATCTTGATCAGCCGATATTGCGCGGCATTGGTGTCCTGATATTCGTCGACGAGCAGATAGCGCAGCCGTTCGCGCCACGCAGCGCGGATCTCTTCATTGCCATCGAGCAGCGCCAGCGGCAGGCGGATCAGGTCATCGAAATCCACTGCATTGAACGCGGCCAGACGCCGCTGGTAGCCGGCGTACAGCGTGGCCGCCTCGCGCTCGCGCGCACTGGCCGCCTGCGCTTGCGCCTGCTCGGGCGTGAGACCTTCGTTCTTGGCGCGCGAGATCAGCGACTGCAGTGCGAACAGCGCATCGGGCTTGATGCCCTTGGGCGCGAGTTCCTTGATCAATCCCTGCGCATCATCGGCATCGAGCACCGAAAAACCGCGGCGCAGACCCGCGTGCGCATGTTCGATCTGCAGGAATTTGAGCCCCAGCGCGTGGAAGGTGCAGACCAAAAGCCCCTGCGCATCCTCGTTGCGCAACAGCCGCACGACGCGCTCGCGCATCTCGCGCGCCGCCTTGTTGGTGAAGGTGATCGCGGCGATCTTGCCCGCCGACATCTGCTTGCGCCGGATCAGATGGGCGATTTTCTCGGTGATCACGCGCGTCTTGCCCGAACCCGCGCCGGCGAGCACCAGCATGGGGCCATCGCTGTATTCGACCGCGGCGCGTTGTTGCGGGTTGAGGCTCATCGGCTCGCACCGGAAGGAGAGCGAGATTGTGCCGCACCGCGTGCCATGCCGACAGCTTGACAGTGAATCGAACTCGCTGCGTTCAGTAGATTTCGGCGACGCAGCAACGCAGGCTGCCGCCGGCCTTCTCGATCTCGGCGAGATCGACCGCGCCAATCGCAAAGCCCTGACGCGTCAGCGTCGCGCGCTGCGCGGGCGTGAGTGCAGCCTCGGCGCGCGCGCTCAGCCAAACCCGCTGCGAGTTGAGCGCGATCGCATTGCCGGCATAGGCGGCCTTCTGCGCGGCGTCGAGCCAGATCGCGCCATCGCCATAAACGTCAGCGATTGCCTGTGCATCCTCGCTGCGCGCAAAGCCGTCGGCGGCGATCAGCGCGGCGCGTCCGGCGAGCACCGCGAGCACGACATTGGTGTGGTACTCACCCGCAGCGAGCGAGAAAGCGAAACTCAGGCGCAGACCGAAGGCTTCGTGCATCGCGCGGGCGCCGTCGAGGTCGCAGCGCTCGGACAGCCCGCAATAGCCGATGCCGCGCGCGCGATCGATCACCAGCGCGCCGGTGAGTTCGGCAACGTAATCGGCTTGCGAGAGATCGGTTTCGACATAACCGAGCACGTCGCGAAAAAAGCCACGGATATCCGCGCGACGTGCCTCGCGTTGACGCACCGCATGGCGCATGCGTCCGACGATGAGGCGCCCACGCGTGGTCGCGAACACATTGTTCGGAAACATGCCATCGGCGCAGTCGGGATCGCCCGCGAACAAGGTCACCGGCACATCGGCGCCGAGCGCAAGCGCGAGCGCATCGTGCTGTGCACGCGCACGCGCCAGATCGATGACGCCCGCGTCGAGCATGTAGGCATTGTCCTGCGCCGATTCGGCAGCGAGTGCCGCACTCGCAGGCGCAACGAGGAAGGCGCCGCGCGCCGTGGCGGCATGGCAAGGCGGATACGTTTGAGCGCTGTATGCGGCACGAAACTGGGCGGCGCTGGTGACGATCATCGGTGACCCCGGGATGCGGCGGAATGACGCAGGCAAGCGACGAGATGGTCATTGACCATGCCCGCGGCCTGCATGAAGGCATAGCAGATCGTCGGGCCGACGAAGCGGAATCCGCGCTTGCGCAGCGCCTTGCTCATGCGCTCGGAAGTCTCGTCGCTGGCCGGCACCTCACGCGCCTGCGTCCAGCGATTGCGGCGCGGCTTGCCATCGACGAAGGACCACAGATACGCATCGAGCGAGCCGAGTTCTGCGATCACCGCCTGCGCCGCGCGCGCATTGCTGCGCACTGCGCCGAGCTTGAGCTTGTTGCGAATCAGGCCGGGATCGTCGAGCAGGCGCGCGAGCTGCGCGTCGGACAGACGCGCGCAATGCTCGATGTCGAAGTCCTTGAACACGTGACGATAGCGTGCCCGTTTGTCGAGCACGGTGCGCCATGACAGTCCCGCCTGCGCGCCTTCCAGACACAGCAATTCGAACAGCGCGCGATCGCCATGCAGGGGCACGCCCCATTCGTGATCGTGATAGTCACGCAGGCTGTCGCTACCGGCAGCCCAGTCGCAGCGGGTGGGTTCGGGCATTGGAGCGAGCCTGCTCGGCGGTGATCTGGGGCCGTATGATACGCGGCCTTCATCGCCCACCGGATCGCGCATGACACCCCGTTTGTCTCCACGCCACCCGGCCCTGCTCGCGCTCGCCATCGTCAGTCTGGTGTGGAGCTACAACTGGATCGTGATGAAGCAGGCACTCGCCTACGCCGGGCCGATCACGTTCTCGGCCTGGCGCTATGGTTTGGGCACGCTGGTGCTGTTCGCGGTGCTGCTGTTGCGTCGGGAAGCACTGCGTCCACCGCCACTGTGGCCGACCCTGGCGATCGGACTGGCGCAGACCACGGGCTTCCAGTTGCTGGTGCAGGCGGCCTTGCTCGTCGGCGCTGCCGGTCGCACCGCCTTGCTCGCCTACACCATGCCGTTCTGGGTGGTGCTGATCAACTGGATCGCGTTTGCGCAGTGGCCGACGCGGCGCCTGTGGCTCGGCCTTGCGATCGCCTGCGCCGGCCTGCTGCTCGTGCTCGAACCCTGGCATGGCATGGGCGACTCGGTGGCGAGTACGGCGATGGCGCTCGGTGGTGGCGTGACCTGGGCGATCGGCGTGGTGCTGAGCAAGCGCCTGTTCGAACGTGGCGGCGTGGGCGCGCTTTCGCTGACAGCATGGCAGATGCTGTTCGGCACTGCCGTCATCATCCTCGTCGCCCTGCTCGTGCCCGAACATGCGGTGGCATGGACGCCCCAGTTCATCGGCGCACTTGCCTACAACGTGCTGCTCGCCTCGGGCCTCGCCTGGGCACTGTGGTCGTTCATCGTCGCAGAACTTCCAGCCAATGTTGCCGGCCTGTCGTCCTTGGTGATCCCGGTGCTCGGCATCGGTTTTGCGTGGCTCGTGCTCGGCGAACGGCCGGGCGCGAGCGAAAGCATCGGCGTGCTGCTGATCGTGTTCGCGCTCGCCTTGGTCAACCGCCGTCGCGCGACTTGATCGATAGCGGCGCAAGACCGGCAAGACAGGCATCGAGATCGACGTTGCCGCCGCTGAGCACGATGCCCACGCGCTTGCCTGCGAAACGCTCGCGCTGTGCGAGCACCGCCGCGAGCGCGATTGCCGAAGACGGCTCGACGAGGATCTTGAGGCGCTCCCAGATCAGTCGCAGCGCGGCGAACGTCGCCGCATCGTGGAGCGTCGTCACCTGTACCGAATGCGCGCGCAGCAGCTCGAAGTTGATCGCGCCGATGAGGCCACGCAGGCCGTCGCAGAAGGTCTGTGGCGCGAGTTCGGTGACGCGCGTGCCGCTGCGCAGCGAGCGCGCCGCATCATCGGCGCCGAGAGGTTCGGCGCCATGGATCTCGATGCGCGGATCGATGCCATGCGCGGCAATCGCGCAGCCGCCGATCAGGCCGCCGCCGCCGATCGGCGCGACCAGCACATCGAGCGGACCGACTTCCTGCAGCAATTCGAGCGCGAGCGTGCCTTGCCCCGCGATCACGCGCGGATCGGTGTAGGGATGAATCAGACTGGCGCCGGTCTGCACGCGCACCGCTTCGGCCATCGCCTCGCGCGCGGCCATGGTCGGTGCGCAGCGGTGCAGCACGGCACCTGCGGCGGTGATCGCGGCGAGTTTGGCCGCGACCGCGCCTTCTGGCACGACCACATGCGCGGCAACGCCGCGCGTGCGCGCCGCCAGAGCCAGCGCCGCGCCATGATTGCCCGAGGAATGCGTGACCACGCCGCGCGCGGCCGTCGCCTCGTCGAGTGACCACACCGCATTGCAGGCGCCGCGAAACTTGAAGGCACCGGCGCGCTGGAAGTTCTCGCACTTGAACAGCAAGCTCGCACCGGCCAGCGCATCGAGGCTGCGCGAACGCAGCACCGGCGTGTGCTGCGCATGCGGCGCGATGCGCGTTGCAGCGGCTTCAATCGCAGCCAGATCAGGAGATGGCGTGGTGGCGGACAACATGCAGGTGGCGGGCCGATTCGAAGGCGATCAAGATAGCAGGCGCAGCACTCATGCCGCCGCGGCATTGGCAGGAACTGTCCGAAGCGGCTAGCTTGTCAGACCCTTTCCGCTCGCGTTCGCCCCGATGCCCGCACCCCAAGGCGCCAAACCGACGATACACCTGCGTGACTACCGCGCACCCGCCTGGCAGATCGATGCGGTCGAACTCGAATTCGATCTCGATCCGCTGGCAACGCTCGTGCGCGGCCGCCTGCACCTTCAGCAGCGCGAGGCGGGCGTAGTGCTGCGCCTGGATGCCGAAGCGCTCGAAGTGCTCGACGTCCGCGTCGATGGCGCGCTGCTCGAACCTGCGCAATGGCAACTCGATGCGCGTGGACTGACGCTGCCGAACGTGCACGGCAAGGTCATCGTGGAAACACGGGTGCGCATCGCACCCGAGCGCAATACCACGCTGCAGGGGCTCTACACCAGCGGCGCGGGCGAGCGTCGTTTCCTGCTCACGCAATGCGAAGCCGAAGGCTTTCGCCACATCACGCCGTTTCTCGATCGCCCTGACGTGCTGGCCCGCTACACGGTGACGTTGCGCGCCGATCGCGAGCGCTTCCCGCTCCTGCTTGCCAACGGCAATCAGGTCGAAGCCGGCGTGCTCGCCGATGGTCGGCATTTCGCTCGCTTCGTCGATCCGCATCCCAAGCCGAGCTATCTGTTCGCGCTGGTGGCCGGCGAGCTCGCGCAGATCGAAGACGAATTCGTCACGCGTGAAGGTCGCCGCGTGCGCCTGTTCATCCATGCCGATGCGGCCGTGATCACGCGCTGCGCCTGGGCCATGCAGTGCCTCAAGCAGGCGATGGCCTGGGACGAGCAGCGTTTTGGTCGTTGTTACGATCTCGACGTGTTCCACATCGTCGTCACCCACGATTTCGCGATGGGCGCGATGGAGAACAAGGGTCTCAACATCTTCAACGCCAAATACCTGCTGGCCGATGCCGACAGCGCCACCGATGACGATTTCCGTCACGTGCTCGCTGTGGTCGGCCACGAGTATTTCCACAACTGGAGCGGCAATCGCGTCACTTGCCGCGACTGGTTCCAGCTCAGTCTCAAGGAAGGCCTGACGGTCTACCGCGAGCAGGAATTCGAGTCCGACGTCGCCTCGCGCACGCTGCGCCGGATCGATGATGTGCGCACACTGTGGCGCGCGCAGTTTGCCGAGGACGCCGGCCCGCTGGCGCATCCGGTGCGTCCCGATCGCTACAGCGAGATCAACAATTTCTACACCGCGACGGTCTACGAGAAAGGCGCCGAGATCGTGCGCATGCTCGCCACCCGACTCGGCGAAGCGGGTTTCCGGCGCGGGCTCGATCTGTACTTCGAACGCCACGATGGCTGCGCGGTGACGGTCGAGGATTTTCTTGCCGCACTCGGCGATGCCAACGGCGTCGATCTCATGCCTTGGCTGGCCTGGTACGCACAGGCCGGCACACCCGAATTGCATGCACACGGCGAATATGACGCGCAGCGCCGCGAGTACGTGTTGCAATTGCGACAGGCCACGCCTGCCACGCCGAACCAGCCCGAGAAGCGGGCCTTGCCGATTTCGATCGCGCTTGCCTTGCTCGGCAGCGACGGCCAGGCACTACCGCTGCAGATGGCCGGCGAGAAGGCCGCCGTCGGCACGCAGCGCGTCGTGCTGTTTGCCGAGGAGGTGGGCGAACTTCGTTTCGTCGAGCTCGATGAGGCGCCCACGCCTTCGCTCTTGCGCGGCTACTCGGCGCCGGTGCGTTTGCAGATCGACACCGACACATCCCATTTGCTGATGCAGGTGCGTCACGATACGGACGGCTTCAATCGCTGGTTCGCTGCCGACAGCGTCGCGCGTCGTCTGTTTGCCCACGCCCTCGCGCACGGATCCGTCGATGCCGGCGCACTCGATGAGTACGCCGCCGCGCTCGCCGCCGCACTCGCCGACGACAGCCTCGATCCCGCGCTGGTCGCCGAGATGCTCACGCTCGCCGATGCCCATTCGCTCAGCGACGGCATGCAGGCGATCGATCCCGAGGCCGTGCATGGCGCACGTTGCAACGTCGAGAACGGACTCGCGCGTTGTTTGGTTGATGCCCTGCACACGCGCTATCAAGCCTTGACGCACGAACTGGCCACCGCTGCGCAATCGACTGCGAACGCCGCGCGCCGGCGCCTGCGCAACGCCTGTCTGGCCACGCTCGTGCGCGTGGACGCAAGCCGGCACGCGCTGGCCAGTGCGCACTACGCGCAGGCCGGCAATCTCAGCGACCGGCTTGCAGCATTGGCTGCACTTGCCAGCGCTGGCGCCGCCGATGCCCAGACCACGTTGGACGACTTCGCCCGGCGCCACGAAGGCGATGCCCTCGTGCTCGACAAATGGTTTGCGTTGCAGGCAGCACAAGCGCGACCGGAAACGCTCGAGCGCTGCATCGCGCTGAGTGGACACGCCGCGTTCCAATGGAACAATCCGAACAAGGTCTACGCCCTGGTCGGTGCGCTGGCGATGCGCAACCAGCGCGTGTTCCATCGTGCCGATGGCGGCGGTTACCGCTTCCTCACCGATGCGATCGCCCGCGTCGATGCGCTCACCCCGCAGGTTGCTGCGCGACTGGCCACGGCCTTCGGCCCGTGGCGGCGCTTCGAGCCGCAACGCGCCGCGCGCATGCAGGCCGAGCTCGAAGGGCTGCGCACGCGCAGCGACCTGTCCCCGGATCTTGCCGACATCCTCACGCGCCTGCTGGCCTGAGGGCATACGGGGCCCGCCGCAGACACAAAAAAAGAGGCCGCACTGAGTGCGGCCCCTTTCCCCTGTTCCACGGCGTATTCAGTGTTGCATGGTCAAGCCGGCAGTCGGCTCAAGGCTTCCTGGATGCGGGCGCAGCGCGACTCGATCGCCACCACGGTGTCGTTGGCGGCGGGCTTGGTGGTGCTGCGCACGTTTTCGAGAACCATCTCGAGTCGACCCAGTTCGACCATCAGCTCATAGCGCTGGAAAAGCGGGGTCGGAATCACGTTGGTGTCGGGTCGCATGACGGTGTCCTCGGTTCACGGGTTTGACAGGAGGGATGAAGCAACCATCGTGCCAACTGCATCACACCCCTGCCGTGACTTCGCTCCCGCGACAGTTTCGTCGCAATCTGACGCCGGTGGACAGACTCGCGCAGACAACTTCACCGATAGCGACTAGAATCACAGTCGCCGTGGCGCCGCTGGGTTATGGTCGCCCCGGGACATTCGTTTCAAGTCGGCGTGCAACGGCGCCGACGCTCTTTCACTGGCGCCCGGCACACGGTCCTCTTGGATTCCCCCTGTTCCTACGACCGCCGGGCGCCAGCCTTCTTTTTCGACTTGCAATGCGCACCTGCGCACGCTCGGCATGCCTGCGGAATTCGAGATTCGGGAGTGCGCGCGAAGGCGCGCCAAGGAAGTGCTCCCACCGACGCAAGCCGGCCCCTGAATTCCGGCATCGACGTGCTCGCAAACGCCGTGCGTCGGTGGGAGTGTGCAGGGACAGGTGCAGAAAGCATGCCAACGGCATGGGCCGCCTTGCCCTAGAATGCGCGCCCTTGCGAATCTGCGGCGGATTGGACCAGAGCAGATGAATCGTTTTGACGTGATCGTCGTCGGTGGTGGCCATGCCGGCACCGAAGCCGCGCTGGCCAGCGCGCGCAGCGGCGCGCGCACCCTGCTGCTCACCCACAACATCGAAACGATCGGCCAGATGAGCTGCAATCCGGCGATCGGCGGTATCGGCAAGGGCCATCTGGTGCGCGAAATCGACGCGCTCGGCGGCGCGATGGCCTGGGCCGCCGACCATGCCGGGATCCAATGGCGCACGCTCAATGCCTCCAAGGGACCGGCCGTTCGCGCCACGCGGTGTCAGGCCGACCGGGTTTTGTACAAAGCGGCCATTCGCCGTCGGGTCGAGACACAGCCCGGTTTGTCACTATTCCAGCAGGGCGTCGACGCGCTGCGGATCGAGGCCGGCCGGGTGACCGGCGTGGTCACCCAATCAGGCCTTGAATTCCGCGCCGCAGCCGTGGTGCTCACGGTCGGCACCTTTCTCGCCGGCAAGATCCATGTCGGCATGACCCAGCAGCCGGGCGGACGTGCGGGCGATGCGCCGGCGCTGAATCTCGCGCAGATGCTGCGCAGCCTCGAACTGCCGGTGGGCCGCCTCAAGACCGGCACGCCGCCGCGCATCGATGGCCGCAGCATCGACTTCAGCCTGCTCGAGGAACAGCCCGGCGATGCGCCGGCGCCGGTTTTTTCCTTCCTCGGCTCGCGCGCCGATCATCCGCGCCAGGTGAGCTGCTGGATCACCCACACCAGCGCGCGCACTCACGACCTCATCCGTGGCGCACTTGACCGCTCGCCGCTGTATGGCGGCGTGATCGAAGGGGTCGGGCCACGCTACTGCCCGTCGATCGAAGACAAGGTGGTGCGCTTTGCCGACAAGGCCTCGCACCAGATCTTTCTCGAACCCGAAGGCCTCGATACCCACGAGATCTATCCCAACGGCATCTCGACCTCGCTGCCATTCGACGTGCAGGTCGAACTCGTGCGTTCGATCCGCGGGCTTGAAAACGCCCACATCACGCGGCCCGGTTACGCGATCGAATACGACTACTTCGATCCGCGCGCGCTCAAGGATTCGCTGGAGACCAAGGCCATCGAAGGTCTGTACTTCGCCGGTCAGATCAACGGCACCACCGGCTACGAGGAAGCCGCCGCGCAAGGTCTGATCGCCGGACTCAACGCCGCGCGCGCGACACGTGAGCAAGCATCGTGGACACCCCGCCGCGACGAAGCCTACATCGGCGTCCTGATCGACGATCTCATCACCAACGGCACCAGCGAGCCGTATCGCATGTTCACTTCGCGTGCCGAGTACCGTCTGCAATTGCGCGAGGACAATGCCGACCTGCGTCTGACCGAGCGCGGCTTCGAACTCGGCTGCGTGCCGCAGGAGCGGGTCGATGCGCTGCGCCACAAACGCGAGGCGGTGGAACGCGAACAGGCACGACTGGCCGCGTTGTGGGCATCGCCCGCCAATGCGCTCGGTCGCGCACTGACTGCGAGTCTCGGTGTAGAGCTCACGCGCGAAGCCAGCGCGCAGGACCTGCTGCGCCGCCCCGGCATCGGCTATCGCGAACTGGTCGCGGTCGATGGCTTCGGCCCGGGCATCGACGAGTCGGACATTGCCGAACAAGTCGAAGTCGGCATCAAGTATGCCGGGTATCTGGAACGCCAGAACGAGGAGATCGCGCGCAATCGCCGTCACGATGACAGCGTCATTCCCGCGAATTTCGATTTCGATCGCGTGCGCGGCCTGTCAGCCGAGGTGCTGGCCAAACTCAAGCAGGCGCAACCGCAAACGATCGGTCAGGCACGCCGGATCGCGGGCGTGACGCCGGCTGCGATCTCGCTGCTGCTGGTGCACCTGCGCCGCGGCGATCGCCACGTCGCCTGAGTCGGGCCGAGACCAGGGACTGTCCATGCGCATACTGGTCGTCGAGGACGATGCCCTGGTTGCCGACGCGATCCGTCGCGGCCTCGAAACAGCCGGCTATGCAGTCGATCGCGTCGAGTCGGCCGAACATGCCACGGGCGCACTGGCGGCCGAGGCCTTTGATCTGGCAATCGTCGACATCGGCCTGCCCGGCATCGATGGCCTGAGTCTGTTGCAGCGCTTGCGCCGCGATGGTCTGGCCCTGCCGGTTCTGATCCTCACCGCGCGCGACGGCCTCGCCGATCGCGTCAACGCACTCGATCTGGGTGCCGATGACTACCTCGTCAAACCGTTTGCGCTGCCGGAACTGGTGGCACGTTGCCGCGCCCTGATCCGCCGCAGCCGCTCAGCCGCCAGCGCGCAGCTCGCGATCGGTCCGCTCGTGCTCGATCTGGGCGCCCATCGCGTCATCGTAGGCGACAGCGAGGTGGAACTCACGCGCCGCGAATGGGCCGTACTCGAGTGTCTCGCGCTCAATGCCGGTCGCGTCGTCGCCAAGGACAGACTGCTGCAGGCGATCGCCAACTGGGATGCCGAAATTGGCGCGAATGCGATCGAAGTCTATGTGTCGCGGGTACGCAGCAAGCTCGGCAACAGCGTGCCGATCCGCACCGTGCGTGGCATCGGTTACCGCCTCGATGAAAGCGCACGCTGAAGCCCGCGTGATCTCGATCAAATGGCGGCTGCTCGGCCTGCTGTTGGTGCCCTTGAGCTTGCTGCTGGGTATCGGCTTGTTCATCGACTACCGTACCGGCGCCGATTCGATCGGCGGCGTCTACGACCGTACGCTGGGCGAAACCGCGTTGGCAATTGCCGCGCATCTGCGCGATGCCAATGGCGATGGCCACATCGATTTCGACCTGCCGCCGCAGGCGATTGCGGCGCTGCGTTCGCGTGGCAGCGACACGGTTGCCTATGCCGTGCGCAGGTTCGATGGCAGTCTCGTCGATGGGGATGCCGCGCTCGACTTCAGCCTGCCCACGGGCGAACAAACGCAACTATTCGACGCGCGTCTGCGCGGCAAGCCGGTGCGCGTGGCCGTGCGCGCCGCACAGATCGATCGCACGCCGCTGGTGGTTGCGGTGGCCGTGTCGACCCATCAGCGCGATTCGGCGCTGCGCCGCATCCTCGCCAGCATCGTGCTCACCGACCTGGCCCAGCTTCTCGGCACGCTGGCGCTGGTGTGGATCGGCGTGCGCCATGGTCTGCGCCCCTTGCGCTCGCTCGGCGAAGAAATCGCACAACGCTCCGCACGCGATCTCGCCCCCTTGCACGATGGTGCAGTGCCCGCCGAAGTGCGCCCGCTGGTGCACACGCTCAATGCCTTGTTCGACACGGTGCGCGGCGCGGCGCGCGCACAGCAGCAGTTCATTGCCGACGCCGCACACCAATTGCGTACGCCGCTGAGCGGGATCATCGCCCAGCTCGAAGTGCTCGAACGCGAACCGGTATCGCCCACGGTACGGCAGCGCTTGCAGGCGCTGCACGGTGCTTGCAAACGACTTGCCCACACTGCGCACCAGTTGCTCACGCTGGCGCGTTCGGAGCCGAGTGCGACCACGCACGAGGACTTTGGACGCGTCGATCTCGAACCTCTGGTGGCGGAAATGGTGGCGCACAACCTCGATCGCGCGCTCGATGCCGGGCTCGATCTCGGTGCCGAATGTGCACCCGCACAGGTGATGGGCAATCCGTGGTTGCTGCGCGAATTGCTCGGCAACCTCGTCGACAACGCACTCGCCTACACGCCGCGCGGCGGCCGCGTCACGATCCGCTGCGGCAGGGATGGCGCCTCGGTCTGGCTCGAAGTCGAGGATGATGGCCCCGGCATTGATCCCGCGTGGCGTGAACAGGTGCGCGAACGCTTCGTGCGCCTGCCAGGCTCACCCGGCAGCGGCTGTGGTCTGGGATTGGCGATCGTCGACGAGATTGCACGCGCCCACGAAGCCGACTTCAGGCTCGACAGTGGCAGCGGCGGACGCGGCACGCGCGTACGTGTGAATTTCTGCAACAACTGAGCAAGGCAACCCGACTGTCAGCTTGCCGACAGTGAGACCGCGGTACTGTGCACCTGCGATCAGCACGGTGGGTCTTCACCCCAGAGAACCCGCCGCCGCTTCGCCCAAAGGCGACCCATTCCCAGGATGGGTCGCCTTTCTTTTTGCGCGATGGCTGACTCGAGCGCCTGCGCGGCAGGGCCTTGTCTGGATGCTCGGAAGCGCACGGTGCACCGCGTCATTACTTCGCGAATCCGCGGTGCTAGCGTGCGCGGCGCGTTCGCATCTGTTGGGGAGAACAGGGCGCAGCGCTACGGGGGAGAGAGCGTGGTACCTGTCGAATCTGCGGGGGGATGTCCCGCGATCGGGCGCCGGCTGTCCACTCGTTGTCCCCCGGTCTACTGCGGCATTGCCGCGACCATCCACTGCTTGGGGACTCACTTCAATGATAACGCTCCGTCGCCGCGCGTCGGCGTCTGTTTCTGCCGTGCTTTCTCCGCTGTTCCTTGCAATTTTTGCCGCCTCGGCTTCGGCTGCCGGCGTGCACGATCTCCACGATCTCGACGTCACCTCCGTCAATCACAACTACGCCAAGGCGATCAATACTCTGGGCGTGGCCGCCCAGACGAGCGACCGCCATGCCGAGATGCTCGGCATGGATGCCGACAGCGCCTTGGTCGAGCTTGATCGCGTCGACGATGCCAATGGCGAGCGCCACTATCGCTACCAGCAAACGTTCCGCGGCATTCCGGTATGGGGCGAGCACGTGATCGTTTCCGAAGGCAAGGACGGGCAGGTGCGCACCTTGTTCGGTCGTCAGGTCACGGGCCTGAACACCGACCTGGGTTCGATGAGAGCGCGCGTAAGTGCCGCCAGTGCCTTGGCCACTGCCAAGGCGATATCGCTCAAGGCGAGGAACATGCAGGCCGAGCGTGAAGAATCGCGCCAGATGATCTACGTCGACGACGCCGGCAGTGCGCGCCTGGTCTACGTCACCTCGTTCTTTGCCGACCGTGTCGGCGGCGGTGCGCCCACCCGCCCCTTCGCGATCATCGACGCGCAGAGCGGCAACGTGCTCAGGCATTGGGATGGACTGACGACTTCCGCGGTCGGCACCGGCCCTGGCGGCAACGTCAAGACCGGCCAGTACGAATGGGGTTCGGGTGGCCGCTATGGCTATCTCGATGTCACCCAGAGCGGCACCACCTGCACGATGAACAACGCCAACGTCAAGACGGTGAACCTCAACGGTGGCACCAGCACGAGCACCACCGCGTTTGCCTACACCTGCCCGCGCAACACCGTGAAGACGATCAATGGCGCCTATTCGCCGCTCAACGACGCGCACTACTTCGGCGGCGTGATCCAGAACATGTATCAGTCCTACATGGGCATGAAGGCACTCACGTTCCAGTTGGTGATGCGCACCCATTACAGCAAGAACTACGAGAACGCGTTCTGGGACGGCACCAAGATGAACTTCGGTGATGGTGCCTCGACGTTCTATCCGCTGGTGAGCGTCGATGTGGCCGGCCACGAAGTCTCGCACGGCTTCACCGAACAGCATTCCAACCTCACCTATTCGGGTCAGTCGGGCGGCATGAACGAGGCTTTCTCGGACATGGGCGGTGAAGCAACCGAGTACTACTGGAAGGGCAGCAACGACTTCCTCGTCGGACCGGAAATCTTCAAGGCCAGCGGCGCGCTGCGCTACATGTGCACGCCCTCGCAGGATGGCGGCTCGATCGACAACGCCTCGCAGTACACGAGTTCGCTCGACGTGCACTACTCCTCGGGCGTCTACAACAAGGCGTTCTGCACGCTGGCCAAGAAGTCGGGCTGGAACACCGTCTCGGCATTCAAGGCCTTCGCACGTGCCAATGCGTTGTACTGGACGCCCAGCAGCACCTTCAACAGCGGTGCCTGCGGCGTCGAAACTGCGGCAACCGATCTTGGCTTCACCAAGGCTGACGTGACCTCGGCGTTCACTGCGGTCGGCGTCGCCTGCCCGGGCAGTGGCGGTGGTGGTGGTGGCGGCACTGCGCTCAGCAACGGCGTTGCCGTCAGCCTGCCGAGCGTTGCGACCGGCGGCGTCTCGGCCAACTACACCTTGGTGGTTCCGGCCGGCAAGACCAAGCTGACGTTCACGCTCTCGGGCGGCACGGGTGATGCCGACATGTACGTGCGCCGCGGTTCGGCCCCGACCACGTCGACCTATGATTGCCGTCCGTACAAGACCGGCAACAGCGAGACCTGCACCTTCAATTCGCCGACCTCGGGCACCTACTACGTCAATGTGCGTGCGTACTCGGCCTACTCGGGTGTGATGCTCAAGGGCACCTATACGCCCTGAGTCATCGCATGGTCGCAATTCCGGGCCCGGCGTCGTCATGACGCCGGGCTTCTTCATCGCCGCGTGTCGGCAATGCCCACGCCCCTCGACTTACTCGAAACCGTTGGCGAAGATCAGATCCGACGTCCATTCCCAGGCACCGATGTCGATCGCGCCAGACTGGATTCGCACCCCGCTTGCGGTCGGGTGCAGGTAGACGAACAGCGGCGTGAGGGATTCGCCTGCACCGTTGCCCGGTGCCACGCCGACATCGATCGCGGGCGAGCCTGCGACCAGGCGATAGTCGTAGTGCGCCGCATCGACGAACAGCGGATCGACGCCACTCAGGTTGTGATCGAGCACGGTGTCGGCACGACTGCTCAATGTCCCGGGACCATGGAAGATGTTGTTGCGCGCGAGCGCCGGTGTGGTGACGGCACTGCCGATCTGCAGGAAGGTACCGTTGCCGCGATCGTTGACGAAGGTGTTGTTGACCACGAACAGGCGCGTGTCGGGATTGGCCGTGGCCGGCTCGCTCAGGTAGTCGAGCACGGCGCCGTTCTGCGAAGTCGATGGCTGCTCGATGAAGTTGCCGATCACGAAAGACAAGCCACCACTGGGCATGCTCAGTTCATAACTGGCAGTGGCGCCGGCTTCACCGGTGAGGCGGTTGTAGAGGATCTCGTTGCGCAATGCGCGCGTCTTGAGCAGGTGTCCGACCACCGCATCGTGCGACCAGTTCCAGCGGAACACCAGGGCGGCGACGTGGTTGATGTAAAGGTTGTGCGAATAGCCGTCGCCGTATCCATTGTGGGCAAACTCGCTGTATTCGATCGTGATCGTGCTGGCAGCGTTGTTGCCGGCGAGAATGCCGTTCTCGTTGTCGTGAAAATACGCGCGGCGCACGGTCAGATTGGCGCCTTCCTGACGGATGCCGGCACCATTCTGATCGGGCACCTGACAGCCGGAGAGCTCGATGTTGTCGATCAAGGTGTCATTGCCCGCGATCACCCAGATCGCCTTGCCCTGCGCGCTCTGGCCGGCGGCGTCGATGTGCGGCCGGCCATTGACACCGATCAGGCTCAAGCCGTTCTTCGACCACGCACAGACATCGCCTGCGTAGTTGCCGGCGGCATCGATGAGGATGGTGTCCCCGTTACTGGCCGCGGCGATCGCCGCGCAGGGTTTGGCGTAGGGCTGGCCGGGACCGACCTGCAGGGTTGCCGCATCGAGCAATGTCGCCGCGCTCGCTGCGAGCGCACCCAACAACAGACTTGACCCGGAATGCTTCATCGCGCTGCTCCGCCCATGCTGTGCGGGCGCAGTCTGCGAGCGCCGTGCGGCACCCGCAAGCAGGCGCCGCACAAGGCGTGATGGCTTGCGCAATTATTTCTTGCGCGTCGCGTCGTAGCGTTCCTGCGCCATGCGCTGGGCCTTGACCGCGGCATCGTGCATGGCCTCGACCTCGGCCTGAGCCACTTCGCCGCCACCGCGCTTTTCGTTGACCAGCAGCTTGCCGTCGGCATCCCAGCCCACCGCGGCGCCACCCTTCTGCTGCACGTACACCGGCTTGCCATCCTTGCTGAAGCCGTAGTGGACCGCGCTGCGGCCACCGGCATCGAGTTCGGTGTTGACGCGCACGAAGCGCACCACGTTGCTCTCGACGAAGGCATCCCAGGCAATCGATGCGGTATCGGTGGTGTAGGCACCGTTGACGGTCTTCATGCCACCGATGCGGCCTTGCAGTTTGTTGAACTCGGCCTTGAGCGCTTCGGCCGGCGTGGCTTCGGCGGTGAGCATGATCTGCACATTGGTTCCCGCGCCGTGGGTGAGCACCGGCGTGGCAAGACCCGCCTGGAAACGGCGTTCGCCGTCGATCAGCACCGCACGGACCTCGTAGGTGCGCGAAGGTTCGACACGCGCGCGGTCGAAGTCGAGGCTGAAATTGAACGGCGGATTGCCGCTGACGTCGAAGGTTTTCTCGGCCAGTGGCGCATCGGGCAAGGCCGAGTCGATCAGGCGCGTGCTCAGCTTGGCGCCGGCGCCAATGGTCATCGGATCGTGCAACAGCACCTGCGCGGTGATCGTGTTGCCGGCGGCCACGCCGTTGGTCGCACCCGCCTTGCCTGCCGCCTGCTGGTCGGTGCCGTTGCAGCCGCCGAGGATCGCGAGCGCGGCAAGCGCCGCGAGCCATTGAATCCGCATGATCATCACTCCTGAAATGAAACGAAAGCCATCGTGATTTTGTGTCCCGTCGCTCCGTACCGCAGGGCGACGGGGAAATGCAACTGTACGCCGCCGCCGCTTGGACGGCCAGACGCAGCGGTGCGGCCCCTGCCGGGCCGCACCCAACTCATGACACTGGCAGCAGGGAAATGTCGGCGACACGCAGGAACAGGCCGCGCAGACCTTCGAGCAGGGCGATGCGATTGGCTCGCACGCGCGCGTCCTCGCTCATCACCATCACGCCGTCGAAATAACGATCGACCGGATCACGCAGGCCCGCCAAACGCTTGAGCACGCCCAGATAGTCGCCTTGCGCCGCGAGCGGCGCCGCAGCCGTGCGCGCAGCCTCGATCGCCGCAGCGAGCTCCTGCTCGACACCTGCTTCGAGCAGTCCCGGATCGACCACCCGCGTGCCGGTATCACCGGCTTGGCGCAGCAGGTTGCCAATGCGCTTGTTGGCCGCGGCGAGCGCACTGGCCTCGGGCAGGCGCGCAAACTCGACCACCGCTCGCAGGCGGCGATCGAAATCGGCCAGATCCTCGGGCGCGAGTGCACGCACCGCATCAAAGGCTTCGCTGCCGATGCCCTGCTCGGCGTAGTAACCGCGCAGGCGATCGATCACGAAGTCGTAAAGTTCATTGCCGAGCGCAGCGCGGCGCGGACCCGGATCGAGAGTCGGCTGCTTGCCGTCCTTGCCCTTGGGCAAGCCCGCTGCGAGCGCGCTGTCGGGCAGTTGCGCGAGCGCCTCCTCGAACTGCGCGCGCAGATCAAGGCTGAGGCCAGCTTCGATCAGGGTGCGCGCCAGACCCAGCGCAGCACGCCGCAGAGCAAACGGATCCTTGTTGCCCGAAGGCCTCTGGCCAACCGCGAAGATGCCGGCCAGGGTATCGATGCGATCAGCCACCGTGAGCACGCGCGCGACACCACCTTGCGCGATCGCGTCACCGGCGAAGCGCGGTGCGTAGAACTCGTCGAGCGCCGCGGCAACGGCGGCGTTCTCGCCGTTGGCAGTCGCATAGTGGCGACCCATCACGCCCTGCAATTCGGGAAACTCGCCGACCATGCGCGTGAGCAGATCGCAACGCGACAGCGCCGCCGCGCGCGTCGCCAGGCCCGCATCGACGCCGACGCGGTTGCCGATCACGCGCGCGAGTTCGGCCACGCGCACGACCTTGTCCCATACGCTGCCCAGCGCCTGCTGGTAGGTGACGCGCGCCAGCGCCTGCTGCTGATCGGCCAACGGCGTCTTGAGGTCTTCCTCGAAGAAGAACTTGGCATCGGCGAAGCGCGGCCGGATCACGCGCTCGTAGCCCTTGCGGATCTCGCCCGCATCCTTCGATTCGATGTTGGCGACGCCGATGAAGTGCTCGCTGAGCGAACCATCGGCGGCAAAGCAGGACACGAATTTCTGATTGGTCTCCATCGTCATCACCAATGCCTCCTGCGGCACGGCGAGGAAGCTGCGGTCGAAGGCGCAGGCGATCGCGACCGGCCACTCAGTGAGGTTGGCGATCTCGTCGCACAGCTCCGGAGACAGTCGCGGCGTGCTGCCCGCCGGCGCGACCCGCGCCACTTCGGCGCGCACGCGCGCACGGCGCTCGGCAGGATCGGCAAGCACCTTGGCCGCGCGCATCGCGTCGAGCCAGGAATCGGCATCGACGATGTGCACGGGCTGCGGATGATGGAAACGATGGCCGCGCGAACTGCGTCCCGACGTCAGACCGAGCAGGCTCGCGTCGATGATGTCCTGACCATGCAGGATCACCAGCCAGTGCACCGGCCGCACGAAGGCGTAGTCGTGATCGCCCCAGCGCATCGGCTTGGGAATCGGCAGCGCCGCGAGTGCCTCGGCGAGGATGTCCGGCACCAGCGTCGCGATCGGCTGGCCGGGCTTTTCGCTGCGCGCGACGAAGCGCTCGCCCTTGGCGTCGCTGCTGCGTTGCAGCTGTTCGACCGTGAGCCCGTTCTTGGCGGCAAAGCCCTGCAGCGCCGCGGTTGGTGCGCCGTTCGCATCGAGACCGATGTTGAGATACGGCCCGAGCACCTCACTGGTCTGCGCCGGTTGCTGCGCGGCCACTGCCGGCACGTGGACCGCCAATCGGCGCGGCGATGCGAACGTGCGCGCGTTGGCGACATCGGCGGCGATGCCACGGCGGCTGAGTCCTTCGCACACGCCACGCGCGAAGGCGGCGGCCAGGTCGTCGAGCGCCTTGGGCGGCAGCTCTTCACTGCCCAATTCGATCAGCAGCGACTGCGCCTGTTCCATCACGCCGCCTCCTTGCGCTGCTTGAGCCCGGGAAAGCCGAGCTTCTCGCGCTGCGCGAGCCAGGCCTGCGCGACGGCGCGAGCGAGCGTGCGCACGCGCAGGATGTAGCGCTGGCGCTCGGTGACGCTGATCGCGCGGCGCGCATCGAGCAGGTTGAAGGTGTGACTGGCCTTCATCACCTGCTCGTAGGCGGGCAACGGCAAGCCGAGCTCGACCAGGCGCTGCGATTCGGCCTCGCAGGTATCGAACCACGTGAGCAATTTCTCGACATTGGCGTGTTCGAAGTTGTACGCGCTCTGCTCGACCTCGTTCTGATGATAGACATCGCCATAGGTGACGATGCCGTGCGGCGTGCGCGTCCACACCAGGTCGTAGACGTTGTCGACGTTCTGCAGATACATCGCGAGGCGTTCCAGCCCGTAGGTGATCTCGCCGGTCACCGGTCGGCACTCGATGCCGCCAGCCTGCTGGAAATAGGTGAACTGGGTGATTTCCATGCCGTTGAGCCAGACTTCCCAGCCCAGGCCCCAGGCGCCGAGCGTGGGCGATTCCCAGTTGTCCTCGACGAAGCGCAGGTCGTGCACCAGCGGATCGATGCCCAGTTCGCGCAGCGAGCCGAGATAGAGCGCAAGGATGTCGTCGGGATTGGGTTTCATCACCACCTGATACTGGTAGTAATGCTGCAGGCGGTTGGGATTCTCGCCATAGCGGCCGTCGGTAGGCCGACGCGAAGGCTGCACATAAGCTGCCGCCCACGGCTCGGGACCGATCGCGCGCAGGAAGGTCGCGGGATGAAAGGTGCCCGCACCGACTTCGGTGTCGAGCGACTGGATCAGGATGCAGCCCTGTTCGGCCCAGTAGCGGTTGAGGGTCTGGATGAGTTCCTGGAACGTCGGTGCCGGCATGCCGTGGCTCACGAAGTCGTCGATGAAAAGCGCGCTAGTATACCCGTGAGGTTCCGCCCGACGGCCTGCAAGGCCGCCACGACGGGGCCTGCGCCGGTGCCTCGGGTCCCCTGCCCACGGCCCGGCGAAGCGGCGCGACATGCTCGCGCCCGTTGCGCGCTGCGGGCGAGAGGACGCCGCTGCGCTCACTCATTCGAGGATCGATGGTGATGGCTGGTGCTCCCCCGCTCGCAGGCAAGACCCCACCACCCAGCGCCCAGCTCGGCCTGCATCGCCGGCTGGAACTGGAGGAAACGCTCGTCGCGCTGGTCGCCGACGGCGCGATTTCCGACGCCGACGCCAAGCGCGTGCGCAACGATGTGCGCACCGTGCGTGGACGCACCGAACTGCATCCGCTGGTGCTGGTCGCCAATCTCAAGCTGCCCGACTTGCGCCATCCGGACAAGCCGCTGAGTCTGGAAGTGCTCACTCAATGGCTCGCCGACAAGTCCGGCCAGTCCTATCTCAAGATCGATCCGATGAAGATCGATGTCGCTGCGGTGACCCAGGTCGTCAGCCATGCCTATGCGCAGCGCTATCGCATCCTGCCGGTTGCGGTGACCGACATGCAGGTGGTGTTCGCCAGCAGCGAACCCTTCGACGAGCGCTGGGTCGCCGACCTCGGCCACATCCTGCGCAAGGACATCCAGCGCGTCGTCGCCAGTCCGCTCGACATCAACCGCTTCCTCGCCGAGTGGTGGAGCGTGCAGCGTTCGATCCAGCGTGCGCGCGATGCCAAGGATGGCCAGCCGCAAGCCGGCGCCGGCATTCTCAACTTCGAGCAACTGGTCGAGCTGGGCAAGACCGGCGATGTCGGCGTCGACGACCGCCACGTCGTGCACATCGTCGACTGGCTGCTGCAGTATGCCTTCGAGCAGCGCGCCTCGGACATCCATCTCGAACCGCGTCGCGACACCAGCATCATCCGCTTCCGCATCGACGGCGTGATGCACAAGGTGTTCGAACTGCCCACGCCGGTGATGATCGCGGTGACTTCGCGCATCAAGATCCTCGGCCGCATGGACGTGGCCGAAAAGCGCCGCCCGCAGGATGGTCGCGTCAAGACCCGCTCGCAGGGCGGGCGCGAAGTGGAGCTGCGTCTGTCGAGCATGCCGACCGCGTTCGGCGAGAAGATCGTGATGCGCATCTTCGATCCCGACATCGTGGTCAAGGAGTTCCGCCAGCTCGGCTTTTCCGAATCCGAGGAAAAGATCTGGCGCGATTTCGTGTTGCGCCCGAATGGCATCGTGCTGGTCACCGGCCCGACCGGCTCGGGCAAGACCACCACGCTCTATTCCACGCTCAAGGTGCTGGCCACGCCCGACGTCAACGTCTGCACGGTCGAAGACCCGATCGAAATGGTCAGCCCCGAATTCAACCAGATGCAGGTGCACCACGCGATCGACCTCGATTTCGCCGCCGGCGTGCGCACCCTGATGCGTCAGGATCCCGACATCATCATGGTCGGCGAAATCCGCGATCTGGAAACCGCGCAGATGGCGGTGCAGGCCTCGCTCACCGGTCACCTTGTGCTGTCGACCCTGCATACCAACGATGCGCCGAGCGCGCTCACCCGCCTGCTCGATCTGGGCGTGCCCAACTATCTGCTGCAATCGACCCTCGCCGGCATCGTCGCCCAACGTCTGGTGCGCACGCTGTGCCCGCACTGCAAGGTCGAAGCCAAGCTCGATGTGCAGGGTTGGGCCGCACTCACGCATGGCCTTGGCATCAAGCCGCCACCTTCGGTGTTCGCACCCAAGGGCTGCCTGGAGTGCCGCAAGACCGGCTTCCTCGGCCGCACCGGCATCTACGAGATGCTGCGCATTTCGCCCGCGGTGCGTGCGCTGATCCTGCCCGACATGGATCTGGCCAAGCTCACGCGCACGGGTCTGGACGAAGGCATGCGCCCGCTGCGCGCATCGGCCGCCGCACAGGTCGCACGCGGCGTCACCACCATCGCCGAAGTGGCGGACGTGCTGCCGCCCGGCGACTGAGAGGCCGCAGTTCATGCAGCAGCCACTGGACTCGGCCGCCGGCGACACCGCCTTCGATGCAGTCTATGCACGGCTGCACCAGATCGCGCAGCGTGAACGCAAGCGACTGGGTGCACGCGCCACGCTCAACACCACCGCACTCGTGCACGAGGCCTATCTCGACCTGTGCAAGAACGCTGATCCGGCGAGCATCCGCAATTTCTATGCCTACGCAGCGCGCGCGATGCGCAACCTGTTGATCGACGCCGCACGCCAGCGTCTGGCCGCACGCCGCGGCGGCAATGCCGCGCATGTCGATCTCGATGCGGTCGATCAGCAGGGCGTCGGCAGCGACGCGATGCAGGCGCTCGAACTCGATGCCGCGCTGCGCGAACTGGCAGCGAGCGAACCGCGCTGCGCCGAGGTTGTCGAGCTGCATTATTTCGCCGGTCTTGCGCTCGAACGGGTCGCCGAACTGCTCGGCATTTCCACCCGCACCGTCCATCGCGACTGGCAATTCGCGCGTGCCTGGCTGCAGCAGGCGATGACGCCCTGACGCGCGATGACCCAAGTCCGCCCGCGATCGCCATGCGCTGCCGCAACGCGGCCACCGCGCGGCTGTCAGCTTTGCCTGCCGTGCACCGTCTAGCTTTCCATGTCCTCCGTTTCCGACCTGCGCCCCTGGTTCGAGCATTGCCTCGATCTGCCCGAGGCTGAACGCGCCGCCTGGCTCGACATCCATGTGCCCGATCCTGCCGATCGCGCCCGCATCGAGCGCATGTTGTCGGCCGCGAGCAGCAGCGGCGATCTCGACGAGGAGGTCGGCGAGCGCATCCATCGCCTGCAGGACGGACTCGATTTCACGCCGCCCGATTTCAGCGGCCGCTGCTACGGCGCATTCCGACTGGTGCGCGAACTGGGCCAGGGCGGTCAGGCGATCGTCTACCTTGGCGAACGCGCTGCCGGCGATTTCGACCAGAAGGTCGCGGTCAAATTGCTGCGTCGGGCGATCCTGAGCGCGCAGGACCTGCGCAACTTCAGGCGCGAGCGCGAGATTCTTGCGCGCTTCGACCATCCCGGCATCGCGCGCCTCATCGATGGCGGCGTCGGCAGCGACGGCGTGCCGTATCTGGTGATGGATCATGTCGATGGCACAGCGCTCGACGAATGGCTGCAGGCGCATCCCGGCGCGCGCAAGGCGCAGTTGGCGTTGTTCGCTGCCTTGTGCGCGATCGTTGCCGCCGCGCACCGCAACCTCATCGTGCACCGCGACCTCAAGCCCTCGAACGTGCTGGTGCAGGCCGATGGCTCGCTCAAGGTGCTCGATTTCGGCATCGCTCGCCTGCTCGACGAGGACGAGGGCGCGACGCGCACCGAGCTGCGCATGTTCACGCCCGGCTATGGCGCACCCGAACAATTGCATGGCGACCCGGTCACACCTGCCGCCGATGTGCATGCGCTGGGCGTGATGCTGCGCCAGATGCTCAGCGGACAGTCGCCGCCGTTGCGTCGCGACGAGCACTGGCCCGACTGGCCGGGCGAGGTGCCGCGCGAACTGCGCTGGATCTGCGCGCGCGCAACCGCAATCGAGCCGGCCTCGCGCTACCGCGACGCCGCCGAACTTTGCGAGGAGATCGAACGCTACCGCAGTCATCGGCCGGTGCACGCACATCCACCGGCGCGTTGGTATCGACTCGGCAAATTCGTGCAGCGCCACCGCGGCGGCGTCAGCGCCACAGCCCTCCTGGTGTTGATCGCAGCACTCGGCTTCGGCAGCGCGCTGTGGCAGGCGCGCGCAGCTCGGCAACAAGCCGAGCTGGCACGCCAACAGGCAGGTCGCGCGATCGCCGTGCGCGATTTCGTCGACCACATGTTCGATGCGGTGCGCGATGGTCGTGCCCGCGACCGCGAACCGCCGCTGCGCGAACTGGTTGCCACTGCCGGCACGCAACTGCTGCGCGAGCCGCCGCACGATGCCGCGATGACGGTCGATCTGTCGACACTGTTTGCCGATCTTGCCGAAGCCAGCGGCGATCTCGAACTCGCAGACCAGCTCGCGACACTGGCGACGCAGCGCGCCGATGCCGCGCTGGCCGCGGACGAACCGCTGCGCATCGGTGCCCACGCCCTGCTCGGCTTTGTCGCCAGCAAGCGCGAGGACTACCCACGCGCCGAACACGAACTGCGGCCGGCGCTGGCTGCGCTCGACCGACTCGGCCTCAAGGGTCGGCCGCTGTTGCGTGCGCTCGAAGGCCTGCAATCGGTCGAAAACATGCATGGCAACCGCGCCGCCTACATCACGCTGGCACGACGCGACATCGACGAGCGCATCGCGATGTTCGGTGCCGATGATCCCGGCGTCGGCACCGGCTACAACAACCTCGGCTCGGCGCTCGAGGGCGTCGAGGACCACGCCGGCGCGGATGCCGCCTACGTGAAGGCGCTTGCGTTCGAACTCGCGCATCGCGGCGCGCAGGCCGCGGCGACCGCCGAAGCCGAGTGCGGACTCGCCTCGACACGTTGGCGTTCCGGACGCTGGCGCTCCGCGCTTGAGCTGCTGCGCTCCTGCAGCGCGCGCTATCAGGCCTTGCAGCACGCACCGACCCAGGCACAGGTGTATGCGTTCGCCAAATGGTGCGTGCTCGAAGGCTGGATGCTCGGTGCGCGCAGCGACGAGGCCTGCGCGCGCGCCGATGCCGCCAGCGCGCGCGTGTTCGCGGGCGATCGCGACTACGCGGGTGAGAGCCTGCAGCGCCGTGCCTCGTGGATGATCGAGCGTGGCGAAGACTACCCCGCGGTCGAGCGCATGCTCGAACAGGCGCGTTCGCTCTATGGCGAGGGTGCGCTCAACCAGATGCGCAAGGGTCGCGTCGACCAGCTGCGCGCCGAATTGTTGATCGCGCGCGGCGCTTTCGACGACGCGCGCACGATCCTTCCCGCGGCGATCGAAGGGCTGCGCCAGCGCCCCTACAAGCTGCAACCCCTGCTCGCGCAGTCCGAATTGCTGCTGGCCTGCACGCAGGCGCCCGGCGCGGGCTGCACGGCGGACCTGCGCGCACAGATCGAGCAGGCACAAATTCCGCTTCTGAGCTGGCATCACCCGCAGATGTTGCAGGTGCAGGTGTTGCTCGCGCGCGTCGATCTCCACACTGATCCGCGCGCGGCGATCGCGCGTCTGCAGGCTGCGATTGCCGATGCCGCGCAGGAATTGCCGGCAACGCATCCGCGCCTGCTCGAAGCGGATCTGTGGCTCGCCGCCGCGCAGCGACTGGCCGGCGACTGCAGCGCGGCGACCACGCAACGCCGCGCGACGCTCGAGGCGGTACACGGCGCCGGGCTCGATGAGCATCCGCTGATCCGGATCGCTGCAGCCGCGGCTGCGGGCTTTGCCGCGCGAAGTCACCCTGATTCCTGCCCGTAGCGACAGGGCGCATGGCGCATTTGCCCGCCCTTCCTCGTCAAGCATGGATGAGCCCACCGAGGATTTGCCATGTCCATGTCCAACGCCATCGTGTTCCGCCTCGCCTGCCTTGCGCTGCTGGTGAGCGCCTTGCCCGTGCAGGCCGTCGCATTCAAGGTCGGCGCGGACGCCGCCTGCGATTTCACTTCGGTGCAGGACGCCTTCGACGCAGCCAAGGCCAACGGTCCCGGGATGGACTCGGTCTACATCGCCACCAACCAGGCCTACACCGCCCAGGCCCTGTCGATCGTGGATCACGACGTGTGGATCTTTGCCGGCGTGCCCGACTGCAGCACGAACACGGTCGTTGCGGGCTCGCGCACGCATCTGTCGGGCGCGGGCAACGGTGGCCTGCCCGTGTTGTCGATCACGGCGCCGGGCAGCCGGCGCGGCAACGTGATCGTGTGGGATCTGGAACTCAGTGACGGACACGCCAGCGCGGCGCAGGGTGGTGGCCTGCGCGTCGAGGGCAACCTGCAGCTGACGATGGAAGGGCTGTGGCTCCACGACAACTCCGCGCAGGAAGGAGGCGGCGCGTGGTTCAAGGGACTGGGCAATGGCAGCACGCTCAGCGTCCAGTCGGTCCATTCGCAGGCCGGCAATGGCTCGATCATCGAAGGCAACCAGGCCGTGCATGGCGGCGGCATCTACGCCGACCTTTGGACCAGCGTGTCGGTCGCCGATACCTTGGTCAGCGCAAACAATGCCGTGATGGGCGGTGGCGTCTATCTCACGGGTAGCAGCAGCAATGCCTATGCCAGCGTCCCGCCCGACAGCCCGACCGGCGGCGGCATCCGCAACAATGTGGCCAGTTTCGATGGCGGCGGCCTCTATGCCACCGCGGGCGCGCAGTTTTCCACGCAGCGATATCCGGGGTATCTGCAATTCCAGGTGCAGGGCAACCAGGCCGGGCGCGATGGTGGCGGGGTCCATGCCACGAATGGAGCCTCGTTCCAGTTCGAAAAGGCCGCGATCATCGGCAATCAGGCCGGCATGAGCGAAGTCGGCCACGGTGGCGGCATCTACACCGGGAACGGCGCATGGGTCGTGCTCAGCGGTGGCGCGCCCGACGACGGCAGCGATCGCAGCTGCCTGCAGGCCCTGCCCTGCGCCGCGCTGGATGGCAATGAGGCCGATCTGGGTGGCGGCGCCTTCGCCGATCTGGGCAGCAGCATCAGCGTCGTGATGGCGCGGATTGCCGAGAACCACGCACTGGCCGCGGCCGTGCTTGAAGCCCGCGGCGCGGATTCGACGATTTCCGTCGGCTCGGCGCTCGTGCACGGCAATTCCGCCGTGAGCGGCCTGCTGCGGGCACAGGCCGGCGCCAAGTTCGTGCTCACCGGTTCGACGCTTGCCGACAATGCGGTTGCCGTGCTGCTCGATCTGGTCGATTCCGACGCCGAAATCCGCGCGAGCATCCTCCACCAGCCCGGTACGCCCGCGCTGGCGAGCAGCGGTGCTTCCAGCCGCATCACGCAATGCGTGATCGCCTCGGATGATTTCGATCCGAGCGGCGATGTGCGCGTGGTCGATCCGCAATTCGTCGATGCCGCAATGCACGACTATCGCCTCGCCGATGCCAGTCCCGCGATCGACGCCTGTGGCCCGACCAGCGGCTTTTTCCGCGACTATGCGCTGCGCCTGCGCGGCATCGACCAGATCGATGTGGTGGACAACGGCGGCCCCTACGACATCGGCGCGTTCGAGATGCCCTCGCGCGACGTGATCTTCGCCGATCCGTTCGAGCTTGTGTGGTGATGCACGTTCGCCTGATGTTTACGAGGTGATGGCACAGTCGATCGTGAATCTGCGTCAAGGATCAAGGAGCGTTCCGGTTTCGTTCCCGCATGCAACCGGCCGCGGATCTCGAACCCTGACACGGAGATGCACATGAAAACCCTGCACGTTGGCTCACGGCGTTTGCCGCTGGCGAGCCTGATTCTCGTCGCAATGGCCGGACCGACCGCGATTTCCTCGGTGGCATTGGCGGCAACGACTGCGCTCGATGCGAGCGGCGCCTGGCCAACAGCGCCCAACGCCACCGTGCGCTTCTACACCAACTGCGATGACGATGGCCTGGGCAGCCTGCGCCAGGCCATCGCCGCCTCGGCCTCGGGGGATTCGGTGCGCGCCTCGCCGACCCTCTCGTGCAGCACGATCACGCTGCAGTCAACGCTGATGTTCGGCCAGGAGGACCTGGACATCCGTGGCAACGGCATCGGTCACCCGACGATCACCGCAAGCGCGGGTGTCACCGATGGCCTGATCCGGCACCTGGGCACCGGTCAGCTCAACCTGCAGTTCATCAGCCTCAGCGGCGGCCACAAGTACAAGAATGATGGTCAGGCTCGCGGTGGCTGTGTCTACGGCTCGGGTAATGTCGCCATCAATGTTGCGCGCGTGAGCAACTGCATCGCCAAGGGCATCGGCTTCGAACAGGGTCTCGGCGGCGGTGTGTTCTCGCAAGGCCAGACCAGCCTGCGCCTGAGCGAGGTCAGCGGCAACCTCGCTGTCTCGACCGGTGGCCAGTACGCAAGTGGCGGCGGGATGTACGCGGTCGGCAGCGTTGACATCGACCGCAGCGTGGTTGCCGGCAATGCAACTTCCGGCAGCAACAGTTGGGGCGGCGGATTCACCACCCCCGGCGGCGCCACTGTCGTCAATTCGGCGATCATCAACAACAGCGCCACGACTTCCGGTGGCGCGCACATCCACCCGCCGGGCAGCACGCCGATCTCGATCACCAACACCACGGTCTCGGGCAACAGCGCCGTTCGAGTCGGCGGCCTCACCTGCGTCGGCAAGACCACGGTCCTCAGCAGCACGATCACCAACAACACCTCGATCGAGGGCAGCTCGGGCGGGCGCATCATCGGCGGTGGCCTCGACCTGGGCGCAGGCAACCACGTGATCGCCTCGACCATCCTCACCGGCAACTACTCCGGCGGCGAGGGATTTGCCACCAGCATCAACCTCAGCTCAAGCACGGGCGCGACCCTGGCGGGCGACCACAACCACATCTCCGGCTCCACGCTGGCCTTGCCCAACGACACGATCACCACCGCCAGCCAACTGCTGCCGCTCGCGCTCAACGGCTCGAGCCGGCCAACCCACGCGCTGAGTGCATCTAGCCTGGACACCGACACCGGTGTCGCCCCGGTCGGGCAGACCTATGACCAGCGCGGCTACCCGTTCCTGCGCTCGGTGGGTCCGGGCACCGACATCGGCGCCTACGAATACGATCCGGATTACATCTACCGCGACGGTTTCGATGCCGCTTTCGGCGGCCCTCCGACTTGATGACACGCCCACGGATCGCCCAATGCGATCCGTGGGCGTGTTCCGATGGCGGCCCTGCGCGTGTGAAGCGCTACCATGGCGCCAACGCAATTGACAGCCTCGAACTTCATGCCCCAACGTGCCAGTGACGCAAGCGTATTGATCGTGCAGACCGGCAGCACCTTGCCGGCGGTGCGCGCACGGCACGGCGATTTTCCCGACTGGTTCCGCCACGGACTCGGGCTGCGCCGCGGCGAGGTCGACGTGGTCGATGTCGCCACCGGCGAGAACCTGCCCGCGCCGGGCCAATATGCCGGCGTGATCATCACCGGCTCGCCGGCGATGGTCACCGAGCAGCTGGACTGGAGCGAGCACACCGCGCAGTGGCTGCGCGCATCGGTCGATGCCGGCAGCGCCGTGCTGGGTGTGTGCTATGGCCATCAACTGCTCGCGCATGCGTTTGGCGGCGAGGTCGACTATCACCCCGCCGGTCGTGAGCTGGGCACGGTGGCAATCGAGCGCCTGCCCGGCGCGGCCGGGGATGGGTTGCTGGACGGCGCGCCGGCGTGGTTTCCTGCCCATGCCTCGCATCAGCAGAGCGTACTTTCGTTGCCACCCGGCGCGGTCGCACTCGCGCGTTCGGCTCACGATCCCTTTCACGCGATCCGCTTTGCGCCACGTGCCTGGGGCTTGCAGTTCCATCCCGAGTTCAGTGTCGAGATCATGCGCGGCTATGTCGATGCGCGTCGGCCCGCGCGCAACGGCAATTGTCCGCAAGCTTGCTGCGCGACGCGCGACTGTGCGCCAACGCCGTTCGCTCGCAGACTGCTGCGGCGCTTTCGTGCGATCGCGGTGAATGCCACGTGAGTATCGTCAGCGGCGGACCATGACTTTCGTTGCTTGACGCAAGCTGGCCACGCGCCGAGTCTTGCATGACCTGTGCTCGGGGAGCCCGTCATGAAGCATCTCATCGTCGTCCTGGCCTTGCTTGCGACCCTGCTGTGTCTGGTCATGCCGGCATCGGCAGCGCCAACCGCGCCCGGCGCACGCGAATTTCCACCGGGCCTGCAGATCCCGCCCGCAGCACAGCCCACGCCCGACTTCGACGTCGATCGCGCAACCCAGGCCTACCTCGATCTGCTCACGCCCGAGCAGCGCGCACAATCGGATGCCTATTTCGAAGGCGGCTATTGGCTGCAACTGTGGGGCTTCCTCTACGGCCTCGTGGTCTGCGCAATCTTCCTGTTGACCGGTCTGTCGCGCTGGATGCGCAACACCGCCGAACGCTTCACGCAGCGGCCGTGGTTGCAGACCGCGATCTACGTGTTCATGTGGCTGCTCGCGGGCTTTGTGCTCGCCTTGCCCCTGTCGATCTACAGCGATTTCTTCCGCGAACACCAGTACGGTCTGGCCACCCAGACTTTCGGCGGCTGGTTCGCTGACCAGCTCAAGGGCCTGGCGATCTCGCTGGTGATCGCGCCCTTCATCTTCGCCTTGCTGTACCGCGCGGTGCGCCGCGCTGGCGCACGCTGGTGGATCTGGGCCAGCGGCGGCGCCTTCGTGTTCATCATGCTGATGGCGATGCTCTCGCCGGTCTACCTGTCGCCGATCTTCAACGACTACAAGCCGCTGCGCGAAGGCCCGGTGCGCAATGCGGTGCTGTCGCTCGCGCGCGCCAACCAGATCCCGACCGACAACGTGGTCGAGTTCGATGCCTCGCGCCAGACCACGCGCATCAGCGCCAACGTCTCGGGCTTTGCCGGCACCACGCGTGTCTCGCTCAACGACAACCTGCTCGACAAGACCTCGCTGCCCGAGATCAAGGCGGTGATGGGCCACGAGATGGGTCACTACGTGCTCAACCACTCGCTGCGACTGATGATTTACCTGACGCTGGTTCTCACGCTGGGGTTTTTCTTCGTGCACGTGGTGCTCGACCGCCTGCTCGCGCGCTGGGGCGCACGGCTGGGCCTGCGCGACCGCGGTGACACCGCAGCCTTGCCGCTCGCAATCGCGGTGCTTTCGGTGTTCTTCCTGCTGATGACGCCGGTCACCAATTCAATCACGCGTCAGGCTGAGGCCGAGGCCGACATGTTCGGGCTCGACGCCGCGCGCGAGCCGCATGGCTTTGCGATGGCGGCGATGCGCCTGTCGACCTATCGCAAGATCCACCCGGGCGCACTCGAGGAAATCATCTTCTACGACCACCCGAGCGGCTACGCACGCGTGCACGGTTCGATGATCTGGCTCAAGGAAAATCTCGAGCTGGTGCGGCGGACCGAAGCCGAGCGCTGAATGGGGTCTGGTACATTTTCTGACACGCGAGCTCAAGCAAGCGTGTCGTTCTGATCAGAAAAATGTACCTGACCTCGGGCTCACTTGGTCTTGCGCGCTTTCCACATGGCCAGCCGATCGGGATGCGGCCACGCCGTGTACAGCTCGATTGCGGTGTCGACCACGTATTGCGCGCGCGGGTGTGCGGCGCCGAAGCCTTCTGCGGTGGAAAATACCTGCCAGGCGTGATCGAGCTGCGCAGCGGCTTCCGGATAGCGCTCGAGACGAATCAGGATGCTCGCATACGCGCTGAAATTGACGGCCCGCATGGGGTTGTCGCCAAAAGCGGCATCGGCCTTGGTGGCCGCGATACGCGCGTGACGCTCGGCGCCTGCCAGGTCGCCCACGTCACGCAACAGCAAGGCCAAATTTCCTTCGGCACTGATTGTGCCCCGGTTGTCCGCACCATAGAGTTTGGTCGCCAGCGCCAACGAGCGCTCGTAGTAGGGCCGCGCCTCCTCGTTGCGACCTTGCTGACGAATGAAAACGCCGAGATTGCTGACCAGACGGTAGGTCAAGGGATGGTCCTTGCCGAACACGCGCTCGTAGATCGGCAAGTTCGGCTTCACCATGGCTTCGGCCTCGGCGAAGTGCTCTTGCTGGGCCAGCACGATGGCAAGGCCATCCATCATCATCAAGGTCTTGGGGTCCTCGTTGCCGAAACGCGCGCGCGTCCGCGCGACGAGGTCTTCCTGCAAGCTGCGCGCCTTGTCGAGTTGGTTGGTCTCGGAGTAAACAACCATCATTCGGTTGAGGGTGCTCAGCACCTCATCGCTGTCGGGCCCGAACTTGCGGCGCTGCGCCGCCACCACGCGCTCGTATCGTTCTTGTGCCTGATTGGCAGCGCCGGTGCTGTACTCCGCGCCGGCGAGGGTGGATTCGACCTGCAGTCGGTCGCCGTCGTCCTCGGGCAGCGCCTGTACCAGTGCAAACGCCTGCTGTGCGCGCTCGAGCGCCTCCTTGTTGCGTCCCTGCGCGTCGAGATTGTGTGCGGCCTTGTCGAGCAGACGCGCCAGCTCGAGCGCGCCGAGGCCAGCGGCTTTGGCGGCATCGATCGCTGCCGCGTAATGCTGCGCAGACAAAGTCGGTTCGCCGATCGCACCATAGCTTTCGGCGATCGTGGTTTCGATCTCGGCGCGCACGGCCGGCTGTTCCGCCAGTTCCTGGTCGGCGCGCTGCGCGGCCGAGTCGAGCAGTTGTCGTATCAGCGTGCGATCCATGCCCTTGGCTGTTTCCGGATCGATACCCTCGAAGATGCCGCGCACGAACTCGGACACCTGGGTGGCCTTGTCGGCCTCGATGCGTGCGACGCGAGCGGATTCACGCGCGGCGTTACGCCCTTGCAGCGCCAGCAAGGCGCCGGCGATGAGGGCTGCAACAACCACAAATACCACAGTCAGGCCGAGTCGATGGCGCGCGATGAAGGTGCGCACGAGGTACCAGCGCGTGGGCGCGATTGCCTTGAGTGGCCGCTTGAGCCGGTAGCGTTCCAGATCATCGGCCAGCGCGATGGCAGAGGGATAGCGCTGCTCGCGGTCGATCGCCAGCGCCTTGCGCAGGATTGCGCGCAAGTCGGCTGGCAACTCGCGCGCGGCGGTGAGCAACGCATGGGCATCGGCCGCCTTCGACGACGGCGCATCGCTGGCGACCGCAGCCAGCAGGGTGGCCTGCACGGTCTGGCGCGAGGCATGCGGGTCGCTGGTCAAGGTCGCCGCGTCACAACCGGTGAGGAGCTCGCACAACATCACGCCAAGCGCATAGACATCGCTGCGCGTGTCCAGATCGCGGCCACCGAACGCGGCCTGCTCGGGGCTCATGTAGGCCGAGGTACCGACCCGTTCATCGGTATGCACACTCGCCGCGACATCTGGCTGCGGCGCGGCATTCCCGCCGATGGCGATGCCGAAATCGATGAGGACCGGCAGCGCCGCGCCATCGACCTCGCGCACCAGCACGTTGGACGGCTTGAGGTCGCGATGGATGATGCCCTTCTGGTGGGCGTGCTGGACACCTTGGCAGATGCGTTCGAACAGGTGGATGCGTGCGACGCGATCAAGTGAATGTTCTTTGCAATAGTGAGTCAGCGTCGCGCCTTCGACCCATTCCATCGCCAGATAGGGATGTCCGTCGGCGGTTGTCCCGGCATCGAACACCTGAGCAATCGACGGATGGTGCATCTGCGCCAAGGCTTGCCGCTCGACTTCGAACCAGGCCTGTGCAAGCGGGCTGGCGATCTGGGTCCGGATCAGCTTGAGCGCAACCTTGCGCTGCACCGGGCGCAATTGCTCGGCCAGATAGACGTGGCCCATGCCGCCTTCGCCGAGCTTGGCGAGAATGACGTAGGCACCCAGCTGCGTGCCGGGCGCCGGATCGTCGCTGCGTACTCCCTGCGCCGCCGGCACGGCACGTGGCAACAGATCGGTGGCCTCGTCAGGCCCGGATGGAATCGACGACATCGCACTTCTCTCGACCGGCCTGCCCTGTCAGGCCACAACGCGGCCAGTGTACGTGCATTGCACGCCGGATGCGGCGCGCAGCTGCCGCTCCTGACGTACACTGCAGACAGTCCAACCTGACCATTCGCATGCCCGGATCCAGCCACGACCCCGGCCCATCAACCACCCAGCCGCGCACCAATCGCCCGCTGCAGGGCAGTGCGGGCTCGTATCGTCCCGGCGCGTGTCTGGTCGTGTTGCAGGGGCCGTCGCTGGGCCAGCGCATCGACCTCGGCGATCAGGTACTCACGCTCGGCCGCGCCGAAGGCTGCGGTCTGCGCATCGACGAGCGCAGCGTCTCGCGTCAGCACGCCTGCATCGGACGCAATGGCGACGCGTTCTGGCTCAAGGATCTGGGCGCGACCAACAAGACCCTGCTCAACGACGTGCCGATCGATGAGGCGGTGCTGAGCAACGGCGACTACATCACGATCGGCAGCTGCGTGCTCAAGTTCCTCGCACGCGCCTCGGTCGAAGCGCGCTACCACGATGAAATCTACGAACTGGCCACGCTCGACCCGCTGACCGGCCTGAGCAATCGGCGGCATTTCCTCGAGTTTCTGGAACGCGAACTGCATCGCTCGCGGCGACACGTACGGCCATTGGTGCTGCTGATCGCCGATCTCGACCATTTCAAGACCGTCAACGACCGCTTCGGACACGTCGCCGGCGATGGCGTGCTCGAACAGGTGGGTCGGGTGTTCAAGGATCTCGCTCATGGCGAGGCCATGCCGGCGCGCATGGGCGGTGAGGAGTTCGCGATCGCCCTGCCCGAACACACACTTGAAGCCGGTGCTGCGTTCGCCGAACGATTGCGCGATGCGATCGAGCACATGCCGCTGCAACTGGCTGACGATGCGCACTCGCTCACCGTGAGCGTCGGCGTCTGCGCCTGGCAGCCGCAGATGCAGCAGGTCTCCGAACTGCTCGCAAGGGCCGATGAAGCGCTGTATCGCGCCAAGCAGGACGGACGCAACTGCGTGAAGATCGGGTCAGATACGTTTTCCGACGCACGGGATCATGCAGGTGATTCCCCTTGATCAGCGAATGAACCTGACAGGCTGCTGAAAAACCCTTTTCAGCGGCCTGTCAGCGCAGTGCAGGGATGCACTGCACGCGAATCGATCACGAAAGTGATTGATTCGTCGGAGACGAGTCCGGGCATGTACCGGACTCGGCGAGCTGAAGAAGTCCAGGATGGACTTTTTCAGCACCCTGCTGACCGCCTGCTTCACTTCACCCTCTCACCACCCTTGAGCACGAAGCGCACATGTTCAAGTCGTGAGATGTCGGTGAGCGGATCGCCATCGACCGCGATGAGATCGGCGTAACGCCCCGGCTGCAAGGAACCGACCTTGTCGCTCCAGCCAAGCAGCTCGGCAGCCTGAGTCGTGGCAGCCTGGATCGCCTGCATCGGCGTCATGCCCCACTCGACCATCTTGGCGAACTGCTTGGCGTTCCAGCCATGCGGATAGACGCCCGCATCGGTTGCAAAAGCCATCTTCTCGCCCGCGCGCACGGCGCGGCGAAAACTCTCGCGCTGGGTGCGTCCGACCAGTTTCTCCTTGTCGATCTGCGCCTGCGGCACGCCCAACTTGGCGTATTCGGAGAGGATGTAGTCGTCGTTGTAGACGTCGAAATCGAGCCAGGTGCCGCGCTGCCTGGCGAGCTTGAGCCCCTCGTCATCGATGAAGCTGCAATGTTCGACCGAATCGACACCGGCCTTGATCGCCATCTTGATCGCCTCGGCGCCATGCGCATGCGCGGCGACCTTGCGGCCCCAACGATGCGCCTCGTCGACCAGCGCATCCATCTCCGCCTGCGTGTACTGCGCCGCGCCGACCGAGTCCTCGTTGCTGAGCACGCCCGCTCCGGCCATGAACTTGATCACGTCGGCGCCGCGCTTGACCTCCTCGCGCACGCGCTGGCGGATCGCATCGACGCCATCGACCACGCCATTGGCGCCGTGGAACTCGATGTTGGGTGCGAACCCCGTACCGCCATCGGCATGACCACCGGTCGCGCCGAGCGCGATCCCCGAGGCGATGATGCGCGGCCCGCTGATCTTGCCGCGATCGATCGCATTGCGCAGGGCGATGTCGATGTAGGCATTGGAACCGAGATTGCGCACCGTGGTGAAGCCGGCCTCGAGCGTGCGCCGCGCCGAGTTCGGTGCGATCACGGCGAGGTCGATCGGGCCGAGCGTGAGGATGTCCTTGTAGTAGTTGCCGGTGGAAAAGTCCGGGCCGTAGTCCAGATGCACGTGCACATCGATGAGGCCCGGCAACAACGTGGCGTCGCCGAGGTCGCTCCGGTTGATGTATTCGGCAGGAACCGCGCCGCCGCTGCGCACCTCGACGATGCGATCGTCCTTGATCAACACCAGCGGATGCTCGATCACCTTGCCCTGCTCGGGCGCGATCAATCGCGCGGCGGTCACCGCGAGCAGACGCGGCGCGGGCGACTCGGCGGCACTCACCGTGGTGGCAATGGCAAGTCCAAGGACACAAAGCAGGCTGCGCATGGCGATTTCCCCAAGAAGCGGAATGTTCAAGATAGCAGGCGTCGATCGCACCAGCGCCGGCTGTTGGTCATGGGGCGGCGATTGACGCCCGATTGGCCTCGCGCCACCCCGACGTGACAAAATCAGCCGCTCGCCCCGCCCGAAACACCTCGCAACCGGAGTCGCCTGATGGCCACGCAAGAAATCAAGGTTCCCGACATCGGCAGTCACGGCAACGTCCCGGTGATCGAGGTGCTGGTCAAGGTCGGCGACACGGTGGCCAAGGATCAGGGCCTGGTCACGCTCGAATCGGACAAGGCGACGATGGAAGTGCCCGCGACGGTGGCTGGCGTGGTGCAGTCGCTGGCGGTCAAGCTCGGCGATGAAGTCTCGACCGGTCACGTCGTTGCGATCATCGAAACCAGTGGCGCTGCGGCCGCCCCCGCGGCTACGCCCAAGCCGGCTGCCGCCGCCGCGCCGGCGGTGGTGGCGGCGCCCGCACCGACTCCCGCAGTGGCCGCGCCAAGCGCGCCCGCACCTGCGCCGGTTGTCGAGGTGGCTTCGCCCACGCGCACGCCGCCGGTCGCCTTCGACGCCAGCGCACTGATGCCCGATCAGGTGCCCTACGCGAGCCCCGTGGTGCGCCGCTTTGCGCGTGAACTCGGCGTGGACCTCACCCAGGTCAAGGGCAGCGAACGCAAGGGTCGCATCAGCAAGGAAGACGTGCAGAACTTCGTCAAGGCCGCGCTCGCGGGCGGTGGTGCGGCGCGCGCTGCTGGCGGCGGCGGTGGTCTCAACCTGCTGCCCTGGCCGGTAGTCGATTTCGCCAAGTTCGGCCCGGTCGAAACCAAGGCGCTGGCGCGCATCAAGAAGATCTCGGGCGCCAATCTCGCGCGCAACTGGGCGATGATTCCGCACGTCACCCAGTTCGACAATGCCGACATCACCGAATTGGAAGCCCTGCGCGTGCAGCTCAACAAGGAAAGCGAGAAGGCCGGCGTCAAACTCACGATGCTCGCCTTCCTCGTCAAGGCCGTGGTCGCGGCGCTGAAGAAGTTCCCCGATTTCAATGCCTCGCTCGATGCCAGCGGCGAGAACCTCACGCTCAAGCAGTATTTCCACGTCGGCTTTGCTGCCGACACGCCCAATGGCCTGGTCGTGCCGGTGCTCAAGGACGCGGACAAGAAGGGCGTGATCGAGATCGCGCAGGAATCGGGCGAACTGGCGAAGAAGGCGCGCGAAGGCAAGCTCGGCCCCGCCGACATGCAGGGTGGCTGTTTTTCGATTTCCTCGCTCGGCGGCATCGGCGGCACCGCGTTCACGCCGATCGTCAACGCACCCGAAGTGGCGATCCTCGGCGTATCCAAGTCCTCGATCCAGCCGGTATGGGACGGCAAGGCCTTCCAGCCGCGCCTGCTGCTGCCGCTGTCGCTCAGCTATGACCATCGCGTGATCGATGGTGCCGCCGCGGCGCGCTTCACCGCGTACCTGGGCCAGGTGCTCGCCGACATGCGCCGGGTCTTGCTCTGAACGATCCGGTGCTTGCCGCGTCGGCGGGCCGCGCGCTGCGCCGACGGATCGCACGAGCATCCTGCTAAAGTACGGCGATGTCGTTGATCCTTCGCGCCGCGTGCGCCGCCGTTCTCGCCGTGTGCGCTGCCACCGCTGTCGCACGCGCGCCCACTCCACCGCCGCCGGCCAGTCAGGCCGAACGCGATTTCGCTGCCGAGGTCGAACGCGATGGCGGCCCTGCCGCCGATGCCGTGTTGCAGACGCTGGCCAAGGCCAAGCTGCAGCAGTCAATCCTCGATGCGATCGCGCGGCCTGCCGAGGCGACGAAAACCTGGGCCCAGTATCGGCCGATCTTCATCACGCAGAAGCGCATCGATGACGGCATCGCGTTCTATCGTGACAACCGCGAGCTGATCGATCGCATCGCCACGCAATACGGCGTGCCCGCCGAGATCATCGTGGCGATCATGGGCGTGGAGACCGGCTACGGCAAGATCACCGGCAAGTACCGCGTGCTCGATGCCCTGACCACGCTCGCGTTTCACTATCCGCCGCGCGAGAGGTTTTTCCGTGGCGAACTCAAGCAACTGTTCCTGCTCGGCGATGCGCATCTGGCGTTTCCGATCGACGAGCTGCGCGGCTCCTATGCCGGTGCAATGGGCTGGGGCCAGTTCATGCCGACCAGCATCGCGAAGTGGGCGCGCGACGAGGACGGCGATGGCCGCATCGATCTGTGGGCTTCGCTGCCCGACATCAGCGCGAGCATCGCCAACTATTTCGTCGAACACGGCTGGAGCAAGGACGGCCCGGTGGCGGTGCGCGCGCAGCCGGCAGCCGATGCCAAACCGCTCGCCGATCCGGGGCTGAACCCGGTGTACCCGCTGCAGCAGATGGAAGCCTGGGGTTATGCGCCGATCGAGCATGTCGATGCGGCCACACCCTCGACCCTGCTCACGCTCGAAGGCGACAAGGGTGTCGAGTACTGGCTCGTGTTCGGCAATTTCCGCGCGATCACGCGCTACAACAAGAGCCCGCTCTACGCGATGGCGGTATTCCAGCTCGCGCAGGAAATCGCGGCAGGAGCCGCTGCGCCGTGATGCTCGCGCGCCTGCTGGCGCTGTTGCTGTGCGCCTTGCTGACCGCCTGCGCGAGCCGCGCGCCGCGCCGCGCCGAATCGACGCCGAGACAGTCTGCGGGAACGAGCGGCATCGACGATGACGTCTCGCGGCCGCAGTCGCAGCGTTACCGCAAGGCGGGCGATGGTGGCCCCGACGGCCCGGCGATCGACGTGTCGAAGATTCCCGAGCCGGTGCCCAGGGCCGAGCCACGCTCGCGTTACGGCAACAAGGAACGCTACGAAGTGCTCGGCAAGAGCTATCGCGTGATGAACGATGCACGCGGCTATGTCGAACGCGGCATCGCCTCGTGGTATGGCAACAAGTTCCACGGCTATCTCACTTCCTCGTTCGAGAAGTACGACATGTATGCGTTCAGCGCCGCGCACAAGACCCTGCCGTTGCCCAGTTATGCGCGCGTGACCAATCTCGACAACGGCAAGAGCGTGATCGTGCGCGTGAACGATCGCGGCCCCTTCCACGACAACCGCCTGATCGATCTGTCCTATGCCGCTGCGGTGAAGATCGGCGTGTGGCCCAAGGGGACTGGCGTGGTCGAAGTGCGCGCGATCGATCCGAGCCAAAGCGGTGATGCCGGCAGCACGACTGCAAGCGCATCGCCAGCGAATGAGAAGCCGGTCGGCTCTGCCAAGCCCCCAGCGATCGGTGCCGCGGCCGCTCTCGACAGCAAGTCCTCCGCGATCGGCCACGCGCGCATCTACCTGCAACTGGGCGCCTTCGGCGAGCGCGCCAATGCCGAGCGTTCCCTGGCGCAGGCGCAGCGCGCTGGTCTTGCCGATGTTTCGATCGCGACGGCCACAGTCGAGGGCCGCAGCATCCATCGCGTGCGCCTTGGCCCGCTCGCCGATGCGGCGGCGGCCGACGCCATGAGCCGGCGCATCGAGCGTCTGGGCCTGGGCACGCCGCGCGTCGCGATCGAGAACTGAACGCATGAACACCCGCCGACCGCAGGGCGAAAATGGCTGAAAACAACGTGTCTTGCGCGGCTTGCTCTGCGACAATCATCCTTTGCTCGACGTTGTGAAGCCTCCACGCATGAAGCTGTCCGTCTTCGTTCTTGCCGCCGCTTGCGCCTTCATCTGCACCAGCGTGCCGGCTGCCACACCCCACCATGGCAAACCCGCAGCGGTCAAAGCCAAACGCAGCGCCAAACCTGCAAGCGCAGCCAAACCGGTCAGCAAACCTGCCGCTGCAATCGCGCCGGTGATCGCCACCGGCGTCATTGCCGGCAGTGCCAGCAGCGCCACCGAGAAAACCGTTGCCGTCGGCAACGCGCAGGACAACCTGCCGCGCCCGCAGGCCGTGCCCAAGCCGGTGCCCGCTGCCAATGCCGCGCCGGGCACGGGGCCGATTCCGCCACCGCCCGCGATCGATGCCAAGGCCTGGCTTTTGATGGACTACGCCAGCGGTCAGGTACTCGCGCAATCGAACATGGATCAGCGCGTCGCACCGGCCTCGATCACCAAGGTGATGACCTCCTACGTGGTCTCGGCCGAACTGGCGCAGGGCAAGATCAAACTCGACGACAAGGTCACGATCAGCGAAAAGGCCTGGCGCTCGGGCGGCGCCGGTACCGACGGCTCGACCAGTTTCCTGCAACTGGGCAGCCAGGTGCCGCTCAAGGATCTGCTCTACGGCATGATCATCCAGTCGGGCAATGACGCCGCGATCGCGCTGGCCGAATACACCGCGGGCTCCGAGGGCACCTTCGCCCAGCTCATGAACCAGTATGCGCAGCGACTGGGCATGAGCGGCACGCACTTCGTCGATGCCAGCGGTCTGCCCAATCCCGAGCACTACACCACCGCGCATGACGTGGCCCTGATGTCGCGCGCGCTGATCCACGACTATCCCGACGAATACAAGGTCTACGCGGTCAAGGAATTCGAGTGGAACGGCATCAAGCAGCACAATCGCAACACCCTGCTGTGGCGCGATGACAGCGTCGATGGCATCAAGACCGGCCACACCTCCGAAGCCGGCTACTGCCTCGCCACCTCGGCCAGGCGCGGTGACCAGCGCCTGATCGCAGTGGTGATGGGCGCGCCCAGCGAAAAGGCGCGCGCCGACGACAATCAGGCTCTGCTCAATTACGGTTTCCGCTTCTACGAGACGCACAGGCTCTTCGCGGCAAACGCGTCACTGCTGTCTCCCGAACTGTGGAAAGGTGCGAGCGACACGCTGCCGCTGGGCGTGGCCGAGGATGTGCTGGTGACCTTCCCGCGCGGTCGCTATGGCGAGCTCAAGGCCAATCTGGAAATGCCATCGCGACTGGTTGCGCCGATCGCCAAGGGCCAGCAGGTCGGCAGCCTGCACGTGACGCTCGATGGCAAGTCCCTGCTCGAGCGTCCCTTGATCGCACTCGCCGATGGCGCCGAAGGCGGTTTCTTCAAGCGCATGAGCGATGGCGCCGTGATGTGGTTCAAGGGCGATGCGCAAGGCAAGGTCTCGACCGAGGCGGCCAAGTCGCAGTGAGCTTTTGATCGGCGTGAAGCGCCTCCATATCAACGGACCGCAGACAACGGCGCAATCCGGAGCAGACATGAAGGACCTCGGCGACATCACCCCGCAGAACCCGCAACAAGGTTTCCAGTTTCCGGGCGTGTTTGAAATCACCGCGCTCGGCAGCGCACGCGCCGAGCTCGAGAACGAGGTTCTGCGCATCATCACCGAGGCGGGTCTGAGCGTGCTCGCCGAAGCGGTGCGCGTGCGACCTTCGCGCGAAGGTAATTACGTCTCCGTCACCGCGAGCTTCATGTGCCCCACGCGCGAGAAATACGACGAGGTGCACGCGGCGCTGCGCGCGCACCCGGAAATCCGCTGGACCTTGTGAATCACCACGACCGCGGAGCCGCGACGCGAGTTGCCGCGCCCGTCGATTGCCGGCTCGCTCGACGGACGAGCAATGCGTCCATGCAGCGCGGCGGCAGGACGCTGGAACGCGATCCCTGCACCGGACTGCCGAACCCGCGCGGACCCGATCAATGCACTGGATTGCGCGTGGCCCAGGCCTTGGGTTGCCAGTCCGCGGGCGGCTCGGCCTTGCCGGCGCGTGTCGCCGCAGCACGGATCGCGGCCATCTCGCCCTTGTCCAGGTAATCATTGACGTAGGCCATGCTGCCGATAGCCGACAGCGCGCCCTGCTCCCGCCACCAGGCGATGCGCCGCGCTTGCTCGCGCTCGGCACCTTCGAGCGCAGCCAGACCAAGCAGAACCTGCGCGCCGACACTGCTTGTGAGCAAGGAAGCACCGTCGCGCAGCAGCAAGCGCGCGACCTCGATGCAATCGGTGCGCAAGCTCGCAGCGCCGGCGACGGCATTCTTGCTGCAAGAGCCCGCCAACACGCGGGCGGGCGCGAGCGCGTTGCTGGTCATGGCGAGCGAGGCGGCATTGGCAAACGCGAAGACCTTGTCGAAATCGACCCCGACGTCGAAAGCCTCGTCGTGCGCCGCCATCTCACGCATGCCGGCAGGCGCCGGATGGCGCAGGAAGGCGGCATGGAGCAACTTGATCGCGCTCATGCTGCCGTCGTCGTAACGGCGTGCCGCGGCAGCCTTGTGCAAGGCCTCGCCCGCCGGACCGGCGTTGCCGGCATCCAGCAGCCAGACAAAGGCATTGTCGGGCTCCAGGCCCTGCAGGCGCTTGGTCGCTTCCTCGCGCGCAGCGCTGTCATCAAGCGCAAGCCTTTGCACGAAGGCATCGTCAGGATGTGCAGCGGCCAGATCGGCGAGTGCGGTGTCGGGCGCGGGCGCGGCGGATTTGTCATCTGCATCATCGGCGCCGGAGAACCACTGACCGAAGCTGCGTTTTGCGAACAGGCCCATGGCACGTTCATGCAGGTCGCTGCTGGCCTGCAGGTCGGCGATGACCTCGTTCATGTAGGACGTCATGGCATCCATCGCCCGCGTGTTTTCGTCTTGCGCGCGCTCAGTGGCCGACACCCAGCCAGCCGGCGGCGTCAAGGGCAGGCTCAGGCGCGCGAGGCGATGCTGCGTGGCGGCGATATCGCCCTTGGCATCGCGCCAGTCCGCGCTCAGTCCCTCGTCCCCGTCAGCAAGCAGCTGGTAGTTGCGCTGCGGTGTGGCGGCGTTTTCGCTCAGCCACTGCAGCTCGCGTCGCGCATCGGCGAGATCGGTATTCGTGGCGCCTGCCGCAGCGAGCATCTTCATCCCGGTCTCGCGCAGGTTGAAGCTGCTGCCCTTGCCGGCCAGGAGCTCGCCGGCGCGCACGCACCAGCCCAGTCGCTGCCAGGCCGTGTCGCTGCTGGCATCGGGCTTGCACGCGCCCTCGAGGGCATCATCGACCGCGCTCCCGTAGCGGGCCGCGTCGAGCAATGCGGCGCGTAGGGAGGGCTCGATCCTGGGCGTATCGTCTTCCGCGTCAGCGACGAAGTATTCCGATTTCTGCCAGTCCGGATGTTGTGCATGGAGCTTGGCCCATGCGCGCACGAGTTCGCCCTGATGATCATCGGCACGCCGGGCGGCGGCCATCTGCGCCAGCGCGGTGTCGATTCCGGTCGCATCGCCCTTGGCCACGGCCAAGGCGACCGCGTACTGCCAGGCCGCGGCATTGTCGGCCTCCAGCCGCGTGAGATTGGCCACTTCGGTTTCCGGCCACGTCGTCGGCCCGCACTGGCTGCTGGTATAGCTGCCATGATCGGCCGCGAACCACTGCACAAAGGCATCGTCGGGCGCGAGCTGCACGGCGCGCGCCATGACCTCCTTGGGCTTGGGCAGCAGGCGCGTTGCCGGATCCTCGCTGTCGAGCCAGATATCGCCCGCGAGTACCTGCACGCGCGGCGAAGAATCACTGCGAAGCACCTGCAGGCGCTCGCGCTGCCGGTTCTGCTGCTCGGTCCGGACAGCGACTGCCTCCCCGCCATCGATCGGCACCTTGGTGGCTTGCACCGGGTTTGCCAGGCCCGCCAGGGCCACGACCAGACACATCCGCAAGGTTCGCATCGTCATTCCTCGATGAATGGACAGTGCCAGTCTAGCAGCGCAAACCGGGCGAAAAAGCGGCAATTTGACGATGAAGTTGGCACAATGGCCTGTTTGCCGCCGACACGCCGGTACAATGTCACGTCCCATCCTCGTGCGCCGTCTCGGGCGCCAGCCCTATGAACCGGTTTGGCGCGCGATGCAGGCCTTCACCAACGCGCGCGGCGCGGACACGCCTGACGAGCTGTGGTTGCTCGAGCACGAACCGGTGTTCACGCTCGGTCAGGCCGGCAAGTGGGAACACGTGCTGCTGCCAGGCGAAATCCCGGTGCTGCCGGTCGACCGCGGCGGCCAGGTCACCTATCACGGCCCGGGCCAGATCGTCGCCTATCCGCTGCTGGATCTGCGCCGCATGAAACTGGGCGTGCGCGAGCTGGTCGAGCGCATCGAGCAGGCAGTGATCGACACGCTCGGCGAATGGAACATCCTCGCCCAACGCCGCGTCGGCGCGCCGGGCGTCTACGTCGGCGAGGCCAAGATCGCCGCGCTCGGCCTGCGCGTGCGGCGCGGCTGCAGCTATCACGGCCTCGCCTTCAACGTGGGCATGGATCTGGAGCCGTTCCATCGCATCAATCCTTGTGGTTTTCAAGGACTTGCGGTGACGCAGCTCATGGATCTGGGCGGACCGGGCAGCGTCGATCAGGTCGCCGACACCCTGCTTTCAGAACTCGTGCGCCAATTCGATCTGCTGCCACGCGGAGCCGACGCGAGTCTGCCCGGAGACACGGCCGATCGCGCCCGCAGCGCCTGAGTCGCTGCGGAACGATTGCGCCATGCGCGCTGTCCAAGCCGTCCCGCAACCAACCACCGGAGCGGCTTGAATTGTCACGCACTCGCCCGCAAACCTCGTGCCAAGGCCGGCGCTTTGTGGCTGCGCAACACGTATCATGTCGCTGGTCTGGTGCGCGTCGACGATTCGGCGCGAATCCCGTGAATCATCCGGAGGCGCCGTCGGGCGTCCCGTGCAGTCTTTTGGAGCAAGCAATGCGGAAGTTTCTCATCGTCGCGTTCGCCCTCGCGTTCGCGAGCGTTGCCGTCGCCAAGCCCGGCGATACGCCCGCGCTGGCGCCGGTGCTCAAGCCCACGCCGACCCAGGCCGAGGCGGCGATCTGGGCGACGCGCTTCCTCACCCATTTCCATTACGAACCGATGCCGCTCGACGATGCGATGTCGGAGAAGATCTACAAGCGCTATCTCGATGCGCTCGATGGCGACAAGCTGTTCTTCACCCAGGCCGACATCAGCAAGTTCGATGTCTGGAAGGACAAACTCGACGACGCGATCTACGATCAGGATCTGTCCGCGCCCTACGCGATCTTCAACGTCTACGAGCAACGCGTCGCCGATCGCATCGCCCATGCACGCGCGCTGCTGGCCAAGGGCTTCGACTTCAGCAAGCAGGAGAGCTACGACTACGACCGCGAAAAGGCCGCATGGCCCAAGGATGCAGCCGAGCTCGACGACCTCTGGCGCAAGCGCATCAAGAACGACTGGCTGCGTCTCAAACTCGCCGGCAAGGCCGACAAGGACATCCGCGAGACGCTCGACAAGCGTTACGCGAATTATCTGGACCGCGTGCGCCAGCTCAATGGCGAGGACGTGTTCCAGACCTTCATGAATGCCTACGCCTCGTCGATCGAGCCGCATACCAATTACCTCGGCCCGCGCGCCTCGCAGAACTTCGACATCGCGATGAAGCTCTCGCTCGAGGGCATCGGCGCGGTGCTGCAGCGCGAGGACGACTACACCGCGATCCGCGAGATCGTGCCCGGCGGACCGGCCTCGCTGTCGGGCAAGCTCAAGGTCGGCGATCGCATCGTCGGCGTCGGTCAAGGCGAGAGCGGACAGATTCTCGATGTGATCGGCTGGCGGCTCGATGACGTGGTCGAGAAGATTCGCGGCACCAAGGACACCACGGTGCGACTGGAAATCCTGCCTGCCGATGCCGGTCCCGATGGCAAGCACTTCACGCTCGCGCTGGTGCGCAAGAAGGTCAGCATCGAGGAGCAGGCGGCCAAGAAGTCGGTGATCGAGGTCAAGGAGGGCGCGCAGGTGCGGCGCATCGGCGTTATTTCGCTGCCGACCTTCTATCAGGATTTCGATGCGCGCCGGCGCGGCGACAAGAACTACAAGAGCGCCACGCGCGACGTCGAGAAACTGCTCGGCGAGCTCAAGGCCGACAAGGTCGATGGCGTGATCGTCGATCTGCGCAACAACGGCGGCGGCTCGCTGGCGGAAGCCACCGATCTCACCGGTCTGTTCATCGACAAGGGCCCGGTGGTGCAGGTGCGCAATGCGAGCGGCCAGGTCGAGGAAAACAGCGATGAGAAAGCCGGCATGGCCTGGGACGGTCCGCTTGCGGTGCTGGTCAATCGCGGCTCGGCCTCAGCTTCGGAAATCTTCGCCGCGGCAATTCAGGATTACGGCCGCGGCGTGATCATCGGCGAGCCGACCTTCGGCAAGGGCACGGTGCAGAATCTGGTCGATCTCGACGATGTCGCGCGCAACGAGAAACCGACATTCGGCGAGGTCAAGATGACGATCGCGCAGTTCTTCCGCATCAACGGCGGCTCGACCCAGTTGCGCGGCGTCACCCCCGACGTCAGCTTCCCGCTCACCGTCGATGCCAAGGAGTTCGGCGAGTCGAGCTACGACAACGCGCTGCCGTGGACTTCGATCGCGCCGGCCAAGTACGCGCCGGTCGGCAACCTCAAGACCATCGTGCCGATGCTGATCCAGCGTCACGACGCGCGCATCGCGCATGCCGTGCCATGGCAGAACTTCGAGGCCGACCTCACCGATGCACGCAAGCTGCGCGCGGAAAAGACGATCTCGCTCAACGAGGTCGAGCGCCGCAAGCAGCGCGACGAGCAGGAAGCCAAGCGCAAGGCGCGTGACAGCGAGAATGCGCGCGCCGATGCGGCCGATGCCGCCGGCTCGGCCGTACCTGCCGCCGATCCCGCCGCGCAGTCGGTGCAGAAGATCCACGAGTCGGCGGGAATTGTGCGTGCGCAGACGCCCGCGAACCCTGCTGCCGAGGCGAAGCCCGGCAAGGATGCGGACAAACCTGCGGCAGTGCAGGCGGCCGGCACGCCCGCAGCCACGGCGACCGATTCGGATGAGGATTCAAGCCTCGGCAGCGACGACGGACTTACGCCCGATGAGCGTGGCGTGAGCGGCGAAATCGCGCGCGAGAAACAGGCCAAGGCGCGGCGCGACGTGATCCTCGACGAGGCCGCGCACATCCTCGCCGACGAGATCGACCTGCTGCGCGCCGATCACAAGCTCGCCGCTCAGGTGCTGCCGCACGCTGCGACCCCGCCGTCCGTCGTCGACTGAAATCACAGCGCGACGTGCCGCCCGCGCATGGGCGGCGCGTCGATGCAATGCTCAGGATTCGAAGCCGTTGTCGAAGATCGTGTCGTCCGGAACGTCCTGGAATTCGAAGGCGCCGATGTCGGTAGTGACGCCGACGCTGCGCGCAAATCCCGTGCCGCGCTGATCGAATTCGAAGCTGCCGATATTGCTGCCGGCATCGAACGCCGGGCTGTCCATCGCCATCGCGTGCGTGCGCGTGGGGCCGCCATTGTCGGCCAGCGGCTGCAGCAACGGATCGAGCGCGATGGTATCGCCCGGTACCGTCAGGGTCGAATCGAGGATGATGTTGTGACTGCCCGCGATCGAGATCGCGTCAGCACTGCCGATGTCAGCACCATAGCCTGCGGGCGCGACATTGCTGGCAATGATCGTGCTGCCGATCGACAAGGCCGCGTCATAGCCGAGGTAGAGACCACCACCCGCGGCGCCCGCCTCGTTGCCGCTGATCGTGCTGTTCTGGATCGTCACGCTCGCGCCTGCCTGTGCGTGTCCACCCGAATAGAGTCCGCCGCCAATGGCCTCGGCGCTGTTGCCCGAGATCGTGCTGTTGCGCACGAGGATTGCGCCATTGGCCGCGGCAGCGCCGCCGACCAGGGCCGAATTGCCCGACAGGGTGCTCGACTCGAGCGTCAGATTCTTGAGAGCCAGCACGCCGCCGCCCGCACTTTCCGCGGCGCTGCAGCCGCTCACCGTGACGTGATCGAGTTCCACGTTGCCTTGCGAGAACACACAGGCGCCACCGCCGGCGTACGTGCCATTGACGAGACTGAGGTGCTCGAAGCGCAGCGTGTCGCTGCCGTAATGCGCAAACATGCCGCTGGCGCCGTGTGCATCGATCGTCAAGGGCGTGGCCGGGCCGCGCAGGGTGAGGCTGTTGACGTTGGACACGAGCTGACCCTGCGCCAGACTGATCGTGCTGCAGGTCAGCGCGCTCAGATCGATGAGGTCGCCGTTGGCGGCCGCGGCGATCGCGCTGCGCAAGCTGCCCGCGCTGCCATCGTCGAGACAATGGCTGACCACCTGCGTCGCCGCAGGATGGGTTGGAGCGGTGACGGCGAGCGTGGCGCTGCCGGCGAGCGCAGTGGCGAGGCCAAGCGCCAGAGCGCGGCGCGCGGGAAACAGGCTGGAGTGGATTGACACGGGATTGACCTCGGTCTTCCTGCAAGAAACCGACCCGAATGGTGAGCGGATCACGCGCGCGCAATGCCGACCGTGCCCCGGGGTCGTGGCAGGGGGTTCCGAATCCTTCCGCAGCGGTAATCGGATACTAACAGGGTGCTGAAAAAGTCCATCCTGAACTTCTTCAACTCGCCGAGCCCGGTACATGCCCGGACTCGTCTCCGACGAATCAATCCCTTGCGTGATCGATTCGCGTGCAGTGCATCACCGCATTGCGCTATCAAGCTGCTGAAAAGGGTTTTCAGCAGCCTGCCAACGGTTCACGCGCACGCGAGTCTGTGAAAAAAGTTCGCGCCTGCGGCTCAGGCATAGCGCTGCTCCAGGAACCGCAGATACGCGCGCAAACCCTGCGCCTCGCCGCCGCGTGGACGGCCCGGTTTGGCTGCATCGTTCCAGGCGTAGACATCCAGATGCGCCCACGGCTGCGCTTCGGGCACGAAGCGCTCGAGATACAGGGCCGCGGTGATTGCACCGGCGTGGCGCGAAGCGCCCGCGTTGGCGAGATCGGCCACATGCGATTCGAGCATCGGCAGATACGGGCGCCACAGCGGCAGTCGCCACAAGGGATCGTGGGCTGCGAACGATGCCGCCACGAGTTGTTCGGCGATGTCGTCCCGATTGGCAAACAGCGCCGGCAGATCAGGTCCGAGTGCCACGCGCGCGGCACCGGTGAGGGTGGCGAAATCGAGGATCAGGTCGGGCTTGTGCTCGGCGGCATAGGCGAGCGCATCGCACAGGATCAAGCGGCCCTCGGCATCGGTATTGTCGATCTCCACGCTCAAGCCCGAGCGCGTCACCACCACTTCACCCGGTCGCAGCGCATTGCCGGCGATCGAATTTTCGACCGCTGGCACCAGCAGGGTCAGTCGCACCGGCAAGCGCAGCGTGAGCACGAGCTGGGCCAGCGCGATCGCATGCGCCGCGCCGCCCATGTCCTTCTTCATCCAGCGCATGCCATCGGCAGTCTTGATGTCGAGGCCCCCGCTGTCGAAGCAGACCCCTTTGCCGATCAGGATCAGATGCGGCGCACCGGCCGGACCGTGCGTGAGCTGGACCAGTCGCGGTGCGCGATGACTGGCGCGGCCGACGGCGTGAATGGTCGGGAAATTGGCGGCGAGCAGTTCATCGCCCACCCATTCGCAAACCTGCGCCGAATGCGCTGCGGCGAGCTCGCGCACGCAGGTCGCCAGTTGCTCGGGGCCAAGGTCTTCGGTCGGCGTGTTGACGAGATCGCGCACCAGATACGCGGCTTGCGCCAGCGGCTTGGTTGCCTGCGCAATCGGGGTATCGACGAGCAGCCGCGCTGCCGCACGCGCGGGCTTGCGGTAGCGCGTGAACTGGTATGCACCCAGGGCCCAGCCGAGCGCGCAATCAGCTGCATCGAGCGCGAGGCCACGCGAATCAAGCCGATAGTTGCCAGCCGGCAGGGTCAGTGGCAACCAGGCCAGAGCATACGGACCCGCGTCACTGCGGCTGCCGACGAGGATCGCGGCGTTGCCGCCTTCGCCATCAGGCAAGGCCAGCCAGCGGCCGCTGTCACCGGCAAATCCATTGGACTCGCACCAGCGCCGCACGGGCGCGCCGAGCGCATCGACGGTCGCGGCGAAACGCTCGCGATCGACCACGATCAGCGGCGTCGCGACCTGGCCATCGGTGACGGTCAACCATGAATCCATCGCGTGCTCCTGTCAGCAGCAATCTGTTGCGGATGAATGAGCCGTCATCCCTGGTGCTCTCAACGGCCGAAGGGCGTGCGAATGCATCCGACAGCCTGCGATCGCGCCTGTACGATCCTGCTCGATCATGAGCACAGGACTGTAAGGCGTTTGGGCATGCCGATGAAAGCACCGCGTGGTCGCAGCTGCACGTCGGATCAGATTTTTTCCGCCAGCCACGGCGCGAGTTGACCCAGATCGCGCAACTCCAGATCGGGACGCACGCCATCGGGCACCGCCTCGACGGGCCAGGCCTTGCCGCTGCGATTGAGCCAGGCGGTGCGCATGCCCGCGGCATGGGCACCGGCGACATCGAGCAGCGGGTCATCGCCCACGTGCAGGATCACCGCGGGTTCAAGTTCAAGCGCCGAGCAGGCAAGGTGGAAGATCGCCACGTCGGGCTTGCTCACGCCGCATTCGCGCGCACTGACGCAGGCGCGGAAATGTTCGCGCAAGCCAATGCGGTCGAGGTCGGCATTGCCGTTGGAAATGCTCGCCAGCGGCAGCCGCGCGGCGAGCGCGCACAAGGTTGGCAACGCATCTTCGAAGCACGTCACGCGATTGCGTGCATCGAAGTAGACCTCGAAGGCGTCAGCCACATGCGCATCGCCGATGCCGCAGTGCGCGAACGCGCGTTCGAGCGTGAGCATGCGCTGCGCGGTGTAATCGTGCGAAAGCTGCGGGTGCTCCTGCGCAACGCGCTCACGCAGCGCGCGCAGCGCCGGAATCGGCCAGGCCCGCGCGACGGCGGGGTGGCAGGCATGCAGCCAGTCGTCGAGCGCGCGATCGGCGCTGTCGATCACCGGCGCGATCGGCCACAGCGTATCGTCGAGGTCGAAGCTGACCGCGAGGATGCGCATGGCCTGCCCGCCTCAGTTGCCGCTCTTGCCGGACTTGGCCGCCGCCTTTGCGGCCTTTGCTTCGGTCTCGGCTTGCTTCTTGGCCTCGGCCCGCGCGAGATTGGCGCGCGCGGCCTCGGCGGTCGCCGAGGTCGGCGCCACCGCGGTGGCCGCCGACAGGGTTGCATGCGGTGCCGATCTTGGCGCGGGCGCTGCCGTGGCCGGGCCGCTCGCAGCAACCGCCGTGGTGACGGCGACGCGACCGACTTGCTCGTCGATCCGGCGGATGCGTTCGTCGTTGTTGGCGAGCAGCGCCGCTGCGTCAGCGTAGGGAATGAGCTGATGACGGCGGAAGATGTCGTGCGCAGCCGGCGTCGCGAGGAACGCACGATACTTGTCGATCGCCGCCTGCTTGGGCGAATCGGCGCGATTGACGGTGTAGAGCGTGATGTAGAGCGGATAACTGCCGTCGGTGACGCTGCGCACCGAAGCCTGCACGCCATCGATCGCCAGCGCCTTGACACCCTTGTTGGCAAAGCTGTTGGCCAGCGTCGACAGGCCCAGTCCGGCGGGATCGAGCGTGATCGCTTCCTCGAGCTTGGCCGTGTTGATGTACAGACGCGGCACCGCAACCGGCTGGTCGCCCTTGCCGTAGATCAACTCGCGCAGCGAATACTCCACGCCGTCGAGCGGTGCGGCGATGCCGTAGAGATTGATTTCCTTGTCGGGGCCGCCCAGATCCTTCCAGTTGGTGATGCGGCCGAAATAGATGTCGTGCACCTGCTTGAGCGTGAGACTGCCAACCGGGTTTTTCGGGTGGGTGATGAGCACCGCGGCATCGAGCGCGATCGGCGCGAATTCGAGATTGGCTTCCTCGACGCGCCGCGCGTATTTGCCGCGCGCGCTGCCAGCAATGTCGGCGCTGCCGTTGTTGACGGCATCCAAGCCCGACACCGTGCTGAATGGCTGCAGGCTGATCTTGCCGAGCCTGGCCTTGGCGTATTCCTTGGCCAGGTCTTCCATGATCGCGCGACCGGTGGTGTGGTCACCGCGCCAGATCAGGGCATCGGCAGGCGCCGCCGCAGGTGCGGCCGCCGATTTGGCCAGCGCGTCGGTGGCGCAGAAAACGAGCAGACACAGCAGCAAACGCACGACAACGGACATGCAGCGACCACGACAGCGAAAGGACAAGGCGGGACGATAGCACGCACGCGCACGACGCTTGTGAACTTTGCGCACCTTGGAACCGATATGTGGCGCGTGCCGCAAGCTCATTGCAACAGCAGATAGAACGCTTCGTCGCCGCGCAACAGGGTCAGCATGATCTGGCGCGGTCGCATTGACAGCAGACGCTGGAAGTCCGCGCTGCCGGCAAGATCACGCCGATTGAAGGCGACGATCACGTCGCCCTTGCGCAAGCCCGATTGCCAAGCCCGACTGTCCTGCGCGATCGCGCTGACGACGACACCCCCGATGCCCTGCCTGCGCAGGCTGTCGGAGACTTCGGTGAAATCGACGCCGGTCATGCGCGCATCGAGCGTTGCGCCCTTGATCACCGCGACTTCGGCTGCGCGCAGCGCGGTGTTGAGCGTGATCAGGCTGCCCTCGCGTTGCACGCCGACGGCGACGCTCGCGCCGGGCGCGGTCAGACCCTCGACGTTGTGCAGATCCTGCGCACTGGCCACGGTCTTGCCATCGAGCGAGACGATCACGTCGCCCGCACGCAGGCCGGCACCGGCCGCAGGTGAATTGGCGCGCACGCGCGTGACCACCGCGCCGCGCGCCTCCTTGAGGCCGAGCATGCGCGCGAGCTCGGGCGTGAGATCCTGTGCCTCGACACCGAGCACGCCGCGCTTGACGCTGCCCGTGGTGACGAGCTGACGCATCACCTCGACGGCGAGATTGGAGGGAATCGCGAAACCGATTCCGACATTGCCACCCGAAGGCGAATAGATCATCGAGTTGATGCCGACCAGTTCGCCGCGCAAATTGACCAACGGGCCGCCCGAATTGCCGGGATTGATCGGCGCATCGGTCTGGATGAAGTTCTGGTAGCCGCTGCCGCGCAGGCCACTGCGGCCCAGCGCCGAGATCATGCCGTGAGTCACCGTCTGGCCCAGACCAAAGGGCTCGCCGACCGCGGCGACGAAATCGCCCACCCGCAGTTTCGAGGAGTCGGCGACCGGCAACGCGACCAGACCCTCGACGGGAATCTGCAGCACCGCAAGATCGGTATCGGGATCGGTGCCCAGCACCTTGGCCTTGACCGAGCGACTGTCGGCGAGAGTCACCGTGATGTCGTCGGCGCCATCGACGACGTGGTTGTTGGTGAGCACATAGCCCTTGCCGGCATCGACGATCACGCCCGAGCCCAGCGACTGTTGCACACGCTCGCGCGGGCCGTCGGGAATACCGAAGAAGCGCCGGAACATCGGGTCTTCGAAATACGGGTTGCGCACCGCGACGTGGGTCTTGGAAGCGATGTTGACCACCGCCGGCGTCACCCGCTCGAGCATCGGTGCGAGCGAAGGCAGGATCGCGCCATCGACCACCGGCGGCGGAGCCGCGGCAACTGCCCGTCCGCTATCGCCTGCCGACCAGATCGCGCCGAGGGCGGCGCCCAAGGCCAAGGTCAGGGTGAGCAGTGCGGGACGGCGGAGTTGCGCGAGGCTGGTCATGGGATACCCGTTGCTTGGGGCGAAAGTGCGCGCCGTGTTGCCATCCGGCGCGGGATTTCGCATGGAAAGAATGCCGGTTGCGGACCGGCGAGCCGCTGCTGTGACCACAGCCAAGCGCATAGATTGCATGCCCGCGCAGCCGTCGCCGCCGCTGATCCTGATTTCGTTCAGCTTGCACCGCGGCGCTGCTGCGGCGCAATGTCGGGACGGGCTTTACTTCGCTGGTGCGTTCAGCGTACTGTTCGGCGTCGGGTCACAACATCTTGTGTTTTTTCGCTCTCACCGCAACAAGGGCTTGTGCTCCGACCAAAAGGAAGGGACGTGTCCGCCTTGGAGAGGGCGATGCGTCTTTGTTTGTCTGCGGGCAGGCCCGAACTGTCCGCACTCGGGGAGAAAACAAGATCCATGAGCACGGTTCGCCTTGAGCAGCTCGCGCGCGGCGCGGTTCAGATTCCCTTGCAGCCGGCGTCCTGGGACATCTGGGACAAGAAATACCGCCTCAAATCCAAACAAGGCGAGGCCGTCGATCAGGACATCGATCACAGCTACCAGCGTATCGCCCGCGCGCTGGCCGAGGTCGAGGCCACACCCGAAAAGAAGAGCTACTGGTACGAGCGCTTCCTGTGGGCGCTGCGCCGTGGCGCGATCCCGGCCGGCCGCATCACCTCCAATGCCGGCGCGCAGGAACACAAACCCAAGACCTCGACGATCAACTGCACCGTTTCGGGCACGATCGACGACTCGATGGACGACATCCTCGGCAAGGTGCACGAGGCCGGCCTCACGCTCAAGGCCGGCTGCGGCATCGGCTACGAGTTCTCGACGCTGCGCCCGCGAGGCGCCTATGTGTCGGGCGCCGGCGCCTACACCTCGGGACCGCTGTCGTTCATGGATATCTACGACAAGATGTGCTTCACCGTTTCGTCCGCAGGCGGCAGACGCGGCGCGCAGATGGGAACCTTCGATGTCTCGCATCCGGATGTGCGCGAGTTCATCAAGGCCAAGCGTGAAAACGGCCGCCTGCGGCAATTCAACCTCTCGCTCCTGATCACCGACGGGTTCATGGATGCGGTCGAGAAGGACGGCGATTGGCCGCTGGTCTTCCCGATCCACGTCAAGGAGCAGCACGAGATCGACCTCACCGACGCCAAGGTCGTGGTCTGGCGCGATTGGCCGACGCATCGCAACTACGTGGCGCGTGAGGACGGCCTGGTCGCCTGCAGGATCTACGGCCACGTGCGCGCGCGTCACCTGTGGGACATGATCATGGTGTCGACGTACGACTACGCCGAGCCGGGCTTCATCCTCATCGATCGCGTCAACGAGATGAACAACAACTGGTGGTGCGAGAACATCCGCGCGACCAATCCTTGCGGCGAACAGCCGCTGCCGCCGTACGGTTCCTGCCTGCTCGGATCGGTCAACCTCACCACCTTCGTGCGCGACCCCTTCGGTCCCAAGGCGCACTTCGACTGGGAGGAATACAAGGAAGTCGTGCGCGTGTTCACGCGCATGCTCGACAACGTGGTCGAGATCAATGGCCTGCCGCTCGAGCAGCAGCGCAGCGAGATTCTCGGCAAGCGCCGCCATGGCATGGGATTCCTCGGCCTGGGCAGCACCCTGACCATGCTCAAGAAGACCTACGGCAGTGCCGACGCCTGCCAGTTCACCGAGGACGTCGCCCGTGAGATGGCGCTCGCAGGTTGGGAAGTCGCGGCCGCGCTGGGCAAGGAAAAGGGCCCGGCGCCGGTGCTCGCGCAGGAATTTGCCGTCACCGGCGAAATGCTGCGCAAACGCCCCGAAATGGTCGCCGACGGCTGGAAGATCGGCGACATGATTCCCGGTCGCATCCTGCATGCGCGCTACAGCCGCTACATGCAGCGCGTGGCGGCAGTCGCGCCCGAACTGGTTGCCGAGCTGGCCGAGGTCGGTGCGCGCTTCACCCACCATTCCTCGATCGCGCCGACCGGCACGATTTCGCTGTCGCTGGCCAACAATGCCAGCAACGGCATCGAACCGAGCTTTGCCCACCACTACAGCCGCAACGTCATCCGCGAAGGCAAGAAGTCCAAGGAAAAGGTCGAGGTCTACAGCTACGAACTGCTCGCCTACCGCGAGCTCATCAACGGCAAGGCGATGCCGTTTTCAAGCGAGCCCGGCGAGAAGCTGCCCGACTATTTCGTCGCTGCCGACGACATTTCGCCGCGCCAGCACGTCGACATCCAGGCCGCCGCGCAGCTGTGGGTCGATTCCTCGATCTCCAAGACCGCCAATGTCCCCACCGACTACCCCTACGAAGACTTCAAGGACATCTACCGCTACGCCTGGCAGCAAGGCCTGAAAGGCTGCACCACCTTCCGCTTCAACCCGGCGGCCTTCCAAGGAGTGCTGGTCAAGGAGCATGATCTTGCCAACACCACCTACCGCTTCGAGCTCGAAGACGGTTCGGTGGTGGAAGCCAAGGGCAATGAAGAGATCGAGTACGATGGCGAAACGCACACCGCGGCCAATCTGTTCGATGCGCTCAAGGAAGGCTATTACGGCAAGTTCTGACATGCCGCTTCCAGCACGCGCGAATCCGGCAACGGCGTTGCGTTCCGCAAGTCTCGAGTAATCCGACCATCCACAATCAAGTCACCGTACGAGGGGCATTGATCATGCACAGTGAAGGCGGTTCGTTCGACAACCTGAAGGAAGGCGCGGCGCAACTCGGCGGCGCACTCAGTGAAGCGGCAAGCAACGTGGTTTCGACGGTCAGCACCGTCGCCACCGATGCGCGCCAGGCAGTGGAAAATACCGCGCGCAAGGTTGCCGACACGGCCGCCGTCGCGCGCAAGCAGGCCGCCCGGCGCGTGCAGGGCGTGGTGGCCAAGGCCAAGCAGATGGTGAGCAAGGCCGGCAGCGCCGAGAAGAAGGCGGCCGAAGGCGTGAAGAAGGAAGCCAAGAAGGCCGTCGCCAAGGTCAAGGCCAAGGCCAAGACCGTGAAGAAGGCGGCCAAGAAGGTCGCCAAGAAAGCCGCCAAGAAGGCCAGTGCAGCGAAGAAGGCGGTGAAGAAAGCCGTCAAGAAGGTGGCAAAGAAGACCGCACGCAAGCCCGTGAAGAAAGCCGCCAGGAAGGTCGCAAAGAAAGTGGCCAAGAAAGGCGCGCGCAAGCCAGTGAAGAAGGCCGCCAAGAAGGCAGTGAAGAAAGTCGCGCGCAAGCCGGCGAAGAAGGCCACGAAGAAAGCCGCGCGGCGTCGTTGAAGCATGCTGCATGCGCCCGGCCGACCGCACCAGGTTGGCCGGGATATGCCGCCCGCCCGGCGCGCGCGGCCCGACAAGACAGTTTCCCGCAGGCGTGATCGCGACGCACGCCCGCATCGTTCCCCGAGTTGGACATCATGAAGATCACCAAGAAAATCAAAGGATATTCCGTCGCCAAACCCGACGAGGCCGCAGCGCCTGCCGCTGTCACCGCGACGGTAACGGACAGCCCGGCCGTGGCCGAAGTCATCCAGATGCACGAGAAGGTCGAGCGTCCGGAAACACTGATCGGCGCGACCTACAAGATCAAGTCGCCGCTGTTCGAGCATTCGCTGTACGTGACGATCAACGACATCGTGCTCAATGCCGGGACCGAATTCGAACTGCGCCGGCCGTTCGAGATCTTCATCAACTCCAAGAACATGGAGCACTTCCAGTGGATTGTTGCGCTCACGCGCATCATGTCCGCAGTGTTCCGCAAGGGCGGTGACGTCACCTTCCTGGTGGAGGAGCTCAAGGCCGTGTTCGATCCGCGCGGCGGCTACTTCAAGGCCGGCGGGGTCTACATGCCCTCGATCGTCGCCGAGCTCGGTGCGGTCATCGAGCAGCACATGAAGATGATTGGCCTGCTGCACGATCCGGAACTGGACGAGCATCAGAAGAAGCTCATCGCCGAGAAGCGCGCCGCCTACGAGGCCCGCTCAAAAAAAAAGTCTGACGCAGGCGCCTTGACGGCCGATGCGACCAGCAATGGCGGCATCGATGGCTCGATCGCCGGGGCCGGGGCCGGTTCGGTGAGCAAGTCCGCCGAATCCGGCAGTGCATTTCCCGCTGGTGCCTCGCTTTGCCACAAGTGCAACACGTCCGCCGTGATCGTCATGGACGGTTGCGAAACCTGTCTCAACTGCGGTTATTCAAAGTGTGGCTGAGCCGCTCGCGCAGTCGGCGGCCGGCGATCCGAGCGCAGCCGGGCTTCCTCGGCTGCGCAAATTCTCGCAGTTGAATCGTTCAGCGACCCGCCTCGGCGGGTCGCCACGCAAAGGCGTCGCACTCAGCGCGAAGTGAACATGCGCATGATGCGACGGAAGAAGCCTTGGCGCGGCAAGGTAGCGGCCGCCGGTACTTCGGTCGGAGCCGCAGTGGCGATCGTGCGTGGATGCTCGCGACGCGGCTTGCGCTCGCCGGCATTGCCCGGCACGCGACTGTCGGGCGCGTTCGCTGCAGCGGATTGAACCTCGCCATCCCGATGCTTGTTGCGCCCGCGACCACCGCGGCGGCGGCGCTTGCGCGCTGCCTCGCCATCCACGCTGTTCGGCGCTGCGCCATTGCCGGCGACAGCGTGTGGTGCGGCCTTGCCATCAGCCGTGCTCGCCACCTGCGCATCGCCATCGCGGCGCGGCCCGCGTTCGCGGCGCGCACCATCGGTGCGTCCGCGCTCACGACGCTCTCCGCCCCGCGCACCTTGCGCTCCGCGCGCGCGCGAGGACGGCCCCGATTTCGGCGGCGGACCCGCCGTGTTGCGTGCATCGTCGGCGGCCTCGTCCTCGGCGGTGACCGTGGCCGAGACCAGCTTGCGCTCGCGCGGCGGCGGTGGCTGCAGCAGGTCGGGCGTGATCGCCGCGGTCGGAATCTTCTGCTCGATGTAGGCCTCGATGTCGGGCAGGGTCATCGCATAGAGGTCACAGGCGAAACTCACCGCATCACCCTCGGCGCCCAGACGCGCGGTGCGACCGATGCGATGCACGTAATCTTCGGCATCCTGCGGCAGATCGTAGTTGAATACGTGGCTGACGTCGGGGATGTGCAGGCCACGGGCGGCGACATCGGTCGCCACCAGCAGCTCGATCTCGCCGCGCTTGAACTTGGCGAGCAGGCGCTCGCGCTTGGCCTGCGGCACATCGCCCGACAGACTGGCCACGCCGAAGCCGTGGCGTTCGAGCGCATGCGAGACCTTCTCGGCGGCGAGACGGGTGTTGACGAAGACGATGCCGCGCTGCACCTGAGTGCGCGACAGCAGGTTCACCAGCAGCGGCAGTTTTTCTTCCTTGGCCGGAAAGTAGACCACCTGACGCACACGATCGGCGGTGACGTTGTCGGCCTCGACGGTGAGCTTCTCGGGCTCGTTCATGTGGTCGTAGGCGAGCTCGAGCACGCGCAGCGAGAGCGTGGCCGAGAACAAAAGGCCCTGACGCTCCTCGCGCGGCGGCATGCGCCGGAACAGGAAGCGGATGTCCTTGATGAAACCGAGGTCGAACATGCGATCGGCCTCATCGAGCACCACCGCCTCGATCGCATTGAACGAGAACACATGCTGCTTGAGATAGTCGATCAGACGACCCGGCGTGGCGATGATGAGATCGCAGCCGGCCTTGAGCAGCTCGCGCTGCTTGTCGTAATCAACGCCACCGTAGATCAGCGCCGAGCGCAGACCGGTGTTGCGGCCGATATTGTGGAAGTCCTTGTCGATCTGGATCGCCAGTTCGCGTGTCGGCGCGATGATGATCGCGCGCGGATCGCTGAGCTTGCGGTCGGCTCGCGCGGGGCGCGTGAGCAGGCGATTGAGCACGGCGACGAGAAACGCGCCGGTCTTGCCGGTGCCGGTCTGCGCCTGACCGGCGACATCACGCCCGGTCAATGCGACCGGCAGGGTCAGCGCCTGAATCGGCGTGCAGCGCGTGAAGCCGGAAGCGTGCAGACCCGACAGCAAGTCTGGATGCAGATCGAAACTTTCGAAGGTGAGATCGGTAAGCGGTTGTTGCGACATGGAGGAAGTCTTGTGATGGAGGCGGCGGCCACCGGGGCCGCTTCGCGCAGGAGTGCGCGGATGCCTGCTGGCAGGTGCGCGTGATGCTCGTGGTGTCCCCGGCTTGCATGGATCAGCCGTTTGGGCTCAAATGCAATCTGCATTTCGCCCCTATCGCCATGCCGAGTGCCGGCGCGATCCGCGCAGTGTAGCGCAGCCCCGCCCTTGGCGCGCGGCATTTTCGCCCTTTTCCGCAAGAGACCATCCCGTGAGCGAGCATATTGCACAGATCAACGACGACCAGTTCGAGGACCAGGTACTCAAGTCCAGCGAGCCGGTGCTGGTCGATTTCTGGGCCGAATGGTGCGGCCCGTGCAAGATGATCGCCCCCATCCTCGACGACCTTGCCGCCAGCTATCAGGGCCGGCTCAAGGTCGCCAAGATCAATGTCGATCACAACCAGAAAACCCCGCGCAACTACAATGTGCGCGGCATCCCCACGCTCATGATCTTCAAGGACGGCAAGGTGCAGGCGACGCAGATCGGCGCGGTGAGCAAGACCCAGCTCGCGCAGATCATCGACAAGGCCATCGCCTGACGAAACACCCGGTCAGGACGCGCCCAACCGGTCTTCCGGACGCGCCCTGATCACGAGCTTGATCGGTGCTGTCTGGCGCAGCACGGCTTTACGCCCGCGAAATGCGGTGCTAACTTAATTCACTACTTCCGGAGCCGCTCGCTCGGCCCGCATCTCTTCCGGTTCATTCCCTCCCCTGCTCCCCAACGGCGCCCAGCAAGGTTTGCCCGTGTCCGAAAACGAAACCAATGACAGCGGCCAAGAGGCCGCTCCCGCCCGTCGTTCCGAGCCGCGTCAGCGTGGCCCGCGCAACGCCGCTCCCGCCGCAACCGCTGAAGCCGCCCCGGCGCCTGCCGTGGATGCCCCACCCGTGGAAAGCCGCGGTGGCGGCGAATCCGGCGACGCGCCATCCGCTGGCGACGGCAATGGCGATGGCCAAGCTCAGGGCCAACGTCAGGGCGGTCAGCAGCAAGGTCAGGGCGGCCGACGCAATCGACGCGACCGTCGCAACCGCCATGGCGGCGGTGGCAACAATCCGCAAGGCAGCCGCAATCCGCATTTCGACGACGAGGAATATGACGAGAAGAACCTCGCCACCGGTCCGTTGATCGATCTCAACGAGCTCAAGCGCAAGAGCGCGGCTGACCTGCTCGCGTTCGCCGAATCGCTGGGGATCCAGGAAGGCGTCGCGCGCGCGCGCAAGCAGGACATCATCTTCCTCGTGCTCAAGGCGCATGCGCGCGCCGGCGGCGGCATCTACGGCGAGGGCGTGCTCGAAATCCTGCAGGACGGCTTCGGCTTCCTGCGCGGCTTCGATGAAAGCTATCTGGCCGGCCCCGACGACATCTACATCTCGCCCTCGCAGATCCGCCGCTTCAACCTGCGCACCGGCGATTACATCAATGGTCGCGTGCGTCCGCCCAAGGAAGGTGAGCGCTATTTCGCGCTGCTCAAGGTCGACACGATCAACGGCGAGCCGCCCGAGGCGTCCAAGAACAAGGTCCTGTTCGAGAACCTCACGCCGCTGTTCCCGCGTCGATCCTTCCACCTCGAGCGCGGCAATGGTTCGTCGGAAGACATCACCGGGCGCATCCTCGATCTGGTCGCGCCGATTGGCCGCGGCCAGCGCGGACTCATCGTCAGCCAGCCCAAGGCCGGCAAGACGATGATGCTGCAGAACGTCGCCCAGGCGATCGTGCACAACCATCCCGATGCGCACCTGATCATGCTGCTGATCGACGAGCGTCCGGAAGAAGTCACCGAAATGCAGCGCAGCGTGCGCGCCGAAATCGTCGCCTCGACCTTCGACGAACCTGCGGTGCGCCACGTGCAGGTCGCCGAAATGGTGATCGAGCGCGCCAAGCGCCTGGTCGAGCACAAGAAGGACGTGGTGATCCTGCTCGACTCGATCACGCGTCTCGCGCGTGCCTACAACACCGTCGTGCCCTCATCGGGCAAGGTGCTCACCGGCGGCGTGGATGCCAACGCGCTGCAGCGGCCCAAGCGCTTCTTCGGCGCCGCCCGCAACGTCGAGGAAGGCGGCTCGCTCACCATCATCGCCACCGCCCTGATCGATACCGGTTCGAAGATGGACGAGGTGATCTACGAGGAGTTCAAGGGCACCGGCAACATGGAAGTCCACCTCAACCGTCGCATTGCCGAGAAGCGCGTGTATCCGTCGATCGACATCAACCGCTCGGGCACGCGCCGCGAGGACCTCCTGATCGATCCGGACCAGCTGCAGAAGATCTGGATCCTGCGCAAGCTGCTGCATCCGATGGACGAGCTCGCGGCGATGGAGTTCATGCTCGACAAGATGAAGAACACCAAGACCAACGACGAGTTCTTCGGCGCGATGAAGCGCTGAGTCGGATCCGCAAGTCAGCTGACGAGGGCCGGCCCATGCCGGCCCTTGTCGTTTGTGGCGTCAGCGCCCGCAGGCGATGCATATCGCACCCGCCGCCTTGGGCTACCATCGCCCTTCTGCTTCGGTGAACCGCAGGCATGGCCAAGCTCTACTTCTATTACTCGGCAATGAATGCCGGCAAGACCACGACGCTTCTGCAGAGCGCCTACAACTATCACGAGCGCGGCATGCGCACCCTGTTGCTCACGCCGCAACTGGACACGCGCGCGGGCGAAGGCGTGGTCGCCTCGCGCATCGGCCTGCGCGCGAACGCGCGGCGCTTCACGCGGGAGGATGATCTGCTCGCGATCGCGCGCGAGGACATCGCCCGCCGCGACAAACTCGATTGCGTGCTGGTCGACGAAGCGCAGTTCCTCAGCAAGGCGCAGGTGTGGCAACTCACCGACGTGGTCGACGTGCTCGGCATTCCGGTACTTGCCTACGGCTTGCGCAGTGATTTTCGCGGCGAGTTGTTCGAAGGCAGCCAGTATCTTTTGGCCTGGGCCGACAACCTCATCGAGATCAAGACGATCTGCCACACCGGGCGCAAGGCAACCATGGTGGTGCGCGTGGACGAGCATGGCCGCGCGGTGACCGACGGGCCGCAGGTTGAAATCGGTGGCAACGATCGCTACGTCTCGGTGAGCCGGGCCGAATTCAAGAAGATCATGTCCGGCGAGGGGCGCGTCGAACTGCAACAGACGGTGCTGCCGCTCGATCTGCCCGGAGAGTCTTGATGGAAACCCCGCATTGGCCGCGTGAACGCTGGCAGGACAGTGGCGACGAAGCGTTCCTCTTGTGGTTCGTGTTCGGTGACTTCGACGCCGATTTCAGGATCGACGCCCAACGCTTTCGCACGCGCGGTCTGCCACCCGGCATCGAAGCGGTGCGCTATCGCAACGCTGCGTTGGCGCAATGGGAGGGCTATCCGCTCGCAGGCACGCTCGGTGCGATCTTCGAGGACGAAGAACCCAAGCTGCTCGACAAGGCACGCCGTGCCGGCGAGTGCTGGATGCTGCGCGGCAACCTGCACGACCCTGCCGATCTCGACGGCTTGCGCGATCTGGTCGGCACCATCGCGGGACTGTGCGACGGCGGCGGCGTCGCGGTGGTCGATCCGCAGATGCTCACGATGTTTTCCGCGCGCGAGTGGCAGGCGCGCTTCTTCGCCAACGATGCCTTCCACGCCCGCGACCATGTGCTTATCCTGCGCGACGGCGATGACGAACAAGTAGGTCGCATTCGCGTGCACACGCGCGGGCTGCGCAAGTTCGCACGCCCCGATCTCGACGTCCGCAACGTGCCGGCAGCGCTTGCCGGTCAGGCGGGTGAACTGGTGTTGGGCTTCGTCGAATTCCAGTGCGCCGGCGGCATCATCACCGATGGCCACGAGATCGAGATCGAAGGCAAGTCACAGCGTGTCATCGCGCACTTGTCGGGCTCGCTCGACGACGCCGACTTCAACAATCGCCATCTGGCCCTGCACTGGCCGGACTGATGCTGCGTGAGCAGCGCGCAAGGAATCCGGCAATGCCACGAACATGGCTCGCAAACCAATCTTTACATGCGTAGAGCCGTCTGGACGGCTAGTCCAGTACAACGCCGACAGAATCCGGTAGGCTTTGGTTTCCCGCCCTGATCCGGAGTCGCCATGCGCTGGCTGCTGCTGCCCGTCCTTGTCCTGTGGAGTGCCTGCGTGTCCGCCGAGAAACTGAGCATCGAGCGCATCTTCGGCGGCGCCAACCTTGGCGGCCCAAGCCCGAACGCGCTCACGATCGCGCCTGATGGTCGCCACATTGCCTTCCTGCGCGGTCGCGCCGATGACCAATTCCAGATCGATCTGTGGCTGCATGACGTCAAGTCCGGCAAGGCCACGCGGCTGGTGGATTCGGCTGCGCTCAGCGAAGGCAAGGAACTGTCCGACGCGGAGAAGGCGCGCCGCGAGCGAGCGCGCACCGCGGGCAGCAAGGGCATCAGCAGCTACCGCTGGTCGCCCGACGGCAAGCGCCTGCTGTTCACGCTCGATGAACGCCTGTGGTTGTGCGATCTGGCCGCACCGGCAAGCAAGCGCGTGCGTGCACTCACACCCAAGGGCATGGATGTGCTCGACGCGAAGATCTCGCCGCGTGGCGGCTTCGTCGCCTTCGTGAGCAAGCAGAACCTGTATGCGATCGAGCTCGCCAATGGCCAGATCCGGCAACTCACCCATGATGGCGCCGGCGCGATCCATAACGGCGAGGCCGAGTTCGTCGCTGAGGAGGAGATGGGTCGTCGCACGGGCTATTGGTGGGCGCGCGATGACAGCGCGATCGCCTTCGAACGCTACGACGAAAGCGGCGTCGACGAGGTCGAGCGCAGCGAGGTCTATCCCGATCGCACCGTGACCCTGCGCCAGCGCTATCCCGCGGCCGGCCGTCCCAACGTGACCGTCAAGCTCGGCGTGATTGCACCTGCAGGCGGCGAGCCGCGCTGGCTCGACCTGGGCGCCAATCCCGACATCTATCTCACGCGCGTGGACTGGCTGCCCGACTCCAAACGTCTGGCGATCCAGCGCGAGAGCCGCGACCAGCGACGTCTCGACCTCATCCTCGCCGCGGCCGACGGCAGCGCGCAGACGATCGCGCTGAGCGAGACCAGCGACACCTGGATCAACCTCAACAACGATCTGCGCTTCCTGCGCAACGAAGATGCCTTCGTGTGGGCCTCGGAGCGCTCCGGCTACAAACACCTGTACGTGTTCGGCCTCGATGGCACGCTGCGCCGCACGCTCACGCGCGGCGACTGGGATGTCGATCAGTTGCTCGCCCTCGACGAGAAGAAGGGCCTCGTGTACTTCGGTGCCGGGCGCGAGGACGTGCTGCAGAGCCAAGTCTACGTTACCCGTCTCGACGGCAGCCAAGCCGATGCGCCGCGCCGAATCAGCGAGGGCGAAGGCTCGCACGGCGCCGTGTTCGGCGAAGACGCGAGCGTGTGGGTCGATTCCTTCTCCAACCCGACCACGCCGCCGCAGGTGTCGCTGCGCAAGGCCGACGGCAAGCTGATTGCCTGGATCGAGCGCAACGAACTGAAGGAAGGCCATCCGTTCTGGCCCTACCGTGACAGCCTGGTTACGCCCGAGTACGGCACGCTCAAGAGCGAAAGCGGCGAGGACCTGCACTACCGCGTGTACAAGCCGCTGGGCATGCAGGCCGGGCACAAGTATCCGGTGTTCATGAATTACTACGGCGGCCCCGGCAGCCAGTTCGTGCGCAAGGGCTGGGGTAACTATTTCGAACAGTACATGGCCGCCAACGGCTATGTGGTGTTCTCGCTCGACAACCGCGGCTCACCGCGCCGTGGCCGGCACTTCTCCGATGCGATCTTCAAGCAGCTGGGCAAGCCCGAGATTGCCGACCAGCTCAAGGGTGTTGCCTGGCTCAAGAGCCAGCCTTATGTCGATGGCGAGCGCATCGGCATCTTCGGCTGGAGCTATGGCGGCTATCAAACCTTGATGTTGCTGGCCAAGGCGGGCAAGGAGTTCGCGGCCGGCGTCGCCGTCGCGCCGGTCACCGACTGGACGCTCTACGACACCCACTACACCGAGCGCTTTCTCGACACGCCGCAGAACAATGCCGAAGGTTACGAGAAATCGGGCGTGCTGCACTGGCTCGACGGGATCGAATCGCACAAGCTCCTGCTCGTGCACGGCATGGCCGATGACAACGTGCTGTTCTCCAACTCGACCAAGCTCATGGCCGCCTTGCAGAACAAGGGCGTGCAGTTCGAGCTCATGACCTATCCGGGCGCCAAGCACGGCCTGTCCACGCCGGCGCTGCGCAAGCATGTCTACACGATGATCACGCAGTACTTCGACGCCAGGCTCAAGCCCGCACCTGCAGCGCCTTAGGGCAACTTGATCCGCGTTGCCGCCGATGCACGGGCGCTGCGACGCAGCGCCCGTCGTTTCGCGTATCGTGCGGACATTTCGCGGCCGATCATCGGCCACGGCTACCCGAGGAGGGGCCCATGCACCTGCGCGAACACTGGATGATCTACGCGCTGGGCTCGGCGCTGTTCGCCGCGCTCACGGCGTTGTTCGGCAAGCTCGGCGTCGCGGGGATTCCATCGAACCTGGCGACCTTCATCCGCACCCTCGTCGTGCTCGGCGTGAGCGCCGCAATCATCGCCTGGCGCAGCGAATGGCGAGCGCCGGCGACGATCGAGATGAAAACCTGGGTCTTCCTCGTGCTCTCGGGCATCGCCACCGGCTTGTCGTGGCTGTGCTACTACCGCGCGCTGCAACTGGGCCCGGTGAGCAAGGTCGCACCGATCGACAAGCTCAGCGTGGCGCTGGCGATCCTGCTCGGCGTGGTCTTCCTCGGTGAAAGCCTGAGCTGGCCGCTCGCGATCGGCGGCGGCCTCATCGTGCTCGGCTCGATCGTGATGATCGTGTTCTGACCCGGTCCCGCGGCGCGCCGTGCCGGCACCCGGCCCCGCCGCAGCCACGACCTTCAGCCCGAGCGGACGGGCACGGTCAGCCTGGCGAGCCGGCGTTGGGGCCTTGCCCGCGAAATTGCGTTACTCAGCAGAACCGACTGCGGAGCCGCCCATGAACCTCCATTCGCGCCACCCCCTCGTCGCCGCGTTGGCGCTCGTCCTCGGTCATGCTGGCGCGGCGACCATCAACGTCGACATCGCCGGCGACACGCACGTCTCCGGCCGCTGCACCTTGCGCGAGGCGATTGCCGCGGCGAACACGCATGCGACGCCGGTCGACAGCAACTGCGCGGCGGGCAGCAGCAGTGGCGGCAACACGATCGCAATTCCACCGTCGCTGTCGCCGATCGAACTGAGCGGCGCCGCGCTCGATGTCGCCGACACCGGCGGCACGACCCTGGTTCGGTCGGCCATCTCCGGAACCCAGGTCGCGGTGCGGCGCGTGGCAAGCGGCGCCTCCGTGTTCAGTGCGAGCCAATCGGCCACGTTCGAGGACCTGGCGATCTCGGGCGGCCACGACGGCATGGGCGGTGGCGGCGTCGCCGGCGGCAGCACGACGGTCACGCTGCGACGCTGTCTCGTGCGCGACAATGTTTCGCAGTATTTCTCCGGCGGCGTCACCATAAACCAGGGCGGCACGCTGAACGTGATCGACTCCACCGTGTCGAACAACCAGTCCGGCGAGTACGGCAACGGCGGCGGCATCGGCGTCAACCTCGCCACACTCACGCTGACCGGCAGCACGGTGTCCGGCAATTCCTCCACGGTCGGCGGCGGTATCTTCGCCTGGTCGAGCACGCTCGCGATCGACAACAGTACCGTGTCCGGCAATGTCGCCACGGATCAGGGCGGCGGCATCCGCGTGTATGGCTCGGTGGCGTTCGAACTGGTCCATTCCACGATCGCCGCCAACGCCGCCCCGCATGGCGCGGGCGTGCTTGTGTATGACCGACCCACGACCGGCACCTTGGTGACCGCACGGAACAGCCTGCTGTGGGGCAATACCGGCTCGGCCGACATCGAACACATGGGCGGCATGAGCGACACGATCGACGGCAGCTACAACCTCATCGGGCAGATTGGCCAGTCCATCGCCTATCCGCCCAATACGCTGCGCTGCGACCCGCAGTTGCGCCCGCTCGCGTGGAACGGCGGCCCGACCTGGACACACGCGCTCCCCGCGAACTCCTGCGCCGTCGACAGTGGTGGCGTCGGTCCCTGGGCCGACTACGACCAGCGCGGCGCGGGTCATCCGCGCTGGATGGGCACGCAGATCGACATCGGCGCCTACGAATACAACCCGAACGATCCCGACTACGACCGCATCTTCGCCAACGATTTCGATCCGTGAACGGTCCCGCTTCACTGGAGCATCTGCGTGCTCCAGAGCGGGTCGCGAGCCGGATGATGCCGGCGCGAACGCGATGACTCCGGCCGATCGCGCGCTGGCGAGCCGGCCATGCCAACTCGCCAACGCCGTTCAGCTGCGACTGTCCGTTCGCAGCGCGCCAGCCGATCAGAAGCGGCCGGATTGGTAATCGCGGATCGCCTCGACGATCTGCTCGGGCGTGTTCATCACGAAGGGGCCGTGACGTGCAACCGATTCATTCAACGGCTTGCCGGCGACGAGGATGAAGCGCGCACCTTGCGCGCCCGCCGTGAAGGCCAAGGTGTCGCCACGCCGTTCGAACACCGCCAGTTCACCGCGATCGAGATTGCGCGAAGCATGCGCAGGTCCGAAGCTCGCCCCGCCCTCGAACACGTAGGCGAAAGCGGTGTGACCGTCGGGCACGTCGGCGATGCCCTGCGCGCCGGGCTCAAGTTCGACATCCAGATACAAGGGCGCGATCGCGATGCCCTCGACGGGACCGGTGACGGCGCCGAAGCTGCCGGCGATCACGCGCACGCGCATGCCCTTGCCGGCGTCGACCAGCGGAATGCGATCGGGCGCGATGTCCTGATAGCGTGGCGCGGTCATCTTGTCTTTGGCGGGCAGATTCACCCAGAGCTGGAAGCCGGCCATGCGGCCCTGCTCCTGCTCGGGCATTTCCGAGTGCACGATGCCGCGCCCGGCCGTCATCCACTGCACGCTGCCGGGCGTGAGCAATCCGGAATTGCCCTGGTTGTCGCCGTGGCGCATGCGCCCGGCGAGCATGTAGGTGACGGTCTCGAAGCCGCGGTGAGGATGCGCTGGAAATCCTGCGATGTAGTCACCCGCATGGTCCGAGCCGAACTCGTCGAGCAACAGGAAGGGATCGAGCATGTCGAGATCGCGTTGGCCGATTACGCGCGTGAGCTTGACGCCCGCACCGTCGGAACTGGGCTGCCCACGCGCAACGCGCTCGACGCGACGGATGCCGGGATTGCTGGCGTTCATGAGGGTGTTCCCGCAAGGTTGATGCCCACGATATGGGTGTGTAGCGCGCGAGAACCAAGCCACCGCCGGTGAACGCTGTGGCGCACCGGGGAAACAATCACGGCTTGGCCAATTGGGTCAATGCACCCAGCGACCGCCGCGCCGACGCGGTGGCATAGCCGAACCCGCTTCCCGCCTGCGCGAGAAGTCACCTTCTTCGAGCGGATGGGCACGCCAGTACTCGGCGACCGCACCGACTGCGGAAGGAATCTGCGCGAGGCATTCGTCGTAGTCTTCCTCGCCGAGCGGGGCGAAATCACCATCGCTTTCGAACACGCCATCATCGATCGCGAGCGCGATGATCGGCGAGAGCATTTCCATGAGCTGGGTGTCATGACCCAGACGACCTTCCCACGACGGCGCGCGCAGGTCGATCCCACGCGAGAAACCCTCGCACCAGCCGCGCGCAGTGAATTCAGGCGGCGCTTCCTCATCTTCGTTGTCCAGTTCGCCCAGGATCGGCTCGTAACTCCCGGTTTCGAGCTCGGGCGTGATCGCATCATTGAGCCGCGCGAGCAGGGTCAGCACGCGCTCGCCTTCGCCCGCATCGGCGAAGGGTTCATGCAGAATCTCGGGCAGCCACTCTTCAGGTTTTGGCGGCGCCGGACCGATCGCGAGCGCGGTGAGAAAGCCATGCACGCCATCGAGCAGCATGTCCTCGTCGCCCGCATGCGCACGCAGGAAGCGGTCGAGCTCTTCCAGTTCGGAATCATCCGGGGAAACATGCCAATCGTCAGCCATCATCGAGTTCCAGCAATACGGGCGTATGGTCGGATGCGCGCTCCCAGGTCCGCGGTTCGCGGTCGATGGAAGCGGCACGGGCGGATGAACGTGCGGCCTGCGAGAGCAGAATCAAGTCGATGCGCAGGCCGAGATTGCGCCGAAACGCCGCCTGACGGTAGTCCCACCAACTGAACTGCCCGGCATCCTCGTTGAACAGGCGGAAGCTGTCGGCAAAGTCGAGATCAAGAATCTTCTGCAGCGCCGCGCGCTCGGGCGCCGAACACAGGATCTGGTCGCGCCACGCCTGCGGGTCGTGCACGTCACGATCTTCGGGTGCGATGTTGAAATCCCCGAGCACCACCATGCGCGGATGCCGCGCCAGTTCCGTTGCGAGCCAGTCGTGCACCGCGTCGAGCCAGCGCAACTTGTATTCGAACTTTTCGCTGCCCACCGCCTGACCGTTGACCACGTAGAGATCGACGATGCGCAGGTCACCGATGCTAGCGGCAAGGATGCGCCGCTGCGGATCATCGAGCCCGGCAATGTCGGTGACCGGATCGGCCGGTGCGGGCAAGCTGTCACGCACGAGGATTGCCACGCCGTTGTAGGTCTTCTGCCCCGAACACACGGCGTGATACCCCGCGTCCGCCAGCTGCGCATGCGGAAACTTCGCATCCTCGAGCTTGGTTTCCTGCAGTGCGACGATGTCGGGCTGCGCCTGGTCCAACCATTGCAGCAAGTGGGGCAAGCGCACCTTGAGCGAGTTGACGTTCCACGAGGCGATTTTCATCGCGCCATTGTAGTTGGGTGACGCCGGGATGACTTGCGGCGCATCGTCATCGCTGGCAGCCGCACGTTGGCCGCGCCAACATGTCCGTGGGGGCCACCCTTCCCGACGGCCCGCACGAGCGCGTGATCGAATACGTCGCACCGTTTGCGACCGCCAGCCGCGAAGATGGCTACCGCGTCGCGTGGGCTTTTTTTGAAGGGGGTGAACGATGAATACGTTTACGGTGATCGATGACCACAACCTGACCAGGACAATCGCTGCTTGCCGCAGGCGCCTGGTCTACATTGCGCCGGGTGTCACCCTACCTGTCGCCGAGGCCATCGGTTTGCTTCTGGATCGCAAGGAGGCGCCTGCGATCACCATCATTGTCGACAGTGACCCCGAGGTTTATCGCCTGGGCTATGGCACGATTGAGGGCCTGAAGGCGTTGCAGGCTCTGATCGTGAAGTATCAGATCAGCCTGCGTCAGCAGCCAGGTTTGCGCATCGGCGTGCTGGCCTGCGATGACGCGCTGGTTGTGTATTCGCCCACGCCGCTATTGATCGAAGCGGGTTCCCACAGCGAACTCAAGCCCAATGCCATCTCGATCGGCCGTGACCCACTGGCGCAATTGCTGGACGCTGCCGCGGCTGAAGGTGGCGATCACGACACCTTGCCGAGCGACGCGGAAATCGGTTGCGCACCGCTGACGCCGGAAGCATTGAAGGCGTCTCTGGCCGACATCGAGAAGATTCCGCCGAAATCTTTCGATGTGTCGCGCGTGGAACGCGTATTCAATGCACAGTTGCAGTACGTCGAGCTCGAAGTCACCGGCTACAAGCTGTCCTCGCGCAAGGTCTCCATCCCCAACGATCTTCTGATCGGTGAAGACGCCGATCTGGAGAAGCGCCTGCGCAATACCTTCTCGCTGCTGGAGGGTAAAACCAGCCTGGAGGTCGAGATCGACGTGCTGGACCAGTCCACACTGGAACCGAAGCTTGATGCCAGTGACAAGCCACAGAAGGCGAAGTACTCCGAGAAGGTGCTGGAAGCCGACCGCAAGAAGCTCTACGAAGGATTCCTGACCAATGTCGTGAACCATGGCTGGTTGATCAAGCGCTGGGACCGGCCTGCCCTCGACCAGCGGCTGGAATGGTTCCGCAAGCGCATCGAAGCCTATCGCGATGGTGTCAAGAAACAGTTGGAGGAGTCGGTCCAGAAATCGATTCGCGAGCTTGCGCAGACGCTGCTTCCGAAGCTGAAAGACCGCTTTCCGGAACGACTGCGCAAGCGCTTCTCGTCCGCCGACTCGAACGAGAAGGAGATGCTGTCGCTGCTGGAGTGCGACCTGTCGGAAGCCTTTGGGCGGGCACACCAGCAGATCAGCCCGAACCTGAAGGTCACCTACAAGGACCTCACCTACGAAACGATCAAGGACGAGAAGTTCAGGGCAGCCCTGGAGGCCGCCTACGGTCACCCGGATCGTCCCTCCGTAATCGCCAGCCTGTTCAAGGAATATGACGCGGCCCCCGAGGCGGCGAGCTAATGGCGCGGAGTACTCCTTGCAATCGCTAGATATCGGCTTTATAAGGACTGCAACACTACTTATCTATCCTGTTAAAGCATATGGCCAAGACCAATCTCCTGCGCACTACGCCCCCGCTGGAGGTGGAGACTGCGCTGCAGCGCCTCGGCGCGAATCTGAAAGCGGCGCGCCTGCGGCGCAACCTCACTGTCGCCCAGGTGGCGGAGAAGATCGGCACCGGGCCGCGCGCGGTGGCCGATGCCGAGCAAGGCAAGCCGGCCACCGCCATCGCCACCTACTTCGCGTTGCTGTGGGCCTATGACCTGTTGCAACAGGTCGACCCGCTGGCGGCACCCGGTACGGACGAAATTGGTCATGCGCTGGCCGACCGCCGCGAGCGTGCTCGGCCACGCCGCAAGCTCGACAACGATTTCTGAGGACGAGGCAGGCCGGCCATGAGCGAATGCTTCGTCTATATCACCCTGCCCGGACAGGTGGATGCAGTCACCGCAGGCCGCTTCGAGCTGGACGCCGGCCGTGACGGTGTGCCCGTAGGGCGCTTCGTTTATGGCCGTCGTTATCTTGAGCGCGACGATGCGGTGGAGTTCGACCCGGTCGAGCTGCGCCTGGGCGAACGCGAGTACCGGACCACGCATCACAAGGGCGTGTTCGGCGTGCTGCGCGACGCCGGGCCGGACTACTGGGGACGGCTGGTGATCGAACGCCACGCCGGCAAGCCGCCTGCGGACGAGCTGGGCTATCTGCTGGAGTCGGCCGATGACCGTGCCGGTGCGCTGGGCTTTGGCTTGAACGTGCAGCCGCCCGCACCGCGTCGCAAGTACAACCAGACTCTGGCGCTGGCGAGGTTGCAGCAGATTGCGCAGGCCCTGCTGGACGAGACGGCAGGCACGAACGTCACGGCAATGCAGGTCGCCGAGTTGCTGCGCGCCGGCACCTCGATGGGCGGCGCACGCCCGAAGGTTGTGGTCGAAGACGACGGCGCGCTGTGGCTGGCCAAGTTCAACCTCAAGGACGATCGCTGGAACGTGGCGCGGGTCGAACACGCCATGCTGCGCCTGGCGGCCCGTTGCGACCTCGACGTGGCGCAGAGCAAGGTCGTGTCGGTCGGCGGGCGCGACGTGCTGCTGGTGCGTCGTTTCGATCGTGACAAGGCCGAGCAAGGATATTTTCGTCATCGCATGGTCAGCGGTTTGAGCTTGCTGCGCGCGGACGAGGGCTATCAGGATCGACCACGTTGGTCCTATTTGTTGTTGGCCGAAGAACTACGTCGTGCGAGTGTGCAGGCCGAGAAGGACGCGCAGGAGTTGTTCCGGCGGATGTGCTTCAACGCCCTGATCTCCAACAACGACGATCACCCGCGCAACCATGCCTTGCTGGCGCGGGAGCGGCACTGGCGGCTGGCGCCGGCCTACGACCTCACGCCCAATCCGCAGGTCAGCAGCGAGCGTCGCGACCTGGCGCTGACTGTTGGCGACTTCGGCCGCGCGGCCACCGCGCAGAACCTGCTCTCGCAAGCCACGCGCTTCGGGCTGCGCCCTGGCGATGCGGCGGCGCTGGTCGAAGCGATGCGTGAGACGGTGCAGGCGCAATGGTTCGCCACCGCGCGTGCCGCCGGGATCAGTGGGGTCGATTGCGAGCGGATCGCCGGGGCGTTCGCCTACCCGGGTTTTCAGGCAGTCAAGCTGCGCGAATGACCCGCAACCCTTGATGGCAACCAAGCATTGCGCCCAGCGCCCGGAGCATTTTTTCTGAAGCCGTTTGGCGATCGCGCGTTTGCGCAATGCTTGCGCGAGATGCGTCGGTTGAACAGGTCTTCACTTGCCATTCCGGCGACTCTCAACGGCCGAAGGGCCGGTCAAGCTGGAATCCGCCGCGGCTGCGCAGAAAAACTGGATCCCGGATTTCGCCGGGATGGCGGCTCACTCTCAGGAGGTATCCCCCCGCACGCGCTGCACGCGCTGTCGATAGGCACTCACGTTGTCGCCGCGGATACGGGTTTCGCGGGTGCCGATGACTTCGTCGCATTTGTTGTCGGTGCCAGTCACGGGCTTGGCGTCGACCTTGGTTTCGCGTTCGAACGCGTGCGATTTGTCGGTGTTGCGGTAGTAGCGGTACAGGTACCAGTACAGTCCCGTCGCGCTGGCCGGGCCGAGCGTGAGCAGCCACAGTCCACCATCGTCGCTCATGGCGCATGCTCCTGAATGGCGGTCATGAGGAGTGTCCGATCAGCCACAGCACGATGCCTTCGACGAAGGTGCCGACGGTGAGCGCGGTGGAGATGAGTTTCCATTGTTGCACCGGCACGCTGCCCATGGTCTCGCCGGTGCGACCGTTGACCGCAATGTAGTGCAACATGCCGCCGTTGCTGCCGGGCTGGAAATACGAGTACAGCCACACCGGCAAGTACATCGACACCCAGCGCGAGCCGTGCACGTCGATGCGCTCCTGTTCCCAGCGCACGCCGCGGTCGTACTGATTCACCGAATACTCGACCTGCGAGCGCGCGATCGACAGCAACTGGTCTTCGAGTTCGGGGCGCAGGCCCGTGACGTTGAGATCGCGCTTCTCCGAGGTGAAACCGGCGAGATAGGACGCGTTCCACTTGATCGCGTTCTTGGTGTCGAACGGCAGGATCGTGTTGATGATGTTGTTGGTGTTGCGGCGCGTGTCGAGATTGCCGCGCGCAGCCGAGGATTCCAGCGGCAGGTCGTCGACGGTGAAATCGACATGGCGCGACACGCTGTAGACATCGGCGTCGTAGTAGGTCTTCTTGCTGTCGCCGCTGCCCTTGGTGTATTCGCGCGTCTTGATTTCGCCGAAACCGCCGACATCGGCGCTCGCGTTGCCATCGACGATCATGTAGGGCAGATACACGCCGACCACGTTCTCGGGCGTGAACTGTTCCTTGAAGGCCTTGAGCGCGAACAGCCGCCGCTTGTCGACGAACTGGCGGATGCGCGCGACCGCATCCTCCTTCTTGATGTGGAACGGCAGCACCGCATCGGGCACCGCGCCGTTGGCGATCTGCTCGTTCACACCGAGCACATGCCGGCACCAGTGGCAGCGCGCGGTCATCGCGTTCTCGGTGTTGACCGTCACCTCGGCGCCGCAGCCGCTGCACTTGAAGGTCATGAGGTTCCTGGCATCGGCGGCGATGTCACGCGCGCCCGATGCGATCACCGTGCCTTCGAGCTGATCGATGCCCTCGCCGAGCCCGAACTGTTCCTCCACGCGCGCGCTCTGCCACTGATGTCGGCAATACATGCAGATGAGCTGGTCGCTGCCGGGTTTCTGGCGAACGTCGGTGGAGCCGCACTTGGGACAGCGATTGACGCCGTCTTCGAGTTCCTTCGAAGCCGTGTCGATCGCGACCGGATCGGGGGCCTCGATTTCCTTGCGGATCGGATCGGGCAAGGTCGCCGGGTCGATCGGCGACTGGCCGGGCGCGGGCGGCACCTCGCGGGGTGAACCGGGGCCGCGATACGGCGGCACCGGGGGCGTGGTGTTGGACATGGGCGTCCTGATGTCGGGTGCTTACAGTCCGAGCGTCTTGGTCTTGAGCGCGTCGTAATCGGTCTGGGTGATGAGACCGGCGTCGAGCATCTCCTTGGCCTTCTTGAGCTTGGCCATCGGATCATCGGCCGGTGGCGCGGCGGGTGCGACCGGCTGCTGCAGACCGGCCATGCCGCCCATCATGCCCGAGGCCATGCCAATGCCCATCATGCCCGCGGCGCCGCCGTTCTCGCCGGCTGCCTGCATGCCCGCAGCGACGCTCGCCTGGAGGTTGGAATTGCCGCGCGCGCCGGACAATGCGTCGGCACGCTGCACGTTCTTGAGCAGTTCGCGCGTGTTGGCGTCGTATTCGATCGAGACGATCGCGGTCTTGACGATCGCCAGACCACGATCGGATTTCCATTGATAGGCCTGTTCCACTGCATCGGACAGGCTCTTGGCGAAGCCGAGCGAATCCTGCTGCAGCTTGGTGATGCGATTGCCCTTGGACGGATCGTTGGTGTACGCGCTGAACGCAGGCGCGAGCGAGCTCACAACCTCGTTGAACAACTGGCTGGCGGCCGCGTTGTCCATGTCGGTGAAATCGAAGATCTGGTTGCCCTGCAGATAGCTCGCCGGCACGAAGTTCTTCACGAACAGGATCGGATCGACGATCTTGAGCGTGTAGGAGCCGCGCGTGACTGCGCCGACCTGAGTGTTGAGGAAGCCGTCGTCCCAATAGATTTCCGACTGCGTGCCGAAGCGGTTGTCGGGCAGCTCCTTGAGCGAAACGAAGTAAGCTGCCTGCTGCGCGCCAGGCTGACCGCCGAACTTGAAGCGCTCCCAGCTTTGCTTGATCAGCGATTCGACCAATCCGCCGCCGCTGAAGATCGATTTGGAATTGATGTCATCCGACTGCCATTCGTAGGCGCCCGCCTGCGCGGCCAGTGCGGTGATCTTGCCGTCCTGGAACAGGAGCAGGCCATAACCTTCGGGCACGATGATCTTCGAGCCGTTGGTGATGATGTTCGAGGAGCCCTTGGTGTTCGAACCACGCCCCGCATTGGTGCCTTGTGGAACCGCCGCGAACAGCGCCGCGGTCGAGGGCAAGCCAGCCGGCACGGTGTAGAAGTCTTTCCACTGGTCGGCGAGCGTGCCGCCGATTGCGCCCACTGCTGCTTGAATGAGACCCATCGTTCGTCCCCTGCTTCGTGGTCGGGTACCGCACCCGCCTTGAGGCCGCAACTATACAGTTCCGCATCCACCGCGAAAGAGTCCACGCTCCCCGCGCGCGATCCATTTGCTTGCCGTTCAACTGGCGAGGAGCCGTCCGGACACGCGAATCGACTTTGCGCGATACTGCGCCGATGCTGCGCACCGCCTTCATCCTGCTTGTCTTGTTGTTGCTGGCTTCGCCTTGCGTGGCGGCGCCGGCACCCGAACCCGCGCAGGCCAAGCTCGCGCATACCCTCGTGCTGGTGCGCCACGGCAACTACGACAAGGACCCCAAGGCCGACCAGCGCCTCGGCCCGCACCTGTCACCGATCGGCGTGGCCCAGGCGCATCTGGCGGCCGCCGCGCTGGGCGCCCTGCCGCACTTCGACGGGCTCTACGCCAGTCCGATCCAGCGCGCCCACGATACCGCCGCCGTGATCCGCGCCGACGTCTATCCCGAGCGCACGTTCGAAACCGTCGACGAGCTTGCCGAGTGCACGCCGCCGACCACGCTCGGCAACGTGGCCAAGGAAGAAAAGCCCGAAGACATGGCCGCCTGCAAGGCGCAGCTCGATCGCGTGTTCGCGCGCTTCTTCACCGCACCCAAGGGCGAGAACCGCAGCGATCTCTTGGTCTGCCACGGCAACGTGATCCGTTATCTCGTCACCCGTGCACTCGACGTCGATACCAACGCCTGGTTGGCGATGTCGATCGGCAACGCCAGCATCACCACGATCCGCATCGACGACAAAGGCCGCGCCCACGTGATCGCGGTCGGCGATGTCGGCCACCTGCCGCCCAAGCTGCGCAGCAGCGCCTGGGGCGATCCGGAACGCTCACTGGCGATTCCCTGAGCCGCACGCAAAGGGGTGGCGCTGGCGATTGTCTGCAAGATTGATGCGTGACCGCCGATCACGACCGCGGCAAGAATGAAGTTCGACACCGACCCGCGGCGCTTCAGCCCAGGATCTGCCGCCCTTGCCACAGCATGCCGGGTTCGAGCCTGCGGGCTTGCAGAACCTGCGCGGCTTCGACGCAGACGAAGCGGCGGTATTCGTCGGGCGCAAGGTCAGCGATGGTCGTGGCGAGCTGCGCGCCGGGGTTCCAGACCACGACATCACTGAAGCCCTCCTGCGCGATCGCGATCTGATGAACGCCATCGCTCAGGATCAGCGGCGCCTGCACGTCGCCGTAGATGTGATCGACTTCGCGATCAAAGCGGATCGGTGCTTGCGTTGCGGAACATGGTGTCGCGTTGGCTGCGCTGTCGACGAAATCGCAGGGCTCGAGTCCGTGCAGTGCCGCCGATTCGAGCGCAGACACGCGCAGATAGCTGTGCAGCGCGGCAGTGAACTCGAACGGCGTGATACCGGTGTTGGTGACGCACAACCTCACGCACAGCCGCCGCGCCTGCAGCTCCACCGCAAGTGACAGCTCACAGGCATGCGGCCACTCGGCGCTCGCCTGCACGTCGAGCGTGAAGTGCGCGGCATCGGCGATACCGCCATCGAACTGCCAGGGCATGATCCGCGCGAAGCCATGCCGCCGCCACGGCCCGCGCGCGGCGAACTGCGGGAAGATCACCGGGATGCCGCCGCGGATCGCCTTGCCCGAGCCGAACTCGGCGCGCTCGCCAAGGAACAGGTGCTCATGCCCTGTCGCATCACGCCACGACAACACTTGCGCACCGTGCAGGGCGACGATGGCACGGCTGCCATCACGCTCGATTTCGATGCACGGCACGCCACGAAACTCGATGGCGTGGCTGTTCATGGTGCAAGTCTTGCACGGCCGCGCCCCCGTTGTGCAAGCAACGCGCGCGTGGCGCCGGCCGAGCCGGTCCGGGCTCGCGAGGCTGCAAGGAAGCGAGAGCCGGCTTCGGTGCCGGCCAAGAGAACGAAGGACGCCGCCGGCCACAGCCCGGAACGGCAAGCGCCTGATCGCGCTGCTGGACCGGCGCTGCGAAATGCGCTGCGGCCGATGCAAGGGCAGGCAAGGGATGCCTGCCCTTGCCGCGCCTCACTGCGTCTGGAAACCGTCGCCGAAGATGCGATCGAGGATGAAACGCGAAGTCGTCACCCAGGTCCAGTCGGTGATCGTGCCATGCGCGTAGACCTGCCCCGGTCCCGCGCTGATGATGTCGCGGAAATACGTGTGGGTGTGACCGGCGGTGTCGTAGGTCGAGGAAAAGCGCTCTGCGCCCGAGGTCGCATCGAGCACCCGCAGCAGGGCGCTGTAATTGCCGTCGCCCAAGGGCGTCTTCCACCAACTCCATCCGGCGATGATGAGGCGATTGCCGTCGAGCACGGCGCGTGCGGGGGCTTCGGACTTTTCGCTCAAGTTGCCGCATGAGAGGCTGCCGTCTCCAGGCC
>NSJK01000007.1 GCA_002632325.1 Lysobacterales bacterium | reverse complement strand
ACCTATGCGGTGAGCTACACCGCGACGGTGAACGCGAACGCGAGCGGCAGCGTGGGCAACAGCGTGGTCGCGACGGGCGGTGGCCCGACGCCGCCGAGCTGCACCACCTGCACGACGACGCATCCGCTGGTGGATCCGGTGGTGAGCGTGGCCAAGACCTCGAACCCGGCGACGGGAACGACGGTGACGGCCGGCCAGCTGATCACCTACACCTTGACCGCGACGGTGACCGACGCGGCGCTGACGACGAACCTGGTGCTGACCGACACGCTGTCGGCCGGCCAGGGCTTCGGCTCGGTGACGGTGCCGGGTGCGTACACGGCGAACGTGAGCGGCGCACCGACCCTGGTGTTCACCTTGCCTGCGGGCACGGTGCCGGGCACCTATGCGGTGAGCTACACCGCGACGGTGAACGCGAACGCGAGTGGTAGCGTGGGTAACAGCGTGGTCGCGACGGGCGGTGGCCCGACGCCGCCGAGCTGCACCACCTGCACGACGACGCATCCGCTCAACCCGAACGTGTCCGTGGTCAAGGCGCTGACGAACGAGAGTGGTACGGTTGTGGGCATCGCCGAACCTGGCGAGACGCTGACCTACACGATCACGCTGAGCAATAGTGGCGGCGTGAGTGCGACCGGCGTCGGTATCACCGATGCACTGGATCCGAACGTCGGTTTCGTGAGCGCGGACAATGGCGGTACCTTCGGCGCCGGCCTGGTCACCTGGACCGGCCTCACGGTTCCGGCAGGCGGCAGCCTCGTGCTCACCGTGCAGACGCAGGTGGTGGCTCCGATCCCGGCGGGTGCAACGCAGATTGCGAACCTTGCCTATGTGACGGGCTCGACGCCGCCGGCATGTCCGCCCAGTGGTCCGCAGTGCGTGGTCATGCCGACGCTTGCCGAACTCTCGGTGGTCAAGGCGCTTTCCGATGAGAGCAACACGGACGATGGCATTGCCGAGCCGGGCGAAGTGCTCACCTACACGATCACCGTGAGCAACAGCGGTGGTACGGCGGCACTGAACACGATCGTCAACGAAGTCGTACCGCAGAACACCACCTTTGTTGCCGATGCGCCCAACATCTGGGTCGGTTGCGCCGATGGTGCAGCGGCGGGTAGTGCCTGCGACACGATCGTCAACGTGCCGGCGCAGTCGGGCGTCACGCCGGGGACTGTCAGCGTGACCTTCAAGGTGCGGGTCGATGATCCGCTTGCCGCGGGCGTCACCTCGATCTTCAATGCGGTCGCGCTCAACGACGGTACGCCGCCGGATTGCGTGGCGCTGCCTTCGAGCCCGGGCTGTGCGGTGGTGCCGACTTCGAACCTGCGTCTGACCAAGGTGGTCGATTCGGTCACGCCGACCGGGCCGGGGCGCTATCAGGTTGCCTACCGCATCGATGTCGTCAATCTTGGCGGCACGGCGGCGACCTACACGCTGACCGATACCTTCGGCTTCACCAACAGCGGCGTGGTGTTCACCGGCAATGCTCAGGTGACGACGATCGGTGGCACGCTTGATCCGGGTCTGGTCGGCGGGCAGTTCCCGCCGGTCAATGGCTCGATCGTGCAGATCTCGGCATCGGGTGTGAGCCTCGCAGTCGGTGCGACGCACAGCTACACGGTGCGGGTGCCGATCGGCGTGCAGCCGGCGAATCTGCAGAACGGTACCTGTACCGGCGCGGCGGGCCATGGTCTCTACAACGAGGCCTCGCTCACCGGTTCGGCCAATCTCGACAGTGCCGCGTGCGCGCCGGTGACGGGCGACGTGCCGCTGATCGATCTGGTCAAGACCGTGACGCTCGGGCAGGATTTCAACGGCGACCACTACGGCGATGTTGGCGACGTGCTTGAATATCACTTCACGATCAGCAATCCGGGCGCGCTGCCGCTCAGTCCCGTGCAGTTGTTCGATCCGCGTCTGCAGAGTCTGCAGTGCGATCCGACGACCATCGGTGGCCAGCCGTTCCGCGTGATTCCGGGCGACGAGCTGTTCCGTGACGAGTTCAACGGCGCGACCAGTGGCACACTGGTGCCGGGTGATTCGGTGCAGTGCACCGGCACCTACACGCTGACCGCTGCCGATGTGGCCCGCCGCCAGGTGGTCAACACGGCAACGGCGACCGGCGTTGCACCGGGTGGTCAGGCGGTGTCGTCGGTATCCACCGCAATCTTCACGATGTTCCGCTGAGGACAGGCACATGAACGGATATTTCAAACCAGCACGTGCTTTGAGCCTGCTCGCCGCGGCAGCGATGGTTGCGATGGCCTTGCCGGCGATCGCTGGAACCTTGAACGTGAGCCAGACCACCGGCGCTGCGGCCAATCAGGCGCATGCGCTGGCGGGCGAATTCGCGCTCACCGTGAGCAACGACGGTGCGGGTGACCTCGCCGAAGTGCGCGTGGTGTCCGATCGCGACCACCTCGTCGATTGCGGGATGCAGACGGTGCAGGGCAGGGGTTTTGCAACCCAGACCCTCGCTGCGGGCGACAGCCTGCGCTGCATTGCCTACCCGCTGGCGCAGACGCGCCTGCGCAATGCCAGCATCGTGGTGCTGGCGCGCGATGCGGACGGCAAGCGCGTGCAGCGCACGTTCAACCTGATGCAGCCGGCGGCAACGCCGGCGCAGGGCATTGCGGTGCTGGCCGGCGGCGGCATCCACAATGACGCCAATATCGACGGCCTGCTGCAGGCGGGTGAGACGATCAGCTACGACTACACCGTGCTCAATCTCGGCACACTGGCCTTGTCGTCGTTGGTCGTGACCGACATCGACGGCGCGGTGACCTGTCCGACGACGCTGGCGGTCGGCGCTTCGATGGCTTGCTCGAGTACGCACACGATCACCGTTGCCGAAGCGGGCGCGGGCATGGTGTTCAACCAGGTCGATCTCAATGGCGTCGATGCATCCAGCACGCCCATCATCGCCGGCGATTTCATCGTCACGCAGAATCTGGGTGGCGATGCCGGCATCCGCGTGTTCAAGAGCCCGCTGCTGTTCGACGACGTCGACAACAGCCTGTATGCGAGCCCGGGCGACGTGCTGCGCTACACCTTCGTGATCAAGAATGACAACGCGCAGACGTTGGCGTCGGTCAATTTGGTCGAGCCTGATCCGAGCCGAATCGACACGCCGATCACCTGCAATCCGACCACACGCAATGGCCAGCCATTTGGCGCGCTGGGCAGCGCCACGCTGCAGTCCAACGACGTCGTGCTGTGCCGCGCCGATTACACGGTCAAGCCCGCCGACGCCACCAATGGTTCGGCCGACAATCTCGTCAATGCAAGCGCGCAGCCGGGAATCGGCGGGCCGGTGCAGGGCACGGGTGCTTCGGCGGTGGTGATTCCGACGCCGGCCAACCTGACGATGACGAAGGCGCTGACCGGTGAAAGCGGCAGCCAGCCGGGCATCGTCGAACCGGGCGAAACGCTGACCTACACGATCACCCTGAACAACAGCGGCGCCGCCAATGCATTCAATGTAGGCGTGGTCGACCCGCTCGATCCGAACGTGAGTTTCGTCAGCGCCAGCAATGGCGGCACGCCGTCCGGCGCGACCGTGGTCTGGAGCGGACTCAGCGTGCCGGGCAACGGCAATCTGGTCTTGACCGTGGTGGTGACGGTTGCCAATCCGCTGCCGCTCAGTGCCACGCGCATACTCAACATGGCCTATGTCGGTGGCACCACGCCGCCCAACTGCAATGCCTTGCCGTTACCGGCCAATTGCACCAATACGCCGACTCTGGCGCCGCCGCGTCTGCAGGTGACCAAGACCGTGAACGCGCCGAGCATCGATCCGGGTGGCGTGGCGACTTACACGGTGACGGTCACCAATGTCGGCACGGTGGTGGCGAACAACGTGGTGATTTCCGATCCGCTTCCCGCCGGCATAGTCGCCTTCCAGTGGACTTGTGCGGGCAGCAGTGGTGCCATGTGCGCGAATGCGAGCGGCAGCGGCGCGATCAACGAGACGATTCCTTCGCTGCCGATCGGCGGGGTGCTCACCTACACCGTCAGCGCAACTTTCGCGGCGAATGCGGCCGGCACCGTGCTCAATTCGGTACTGGTCACGCCCTCGCAGAACACCGTGTGCATGCCGCAGCAACAGCCCGGCCCCTGCGATGCAACCGTGCCGGTGATCGTGCGCGGCACCGCGCCGACCAAGGTGCCGACCTTGGGCAATCTGGCGATGCTGCTGATGGGGCTCGCGATGGTCGCGCTGGCCCGGCAGCGACGCGAGCGTCAGTCGCGCTGAGTTGATGATGGGCGCCGAATCGATTCGGCGTCCATCCCGGCGCACAAGCGCCTTCCTTCAGCGACGTTCCTGATTGCGCGCAGCGAGCAAGCCGCGCAATTCGTCCTTGTCGTTTTCGTTCAAGCCGCCTTCGCCGAATTGCGCCTGCAGATCGTCGATGCGCTGCTGTCGCGTCTGGCGTTCGAGTTGGCGCACGGCATCGATGAACTCGCTGCGGGCTTCTTCGACGCCGCCCGGAAATTGACTCGCGGCGACGGACTGCAGTGCGTCGATTTCGCTGCGATCGGCGAAGTGTTCGAGCAGGGCACCGGTGGTGATCTCGGGTCGCGCTCGCGACAGTTCGATGAGTTCGACCAGTAGTGCGACGCCGCGCTGACGCAAGGACGCGAAATGCCAGGGCGGCTCGATCACCGAGGCGAGGCCGGGTTGCTGCACGAGCAGGGTGATTGCGGCGCGCACGAGCGAACGCTGTGGCGGCCGCATCGAAGCACGTTCGCCCTTGCCTGCATCCACGCTTGCCGCCTTGGCTGGCAAAGCCTTGGCGCCACTGCGGCGTTCGAGCTCCTCGAACATGAGATCGCGGAAGGCGCCATCGGGAATCTGCGCGAGCAAGGGGCGCGCACGTTCGGCCAGTCGCGCCTTGCCATCGAGCGTGGCGAGATTGACGTCCTTGGCCAAGTCGCCGAACAGGAACTCGCTGAGTGGCGTGGCGTCCTTGAGACGTTGCTCGAAACCTGCCAGGCCTTCCTTGCGCACGAGGCTGTCGGGATCCTCGCCATCGGGCAGGAACAGAAACAGTGCCTGACGCCCGTCACGCATGCGCGGCAGCACCGACTCGAGCGCACGCCATGCGGCCTGACGACCGGCGCGGTCGCCATCGAAGCAGAAGAACACATCACTGCATTGGCGGAACAGGATTTCGGCGTGATCGCGAGTGGTTGCCGTGCCGAGCGTGGCCACCGCCTGGGTGACGCCGGCCTGATGCAGGCTGATCACGTCCATGTAGCCTTCGACCACGATCAGACGCGGCAGCTTGGCGTGCGTCTCGCGCACCTGCCACAGCCCGAACAACTCGCGGCCCTTGTGGAACAGCGGCGTTTCGGGCGAATTGAGGTATTTCGGGCCTTCGCCCTTGCGCTCATCGGCTGACGCTTCCTGCGTGCTTGCGGCGATGCTGTCGTCCGCACTCGACTTGGCCTTGGGCGGGGTGAGGATGCGGCCACCGAAGGCAATCGTGCGGCCGCGCCGATCAAGGATCGGGAACATCACGCGATCGCGGAAGCGGTCGTACTTCGACCCACGCTCGCCGCTGCTGAACATGCCGACCTTGTCGAGCAGGGCGATGCGCTGTGCGCTGGTGCCGAGCGCGTTCTTGAGACCATCCCAGGCGTCGGGTGCATATCCGAGACGGAAGCGCGCGATGATCGCCTCGTCGAGTCCGCGGCGTTGGAAATAGTCGAGCGCAGTCGTGCTGGCGGCGAGTTGGCGGCGGTAGTAACCGGTCGCTGCATCGAGCAGTTCGTAGAGCTCGCTGGAATCTTCGCGCGGGGCCGCCTGGCCGCCTTCGTAGGGCACCTTGAGTCCGGCACGATTGGCCAGCTCCTCGACTGCGTCGGGAAATTCGAGGCGGTCGTAATTCATCAGGAAGCCGATCGCGCTGCCATGCGCGCCGCAGCCGAAGCAGTGATAGAACTGCTTGTTCGGGCTCACCGTGAACGAGGGCGAGCGCTCGTCGTGGAACGGGCAGCGTGCCGTCCAGTCACGGCCGGCCTTCTTGAGCTGCACACGCTCCTGAATCACATCGACGATGTCGATGCGGGCGAGCAGATCATCGATGAATTGGTCGGGGATGCGTCCGGGCATGGGATCGCCAGCATGCCATGCGGTGATGACCCGGGCAGGCTGCCGGCCGGGATGTCAGCCGAGGCGGGTCTTGATCAGGGCGGACACCTTGCCCATGTCGGCGCGACCGGCAATGAGCGGCTTGACCAAGGCGACCACCTTGCCCATGTCCTTGGCGCTGCTGGCACCCGCGTCGGCAATCGCCTTGCTGACGATCGCCTCGACTTCGGCATCGCCGAGCTGGGCGGGCAGATAAGCCTGGATCACCTCCATCTCGAAGCGCTCGATCGCGACCAGATCATCGCGTGCAGCGGCTTCGAACTGGCTCACCGAGTCCTTGCGCTGCTTGAGCATTTTCTCGAGCACGGCCAGTACCTGGGTGTCATCGAGCGTGATGCGCTCATCGACTTCGCGCTGCTTGATCGCGGCGTTGATCAGGCGGATCACGCCCAGACGCTGCTTGTCGCCGCCCTTCATGGCGGTCTTCATGTCGTCATTGATGCGGAGCTTGAGGGACATGGCGCACCCTTTATGGTTCGGGAGATCGGGTTAACGCAAAAAGCCGGCGGCGCTTGCGCACGGCCGGCTTTTCACAGCCCTGGATTCGACAGTGGCGGCCTTGTGGGCCGCCAAACCGCATCAGTACAGGCGCTGACGCTTGGTCACGTCGCGCGAAACGCGGCGCAGGTGACGCTTGACCGCAGCCGCGCGCTTGCGCTTGCGCTCCTGGGTCGGCTTCTCGTAGAACTCGCGCTTGCGCACTTCGGCGAGCACGCCGGCCTTCTCGCAGGTGCGCTTGAAACGGCGCAGGGCGAACTCGAACGGCTCGTTTTCGCGGACTTTGACGCTGGGCATTGGAACTCCACTTGCCTGTTACCCGAGGTTTTCGGGCGGGTGAGCCGTGTATTCTAGCGTGATGGACGAGTCATTTGCAAAAGCCCCGGGTGTCGTCCCGGTCGGGCCGGTGCTGGGCATCGAGACCTCCTGCGACGAAACCGGCGTGGCGGTCTACGACGCCGGCCGCGGCCTGCTCGCGCATACCCTCTACAGCCAGATCAAGCTGCATGCCGATTATGGCGGCGTGGTGCCCGAACTGGCCTCGCGCGACCACGTACGCAAGCTGCTGCCCCTGGTGCGCGAGACGCTCGAGCGCGCCGGGATCAGCAGCACCGACCTTGGCGGTGTGGCCTATACCGCCGGGCCGGGACTGATCGGTGCCCTTCTGGTTGGCGCCGCGGCCGCACGTTCGCTGGCCTGGGCGCTGGGCGTGCCCGCGATCGGCGTCCATCACATGGAAGGCCACTTGCTCGCGCCCCTGCTCGAAGCCGATCCGCCGCAGCCGCCGTTCGTCGCCTTGCTGGTGTCGGGCGGACATTCGATGCTGATCGAAGTCGCCGCGATCGGGCGCTATCGCCTGCTCGGCGACACGCTCGACGACGCCGCGGGCGAGGCCTTCGACAAGACCGCCAAGCTCATGGGCTTGCCGTATCCGGGTGGCCCGGCGCTGGCCAAACTCGCCGAACAGGGCCGCGCGGGCGCGTTCCGCTTCGCTCGGCCGATGACCGATCGGCCGGGGCTGGATTTCAGCTTCTCGGGTCTCAAGACCCAAGTGCTTCTGGCCTGGCAGGGCAGTGATCGCAGCGCACAGACGCAGGCCGACATCGCGCGAGCGTTCGAGGAAGCGATCGTCGAAACTCTGGTGGTCAAATGCCGCCGCGCGCTCGCTGCGAGCGGGGCGAAAACGCTGGTGATCGCAGGCGGTGTCGGTGCCAATCGGCGCCTGCGTGCGAAATTGGCGCAGGCTGGCGAGCGTGAAGGTTTTCGCGCCGCATTCCCGCGCCTGGAGTTCTGCACCGACAACGGCGCGATGATCGCGCTGGCCGGCGCGCTGCGCCTTGCGGCGGGCCAGCACGAAACACCCTCGATCTTCGTGCATCCGCGCTGGGAACTTGCGAGCCTGCCGGCCCTGGCGTGAGGGCGCCCCGGCGCAGGCATGAAAAAGCCGGCTCGCGCCGGCTTCTTCATCCCTCATCGTGCGCAGCTATGGGCCACCCAGGCGGGCGTCGAAGCCGTTGGTGAAGATGCGATCGCTGTCGAGCTCGAATGCGCCGATGTCGGCGCCGGGGCCGACCACGCGCGCGTAGCCGCGTTGATCGATGGTCAGCGCGAGTGGATTGCTGCCGGCGTCGATCGCGGGGCTGGCCGCGGCCAGTGCATGGGTCCTGGTCGGTCCGCCATTGAAGGCCAGCGCAAGCAGCATCGGATCGCTGGTCAGGGGCGGCGTGGTCCAACTCACGCTGTTGCTGGCGATCACGATGTTGTGGTCGCCGTCCACGGTCGGATTGCTGGGACCAAACAGGTCAGCCGCCTCTGGAGCATTCGTGCAACTGTTGTTGGCGATGATCGTGCTCTGGATCGTCTTGGTTCCTGCGCCGTTCCCGTACAGGATCACGCCACCCGAGCGGTCCTTGCCTTGGTTGAAGGCGATCGTACTGTTGCTGAACGTCACAGCGGAAGCCGCTATTCCTCCGCCATAGGCATCGCCCTCGGCGGTCGCCTGGTTGCCCGAGACGGTGCTGTCCACCAGTTGCAAGGCGATGCCATAGTAGGTGCCTATGCCGCCGCCCCAGACCGAGCCGATGCCGGTAGCCGAGACCGTGTTGCCGCTGATGGTGCTTGCCTGCACCGTGAGTGATCCATCGCGGACCATGACGCCACCGCCCGCGCCGCCAGAATCCGCGTTCGCCAGATTCACGGCGCTGTTGTTGTTGACCGAGCTCTGGACGAGCTGGGTTGGCGCCAGGGTGATGATTCCGCCACCCACGGCATTGCCGCCAGCTGTACCGTCATCCGTGATCGTGACACTGTTGCCCGAGACTTCGCTGTACTTGACCATCGAATAGGTCGGGCTGCCGGTGACTCCCCAGCCAAGCATCGCGCGCATTGTGGGGGACAGGGCAGGATTGCGCGGCGCCGGGGGCGGTGGTGGCAACGGCATGAGGAATGCGCCACCACCTGCGACTTGACCATTGGCCTGGGCGCTGTTGCCCGAGACCGTCGAGGCCGCAATGGCGGTGGCGGCGCTGGCGCTTCCTCCGCCATAGGCTCGGCCCGTTACAAATGCAGTCACCGGGGTGCCGCCGCCGTCGTAAGTCCAGTTGCCGCCCGCGCTGGTGATGGTGTTGCCGGTGACATTGGTCATGATCAGGTACGTGATGCTGCTATTGCTCGGGGTCACCAGTCCGCCGCCCGCCGCACCGAAGGTGTTGTCGGTGCTGGGGGGGGTTCCTTCCGGCGCCATGACCTGATGGACCTGGTTGCCGCTGATCGTGCTTTGCATCACCACGAGATCGCCCGAGGCGATTACGCCGCCACCCATGGCGAGCTTGTACGCCGTCGCCGAACTGTCGCGGACCGTGGTGTATTTGAAATAGGCATTGCCACCCACTGCGATTGCGCCTCCATAGGCGGCCTCGGTCGTTTCGTCACCGACCGCGCAGCCCGAGATGGTCGCGTTCTGCAAGGTGAGGTCACCCGTAACGAACATGCAGCCACCCGAATTACCGCCCCCGTTGATCACTGCGCCATTGGCAATCGAGACATCGGACAGATTCAGCGACCCGCTGCTCGTGATGACGCGCCCGCGACGAGCGCCGTCGATCGTGAGCAGGTCGCGGCCGGGGCCCTTGATCGTGACGTTGGCCGTGGTCGTGAGCGACTCGCTCAGGGTCAGGCGGCCGCGCAGCTTGCGCAGGTCGATCACATCGCCATCGGCCGCCGTGGCCAGGGCCTCGCGCAGCGAACCGCTGCCGCTGTCGGCGAGCGTCTGGATCGAGCGGGTCGTCGCAGGACGCATCGCTGCGGCATGGGCGGCCTGGACTGAGGCCATGGTGGCGCGGAAATGCGCGAAATCATGCGTGAGCGCGGTCAGTGAAGGCGACTGGGCGCGCGCGGGATTGGCGCCGGGTCGCAGCGTTCCGGGTGCGGCGCTGGCGGTGCCCGCAAGGGCCAATGCCAAGGCCGCGCTGAGCGTGCGAATGGGCAAGGCAGATGCTTGCGGTATTGTTGATGTCTTCATGTCTGGCATCTCCTTCATGGTTGACGGTGGGCGCCGGGGGTGTGGCCGCAAAGGCCAGACACGCCTTGGTCTGCGTGGCGTTGACACCGGTGTGTGCTTCCAGCTGTCGAGCTACCGCCCAGTCTGCATTGCGTGACGCAAGTCACATTCCGGGCAACGGTCGCCAACTTACTCCGCTGCGCGCTTCGAGTCGACGACAAACCTTGGCAATCGACGTCGGGATCCGGCCGGTGCGCGCCGCGCCGGCGCTGCCCTGCATCTGGGCACGTACGCGCCACGCTGGTAACGGATACGAAAAAAGCGGTTCGTGCCGATATTTTTTTGCAGGTCCGCGTCCTTGCGGGCTAAGGACCGCCCAGGCGGGCGTCGAAGCCGTTGGTGAAGATGCGGTCGTTGTCGACTTCCAGCGCGCCGATGTCGGGATTGGCACCGACCGTGCGTGGGTAGCCGCGCTGGTCGGTATCAATGGGCACGGGATTGCTGCCTGCATTGATCGCCGGACTGCCTGCGCCCAGTGCATGGGTCTTGGTTGGCCCGCCATTGAAGGCAAGCGCCAGCAGCAGCGGATTGCTGGTCATCGGCGGCGTGGTCCAACTCACGCTGTTGCTGGCGATCACGATGTTGTGGTCACCATCGACGGCTGCGCTCGAATTGTAGGTGTGGAGGTCGGCCGCGCTGGGGTCGGCGATGACCGTGTTGTTGGCGATGATCGTGCTGCGGATGAGCTTGGTGCCAGCACCAGACCCGTAGAGGACGACACCACCCCCATCGGACGGCGCCGAATTGAATGCGATCGTGCTGTTGTCGAACTGCACCACCGACGCAGCAATGCCGCCACCCGATGAGCTGTAGTTGGTCAGGATCTGATTGCCCGAGACCGTGCTGTCGGTGAGAGTCAATGGTGTGCCGTAGGTCATGCCGATGCCGCCGCCCCAGGCCTTGCCGTTGCCGACCTGAGCCTGGCCGGTATTGCCGCTGATCGTGCTGGCGATCACTTCCAGCGACCCGGCGCCCCCGAAAATACCGCCACTGCCACTGTGGTAGCCGCTGCTGACCTCGCTGATTGCGGTGTTGCCCGTGACTGCACAGCCGAGGATCGAGAGCGGATGCCGGGCATGGATGCCGCCGCCAAACGCATCTCCATTGGTGGTGCTCACGTTGTTGTTGGATATCTCGCAATCCTGCGCGGATGAAGCGGTGTTCACGCCCGTCATTCCGAGTCCGGCCCACGTGGGACTCGGCAAGGCTGGGCGCGAACCGATCGGTCGTGGCTGCGGTGTCGGGGATGCTTTCAGATACCAGCCGCCGCCGTAGGCAAGGCCATTGGCCTGTGCCGTGTTGGCAGTGAGGACGGAATGGAGAATGGCGGCATAGCGGCTCGCAATTCCGCCGCCGTAGGCATTGCCGTAGGCGTATTCGGTCACTGGCGCACCATCGACATCGTGGCTGTAATTGCCGCCGCTGGCACTGATCGTGTTGCCGGTGACCTTGGAGCCCATCAGATAGACCGTGGCGTCGTCCGCCAGACTGACGCCGCCGCCACCGAACACGGCAAAGAAGGGCGAATCAGCGGGTGGTGTGCCGGTGGGTGCGAGAACCTGGTCGGCATGATTGCCGCTGACCGTGCTGCCCAGCAGCAGCAGATTCTTGCCTGCCACGATGCCGCCACCGATCGCGAGCTGATTGGCCGTGGCCGAACTGTTGCTGATGGTGCAATTGGTCAAGGTGGCATTGAGCGATGCTGCAATCGCGCCACCGTAGGCCGTGGCGGTGCTCGAATCCCCGGTGTGGCAGTCATTGAACGTCGCATCGGCAAGAGTCAGATCGGTCGCTGAAATCAGGCAGCCGCCTGCAGCGTTACCACCGAGCACCCTGCCGTTGGCGAGGGTGATGCCCGAGAGCGTCAAGGCACCAGTACTGGTGATCACGCGATCCTTGCCCGCGCCATCGAGTGTGAGCACGTTACGGCCCGGTCCCTTGATGGTGACAGCGGCCGCGGTCGTCAAGGAGCGCGACAGTGTGATGCGCCCGCTCAGACCCTGCAGGTCGATCACATCACCATCGGCGGCCGCGGCCAGCGCGTCCCGCAGGGAGCCGCTGCCCTCATCGGCCAATGAGAGGATCCTGCGCGTGGTCGGCGCGCGCACAACGGGTGCGGGCAGCGCGACCAATTCCGCGAACGCAGCACGAAACCGACGGTAATCCTGCGTCTGCTGCACGAGTGACGGCGGTGCGGGGCGATCCTGCATTGCGCCGGGTCGGCTTGCTGGCCCGTTGTCCGCCGTTGCACTGCCCGCAAGGATCAGTGCGAGCGCCGCGCTCAACGCATCGACCTTGATGCGCCGCGATGTTCCGTGACGATGAAATTGCATGAACTCCTCCTGCAGACAAGTTGCCTTGGCTGCAATCGGGAGTGCTGTACTGGACGCAATACTTGATCGTTGTTGCCCTAAGCATTGCACCATCGGCCCTGTCCCGATGCTGCCCCCTGTGTTCGCCGGCATCGCGCAATGGCAGATCCATGGGTCGATGCGGCCGTGCAAGCATACGCCGATCCGTTCTCATTCCGTGACACAGCGTACTTTCGACGCGGTCGGGCGATTGCAGCGAAGGCCTTGTCTCAAGGCGGCGAGGCGATATCCATGGTTGCCGGCTGCGAATGGATGAAAGCGAGGATGTCGCGCAGCACCGGCGCCCGCGGATCGCGTGGGTGAGCCAGTGCCAGCAGCAGCGCCGAATGGCCGATCTTCGGGTAGATATGCAGGGTCACTGCCTCGCCGTGAGCCTGCAATGCCGCCGCAAGGCGGCGGCTGTTCTCGGGATCGACCTCGTCGTCGTCATCGCCGCTGAGCAGGAGCATCGGCGGCTCGGCGCCATGCACGAAGGCGACGGGTGCGGCCTGATGCCATTGGTCGGGCGCGTTACCGAACACGTCGAGCATTTCCTCGTCATCCTCGTCGGCGGGCAGGAAGGCGTAGATGCCGGCAAGACCGATGCAGCCGGCGAGCGTGCGTGGCATCAGTCCCTGCGCCGCGAGCCAGCGCGGATCGGTGGCGAGCAAGGCGGCGATGTGCCCGCCCGAAGAGTGTCCCATCACGAACAGGCGCTGCGGATCGCCGCCATGGTCCGCGACATGCTCATGGGTCCAAGCGACTGCGCGCGCGGCGTCACGCATGAAGCCGCCCAGATCCACGTCGGGCAGTTTGCGGTAGTCGGGGATCACCGTGATCACGCCATGCGCGGCGAGCGCGTCACCGACGAAGCGGAACCAATCGCGCTCGCCGCCGAGCCAACTGCCGCCGTAGAAGAACACCACCACCGGGGCGTCATGGGCATTGATCGGCGCATACAGGTCGAGTGAGAGTTCGCGCCGCGGGTCGAACTCGATGTTGCTGAAATGGCGCACGCGATTGCGCGCGCCGGCCGCATCGACATTCGCAAACCACCGGCCATGGCAACCGCCGAGCAGAATACCGACCGCAAGGATCAGCCACACAGCGCGAGACAGGCGCGCCGCGTGTGGAAAACGGTTCTCGGTCGACGCGATCATCGCTGCGCAGTATGCGCCGCGCTTGCCGACTTGTCGCAACATCGCCGAATGCCGATCATCGGCACCTTGCCCCTCTGCGATCGTCGTCCATGGATCATGTTTTCATCAATGCGCTGCATGTCGAAGCCTGCATCGGCGTGTACGCTGGCGAGCGCGACAGACTTCAGCCGCTGCTACTCACGCTTGAGCTCGGTTTCGACAATCGCACCGCGGCGGCGAGTGGCGCGCTCAGCGACAGTTTCGATTACGCCGCCATCGCCACGGCCCTGCGCGAGTGGGCTGCGCAGTGGGACGGCGACCTGCTCGAGTCCTTCGCCGAACAGGCTTGCAGTTTGTTGCGGCAGCGCTTTGCGGCGCGTGCGATTGACTTGCGCGTGGCCAAACCGCTGGCGGCGCAGGCGCTCGGCTGCGCCAGCGTCGGTGTGCACTTGCGTCGGACCTTCGACTGATGCCTGCACGCTGGTTGCTCCTGCTCGGCTCGACCCTCGCAAGCGATGAGCGCGTACACGAAGCCTTGCGTGAATTGAGCGGGCTCGGCATGGTCCGATTGCGCGCGCCGATCCGCCACGGGCCGGGCAGCCGCGATCCGCGGCGCAGCTATTTCAACGCACTCGTCGAGATCGAGTTCGAAGGCGATGCGAAGGCACTCGTGACGGCGCTCAAGGCCATCGAAGCGAATCTGGGTCGACGCCGCGATGAGGCCGAGGTCGCCATCGACATCGACCTGCTCGCACGATGGGTCGATGCGCGCTGGCAGGCCGATCCACACGCGCTCGCCAAGGGCGAGTTCGCGCAGGCACACACGCTCGCCTTGCTGGCTGATGCCGGCATCGAAATCGACGCGCCTTGAGTTGGGTTCAGATGTGCAGCAGGCGGCCGCCATCGACCGGCAGCACGATGCCGCTGCAATAGCCCGCATCGCGCAGCAGGAACAGCACCGCGTTGGCGATGTCCTGCGGCGTGCCTTGACGCCGCAGGGTGGTGCGCTCGATCACGGTCTGTTCGGTCTCGGCCTTGATCGGATTGGTCGACCACAGCACGTTGCCCGGTGCGACCGCGTTGACGCGAACCTGCGGCCCGAGTTCGAGCGCGAGAACCTTGGTCGCCATCAACAGCGCGGCCTTGCTGATGTCGTAGAGCGCGTGCTCGCCGAGTGGACGCTGCGCGTAGATGTCGGTGATGTTGACGATCGCGCCTTGCGTCTCGCGCAGTGCCGGCGCAGCGGCGCGGGCGAGGAAGAACGGCGCGCGCGCATTGACCGCGAGCAGCTCGTCCCATTGCGCGACGCTGGCGGTCTCCAGTGGCGTGGCATAGAACTGCGATGCGTTGTTGACCAGTGCGTCGAGTCGACTGAAGCGCGCCAGTGCAGCGTCGATCAGTTCAGGCAGGCTGTCGGGGTCGGCCAGATCGGCATGCAGCGCGATCGTGCTGTTGCGCCGGGCAGTCTCGAGTTCGGCGCTCAAGGCTTCGAGTTCGGCGAAGGAATGGCGGCCATGCAGGGCGAGATCGTAGCCGGCAGCATGCAGGGTGCGCGCGATCTGCGCACCGATGCGACGGGCAGCGCCGGTGACCAACGCGACCGGGCGCGCGGATTGGGTTTGCATCGCTGAACTCTCCCCGGGTTATGCTGGCCGCATTGGCACCGCGCGAGTGTCGCAGAAAACCCCGACCCTGTTTCGTGCAGACCCAGCTCCCCGAGCCCGATGCCGACGAGCGCGCGCATTCGGATCAGCTCGTTGCCCTGATCGCCAATGAAATCGCCGCGCAGGGACCGATGCCGTTCTCGCGCTTCATGATGCTGTGCCTGTATGCGCCGGGTCTGGGCTACTACAGCGCCGGACGCATGAAATTCGGCGCCGCCGGCGACTTCATCACCGCGCCTGAACTCGGGCCGTTGTATGCACGCTGCATTGCACGCGCCTTGGCGCCGAGTCTGCGCGAACTCGGGCCGCAGGCCGAGTTCCTCGAACTGGGTGGTGGCAGCGGCGCATTTGCCGTCGACGCCCTGCGTGAACTGGCGGCGCGGGATGCGCTGCCGCGGCGCTATCTCATGCTCGAGCCCAGCGCCGATCTGCGCGCGCGTCAGCATGAACACGTGCATGCGCAACTGGACGCATCCCTCGCCGCGCGCGTGAGGTGGATCGAGCGGCCGCCGGAGGACGCGTGGCAGGGCGTGCTGTTTGCCAACGAGGTGATCGATGCCTTGCCGGCCACGCGTTTCACCTTGCGTGATGGCGAGGTGTACGAGGAATGCATCGCGCGCGAGCACGGCCGCTTCGTGCGTGTCGATCGTCCGGCTGATGCGCTGGTCGCAGGCGCCGTGCGGCATGTCGAACGCGAGCTCGGTGCGCCCTTTGCCGATGGCTATCGCAGCGAGATCCTGCCGCAGTTGCCATATTGGTTGCAGGCTATCGCTGCGCCGCTCGAGTGCGGCCTGCTGTTGTTTGCCGACTACGGCTATCCGCGCGCCGAATTCTATCTGCCCGAGCGCAGCGACGGTACGCTGGTCTGTCACTACCGCCATCGCGCGCATGCCGACCCGCTGCACTGGCCCGGCCTCACCGATCTGACCGCCTTCGTCGACTTCACCGCGCTGGCCGAAGCCGGCGTCGGAGCAGGCTTCGATTTCGTCGGCTATGCGCCGCAGGGCCAGTTCCTGCTGGCCAGTGGCTTGCTCGATCTCGTCGATGCGCAAGGGGATGAAGTCGAACGCGTGCGGCAGACCACCGCGATCAAGCGCCTGAGCTTGCCCGGTGAAATGGGTGAACGCTTTCAGGTGATGGCCTTCGCGCGCGGACTCGATGGCGCCCTGCCGTCGCTGCGCAGGGTCGATCTGTCGCGGCGGTTGTAGCGCACAGCAACGCGATCTCGATCACGAAGCGTGAGAGTTGGCCTTGAGCGCCGCGATCGCGCGGATACGCGCCTTGCGCAACGCCGCGCCGATCGCGGGGCCTTGCAATCCTTGCGCGAGCAGTGGCGCCGTATCGACCGCGCGTGCCGCTTCGAGCGCTGCGCGCAGGATCGAGGATTGCGGCCAGGGCTGTTCGGCGTGGCCGGTGCGTCCGCGTGCATCGGCCTCGCAGGCGAGCAGGAAAGGCGAGAGGCGTTCGGGCCGGCGCAGGCAATCGAGTGATTCGAGCAGACGCAGCAGCGTGCTCGCGCGCAGTTCGAGCGCGCGATGCGCGGTCAGGTGATGCCGGCACACCAGTTCGGCGAGTGCGGCATGTTCGGCTGGTGGCTTGAGCCGCGCGCACAGCGCGCGCAATGGCGCCACGCCACGCTGCTCGTGCAGGACATGGCGCGGCAGTTCCGCCGCTGGCGTGAGCGCCTTGCCCAGATCATGCGTGAGCGCACAGAAGCCGACCAGATCATCGCCGGGCGCAAGCCGTGCGGCCATGTCGAGCACGAGTTCGATGTGAATGCCGGTGTCGATCTCGGGGTGATACTCGGCGCGCTGCGGCACGCCGTAAAGCGCATCAACTTCGGCAAACAGCACACGCAGGGCGCCGCAGGCGCGCAGCGTGCGCAGGAAGGCCGACGGCGTCGGTTCGGCAAGCGCCTTGCGCGTTTCCTGCCAGACGCGTTCGGGTACCAGATGATCGATCTCGCCGGCAGCCACCATCTGTTGCATCAGCGCGAGCGTTTCCTCGGCGACGCGAAAGCCCAGCTGCGCGAAGCGTGCGGCAAAGCGTGCCACCCGCAGCACGCGCACCGGATCTTCGGCAAAGGCCGGCGTGACGTGGCGCAGCAGGCGCGCTTCGAGGTCGCGCTGTCCGCCAAACGGATCGATGAGTGCGCCATGCTCGTCCTGCGCGATCGCGTTGATGGTGAGATCGCGGCGCGCGAGGTCTTCCTCGAGCGTCACCGACGCATCGGTTTGAAAGACGAAACCGTGATAGCCGTGGCCGCTCTTGCGTTCGGTGCGCGCAAGTGCGTATTCCTCGTGGGTCTGCGCATGCAGGAACACCGGAAAATCCCTGCCCACCGGCCGATAGCCGTGATCGAGCATGTCCTGCGGCGTGGCGCCGACGACCACGAAATCGCGATCGGCCACGGCGCGACCGAGCAGCCGATCACGGACTGCGCCGCCGACGAGATAGATGCGCATCGCTGGATGTTCCTTGGCCACGCCGCATTGTGCCAGCGATGACGCAGACGCCGGTCACCGCATGCCGAGCCAATGCGCTGGCGGGGTCGGACTGGCGACCGTCGGTGTGGGCGCAGGATCCTGGGCGGCCGTTGGCGCGGCGACGGGCGTCGCCACGGTTCCGCCCGGCACGCAGATCACGGCCTTGCGCGGGGTGTCGGCATCGGGCAGCACGTAGGCCTGACCGATCCTGGGCATGCGCGAGGACAACGTGAGTACCTTGCCGTTGAGGCGCCAGTCGTAGATCACGCTGAAGGCCATTACGCGCGCCACGTATTCTCGGGTTTCCTTGTAGGGAATCGTCTCGACGAAGAAGTCGGGATCGAGCGTGCCGCGTGCAGCGACCCAACGATCGACCGCGCCTTCACCGGCGTTGTAAGCAGCGCTGGCGAGCCAGGGACTGCCCTGGAAGGCATCGGCCATCTGCGCCAGATAGGTGGTGCCGAGTTGGATGTTGAATTCGGGCTTGAACAGATCCTCGGCGCCGCCGAAGGGCAACTTGAGCGACTTGGCCACCTGCTTGCCGACGGCGGGCAGGAGCTGCATGAGGCCGTAGGCATTGGCACTCGAACGTGCGTCGCTCATCCACGCGCTTTCGGCACGCAGGATGCCGTAGGCCCAGCTCGGGTCGATGCCGGCATCATGCGCGGCGCGGTGCATGGTATCGGCCATGCCCAAGGGAAAGCGCTGTTCGTACAGGCGCTGCGTGCGCGGGTCGGCCGAAAAGAAAAACACCGCGCGGTCGTACCAGCCGCTGCGATAGGCACGATCGGCAGCCAGACGTTTGTCGTTGTCGTCGAGCTTGTTCATCGCGAAGGTCCATTCGCGGCGCGCTTCGCGCAACATGCCGAGTGCGCGAAATTCGAAGGCGCGGGCGAGGTCGGGCTGCTGCGCGATGCGCGTCTCGGCGGCCTCCCCGCCGGCCAGCGTGTCGGCGCAGATCGAATAGGGCTGGTCGAGCCAGTCGGCGGCGAGGAAGCCGTGGAAATTCGCCTCGCGCGCGACTTCAGCGAGGATCGGCTGCGCTTCGGCTTCGCGGCCGAGTTTGCCGAGAATGCGCGCGCGCAGATAACGCCAGCGTGCATCGGCCTTCTGCACCTCGGTCATGCGATCGAGCGCGCTCAGGGTTTCGGCGTAGTCGCCGCTGATCAGGGCCATGCGCACATGCCATTCGCGCGTGGCATCGTCGTCGGCGGCATCGGGCAAGGCCTTGAGTCGGGCCAGCGCGTCGGGTGAATAACTCGTCGCGCGATACAGTGCGATCGCGTTGAGTACGCGATCCTTTTGTGTGTCGTCCCACTTGAAACGTGCGCCAAGGTCAGCCCACAGCGTCTGCGCGCCGAGGCTGTTGCGGCGTGCGAGCCGCGCCAGGCCCCAACTGATCGCATCGCGGTTGCGCGCGCTGTCGGCCCAGGTCTTGGCCTTGGCCAGTTGCGTGGCCGGGTCACTCAAGGTGGCGACGATGCGATCGGCTTCGGTGCGCGCCGTGCCGCTGAGCAGGGCCGCAGCGTCGCTCGCGGCCGCAGTGTTGCCGCTGGTCGCGCTGCGCTCGATGCGGGCCCAGAGTTCGGCATCGGTCAGGGCGCCTTGCGCGCGCGCGGCGGCCAGCACCGGCGTGCAGGCATCAGGCAGAGCGCGGTCATTGCTCCAGATCGCTTCCAGATCCTTGGCAAAGTCGAGCTTGTCGCCCGCAGCCAGCCGTGCCTGCAGCGCGTCGCATTGCAGGTCGGTATCGGTGAATGACGCCTCGAACTGGCGAAATCTGGGCCAGTCGCCGCGCCGCGCGAGCTCGCGCAGCCAGGCCTTGCGCAGGTCATTGGCAGGCAAGGTATCGGGGAAGCGCTCGAGAAAGGCCTTGATTTCAGCTGCAGTGCGCGACTTGAGGTTGCCGCGCAATCCCGCCAGCTCGACGTAAGGGTAGAGCGGGTAGTGGTTGTCCCGAAGCAGGGCATTCCAGCGCTGGGCGTCGTCGCTGGCCGGCTGCGCGGACGCTTTCAGGGCGGCGCGGAAGGCTTCGCGCTGGGTCTCGATACTGACGGGACTGGCGGTCGCGAGGCTGCTTGCGATCAGGAATGGTGCGACGCACCGCATCCGGCGGTGCAGGTACAGGCGAAAACCCATGCGGCTCCTCGGCGTTTGGCCGTACCCCGCAGTTTAGCTAGCTGCGGGCCGGAAAGGGCGTGGCTCCCATATCGGGACTGTACAAATGCCAAACATTTCATTTACATTTTCCTAATGCCTGCAGTGGGGGTGGGGTGCGTGTGGCCCGAAAGCAGGTGAGGCCGCTGTCTTCCTTGGTTTCGAACTGGAGAGTTCCATGCGTTCACGAGGTCAGGTACACGTTGCATTCCACGCGCTCGCGGGCGCGATTCTTCTTTCGCTTTACGCCATGCCGGCGCTTGCCCAGGACAGTGGTGACAAGGCGCAGCAACTGGAGTCGATCGAAGTCACCGGTTCGCGCATCAAGCAGAGCGAAGTCGAAACCCAGTCGCCCGTGCTCGTGATCGATCGCAAGCAGATCGAGCGCACCGGCCTGCTCACGGTGGGCGACATCCTCCAGCAGCTCACCGCAGGCGGCAAGGCGCTCAACGCCAAGTTCAATTCCTCGGGCAACTTCGGTTTCCCGTCCGATGGCGGCGGCATCGGCGCGGGCTCGGCCCAGGTCGATCTGCGCAACCTCGGCTCAAAGCGCGTGCTCGTGCTCGTCGACGGCATCCGCTGGGTCAACGAGTCTTCCGCCTCGGGCGTGAGCGGCTCGGCCGACCTCAACACGATTCCGGTGTCGATCATCGAGCGCATCGAAGTGCTCGAAGATGGCGCCTCGGCGATCTACGGTTCCGACGCGATCGCGGGCGTGATCAACATCATCACGCGCAAGACTTTCGACGGTGCCGAAGTCAGCGGTTACTTCGGTCGCTATTCCGGCTTCGGCGGCGACACCAAGGAAGGCTCGCTCACCATCGGCGGCAGCAGCGAGCGTTTCTCCGCGATCGTCAATGCCAGCTACTTCAAGCAGGACCGGATCAGCGCCGGCAAGTGGTGGCAGTCCTCGATGCCTCAGCCGTATGCGGGTCTGGCCGCAGGCAGCTCGGGCATTCCGCAGGGGCGCTTCACCTTCTGCGACCCGGCACGTCCGATCACCAGCTACGGCGGCTGCGATGCCGCGCAGGAAAACTGGTACGACATCACCCTCAATGGCGGCACCACGGTGCCGGTGTGGGATCCGGCTGACCCGTCGGCAGGCACGTACCACAACTTCAGCGGCGCCGATCGCTTCAACTTCGCGCCGTTCAACCTGCTGCTCACGCCCAACGAGCGCAAGGCGATCTTCGCCAGCGCGACGTATTCGATCAGCGACGCCACGCGCCTGCACTTCCGCGCGCTCTACAACAACCGCACCTCGGCCAACCAGGCCGCGCCCGAGCCGATCTTCGTCGGTCCGTATGCGGGTACCGGCGGCATTGCCGACAGCATCTACATTTCGGCGAACAACCCCTACAACCCGTTCGGCATCGACCTCGATCCTGCCCACAATCTCGGCTGGATCACCAAGCGTCCGATCGAAGTGGGTCCGCGTATCTTCAACCAAGCGGTCGATACCTGGTATTTCAATGGCGGATTCGACGGCACTTGGGACTTTGGCCGTGGCCTCAACTGGGATGCCAACATCGTGCATTCCGAGAACAAGGCCGACCAGACCTTCTACAACGGCTTCAATCTCTCGCATCTGGCCCTGGGTTTGGGCGACCCCGCAATCTGCGCGGCAGTGCCGAACTGCGTTCCGGTTGACCTGTTCGGTGGTCAGGCGCGTCCGATGACGCCGACGATGATCAACTGGATCCGCTCGACCCAGGTCGACCGCAGTCAGCAGAAGCTCGATCTGGCCTCGTTCAACGTGTCCGGCGACATCTTCAACATCATCGACTCGCGTGCGGTCGCGTTTGCGGCCGGCGCCGAATACCGTCGCTATTTCGGCTCCTTCGATCCCGATCCGCTGCGTCAGTCGGGCGAATCGCAGGACTCTCAGGCCAAGGCCGTTTCTGCTTCGTACCATGTGAACGAAGTTTATGGCGAGCTCAACGTGCCGGTGTTCGAGTCACTCGATCTCAGCGCCGCGGGCCGTTATTCGCGTTATTCGACCTTCGGTGGCGAGACCACCGGCAAGGTTGGCTTCCGCTGGCAGCCGTCCGCCGACTGGCTGTTCCGCGGGTCGTATTCGACCGGCTTCCGCGCGCCGTCGATCGGCGAGCTCTATGGCCTGACCCAATTCGGTGCCACGCTCGTCGATCCGTGCGGTTCGACCGGCTCGCCCGGCCCGGCCGGCCCGGAGTATGTCGCGGGCTGCCAGGCGCAGGGCGTCCCGGCCTCGTTCGAACAGGCCAACACGCAGATCACCACGATCACCGGCGGCAACCCGAATCTCAAGCCCGAGACCTCGCGCAGCTATCAGCTGGGTACCGTCTACAGCCCGAGCTGGGCTGAAGGCCTGGCCGGCACCGAGCGCCTCGATTTCGGCGTGACCTACTACCACCACAAGCTCAGCGATGCGGTGGGTGCACGTGACATCCAGGCCCTGCTCGATGACTGCGTCCGTTCCGGCGGCGTCGATCCGGTGCTGTGCTCGCCGTTCACGCGTCAGGCCGGTGGCAATCTCAATCCGCCCGAGAACAAGCTGACCAACCTCGGCACGATCAAGACCGATGGCGTCGACGTCAAGATCAACTGGTCGAGCGACGAGTTCAGCTTTGGTCGCCTGCGCGCTGCACTGCAGGGCACCTGGGTGCACAAGTACGAGGAAGTCGATGCCTGGGGTTCGGTCTCGACGCGCGCAGTCGGCATCGAAACGGACAACGGCTCGATTCCGAAGTGGCAGATCAACACCCAATTGGGGTGGACGCGCAACGACTGGAGCGTCAACTGGAACGTACGCTACATCCACGCGGTGGACGAGTTCTGCAGCGGTGCCTCGCGCGTTGGCCCGGGCATCCCGGGTTGCGAGACCGCCAGCATGATCCACGAGCTCGGCGACACCTACTACCACGATCTGCAGGTCGGCTGGACCAATGCGATCGGCGTGGCCAATCTGTCGCTCACGGCCGGCATCAACAACCTGTTCAACAAGCAGGCGCCGGTGTGCTACACCTGCACGCTCAATGGGTATGACGCAGGCACCTACGACCTGCCGGGACGTTTCACCTACGTCCAGGCAACGTACAAGTTCTGATCGATCCACCAAGGCAATGCAAAAGGGCGCCCTCGTGGCGCCCTTTTCTTGTCGTTGCCTCGTGACTTCATGGAGAGTGCGCAATCGTGGGCTGCGCCGCGCGACACGACCAGGTTGTGTATCAGGTCTGGGTTGTTCCGGCAGGCATGCTGATACGCGCGGCGATCGGCAGGTGATCGGATACTTGATGCGGCAGGGCCCAGCGTGCCTCGACCGAGATCGAGCGCGAGACGAGGATGTGGTCGATCGCACGTTTGGGTTGCCATGCCGGAAACGTTGCCGGGGCTTGTTCGGGCGCCGCCAGCGAGGTGAGCTTGAACAGCGGCGCGAGTTCCCTGCTCTGCGCCGAGGTGTTGAGATCACCCATCAGCACGGCGTGTTCGTGGCCATCAAGCAGTTCGGCGAGAAAGGCGACCTGACGCGCGCGCGCCTGTGCGCCGAGCGAGAGGTGGGCGACGACCACGATCAGTTCGTCGGTGCCATCGCCAAAGCGCACCCACAACGCGCCGCGGCCGGGAATCCGACCCGGCAAGGGGTAGTCGAGGACTTCGCGAGGCTCCTCGCGCGCGAGCAAGCCATTGCTCGAGGTCGCCAGTTTCGACACGCGCCGGTTGGGCTGGTGGGTCCAGAACGGAAAGTGCGCGGCTTCGGCGAGATATTGGGTCTGATTGAGAAAGCCTGAGCGCAGGCTGCCGGCATCGGCTTCCTGCAGGGCGACCAGATCGAAGTCACCAAGCAGGCGCGCCAAGCCATCAAGATTCTCGCGCTTGCCGTGCGGCAACACCTGCTTCCAACTGCCGGTGACATAGTCGCGGTAGCGCTTGACGCTGCCGCCAGCGAGGATGTTGCAGCTGAGCAGGTTCAGCGTGCGCCGGGGCCGCGCGCGATTGCTGGAGGCGGCGGGTGGGCACGTCATGGGCTGAGGTCGGCACGGCTCAGGTGCCACAAGTGGCGCCTGAGCGAGCGGATCACTTCTTGGCGGCCTTGGCTGGCTTGGCCTTGGCGTCGTGTTCCTTCTTCACCAGCCAATTGGTCAGTTCGACCATCTGCGGGAAGCCGCCGGCCGAGGCGCCGGTGATACGGTACTTGCCGTTGACGACGATCGTCGGCGTGCCATCGACGCCGTCGTTCTTCACGATCTCCATCGAGCGCGACATCTTGCTCTCGACCTCGAACGATGCCGCGGTGGCGAGGAATTTCGCGCGATCGACGCCCTGCTGGGCATAGAAGTGGCGAGATCCTCGATCGAGCGCATTGGAATGTGGTCGCGATGCAGCGCGTCGAACAGCGTCTGATGGGTCTTTTCCGCCACACCCATCGACTGCGCCGTGTAATAGGCGCGCGCAAACGGCTCCCAGCTCGCGTTGAAGATCGCGGGCATGTACTCGAACTGCGCGTAGGCGGGCAGCGACTGCTTGATCTGCTCGGCATAGGGCTGGAAATGCGCGCAATGCGGGCAGGCGTAGGAGAACACCTCGAGCACTTCGACGCGATCGCCGGTGGCAGTCGGCTGCGCGGGCGAGATGAGGAAGTAGTGGGTGCCTTCCTTCCAGTCCGTCGCGCTGCCCGCGGTTTCCGCGGCGATGACGCCCGCGCTGAACAGGAGCGTGGCCAGCAACAGGCCGATACGCTTGATCATGGGTTGATCCTCGTGGTTTGCAGGTGGGACGTTAGATCAATTCGCCGGTTTGGCGCCCGCTTCCTTGGCAATCAGGTACTGCACGAGCGGGACGACCTGTTCGAGGCTGCCGACCGAGCGCCCGGTGAAGCGGTACTTGCCGCCAACGACGATGGTCGGCGTGGAGTCGACGCCATAGGCGCGCAGCAGTGAGTCGGCACGCTTCATCTTGGCGTTGACGGCGAAGGAACTGGAAGTCGCCACCACATCCTCGGGCTTGGCACCAAAACGAGCATAGAACTTCGCCACATCCTCGATCGTCGGCATCGGCTTGACCAGCTGATGAGTGACCGGATCGGTAATGCGCAGGCTGCCATCATCCTTCCAGATTGCGTCGAACGTGGCGTCGTGGACCTTGTCGATGATGCCCAGCGCCTGTGCGGTGAAGTAAGCGCGCTGGAAAAGCGGCCAGTTCTCTGCGGTATTGAACGAGGCGGGCAGGTAGGTCAGCACGGCATTGGCGGGCAGCGTGTCGTGAATCTTCTTCATCGTTGCCTGGAACGCATTGCAGGCCGGGCAGCCGTAGGAAAAGATCTCCACCACCTCGATCTTGCCGTCGACCGTGCCTGGCTGGGCCGGTTCGATGAGGAAATACTGCTTGCCTTCGACGAAGTTGCCGGCGGCAGGTGTCTGCGCATGGGCAACCGAGAGGGCGGCAACGAAGCCGAACAGCATGGCCGCGGCGCGAATGAGGGTCGGACGCTTGAACATCGACACGGACTCCGGGGGAAAATGACGAAACGCCCGCGCTTGGGCGCGGATGAGGGACTGTCCAGCCGCAGCGCAATCGCCGCGGCCAATCAGCTGCGGGACTGGGACTACGGAGTGGCGCCCTGGGTTCCCGCGCCGGCCGCATGCAGGCCTTCTACGTAGGAGGAAACTGCCGCGATGTCTTCGGCCGACAGCCGCTTGGCAATCGTCGGCATGATCTGCGCGTTGGTGTCCTTGCCCCAGGTCGTGCCGTTCTTCCACTCGGTGAGTTTGGCCTGCACGTAGTCGGCCCACTGGCCACCCAGTTCGGGGAAGCCGGCGCCGGCGATGCCGCGCCCATCGGGGCCGTGGCAGGCCATGCAGGCAGGCACGCCCAGACTGGCATCGCCACCGCGATAGAGCGCCTGACCACGGGCGACAAGTTTTTCGTCGGCGACGCCGGGCAGGATCGTCTTGCTGGCGAAGAAAGCACCCAGATCATGCGCATCCTGCGGCGACAGCGTCGAGGCGAAGCCGAGCATGATCGGATTCTGTCGCGACTGCGACTTGAACAGGCCGACCTGCCGCGCGATATAGGCCTCGTTCTGACCGGCGAGCTTGGGGTATTGCTTGTCGGTCGAATTGCCGTCCATGCCGTGGCAGGCCGCGCAGACCGCCGACTTGGCCTCACCGGCCTTGGCGTCGCCCGGATGAACTGCTGCCGTGTCCTGCGCCAGCGCATCGACCGTGCAGAGCGTGGTCAGGAGGAGCAGGGATGAAACCAACGCATGCCGAAAACCCATACACTCGCTCCATTGATCGGGGACGATGATCCGGAATCTGCAGGCACGTGGCGGCCTGACAGGATTCCGAAATTATCCCCGCGACTCCAAGGTCGGTCAAACCGGCCCCTCATCCGGCCCGCGCCCATCATGTCGTCCCATCCGTTTCGCCAGGCGCGTTTCCTCACCAGCGCCCATCGCATCGACCAGTTGCCGCGCGATGAAGGCGTCGAAGTCGCCTTTGCCGGCCGCTCCAATGCCGGCAAGTCGAGCGCGCTCAACGCGATCTGCGACCAGCAGAGTCTGGCGCGTACGTCGAAAACACCGGGGCGTACGCAGTTGCTCAACGTGTTCCCGATCGGCGAGGACGGCCGGGCGCGCCTGATCGATCTGCCCGGCTACGGCTACGCCAAGGTGCCCGAGGCGATGCGCGATCATTGGCGTGGCGTGATCGATGCCTATCTGCGCACGCGCCGATCCCTGTGCGGTCTGGTGCTGGTGATGGATGCGCGCCATCCGCTCAAGGATTTCGACCGCCAGATGCTTGGCTTTGCCGCGGCCAGCGGGCGTGAAAGCCATTGCCTGTTGACCAAGGCCGACAAGCTCTCGCGGGGCGAGGCCGCGCGCACCCTGCAGCTGGTGCGCAAGGAGCTCGACCTGCTCGCGCCCGGCGCCACCGCCCAGTTGTTCTCGGCGCTCGCGCGCAGCGGACTCGACGAGGCGCGTACGCGTGTGGGCGACTGGCTTGGGCTGGGCAGCGGCTGAAGCGCCCTTTGGTTCTTCCGCAGCGACCCCATTTCGTTTTCCTTTGCACACGAGGCAGCCTGCGATGTCCGGCCCGAGCAACGTCCATGACGATCCCCTTGCAGGCCGTCAGCAACTGGTCGACTACATCGCCGCTGGCGAAAAACCCGCAGCGCAGTGGCGCGTCGGTACCGAGCACGAGAAGTTCGGCTTCCGCCTCGACGACCTGCGTCCGCCGACCTGGGAAGGCGAGCGCGGCATCGGCGCCCTGCTCAGCGGGCTCACGCGCTTTGGCTGGGAGCGGGTCGAGGAACACGGCAAGCTGATCGCGCTCGCGCGTGAAGGTGCCTCGGTGACGCTCGAGCCGGCCGGCCAGCTCGAACTGTCGGGCGCGCAGCTCGAGGACGTGCACGAAACCTGCTGCGAGGTGACCTGCCATCTGCAGGAGGTTCACACGGTTGCCGACGAACTGCAGCTGGGTTTCCTCGGCATGGGCTTCCAGCCCAAATGGCGGCGGCAGGACATGCCGTGGATGCCCAAGGGCCGCTACAAGATCATGCGCGAATACATGCCCAAGGTCGGCGGGCTGGGTCTGGACATGATGACGCGCACCTGCACCGTGCAGGTCAATCTCGACTTCGACAGCGAAGCCGACATGGTGAAGAAATTCCGCGTCGCGCTCGCCCTGCAACCGGTCGCCACCGCGCTGTTCGCCGACTCGCCGTTCACCGAAGGGCAGCCCAACGGCTTCCAGAGCTATCGCTCGCACATCTGGACCGACACCGATGCCGATCGCACCGGCATGCTCGATTTCGTGTTCGAGGGCGGCTTCGGTTACGAGCGCTACGTCGATTACCTGCTCGACGTGCCGATGTACTTCAGCTACCGCAAGGGCGAGTACATCGACCTGTCCGGCAAGAGCTTTCGCAAGTTTCTCGATGGCAATCTGCCCGAACTGCCGGGCGCCAAGGCGAACCTGCGCGACTGGGCCGACCACATGACCACCGCATTTCCCGAGGTTCGGCTGAAGAAATTCCTCGAGATGCGTGGCGCCGATGGCGGGCCGTGGAATCGCCTGTGCGCACTGCCGGCGTTCTGGGTCGGCTTGCTCTACGACCAGACCGCGCTCGATGCAGCCTGGGACCTGGTCAAGGACTTCACGCGCGAGGAACGTCACGCCTTGCGCGATGGCGTGCCGCGTGATGCCCTGGGCCTGAAATTTCGCGGCGCGAGCGTGCGCGAACTCGCGCGCGAGGCGCTTGCGATCAGTGCGCACGGACTGCAGCGACGCGCGCGCCGCAACGCGCATGGCGCCGACGAGCGCATCTTCCTCGATATCCTCGCCCAGATCGTCGAGGCCAATCAGACACCGGCACAGCGCAAACTCGAGTTGTTCCACGGCGCCTGGCGCGGCGACATCGACCGCGTGTTCAGCGAGTTCGCCTATTGAGAACGGCGTGCAGCGGAGTCAAACCGTACTGACGTCGCGCAGCGTCCAATGACGCCCGATCAGCAAGGTCATACGGTGAGCGATCACCGCATGTTGCAGCGTGGTGCAGATGGTGACGCGGACGTGGATGTCCGATTGATGCGCCTCGACCGTCGCCTTGGGATCGCTCGCGCCCAGCGCGGGGTCGACTGCGTCGGGATCGGGTTGCATTGCACGCCAGCGCCGCCACAGGCTCGGCTCGCGCAGCGCTTGCTGCAACAGCGCGGCGAGACTCTCCGGCGCGTCGCCGTCGAACGAAAGTTCCTTGAATTCGCCGCGCGCGCGTGCGAGGTCGTCGATCGTGAATTCATAGCGTTGAATCGTGCCCATGCCAAGTCTCCGTGGAGCCTGCGACCAGTGTATCAGCGTGCATCGGTGGTGGTCGGCACGAGCGCGCAGGCGAGTGCGAGCAGACTCGCCACGCAGGGCCAGCCGAGATAGCGCACTTCGGCCGAAGGCGCGAGCGCGAACAGCGGCAAGAACAACAAGGTCGCGCTCGCCAACGTGATCCAAGCGATGCACGTTGATCGCGCAGCGCGTCGACGCCACGCGATGAGCGCTGCGCACAGGCCGCACAACAGATACGGCCAGGCCGCGAGCGCGGGAGTCGCGCGCAGCGCATCGGCCGCATGCATCAGGCCTCGATGCAAGGCGCCATCGCTGGTCGCCAGTGACGGGTTGTCGCCGTAGCGCGTCGGCGTATCGACGTAGATCAGGCCCGCTGGCCAGTCGCGCGGATGCGTGCCCACGAGCGCGTGCGTGACTGCCCGGCGATGCGCAAGCCATGCGCGCGGATAGTGCGCGATTGCATCCAGCCAGGCGCTGCGCAGTTGCTCGAGTTCAGCGCCGGACAAGGGCGGCGTGAACGGTGAGCGTATGCCATCGCGGGTCGTGAACAGGCTGAGATTACTCCAAGGGCGGAACGCTGCAGCAAGTTCATCGACATCCAGACCTGGCCCGATCATGAAGTCCGGCAACAGCATCCGGTGCGTGCGCACCGACATGCCGGCCAGATCGAATTGTGCGAGCGAGGGCCACACCGGAATGCGCTCGCGCACCTGTGCATCGAGCGCGCTGCCGAGCGCGAACAACGCCGCGAACAGCACGCCGCCGCTGACGAAAATTCGCGGCAGACGATGTCGCGCCGCGCTTGCGGCAGGCCAGACGAGCGTGCTCCACCACAAGAGCAGTGGCGCGACCGCAGGCAAGGCGTTGTGACGCAGGAGCGCGGCATAGGCAAGGCAAGGCAGGCTCGCGAGCAGCCAGGGCGCGCGACGCTGCGCAACTTGCGCCTGCGCGAGCAGGCCGACCGTGCAGGTCGCCGCGGCGAGCAGGCCGACATCGGTCCAGACATGTGCGCGCAACAACCACGGCAAGGGCGACAGCGCGATCACGAGCAGGGCGATGCAGCCCGTCAGTGGTCGCCAGCGCAATGCCGAAGCAAGCAGGGCCAGACCACTCCAGAACAACAGCAAGTGAAGGGCGAACACGCCCGCTGGCCCCGCGCCAAGCCAGTCGCTCAGGCGCAGCGCGAGCACGAAGACGGGCGGCGTGATGCCATTCATCGCGTCGTGGCGCGCCTGCCACCACGCCTGCGCGCTGTCGAAGGACATCAGGCCCGGCCAGAACGCGGCGCAGTCGAGCGCAAGACCGAGCGCGGCGAAGAGCCATGGCCAATGACGCTGCCAAATTCCGATCGTCCGCTCAGTGCGCATCGAAATCGAGTGCCGGCAAGCGCTCCTGCCATGCGAGCGTGCCGATCAAGGGCGCGTCGATGCGCTGCGCGATCGTTGCGATCGTGTCGTCGGCATGTTCCATCGCCGGATCGATGCGGTTGGCGATCCAGCCGGCCAGCGTGCAGCCATCGGCTTGAATTGCGCGAGCACTGAGCAGGGCGTGATTGATCGCGCCGAGCTTGATGCCGACCACGAGCACCACCGGCAGGTCGAGCGCACGCGCGACCTCGGCCTGGCTGAGTGATTCCGAGAACGGCGCAAGCCAGCCACCCGCGCCTTCGACGGCGATGCGCTCGCAGCGTGCGGCGATGCGCGCATGTGCGACGCACAGCGTGTCGAGATCGACTTCGCATTGCGCGAGCCGCGCCGCCACGTGGGGTGCGATCGCTGGCGCAAACGCAAAGGGATTGCAGTCGGCGTAGTCGGGTTGTGGATCACTCGCGGCGATCAGCGCGAGTGCATCGGCGTTGCGCAGACCCACAGGCGTCCGCTCGCAACCGCTGGCGACCGGCTTCATGCCGCACGCACGCAGGCCATGCGCGCGCCAGCCGCGCAGCAGGGCGCAGCTGGCCCAGGTCTTGCCGATGCCGGTGTCGGTGCCGGTGATGAACACGCCGCGCGCGCTCATCGAGCGCTGTCCGCGGCAGTCGCCTGCGCGATCGGCGCTGCGCACGCGCTGCGTGATCGCGGCGCGCAGAGGCAGGCTCGCACTGGTGGATGCAGGCTCATGGCGCGCGGAGTATGCCAGCCGCGACGGCCTGCAGCGCCTCCGCGGGTTCGGGCGCGTGGCTTGCCGCGCGCGCCCGAACGCCGGTCGCTTACTCGGCTTCGAAGCCGCTGGCGAAGATTTCGTCTTCGATCCAGTAGAACGAAACGTACTTCGCCGCTCCCTCCACGCCATTTGCAATCACGCTGACACGCCAGATCCCGGCCATGCGGCTGGAAGCATCGAATGGATCGAAGCGTGGCAGGCTGGGCGTGGTGAACGCGACATCGCTCCACGGTACGACGGGGTTGGGCGACTGGAAGAGGACCTGGCCGTTGTCGACGCGCTGCAGGCGCAGCAGCGGAATGTTGCCTGGCGTACTGGTGCTGGTACCGCCGCCCGAGCCTTCGCTGCCGGCGATGCTGCCGCCGGGAAGGAGGTTGGAGCCACGCAGGCCCACGCCGTCGAGTTCGAGAGCCGCGGGCAAGGCGAGCCGTGCCGGCGCCGACTGGATGAGTGGGCGCTGGTTGGCGTCGCCCGGGTCATTGGCGCCGGCTGCAAACAGCTCGGCGCTGGCGAGCGCGCTGCTCCCGGACTGGCCGCCGGCGAGCAGCACGCGGCCATCGGCGAGCAGGGCGGCGATGCCGTGTGCTCGCGGAGCCTGCAGCGCGGCGGTGTTCGAGAACGTGCCTTGACCCGGGTCGTAGAGTTCCGCGCTGGTCAGCTCGCCGACTGTTACGCCTACGCCGCCTGCAACCAATACCCGTCCATCGGGCAACAGGACCGTGCGCGCGCGCGAGCGCGCCGTGGCCAGCGCGCCGGTGGGGGTGAAGGTGTTGTTGACCGGGTCATAGAGTTCAGCGCTGGCGAGCGGACCGGAAGCATTGGCGCCGCCGGCGACCAGCACCTTGCCGTTGGGCAGCAGCTGGATGCTGGCATGCTGGCGTGCAGTTCCCAGTGTCGCTGCCGCGGTGAAGGTTCTGCTCGATGGGTCGAAGCGCTCGCAACTGGCCAAGGCGGTGCCCGCTGCATTCACGCCGCCGACGATCAGCACGCTGCCATCGCCGAGCACGACGGCGCTGCCCCCGCTGCGTGCGACGGCGAGGGAGCCGGTGCGCTGGAAGCGGTGGCCGTACCAATCGAAGGTTTCGGCATCGGCGATTGCGCCGCTGCCACCATCGCCGCCTGCGAGCAGCACGAATCCGTTCGGCAGCAGGGCGCTGGCGGAATCGCTTCGTGCATGACGCATGGGCTGCGCAATCGGCAGGAAGTTGCCGGCTTGTGGATCGTAGCGCTCGGCACTGGCCAGGGTGGCGCCCGCTTCGTTGCGCCCACCGGCGATCAGCACCGAGCCGTCCGGCAGCAGCTGCGCGCTGGCGCCAGAGCGCGCGCTGCCCATCGCGCCGGTGCTGGCAAAACTGTTGCTTGCCGGCACGTAGACTTGCGCGCTCGCCAATGCCAAGGCCGCGCCACTGCCGCGTCCGCCGGCAATCAGCACCTTGCCATCGGGCAGGGTGCTGGCCATCGCATCCTGACGCGCGTCGACGAGATCGCCGGCCGAGGCGGTCACGGGCTGATCGAGGTCGATCAACTCGGCGCTGTCGAGTATCTGTATGCCGTGATTCTGGTCCGGAGGCGGGATGTAGCCGCCCGCCACGAGCACGCGCCCGTTCGGCAGCATGGCCAGTGCAGGGCTTGCGCGCCGGCTTGCCAGATCACCGAGGGTGGCAAAGCTGCCGATTCCGGGGGTGTAAGCCTCGATGCGGGTCGGTGCCGAGAATCGGCCATCCTGCCCGCCTGCCACCAACACGCGACCGTCGGGGAGCAGGGCCGCTCCGGCATTCACGCGCGCAACGCTCATCGAACCGGTCGGATTCCACGTGTTGCCGTCTGGGTCGTAGAGCAAGGCGCTGGCCGAATAATCCGAACCGATGGAGCCCCCCACCACCAGCACCTGGCCGTCGGCCAGCAAAGTCGCCGTGGCGTTCAAGCGCGGACTTGGCAGGCTTGCCGCAGGGCTGAACTGACCATTGCTCGGATCGTAGATCTCGCACTTGGCAAATGCCTGGAAGTTGCTGTCGTAGCCGCCGATGACCAGCACGCGACCGTCGGCGAGCAGCACGGTGCTCGCGTGATAGCGCGCATCCTGCATCGCGCCGGTCGCGCTGAAGCTGCCGCTGGCTGGATCGTAGAGTTCGGCGCTGGCCAACGCGCCGACGCCCGGATCGCCGTCGACCCCACCGCCATCGCCGTTGTCGTAGCCGCCCGCGATCAGCACCTTGCCGCCCGCGAGCAGGGTCGCCGTTGGATATTCGCGCCGCTGCGACAGGCTTGCGGTTGACGCCGACGAAAGGGTGAGCGGATCGAACAACTCCGCGCTCGCCAGCGACGAAGGGGTGCCGACGCGTTCTGCACCCCCGGCAATGAGCACGAGGCCAGTCGGCAGGGAAACCGCGACGGCGGCTTCGCGCGGCTCAGTCATCGACAGCCAGGCATTGCTGACGAACTGGCCGCTGGCTGGATCGTAGATCTCGATCGAACTCGTCGTGGTCGGCGATGCCTTGCCGCCCGCGACCATGATGCGGCCGTCCGCCAGCACCGCCGTGCTGGCACCATAACGCATGTTTGCAAGACTTCCCGTGCCAAGTACGGTGCCAGTCGCGCAGGCTGGCAAGGCCAGCGCGATGGCTGCCAGGCAAAGGAAGGAACGATCGATTTTCATGGCGTCCTCGTGGCGGCATCGGTGATTGGCGTTGTGGGCATCGTCGCGACCTCAATCGAAGCTGTCGGCGAAGATCTCATCGCCAAGGCAGCGGGTCGGCAGCGTGGCGCGCGTCCAGAACGCCGGGCCTTCCTGCACGACGTAGTCGACCGTGTAGGCATCGTGCTGGTAGCCGGTGTCGGAGCGGTCGGTGAGGCGATACGCGTAGGGCCGCGGACGGTAGGCGCAGGGACCCGCCAGGGCCGGATTGGCAAAGCCGCCGATCTTGCCGCCCATTGTGATGCCGGTGCCCCAGTAGCTGCTGTTCTCGACCTCTCTCGTGATGCCCTTGGTGAATTCGTAGGCGAGTCCGCCCACGACCTTGGCGATGAAGCCGGCCTTGAAATCAAAGTTCGCGCCGACGCGGTTGGAGCTGTCGAAACTCGTGACCGATCCGTTCGTGCTGCCCGAACTGCTGCCCAGGCTCCATTCGCTGTTGCTGCTGGCGCCGATGGCGGCGTCTGCCCAGATCGTGTTTTCCTGGACGTTGCCGTGGTCGCCACAGGCTTGAAACAGGTCGCCAGTCTGCGGCGTCGGCCAACTGCCACTGCCGTTCCAGATCAAGTCGCCACGAACCTCGATCGAGGCGAACTTGGAAAGCGCACGGTTCCACACCAGTGCATTGAAATAACCATCGCCCGAGAGTGGATCGCAGACCGCCTGCGGATACGTCGGCGGGTCGATGTGGACGTCGCCGAACACCTGGATTTCCGCGACGCGCAGGTTGGCCGTTCCCGGATGTTGCAGGCGGACATAGCGGGCGCGCAGCATCGCGTAGGGCGGGTTGGGCTGGCGCGTCCAGATGTTCCAGCGATCGTAGGAGACGCCATCTTCGGTTTCCGGCGCGAACATGGTCACGCCGGGGCCGCTCGGCAATCCGGTCGTGCTCATCGGTGTGTACGCGGTGTAGACGCGAAAGCCTTGCAGGTCGATCGCGTCGCCGTGGGCCGGAAATACGCGAATGTTGCTGATGTCCTGCACCTTGCCGAGGTCGATTTCGACGTAGGGCTGCGCCCGCGCTGCGCCGGCCAGCGCCTCGGTGCTGAACTTGCCGTCGGTCGTTGCGTTGGCGCCGTCGGTATTGGTGAATGCCGTATTGGTCGTGACGGGACGGAACAGGGCAAGGCTGCTCCAGTCGCGATTGAGCGGGAACCACTGCGCCGGCTTGTGCCCCAGCGTCGTCACACCGTCGGCCGGCGTGAACGTGTCCCAGTTCACGGCATTGTCGCCGCTGACCAAGCGTGTATCGTCGACCGGCGAGCACATGCGCATCTCGCTGTTCGGATCCAGCCCGGTGGCGGCACGCCTCACGTCGTAGCGGTAGCAGTCGAACTGGTTGCTCTCGATGACGACCAGTGCCTCGCCGGCCTCGACGGATTTGGCTTCGTCGATTTCGATCGAGCTCTGCTCGCCGTGGATCTCGCCATGGCTGGTTTCCCAGTTATGACCGGCACTGAAGGTTGCCGAGGCTTCAACCGTGTAGGGGAGGTTGTCGGGCGTACCCACTTCGACGCCGATATAACCGGAGACATCTTGCGACACATAGCTGCCCGAACGCTTCTCGACGCTGGTCTGGTTTTCCGTCGTCTTGCCCCACGTTCCTTCCTTGCTTGCGCTGGCCTGCTCGACAGCGAAGTAGGGCGGCAGCCACACGACCTGGCGTACCTGGGGTTCGGACACGCGCTGGCAGCCACTGCCAGCCAGGTTTCCGTGCAGCGAATCGCCGTCGAAATCGCTGGCAACCAGGGCCATGGCAGTGATGCTGCCGAATGCCCCGCTGGATTCCACCGCGTGCGTGCCCGCGAACGAGGACGGTTGTGCCGGATCCTGCAGGCGCCAGCTCGAGCGCACCAGCTTGTTGTTGGTATCGCGGACGAGCGTCAGGATCTCGGTGGTGCCGTCACGGTCGATGTCACCGGCCGCAGCGCGCACGAAGGCCAGGTCATTGTAGTTGGCAACCGGATAGGTCGCCTCGTAGCGCGGCCCGGCGAGGTGGTAACTGTAGCTCGCGGCTTGTCCGCCGGCATTGGCGCCGGTGTTGATCGGCACATCCGCGGCATAGGTGCGTGGCGAGGCTTCCCCGGGAAAGCTCACTGCCAAAGTCACATGGTAGGTGCCCGAGTTCGCGTACTGGTGGATTGCATTGCGTCCCTGTGCCGTCTGGCCGTCGCCGAAAGTCCAGTTGAACGCGCTGGCATCACCGGCGCTGGTGTTGGTGAGGTTGACCGTGGTTCCGGTGGTCTGAAACTGAAATGCGGCATTGCGGTCGACCGCGGGTTGGTACACCGAGACTTTCAGCTGGTCGCCCGGGTCGGCACGAACCAGCACGATCTCGCGCTTGGGCGTGGAATCCACGTTGGCGATGGTCACCTCGAAGCTCGCCAGTCCGTTCTCGTTTGCGCCCTGGACGATCTGGCTGGCGTCATAGTCCATGCCGGCGCCGCGACTGAACAGCGCGATGCCCGTGATGGCGTTGTTGACGCGGGTGGTCGTGAAGTGCAGCAAGCGCTGCACGATGTAGTCGAAACTCGACTCCTGGTACTGGATGTGCAGCACCAGCTCTGCGGCGCCCGAATCGACCACGTCGCCGGCATCGGCCTCGAGTTTGGCGATGCTCGGGAACTGCGTGCCGATCGTGGTCGGAAACGCCTTGCTGCCAATCGCAAGGTTGCTGCCGACCGGCAGCACGCTGATCGGGAGCGACGATTGGTATTCGAGCAAGTCGTAGTTGAGCACGCGGTTGGAGCCGCTGCCGAAGGTAGTGACCACGGCCATCTGCTGGTGGCCGTCCAGCAGCAGGTCGCCCGCGGTGAAGCCGACCGCGTTGCCGACGACGCTGTTGCGTAGCCAATAACCAGCCCAGGCATTGTCGCCCTGGTTGATGCCGCCACTGCTGTCGCCACTGAGAACGTAGACCTCGACTGCGCCCGCAGTGGTGCGAATCATCACGCCCAACTCCTGCACGCCATTGGTCGAGCCGTCGAGATCGCCTGCGACCAGTTCCACCTGGGTGAAGCTCTGTGACAGGGCCCAGGTGTCGAACAGGGTTGCCGCGGGCGGTGAGCCCCGATGGAACACGCCCAACTTGAGGCTGCCGTCCCCCATGCGATAGGCCGCGACGAGTTCGTCGCGGCCATCACCGTTGAGGTCGATGCTGACCACGCGCTGCAGGCTCGCGCCATTGAACGCGGTTGGCGGTGCATTGCGATAGACGCGCGTGAACGGCGGCGCCTCGGCGCCGCTGGACGGGCGGTATTCGTCGATCGCGTTGATCGCGCTGCCGGCAATGAAATCCATCGGTTCCATGTCCTGCGCGAGCGGCGCATGGTGACCGAATGGCGTGGAATCGCAATCGATGGGGCCGGGCGCCGCGATCACGAAGGGCGTCGGCGCGGCATGGGCGAGCAGGGTCAGCCCGGCGCTGAGCAGGCCGAGCGCGAGGCGGCTGGCGCCGCGCACCAGTGTTGCCGAAAGATGCGGTTGCAGGTTCATGTATCCCCTTCGGGTGCGATCCCGTTCGTGGCCGTTGCGGTCTGGTAACGCGCAACGAGGTGGCCAAACGGATCATCGCGATCACGATCGCGTTGCCGCGTGGCGAGCGAGACCCCGGCCTGGGCCAGCCGGGGCGGGCGCAATCCTCGGGCAAGCAACGCCGGCGTGCCCGGGCGGGACGGGCCACCGCCAGGCTTCCACGCTGCAGTCGCATCCGCCTGCGGCGCGTTACACTGGGCGTTCCTGAAGGAAAACCTGCGCGATGTTCACTGCAAGCCGCATCCAGGCCGACAGCAAGCCGGAGTTCTACAGCCAGCTCGTGCAGCAGGCGCGCGGCTTGCTGCATGGCGAGCACGACCGCATCGCCAACGCGGCCAATCTGTCGGCGCTGGTCTGGCATGCGCTCGATGGCATCAACTGGTGCGGTTTCTATTTCTTCGATGGCCGCGAGCTGGTAGTCGGCCCGTTCCAGGGCAAGCCGGCCTGCGTGCGCATTGCGCTGGGCAAGGGCGTGTGCGGTACCGCTGCCGCGACGCGCACGAGCCAGCTGGTGGCCGATGTGAATGCGTTTGCCGGCCATATCGCCTGTGATGGCGCCTCGCGCTCGGAACTCGTCGTGCCGCTGGTCGATGCGCATGGCGCCCTGCTCGGGGTGTGGGATGTGGACAGTCCCGAGCTTGCGCGTTTCGATGAGGACGATCGACGCGGCATGCAGGCGCTGTGTGCGGTCTTCGTCGATTCACTGCAGCCTCGCGCTGCCGCGGCATGACGAGGCAACAATGAGTGGACGTGACAGCAAGATCCGCAACGTCGGACCGAAATCGGCAGCCTGGTTGCGCCAGGTCGGTGTGCGCACCACCGAGGACCTTGCGCGCGTCGGCGTGGTCGAGGCCTTCCTCAAGGTCAAGCGGGCAGGATTCCGACCCAGCCTCAACTTGCTGTATTCGATGGCCGGCGCACTCGCCGATTGCCACTGGAACGAGGTGCCCGAGGCGCAGCGTCAGGAACTCGTGAATGCGCTCGAAGCCGCCGAATCGGCCAATCCGATCCGCAATCGCTGGGAAAAACAGAAGGCCGCGAGCGAATCCTCGGGCCGACCGGCCAGCAGCGAGGACGGCGGTGACGAGACGGCGCATGCGAGCCTGTTCGACGATCCCGATGCGGGCAATGATGATCGCGGCGGCGACAGTGACCGTGATCTCAGCCGCTTCGACTGAAGACTCGCGACGCGCTCAGCGCACCGCCGCGTAGTCGCGCGCGTTGCTGTCCCAGTCGGGCGTCGCGCGAATCGTCGGCAGCACCTGATCGACGCTGTTCACGCGCGTCCACAGCGCGCGATGCTCGGGATTCATGAAGCGCTGCTCGATCATCTGCTCGAGGAAGCGTTCGAGTGGTGCGTAGAAGCCCTGGATATCCAGCAGCAGGATCGGCTTGGCGTAGAGCGCGAGGCGCTTGAGCGTGAGCGCCTCGGCGAGTTCTTCCAGTGTGCCGCAGCCGCCGGGCAATGCGATCACCGCGTCCGAACCGGTGAGCAGGCGATGCTTGCGCTCGCGCATGTCCTCGACGATCTGCATGTCGCCCACGCCCGGGTGCTGCCACTCCACCTCGACCATGAAGCGCGGGATGATCCCGATCACTTCGCCGCCCGCGGCGAGTGCGCCATCGGCCAGTGCGCCCATGAGGCCGGTGCCGCCGCCGCCATAGACGATCGTGCAGCCCGCGCGCGCGAGCGTGTCGCCCAGGCTGCGTGCAGCTTCGAGATAGACCGGATCGACCGCGGCGCTCGACGCGCAATAGACACAGATACGCATCGACGCATTGTGCATGGTGGTTGCATGTCGCACCAGCGGCGCCGCGTGGCGCGCGCATCGATGATGCGCCGCCAATCGCCAGCATCGGCTGATGGCCGTACACTCGATGCCGACGTGGCTACCGTGTGGAGGCGTGACATGGCGGACAAGGACTTCGTGCTGCGGCGCGAGTTTTTCGAGCAGGCGATCCAGGCACGCATCTACACCGCGCATCTGGCCGAGCTGGCCGTCAAGCTGGCCGAAGCGGCCGGTGAAAAGGTCACGCGCCCGCTCAGCGCGGAGCAGATCGCACGCGCGGTCGAGGTCAATGGCAGCGAGACCGCACTTGCGCTCGATGCGCTGGTCGCCCGCCTCGAAAAGCTCTATCGCAAGGGCGAGTTGCCGCAGGAAGCCGGCGTGCCGCGCTGGTGATCCGAGCCCGAAGGCGCGGACAGGCGCTGCGCATGTCCGCGCACGTCGGGAACTGCGCGGCGATCGCCGCCCGATTCAATCGGAGTCCCAAACCACGCGGGCCTTGTAGAAGACTTGCGTGCTGCCCTGACAGGTGAACGTCGCCGGATCGCCGAAACTGATCGTGATCTCGTAGGCGCAATGTTCGGTGTCCGTGAACACCCCGTCTGGGAGTGTGACCCAAGTGGAGTAGCCGCCGGTGCCCGGAGCAGCGGATGTGTACTGCCCGATGATCGTATTGTTCGTCGTGCCCGGGGTATCGTCCGCCTTGCATGCAGAAACCAGGGTCGTCGTGATTGGAAAGGCGGAGGTATTCTTGCCCCAGACATCGAGGTACTTGAGACGTTTGCCCGAAGGCAGGCGCAGGTTTGCATTGAAATAGGGTGAACCGGTATCGCATTGCAGCTGGGCATAAGCCTGGGCCTGGTACTGACCGTTGCTCGCCTTCTGCTGAAAATCTTCGGCGGTTACGGTGGTGGACGTGTCGACCGTCGGCGCGCCTCCCTCGGGATCGAGCGGCCGAGAGTTCCTTGCCGGCTCGGTGTCCAGCAGGCGCCATACATTGGCCGCATCGGGCGCGAACCCCGCAGCAGCGAGCTCGGCAGGATCCTGCACCGGCACGTGTCGGGATTGGGCAATCACACTCGTCGATGCGAGTGCGGCAGTGGCAATCAGTGCGTAGGCAAGTTTCATGTGCAGATCCTCAGGGGCCGAAGTCATCGCGGAAGATGACATCGGGATCATTGAGCAGGATGCGGACATTGCGCGTGGCAAGGTCGTAGCCGTCGCAGGCAGCACCGTCATCGGCAAAACGTGCTTCGACGTAGTAGGCGCAACTGGAGCTGATCGCGACATGCTGGTCGGCGAACAGGAACGCGACAAACTCGCCGGGGCTGCCGCTGGTCGAATACGCGGCGAGGTTGGTGCTGACCGGTGTGCCGGCCGCCAGGAAGGGCTGGCAGGTTTCGACGAGGCGGTAGCTGAGGTCATTGCTCGCCGATGCATCATTGCCCCAGATTTCAACCTTGAAGATCTCGAAGCCAGCGGGTATGTCGAAGGGATAGATCAGGGTGCGGCGTCCCGGCCCCGCGTTGTTGATGCAGGTAGCGTCGAGGTATCCGGTGGAGTCGATCACGAGCGCGCTGCTGGTGGGATGCCCGGAGCGACCAATCATGGTTTCGTATCGGGTTCCGTACAGGACACCCGCCTCACTCGATGGGGCCATCAGCGCGGCGACGAGGGCAAGGGCGGTCGCCCAATGACATTTGATCCTGGATTTCATGTCGCGTGCTCCCTCAGTTGCCGGCATGGGTGTACTGGATGCGGGCCTTGTCGAGGCCGATGCTGGTGGTGCAGGCACCGCCTGGGTAGGCCAGGTTCACGCGCACCATGTAATGGCAGGTATAGCGGTTGACCTCGATGGGCGCGGCGCTGAAATCCAGCGTCACCAGCGCATTGCCGGCTGCGCCGCTGGTCGTGGTGGTGCCCAGTTGGGTCACCACGGGTGGATCGAGGCTGCCGAGGTCGTGGCAAACCTGCAGCAGGAACACGAGCATGTCATCGCTGGCGTTGGCGTCGAAGCCGAAGACGTCGAGGTAGTAGATGCTTGCTCCCTGCGGCAGGTCGAAGGCGGCCGTGGCAAAGCGCTCGGTTCCCGAATCGCAGCCCGTGCTCGGTGGTGGCGCGAAGCCGAAGGTGTAGTCGCTGGTGCGGCCGAAGAATGCGCTGCCCAGTCGCGTCTGGAACTTGGAGTCCGGAATGCCCATCGGCGAGCGCGGCATCTGGGCCCGCGCTGCGGGCATGTCGCGGATCATGTACGGGATCGCGGGATCATCGAAGCCGGCGGCCTGCCGCTCCGCCGGCGTGGCCGGCCGATCGGCGTATGCATGGGGCATGGCCCAGCACCCGGCGGCGAGGATGCTGGTCGTCAGCAGCAGTGTTTTCACGCGGGCTCTCCTGTAGCGCAAGGCCGGTCGATCCGGCAACTTGAATGTGGCAAGGACGGGCTGTCCATCCTTCAGGCGCAAGAAGGCAGGTGCACAGGACAGGCAGGGCCGAAAACAAGGTCTTGTTCCGGGCCAGGACCGCCTCAGGCGTGCCTGCGCACGCAACCGCGCCCGCCGGGCGAGTCAGTGTGGCCTGGCGGCGGCGCGGGCGAGCGCGCGCGGCACGAACGGCAGCGACGCGATCGTCGCCCGGGCCTGGGCGAACTGTTCATCGGCTTGCGCCGGATCGCTCGCACGCAGGCACTGCGCCAGACCCAGCTGCGCTGCGGCAAGTTCGGAGCGCATTGCGACACCACCCTTGGCCAGTGCCTGCGCCGCGCTGGTGAAGACCGGCACGGCGTGGGCGCAATCCCCGCCCTGGGCGGCGACGCGCGCGAACACGAGTTCTGCCTTGCCCAGCCGTGGATGGCCGGCGGGCAAGGTCTTGCTCGCTGCGTCCAGCACCTGCCGGGCATCCTCGGCCGCGGCCTTGAGGTCGCCCGTCTCGCGCTCGAGATCGGCCAGCGCAACCTGGGCCATGAGGGTATCGGCGTGGTCGCTGCCCAGCGCCTTGGCGAGGACGGCGTGGGCCTGCCTGACCTCGTCCAGGGCCGCCGCGGACTGGCCGCGTTCGGCCAGGATCGAGCCCAGGCCCAATTGCGCTACACCAGTCAGGTAATGGTTCTCGCCAAGCGTCGCACGGGCATCGGCGAGTGCGCTGCGCGCCTGCGTTTCGGCCTCGTCGAGCTTCCCGCTGACCCGCAACATGCCGGCGAGGTTGTTGCGCATCGCGATCACGCTGGGATGGCTCTTGCCATGCGCCGCGGTCGCCACATCGAGCGCTTCCTTGAGGTAGGCGATCGCGGTATCCGGATCGCCTTGCTGCCAGGCCAGCACCGCCAGTGAATTGAGGCTGTTGGCAACCGCGGGATGCTTCGGGCCAAGCAGTTCGCGCTGCATCGCCAGTGCTTCGTTGAAGAACTGGCCGGCTCGATCGTTCTCGCCCAGCCGCCGCAAGGCGGTGCCGAGATTGAACAGGCTGTCGGCGATGTCGGGATGCTTGTCGCCGAGTAGTCCGCGACGGGTCTTGAGTGCCTGCTCGAACAGTGCAACCGCGGCCTTGGCGTCACCCTGCTGCAGCACGACCACGCCCAGATCGTGCTCGATCGAAGCCGTCTGGGTATGCGCCTCACCGCGGTTGGCTCGTGCCAGCGTGAGCGCTTCATTGAGCTCGCGCGCGGCATCGGCAAGTTTGCCGCGACGGAAATCGATGCCGCCGAGCATCGCCAGTGCCTGGTCGCGTTGCTCGGGCGTGGTGGCGTGGGCGAGATTGGTGTTGGCCATCGACAGCGCTTCGTCGAGGTGGCCGCGCTCGGCCAGCACGTCGGCCAGACGCAGGCGAACTTCACCGCGGCTGGCGTCCGGAGCCAGTGACAGGGCCTCGCGCAAATCCTGCTCGGCAGCATCGAAGTCACCCTGCGCAGCACGGATGCGGCCGCGCTCGAACACGGCGAGGGCGCGTGCAGCCGGCTGGTGCGCGGCGGCCAATGCGCGCTGCGCGAACTGCATCGCCTTGGGGTAATCGCCCAGTTGGCGATAGGCGGTGGCCAGTGTTGTCGCCAGTTGTGCCTCGATGGCAGGTTCGCCGGCGAGGGTTTCGTCCAGACGTGCGGCGCCGCGATCGACCAGTTCGCGCGCGCTGACCACGCGGCCCTTGCTCTCGTCGGGCGTTATGCCCGCGAACAGTGCCAGCACGAAGTCGCGTACCGCGTCCGCGCGCGCAGCCTCGATGCGCGCAACGCGGGCCTGCCAGGCGGTCGCTGCGGTGGCGCCGAGGATCACGATCAGCAGGGCGCTGCCGGCGGCGAACGCGAGCCGATGGCGGCGCACGAATTTGGCGAAGCGGTAGGCACGCGAATCCGGTTTCGCAAGGACAGGATTGCCCGCAGCCAGGCGTTGCAACTCGTCGTGCAGCGCCGCGGCACTGGCGTAGCGTTGCTGCGGATCGATTGCAAGCGCCTTGGCGATGATCAGGCCCAACTCGCCATCGAGGCGCCGGCGCAGGCTGCGCAGCTCGGCGGATCGCGCTTGTGCGGCGCCGGCGTCGAGCGCGAGCGCAGCTGAGCGCAGGCTGCCGTCGGCGAGGAACTGCGGCCGTTGCCCGGTACACAGCTCATGCAGCAACACGCCGAGGCTGTAGACGTCGGTTGCGGTGGTCACGCTGCCGCCATCGCGCTGTTCAGGCGCGGCGTAGGCGGGCGTGAGCCGGCGCGCTTCGGTACGCGTGGCGTCCTCGCTGCCGCCATCCACGAGCAGGCGCGCAATGCCGAAGTCGAGCAGCTTGAGCTGTCCCTCGCCATCGACGAGGATGTTCGAGGGCTTGAGGTCGCGGTGCACGACGAGATTGCGCTGCGCGTAGGCGACCGTCTCGCAGATCGTTGCGAACAGGCGCAGGCGGGCGTCGAGGTCGAGCTTGCGCGCATCGCACCAGTGCGTGACCGGCGCGCCACCGACCAATTCGAGTGCGAACCACGGCACGCCTTCGGCAGTGAGGCCTCCATCGAACAGGTGGGCGATGTGCGGGTGCTCGAGGCGCGCGAGAATCGTGCGTTCGCGCACGAAGCGTTCACGCTCGTACACGTCGAGGATGCCGTGACGCAGGATCTTGATCGCGACCTTCTGTTCGTAGGCGCCATCGTCGCGACGAGCCGAGAACACGGTTGCGCTGCCGCCCGCGCCAATCGCGCGACCGACGCGCCAGGCACCGATGCGGCGACCTTCCAGACCGAAACCGATGAGCTCGGCGGCAAAGCGGCCGCTGTCGCCATCGAGCGGACTCTCGCCCTGGCGGTCGGTCAGGAGGTTGCACAGCGCTTCGCGCAGTTCGCGATCCTCGATCGCGTCGATGAATGCCGCGCGTGCATCGGCTTCGAGTTCGAACGCGCGGTCGAACAGGGGCGCCAGTTCGCGCCAGCGCCGCTCGAGCGGGCCGGCGCCGGTGTTCACGCCATCACCTCGCGCAGGAAGGCGCGCGCACGCGCCCAGTCGCGCACCACGCTGCGCGGCACGATCTCGAGCGCCCGCGCAGTCTGCTCGACCGAGAGGCCGGCAAAGAAGCGCAGTTCGACCACCTGCGACAGGCGCGGCTCCAGTGCGGAAAGACGTTCAAGTGCATTATCGAGCGCGAGCAGCTCATTCGCGGCGTCGTCGACTGGTATTTCGACCGCTTCGAGATCCAGATGCACCTCGCCGCTGCCGCGCTTCTGCGCGAGACGCCGGCGTGCGTGGTCGATGAGGATGTGGCGCATCGTGGTCGCGGCATAGGCATAGAACTGAGAGCCATCGAGCGCCGCTGGCGCAGCGTTCGAAAACGCGAGCCAGGCCTCGTGGACCAGCGCCGTGGTGTTGAGCGTGTGCCCGGCGCGCTCGCCGGCGAGGTGTCGCCGTGCCAGGTCGTGCAGGCACTGGTAGACCTGTGCGATCACCTCCGGCGAGTTGCCCGCTGCGCCGGCAGCGCCCGATTCATTGGATTGCATGAGGAAATCCTAGCGCATGAAGGCCTCGTCACGCAGGGCTTCGACGGCCGTGCCGGAGCCTTGCTGCGGGAATGGGTAGGGTGCAGCCCGATCCGGATTGGGTCTGCAGCCAAGGCCAAGGCACGGGCGCAACCCGCGGCGCGCGGCCTTGCGCTATTCGACCGTCACGCTCTTGGCGAGATTGCGCGGCTGGTCGACATCGGTGCCGCGCAGCACGGCGACGTGGTAGGCAAGGATCTGCAACGGCACGGTGAACACGATCGGAGCGATGAAGCTGCCGCCCGAGGCGACCTTGATCACCGCGCCGCGTCCATCACTGTGCACCACGGGCGCATCGGTGTCGGCAAACACGAACAGCTCGCCGCCGCGTGCGCGGACTTCCTCGAGATTGGAGGCGAGCTTTTCGAACAGCGCGTTGTTGGGCGCGACCGCGACCACCGGCATGCCCGCATCGACCAGCGCGAGCGGGCCGTGCTTGAGTTCGCCGGCGGGATAGGCTTCGGCGTGGATGTAGGAAATTTCCTTGAGCTTGAGCGCGCCTTCGAGTGCGATCGGATAGTGCACGCCGCGGCCGAGAAACAGCGCATGATGCTTGGCGACGAAGCGATGGGCGAGCGTCGCGATTGCGGTTTCCAGTTCGAGAATCTCGCCGACTACGCGCGGCAGGCTGGCCAGTTCGGTGACCAGTTCGGCGCAGCGCGCGGGCGCAGTGCCATTGAGGCGCGCAAGCTCGATCGTGAGCAGGGCGAGCGCGGCGAGCTGTGTGGTGAAGGCCTTGGTCGAGGCGACGCCGATCTCGGGGCCGGCGCGCGTCATCAGCACGAGGTCGGATTCGCGCACCAGACTCGATTCGGGCACGTTGCAGATCGCCAGCGAGCCGAGGTACCCGCGCGCGCGGCCATCACGCAATGCGGCGAGCGTGTCGGCAGTCTCGCCCGACTGCGACACCGCCAGGAACAAGGTGCCCTCGCGCACCACGCTGCGCCGATAGCGATATTCGCTGGCGACTTCGACGTTGCAGGAAATGCCGGCGATGCCTTCCAGCCAGTAGCGCGCGACCAGGCCGGCGTGAAAGCTCGTGCCGCAGGCGACGATCTGCACGTGGCGCACCTTGCCCAGCAACTGGTCGGCATCGACGCCGAAGATGTTGGGCAACACGCGCCCGTCGGCGATGCGGCCTTCCAGCGTGTCGGCGAGCGCGCGCGGCTGCTCGAAGATCTCCTTGAGCATGTAGTGGCGATACTCACCGCGTTCGACCGCGTCGGCGGTCAGTTCGCTGGTGCGTTCGCGCCGCTGCGCCGACTCCCCGCCGGCATCGAAGACCGCGTAGCCGTCGCTGCCGATCTGCGCAACATCGCCTTCTTCGAGATAGACCACGCGATTGGTCTGGCGGATCAGTGCTTGCACGTCGGAGCCGAGGAAATGCTCGCCATTGCCGATCCCAAGCACCAGCGGGCTGCCGCGACGTGCGCCGACGATCGTGCCGGGTTCATCGCGACTCATCACCGCGATCGCGTAGGCGCCATGCAGGCGCGTGGTCGCCGCGATCACTGCATCGCGCAAGTTGGCGCCATCACGGATCGCGGCATCAACCAGATGCGCGATCACTTCGGTGTCGGTCTGCGACGTGAATGGATAGCCCTTGGCTGTGAGTTCGGCGCGCAGCGCGGCGTGATTTTCGATGATGCCGTTGTGGACGACCGCGATGCGTTCGCTGGAGACATGCGGGTGCGCGTTGGCGGTGTTGGGTTCGCCATGCGTGGCCCAGCGCGTGTGCGCGATGCCGGTGCTGCCGGCGAGTGGCGAGTGCACGTAGAGCGCTTCGAGCTCGCTGACCTTGCCTGCAGCACGAATCCGCGCCAGTGCGTCGTTTTCGAGCACGCAGATCCCGGCCGAATCGTAGCCGCGGTATTCGAGCGCCTTGAGGCCGGCGAACAGCGCCGGAACCACGTCACGCCGCGCAGTTGCGGCGACGATGCCACACATTCGCAAGTACCCTGACACTGGAAGGTCGCATGCGGCGACCGAGACAGGCGATGGTGCGGCGCGTGTCTTTCCGGCGGGTTTCCACCACGGACTCAGACACGGAAATAGGCGCGGTACCAGTCGACGAAGCGCTCGATGCCGACTTCGACCGGCGTCGAGGGCGCATAGCCGGTGTCGTGACTCAGCTCGGCGACATCGGCCCAGGTGTCGGGCACATCACCCGGCTGCATCGGCAGCAGGATCTTCTGCGCGCTGCGACCGAGTTTTGCTTCGAGCAGTTCGATGTAGCGCGCGAGTTCGATCGGGCGGTCGTTGCCGATGTTGTAGAGGCGGTAGGGCGCCGATGAGCTGCCCGGATCGGGCGCCAAGGGATCGAAGTTCGGGTTGGGCGTGGCGACGTGGTCGAGCGTGCGCATCACGCCTTCGACGATGTCGTCGATGTAGGTGAAATCACGCGAATGCTTGCCGTGGTTGAACACTTCGATCGGCTCGCCGGCAAGAATCTTGCGTGTGAACAGGAACAGCGCCATGTCGGGCCGGCCCCATGGCCCATACACGGTGAAGAAGCGCAGTCCCGTGGTCGGCAGGGCGTAGAGATGGCTGTAGGTGTGCGCCATCAATTCGTTTGCTTTCTTGGTCGCCGCATACAGGCTGACCGGATGATCGACCGCATCGCGCACCGAGAACGGCAGCTTGCGGTTGGCGCCGTAGACCGAACTCGATGAGGCGTAGACGAGGTGCTCGACACCGCCATGCCGACAGGCTTCGAGGATGTTGACGAAGCCGACCAGATTCGATTCCACGTAGGCATGCGGATTGGTCAGCGAGTAACGCACGCCGGCCTGCGCGGCGAGGTTGACCACGCGCTGCGGTCGGAAGTCGGTGAACGCGCGTTCCAGCGCGGGGCGATCCTCGAGCGCGGCCTTGACGAAGGAAAACGCCTTGTGCGGCGTCAATCGGTCGAGTCGCGCCTGCTTGAGTGCGGGGTCGTAATAGTCGTTGAGATTGTCATAGCCGAGCACGCTGTCGCCGCGTTCGAGCAGGCGATGGCTGAGGTTGGATCCGATGAAGCCGGCGGCGCCGGTGACGAGGATGCGCATGGGAAATCGCAGGTCGGGTTCGTGCGCGCAGTTTAAGGCTTCGGTCGCGCGTGCTGTCGGTCTTCAGCTGCGCAGCACCGAGCCGTAATCGAATGGCCGCACGATGCGTGCGCGCAGCGTGGCGGTATCCGGGTGCGCGGCGTGGATGAGCACGATGCGTTCCTCCGGCACGATGGCCGAGGGCAACTCCAACAGGGCCTGCTCGCCGCGCACATACCAATGTGATCCGTACTGGCGCGATACTTCGGTGTGCGGGATGGCATCCCATCCCCTGGGCAGCTCATCGGGTGCGATGACCCTGCGCCGTGCCCACACCCTGGCAGGCACGTCGATTTCCACCAGGTAGCGATGGATGGGCAGGCCGTGCGCCTGGATGTGCGCCACCGTTTCGAGCACGGCCAGCGCGGCGTGGATGGCCGCATACACCACCCGTTCGCCCTCCTGGTTCCAGCGCCCCGGCGAGAGTGCAGCACCGGCACCCGACAGGTCGTCGGCCTTCCAGCCGGGCCCACGCGAGCCGATGCGCGCCAGTTTCACTGATAGGCGCCGCTCTGCGCCGCGCCCAGGATGCGCAGCACCGATGCCCTGCCGCTGGGTGTGTCCATCACTTCGATGGGGGCCTTGTTGCCCAGGGCGGGCTGGGGTTCCCTGATCCAGCGACCGACCCAGCGCGCGGCGTCGAAGCGCTTGGCAGCGGGATTGTTTTCGAGGGCCAGCATGTCCTCGACCTTGTTCACCAATTCGAGCAGGCCAAGCACCGATTGGCCGGTGGTGCCATCGAGGTCGGACTTCTCCCGCATCTTTTTCGTGTAGGTCGCCTTCGGGATGCCCATGTGGGCCTGGAACTCGGCGCCGGTCAGGTCCATCTGGCCGAGCAGGCCGCGCACGATGTCCGCGGGCACGCCCTGGCGTTCGATGCGCATGCGCTCATCGAGCGGAGCGCTGCGCAAGCTGCGCCGGAACGTGGTGATCTTCTTGAGCTGCGCGGCCGCCATGGCGTCCTCCGTCGGCTACGTTTGGCCTTTTTATAGCACATTTGTAGTCATTGCACGGCGGTGCGTGGCGGACGGTCCGCGCGGGCGCACGAGGTCGCGCAAGCCCGGCTTCTGCGACCGCGCCGGCGCAGGTTCCTCGATCACGCCCTTCGGCCAGCCTTATGTCATCGTCGCGCGCAAGATCAAGGACGGCGATCCGGCCACCGCCGTCATCACCGAAAGCGGCAGTGCGCTGCCGGAAAAGCTGCCCGGCATCGGCGTGGAGAACGAGGCCAACGCGGTGACCGGCCTCAAGCGCGACATCGCCGCGCAGACCAACCAGAACCACCAGACCGTGACCGGCCTGATCCCCGCCGGTTCCCTCACCGCCCAGGGCACGGGCGGGGCCTTCACCAAGGATCTCACCGCCTACTTCACCGGCGCCTTCACCCAGGCGGCGCCGGTGGCCTTCGTCAACTTCAAGGATCTGGACCCCGACGGCAACATCGGTACCGATCCAACCGCCGGCACGCCGGGGGAGAAGGTCTACGAGGCCTGCCAGATCTACACGCTCGATGTCGGCACGGGCCGGGTCGATGGCAACTACTACCCGGGCTGGGATCGCCGCTATACCTACCGGCCGATCATGGCCGGTTTCGCGGGCGAATGCGCCGCGCCGCCGGAAGCCGACACCTGTCCGCAAGGTCCGGGCCGGCACTACGAGGCTTCGGCGATCGTTTCCAACTGCGAATCGGGCGCGGTCACACCCATCGGCGTGGGTTATTTCACCAACAACATGGCCGATGAGCCGAGGCCGGCGGCACAAGGCAACTGTCCGACCAATCAACCATGTTTCGACAACTACCAGACCGGCACGATCACGATGAACCAGGTCACGGTGGTCAGGGGCTTCTGCCGCTCGGACGTGTGGTCGCAGGGAAACCTGATACACAACCCGACCGGCGGCACCGGCGTCAACCAGAGCTTTGCGGGCGCCTGCTGTTCCTACCACTGGTCACGACCCAAACAGACCTGCCCCTGAGCCGATCACGTGGTCAGCAAGGCCGATCCGGTCGGATCGGCCTTGCTGGAACGGGCATCACTTGGGCTGCCAGGTGCCGCCTGCGGACACCGCAGGCGAGGCGCGAAACAGCGCGAATTCGCTGAGGTCGTAAACCTGGCCGTCCCAGACCGCCGGTTGGGCCATGCGCCCGATGATCGTGTTGGCGGCACCATAGACGCGCGGGTATTCAAAGCCATAGTCGAACACCGTGCGCGTGTCGGCGACGCGCTTGACGCCCAGAAAGCGCCCGACGTTGTTGCCATCGAACCAGAGCGTGTACTCGGTCGAGTCGCTGTTCAGAAACCAGTCGAGGCGGCAGGGCGCGGGGGTGTTGATCGTCGCGGGCACGGTGCAGGTCACGTCATAGAGCCGCGCACCGGGCGGCGGCAGATCGACCCCAACCGGCACCATGCCCGGCGCCGGCGAGGTCACCACCGTATAGGTGCGCGCCTGGCTGACCGGCACGATGTCGACGAAGCCCACCGCTTCGCGATGCGTGAGGTCCTCCGGTGTGCTGGCAGCCGACCGATCCCGCCGCAGCACCAGCAACCACCGCCCCGAGAAATCGGTCGGTGCGACCAGTGGCGGGCCGCTCACGGCCTCCACCATGTCCTGAGTCTGGCCGTTGAGGGTGTAGCGGCCCGAGCGTGGGCCGGTCCACTCGAACTTGCCGACATCGCTGGTCTGGGTTTGCGTGCGCGGATGATCGGCGCAGCCCCGGCACGGCCCGTTGCTCATCTTGAAGTAGCTGATGGGCGTGGAGGCGATGACGCCGGTGCGGCGCAGGGTGTCGTCGTCGTTGATCGTGATGACCCCGCCCGTGGCATCGGTCTGCGGATTGCCGGCGGCGTCGTAGTAGAAGGTCGAGACGCCGAAGGTGCGGTTGGCATCGTCGGTGTAGGTGAGCCCAAGCGAGCCGAGCGTGCCGCCGTTGATCGGGATGTACTCGCCCTTGATGATCGGGATGTCCCAGGTGTAGTGATACCAGGGCGGCGGATTGGCAGCGGCCTTGGTGGCAGCGGCGCCGCCATCGGGCGGAGCGGCCTGGGCCAGAGCGCCCACGGCGAGCGCTGCGGCCAGGGCGAGGGTATGCAGAAAACGGATCATGGATTTCCTCCTTGGGTGGTACACGCGCGCCTTCATCGCCCGCTCGATGAGAGCATGCCATGCACGGGGGAATGCGCAAATTGGGGCAATACCGGCGGGGAGAGTACAGGCAAGGTTGTCCGTGCCACGAGTGCGACTACAGGCGGTCATCGACCGCTGCGCGCGGCAGCGCCTGCTTGACGTCGAACAACACGCAGCCGGGCTTGCCCAGCGCGCGAATGCCTTCCGCGCCCAGTTCGAGGAATTGCCGATGCGCGACCGCGAGCACGATCGCGTCGTAGCGGCCGGGCACGGGCGCATCGATCAACTCGATGCCGTATTCCGCGCGTGCCTGCGCGGCATCGACCCAGGGATCGTGCACCTCGACCTGGGTGCGGTAACTGGCCAGTTCGGCAATCACGTCGGTGACGCGCGTGTTGCGCAGGTCCGGGCAGTTTTCCTTGAAGGCCAGACCGAGCACGAGGATCCGCGCGCCGGCGATCGGCATGCGCCGCTGCACCATCAGCTTGATCACGCGCTGGGCCACGTGTTCGCCCATGCCGTCGTTGATGCGCCGCCCGGACAGGATCACTTCGGGGTGGTAGCCGATCTGCTGCGCCTTGTGCGTGAGGTAGTAGGGATCCACGCCGATGCAGTGGCCACCGACGAGCCCCGGCTTGAATGGCAGGAAGTTCCATTTGGTAGCCGCCGCGGCGAGCACCTCGCCGGTGTCGATGCCCAGCCGATGGAAGATCAGCGCCAGTTCGTTGACCAGGGCGATGTTGAGGTCGCGCTGGGTGTTCTCGATCACCTTGGCCGCCTCGGCGACGCGGATGCTCGAAGCCTTGTGCGTGCCGGCATGGATGATGCGCCGGTACAGCGCATCGACGAAATCGGCCGCTGCGGGTGTCGATCCCGAGGTGACCTTGAGAATCGCTTCGAGGCGATGCTCGCGATCGCCCGGGTTGATGCGTTCGGGACTGTAGCCGGCGAAGAAGTCGCGGTTGTACACCAGCCCCGACTCGCGCTCGATGATCGGCACGCACACTTCCTCGGTGGCGCCGGGATAGACGGTCGATTCGAAGATCACCACGCCACCGCGCGCGATCGCGCGGCCGACGCTGCGGCTGGCCGCTTCGAGCGGTCGCAGGTCGGGACGCTTGGCTTCGTCGATCGGTGTCGGCACGGTGACGATGAAGACCGTGCAGTTGCGCAGCTCGGCCGCGTCGGCGCTCAGGCGCAACGCATGTGCGCAGCGCAGTTCATCGCTGCCGACTTCGAGGGTACGATCCTTGCCCGTGGACAACTCGGCCACGCGCTCGGCATCGATGTCGAAGCCGAGCGTGGGCAGCACGCGCCCGAACGCGACCGCGAGCGGCAGGCCGACATAGCCGAGGCCGATGACGGCCAGACGCAGCTCATCGGCTGCGGGCAAGGCAGTGGTATTCATCGCTTGCCCGCAGCCAGGGCGGGCGCGAAGGTGCGCAGGTGTGGCAAGTGATCAGTCTCCCTTTTCCGGGCGCTTCCAGCCATCGACGAGGGTCTGTTTCGCGCGCGCCAGGCTGAGCTCGCCGTCGGGTGCTTCGCGCGTGATCACCGAGCCCGCACCGACCGTGGCCTGCTTGCCGATGCGCACCGGAGCGACCAGCGAGGCGTTGGAGCCGATGAAGGCGCCGTCGTCGATCTGGGTGACGTGCTTGCGCACGCCATCGTAGTTGCAGGTGATGGTGCCGGCGCCGACATTGACGTCCTCGCCGACATGGGTATCGCCGAGGTAGCTCAGGTGGCCGATCTTGCTGCGCGCTCCGATGCGCGTCTGCTTGGTCTCGACGAAGTTCCCGATGTGCGCGCCTTCGGCGATCGCGGTGCCCGAACGCAGCCGCGCGAACGGGCCGATCGAGCAGGCGCCGTGGGTGACGACGCCATCGAGATTGCAGTGTGAATGCACCACCGTGCCGGCGGCGAGCGTGGAGTTGCGGATGCGGCAGTACGGGCCGATGTGCACGTCATCGCCGATCTCGACCAGACCTTCGAGGATCACGTCGATGTCGATCTCGACATCGCGGCCCACGCGCACGTCGCCGCGCAGGTCGAAACGCATCGGATCGGCGAAGCGCACGCCGGCCGCAGCGAGCTGGGTTGCGCGGCTGCGCTGGTGCATGCGCTCGAGACCCGCCAGCTGCCAGGGATCGTTGGCACCGAACACTTCCTGCGGATTGGCGCAGACCTCGGCCGATGCGGGCGTGCCTTCTTCGTCGGCCTGCGCAAACACGTCGGTCAGGTACAGCTCGCCCTGACTGTTGTTGGCGCGCAGATTGGCGATCCAGGTGCGCAGACGGCGCGCATCGGCGACGAGGATGCCGCTGTTGATGCAGGTGATCGCGCGTTGGTCAACCGAGGTGTCCTTTTCCTCGACGATCGCGCGGATGCGGCCGATGCCGTCGCGCACGACGCGACCATAGCCGTAGGGACTGTCCAGATGTGCAACGATGGCCGCCAGCGGTTCTTCCTTGTCGAGCAGGCGACGCAGGGTCTGCGCCTGCACCAGCGGCACGTCGCCATACAGCACCAGCACGCGTGCCTCGTCGGGAATCTGTTCGAGCGCGAGTTGCACCGCATGGCCGGTGCCGCGCTGTTCGGCCTGCAGGGTCCAGGTGATGTCGCCCAGATCGGTGGCGGCCTTCTGCACCTGCGCGCCGAGGTGGCCGTAGACCATGTGAATGCGCGCCGGCTGCAGCGCGCGTGCGGTATCGAGCACATGGGCGAGCATCGGGCGGCCCGCGAGTGGCATCAGGACCTTGGCGCGCCCCGACTTCATGCGCTTGCCCTCGCCCGCGGCGAGAATGACGATGTGCAACGGTGCAGTGGCCACGGGAGTCTCCAGGGGCACGTGGTGGTCGCCACATTCTAGACGCGCAGCAGCCCGCTTTGGCGTACTGTTGCGCGTTCACGCTCAGGCACGTCGCCACCGAAACCTCGCCCTGCATGAATCAGCAACCGCCCATCGGTTCCAAGCGACCGTTCGATCCCCTCGCGCAGACGATCGCGCGTGGCCATGCCTGCCTTGATGCCGGCGATTTCGTCCAGGCGCAGGCTTGTTTTGCCGCGGCACTGCAACATGCGCCGCGTGACGCGGGCCTGCACTTCGGCCATGCACTGGCCATGCAAGGGCTGGGGCAGTACCAGCAGGCATTGGCGCGCTTGCGTGAGGCCGCTGCGCTTGCGCCACGCGATGCCTTGATCGCCAACGCGCTGGGCAGTCTGCTGGGTGAATGCGGAGAACACTCGGCCGCACTTGCGGAATTGCAACGTGCCTGTTCGCTCGCGCCGGATTTCGCCGCCGCGTGGTTCAACCTCGGCAAATGCCATGTCCTGCGCGGCGAGGTCGAGGCCGCGCTGGTGCCGCTGCGGCACGCGCTCGAACTCGATCCCGCGCTCGACTCGGCGCGCTTCGCACTCGCCGAAGCGTTGATGATGCACGGCAAGACTGCGGCGTCGGCGGATGAATATCGAAAGCTGCTGCAACGCGAGCCGCGCTCGGGGCTGGCGTGGTGGGGTCTGGCCAATCTCAAGGCGGTGCGTCTCGCGGACGACGATCTGCTTGCATTGCAAACCCTGGTCGAGCGCCGCGATCTGCGCATCGAGGAGCAACTGGGTGCGCGTTTTGCGCTGGCCAAGGCGCTGGATGACGTCGGTCGTGATGCCGAGGCGTTCAACGCCTGTTGCGCCGCCAACGCGCTGGCTCGGCCACTATTTCCGTGGCAGGCCGCCGCGTTCGATGACTGGATCGTGAGAGTCATCGCGGCGTTCGATGCCGTTCCTGTTGCGAGTGACGATGACTTCGGACGCGAGGTGATCTTCATCGTCGGCATGCCGCGTTCGGCATCCACGCTCACCGAGCAGATCCTTGCCGCGCATCCGCAAGTCGAAGGCGCGAGCGAACTGGGCGATCTGGGCGCGGTGCTCGGCGTCGAGTCGCAGCGCCGCGGCATGCCCTTCCCGCAATGGGTTGCGCGGGCGAACGAAGCGGACTGGCGCCGGCTCGGCGCGGAGTATTTGCAGCGCACCGCACGCTGGCGCGCGCAGCGCCCGCGCTTCACCGACAAGATGCCCGGCAACTGGGTCTACAGCGCGGCGATTGCGCGCATGCTGCCCGGTGCGCGCATCGTGCATTGCCGCCGCGACCCTGTCGAAACCTGCTGGTCGTGCTTTCGCCAGATCTTCTGGGCCGCACACAACTACAGCTACGATTTCGATGATCTTGCCGCGTATTGGCGGCGTTGCGATGCGACCATGCGGCATTGGCAGCAAGGTCTGCACGGACGCATCCACCAACAGGTCTACGAGGATCTGCTCGCCGATCCCGCGCAGCGCACGCGCGAACTGCTCGAGTTCTGCGGCCTTCCGTTCGATGCGGCCTGCCTCGCGCCGCATGAGGCCGAACGCAGCGTACGCACCGCGAGCGCGGCGCAGGTGCGCGAACCGCTGCGTCGAGACACGGCACGCACGAATCGCTACGGCGCGCTGCTTGATCCACTGCGGAGCGCGCTCGCGCGGCCGGCGAGAGGTTGAACTGTCCCGAGGCGCGCGCAAACGATGGTTGGTCGACGCCTTGGCGTGGTCGATGCGCAGGGATCCAGTCGTGCACGTCAAGGCATTGCCGGCACCAGATGCCCGTCGGCTTGCATGAAGAAGTCGGGTCTCTCGCCAGATTGGACAAGACGCGCGGGGCGGTACTGCGGAACATCGTGCAACAGGCGCTGCAGGATCCAGGGTTTGGCGTCGTTCGCGGCGGCGATGACGAGTAATGGTGGGTCGCTTGCGAGCAGGGCGTGCAGGTCGGCGCTGAAATTGCGCTCGATCATGCCCACGCGAACCATCGCCGCCATCACCAGAACCCCGTGCGCGATGACGATTGCGATGACGCCACCGAGCACGATGCGCGTCTTGCGCGACAGCCCGGGCCAGGCGGCCGCGGCGATGCCGACTGCCGCGGCACTGGCGAGATAGGCGTACTGGGCATAGCTGGTGGCAAGAATCAGCACGGGCGCGAACAAGACCGCGATCGCACCGAGCCAGATGAACGGCCAGCGCCAGCCGCGTTGTGCAAGTGCGCCAAGCACGAGGGCAAGGCAGGTCGCTGCGAGCAGCAGCCATGGCAGTGGCTTGCCGAGCGTTGCACTGGGTTCAAGGATCGGCAGAAACGGATACAACAGGTACTCGGTCAGGCGCGCGGGCGGGTTGCGCAAGCTCCAGGCATAGCCCGAGTGCGCGCGCGCGGGATCCAGCAGGATGCCGAGGCGCAGCGTGAGATAGACCAGCACCGGCAGCGCAGCGAGGCCGATCAGAGCCCACGCACGCCGCGGATGTGGATGACGATACAGCGCGGCAAGCAGAAGCACGGGCAGGACCACGGCCGATTCCTTGCACAGCAGCGCGGCGACGATCAGCGCGGGCAGGGCGATCGCGATGGCAAGCAGGCGTCCACGCGATGCCTTTGCACTGGCTTGCAGCAGTCGCAGCGCGGCGAGACCCGCAAGCATCACGAGCAAGTCGGCGAGCGTTCCAACCCAGGCATGCACGTAGACGACGCTGGGCGACAGGCAGAACACGATCGCGCCTGCGCTGGCGGTGTGCGCAGGAATCTGAGCGGCGCGCAAGACACTCGCGAGCAGCAGGGCGTTGAGGCTTCCGAGCAGGACGAACAGCGCGTGCATCTGCCAGGGCCGGTCGAAGCACAACCACGAGATCGCCAGCCAGAGGTTGAAGGTGAGCGGGCGGAACTGGAACGCGTGAACGTCGGTCCAACCGAGCCAGGGCAGATCGCCGAAATGCGTCACTGCGGCACGCGCGGCCCATTGCAGTTCGTCGTGACTGAACCAGCCGGGATTGAGGATCAGGGGGGCCTGCAGCGCCAGCAGGATCAGCAACAAGGCGGGCCAGCGTTGCGTCGGGGCAGGCAGGTTCATCGCCACAGTAGACCACGGTGCGCCGCGCGCGGAGTAGAGGATGCCGCAAACGAAAACGCCGGCTTGCGCCGGCGTTGATGCTGAAACGATGACCGCGCTCAATGCTTGAGCGAGCGGCGCAGTTTTTCCAGTGCCTGCAACTGTGCGACGGCTTGCGCGAGCTGGGCCTGCGCCTGGGCGATTTCCATCGCATCGGCGCGATTGGCGAGTGCACGCTCGGCTTCGTCCTTGGCCTTGAGCGCGGCCGACTCGTCGAGATCCTTGGCGCGGATCGCGGTGTCGGCAAGGATCGTCACCACGCTCGGCTGCACTTCGAGGATGCCGCCGGACACGTAGAAGAACTGTTCCTCGCCATTCTCGAGCAGCAGGCGCACCTGACCGGGCTTGAGGCGCGTGATCAGCGGCGCGTGGCGCGGCGCGATGCCGAGCTCGCCGGCTTCACCGCTGGCGATGACCATTTGCGCGCTGCCGTAGAAGATTTCCTGCTCGGCACTGACGATGTCGCAACGGATGGTGCTCATGGCTGTCTCTGATCGGGAATCGGGGATCGGAAGTCGAATATCGGGATTTGCGAGGCGGGAATCGGGTTTCGCGAGGCTTTGCTCTCGTCGATTCCCGATTCCAGGCTCTCTGTTCCCGGCTCGAATCAGGCCGCCTTCTGCGCCATCGTCTTGGCCTTCTCGAAGGCCTCGTCGATGCCGCCGACCATGTAGAACGCCTGCTCGGGCAGGTGATCGCATTCACCGTCGACGATCATCTTGAAGCCGCGGATGGTTTCCTTGAGCGAGACGTACTTGCCCGGCGCCCCGGTGAACACCTGCGCCACCGTGAACGGCTGCGAGAAGAAGCGCTCGATCTTGCGCGCGCGGAACACCGTGTTGCGGTCGTCTTCGCTGAGCTCGTCCATGCCGAGAATCGCGATGATGTCCTTGAGTTCCTTGTAGCGCTGCAGCGTGCCCTGCACGCGGCGGGCGACTTCGTAATGCTCCTGACCGATCACCAGCGGATCGAGCTGGCGGCTGGTCGAGGCCAGCGGATCGACCGCCGGATAGATGCCCAGCGAGGCGATGTCGCGCGACAGCGCCACGGTCGAATCCAGATGCGCGAAGGTGGTCGCGGGCGAGGGGTCGGTGTAATCGTCGGCGGGCACGTAGACGGCCTGGATCGAGGTGATCGAGCCGGTCTTGGTCGAGGTGATGCGCTCCTGCAGCACGCCCATTTCCTCGGCGAGCGTCGGCTGGTAGCCCACCGCGGAGGGCATGCGTCCGAGCAGCGCCGACACTTCGGTACCGGCCAGGGTGTAGCGGTAGATGTTGTCGACGAAGAACAGCACGTCCTTGCCCTTGCCCGATGCGTCCTTCTCGTCGCGGAAGTATTCGGCCATGGTCAGGCCGGTCAGCGCGACGCGCAGGCGGTTGCCCGGCGGCTCGTTCATCTGGCCGTAGACCATTGCCACCTTCGACTGCGACTTGTCGTCGAGCTTGACCACGCCCGCGTCGATCATCTCGTGATAGAAGTCGTTGCCTTCGCGGGTACGCTCACCCACGCCCGCGAACACCGACAGACCGGCGTGCTGGGTCGCGATGTTGTTGATGAGCTCGAGCATGTTCACGGTCTTGCCCACGCCGGCGCCGCCGAACAGGCCGACCTTGCCGCCCTTGGCGAACGGGCAGACCAGATCGATGACCTTGATGCCGGTTTCCAGCAATTCGTTGGCGGCGGCCTGCTCGTCGTAGGACGGCGCGGCGCGGTGAATCACCCACTGGTCCTGCGCATTGATCGGGCCGGCTTCGTCGATCGGATTGCCGAGCACATCCATGATGCGGCCGAGCGTGGCCTTGCCGACCGGCACCTTGATGCCGTCGCCGGTGTTGTTGACCACCAGGCCGCGCTTGAGGCCGTCGGTGGAGCCGAGCGCGATCGTGCGCACGACGCCATCGCCGAGCTGCTGCTGGACTTCCAGCGTGATCGGCATGCCTTCGATCTTGAGCGCGTCGTACACCTTCGGCACGGACTCGCGCGGGAACTCGACGTCGACGACGGCGCCGATGATTTGTACGACTTTGCCTTGGCTCATTGGAGTGACTCCGGATGGTTCTTCAAAGCTTGCATCAACACGGCCGCAGCCATGCGGTTAATTTGAAAGTGCGGCCACGGATGGCCGTTTTTTGATCTTCGCGATCAAGGACGATCGCACTGGTTATTCCAAGTGCGGCCACGGATGGCCGCTTTATGATCTTCGCGATCACGGACGATCGCATTCACACCGCCGCTGCGCCGCCGACGATTTCCGAGATTTCCTGGGTGATCGCCGCCTGACGCGCCTTGTTGTAGACCAGGGTCAGCGAACCGATCGCCTTGGTCGCGTTGTCCGAGGCGGCCTTCATCGCGACCATGCGCGCGGCATGCTCGCTGGCAAGGTTTTCCAGCACGGCCTGATACACCAGCGACTCGATGTAGCGCGTGAGCACGTGTTCGAGCACGGTCTCGGGATCGGGTTCGTACAGGTAATCCCAGGCGTGGGTGCCGGCCAGATCCGAGGACGGCGGCAGCGGCAGCAACTGATCGATGGTCGAGCGCTGCGTCATGGTGTTGACGAAGTCGTTGTAGACCAGTTGCAGACGGTCGATCTGGCCGCCGCTGTAGGCATCGAGCATGACCTTGATCACGCCGATCAACTGGGCGATCTGCGGGCGCTCGCCCAGATGCGTCACGCTGCCGACCATGTTGACCTTGAGGCGGCGGAACAACTGCACCGCCTTCTGGCCGATGCAGACGAGATCGACTTCCACGCCCTTGTCCTGCCAGGTGCGGATGTCACTGATCGCCTTGCGGAACAGGTTGGTGTTGAGGCCACCACACAGGCCGCGATCGGTTGAAATGATGACGTAGCCGACGCGCTTGATCGTTTCGCGCTCGACCAGGAACGGATGCTTGTACTCGACATTGGCATGGGCGAGGTGGCCGATCACCTGGCGCATCGCGCGCGAGTACGGACGCGAGGCGCGCATGAGGTCCTGCGCCTTGCGGATTTTCGATGCCGAGACCATTTCCAGCGCGCGCGTGACTTTGCGCGTGTTGTTGACGCTCTTGATCTTGGTGCGGATTTCTCTTGCGCCGGCCATTGTGTGCTCGCTTCAGTCGCGGGAAGGGCGAATCGGGAATCGTTGCTGTCGCTCGTGCGACTCCCGATTTCCGTCTCTCGATTCCCGTTGCCTTACCAGGATCCCGTCTTCTTGAATTCTTCCAGGCCCTTCTTGAAGCTGGCCTCGATGTCGTTGTTCCAGTCGCCGGTGGCGACGATGTTCTTCATCAGGTCGCCGTAGTTGCTGTGGAAGTGCGCATGCAGCGCGGCTTCGAACGGCAGTACCTTGTTGAGCGGCAGATCGTCGAGGAAGCCCTTCTCGGCCGCGTACACCGACAGCGCCAGTTCGGCGATCGACAGCGGCGCGTACTGCTTCTGCTTCATCAGCTCGGTGACGCGCTGGCCGCGTTCGAGCTGGGCGCGGGTGGCCGCGTCGAGATCGGAAGCGAACTGCGCGAATGCGGCCAGTTCACGGAACTGCGCGAGCGAGAGCTTCACGCCGCCCGAGAGCTTCTTGACGATCTTGGTCTGCGCCGCGCCACCCACGCGCGACACCGAGATGCCAGCGTTGACCGCAGGGCGGATGCCGGCGTTGAACAGGTCGGTCTCGAGGAAGATCTGGCCGTCGGTGATCGAGATCACGTTGGTCGGCACGAAGGCCGAGACGTCACCGGCCTGGGTCTCGATGATCGGCAGCGCGGTGAGCGAGCCGGTCTTGCCCTTGATCGCGCCCTTGGTGTGCTTCTCGACATAGGCCTCGTTGACGCGCGCGGCGCGCTCGAGCAGGCGGCTGTGCAGATAGAACACGTCGCCCGGATACGCCTCGCGGCCCGGCGGACGCTTGAGCAGCAGCGAGATCTGGCGATAGGCCCAGGCCTGCTTGGTGAGGTCGTCGTAGATGATCAGCGCATCTTCGCCGTTGTCGCGGAAGTACTCGCCCATCGCACAACCCGAGTAGGCGGCGATGTACTGCATGGCCGCCGATTCGGAAGCCGAGGCGGCGACGATGATGGTGTGGGCGAGCGCGTCATTCTCTTCGAGCTTGCGTACCACGTTGGCGATCGAGCTCTGCTTCTGGCCGATTGCGACGTAGATGCATTTGATGCCCGAACCCTTCTGGTTGATGATCGTGTCGACGGCGAGCGCGGTCTTGCCGGTCTGACGGTCGCCGATGATGAGTTCGCGCTGGCCGCGGCCGATCGGGATCATCGAGTCGACCGACTTGTAGCCGGTTTGCACCGGCTGATCGACCGACTTGCGCCAGATCACGCCCGGCGCGACTTTTTCCACCGGCGAGCTGTGCGTCGCGTTGAGCGGGCCCTTGCCGTCGATCGGGGCGCCGAGCGCATCGACCACGCGGCCGAGCAGTTCGCGGCCGACCGGCACTTCGAGAATGCGGCCGGTGGTCTTGGCGGTATCGCCTTCGCGCAGGTGCTCGTAGTCACCGAGCACGACCGCGCCGACCGAGTCACGCTCGAGGTTGAGGGCGAGCGCGAAGGTGTTGCCCGGCAGTTCGATCATTTCGCCGGACATCGCGTCGTTGAGGCCGTGGATGCGCACGATGCCGTCGGACACGCTGGTCAGCGTGCCTTCGTTGCGCGCTTCGGCGGAAAGCTTGAACTTCTCGATGCGGCTCTTGATGAGTTCGCTGATTTCGGACGGATTGATCGTGGTTGCCATGGGTTTTTCCTCGCTGCGCGCCGCACCTGCGACGTGCTGGTTGCTGGTTGCGGGAATCGTCGTCTGACAGTCCGGTGACGGGCGCAGCGCGCGGTTCCGGTTGTTCGATGACGATGTCCGTTGATTACTGCGCCAAAGCCTGTCCCAGTCGTGCCAGACGACCGCGCACCGAGCCATCGATGACGACGTCGCCGGCATCGATCACCGCGCCGCCGAGCATCTCCGGATCGATCGATTGTTCGATCTGGATGTCGCGTCCAAAGCGGCGCTTGAGCGCCTCCTTGAGCCGTGCCGCTTCCTCGCTGCCGAGCGGCGTTGCCGCACGCACGTTGACCTTGAGCGTGCGCTCGGCCTCGTTCTTGAGCTCTTCGAACAGTGCGGCGATCTCGGGCAGCACCGGCAGGCGACGGTTGTCGGCGAGCAGGCGCACGAACACCGAGAACGGTGAATCGGCGGGCTCGTCGGCGGGCGTCACCAGTGCGGCCAGATCGGCCTGTGCAACGCGCGGATCGCCGAACAGCACGGCCACGCGCGGGTCGGCGGCAACCTGCGCCGCGAAGGCGAGTTTGCCGGCCCATTCGCCGAGGGCGCTGCGCGAACGTGCCAGCTCGAACGCGGCGCGCGCGTACGGACGGGCGAGGGTGAGGGCGCTGGACATGTCAGATCTCGGTCACGAGCTGGTCGATCAATGCCTTGTGCGCATTGGCGTCGATTTCGCGCTTGAGGATCTTCTCGGCACCGGCCATCGCGAGTGCGACCACCTTGCCGCGCAGTTCCTCGCGGGCCTTGTGGGCCTGCGCTTCGATGTCGGCCGCGGCGATCGCCTTCTGCTTGGTCGCTTCGACCACCGCATCCTGGCGTGCCTTGTCGACGATCTGCGTCGCCTGCTGGTTGGCCTTGTCGATGATCGCGGCCGCTTCCACGCGCGCCTTGCGGATTTCATCGGCGACGCGCGCATCGGCATCGGCGAGGTCCTTGCGTGCCTTCTCGGCCGCAGACAGACCTTCGGCGATCTTGTTCTGGCGCTCTTCGATTGCCGCGATGATGTGCGGCCAACCGAATTTCATCACCAGCCAGACCACCGCGAAGAACGCCAGGCCCTGGATCACCAGGGTGAGATTGGGATTCATTGCAAAGCTCCTGCGGGGGCGACGCCGCGGCGTCGCCCGTTCACGGCCGAACGATGATTAGTGGACGCCGAGCGAACCGAGCAGCGGGTTCGCGAACAGCAGCAGCAGCGCGATGGCGACGCCGATCATCGGCACCGCGTCAAGCAGGCCGGCGACGATGAACATCTTGGTCTGCAGCATCGGGGTCAGTTCCGGCTGGCGCGAGGCGCCTTCGATGAACTTGCCGCCGAGGATCGCAAAGCCGATCGCGGTACCGAGTGCACCAAGGCCGATCAGCAGCGCGGCGGCGATGACCGTCATGCTCAGAACGTCAGCGACCTGGGCGATGTTGGCGATGGTTTCCATTGTTGTCTCCGTGGTTCAGTAGCTTGGGTTGGGGTGGATGAAATCTTGTTGTTGCTTGTTGCAGGAGCCGGCGATCGAGCTCGCCTGATTCAATGGCTTTCCGCTGCCATGCTCAGGTAGACGATCGACAGCACCATGAAGATGAAGGCCTGCAGCGTGATGATGAGGATATGGAATGCGGTCCAGCCGAAACCGGCGACGATCTGGCCGAAGCCGAGGAACCAGGTGGACATGTGGGCGAGACCGGCGCCCAGCGTCATCACTGCGATCAGGATGAAGATCAGCTCGCCCGCATACATGTTGCCGAACAGTCGCAGGCTCAGCGAAACGGGGCGCACGCATTCCTCGATCAGGCGCAGCAGGAGGTTGGCGGGCGAAAGCAGGATCTTGCCGACCGGGCCCTCGGCATGGAACGGCGCGGTGAAGAATTCGCCGAAGAAGTGGCCGACGCCCTTCTGCGTGATGCCCACGTACTGGGTCATGAGGAACACGGCCAGGGCCATGCCCAGCGGCGTGTTGAGGTCGGCGGTCGGCACGATGCGCAGATAGGCATGGGCCGGGTCGTGGCCGGCGATCTGGTGACCACTCGCCCACGCCCAGGGCAGCAGGTCGATCGGCAGCAGATCGAGGAAGTTCATGAAGAAAATCATGCCGAACATCGTCAAGGACATCGGCGCGATCACCTTGCTCTTGCCGTGGAAGGTCTCCTTGACCAGTCCATCGACGAACAGCACCACCGCCTCGACGATCGACTGCAGCTTGCCCGGCACCCCCGAGGTCGCGCGGCGCGCGAGGAACACGAACAGGAACAGGAAGGTCGCGGCGCACAGCAGGGTGAAAATCAGCGTGTCGACGTTGATCGTCATGAAAGCGCTGTCTCCAACCTTCACCTGCCAATGGTGCAGGTGGTGCTGGATGTAACCGGTCATGTCGACCGATTCGGTTCCTTCGGCGGCCATCGTTCTACCTGGTTGCGATGAGTGCGATCCAAAACGCGAACTGCGCGGCCAGCATGCCGGCGACGAGGCCGGCAAACGGCAGCTTCCAAACGGCGATCGCCAGATACAGCACCGCGATCATCCAAAACCACTTCAGCGCCTGGGCCGACCAGGCCGAGCGCAACACACTGCGAGCTGGCGCGATGCCGCGGCCGAACAAGCGCAATGCGAACAAAACCGTGCCCATGGAGACGCTGCCACCGCCAAGCAAGGCAGCCAACGCCGCTCGCTGCCCGAACCCCGCAGCGGCGACCAAGGTCACTGCCAGAGTGGCTCCGAACTGCAGGCCCGCCGTGCGTGCCGCCACGCGCCAGCCGTGGGCGATGGTGTTGCGCACTGGGAGCTCCCGCCGTCGGAGAATGCGAGCTTGCGCTTCCAGGCGCTCGGGTTCTCCAAAAAGGTCTGCGATTCTAGCAAGTCCGCGCCATCAGCCGCAACGCCGCAAGGCGAAAAAACCGTGTGTTCGGCAGGCACTTTTCCGGTCCGTGGCTGGCGATCGTGACGTCTTCGCGTGGCGCCCGCCTTGACGTCGATCAGACGTGCCGGAAAGTGCCCGCACCGCATGGACCTTCCAGTGCCTTGGCAGCGCATTCGAAGCAAAAAAAGGCCGGGCTTTTGGCCCGGCCTTGGCGGCGCGTGATGCGGAGGGGAGGGTCGCTGCGCGCCGCCCTCTGGGGAGCGGGTGAATCAGGCGGCCTTCTTGCCGGCCTTGACTGTCTTGGTCAGCGTGTCATTGACCTGCTGAGTCGTCGCGTCGAACGAGGACTTGGCCAGCGAGCCGATGGCTTCGGAGGTCTTGAGCGAGACGCCGAGGACTTCCTGGCCGTTGGCGTACAGCTTCTCGGCGCTTTCCTTGACGAACTTCGCGCTCTTCGGCCAGAAGGCCTGAGCGGCCTCGATGTCGCGCACTTCGGCAGCAGCCGACCAGAAGTCGACCGAAGCCTTGACGCGGTCTTCGAAGGTCTTGAGGTTGAGTTCGGTGATGCGCTCGAAACCGGCGAGGGCCAGACCCTGGGCCTTCACGAACGCGTCGGTGTAGTTCTTGCTCAGGGCGAGCGGCTGGATGTTGATCTGTTCGAACATGGTCGGAACCCTCGTTGGGAGTGTGTGGCGAGCATCCTAGCAAAGGACGTTGTGCAATGCAACAAGAATATGCCAGTGACAGCCGGGCGCCTTTGCTTTTCGTTCAGCAAAGCCTTTGTAAACAACGGATTTACGTCAAGAGCCGCGTTCTGCGGCGGCGCACGAAAAACCGCGGGATGGCCTCAGGCGCCGCGCCAGGTGCTGGTCGATGTGCAGGTTTCGTGGACGGTCACGGCCGACAGCAGGGGCAGATCGGGCTTGAGTCGGTCCCAGACCCAGCGGGCGAGATTTTCACTGGTCGGGTTCTCCAGCCCGGGGACGTCGTTGAGATAGTGGTGATCGAGTACCTCGAACAGCGGTTTGAAGGCGGCCTTGAGGTCGGCAAAGTCCATCACCCAGCCCAGTTGCGGGTCGAGCGGGCCTTCGACATGGATCTGGATCTGGAAGGAATGGCCGTGCAGCCGCGAGCACTTGTGCGCGGCCGGCAGGTTGGGCAGGCGATGCGCTGCCTCGATGCGGAAGGTCTTGGAGATTTCCATTGAAGGAGCTTAGCAGGCTGCAGAAAAACCCTTTTCAGCAGCTGATAGCGCAGTGCAGGGATGCACTGCACGCGAATCGATCACGCAAGGGATTGATTCGTCGGAGGCGAGTCCGGGCATGTACCGGACTCGTCGAGCTGAAGAAGTCCAGGATGGACTTTTTCAGCACCCTGTTAGCGCAGGCAGTCTGCGCAGCCTTGGGCCGGGCTGTGTCGTTTGGCACGTGTCGCCAATGTTCGGGTCGGGTCAATATCCGACGTTCGTGAGCCCTCCCCTTGTAGCCAACCGGAGCAGACCGATGGACAGAAGAGACTTCCTCAAAATGACGGGCGTGGGCCTGGGCGGCCTGCTGCTGCCGACCTTCGCGGGTCGCGTGATTGCCGCCGAAGAACTGCTCAGCACGCTGGATGTTGCCACCAAGAAAAAGCTCGCCGATGTCGCCCTGCAGGCGGCCAAGGCAGCGGGTGCCAAGTATTGCGACGTGCGCATCGGCCGCTATCTGCGCCAGTTCGTGATCACGCGCGAGGACAAGGTGCAGAACGTCGTCAACACCGAGTCCACCGGCGTCGGCATCCGCGTGATCGCCAATGGCACCTGGGGTTTTGCCGCGACCAGCGACATGAGCAACGATGCGGTGGCCAAGGCCGCGCGCCAGGCCGTGGCGATTGCCAAGGCCAATTCCAAGGTGCAAATCAAGCCGGTGGAGTTGGCGCCAGTCAAGGGCGTGGGCGAGGTCAGCTGGAAGACGCCGATCGTCAAGAATGCGATGGCGGTGCCGATCAAGGAGAAGGTCGATTTGCTGCTGGCGGCGAATGCGGCAGCAGTCAAGGCGGGTGCCAACTTCGCCAACGCGATGATGTTCGCGGTCAACGAGCAGAAGTATTTCGCTTCCACCGATGGTTCCTACATCGATCAGGACGTGCATCGCATCTGGACGCCGATGTCGGCCACCGCGATCGACAAGGAGAGCGGCAAGTTCCGTTCGCGCGATGGTCTGTCCACGCCGTGCGGCATGGGGTATGAGTATCTCGACGGAAAGCCGCAGGATCGCGTCGAACTGCCGTGTGGCGCGGTGGTGTATGGCAACTCGTACAATCTCATCGAAGATGCCCAGCTGGCGGGCAAGCAGGCGCGTGAGAAGCTTACGGCGCCGTCGGTCAAGCCGGGCAAGTACGATCTCGTGCTCGATCCTTCGCACATGTGGCTCACCATCCACGAATCGGTCGGACATCCGACCGAACTCGATCGCGTGCTTGGCTACGAGGCCAACTTCGCCGGCACCAGCTTTGCCACGCTGGACAAGTGGAAAGAGCATTTCCAGTACGGCAGCGACAAGGTCACGATCGTCGCCGACAAGACCCAGCCCGGTTCGCTCGGCGCGGTCGCCTACGACGATGAAGGCGTCAAGACCGGCAAGTGGGACATCATCAAGGACGGCAAGCTGGTCAACTACCAGGTGATCCGCGATCAGGCCCATATCCTCGGCCTCAAGGCATCGCAGGGCTGCTGCTACGCCGATTCGTGGTCAAGCGTGCAGTTCCAGCGCATGGCCAACATTTCGCTGCAGCCGGGCAAGGACAAACTCAGCCCCGCCGAGATGGTGAAGGGCGTCGAGAACGGCATCTACATAGTCGGCGCCGGTTCCTTCTCGATCGACCAGCAGCGCTACAACGCGCAGTTCGGTGGTCAACTGTTCTACGAGATCAAGGATGGCAAGGTCACCGGTCCGATCGAGGACGTGGCGTATCAGATTCGCACGCCTGAATTCTGGAATTCATGCGCCGCCGTGTGTGATCAGAGCGACTACCGCGTCGGCGGTTCGTTCTTCGACGGCAAGGGTCAGCCGAGTCAGGTTTCGGCAGTGTCGCATGGTTCGGCCACGGCGCGATTCAACGGCGTCAACGTCATCAACACCGCACGCAGCCTCGGCTGATCATCTGGAGAATTCACATGACGATCTATTCAGAACAGGAAGCCAAGGCGATCCTCGACAAGGCCATCAAGGCGTCCAAGGCCGACAGCTGCTCGGCGACGTTGTCGGGCTCCAATGCCGGCAACATCCGTTATGCGCTCAATGGCGTGTCGACCAGCGGCGTGGTAAGCGACTGCGATCTCGGCGTCGAGGTGTCATTCGGCAAGCGCACCGGCACGGCGACGATCAATCGCTTCGATGATGCGTCGATCACGGCCGTGGTGCGTCGCGCCGAGGAGTTGGCCAAGCTCGCGCCGGAAAATCCCGAGTTCATGCCGGATATCGACAAGCAGACCTACAAGGCCAGCAATACCTTCAACGAAAAAACCGCGGGCATCACCCCCGAATTCCGCGCCAAGGTCGCGGCGGCGTGCATCGAGCCCTGCCGCAAGGACAAACTGGTGGCCGCCGGTTATTTCGAAGACAGCGCCAACTTCGTTGCCACCGCCAACAGCAAGGGCAATTTCGGCTACCAGAAATCCTGTGACATGGATTTCACCTGCACCGTGCGCACCGAAGACGGCAAGGGTTCGGGCTGGGTTGCGCGCAATCTCGCCGACGTCTCGGCATTCGATGCCAAGAGCGACATCCAGACCGCGATCGACAAGGCCAAGGGCTCGGTCGATGCCAAGGCGCTCGAGCCCGGCAAGTACACCGTCATCATGGAGCCGGCCGCAACCGCGGGCCTGATCAGCTTCATGATGTTCGGCTTCGATGCGCGCAGCGCCGACGAAGGTCGCAGCTTCCTGTCGAAGAAGGGCGGCAACAAGCTTGGCGAGAAGCTGTTCGACGAGCGCGTGACGATGTATTCCGATCCATGGGATGCCAACACCGCGGTGCTGCCGTGGGATCAGGAAGGCCTCGCCCGCGAGCGCACCTCGATCATCGACAAGGGCAAGGTCGAGTATCTGCGCTATTCGCGCTACTGGGCGCAAAAGCAAGGCAAGAAGTCGGTCGGCCAGCCCGGCAACCTCATCATGGTCGGTGGCGACAAGTCGACGATGGATCTGGTCAAGACCACCAAGAAGGGCGTGCTCGTCACGCGCACCTGGTACATCCGCATGGTCGATCCGCAGACGGTGCTGCTGACCGGTCTCACCCGCGACGGTACCTTCTACATCGAGGACGGCCAGATCAAGTATCCGATCAAGAACTTCCGCTTCAACGAATCGCCGGCGATCATGCTCAACAACATCGAGGAGATGGGCAAGTCGGTGCGCGTGAAGGGAGACGAATCGCCCTTCATCATGATGGTGCCGCCGATGAAGATCCGCGACTTCACCTTCACCTCGCTGTCGGACGCGGTGTAGTTCAGCATCGGGAGCCGGGAATCGGACAAACCGATTCCCGGTTCTGCGCCTCTGCACCACCGACTCACGCTCGGCATGACACGTTCGGAATTCCTTCGCCTGATGTTGGCCGGTGCCGCCGGCGCGCTGCTTGCGCCGCGCGCGCGCGCACAAGCAACGCCTTCGTCTGCCGATTCGCGCCTTCCGACTCCCGGCGCATTCGATTTCTGGTTCACTCGCCTGATGTACGAGTCGGGCGACTGGGATGTCGATGCGCGCATGCCATCGAACCTGATCGATGCCCTGATCCAATACACCAAGCTGCGCGTCGATCCGGTCGAGCGCGTCATCCCGCTCGCCGATTCGCGCATGCTTGGCGCGCCGCTGTGCTATCTGGCCGGTCACAAGCTGGTCGAGTTCAACGTCGACGAACGCCGCAACTTCGAAACCTATGTGCGCAACGGCGGCTTCGTGCTGGTGGATGACTGCAACCACGACATCGATGGCCTGTTCGCCAAATCCTTCGAGCGCGAGATGGCGACGATCTTCGGTGCCGACGCCCTGCAGAAACTGCCGGCCAAGCATCCGCTGTACTCGAGTTTCTTCGAATTCGACGGCCCGCCCGCCACCGGTTTCGAGCTCAATGGCTGGGGCGATGACATCGTCCACGCCTATCTCAAGGGCATCAGCATCGACGGTCGTCTGGGCGTGCTCTACAGCAACAAGGACTATGGCTGCGAGTGGGATTACGACTGGCGCAACAAGCGCTTTCTCGCCAAGGACAACACCCGCTTCGCGGTCAACATCGTCATCTACGCGCTCACCGCCTGAGTCCGTGCCGCAGCCGCCAGTGCGCACCGGCGGGTCCGACGCTGCGGGTGCACTGCGCACCTTGCATGCGGAGTGGGGATGGAACAGCAAGCAATCGTCGCCTGGCATTCGGCTGGTTTCACCATCGTGCCGGCCAGGCGTCACCTGCTGCGCGGCAGCCAGATGCTCGACATCGAAGCCTGGGTATTCGATCTCATCGTGCTGCTGATCGGCGCCCACGAACGGGCGCTGGACAAGCGTGAGTTGACGACCGCCGAGTCTCATCGATGCACTGATCCAGTACACCACGCTGCGCGTGGACACCACCGAGCACGTGTTGCCTCTGGCCGATCCGCGCATGCTCGCGGCGCCGTTCTGTTACCTGGCCGGCCACAAGCTGGTCGAGTTCAATGCGGCCGAGCGACGCAATTTCGAGGCCTGCGTGCGCAACGGCGGCTTCCTGCTGGTGGACGACTGCACCCACGCTATCGATGGCCTGTTCGCCAAATCCTTCGAGCGTGAGATGGCGACCATCGTCGGCGAAGAAGTCTGCCGATCCGGCGAAAGTCCTTCCGACACCTGCATGAGACAGCGGTTGTTGGCGCAACCGCCAAGGTCGGCTGCGCTGGATGATTCGCCGGCGCTTGATCGGCCCATGTGAGCTCGGTTGACGCGGTTGTCGAGGCGCCAAAGCACGAGAAGGGCGTTGCGATGAGCTCCTCATATTTGAGGATGGCGAAAGCCGACCCACAGTTTAAAGTTGCCGAGGCTTGGGTCGTGTCGAAGCTCGGCCAGCACCGGTTTTATGCCAGCAATGCAAGCCCCGCTGCCTGTGGGACCCAAGCCGCGTCCAGCGACTGAGGGTGCCGGTCGGCGGATGAGGGCGGCTGTTGCCGCAGTTCTTCCTTGCACTTGGCGCAGCGTCTGGCCCTTGCCCGGCAAGCAGGCCACCCTTCTCACCGAGGGCGAGGCAAGGCCCGGATGAGCGTCGACACGAAACGGGTGCCGAAAAAGTTGGATCTGATTCGTGCTGAACGAGACAGCCGGCCCCTGCATCGGGTCGGGAGTGTCGCCCGGGCTCCCGGTCTCGTGGAGGACGCCCGCGAGGCGCCGATCAGTGCCATGCATGAAACCGACACTTTGGCCCGGCAGCACGATTCATGGAGCAAGAACGCAATTCCACGGGTTTGGAGATGAATGAAATGGCTCTTCCGATTTCAGTTGTGATGTCTTTGCTTGCTGCATTCGGTGCGGCGCATGCTGCCGATGCAATGGCGATGGATGCTCCTGCGGGTTCGCCGCCGCCCGCGCTGGTACCCGTGCCCGCGGCCGTGTGCGATTCCGCCACGGCCCACATCATCATTCATGACGATGGCATCGCGGAAAGTGGTCTTGGCTGGGAGCCGACCGTCCTTGCCGGGCGCCTTGCAAACCGATTCACGCCGACGGCATATCCGGCGCGAATCGACATGATTTGCGCCGCTATCATGACTGCTGCGGACACCACTTCGTTTCAGCTGAACCTTGTCGTCTATGACGATGATGGTCCCAATGGCGGGCCCGGCACCTTGCTCGCTGCCAAGACCGTCCTGGCTTACCCCAAACTCGTCAGTCAACTCCCGATCGATCCGGTGTTCGAGTCCTTCGATGTCACCGACATGAACCTCGGCGCCGTCGGCAGCGGCAGTGTCTACGTTTCGCTTGAATGGGATGCGACGACACGCAGCGACGTCTTCATCGCCATGGACGAGGTCCCCCCCGAGCCGATCGAAGGCGGGTACCAGCGCGCAGGCGACGGGCCATGGGTGTCGATACCGACGGTCCATCCGCGTTATCGCACCCTGTACATTCGCGCGACGATGCCGCCCGCTGTTCCCAGTGCTCCGTCGCTGCGTACAACCTTTGCGCCGGCGCATATCAATGCGGGCCAGGTCAGTGCCCTGACGATCATCCTCAACAACTTCAGCCAACCGAGTGCAGCGGTGTTGAGTCACGACTTGGTTGATGTCTTGCCTCCTGGTCTGGTGATCGCATCCGCACCCAATGCGAGCACCAATTGCGCGAACGGCGTACTCACGGCGGTTGCAGGGGCCGGCAGCGCACGTCTGGCCGCTGGCGCATCGATTCCAGGCAGTGGCAACTGCTCGATCCGCATGGACGTCACCAGTGCTGCCAATGGCCTCTACACCAACACCATTCCAGTCGGCGCCCTGCAGACCCAGCATGGCGGAAACCCTGATGCCGCAACTGCCGAATTGCTCGTTGGCCCGGCCTTCCCGACGCCATATTGCGCAAGCACCTTCGTGCGCGGAGTCAGTCCGGTGACACGCGTGGTGTTTGCCGACATCGACAATGCCAGCTCGGTCGACAGTACCCGGGCGCACGAGGATTTCACCGCGCGCATCGGTCATGTGGTGACCGGGCAGATCCGAAGGATCGCGGTCGAAGGGCACACGGGCACCGGTCCCAATCTGGTGGTGTCCTACGTCGACTGGAATCAGGACACGGTCTTTGATGAACGCTCCGAGAGAGTCGTCGTCGGCAATCTGGTGGGCTCCAACGGAACGGATGGTGTGCAGGTGGCGATGGACATGCATATTCCACTCGATGCCATGCCCGGCGCCACGCGCATGCGCGTGATCAAGCAGTCGAACGTGGATACTTACGCATGTTACAACGAATGGTTCGGGCAGGCCGAAGACTACACGCTGATGGTGGCCCGGCCCGATGCGATCTTCTGCAGCGCTTTTGATGCAGGTGACGACGGGCAGTGCGCGCAGGGCGGCGGTGGCTGATGGAACGGCGCAGACCACGATGCCACGGATTGGCCTGACGGGTGGCGGACTCCGGCCCGGCCCATCTCGCGATGGGAACGAAGGCGCGCAGCGCCGGATGAGGGTCGGGCGCGGTGCCGTGTCCTGGCGCGAACCGCAGGAGGACATCCCGCATTCCCCTGCCGCCCCCACGGTCACCGGGAGGCGGCTTGGTCCCCGCGCGGAGGAGGGATGCTGCGGCCTGTCGCAGGTGGGCATTGATCGAGGCTCGATGCCCGCCGGGTGAATCCGGAGCCTTGCACCTTAGGGCATTGCCGGCAGGCGCTCACGGCCCTCGAGCATGACATTTCGCACGTGTGGGTGCGCCAGCGTTGATCGGAAAATGGCGCTTCCGCGCGTGGAGCCCGCCATGTCTGAAGCACCGCCTCTTTCCGAAGCCGTCCTCGATGGACGGCTGGCCAAACTCGCCACCTTGCGCGAGGCCATCGGTCGCGCGGTGGTCGGCCAGCACGAGGTCGTCGAGCAACTGCTGATCGGCCTGCTCGCCGGTGGCCATTGCCTGATCGAGGGCGTGCCGGGCTTGGGCAAGACGCTGCTGGTGCGCTCGCTCGGGCAGGCGCTCGCGCTCGACTTTCGTCGCATTCAATTCACGCCCGACCTCATGCCCAGCGACATCATCGGCACGGAGCTGCTGGAAGAAGATCACGGCACCGGCAAGCGCTATTTCAAGTTCCAGCAGGGCCCGGTATTCACCCACCTGCTGCTTGCCGACGAGCTCAATCGCACGCCGCCCAAGACGCAGTCGGCCCTGCTCGAGGCCATGCAGGAGCGCACGGTGAGCTACGCCGGCACCACCCATGCGCTGCCGCGGCCGTTCTTCGTGCTGGCCACGCAGAACCCGCTCGAGCAGGCTGGCACCTATCCGCTGCCCGAAGCGCAGCTCGATCGCTTTCTGCTGCACGTGAAAGTGGATTACCCCGACGAAGCAGAGGAACGCGCAATCCTCGTGCAGACCACCGGCGCCGCGACCGCGCAGGTCGAGGCGGTGATGACGGGCGAGGAACTGCTCGCCCTGCAGGCGCTGGTGCGCGAAGTCCACATGAGCGAAACCTTGCTCGCCTGGATCGTGCAGCTGGTGCGCGCGACGCGACCACAGGACAGCAACATCACCGCGGTGCGTGAATGGGTGCGTTGGGGCGCGGGACCGCGTGCGGGTCAGTCCTTGATTCTCGCCGCCAAGGCACGCGCCTTGCTGCACGGTCGCCTTGCGGCCACGCGCGAGGACATCATCGCGCTTGCCGCGCCGGTGCTGCGTCATCGCCTGCTGCTCAGTTTCAGCGCCGAGGCCGAACGCAAGAGTGGCGATGACGTGGTCGCGGCCTTGCTCGCGGCCCTGCCGGCGCCGTGAACTTCGGTACTGCCCGCGCGCTGATCGACACGTCATGTCGAGCACCCTGATCGCCCCCGAGTTGCGTGCGCGTCTGCGCGAGCTGCGCATCAGCTCGCGACGCAGCGCCGGTGGCGATGGTCTGGGCCAGCACAGCAGCCGCAGCCGTGGCGCCGGGCTCGAGTTTGCCCAATACCGCGCCTACGAACCGGGTGACGAGCCGCGCCGCATCGACTGGAAACTCTACGGCCGTTCGGATCGCTTTTTCGTGCGTGAAGCCGAACGCGACAGTCCGCTCGACTTGTGGCTCCTGCTCGATGCGACCGCCTCGATGCGCCAGGCCGACAAGGCGCAGCCCACTCTGCGCAAGTTCGATCGCGCCTGCACGCTCGCGGCCTGCCTGATCGAGATCGCATTGCGGCAGGGTGATCGCTTCGCGCTCGCCACCCTGAGCAGCCAGTCACCGTTGCTGATCGCGCCCGGGCGTGGCGCGCGCCATCGCGATCACGTTGCACTTGAACTTTCGCGCAGCACCGCCGAAGGCAATTGGCCCACGTCCAGTGCCGAGGGCGTGATCGGCGCACGCATCGCTGCACATGCTCTGGTGATCGTGATTTCGGATTTCTTCGATCCTGCGGCTTTCGATTTCATGCGCCGCTTCGCCGGCGCAGGTCGTGAAGTGCGCGCGTTGCAACTGCTCGCCGCCGACGAGCGTGATTTTCCGTTCAGCGGCGGACATCGTTTCATCGATCCGGAAAGCGGTCAGGAACGGCGCGTCGATGCACCGGCGGTGCGCAAGGATTTTCTCGCCCGTTTCGGCGAGGCTCGCGCCGCACTCGCGCGCGACTGCACGGCGCTGGGCATTGCGCTCGCCACCCATGTGCTCGATGAGCCGCCCGAGCGCGCGCTGCGCGAGCTGCTGTCCGATGCGGGCGCGCGTCGATGATGCTGCTGCTCGCGCCCTTGGGGTTGCTGGCGCTGTTCGCGCTGGTGATTCCATTCGTGTTGCATCTGGTGCGGCGCCAGCAGCTCACTGACACCGAGTTCGCGGCGTTGCGCTGGATCAGCCTGCGCACGCAGCCGCAGCGGCACCTGCGGATCGAGCGCCCCTGGTTGTTGCTGCTGCGCCTGCTCCTGCTTGCGCTGCTGGCCTTGCTGTTGGCGCAGCCGGTGCTCGAATCGAAGTCAGTGGATCGCGATGCGGACTGGGTCGTGGTGGCGCCGGGCGCCGACCTTGCTGCCGCGCGCAGTCGCATCGGTGGTGCGGGCGAATGGCGCTGGCTCGCGCCCGGATTTCCGTCGCTCGATGCGCAGCTCGCATCCGCGCCGACACCGACTGCGAGCCTGCTGCGCGAACTCGATGCACAACTGCCCGCGGGCCGAAAGCTGACCCTCGTCGTACCCGAGCAACTCGATGGACTCGATGGCGAACGTGTGCAGCTCGCGCACGCCTTCGACTGGATCGTCGTGCCCGGTCAGTCGCCTGCGGTAGCCACGATGCCTGCCGAGAAGCGCCAACTGTTCGTGCGCTTCGACGCGGATCAGGCTGCCGGGCTGGATTACCTGCGTGCCGCGGTGGCGGCCTGGAATGTGCGCGTGCCGGCTTGCTGCACGCTCGATGCGCAATCTCTTGCAACACCCTTGCCCGCCGATGCGCGGTGGCTGGTGTGGCTGGGCGCGGACTTGCCGGCCGATGTGACTGCGTGGGTCGAGCAGGGCGGTGTCGCGCTGGTTGCGCCGCAAGCCGCAAAGGATGGCGATGCGAATGTGCTCTGGCGCGACCGTGGCGGCACGCCGCTCGCGTACGAACACAGTCGGGGTGCCGGCCGACTGATCTCCTTGTCCGGCAGGCTCGATCCGGCGCAGATGCCGCTGTTGCTCGATGACGATTTCGCGCAGCGCCTGTTCGACGCATTGCGGGGGCCGACACCTGCGCCGACGCGCGCGTCGGCTGCCGCGGTCGAGCCCTTGCACGCTGCCGCAGCGGCTGCGAGCGATGTGCGTCAGGTGGGCCGTGCGCTGCGTGCGTTCGATCCATGGCTCGCGCTGTTGATCAGCGCGCTTCTGCTCGCCGAGCGCTGGTTGGCGACGCGTCGGCGTCGCGGAGCACGGACATGAGTCGTGCGCCCGACCCGATGGCGATCTGGGAAGTGCGCGCGCGCCGGCGCAGTATCGCCAGCGTCGCGCTGCTCGCTGTTCCGCCAGCGCTCGCGCTGCTGGTGGCGAGCGCGCATCTGGGTGGACTGCGAATCGCCGCAATCATCGCGCTTGTGCTCGTTGCGATCGTGGCTTTGCTGCTGTGGCGTGCGGCGCGGCGCGACCAGCGCACGGCGATCGTGCGCCGGCTCGATGCACTGGCGCCGCAGCTCGAAGACAGCGCCGATCTATTGTGGCAGGCGCAGCTCGCACCGGGCACGCTCGCGCAACTGCAGCGCGCGCGCCTGCTGGCACGGCTCGCCAACCTCGATGTCGAAGTGCGTGAACCTTGGCCGCGCAGCGGACTGATCGCCAGTGCGCTTGCCAGTGCGCTCGTGCTCGGCCTGGCCTGGGCGTGGCCGCGACAGGTGGCACCTGTTGCGCAGTCCGTGAACGACGCCACGAACACGGCTGCATCGGCGAGCCGCATCGAAGCGGCGCGATTGACGATCCAGGCGCCGGCTTACACGAGGTTGCCCGCACGCAGCGAAACGACGCTCGATGCGAAGGTCGCGCAGGACGCGCGCCTCGACTGGGATCTGCGCATCACGCCGATGCCGGCAGCCGTGCGCCTGAGCTTTCATGATGGCAGCGCGCTCGATCTGCAGCGCGAGGGCGACCACTGGCTCGGTTCGCGCGTGCTTGCTGCCTCGACGCTGTACCGGATCGAAGTCGAAGGCGTGCCCGCTCTGTCCGATGAGTTGCATCGCATCGACGTGCGCGCCGATCGCGCGCCGTCGATCCGCGTGATCGCGCCCGAGCACACCCTGAATCTGCACAGCGAGCAGCAAAGGGATTGGCCGCTCGAGTTCGCGGTCGATGACGACCATGGCATCGCCAAGGCCGAGCTCGTGCTCGCTCAGGCGCGCGGCAGTGGTGAGGGCATCGCCTTCAGCGAACAGACGATCGCCTTGCAGCCGCAGACAGGCAACGCAATGACGAATGCCACCGATCCGACGCAGCACGGCGTGACACTGCGCTATCGCCATGTGATCGATCTGGTCGCGCTCGGCTTTGCCAGTGACAGCGAGCTCATCGCGCGTCTGGTCGTCAACGACAATCGCGAGCCGAGCGCGAATGTCGCACGCAGTGCGAGCCTGATCCTGCGCTGGCCGGCCAAGCCAGCGACGGACGGCAGTGGTGTCGAAGGGCTTGCCCAGCAGACCTTGCCGGCCTATTTCCGCAGTCAGCGTCAGATCATCATCGACACGCAGGCGCTGATCGCGCAGAAGCCGGAGTTGGGCGCGGAAGCCTTCCTGCAGCGTTCGGATGCGATCGGCGTCGACCAGAAGATCCTGCGGCTGCGTTACGGCCAGTTCCTCGGCGAGGAATCGGAAGGTCATGCCGAAGCCGCGCTCGAAAGCGGACAGGCAGCGGCCGATTCGCAACTGGGCGCACTCGCCGGCATGCATGGCGCCGACGAGCATGCGCCGGCGACGGGCAACAAGGCCGATGCGGCCGCCGAAGTCGCGGCCGAATACGGTCATGTCCACGACATTGCCGAAGCCTCGACCCTGCTCGATCCGCAGACGCGCGCCACGCTCAAGGCCGCGCTCGATCAGATGTGGCAGGCCGAGCTGCAACTGCGCCAAGGAGAGCCGACGCAGGCGCTGCCGTTCGAACAGAGCGCGCTCGATTTCATCAAGCAGGCACAACAGGCCACGCGCATCTATCTGGCCCGTGTCGGTCTGGAATTGCCCGTGCCCGACGAGAAGCGGCGTCTGTCGGGCGAGCGTGGCGATCTGAGCGACCGCATCGGCGCGCCGATCGCACGCAGCGACGCAGCCGACCCGCTGACGAACTTGTGGACGGCGCTCGGTTCCGGTCAAACACCCGACTGGACAACTGCGCGGCAAGCGCTGCTCGCGCACGAGGGCGACAGCGCGCAGCAACTCGATGCACTGGCCGCACTCGATCGTGCGCAGCGGGAATCGCAATGTGCGGCCTGTCGCGTGCGCTTGCGTGCGGCGCTGTGGCCGTTGCTGCCGCAGCCGGCGGCGCAGGTATTGCCGCGTCCCGCACCTGATGCGGCAGCGCGAGCCTATCTCGATGCGCTGCAGGCAGCGCGCGGAGGACGGCGATGACGATGCATGCGTTCAGCACCGTCCTGCTCGTGCTTGCCGTCGTGATCGGCTGCTGGCGCAGTTGGCGCATGCAGGCTCCGCTGCTCGGGCTGCGCTGCGCCGTGCAGATCGCACTCGCGCTCGCTCTGTGGTTGTGCCTGTGGCCGCCAAGCGGCAGCGAGTCGTTCACGCGCGATGAACTGGTCGTGCTCACGCCCGGCGCGAGCGCGCAGCAGATTGCCACAGCACGCGGCACGCTCGTCGCCCTGCCCGGCGTCGATGCGCCGCGCACGATCGAGCACGCGCCCGATCTCGCCACCGCCTTGCGCCATCACGCCGATGCCCGGCGCTTGCGCGTGGTCGGTGGCGGCTTGCCGCTGCGCGATCAGGATGCCGCACGTGGCCGGCTCGTCGCCTTCGATGCGGCGTCCTTGCCGCGCGGGATCGTCGAACTCGAATGGCCAACGTCCGTAAGCGCGGGTGCGCAGTGGCGTCTGCGCGGACGCGTCGAAGGTCTTGCGAACGGGCGCGTGGAATTGCGCGATCCGGCCGATCAGGTGATCGCGACGCTGCAGCCTGATGTACGCGGGGAATTCACCGCGTTTGCCAGCGTCAAGGGCGCCGGTGCAATGCGTTTCGGCTTGCGTGCGCTCGATGCGCAGGGCGTTCTCGTCGATCAGCTCGAACTGCCGATTGTTGCCGAAGCGGGCACGCCGCTGCGACTGCTGCTGCTTGCCGACGCGCCCGATGCGCAGCTCAAGTATCTGCGTCGCTGGGCGCAGGATGCGGGCATCACGCTCGACAGCCGCATCGGTTTGAGCAAGGACGTTGTCCTGCGCGAAGGCAGTGCGCAAGTCGATGCCGCAACGCTCGCACAGACCGATCTGGTCGTGATCGACGAGCGCGCCTGGGAACAGCTCGACACGACCAGGAAGGACGCGTTGCGCAGTGCCCTGCGTGAGGGGATGGGCTTGCTCTTGCGCGTGACCGGCACGGTTCCCGAGCGCGTTGCGCAGGATTGGCAGACCTTGGGCATCTCATTCGAGCCGGATACCGCGACGACCCCGATCCATCTCGATCGCGCTGCGGGTCTGGTCGAGTCGCGGCTCGATTTCCCGCGCTTGCCGATCACGTTGACGGGGAGCAACGCGGCGCCCCTGCTGCGCGCGGACGACGGCAGCGTGTTGGCGATCCGGCGCAATGTGGGTGATGGCCGCGTCGGCGTGATGCGCATCGTCGATGAGTGGCGCATCGCGCTGGCTGGACATCGCGCGGCCTACGCGAGCCTGTGGAGCGGACTGGTTGCGCAGCTCGCACGCGCACGTGCGCCGAGCGCGCCGCAGTTGCCGCACTGGCTGCGCGTTGGTGAGCGCGCGCTGCTGTGCGGCGTGCAGTCGGGCGATGTGATCGAGACGATCGCGCAGCCGACTGCCAAACCAGTCGGTCTTTTCGCCACCGGGAAGGATCAATGCGCCGCGTGGTGGCCCGCGCAGTCGGGTTGGCATGCGCTGGTGCGCGGCGCGCAGCGTTGGCCGCTGTACGTGCAGGAGGCTGCTGCAGCCAGCGCACTGGCGCAAGCCGAGCGCACGCGACAGACCCGCGCGTTGATGGCTGCGGCGGGAACTGCCGAGGTGCAGGCGCAGCGTGAGCGGCTCTGGCCACGCTGGCCGTTCCTGCTCGCGGTCATCGGTTTCGCGAGTCTGTTGTGGTGGTTGGAACGACGCGTACGCGAAGCTCAATCACATCCGCGCAACTGATCGAGCAGACCCGCTCGTTCGCTCTGTGCGTTGCCGTCCTTGCGATCCTGCCGCAGGCGCACGTCGACACCCTTGAGTTGCTCGCTCAGAAAGCCGCAGGCCTCGGCGGGGCTTGCCTGATGGCAGGGATCGGCGACCTGCACGTAGTAACCCGCACCCGGCACTTCGGCTGCCGGTCGATGCGGAATGTTCGCTGCACCCGGTGCGTGCGTGGCCAGGCCATCGCGACCGCCGTACACCTCGGCGAGGCTGCGGTTGTAGTCGTTGGCGACCGTGTACGGCACCCAATTCACGCGGCCTTGACCACTCGCGCTGACATAGCGACTGCCATCGCCCGCGCGACAGAGTGTCAATTTTGGTGACGGCATCCGGCGTTGCGGCGGCCGCGCTGCAACGACCTGCGTCGTGTCCGCGGCGACAGGATTGTCAGCTTTGGCCGTTGCACTGGGCACATTCTGGCTCGACGCGGGCTCGTTCGGCATCTGCAGGCGGGTCTGGCGCTGCCGCGGAGGACAGGGACTGTCCTGAAATGCCAGACCTGCTGCACTTTCGCAGCGATAGACTTCGCCGGCCTGCGCACCTGCGACGACTGCAAGCAGAGCCCACGCAACACGGGTTTGGAGGCCTGTCATCGCCGCTGCAAGTCGCTGGCATGGGTCTTGCTCACCATGTGGCAAGTATCCTCCGGAAATCAGAATCTTGTACACGGTTCATCACATCGGGATCATCGGCAGTGCGCTGCGAGGCGGGGGCAGGGCGCGTGTCCTGCGTGTGATCGCGGTCTTGCTGGTTCTGTGCGTGCTGCTGACAAGCTGGGTGCGCGCCGCTGATGTACCGATCATCGTCGAACGCTACACCGCGCCGATCGATGCCGACCAGCTCGCCGACCTGTTGCATGGCGATTTCGATACCTCGTTGCGGGCCGAACCCGACGCCAGCATCGTCAGCGCGCAGCGTGGCTCGACCTGGTATCGCGTGCGTCTGGTCAGCGATTGGGTGTCGCCACGCCAGCCGGCCTTGCTGATTTCCGCAGCCAATTCGATCACCGCGCATGTCTACGCGCCGCCCGATTACAACGGCGCGGAGTTCGACCTGCAGGACAACCAGAGCACCTGGCGACGCATTCGCCATGCCTTGACAGTTCCGCTCAGTACCGGCTGGCGCGCGGCGGCGCCCATCTATCTGCGCGTGGATTCCTCGGTTGCCGCAACCCACACGCTGCGCGTTACCGATCTGCGCCAGGCGCAAGAGCACGAACTCGATCAGGCGCATTACGACGTGATCTGGCCGGTCGCCCAGCTCAGCTTGCTGCTGGCTGCGCTGCTCACGCTGCGTCCGCTCGGCGATCGACTGTTGTGGCCCTACCTTGGCCAGACCTTGAGCCTGACCCTGTTGCTTGCGCTGCAGGCGGGCATTGGATTCGCCTACTGGCCCACCAGTTTGCTCGATCCGCTCGGCGTGCGCGCCAACGGATTCCTTGCTTCGTTCGCGATGGTGTTCGCAGTGTTGTTCACGCACGCCTTCCTCGATCTGCCGCGACGTGCGCCCCGTCTGGCGCAATGGGTCAAGTTTGCTGTCGGCCTGTTTCTCGCCTTCGCCGTGCTGTGCGCCTTGCCGCCGATCTTCCCCGACGGACTGCTGCTGCGCAGTCTTGGCGTGTTGGTGCTGATCACCACGCTGTTGATCTGGGGCAGCGGCTGGCTCGCCTGGTGGCGTGGCCAGCGCGGCGCAGGCTGGTTCATCGCCGCGTGGGCGCCTGCCTTCGTGGTGATGCTGCTCAACGCCGCTCATCTGCTGCTGGAACAGGCGCGCTCGGCCATCCTCATCGGTGCCCAGCCGGTGGTGCTGACCGTGGCCACGCTGGGCCTGTTGCACGTGCTGGCAAAACGCATGACGCGTTGCCGCTTCGACCCGCAGTGCGCGGTGGAAATGCGCGAGCGTGACGTGCTCACCGGTGCGCTCAATCGAGGCGCCACGATCGCCGGTCTGCGCGGTGCATTCGTGGTGGCACGCCATGCCAAACGCGCACTGTCGGTGATCGTGATCGAACTCGACGCGCGGCTGCAGGCGCAGGCGACGGCGCAGGGACGCAGCGCCGAGGATCTGGGGCTGCATTCCCTGATGGGTTGTCTGATCGAGGAACTGCGCGATTCCGACAGCGTCGGTCGCATGAGTGAAGGGCGCCTGCTCGCGATCCTGCCGGGCGCCAGCGAAACTCAGGCGCGCGGACTGGCGGCGCGCGTTGCTGCACGCGTGGCCAGTTGCGAACTCCATTTCGGCGGCATGCTGCAGAAATCGGCCGCCGCGTTCGGCGTGGCCACGCTGGGCCAGGACATGCTCACGCCCGACGAACTGCTGGTTCGCGCCGACGCCGAATTGCAGTCCGTGCAGCTTGCGTGAGGTACCGATGCGTCAATGCAGGGTCTTGAAGACCTGCGGATCGAAGGCATCCACCGCAACCACCTCGTCACGCGCGTCACGTGCCTCGTTGAGCAGATCGTACTCGGCGCCGCTGATCACGCCGGCCTGCACGCCCAGATCATCGAGCATGTAGCCGGGCGCGCGGTCGAGCACGCCTGCGCGCACCGCGTCGCGCAGCTTGGTCTCGATCGGCAGCGCGCGCACCGCCTTGGCGAGCGCGGCTTCGAGTGAGCCCAGCCCGGGCTCATCGGGCGGCGGCACGAACACATCCGCGGTGAGCGCCTGACGCGCCTCGCGGTCTTCGAGGATGTCGCGCGCGACTGCGCTGCCGAGTCGATCCGAGGGCGGCCGGAAACGCGCGCCGAGCGGGAAGATCGTGAGCTTGAGCAGGGCCGCAACCCAGCGCACCGGCAGGTTGTCGATCACGCCGACCAGGGCTTCCTGCACGCGATACAAGGCCAGTTCGGTCGACCAGCGTACCAGCACGAAGTTGGAATGGGTCTTGCCCTCATCGTGATAGCGCTTGAGCGTGCAGCTGGCCAGATACAGCCAGGCCAGGGCATCGGCGAGGCGGCCCGAGAGTTTCTCGCGACGCTTGAGCGAACCGCCGAGCGTGCCCATCGCGGTGTCGGAGAGAATCGTGAAGGCAGCGCAGAAGCGCGACAGATGCTGGAAATAGCGACCGGTATCGTCGGCGTCGGGCTTGGCGGCAAGGCGCGAGCCGCTCCAGGCCAGCAATTTGGCGCGCACGATGCGCGTGCAGTAGAGATTGACGTGACCGAGGATCGCGCGATCGAAAGCAGCGAGGTCATTGTGCGCGACCGCGTCGATTTCCTTTTGCACGAACGGGTGGCAGCGAATCGCGCCCTGACCGTAGATCATCATGCTGCGGGTGAGAATGTTGGCGCCTTCCACCGTGATGCCGATCGGCACCGCATCCCACGCCCGCGCGAGCGCATTGCGCGGGCCGCGCTGGATCGCCGACCCGGCGCGGATGTCCATCGCGTCACTCACCACCTGACGCATCGCATCGGTGAGATAGGCCTTGCAGATGTTGCCGAGCACCGCGGGCTTTTCACCCGAATCGAGTGCGCCGCAGGTGAGCGTGCGCGCCGCGGTCATGAGGTAAGTGAGCCCGGCGATGCGCGCGAGCGGTTCCTCGATGCCCTCGAAACGACCAATCGGTGTATCGAACTGTTCGCGCACGGTGGCGTAGGCGCCGCAGATGCGCGTGCACATCTGCGCGGCGCCGATCGACAGCGCCGGCAGCGAAATCGAGCGACCCGCGGCGAGCGATTCCATCAGCATGCGCCAGCCATTGCCGATCTGCGCGCGGCCACCGATCACCGCCTCGTCGAGTGGCACGAACACGTCCTTGCCCACGATCGGGCCGTTCATGAAGGGCACGCCCATCGGATCGTGGCGCAGGCCGATCTCGATGCCCGGCGTCGCGCGCGGGATCAGCGCGCAGGTGATGCCGCGATCCTCGACCTCGCCGATCAGCTTGTTCGGATCCTTGAGCCGGAACGCGAGGCCGATCAGGCTCGCCACCGGCGCCAGCGTGATGTATCGCTTCTTCCAGTTCAGACGCAGGCCGAGCACTTCGACGCCATCGACCATGCGTTTCTCGACGATGCCTTCCGATTGCGTCGCTGCCGCATCCGAGCCCGCCTCGGGGCCGGTCAGTGCAAAACACGGGACTTCCTCGCCGCGCGCAAGCCGCGGCAGCAGGCGTTGCTTCTGCTCGTCGGTGCCGTAATGCACCAACAGTTCGCCCGGGCCGAGCGAGTTGGGCACCATCACGGTGACCGCAGCGGTGATCGAGCGTGTGGACAGACAGGTGACTACACGTGAATGGCCGATCGCGGAGAATCCGAGGCCGCCATACTCCTTGGGGATCACCATGCCTAGAAAGCGCTGTTCCTTGATGTACTGCCAGATCGACGGCGGCAGATCGCGCTGTTGGTAAATCTCCCAATCATCCAGACGCCGGCACAGCTCTTGGGTCGGGCCATCCAGAAACGCCTGCTCGTCCTCGCGCAATGGCGCGGGCTTGAAGGCGAGCAGCTTGTTCCAATCGGGCATGCCGCTGAACAGGTCGCCATCCCACCACACCGTTCCCGCTTCGAGCGCGATGCGTTCGGTCGAGCCCAGCTTGGGCAACACCTTGGCGAAGATCGGCATGATGAAGCGCGACAGCAGGTGGCGCCGCAGCGGCGGCAGTCCGAACAAGGCGGCCAGCACGATCGCCGCGATGAGGCAGGCGGAATACAGGCTCGGGTGAGTGATGCCGTCGAGGCGCCAGCCGATCAACCCGATGCCGACGGCGCTCACCCAGGCGAGAAAGCCCAGGCCGCGGAAGGCAAGTACGGCGAATGCGACTACGGAAACGATCAACGCGATCCAGAACATGGCGCATCCTCCGTCGGCAATATGCGGATTATGCGACCTGCTACCTGTCGCGTGGCTGCATGGGGCAGCATCGGGCGGTGTGCCCGGGCCGTGCTCTTGTTTAGAATCGTCCGATGAAGAACAAGAACGAGATCGTCGAGAACTGGCTGCCGCGCTACACCGGCACCGCCCTGTCCGGCTTCGGCCAGCACATCCTGCTCACCAACTTCGGCCACTACGTCGACCTGTTCGCGCAATGGCACGGGGTTGAAGTGCAGGGCCGTGATCGGCCGATGCCCAATGCCACCGCCGATGGCATCACCATGATCAATTTCGGCATGGGCAGTCCGAATGCGGCGACCATGATGGATCTGCTCACCGCAATCGAGCCGCAGGCGGCGCTGTTTCTGGGCAAATGCGGCGGCCTCAAGAAGAAGAACCAGCTCGGCGACCTGATCCTGCCAATTGCCGCGATCCGCGGCGAAGGCACCTCCAACGATTACCTCCTGCCCGAAGTGCCCGCATTGCCGGCGTTCCAGCTGCAACGCGCGGTGTCGACGATGATCCGCGACCTCGGTCATGACTACTGGACCGGCACGGTCTTCACCACCAACCGCCGCGTGTGGGAGCACGACGTCGAATTCAAGGACTATCTGCGCAAGACACGCTGCATGGCGATCGACATGGAAACCGCGACGATCTTCGCGGCCGGCTTCGCCAACGGCATTCCCACCGGCGCGCTGCTGCTGGTATCCGACCAGCCGATGATTCCCGAAGGTGTCAAGACCGAAGCCAGTGATCGACTGATCACCGCGAGCTTCGTCGAGGCGCACATCAAGGTCGGCATCGAGGCGCTCAAACTCGTGCGGCGCAACGGCCGCAGCGTGAAGCATCTGCGCTTCGAGGATGATGCCGAGGGCTAGTCTTGCCGCGCGCATGCACGGCGGGTGTTTCGGCTGACGCCGTGGCTTGACTGGCACGTTGCTCTGTTCGGCATCGCGAAGACCGAACACGTCCGTATTCGTCGCGTATCCCTGCGGGCCGGTGGCTTTCTCTTGCTTGCCCAAGAGAAAGTCACCAGAGAGAAGGGCACCCTCACGGCCTTGGTCCCGCGCGCATCGTGCGCGCGTGACTGCGCAGACGTGCTGCGGGGTTTGCCGACCGTGCATCCCTGCACGAACGGCAAAACTCGGCGCGATCCATCGCACCGCTCCTGCGGGCCTTTCCTGCGCGCGCCTGCCGCGGCCGACAGGGGTTGAAAGGCCGGAGCGCGGGCATCCTGCCCGCAGACGCGGCCATCGCCCGCCGTCACTGAAGGAGATGCAACCGCAGCGCGCTCCTGAGCGCCAAAGCCAAAGCCAAAGCCAAAGCAGCTTCACGATCAAATGGAATGCTGCTCCGGCGGGTCACTCATGAGCGCCGGGCGGCGATGACAAATCAGACGTTCTCGATGCTCGGGTGGTAGCGCTTCACCCGATGCAGGGTGTTGCTGTCGGTGTGCTTCATTTCCTTGCCGCCGAGCGCGGCGAGCTTGAGCACGAGGGTCTGTTCGTAACTGAAGGTGCCGTCGGGATTGAGCGCGAAGCTGCCATCGAAGGCCTTGAGCTCGGCGCGTTGCGAGAGGTACTTGTTCTGCAGGATGCCGTAGTTGGGATCGCCGGGTATCGCCTTGAAGCGGAATTTGGTGTCGCGTGGTTTGGCGCTGCTGCCGGCGAGGATCGCGATGCCGCGGCCGAACACCACCACGCGCATGACTTGACCCATCGCCTTGTCCCACAACATGTAGCCGACTTCGTCGTGGAACGGATTCATCGCTTCTTCGCCGTGGCGCCAGGCGGTGTTCTCGTACTTGAGGCCTTCGATTTCCTGCTTGCCGTTTTCCTGTTTCGGTATCGGATGGAAGCGGAAGCGCTCGAAGTAGCCGGTCTGGGTCGTCTCGTCATCCTTGTTGTGATACGACAGGTCCACACCGACATTGCCTTCCCACTCGCCGACCAGCCAGGTCAGCGGTCCCAGGGCCTGCGGCCCCATGATCTGTTTCGCGCTCTTGGGCATGACGAGATCTCCTCGAATCGGTTGCCGGGAGGGTCGCGCGCATTGCGCGGCCCTTGGTGGCGGCTGCCCGAGCGCCATCGCGTCGGAGCAGCCGCAACGATCCTACTCCGCTTGCGCCGGCACGGATTCGGACATGGGCGCCCAATGGCGCGGCCAGACAGGAAGCTGAAGGCAAGCCACATTCCAATTCGGGACATGGCATTACCAAGCCGCCTCACGACAGACTCGGTGTCGTCATTTCCGGCTCGAACTGCGATGCTGCACGAGCCGGTCTTGCCGATCACGGCCCCAAGCGCCGTGATCGCTGGTTCCATCCAGCCTGGCGGCGGGAATCGCGAGGGGCGCCTCGGTCTGCGCCCCATTCGCGCCCGGTTTCAGCGCAAGGTCAACACGTAGACGGGCATGGTTCCGGTTGACTGTGAGGTGTTGCCGACATTGCAGGCGCGAATCTCCACCGTATCCGCAGCGCTGACCCGCAGTGGTTGGATCAAGAGGTTGGATGGCAGAGATGCACTCGATTGCAGGTTGAAAAGCACCATGTCGTTCACCTGCGCTCCGGGGATCGCGATGTTGTAGGTGTTGCAGACATTCGCTCCAACGGAGAACGATATCGCGCCGTTGCTGTAGCCGCCTGCGATCTTGCTGCGCGTGATGCTGCCGCTGGCAATCTCTGACGTGCCGACGGCACCGTTGGCGATGGCGGCGGCGTTCACCGCGTCTGCGGCAAGTTTCGAGCTTGTCACCGCGCTTGTGGCGATCTTCGAATTGGTGACCGCACTGGTTGCGAGCGACGGGTTCGGGTAGCTGCCCGTGAGGGCGCCGCCAGCAGGGCCACTGATGCCGCCGCTGAGCGTGAACTGCGACACCGGCGCGGTGGCTACGGCCTGCCGGGGAAGCATCGGCGTGCCCTCGACGCTGACCTCGAGGTAAAGCTGTTCACCCGAGAACGCACCGGGAAAGGCCAGTGACACGCTGAACAGGCCGTCGGTGACCGGGTAATCAGCTTGATTGATCGTGGCGCCCAGCTGATTGCCGCCGCTTGCTGCGTCATACAAGCGGAATGACAGATCAAAGTTCCCGTTTGCCGGAACTCCGCTTTGTTCGAGACGACCCTGGTAGACAAAGTCGGGAATCTGCGGGGCCGCGGATGCAATCGCGCTGCAAGTGAGCAGACACAAGCCGAGGACCGTACGCAACATGCCCACATGGAAACCGGAAATCTTCATCACTTGCACTCCTCGAATCCATCATTGAAAACGGAATCGCGCGGGCCCGCGCTGATGCCTGCCTGAAAGCCAGCGACCAGCGAGTAGGAGCCTCCGCTGGAATGTCCGATCACGGGTTCGCCGAGCGTGGCATGGAGTCGCCGGCAGGCGCCGGCGGACGCGCTGCTGCCCCCGCCTGAAGAAATCACCTGCGCAGTCACCTGCATGCTCCCGGCTTGCGCGACACCCCAGGCCGCGGCCGCAGCGATTGCGGCAGACACGCCAATTCTTGATATCCAACTCATCTTCTCTGCCTCTCGATGCTCGCTTCGATGGTTCAACAGGAATCCGGCACCCGTCCGGACGTTTTGCAATTGGAACAAGCGAAAAACAGCGCGCATACCTGACACGCGTCCCGCAGATCCCGTACCGGGGACATTTGGAACAGTGGCAAACCCGGACCCCGCATCTTGACGCATTTGGCCCCTGCGCGCGCGCAATTCCGTGTGTTGCGATGAAGCCGGCCATTGCGGCCGCTGAATTCCATCCAGGGCAGGCAAAGACATGAAACACATTCTTCTCGGTTTGGCAGCGTGGGCGCTGCTGTCTGGCGCCGCTTGCAGTCAGGCCCAGTCCACACCGGAGGCGCTCGCCAAGGCGGTTCAGAGTGCATTTGGCAAGGGTGACTTCGAAGCCGCCCGCAGACTTGCCGAGATGGACATGGCGCCTGCGGATCTGCATTTCTTCTACTTCGATGCGGTTCGGGAATGCGCTGGCGAGTCTGTCTGCACGGCGCGTCTGGCCGCTGCCGACAACGATCTGATCGATCGCCTGAAAGAACAGGCGAGTCAGATCAACGCCGAGGTACCCACGGTGGAGGGCACGGTCGTCATCGAGATGAAGGCAAGGGATGGTTCGAGCTCGGGCAAGATGAGCATGCCTTACGCCAAGGCCGGCGGCGCCTACAAATTGGTCAGCATTGCCTACACGGCGCAGGAAATTGCCAAGCTGAAAGCCACCACGAACGAATCCCTGGTCAAGGAATTTTTCACCCGCGGCATCCGCGGCAGCGCCATGAGCGAACCGCGCACCGATTGGGAGACAGCAGCCACCAAGCTGCCTGCGGATGGCGGCGATGTCGGCAAGGCATATCTCAAGCAAACCCGCGCCATGGCGGCGGCGGTCGATGCGAAGGATCCGGATGCGGCGATGAATTCGGGCAGCCAGATGGCGAAGATCATCTATCGCGACAAGAACTTCGACGGCACGCTGATCCCGTTGGCCGAGCGCAAGGCCAAGCTCAAGGTGCAGGCGCTGCGCATGGTGCGCGATGTGACCATCAAGGGTGGTTATCAGATGGGCGACAGTGCCGTGCTCGTCATCGAAGCGCGCGATGGCATCGGCTGGATCACGCGCGGCCCGATCCTGCTTGTCGATGACGGCGGCGTCTGGGACAAGGCAGGCGACCACTTCATCCGCTATCCCGCCAACCCGTGAATCGCTTCGTTTGGGAAGAACGACCGCGTATCAGTGTTGAATGCGCCGCCTGTGGCGCACGCCAAAGGCGCAGGTGCCGTCGATCAGGCTGTTGAACACGCGTGCGTTGGCGGTGCTGCCGCGCACGGTCAATAGCGAACCGACCGTTGCGTTCGAAATCGACGGCGCCTTGCGCATCGTTGCATGAAAAATCCACAGAATCGTCGGATCGGAAGTCGCCGAATACACGCCGACCGCATGACCGTAGCCAACGTTCGTATCCGAAGAATATGTATTGTCCACGAAGGTGATCTGACTGAGCGCCACGTTTGCGCCGCTGACCGCGCGCAGCACGGCGCCATCGCTGCCCGCACCACGGTTGCCGCTGAACAGCGCGCGGCTGATGCGCCAGGCGGCGCCCTTTTCGGCCAGCAACACGGCGGGGGAGCCGTCGGCGATGTGATCGGCGTCGACGATGTTGTCACGAAACTCGACGTCGTCCATGTGGATCATGCTGTCGCGGCTGGCGCGAATCGGGCCGACGTTGCCGATGAAGCGCGTGCGCCGAATCCACACGTCCGGCGCGTCGGGCACGGTGGACTGGAAAAACTACAAAGGCGATGCCGCATTGCGGATCGTGCTGTCCTCGATTGTCACCGCACCCCTCGCGTCCGCATTCCGCGTGGACATGAGCGAAGGGCGCCATCCGCGCCCCGGAGCGATCCCGATGCCCACCCTGATCCGTACGCCTTGCTCGACAGTGCCGTGCTCGTCATCGAAGCGCGCGCTGGCGTCGGCAGGGTCACGCGCGGCCCGATCCTGCTTGTCGATGACGGCGGCGTCCGGGACGAGGCGGGCGCCCACTTCATCCGCTATCCCGCCAGCCCGTGATTCGTCTTGTTCGGGGAGCACGACTGCGCATCGGCGGTGAATCTGCTGCGGTCGACGCATTAGCATGTCAGAAGCCCAAGGCCTCATGACTTGATGCGCCGCGCAAGGGCCTGCGCGGTGCGCAGGTGGCGGACATCGACCGGCTTCGCTCGCAGTTTTTCCAATGCATTGTCCAGATCTGCGCGGGCGCCTTTCAGGTCGCCATTGGCGTAACGCAAGCGGGCTCGCGCGAGGCTGATCAGTCCGTGCAGCGAGATGGCGTTTTCGGTCGGTTTGGCGTCCAACGCCGAATGCGCGTCATCCAGCAACTCCGATGCCTCGGTGCGTTGCGCCACATCGCCCGTGGCAATCAGGCTTGACGCGAGCAGGATATGCGACTGGATGGTTTCCGCGTGATCCCTGCCATACATCTTGAGCAGCCCATCGACGGTACGACGTCGCTCTTTGATGGCATCCACGAAGCGCCCTTGTTCATGGCGCAAGTCCGCCAGCACGCTAGCCTGGAACAGGCTTGCGTAGTCATCATCCGGCAGCTTCGAGAGTCCGACGACGGCCTCGTTGGCCGCGGCATCCGCTTGTGCCAGTTGCCCCGCATCAATGAAGGCCTGAATTCGAACAAGTGCGGTGAGCCAAGTGTAAATGCTGTCACCAGTGACCTTGCGAAACACATCGATCGAATTGCCGTAACGTTGCACAGCCAACTCGAATCGGCCCTGCTCGCGCGCCAGGTTGCCGGAAAACTGAAGGGCCTGGGCGTATTGTCCGGAGCCTGTTGGCGCGAGGATTTCAATGGCCTCCGTGAGCGAGGCATCGGCTGCGTCCAGCAACTGCATTCGACGCTGCAAGTCACCCAGACGAATCAAGGTGCCTCCGAGGATGCTGTGCCCAGGCGGCAACTGCTTGCGCTCGATGCGCACAGCGGCCTCGTATTCCGGCAAGGCCTGATCGTAGTGCTGCTGTACGCGCAACACATCGGCAATGAAAGTGTGCAGCAAGGCGGCGCGTGCATGATCTTCACCGCCACGCGCAACCACGACGGTCAAGGCCTCGCGATAGCAGGCCAAGGCGTCTTCGTAGCGCCCCGTCTCTTGCAGGATCTTGCCCAAAGAGGTGAGTCGCACGGCTGCCTGCAGGCTGCCGCTGCCATGACTTTCACGATCCACTTGCAGCGCGTGCCGTGCCAGACGTTCGGCTTCTTCCTTGCGTGCCCCGATCAGTTCAATCAAGGCAAGGGTTGACTCGGCTTGTGCGGTTTTCGGCTTGTTCCCCTGGCCGCGCGCTTGAAGGCGCGAAATCGCCTGATTGAGCAGGCTGGTGGCGGCGGCCACATCACCTGCCAAGTAGACCGCATCACCGTACGCCGCCTGCGCTTGGGCGCTGGCCACGCTGTCCTCGCCGGACAATTGCTTCTGCTGCTCCCAGGCTCGTTTCAGGGTTTCACGTGCCGATTTGGGATCGTCGAGCCCCGTCTGAATCTCGCCCAGATCGTGCAACAGCTCGGCCTGCAATTCCGGTTGATCGCCAAAGCTTGCTTCGACATCGGCAATGCCCGCCTTGACCAGTTCCAGGGGTGAACGCGCCTGTGCGCTCGCGCGCGCCACCGGGTCGGTTTCGCGAAACAAGGTAAGAATGAATTGCTTGACTCGTTCTGTGCGAGCCAATTGCTGTTCGGCGACGCGGCGTTCGGCATCGGCGCGCAGGGCCTCCCCGCGTGCGATGCGCGCCTGCCACAACGCGGTACCCAATCCGCCGAGCAGTGCCACCGCAATCAGCGCCGCTGCGCCAACGCCGACACGATGGCGTCGCACGAACTGGCGCGCACGGTAGGCGCGCGAGTCGGGGCGAGCATGGATCGGCCGGTGCTCGAGCCAGCGACGCAGATCACCGGCGAATGCGGCCGCACCGGCATAGCGGCGCGCGGGATCGCGCTGCAAGGCCTTTGCAACAATCACATCGAGATCGCCTGCGAGCCTTCTCGCCAGCATGGCCGGCGTCGTGCCCGCACCGTACAGTGCCTCGACTTCAGCGGCAGGCAAACGCGCCGCCAAGGTCGCCGGCCTTTCGATCGTTTCGTTTTCTGCATCCTGCGCGAGTTGCGCGGCGCTGGCGCCGCGACGCTGCCGCGGCAGACGTCCGACCAGGAGTTCGCACAGCATCAATCCGAGCGCATAGACGTCGGTCGCGGTACCGATCGACTCGCCGAGAATTTGCTCCGGCGCTGCGTATGCCGGCGACAACACGCGCAAGCCCGTGCCCGTGCGTGTCTGCTCGCCGCTTTCTTCGAGCAGTTTGGCGATGCCGAAATCGAGTACGCGCGGCTCGCCCTCCGCATCGACCAACACATTGGATGGCTTCAGATCGCGATGCACGACGAGTTGCGTGTGCGCATACGCGACGGCCTCGGCAACTCTTGCCAGGAGCGCAACGCGCGCGGTCACGTCCAGATGCGTTTGCGTGGCGTAGGTCGTGAGCGGTCTGCCGCCGACGTGATCCATCACATAGAACGGTCGTCCGTCATCGCTCATGCCGCCGTCGATCAGGCGCACGATGTGTTCGTGGCGCAGACGCGCGAGGATGCGGCGCTCCAGCAGGAAACGGCGCAGGATCGCGTGCGTGTCCATGCCGCGCTTGAGCACCTTGATGGCGACGCGTTGCTCGAACGCGCCATCCACGCGCTCGCCGAGCCAGACCACGCCCATGCCGCCTTCGCCGATCGGTCGCAGCAGGCGCCAGGCACCGATGCACCGATCCGGCGCAGGGTCGTCCGTGCGCAAGTCCGGCAAGGCCGCGGTGACCGGGGCGTCGAGCACGCCATGCTCGTCGTCGGCGGCGAGCAGGGCGCGGACCTCATCAGCGAGCGTGCTGTCGGCGAGTGCTGCAAGGCGCCGTTCGCGTTCAGGCAGCGGCAACTCCACCAGTTCGTCGAACAGCGCCGAGATTTCGCCCCACCGTGTGGTATCAATCATGCCAGTCCCCGCAATCTGTCGCGCGCAAGCCGTGAACGATCATTGCCAATGACGACAAGTTCAGGCGCCGACGATTTGATGTTGCAGAAAAGCGCGCGCACGTCGCCAATCGCGTTTGATCGAACGTTCGGATCGTCCGGTAATGCCGGAGATCTCGGTCAGTTCCAAGCCGGCATAGAAGCGCATTTCGACGAGTTCGGCGAGCGGTGCGTCGAGCTCCGCGAGTCGGTTCAAGGCGTCGTCGAGTGCCAGCACGTCTTCGCCGCGATCCTCGGCCGCGATCTGCAATGCCGTCGTGTCGAGCGTGGCCGCTTGTGCCGCACCGCCGCGTCGTGCGGCGCTGCGTGCCCGTGCGTGGTCGATGACGATATTGCGCATGGCGCGCGCAGCCAGGGCGAAGTAGTGCGCGCGGTCGCTGACTTCCAACGGGCCGTGCCGGGCGAGCTTCAGATAGGTCTCGTGCACGAGCGAGGTCGCACGCATTGGCGCCTCGCCACGCAACTGGCTGGCGGCCAGGCGACGCAGCTCGTCGTAAAGCAGCGCGAACACGCGCTCGGACGCATCCCGATCGCCGCCCCGCGCCTTGCCGATGAGTTCGGTGATTTCCAACGCGCGGCCTCCCCAGACTTCGAGAGCCCCTGAACATTTGCTGCGCCCACCACGCATGCTCAGAAGCCCCATGAGCCACGGTGCCACATGCTGAAGCATTCGGCAATTTGTGCATGCGCTCGCCGAGGCACGCTCGAGCGTTGGCGCGAGGCGCCGTCTCGAACCACGAGCGAATCGCGTGGCAGCAAACGCGCCTCAGTGCGTCGCCAGAGTGCGCCGATGTGCGTGGATCGACATCAACACGCCGAAGCCGGCGAGCAGGGACACGGCGGAGGTCCCGCCATAACTCACCAAGGGCAATGGCACGCCGACCACCGGCAGGATGCCGGTGACCATGCCGCCGTTGACCATCACGTAGACGAACAGCGCCATGCTGATCGAGCCGGCGAGCAAGCGTGAATAGGTGTCGCGGGCGTTGGCGGCAATCCACAGGCAGCGCGCGATGATGAACACGTAGAGCGCGAGCAGCAGCAGCACGCCGATCAGACCCCATTCCTCGGCGAACACCGAGAAGATGAAATCGGTGGTGTGCTCGGGCAGGAACTCCAGCCGCGACTGCGTGCCGTGATGCCAGCCCTTGCCCCAGATGCCGCCTGAGCCGACCGCGATTTTCGACTGGATGATGTGCCAGCCATTGCCGAGCGGATCGGCTTCGGGGTTGAGCAAGGTCAGCACGCGATCCTTCTGGTAGTCGTGCAGGAACGGCCAGCCGATCGGAATCGCTGCGGCAAACGCGCCCAGCAAGAGGCCGATGCGCCACCACGCCAGGCCCGACAGAAAGATGCCGAAGGCGCCGCTGGCTACGATCAGGAGCGCGGTGCCCAGATCGGGTTGCTTGGCGATCAGCGCGGCGGGTACGGCGATGAGGGCGCCGGCGATGCCGAGCGTGGTCCAGCCCGGCGGCAATTGGCGACCGTTGAGAAACCAGGCAATCATCATCGGCATCGTCAGCTTGAGCAGTTCCGATGGCTGGAAGCGCACGAAATGCAGGTCGAGCCAGCGGTTGGCGCCGCGCCCTTCGCCATGCATGACCACGATCACCAGCAGCACCACGCTTGCCGCGTACAACCAAGGCGTCCAATTGCGCAGCGCCGAGGGCGGAATGCGCGAGATCACCAGCATCAGCACGAGGCCGAGCACGAAACGCAGGCCCTGCGCGAGCACGTAGCCGCGATCGAGATCACTTGCGCTGTAGAGCGTGACCAAGCCGATGCCCATGAGCAGGAGCAGTGCGCCGAGCAGGGGCAGATCCAGACGCGGCGCGCGCCATGCCGATGCAAGGCGGTAGCGGATCTGCGCCAGCAACACGTCGATCATGGCTGACTTCCGCCGGCGGTGGCGAGCGTTTCAATACGCTGACGCTGCTGGTCGCCGGGCAGCCAGGCATCGAGCATCTTGCGCGCGATCGGCGCGGCGTCGCTGGCGCCGCTGCGTCCGGCCTCTAGCGCGACGACCACGGCGATGCGTGGCGCATCGGCGGGTGTGAAACATTCGAACAACACCTGATGGCGCTCGATTGGACTCGCACTGATGCTGGTCCAGGTTTCATCGGTGCGCGAGAAGCGCTCGGCAGTACCGGTCTTGCCGGCGATGTCGTAGGGAAAGCCGATGCCCATCGCGCGCGCGGTGCCGGCGCGCACCACCTCGACCATGCCACGCTGCACGGCGAGCCAGTCTTCGGGTTTGGCGATCACGCTGGCCTGTTCGGGCGCGAGCGGCAACAGCACCGGTGTCTCGTCGCCTTCGGTCTGCACGGCGCGCAGCAAATGCGGCGTGTGCGGCACGCCGCGCGCGGCGAAGGTGCTCACGGCATTGGCCAACTGCAGCGGCGTGACGATCCAGTAACCCTGACCGATGCCCGCGATCACCGTTTCGCCGGGATACCAGGGCTGGTTGAAGCGGGCGCGCTTCCATTCGCGCGAGGGCAGCACGCCGCTGCCTTCACCGAGCAGATCGATCCCGGTCGGCTGGCCGAAGCCGAAACGACCGAGATAGCCGCTGAAGCGGTCGATGCCCATGTCGAGCGAGACCGAATAGAAATAGGTATTGACCGAGCGCGCGATTGCCTGCACGAGATCGACGCGGCCGAAGCCACCGCGCACGTCGTCGCGATAGGCGCGCGATTGGCCGGGAATGAAGAACTCGCCGGTCGACAGCACCGTGTCCTCGGGTTTGCGCAAGCCCAGCTCGAGTCCGGCCAGCCCGACGAAGGGCTTCATCGTCGAGCCGGGCGTGAAGGTGCCGCGCAGCAGTCGATTGAGCAGCGGTTTTTTCTCGTCATCGAGCAAGCCGCGATAGTCGACGCTGGAAATGCCGTTGACGAACAGATTGGGATCGAAGCTCGGCACGCTGACCATCGCCAGCACTTCGCCATTGCGCGGGTCGATCGCGACCGCTGCTCCGGCGCGGCCTTCGAAGGCGGCCTCGGTGACCTCCTGCAGATGGGCGTCGATCGACAGATAGAGATTCTCGCCCGGCACCGGCGCGACGCGCCCGGGCAGCACGCGCAGTGGTCGATGGTCGGCATTGACTTCGATCTTCTCGTAGCCCACGCGCCCATGCAGGCGCTTCTCGTAGCTGCGTTCGATGCCGGTCTTGCCGATGTGGGTGGTGCCTGCATATTCGCTGGCGTCGAGCGCGGCGAGATCTTCCTCGTCGATGCGACCGACGTAGCCGACCGTATGCGCGAACTCCGCGCCGAGCGGGTAGGAGCGTGTGAGGTACGGCACCACCTCGACGCCGGGAAAGGCCCAGCGGTTGATCGAGAAACGCGCGATCTCCTCTTCCGACAATTTCAGGCGCAGCGGGATGCCTTCGTAGGAGCGCTTGCGCTTGCGCTGCGCATTGAAGCGCGTGATGTCGTCATCGCTGATCGGCAGCACTTCGCCCAGCCGCGTCACCGTTTCCTGCACGTCACCGGCCTGCTCGGGAGTGACTTCGAGTCGGAATGCGGCAATGTTCTCGGCCAGCAGCACGCCGTTGCGGTCGTAGATCAGGCCGCGTCCCGGCGGCAGGGGTCGAGTGAGAATGCGGTTGGCATCCGAGCGCGCATTGAGCTCGCTGTGCTGGCGCACCTGCAGGATCCAGAAGCGCACGCCGAGCGCGATCAGGCACAGTACGATGATGGCGAGCCCGGCGTAGGCGCGACGCTGGAACTGCGCGGCTTCGAGGCGCGCTTCGCCGATCGGCTTGTGGCCTTGCACGGAACGCTTGATGCGCTGGCGCAGCGACTTCATCGTCACTCACGCGCGCGTTGGCGCAGGCGCAGATTGTCGAGCAGCACGTACAGCAGCGGCCACGCCAGCGTGCCGGTCACTGGCGCGATCCAGAAACTCGCGGGCGGCATCGCCTCGCCGGAGAAACCGCGAATCATCAACGCAACGATGCGGTCGTTGGCGAGCAGGGCGAGCACGGCGAGCGCCTGCTGGCCGAGCGGGAAAAAGCGCAATCGCGAGCGGAAGCGCAGCACGATGAAGGCGAGCACCGTGAGTCGCATCGCCTGCTCGCCCAGCAGTTCACCCACGAACAGGTCGCCGCACAGGCCGAGCGCGAAGGCCAGGCCCAGACCCATGCGCTCGGGCGCGTCGAGTGACCAGTAGATCACCATGAGGCCGAGCCAATAGGGCTTGAATGCTTCGAACGCGCCCGGCAGCGGCATCATCTGCAGCAGGAAGGCGACGAGCAGACTGCCGGTGAACAACCAGGCTTGCTGGCGCAGACGGTTCATGGCTGCTCCGGCGTGCTTGCGCGAGCGGGTTGTGCTGCGGCTCGTGGTGCAGACGTCGCTGCGGCTTTGTCCGCTGTTGCGGGCGTGCTGGCATTGGCGGCAGTCGCAGGCGCTGCATCAGTCGGCGGTGATGTGCCTGCGTCGGCGTCGGCGGACTTTGCCTGCGGTGGGCCATAAGGCTGCGGCTGATCCTGCAACAACAGCACTTCGCCACTGCGATCGAGCGCGGCGGTCGGACGCGCACTCGCGGCAATGAACAGGCCCTTGCTGTCGGTGCTCACCTCGCCGACCACGCCGACCGGAAAGCCCGCGGGAAAGCGCCCGCCCAGACCCGAGGTCAACAGCTTGTCGCCGCTGCGCAGATCGGCGCTGCGTGGCACATCGCGCAGTTCGAGTCGATCGCTCGCGCCGCTGCCGTAGGCAATCGCGCGCAGGCCGGTGCGTTCGACCACCACCGGGATCGCGTGTGTGGGATCGGTGATCAGCATTGCCACCGAGGTATTGGGCAGGACTTCGATGAGTTGCCCCATGATGCCGTGCGCATCGATCAGGGGCTGGCCGATCCTGGCGCCCTGGTTGCTGCCGACATCGAGCACGACGCGATGGCGGAATGGATCGAGATCGACATCGATGAGGCGCGCGAACTGCACCGACAGACCGAGGTGCTGCTGCGCATCGAGCAGATCCTTGAGGCGTGCGTTCTGCGCGAGGAGGGCATCGAGCCGGTTGAGGCGCGCCTGCGCGAGCAGCAATTGCTGGCGCAGCTCGCGGTTCTCGTTGCTCAGTTGCTCCTGGCTCACCACTGCGTTGCGGGTCGCGCGGGCGACGCTCGCGGGCAGGGCGGCGAGTCGATAGAGCGGTTCCACCAGCAAACTGGCGCGGGCCCGCAGCGATTGCAGGTAATCGCCGCGATGGTCGATCACCATCACGGTGATTGCGACCGCAAGGAACAGGATCAGGCGCAGCGTGCTGGCGCCGCCCTCGGCGAACAGGGTGGCGGTGTTGTCACGTGCGATGGGCATGGGTGCCGGAAGTCGGGAAGCGGAGCAACGCAAACATCAGGGCCGGCATGCGCCAACACGCCGGCCCGCCGCGCTTCATTCCGAAGCGAAGAAGTCGCTGCCGTGCTGATCGACCAGTTCGAGCGCACGGCCGCCGCCACGCGCGACGCAGGTCAGCGGATCGTCGGCGACATGCACGTGCAGGCCGGTTTCCTTCGAGATCAGGCGATCGAGGTCGCGCAGCAGGGCGCCACCGCCGGTGAGCACGATGCCGCGTTCGGCGACGTCCGAGCACAGCTCGGGCGGCGTCTGCTCGAGCGCGCTGCGCACCGCGCTGACGATGCCCGACAGCGGTTCGTGCAGCGCTTCGAGAATCTCGTTGGAGTTGACGGTGAACATGCGCGGCACGCCTTCGGCGAGATTGCGGCCGGAGACTTCGATCTCGCGCACTTCCGACTGCGGGAACGCGCAGCCGACTTCGAGTTTGATCTTCTCGGCGGTGGATTCGCCGATCAAGGTGCCGTGATTGCGGCGCACGTAGTTGATGATCGCCTCGTCGAAGCGGTCGCCACCGATGCGCACCGACTGCGAATAGACCACGCCATTGAGCGAGATCACCGCGACTTCGGAGGTGCCGCCGCCGATGTCGAGCACCATCGAGCCGCGCGCCTCGTGCACCGGAATGCCGGCACCGATCGCCGCCGCCATCGGTTCCTCGATCAGATACACATCGCGCGCGCCGGCGCTCTCGGCCGATTCCTTGATCGCGCGGCGCTCGACCTGGGTCGATCCGCAGGGCACGCACACCAGCACGCGCGGACTCGGGCGGAACATGCGCGCGCGGTGCACCTTCTTGATGAACTGCTTGAGCATTTCCTCGGTCATCGTGAAGTCGGCGATCACGCCGTCCTTCATCGGCCGGATGGTGACGATGTTGCCGGGTGTGCGACCGAGCATGCGCTTGGCGTCGGCGCCGACCGCGGCGACCGAGCGTGGACCGCCCGGGCCGCGATCCTGGCGGATCGCCACCACCGAGGGCTCGTTGAGCACGATGCCCTGATCACGCACGTAGATGAGCGTGTTGGCAGTACCCAGATCGATCGACAGATCGTTGGAAAACAGACCGCGGAGACCTTTGAACATGACGCGGCGCGAGCCTTTTTGGGATACGGGGAAAAGCGCGCAATTCTAGTGGCTGGGGCGTCCGTGAACAAGGACAAAGAGGTTAAAAAAGCCTTTCTTGACGCACATTTGCGTGCATCGCATGCGCATTTGGTGAACTCGCGCAGGGATCATCGATCGCTGATCCCGGCCGCCCCGGCTGCAGCGGCGCGCGCGACTCGGTTAAGCTTGATCCTTTTCGCGTCCCGCGAGGGACGTTTTGATGACCCGTTGCGGGAAGGATTTCGATGTCTGCCTTGATCTGCGGTTCGCTTGCCTACGACACCATCATGGTCTTCCAGGACCAGTTCAAGAACCACATCCTGCCCGACAAGGTGCACATCCTGAACGTGTCCTTCCTCGTGCCGCGCATGCGCCGCGAGTTCGGCGGCTGCGCCGGCAACATTGCCTACAACATGAAGCTTCTGGGCGCCGATCCGATCCCGATGGCGACCGTGGGACAGGATTTCGGACCCTACCGCGAGTGGTTCCAGTCGATGGGCATTCGCCTCGACCACGTGCGCGAGCTGCCCGAGCTGTTCACCGCGCAGGCCTTCATGACCACCGATCTGGACAACAACCAGATCACCGCATTTCATCCGGGCGCGATGCTGCGCAGCCACGAGAACCACGTGCGCGACGTCAAGGACGTGAGTTTCGGCATCGTCGCCCCCGATGGCCGCGAGGCGATGCTGCAGAACGCGCGCGAATTCTCCGAGCTGGGTCTGCCTTTCATCTTCGATCCGGGGCAGGCGATGCCCTTGTTCAGCGGCGAGGAGTTCCGTCATTTCATCGAGATCGCGACCTATGTCGTGGTCAACGACTACGAGTCCAACCTGTTGCAGGAACGCACCGGTTGGGATGCGGCGACGATCGCCGGCAAGACCACCGCCTACATCGTCACCAAGGGTTCCAACGGTTCGCTGATCCGCCTCAAGGATGGCACCCAGCACGAGATTCCGCCCGCGCACGAGCAGCGCGTGGTCGATCCGACCGGCTGCGGCGATGCCTATCGGGCCGGGCTCATTTTCGGAATCATGCACGGCTACGACCTGCCCACTTGCGGCCGCATGGCTTCGCTCATGGGTGCGCTCAAGGTCGAGCACCCGGGTACGCAGAACCAGAGCTTCGACTACGCCCATTTCGCCGCCCAGTTCCGTCAGGAATTCGGCTACGCGCTCACCCGCTGAACGCTTGCGCTCGGCCAGTTTCGGGAGGATGCATCGATGACCAGAATCTTCAATCCTGTGCGTACCGGTCTGTTGTTCGCGGCAATCACGTTTGTCTCAGCCTGTGGTGCCAAAGGCCCTGGCGTCGAACTCGGCGGCCAGCATTTCTCGGTCGAGATCGCCGACACCGACGCCGCGCGTGAGCACGGCCTGATGGATCGCACGCAGATGCCCGCCGATCACGGCATGCTGTTCATCTTCGACGACGATGCGCCGCGTTCGTTCTGGATGAAGAACACCAGGATCCCGCTCGACATGCTGTTCTTCGACGCCGAGCGGCGGCTCGTCAGCGTGCAACACAACGTGCCGCCCTGCACGGCCGATCCATGCCCGCCGTATTCCAGCGGCGCACCCGCGCGTTATGTGCTCGAACTCAATGGTGGCAAGGCGCGCGCATTGGGCGTTTCGCCCGGCGACGTGCTCACGATCCAGCGCTGATCGAATCCGGCCTCGCGCGCATCGACATCGAGCGCGAAGGGCAGGCCGCAACGATAGGGCACCAGCAGTAGCGTCGCATCGACGCTGCCCGAATCTTCGATCGGTACGAAAATGTGCATCGCGTGCTCCCTCGTGGACACGCGGTCATCACAACATGCGCGTTTGGCGAAGCACGGCGCTGAAAGTGGCGTGAATCGGGCCGAAGGTGGCTGCGGGCTGGCGCGTGCGCGCGCCCGGATCAGACCTGCACCATCTCGAAATCGGACTTGGTCACGCCGCAGTCGGGACAGGTCCAGGTCTCGGGCACGTCTTCCCAGCGTGTGCCGGGCGCGATGCCGTCATCGGGCCAGCCTTGGGCTTCGTCGTAGATGAAGCCGCAGACCACGCACATGAAGCTGCGCAGGGGCGTGTCGACGGGCGCAGCAAGAGGGGACTGGGACATCGGCTGGGACTTCGGGCAAACGCGCAGCGCGCATTATCGAGGCTTGCCAGCCGGCGGGAAAGCACGACTGACCGGCGCGCCCGCGCGGCGCCGCCCATCCCGCGGACAGTGGCGCGGGAATCAGGAGTCCATCGGGCGTTCCGGCGCGGCCCCTGCCAGGCGCTGCGCGGAGCCGTCGCCGGGCCTGATGGACTTCGTCCGGGCGCGATGTCTGGCACGATCCGCCCGCCCGGCCAGTCTGTACGCTGATTCAGTTCGCAGGATCGAAGCCGTCGGCAAACAGGCGGTCGTACTCGAACATATCCGTCGATGCCTGGCTCTGCGGTCGGCGTCCACCCACCAGCAGGGGGCGTCCCTGCAACCATCCGCCGCCGCTCAATCCGCGCGTGGCAGGCAACGCGGGAAAGGCGCGCCAGGTATTGGTTGTCGCGTTCCAGGCGATGGCCGATCCGGTCACATCGGGCGGCTGGATCCCGCCACCGACATAGCCGCCCACCAGCAAGACACCCTGCGGAGTATCGATCACGGCCGCGGCCACGCGCGCGATGGGCAGATCGGGGATGGGTGCATCATCCCAGAGATCCTGGACTGGATCGTAACGGTAGGTCTTGGTGGTGCCCAGGCCGGCGTCGTCAAATCCGCCCGCGCCATACACATGGCCATTGCGCGCGAAGCCGGCGAGATGGGCCATGATCTGTGGATAGGGCGCACGTATCGACCAGGTGTTGCTGCCGATGTCATAGGCCTCGGTCACGTCGGTGCGCCCACCCGGTACCACGCCGCCGAACTTGTAGATGTGGCCATCCAGGATGGCCAGGCCAAAGCCACGTGTCGGTGTGCCCATGGGCGCCATCGTTTCGTAGACATTGCTCTGCGGCGTGTAGCGGTACATCGTTGCCGAGATGGTGCCGGCGCCGGCGGATTCCTGGCCGCCCAGGATGAAGATGTGGGTCCCGTCATTGACTGCGCCCGCCCAGTACCGCGCCACCGGCATGTCCCCGATCTGGATCCATTGCTGGCCATCGTACTTGTAGGAGGCGGCGGTCACGCCCGTCGTCGTCCATCCACCGAAGCTGTACAGCACGCCATTCATCACCGTGGTGGCCTGGCTCTCGATCGCGATCGGGTAAGGATGCTCATGCCTGCGCCATGGCGAACTGCCCGGCACCGGTTTGCCGCAGACGATGGAATCGACCCACCAGCCAGGCCGGCTCACCGAACTGTCCGCGGCAATGCGCCAGCGCAGCTTGACCGCCTGGCCGATCGCGCCGGCTGGCAGTTGCACCGTCGTCGTCACATAACCGCCACTGCTGCCGGTCCAGGCCTGGCGCCCAGCGATCGGGCTGCCGCAGCAGGACGAGACCGTCGAGTTGTAGCCCCCTTCGAGAAACGCGCCGCCTGCCGTGATGATGTCCGCGAATGCGCCGCCGCCGATCGAGATCTCGAGCACGCCGCCGTCGTAGTTGATTTCGGTATCGAAGGCATGACGGAAACTGAAGATGGCATTGCTGCTGTTGACGTTGCCGGTGGGTGATTCCAGGTAACTGTTGCCGACCGCCGCGGGCATCGGCGCGAACGCCGCGTTCGCAGGCGTATCGGCCTGGCTGGCAACGGTAGACCAGGCAACGCCTGCGCCATCGACCGGCCTCAGCCAGCCGCCCGGCAAGGCCGGCGCGTTGATGTCTTCGAAGAACTCGGGACAAATCTGCGCAAAGGCTGCCGATGACGCGAACACAAGACTCGCGGCAAACCACGTCAGGTACGCGGGCTTCATGGCCAATCCTCCCCTCTGGAGTCGCGCGCACGATAGCGCGGCTACGTGGACGACGCCAACCAATGGCTGGCTTGCCGCGCCGGTGGACGCATGAGCGCGGGCCTCCGTCAGCACCCCGGACATAACCATGACGAAGCATGTGCGCAAGACGTCTCGATTTGAGCTGTAGCCGTCAAGATGGTCTGGCTCATCGGTGTACCCCTTGTCGGGAACCGCGCTGGCTGCGTGACGGGCGCGGACAGGGATCGCCCCTCCTCGACGCATTTCATGTCAGCCATTTCGGAACGGTCTAGCGTTTCCTGATTTCGCCAACCGGCCGCCGCGGTCGCCTGTCGGGTGAGCGTGAACTGTGGCAGCATGCATCGCGCATGGCGCCGGATCGGGGACGACGATGTCCGACGGTTTGCAATTCTTCCTGTTGCGGTCGCAGAGCACATGAACCCGCCTCGCGATGGCGCACCGCCGGCGGCATCCCTTGCGGCCAAACGCAAGTCGCTGGCCGAGTGGAAGCAGTTGATGCTGCGCTATCCGCTGAATTCGCCCTGGGCTTTGGTGTCGCCACTGCTGGCCGCGCTGGTGGCCAACGCGATGACCGCGCAGCTGCTCATCAGTGGGCGCATGACGCCGTTCGAGCTGGTGGTGCTGGTGGCCCTTGAAGCGCTGCTGCTGATGGGCATGGCCTGGCTGCAGACCGTGGGCCTGCCCCGCGAGGCGCTCGAAAACAATCCGATGCCGATGCGCCAGCGACTGGGCGTGCTCGGTTTCGGCCTGTTCTGGTTGTGCGGCGTCTACTCGATCGTGTTCTTCGCGATGGTGCCCTCGGGCGAGGAAATCCTGCGCGCCGCTCGAGATCCGGTGGGGTTTCTTTCCGGTTCCAACCTGAAATGGCCGCTGCTGGTCACCGCGCTCGGCGCCATGTTCGATTCGATGCGGGATGCCGCCCACCTGCGCCGCCATGGCGGCACCCTCGTGAGCACGCCGGGTCTGCACGGCATCGCGCGCTGGCTGACCCTGATCCTCGGTGGCATTCCGTTCTTCGTGCCTTTCGCGGCGCTCGTGTTCGGACTGGTCCATCTGGGCAAGAGCGCCTACGCGTTCTTGATCCGCCGGTATGGCGCACCGGGCGGGCGCATGCAGATCCTCCTGATGCTGGTGATTCCGCTGGCGGCCTGGCTGGTCCTCAATGGCGTCGCTTGGGTCGGTGCCTGGCTGGAGCCCTTGATCAAGGGCGTTGGCTGGTGGGCCTTGTGTTACGTCTCGGCGAAATTCGTCGCCGAGCTGTTCTTCATCAGCATTCCGCTGATCGCCGTCAAGGCGCATGCCGAAGAAACCCAGGCGCTGGCCCAGCCAGCGTCTGCGCAGGTCAGCGAGCGCGACTGAGCAGGCGACAGGCGCTGCGCACCCAGCTCATTCGAAGCCATCGTCGAAGATGCGATCGCCGCCGCTCGCTGCAGATGCGACGCCGGCGCGCAGATAGCTGCCGCGTCCGGTGGGCCACAACAGGCGCGCTGCCGACGAGCCGGGCAGGTCGTAGGCGACCACGCCCGCATGCGCGGTGTTGATGAGGATCTCGAGGTCGCCATCGCCATCGATGTTGGCCAGTGTCGGCGCGGCGAGGCCGCCGTTCCAGCCGCCGCCGCGTGCCACCGGAAGATCCACCGCGAAAAGCTGCGTGCCCTGGGAACTGAGCATGAACAGCTTGCCCGCTTCGGCGCGGCTCTTTTCGCCCCAGCTCGTGAACAGCACTTCGGCCTGGCCGTCGTTGTCGAGGTCGGCGACCACCGGCTCGGAGGCGAAATGGATGCCGGCACCGGGTATCACGAACGGCCACTGTCCGTGCTCGCTCTTGTCCAGCCACCACGCGTGCAACTTGCCGTCGTAGCTCGGCAGCAGGAACTCGCTGACGCCATCACCATCGAGATCGGCAACCACCGCATTGGCGGCGATGTTCTCGATCACGTTGTAGTCCTGCGACAGCGGCGCGCCGCTCGCACCCTGCAACGGAATCGCAGTCCAGTCGTAGCCGCTTGCGTTCCAGCGCGTGCGATCTCCACGCAGCAGCCACAGGGCGTAGTAGAGATCGGTGTAGGGATTGGTGCTGCAGTTGTAGACATTGCCGGGCAGCACCAGCACGCGCTCGCCGAACAGTTGCGCAATCGCGGGCGCGGCCGAGGCGAAGTTGGGCCGGCGCTCGGTGGCGCAGTTGGCGTAACCGCGCAGATCCACCGCGTGATCGACGTGAATACCCACCTCGGCCCAGGTCTTGTTGCCGCCGCCACTGCTGGTGCCGTACATCGCATGCGCGCGGATCTGGTTGCCGTTGCGGTCGAGCGCGGTGCTGTAGTGGGTGTCGTTGGGTGCGTAGATCTCCGGACCATTGGCACCATCGAGATCGGCGATGGCGAGGTTCTCGTTGTACATGCCCGCGCCGTAACCGGGTTCACCATTGCGGCGTGCGGGCCAGCCCGCGCGCACGCTGCCGTTGGCGCCGAGCACATTGACCTGGCGCGTGGAGATCGACGCGGCCGCGCCGACGATAACCTGCAGTTGGCCGTTGCCATCGAGATCGGCGAGCGCGAGCGAACGCACCTCGCCACTGGCAAAGGCCGTCACCGGCCAGCCACCGCGCACGCTGCCATCGAGATTGTAGGCGGTCACCTGCCCGCCGCTGCGGCCGACCACGAGCGCGAGCTGACCAGTGCCGGCCAGATCACCGAGCGCAACAGCCGGCCAGGCACGGCCGCTGCTGGCTGCGCGCCATTTCAGCGCGCCATCGTCGCCGTCGAGCAGGACGAGGTCGTAGCTCGCCGCTGCGACCGCGATCTGGCCATCGACTGCGACGGCCACTGGCGAGCTGTACCACCCGGTCTGGCACCACGAAGTGAAGCAGCCGCCATAGGCCCACTTGAGCGTGGGCGCCGACAACCCTGCGCCCGCGATGCCTGGCGTCGCCAGCGCGAGGATCAGGGCAAATCGGTAGTGACGAATCGGAAGAGCCATGCCAAGCCTCCATCGGCAAGCTGTGACCGATTGTTGCCGAATGCAGCGTGCGCCACCGTGACCGCAAACTCAATTCGCGGCGATGGCGTGCCGTGTATTGCGCGAGGTTGGCCGGTTGCCGTGCGGGTCGTTGGTCAGGCGCACAAGCCACCGCGCAAGTCGGCGATAATGCAGGCTTTGCGCGACGCATGCGCGCACTGCACGGGACCTGCCATGACCAGCAACCACGAACTGTTCCAACGCGCGCTTGCGCACATTCCCGGCGGTGTCAATTCACCGGTGCGCGCTTTCAAGTCGGTGGGCGGCGAGCCATTCTTCGCTGCGCGCGCCGATGGCGCGTATCTGTGGGATGTCGAGGGCAAGCGCTACATCGACTATGTCGGTTCGTGGGGGCCGATGATCGTCGGTCACAACCATCCGCAGGTTCGCGCGGCGGTCGAGCGCGCGGTCGCTGATGGGCTGTCCTTCGGCACGCCATGCCCGGCCGAGGCGACGATGGCCGAGACAATCGCGCGGCTGGTGCCTTCGGTGGAAGTCGTGCGCATGGTCAACTCGGGTACCGAGGCGACCATGTCGGCGGTGCGCCTCGCGCGCGGCGCGACCGGTCGCGACAAGATCGTCAAGTTCGAAGGCTGCTATCACGGCCATGCAGACAGTTTTCTCGTCAAGGCAGGCTCGGGCGCGCTGACCTTCGGCGTACCGACCTCGCCGGGCGTGCCCAAGGCGCTGGCCGACCTCACCCTGACCTTGCCCTACAACGACCTCGCCGCCGCGCAGGCGCTGTTCGCCGATCACGGCGCCGATATCGCCTGCCTCATCATCGAGCCGGTGGCCGGCAACATGAACTGCATTCCGCCCGTGCCGGGATTCCTCGAAGGCCTGCGCGCACTGTGCACGCAGCATGGTGCCCTGCTGATCTTCGATGAAGTCATGACCGGTTTTCGCGTCGCGCTCGGCGGCGCGCAGGCGCACTACGGCGTGACACCGGATCTCAGCACCTTCGGCAAGATCATCGGCGGCGGCATGCCGGTCGGTGCCTATGGCGGACGTCGTGATCTGATGCAGCAGATCGCGCCGACCGGACCGGTCTATCAGGCCGGCACGCTGTCGGGCAATCCGATCGCCATGGCGGCGGGCCTGGCCATGCTCGAACTGGTGCAGACACCGGGCTTCCACGACGAACTCGCGCGGCGCACGCGCCTGCTCTGCGATGGCCTGCAGGCGATCGCCGACGAAGCCGGCGTGGCCTTCTGCACGAATCGCGTCGGCGGCATGTTCGGAATCTTCTTCGCACGTGGCCCGGTCACGAGCTACGCGCAGGCAACCGCCGCCGATGTCGCGGTGTTCAACCGCTTCTTCCACGCGATGCTCGATGCGGGCGTGTATCTCGCGCCCAGCGCATTCGAAGCGGGCTTTGTTTCCATTGCGCATGACGAGCAGGTGATCGCCGCCACGCTCGAGGCTGCGCGCGGTGCGATGCGCGTCGCGCTCGCGCCCTGAGCGCGGGTCTCACCAACTGCCGCTGTTGGGCATCGATGCCCAAGGCTCGGCGGGCGGCAGCGGCTCGCCTTTCTGCAGCAATTCGATCGAGATGAGATCGGGCGAGCGCACGAAGGCCATGTGACCATCGCGTGGCGGACGATTGATCGTCACGCCCATTGCCATGAGATGCGCGCAGGTCGCATGGATGTCGTCGACGCGAAACGCGAGATGACCGAAGTTGCGCGCGCTGCCATAGTCCTCGACCGCGCCATCGGCTGCGGGCCAGTTGAAGGTCAGTTCGATCTCGGCCTCGGGACTTTCCGGCGCAGCGAGAAACACGAGGGTGAAGCGGCCCTGCGGGACTTCCTTGCGCCGCGTTTCGACCAGGCCGAGCCCCTCGCAGTAAAAGCGCAGACTGGCGTCGAGATTGCGTACGCGCAGCATGGTGTGGAGATAACGCATCGCTGAAGCTCCATCGACGAAGACCTTGATTGTCGCGCGATCCTCGCTGCGGGCGAAAGCCGACGAAGGCGCGTGGGTTTCGGGTTTCGCGCCAACATCCTGCATGACAGGCAGCGCTTGAATGCGCAGTTGCCGGTCTCGATCCGAAACTGCGATTGCGGGGTCTTTCGTCGGCATTCAGTCCTGCTGCGCGCGCAGGACTAGGATGGCTGTACCGCATGAGCGGTTATCAATTCAGGGATGTCATCATGAAGACCACCTTACTCTCGCTGGCGGTCAGCCTTGCGCTGGCCCTGCCGGCTGCCGCGAGCTTCGCGGCTGAAATGCCTGCCGTGGCAACACCTGCCGCGCAATCAACCACGACCAAGGCTGCTGCCACCGCCCCCGAGTTGCACAAGGCGATGCGCGCGCTCTGGCATGGCCATATCGTCCACACCCGCGCCTACGCCGAAGCGGTGAAGGCCGGCAACGCCGCTGCGGCAACGCGCGCGGCTGATGAAACCGTCGCCAACGCCAAGGAAATCGCCAACGCAGTCGCGGGCTTTTATGGCGAAGATGCCGGCGCGGGCATGCTCAAGCTGCTCGGCGGGCACTGGCAAGGCGTGAAGGATCTCACCGACGCGCGCCATGCCGGCAACGATGTGGCGGCCGACAAGGCGATGAACGAACTCGACGAAAACGCGGCGGCAGTCGCCAAGTTCCTCTCCGGCGCCAATCCGAACCTGCCCTATGACGCGGTCAACGGCCTCATGCTCGCGCACATCGGCTATCACGCCGGACAGATCCAGCAGATCATGAAGGGCGACAAGGCCGGCGAAGCCAAGACCTGGAAGGAAATGCAGGCGCACATGGACATGTTCGCCGATGCGCTGTCCGACGGCATCGCCAAGCAGTTCCCGGACAAGGCCAAGTAGGGCAACGCTCAACAAACCATCATTTCGGCGGGAGTCGAACTCCGCCCCCGCCGGAATGCGGGCAGGGGAAATTCGCAGCCCTCATCCGGCGCTTCGCGCCACCTTCCCCCGGTGGGGGAAGGGACGGCGCTAGCAGCTTCATCCTTCGCTGGAACCACGCGTGCTGGATTGCGCGGAGGGGGCGCCAGCGTCTGTTGCGGCCTTTCTGGTCAGCAAGCGCGCAGCGAGCGGGCGTACGGCCCGAGCTTCGTGCTTTCAGCGGCTGGGTTTGCTGTCCAGGAACAGATCCGGCAGCAGGCTTTGTGATGGGTCCATCGCATAGGGCGAGAAGTCGTTGATGCCGCTTTCGCGCAGCACATCCTCGTCGAGCAGGAACTGTCCGTGGAAGCCCTGCGCGGTGCGCACGAGGATCGCGTGCGCCGCATCGGCGACGATCTGCGGCTTGCGGCAGCGCGTGACGTCGATGCCGGGGATCATGTTCAGGGCATCGGTGGCAATGATCGAATGCGGCCACAAGGCATTGACGGCCACGCCCTGCGGGCCGAACTCGCCGGCCAGCCCGAGCGTGACGAAACTCATGCCCATCTTCGCCAGCGTGTAGCCCAGATGCGGCGCCCACCAGTGCGGTGCAAGCGAAGGCGGTGGCGCGAGGGTCAGGATATGCGGATTGGCGGACTTGAGCAGATGCGGCAGGCAGGCTTGCGCACACAGGAAGCTGCCACGCGCGTTGACCTGCTGCATGAGGTCGAAGCGTTTCATCGGTGTGTCGAGCGCGCCGGCGAGCCAGATCGCGCTGGCGTTGTTGACGAGGATGTCGATGCCGCCGAATGCATCGACCGTTGCCGTGACTGCTGCGGCCACCGCGGCCTCGTCGCGGATGTCGCACTGCAGGGCCAACGCCTTGCCACCGGCGGCCTCGACGGCGGCAGCCGCGGTATGGATCGTGCCGGGCAGTTTCGGATTGGGCACCGCGCTCTTGGCCGCGATCGCGATGTTGGCGCCATCACGCGCAGCGCGAAGCGCGATCGCCAGGCCAATCCCGCGCGAAGCGCCGGTGATGAACAGGGTTTTTCCAGACAGTGTCGCCATGTGCGGCTCCCGCGCATTCCGATCGGTCTGCAAGTGTAGTCCGCGGGCGCGTGCGTGCGGCCGTGCAGCGTCGACGCTCAGGCCGGTTGCGTGTGGGCAGCCAGATAGGCAACCAGCGCCGCGCGCAGGCGCGCGAGCCCTTCGGAGACATCGACGTCGCCGATGTTGAGCGCAGGCACCAGGCGCAGCACGTCGGGCCCGGCCTGCAGGATCAGCAGGCCCCGCGCGGCCGCATGATCAAGAATGGTTGCAGCCTGTCCCTTGTGGCCTTGCGCCAGCAGCGCGCCGAGCATGAGGCCGCGACCGCGCACGAGCTCGAACACACCCAGCTCGCTGCCGATGGCTTCCAGTCCCGCGCGCAGCGCCTGCGACTGGCGCGCCACGTTGGCGAGCAGGTCGGGCGATGCGAGCTTGCGCAAGGCCACGCGCGCAACTGCACTGACCAGCGGATTGCCGCCGAAGGTCGTGCCGTGCGCGCCGAACTGCATGACCTGCGCGACCTTGGGCCCGGCCAGCAGCGCGCCGATCGGCACGCCGCAGCCCAGCGCCTTGGCCAGCGTCACGATGTCGGGCGCGATGCCATCCTGTGCATGCGCAAACAGCGTGCCGGTGCGACCCATGCCGCACTGGATTTCGTCGAGCACGAGCAGGGCATCGTGGCGATCGCACAGTGCGCGCACATGCGCCATGTAGCCCGGCGCCGCAGGCAGCACGCCGCCTTCGCCCTGCACGGGTTCGAGCATCACCGCGGCGACATCACCCGGCGCGAGCGCCGCCGCAAGCGCGCCCGCATCGTTGAAAGGCACGTGGCGAAAACCCGCGGGCAGCGGCTCGTAGCCGGCCTGGTACCTGGGCTGCGCGGTCGCGGTGACGGTCGCCAGCGTGCGACCGTGGAAGGAGCCTTCGCAGGTCACGATCACGCGCCGCTCGGGCGCGCGGCCCTGCGCGCACGCCCATTTGCGCACGAGCTTGATCGCCGCCTCGTTGGCTTCGGCGCCCGAATTGCACAGGAAGGCGCGCTCGGCAAAGCCCGACGAGTCGACCAGTTCCTGCGCGAGTCGCAGCGGTGGTTCGCTGTAGAACACATTGCTCACGTGCCAGAGCTTGTGGGCCTGCTCGGTGATCGCCGCGACGAGATCGGGATCGCAATGCCCCAAGGCATTGACCGCGATGCCCGCGCCGAAGTCGATGTATTCGCGCCCTTGCGTGTCCCACACGCGCGAACCCAGACCGCGTTCGAGCACGAGCGCGCGAGGGCGGTACACCGGCAGCCAGTAGCGTTCTCCGAGGGCCAGCAAGTCAGCAGTGTTCATCGACGCACTCGTGCGCAGGCAAAGAGTTCAATTGAAACATGGGCGAGGGGACGAATTCAGGTACGCCCATCGGGAAAATCAGTCCCGTCGTCAGTTCCGGCGGCGCGAGCGCTCCATGCGCGCCATGTTGCGTTCGTACTTGGCGCGTTGTTCAGGCGTGCACGATTCCAGCCACGCGGCATTGCAGGGATCGCAGTAGAACCTGCGCTCGCCGCGTGTCCACGCAAACACGGTGCGCTCGGTGTGCAAGGTGTTGGCATTGCAGCGCGCGCAGCGAAACAGATTCTCCTTGGGTGCCTTGGGAATCACCGCGCGCAGCACGATCTGCACGAAGATCACGGCGATGATCGCAGCGACGAACCAACCCAGTGGAGACATCGATGGCTTCCTCCTGCAGCTGATGCGGTTGATGGCTGCGCGATCCGTGATCGCGACGATTCGCGACAGATGCATCGTCGCACCCATATCATGACAGCGTACCGATCGACCGGGAGCATTGCCCATGAGCGAGGGAGAGAGAGCCGGGAATTCCTTCCGTCCACAGTTGCGGGTGATCGACGGCGAGCGCCACCGGCTCGAACAGGAGTTGCTCAGGGAATTGATCCGGGGCGATCAGGACGATCGCTATTGGGCGCGCGTCGAGCGCTTGAAGTCAGCTGGCAAGTTGACGCTGGTGCCGACAATCGAGACGGGCAAACTGCCGGCTCCGACCTGAAGCACGGCTTCATTCGTTCTGGATGCGCGAGAGCAGACGCGTGAGTGCGGCGAGCCGCGCGATCGGGTCGTCCAGTTGCAGCAGATGCTGGCGTTCTGCGGCAGGCAAGGGCAGATGTTCGGCGAGGCGCCAGCCGACCCAGCACGCATCATCGAGCAGGGGCCGCTCGTAAGACGCGGCGACGCCGCCGATGCGTTCGAGCAGGCGTTCCAGGATCGTCGCGAGCAGCGCGTACTCGGGCGGCAAGGGCTGCGCGATATCCACCGCACACAGCTCGATATCGCCATGCAAGAGGCCGTTGTCGCGCACACGCGTGCGCAATACGCGAAAGCGCGCGCCACCCTGCACGCGGATGCCGAGCAGACCATCGGGCCGGCTGTGGAAATCGACGATGCGGGCGAGCGTGCCGACGGCTGCGGGCAGGGCAGGCGCGCCGACTTCGTGGCCTTCGAGGATGAGGCACACGCCGAAGGCGCGGTCCTCGCGCGTGCACTCGCGCACGAGATCGAGATAGCGCGGCTCGAAGATGCGCAGATCGAACACGGCGCCGGGAATCAACACGCTGGCGAGCGGAAACAGCGCCAGATCGAGCGTGCTCACGCGGCGGCACCGACAGTGCGACGGGCGCGCGTGCGGCGCATCAGCGACCGCCTGATGCCAAGGCCGCGGCGAAGCGGCGCGGCGCGTTCTCGAAGCCGCCGTTGGACATGAACACGACATGGTCGCCGGCGCGTGCCTGTTGCAGCAGGGCGGTGATCAGCGCATCGACCGTGCTCGCCGTTGTGCCGCGGCCGTCGAGCGCGGCGACGATGCCGCTGGCATCCCACGCGAGTTCGGGCCGCGCCAGCAACACCACCGCATCGGCATCGCGCAGCGACGGCGCGAGTTCAAGCGCGTGCGCGCCCATGCGCATCGAATTGGAGCGCGGCTCCATGGCGACGAGAATGCGCGCGCTGCCGACCTTCGCGCGCAGGCCCGCGAGGGTGGTCGCAATCGCGGTCGGGTGGTGGGCGAAGTCGTCGTGGATGCGGATGCCCTGCGTGTCGGCGACGAGCTCCATGCGTCGCGCGACATTGGCGAATTGGGCGAGGGCCGCGATCGCAACGCTGGCATCGACGCCGGCGGCATGCGCAGCGGCGATTGCGGCGAGTGCATTCATCACGTTGTGGCGACCGTTGAGCTGCCACTGCGCTTCGCCCAGGTTCTGGCCGTGGTGGCTGACGATGAAGCGCGAGCCATCGGCGACAATGAGTCGCGCGCGCCAGTCGCCGACCTCGATGCCGAAGGTGTCGAGCGGGCTCCAGCAGCCCATCGCCAACACCTCAGCGAGGTGTTCATCTTCGGCATTGACGATGAGTCGGCCATTGCCGGGAACGGTGCGCACGAGGTGGTGGAACTGGCGCTGGATCGCGGCGACATCGGGGAAGATGTCGGCGTGGTCGTATTCGAGGTTGTTGAGGATCGCGATCGACGGGTGGTAATGCACGAACTTGCTGCGCTTGTCGAAGAACGCGGTGTCGTATTCGTCGGCCTCGATCACGAAATCTGCCGGGAGCTGCCTCGCATATCCGTCCCTGAAGTGATCCCCGGTCGGCGTCCCTGCCTCGCCCCCGGCCGCCCGATGGCGGCTTCGACCCAGTCGTGCCGAGACGCCGAAATTGGCCGGCACGCCGCCGACGAGGAAGCCCGGTTCGCGTCCGGCCGCGTCGAGTATCCACGCCAGTATCGAGGTGGTCGTGGTCTTGCCGTGTGTGCCGGCGACCGCGAGCACGTGCCGGTGCACCAGCAAGGTATCGCCGAGCCATTGCGGGCCGGAGACATAGGGCAGGCGCGCATCGAGCAGGTGTTCGATCGCGGGATTGCCGCGCGAGAGTGCATTGCCGACGATCACGAGGTCAGGCGCCGGCTGCAGATGTTCGGCGCGATAGCCTTGCAGCAGGCGAATGCCGAGGTGTTCGAGCTGGGTCGACATCGGCGGATAGACGTTGGCATCGGAGCCTTCGACCTCGTGGCCGAGCTCGCGCGCAAGTGCGGCGATGCCGCCCATGAAGGTGCCGCAGATGCCGAGTATGTGCAGACGCATGGAGCAGGATTCCTTGTCAGCCGGCGCCGAAGACGATGCGCTCGATCGCCCACCAGGCGATGATCCACGCCACCACCAGAGCCAGCGCGAAGCCGGGGCGCATTTCGGTGGCATGACGCACGATGTGGGCAATCACCACGAGTTGCCACAGGAACACGGCAAACAGCAGCCATGCCATCAATATCTGGCCTGCGCTGGCCGGCGTCGTCGCCGGTGGCATGCCGCCGACAAGCAGCACGAAACCCTGCACCAGGGTGAAGGCCATGCTGGCGGCGACAATCGCGGTGGCAGTCTGCACGTAGCGGTTGCGCAGCTCGCGCAGCGCCAGCGCGACCCAGCACAGGCCAAGGATCACCAGCGAGGACAGCGCCGAGCGCGCGAATGCATTGGGATCGCCGGCCAGCCCGCTGCCGAGCAGTACATCGAGCAGGGTGCTAGCCACCAGCAGCGCGATCAGCAGGCCGGGCGAGTACGGCAGATCCTGCGGCCCGCCGCGCAGCAGGCACAGGCCAAGCACGTGGGCAGGCAAGGAGTTCGGGGCGGGGTCGGGCCGGTTCATCGCGGGCCGCAGCGCAGGCGCCGCTTCAGGCGGCGCTGGACTTGGGCAGTGCGTCCAGCACGCGCCGCGAGATGTCCTCGAGATCGCCCACGCCATCGACGCAGCGCAGCTTGCCGATCTGTTCGAAATGGCGCGCGACCGGTTCGGTCTGCTCGGCATACACGCGCAGACGCTCGCGCACGGTTTGCGGGGTGTCGTCGACACGCCCTTCCTTGGCGGCGCGGCCGGCGATGCGTTCGACGATGAGCTCGCTGGGCACGTCGAGTTTGACCGCGACATCCAGTGGCTGGCGCAGGCGTGCGAGCAGGCTTTCGAGCGCGGCACACTGGGCGAGGTTGCGCGGATAGCCGTCGAGGATGAAGCCGCGCGCGGCGTCTGGCTGGGTCAGGCGCTCTTCGAGCATGCCCAGCACGATGTCGTCGGAAACCAGCTGGCCCGCATCCATCACGGTCTTCGCCTTGAGCCCGAGCGGCGTACCGGCCTTGACCGCGGCCCGCAGCAGGTCGCCGGTGGAGATGTGGGGAACCTGAAGCTGCTGCTTGAGGCGCTCGGCCTGCGTGCCCTTGCCCGAACCCGGTGCACCAAGAAGAACCAGTCGCATGTTGATCCGTGAGCGCCGCGGCGCGTTGCATACTAGGGGAAGGGGGCCGCGCCGGCTGGCAGCGGTGACAGGCATTAACGCTAACGACTGCCCCCAAACGTGTCAAACCACCATCCATCAACAAAGGACTTTCCGCAATGAGCCAGGGCCGACTTCTGTACGCGCAGTCGGGCGGTGTCACCGCCGTCATCAACACCACCGCCGCCGCGGTGATCGCCACCGCGCGCGCACACAAGGTGCCCGTGCTGGCGGCGCGCAACGGCATCATCGGCGCGCTGCGCGAGGACCTGATCGACACCACCAAGGAAAGCGCGGCGGCGATCCGCGCGCTGCGCCACACGCCCGGTGGTGCGTTCGGCTCGTGTCGCTACAAGCTCAAGTCGATCGAGCAGAACCGCGCGCAGTACGAGCGCCTGATCGCGGTGTTCAAGGCGCACGACATCCGCACCTTCCTCTACAACGGCGGCAACGACTCGGCCGATACCGCGCTCAAGATCTCGCAGGTCGGTCGCGAGCTGGGCTATCCGGTCAACGTGATCGGTGTGCCCAAGACGGTCGACAACGACCTCGCGATCACCGACTGCTGTCCGGGTTTCGGCTCGGTCGCCAAGTACACCGCAGTGTCGGTGGCCGAGGCCAGTCTCGACGTCGAATCGATGTGCGCCTCATCGACCAAGGTGTTCATCGTCGAGGTCATGGGTCGCCATGCGGGCTGGATCGCCGCAGCCGGCGGCATGGCCGCGCGCAAGGCGGGCGAGCCGCCGCACATCATCCTGTTCCCCGAGATCGCCTTCGACGAGGAAGCCTTCCTCGCGCGCGTCAAGGCGGTCGTCGCCAAGGTCGGCTATTGCACCGTGGTCGCCTCGGAAGGATTGAAGAACGCCGCGGGTCAGTTCCTCGCCGAAGCCGGCACGCGCGATGCGTTCGGCCACAGCCAGCTCGGCGGCGTCGCCCCGGTGCTCGCGCAACTGGTCAAGCAGCGGCTCGGCTTCAAGTATCACTGGGCCTTGCCCGATTACCTGCAACGCTCGGCGCGTCACCTCGCCTCGAAAACCGATGTCGAACACGCCTGGGCGGTCGGCAAGGCCGCGGTCGAATACGCGCTGGCAGGCAAGAACGCGGTGATGCCGGTGATCGTGCGCACCTCGGATGCGCCGTATCGCTGGAAGATCGAACCGGCCCCGCTGGCGAAGATCGCCAACAACGAAAAGAAACTGCCGAAGAACTACATCACTCGCGACGGCTACGGCATCACCGCCGCCGCGCGTCGCTACCTGGAGCCGCTGATCCGTGGCGAGGATGCGCCGCCCTACCTGCGCGATGGTCTGCCCGATTACGTGCGCCTGAAGAACGCGCCGGTGCGGCGCAAGTTGCCCAGATACGAGATTGCGGATTGAGCAGGCGTTTGTGCAGGGCTTTCCAGTCGCCGCCATTTTCCTGTTGTTTGGCTCCGCATGTCTGCACACGGCTCGTTGCTGCGCTGCCTTGAAAGACGGTCAATGAAGCCCTCGGCAGCGCTCCGCGACCTGCGGGCAAGCAAGGGCTTGCCGATTGCGTTGCTTGATCGGCGCATCAGGAGTCCATCTGGGAGTTTGGAACGGATACGCCAAATGAGTGTCAGCCACATGCTGGCATCGGGCATTGCACGTCACGATCCTTGCTTCCATCGACGTGGATCTCGGTGGCCATGCATGACGGCAATCACGACGATGGCAATCGGTCGGACCGGCTTGCAGAGAACCTGACCAACCATCCGGACGTCGAAGGATATCGCGACTGATCCTCGCAGCATTGACGACACCGCTGCACGAACGAGGTCTGTGAGCGCGGCTTTTACCCTGGTCCGCATCAGAAGCACCGATGCAACAAGACCGTCTACAGAATTGCAGTCTGACTTGTCACTGCATGGCACGAAAAAACGCAAGGAGCAGAAACAAAAACCGGCATCAGCGAAAAGCCTCGCAGCTCAAGGCAAGGGCATCCACTGCCCGGACATGACGGGAATCTCCTACAGAATCGTTAGGCTGCGGCACCAACGATGCCGAAACCTGAAAGTATAGATACACATCCAAACAGAATTGCAATTGCAGCGTAAAAGAGCGCCATGCGGCGTCCCTTTGGGTGGGACCAATTTTCGCAAACCCAGATAAGTGCGCGAAAAAAGAAAGTCTTGTGGCTGTAAAAATAGCTGGCGAGAAACATAGCACCCCAAGCCATGATGTAGATGCCAAGCAAGACAGTGTTGATGCCTGGACGAAGTGGTCCAGTATGGAACCCAGTAGCAAGGACGGAAATCAGCAGGCCAACTAAAAGTGCGATAAGCAGTACGCCTAGCACAACACCTGGCTCGTTTTTGATCGGCGTTGAATTCACGATAATCTTCTTGAGCAGCCTAGACAGAATGGCTTGATCCAAGCGGCCAGCCGCCGCGGTACCGTGGATTGTGCGCATGGCGCACAGGGCCACACCGTTGGCACAAGGCAACAACGCTCATTCGCGGAGGCAGGCCATGAACAAGCATACCGTGTACGTCGGCTTGGATGTCCACAAGGAATCGATCGAAATCGCGCTGGCGGACGCCACCGCCGGTGGCGAGGTTTGATCCAGACCGCAAGCAGCCACAAGATTTCAACGAAAAGCAGTAGCGTCGAAAGCGGATGTGGTTCCAGGCTTTGCAACACCAAGACGATTGCAAACAAGCCCAACAAGCCGAAGAAGTGGTGTTTCAAGACGTGCTTCTCCGCGTCGGTCAGCGGTCGCATTCTGTACCCTCTCCAGATTGCAGGGTTCTGGTCATCATGGCGCTGCGCGGCGTGCTCACGGCCATTCAGTCAGCCCTTCGAGCTCGTACAGCCGCTTCCAGCTCGGGCGCGCCTTGAGCGCGCTCGCGAGCGCGGCCAGTTGCGGCCAGTTGGTTGCGGGTTTGGGCATGTTGCGCGACCAGCGCATGAGCATGAGCGCGTAGAAATCGACCAGACCGTGCTGCGCACCGAGCAGGTGCGGGCCATGCTGAGCCAGATGTGCGTCGATGTAGGCCCAGCACTTCTCGATGCCGATGCGCGCGGCCTGCTTGATCGTCTCGGCCGCTTCGGGCAGGTGATCGCCGGGGAAGAACCATTGGCGGAATTGCGGCTGCAGGGTGTTGGCGAGATAGAACATCCACTGCAGGAAGTCGGCGCGCTGCGCGCTGCCGAGCGGCGGCGCGAGTCCGGCGTCGGGATGGCGTTCGGTGAGCAGCATGGCCAGCGCCGCGGCTTCGCTGTGCGGCACGCCGTCGACGACGAGGGTCGGCACCACGCCGTGCGGATTGATTGCGAGGTAGGCCGGGGAGTGCTGTTCATCCTTGTCGAAGTCGATGCGCTTGAGCGTGTACGGCACGCCGATTTCCAGCAGGGCCAGATGCACGACGAGATTGGCCGAACCGGGTGAGAAATAGAGCGTGTACATGGCGGATTCCATGGCTGGATGAATGTGTGGACGGCCAGATGGCCGCAGCGCAGCCGTCATCGTGCCACGATGGTCGCGGTTTCGCAGCCCGATTTGCCGCTATGCTGTGATGTGGATTCAGCGCGGAATGACGGGGGTCGCCGCGTGCGTCAGCTGGGGTTCTTGCTGTCTTGGAGACACACATGAAGCACCGACTGCTGCGCGCCTTGGCGCCCTCGCTCCTGTTGTGCTGGAAACTGGGCCTTGCGGCCGAGCCGGCGCGCATCCTCACCAACCACATCGGCTATGAAACCTTCGGTGCCAAGCGCGCGGTGATCCAGGGCAGCGGCAGCGATGATTTTGCGCGCTGCGCGGTGCGCGGTCATCCCGACGGTACGCTGGCGTTCGAGGCGGCGGTGACGCCGGCAACGCGCGTTGCCGACTGGCGCGACTGGCAATTCTGGACTTTCGATTTCAGCGCCTTGCAGCGCGAGGGCGAATTCGTGATCGAGTGTGCCGACAACGGCGATGCGCGAGGCTCGCTGCTGCGCTCGTTCCCGTTCAAGTTGCAGCACGACGCACTCGAACGCGCGACGCTGTCCAATGTCGTCGCCTATTTCAAGGCGCAGCGCGTGTCGGGCGAGTTCGATCGCGCCGATCGCAAAGTCGCCTTCGCCGACGATGCACGCGCGCCGATCGATGCGCATGGCGGCTGGTATGACGCCACCGGCGACTACGGCGTGCATCTGTCGCAACTGGATTTCAGCAGCTACTTCAACACCCAGCAGGTGCCGCTGGTGGTGTATGCGCTCGGCCGCAGCCTCGAAATGCTCGATGCGCGCGGCGATCGCAACTACAACCAGATCAAGCGTCGGCTGGTCGACGAGATGAGCTGGGGCGCGGACTTTCTCGTGCGCATCCATCGCGAGGGGCGCTCGTTCTATCAGACCATCAACGCGCCCGGGCCGGGCAAGAAGGCCGAGGATCGGCGCATCGGTCCGGCGATGACGAGCTTCGGGATCAAGAAGAGTCCGGACGACAGCAATGCGTCCAGACGCGACGGCATGTACGAGGTGAGCTTCCGCAGTGGCGGCGGTTTTGCGATTGCTGCGCTGGCCTTGGCGGCGCGGCATGGGGATGGCGAGTTCGATCGCGCCGCCTATCTCGCGCATGCGGAGTCCGCGTTCGCCTTCCTCGACAGTCACAACGCCGAACTCACCAATGATGGTGTCGAAAACATCGTCGACGACTACTGCGCGCTGGCTGCCGCGAGCGAACTGCTGCGCGCCACCGGCAAGGAAATCTATGCCAGCGCCGCACGCAAGCGCGCCGAGAGTCTGCTCGCGCGGCTGGTCAGCGACGGCAAGTTCAAGGATTACTGGCGCGCCGATGGCAAGGAACGGCCGTTCTTCAACCCGGCCGATGCCGGCGCGCCGGTGGTGACCCTGCTGCGATATCTGGATCTGGCCGATGCGCCGCTGCAGGCGCGCATCAAGGCGGCGGTGCGACGCTCGCTCGAGCACGAGCTTGCGGTGACTGCCGAGGTTGCCAATCCGTTCGGCCTTGCGCGCCAGACCGTGCAAAGCAAGGGCAAGGGCCGGCGCAACGAGTTCTTCTTCCCGCACGACACCGAGACCGGCGAGTGGTGGCAGGGTGAGAACGCACGCCTCGGGTCGCTCGCCACGGCCGCACGGCTGGCAGCGAATGTCTTTGATGAGGATCCGGTGTTGCAGAACCGACTGCGCGGCTATGCCGACGATCAGATCAACTGGATCCTCGGCCTCAACCCGTTCGACGCTTCGATGCTGCATGGTTCGGGCCGCAACAATCCCGAGTACGGATTTTTCGACAGTTGGCAATACAGCAACTTCCCCGGCGGCATCGTCAACGGCATCACCTCGGGCTTTGCCGATGATCGCGGCATCGATTTCAATCTCATGTACGCGCAGACCGGCAAGGACGCCGACTGGCGCTGGGGTGAGCAATGGTTGCCGCATTCCTCGTGGTACTTGCTGGCACTGGCTGCGGACAAGCCGGCCGCGACCACCACACCCAAGGTGGTGATCGGCTACGTGTTCGTCGAGGACAAGCTCGTCGATGCGGCCAAGGTGCCGGCCGAGAAACTCAGCCACATCAACTACGCCTTCGCCAACATCAAGGACGGCGTGATGGTCGAGGGCTTTCGCAACGATACGAAGAACTTCGCGCGCCTGCGTGCGCTCAAGCAGCGCAATCCGCAGCTCAAGGTGCTGGTGTCGGTCGGTGGCTGGACCTGGTCGGGACAGTTCTCCGACATGGCGCTCACGGCGCAATCACGCGCTCGCTTCATCGACAGCGCGCTCGCCTTCGTGCAGCGTCACCAGCTCGATGGCCTCGACATCGATTGGGAATATCCGGGCCAGAAGGGCATGGACAACATCCATCGGCCCGAGGACCGCGAGAATTTCACGGCCCTGCTGACCGAGCTGCGCGCTGCCTTTGATCGCGCCGATGCGGGCAGCGGTCGGCATACCCTGCTCACGATTGCCAGCGGCGCCAATGCCGACTGGATCACCCACACGCAGATGGACCAGGTGCAGGCGCAGCTCGATTACGTGAATCTCATGGCCTATGACCAGTTCGGGCCGTGGGACGATGGCACCGGCCACAACGCGCCGCTGTTCACGCATCCCGACAATCCCAAGCAATTGTCGGCGGCAAGCGTGGTCGACCTGTACGTGCAAGCCGGCGTGCCGCCGCGCAAGATCGTGCTCGGCGTGCCCTTCTACGGCAAGGTCTGGGGTCAGGTGCCCGCCGCGCGCGCTGGTCTTTACCAACCGGCACCATCGACTCCGGTCAAGCTCGACACCGTCTATGCGTCGCTCAAGGCGAACACCATCGATCGTGCGGGCTTCGTGCGGCATTGGGACGAGCGTTCGGGCGTGCCCTTCCTCTACAACGCGCAGCGCAACGTGTTCGTGAGTTACGACGATCCGCAGTCGATGCAGGCCAAGAGCCGCTACGTGAACGAACGCGGCCTGGCCGGCGTGATGTTCTGGGAACTCGGTGGCGATCCGAGCGGCGAGCTCGTCGAAGCGATCCGGTCGACGCTCAAACCCTGAAGCACGCGGTTCCGGCATTACGCTCAGGTCGGCGCGACGAGTTCTTCGTCGCGCAGACTGAGGAAGATCAGCACACCGAGGATGAGCATGAAGCAGCGGAACGCGCTTTCGCTGCCGTTCCACTGGTTCGACATCCACATGCCGAACCATTCGCCGCCGATCGACATGAAGCCGACCTGCCAGAGGAGAAATCCGAGCGTGAGGCCGCCGATCGCCCAAGCCTTGGCGCGCTGGAACTGCGCACTGCCTGCACGCCGTGCGCGCAGCATGTGCACGGCGCCGATCCAGCACAGCAGCGCCGTGGCGGTTTCGCTGGCGATGATCAGGCCATAGGCGATGTGCTGCAGCGGCGGGCTGGTGATCGCGCGCCAGGTGATCGTGCTGTGCGGAAAGATCGTATCCATCGCCAGCACATGCTGGACGAAGGCGAGGTTGCTGCCGTAGTCGCTGAGGTTGCCGAAGGCGACCAGGCTCGCATACAGCGCGACCGTGGCAACGCAGGCGCATTTGGACAGGCGCAGGATCAGCATCGGGACGCTCCGCAACGAACCGGCACCGATGCTACGGCGCATGCATGCGCTGCCTCAATGATTGGGATAGAGGATCGGGAAGGCCCAGCCCGCGGGGCCGCCCACGGTCACCTCGGCATTGAGCACGGCGTAGCTTGCGGGCATCAGCGCGAACTTTGGCGATGGCGCCTGCGCCGAGAGATCGTCGAACAGGCCGTTGGCCTCGTTGAAGCCATTGGCCTGGCCGGTCAGCTCATAACGCTCGAACACGTAGGGCACGCCTTCGGACATGAGCGGATCGGCGCCGTTGGAGACATGGAAATGCAGGTGGGCCTCGCTGGAATTGCCGCTGTTGCCCAGCCGCGCAATGACCTGCCCGCGGCGGACGAACTCACCCGCGCGCACGCGCAGGCTGCCCGGTTGCAGGTGCGCATAAAAGGCGAAATGTCCGCCGCCGATGTCCTGCATGATGTAGTTGCCGCCCGCGGTTTCCACGCTCGGATCGGGCGGATTGTGCGGCGGCGTGCCTTCGTCCATGCCGTCGCGGATGCCCGCAATGGCGCCGTCGGCCACCGCGATGATTTCCTCGCCCCAGGCCAGATAGCTCGCGTTGCGGTCAAGCGGGCCGATCGCGCGATGGCCATCGGCATCGACCTTGACCCAGTCGATGGCATAGCGTTCGGGCGCATGGAACTGGCCGACGAGGATCTGGCCGGCGCCGTCGCGCACCGGGATCAGGGTGCGCCGGTGGGTGCCGAAGTCGTTGGCCGAATCGCCGGAAACCCAACCCGTGCCGCGAAACGGCAGGCCGACCATCACGGGCGCGGCGCGCGAGACCGCATCCTCGCTCATGGCCGTGCGGCGCGCGGTGGCCGTGTCGCTGCAGGCCGTGCTGTCGACTTCGTGGTGCAGTGTTCCGGGCAGGGGCAGGTTGTTGTCGAGGCTGAGGAAGAAGTAGATCACCGCGCCGCCGCCTGCGGGCACGTCGACCGGGTGCATTCGGCTTCGGCCCGGGGCCGGATTGGGGAGCGGTGTCATGCCGGCGTCATAGGCCAGGGTATTGGGCGCGATCGCGCTGGCCTGGTAACGCCGCAGGAGCTGGCCCTGGCTGGAGGCGCGCACGTCGACGATGCGCGCGCAGGCACCGTCGAAGTTGCGCACGGCCAGCTCGTAGACGAGCACGCGGCCGCTGGGTGTCGGCAGCGGCGAGGGGCTGTGGTGGACCTGGACGGTGAGTGCGCCGGCCTGCATCGATGCGCCGGCCAGAGCCAGGCCCAGGATGATCCTCTGGACAGGGCGTGGTGTGGGTGATGGGTCAGGCATGGCGCGGGTACCCCGATAACAGTGAAACCAAGCACGCGCAAGGTCGCGCCGGTTCGGATCATGCCCAACCCCGGCGCGTGCGGGCAACGCGCAGCGGGCCGCAGGCAAGACCTTGGCGCGGTCCAGCCGTTATACTTGCCGCGTTTTGCCCCACCTTTTCCCGCATTTCCACGTCCTTGATACCGAGGGGAAGTCGATGTCGTTCAGTCAACACGGTTTGTGGATCGCGCTGGCCTGTGCCGTGCTCGCGATCGTTTATGGAGTCTGGTCGATCCGCTGGATCCTGGCCAAGCCGGCCGGCAATGCACGCATGCAGGAGATCGCCGCGGCGATCCAGGAAGGCGCGCGGGCCTACCTCAACCGCCAGTACCGCACCATTGCCCTCGTCGGCGTCGTGCTGCTGGTGATCATCGGGTTCGCGCTCGACTGGCAGACCGCGATCGGCTTTGCGCTGGGCGCGGTGCTTTCGGGCCTGACCGGTTACATCGGCATGAACATCTCGGTGCGCGCCAACGTGCGCACCGCCGAAGCGGCGCGCAGTGGCATCCAGGCGGCGCTCGCGGTGGCGTTTCGCGGTGGCGCGATCACCGGCATGCTGGTGGTGGGCCTGGCCCTGCTCGGCGTGGCCGGTTACTACGTCAGCCTGCTCAAGTTGGGCAGCACGCCCGACCAGGCCCTGCATGCGCTGGTCGGTCTGGCCTTCGGTTCCTCGCTGATCTCGATCTTCGCGCGCCTGGGCGGCGGCATCTTCACCAAGGGCGCCGACGTTGGCGCCGACCTCGTCGGCAAGGTCGAAGCCGGCATTCCCGAGGACGATCCGCGCAACCCCGCGGTGATCGCCGACAACGTCGGTGACAACGTCGGCGACTGCGCGGGCATGGCCGCGGACCTGTTCGAGACCTATGCCGTGACCCTGGTCGCGACGATGCTGCTCGGCGGCGTCATGGCCACCCAGGCCGGCCCCAATGGCGTGCTCTATCCGCTGGTGATTGGCGGCGTGTCGATCATCGCCTCGATCATCGGCACCTTCTTCGTCAAGCACTCCGGCGGCAAGATCATGAACGCGCTGTACAAGGGCGTGATCGTCTCCGGCGTGCTCGCCCTGCTGGCCTTCATCCCGGTCACGCAGGAACTCATGGCCAGCAGCCAGTACGGCGTGTGGAACGTGTTCGGCTGCGCCGTGATCGGCCTGCTCCTGACCGGCGCCATGGTCATCATCACCGAGTACTACACCGCGACCGAATACGGCCCCGTGCGCCATGTCGCCAAGGCTTCGACGACCGGCCATGCCACCAACATCATCGCCGGCATCGGCATCTCGATGAAGTCGACCGCCTGGCCGGTGCTGGCCGTGTGCGCGGCGATCTGGGGCGCCTACTACCTCGCCGAGCTGTACGGCATCGCCATCGCCGCCACCGCGATGTTGTCGATGACCGGCATGATCGTCGCGCTCGATGCCTATGGCCCGATCACCGACAACGCCGGCGGCATCGCCGAAATGAGCGAGCTGCCCAAGGAAGTGCGCGCGGTCACCGATCCGCTCGATGCGGTGGGCAACACCACCAAGGCCGTCACCAAGGGCTATGCGATCGGTTCGGCCGGCCTGGCTGCGCTGGTGCTGTTTGCCGACTACACCCACAAGCTCGGTGTCGAACACCCGGGCCAGGTGTACACCTTCGACATCTCCAATCACTACGTGATCATCGGCCTGCTCATCGGCGGCTTGATCCCCTACCTGTTCGGCGCGATGGCGATGGAAGCGGTCGGCCGCGCGGCCGGCGCGGTGGTCGAGGAAGTTCGCCGCCAGTTCCGCGAGATCAAGGGCATCATGGATGGCTCGGGCAAGCCGCAGTACGACAAGGCGGTCGACCTGCTGACCAAGTCGGCAATCAAGGAAATGATGATCCCCTCGCTCCTGCCCGTGCTGGTGCCGATCATCGTCGCCTTCGGCTTCCGCTGGCTGGGTGGTCCGCTCGCCGGCGTGCAGGCGCTGGGCGGCCTGCTCATCGGCACCATCGTCACCGGCCTGTTCGTCGCAATCTCGATGACCACCGGTGGCGGCGCCTGGGACAACGCCAAGAAGTACATCGAGGATGGCAACTTCGGCGGCAAGGGCTCGGATGCACACAAGGCCGCCGTGACCGGCGACACCGTGGGCGATCCCTACAAGGACACCGCCGGCCCGGCCGTGAACCCGCTGATCAAGATCATCAACATCGTCGCCCTGCTGCTGGTGCCATTGCTGTAATCGAAGATCACATCGCGTCAAGGTAAAAGCCCGGCACAAGCCGGGCTTTTGCTTTCATGGAGCCGCATCCTCGATCGTCGGCTCTGCGCCCCGAATTAAACCTTTCCACGCCACCGTGCGTCCCATGCTCGTCCCTGAAGGAGGTTGCACCATGTCCAGAATGTTTGCCTGTGCCGCACTGATTGCCGCGTTCACACCTGCTCTCGCCAGCGCGGATGCGTGCAAATTGAGCGCGCAGCGAGATTTTGACGTCGATGCTGCCGGACTCAAGACCCTCAAGCTCGAACTCGGCGCGAGCGATGCCCACATCATTGGCGTTGCCGGGCTGACCAAGGTGGAAGTCCGTGGGCGTGCCTGTGCGGATGACCAAGCCCAACTTGATCGCATGCAGGTGACGCAGGCGCGCACCGGCGATGTCCTCGACGTCGCCGCCAAGCTCGAATCCAGCGCGATCAATATCGGTTTCGGACATTCCGGCACGATCGGGCTCAAACTCGACGTGCGGGTGCCGGCGTCATTGGCATTGCGCGTGAATGCCGCTGCCGGAGATGTCGACGTGCGCGGCGTCGCCTCGCTCGAATTCGATTCGGTCGCTGGAGATCTCAAGGTCAACGACGTGGCCGGTGCGGTTGTGCTGAGTCTGGCCGCGGGCGATGTCGAAGGCGGCAATCTGGGCTCGCTCGAGGTCAAGCGCTCGGCGGCGGGCGACATCAAGCTGCATGACGTGAAGGGTGACGCGCATCTGGCCGGTGTGGGCGCGGGCGATGTGAGCCTGAGCAAGGTCGACGGCAGCGTCGAAATCGGCAATATCGGTGCCGGTGACGTTCATGTGAGTCAGGTCGCGCTCGATGTGCACGTGACCTCACTCGGCATTGGTGACCTCGAAGTCGAGGATGTCGGTGGCGATCTGGTGGTGCGCTCGCAGGGTCTGGGCGACATCAACCACCGCAATGTGCGCGGCAAGGTCGAGGTGCCTGGCGGCAACGAAGAGTGAGCGCGCAACATGCAGACCTGCCTGTCAGCATCCACGGGCGGGCAGGGCGGTCGTTCAGTCGCGTGATTCGATGCGGATGCGCGTGGTCACCGAATTGGCGATGAAGCAGCGCTCGTGCGCGCGCTCGTGCAGCGCGGCGATGTCGGCAGCAGTTGGCTTCGTGCCGGCAAATGCGATGCGCGGTCTGAGCGTCACTTCGGTGATTGCGTGGCGCTCCGGTGCGATGCGCTCGAGCTTGCCGAGCGCAGCATCCTCGTAGGTCTCGATCAGCCAGCCGCGCTCGGCGGCGAGCGACAGGAACCACAGCATGTGGCAGCTCGCGAGTGCGGCGACGAAGGCTTCCTCGGGATCGACCGCGCTCGCGTCCGACCACGGTGCCGGCACCACGGCCGGCGACGGTGAAGCGGCGATCACCGCGCCACCATCGAACTGCCACTGGTGCCGACGCGAGTAGCGACCGCGGCGGAAGTCTGTGCCGGCCTCGCGTTGCCACGCAACGGTTGCGCGATGTTCACTCATGATGTTCCTCGATTCGCGATTCCCGATTTTCAGCGCGAGCGTCCCGCCCGCACAAGCCGCCCATTGCGTCGCGCCCGCGGCGCCGTTGTAATGGCAAGTTTCCACGCTTGGAAACTGCGCCATGGCCATCCTCCGCATGACCGATCTCGACCTCGCCGGCAAACGCGTGTTGATCCGCGAGGATCTCAACGTGCCGATCGAGCACGCTGCCGACGGCAGTGCCCACATCACCTCCGAAACGCGCATCCTCGCCGCCTTGCCGACGATCCGGCTCGCGCTGGACAAGGGCGCCGCAGTGATGGTGACCTCGCATCTGGGTCGGCCCAGGGAAGGCGTGTGGAGTGCCGAAGATTCCCTGGCGCCGGTGGCGCAGCGCCTGTCGCAATTGCTCGGCCGCGAGGTACCGCTCGTGCGCGACTGGCTCGATGGCGTGACGGTGGCGCCCGGCCAAATCGTGCTGCTCGAGAACTGCCGCATGAACGTCGGCGAGGGCAAGGACGACGAGGCGCTGGCGAAGAAATACGCGGCGCTGTGCGATGTGTTCGTGATGGATGCCTTCGGCACCGCGCATCGTGCGCAGGCCTCCACCCATGGCGCGATCCGCTTTGCCAAGGTGGCCGCGGGCGGTCCCTTGCTGATGGCCGAGATCGATGCGCTGGCGAAGGCGCTCGAACAGCCGGCGCGGCCGCTGCTCGCGATCGTCGCCGGCTCCAAGGTCTCGACCAAGCTGAGTCTGCTCGAGAATCTCGTCAACAAGGTCGATCAGCTCATCGTCGGTGGCGGCATCGCCAACACCTTCATCGCCGCCTCTGGCCACAAGGTCGGCAAGTCGCTGTTCGAGGCGGATCTGCTCGATATCGCGAAGAAGATCATCGCCGACGCCAAGGCGCGCGGCGCCGAGGTGCCGGTACCGACCGACGTGATCGTCGCGCCGGCCTTTGCCGCCGATGCGCCGGCGACGATTCGCAAGGTCGATGCGGTGACCGATGAGGACATGATCCTCGACATCGGCCCGCAAACCAGCGCGCGCTATGCCGCGCTGATCGCCAAGGCCGGCACGGTGGTGTGGAATGGCCCGGTCGGCGTGTTCGAGTTCGACGCCTTCGGCAATGGCACGCGCAGCCTCGCGCAGGCTATTGCGGCCTCGTCGGCGTTCTCGATTGCAGGGGGTGGCGACACGCTCGCGGCAATCGAGAAATATGGCGTGAGCGAGCGCGTCTCCTACATTTCCACCGGCGGCGGCGCCTTCCTCGAATTCCTCGAAGGCAAGGTCCTGCCCGCCGTGGCCGCGCTGGAAGCGCGCGCTTGAGGCTCGTGCTCTTCGATCTCGACGGCACCCTGATCGACTCCGAGCAGGGCATCACCGCTTCGGTCGAACATGCGCTGAGTACACTCGGTGCGCCGGTTCCGCCGCGCGAAGCGCTGCGTGATTGGATCGGCCCGCCGCTGCGGGCAAGCTTTCCGCGCCTGCTCGGTGATGACCCGGCGCGGACCGAACAGGCGGTGGCACTCTATCGCGAGCGCTTCGATGCGGTCGGTTGGCGCGAACATGCGGTGTATGCGGGGATCGCCGAGGTCGTCACGCAAATCGCCGCGCACGGCGCGCAGCTCGCGGTGGTGACGACCAAGGCCGCGCCGTATGCGCAGCGCATCGTCGACCACCTGCCATTTGGCACCTGTTTCCAGGCGACCTACTCGCCTGCGCAGGGTAGTGCGCACAGCGAGAAGGCCACGATGATCGCGCAGGCGCTCGCGGATTTTTCCTGCGCGTCAGGCGACGCCGTGATGATCGGCGATCGCCGCTTCGACATCGACGGCGCGCACGCCAACCACGTGCGCGCGATCGGCGTGGCCTGGGGTTTTGGCAGCGTCGCGGAATTGCGCGCGGCGCAGGCTGATGTGATCGCTGACGCGCCGGCGCAGTTGCCGGCGCTGCTGCGACCTTGAAACCGATCGGCGGTGCCTGTCGCTACGGCAGATGCTGCAGGAAACGCAGCGTGTACTGCAGCGGCTGGGTACCTTCGACCGAATTGCAGATCGGAGACGCATTGCCGGTCGGTGCCGCGCAGGGCGTGTCGCGGTCGAGCGACCAGAAATGCACGCCGGCAAGGCCGTTGTCGCGCGCATAGGCCATCACCGTATCGACATCGGTATCGGTGAAGGTTTCGCTGACCACGTCGTTGAGACCGATCATCGGCGTCAGTTCGATCTTGTCGATCGGCACATTCCAGGTGTGCATGAGATTGACCGCCGCCTGAATTGCGGAGGCGCCCATGTCGCACTGGCCATCGACCACCACGCACACGCCGGGGCCGGTCGCGCCGTAGTCCATCACCATGAGGTTGACGGTGTAGTTGCTGAGGCTCGACGCCTGAATCGCCTGCACGGTGGTTGCGCCCGTGCTGTTGAGTCCGCCGTAACTGCCGTCGGAAGCAGCGAGCGTGGCCAGCGTGAAGGAGAAGCGCAGTTGCGGGTGATTGGCCTGCGCCGCCGCGGCGACGGCCACCAGTGACTGGATCTGTGCAGGGGTCTGTCCGGTCTCGATGTCGAAGTCGATGCCGCGCAGGCGCTCGCTCGCATAGCGCGTGATGAAGGCTTCGAATTGCTGCGCGTCGGCGCAGTTGAAGGCGCCTGCTGCGCCGCCGGTGGCGATGATGTAGTCGATGCCGGCGTCGACCAGTGCGGGAATATTGGCATCGGCAAATGCCTGCGGCGCGATGCCGCCCCAGTTCTCGCTGCCGCACTGGCCGGTGGCGAAGGCCAGCGTGACCGTCTGCAGACCGGGTGTGTGCTGCGGAATCAGACCACCGCTGCCGACCAGCGGCAGGGGGCTGCCGAGCACGCTGCTGCGGATCTTGTTGGTGTTCCAGTCCATGTTGATCGTGACGTCCTTGTAGGGACTGAACACGAAGCCCGCGGCGAGGCCTTCGAAGCCGTTGCGGAAGATCGGATCGGGCGGTTCGTTGCCGCCGCCGCCATCGCCTTCGCAGGCTTCCACGACAGTCCATGGCTGGCCCGATCCGGGCGCGCCGTTGTGGGACGCTGGTTCATCCCCTTGCGTCCACCAGTTGGCGCGATAGTTGACCGAATTCTGGCTGGCGACATCGCCGCCGTTGTAGGCGGTTGACGCACTCCAGGCGGTTGCGCATTCGGACGCGGCGTGGACGTGGTTGCTTGCGGCACAGGCAAACGCAAGCAATGCGACAGCGCGAATCAGGGCAGACAAGGACATGTCGGTAGATCCGATGGTGGCGCCGCGCGAGTGCGACGGCGCGCATCATGGGATCGACTGTTGCGACTGTCCAAGGCCGCATCGGCATAACGTGACGGAGTGCCGCTTTCCGCCGCGGTTGCGCTCAGGCGAGCTTGATCGTCACATCGACGTTGCCGCGCGTGGCATGCGAGTAGGGACAGATGTCGCGGTGCGCGGTATCGACGATGTCCTGGGCGAGCTTGCGCTCGATGCCGGGAAGGTGCACGTCGAGTTGGACCGCAATGCCGAACCCGGTCGGCTCGCGCGGGCCGATGCCGACATGGGCGACCACGTGGGTATCGGCCGGAACCTCGACCTTCTTCTGGCCGGCGACCAGGCGCACCGCGCCCTCGAAGCAGGCGGCATAGCCCGCCGCGAACAGTTGTTCCGGATTGGTGGCGGCGCCGCCCGGGCCGCCCATTTCCCTGGGTACCTTGAGGTCGGCCTTGAGCACGCCATCGCTGCTCTGGATGTGACCATTGCGGCCGCCCTTGGCGGTTGCGGTTGCGGTGTAGAGGATCTTGCTGAGTTTCATCGGATGGCTCCTTCAGGTGGGCTCGACAATGAGCCGGTCAAGCGGGTGAGGCTGCCACGCAGCTCGGTCAGGTTCTGTGCGGACAGACCACTGTGGCGGATCAGACAGGCCGGGATTTCCAGTGCGCGCGCATGCAGGGCACGGCCTGCTTGCGTGATGCGGATCTCGACCACGCGGGCATCGCTGCGCAGGCGCCGGCGCGTGACCAGCCCCGCCGCCTGCATGCGCTTGAGCAAGGGCGTGAGCGTGCCGGAGTCGAGTTGCAGGCGTTCCCCGAGTTCGCGCACGTTGCAGGCCTCGACCTCCCACAGCACCAGCAACACGAGGTATTGCGGATAGGTGAGATCGAGTGGTTCGAGCAGCGGCCGGTAGGCCGCCGTCATCGCCCGCGAGGCGGCGTACAGCGCGAAGCAGAGTTGTTCGTCGAGGTGCAGCAAAGACCCCGACGCTTGTTCCGTGACCTTGTTCATGACATTGGATTGTACACAATCTAATTGCAGGCAATCTGAATGTTCCGGCAATACGGCGCGACGTCCCATACCGGACAATTGCCCTCGGTTTGTCAGCGTAAAGACAAGCAGTTAGGCTGCACTTCGCCGGCCGGAAAGCCTCGGGGAGGGAGCAATGGGGATCGTGCGACGGATCGAGCGACTCCCCGCTCGGGTCTGACTCAGCCCTCGCGCTTGAACGCCATGGCCGAGCGGCGCTTTTCGAACCTGCGACCGGACAGGGTGCTGGCCCTGCAAAAGGCCCGACTGCGCCAGATCATCTGGCTGGTGATCGTCGCGCTGGCAATCTTCTGTCTGACCAATCTGACGCGCGGCACCTGGATCAATCTGGTTCTCGACCTCGGCCTGATCGCGATGTTGCTGTTGGCCTACCGCTGGAATCAGCGGGATCGGCTCGAACTGGCAGCGGCATGGACGATCGCCGCACTGCTGATCGGGCTCACGGCACTCATGGCAGTGGATCAAGGGCTTTATGACGAAGCGCCGCTCGCGTTCCCCGCGCTGCTGGTGTTCGCAGGCATGTTCGGCTCACGCAAGCTGCTGGTCGTGCTGGTGGTGCTGATGCTGGCGGCGCTGATCGCGCTCTATTTCCTGCATGAGGCGGGCATCGCGCTCAGCGTGCCGCGACCGCTCAATTGGCGCCGGCCGTTCGCAATGGGCCTGATCATTGCCTTCTCGGGCTTCTTCATGTGGCTGCTCGCGGGTGATCTGTCGCGCAACCTGTTGCGGCTGGAGTCGGAGAAACTCGCCCTGCAGGCCTCGCGCGAGCGCATCGCGCTCATGGCCCGCCACGACAGTCTCACCGGTCTGCCCAACCGCACGTTGGCGATGGATCAGTTGCAGTACCTCCTGGGCAAGCCGCGCCGGGGCCAGGAGCTGATCGCGGTGATGTTTCTCGATCTGGACAATTTCAAGACCATCAACGATTCACTCAGTCACGCCGTCGGCGACGCCTTGCTGTGCAAGGTCGGCGACGCCTTGCGCATGGCCGTGCGCGGCACCGACATGGCCGCACGCATGTCGGGGGATGAATTCCTCATCGTGCTCGGCGATCTCGAAGACGAGCGTGCAGCAGCCGAAACCGCGACGCGAATCATGCAGGCGCTCAGCGAGCCGTTCCAGCTCGAGGGCGTGGAAGTGCCGATCACGGCCTCGCTCGGCATCGCGTTGGCACCGCGCGATGGCAACGACCCTGCGGTGCTGCTCAAGCACGCGGATCTGGCGATGTATCAGGCCAAGGACGCTGGGCGCAATGCGTTCCGCTTCTTCGATGCCAGCGTGAATCAGGGCATCATCGAGCACCTGCAGATCGCCTCGGGACTGCGCGCCGCGCTCGCCCGCAACGAGCTCGAAGTGCACTTCCAGCCCAAGTTCGAACTTGCCGGCGGACGCGTGGTCGGCGCCGAAGCGCTGTTGCGCTGGCCGCGGCCGGAAAATGAAGCGGTGTCGGTGCATCGTTTGATCGCGGTGGCCGAGCGCAGCGGCCTGATTCATGAGATCGGCGCCTGGGTGCTGCAACAAGCCTGCGCTGCAGTGAGCGAGTGGCGCCGCATCGGGCTCGGCGCGTTGACTGTTTCGGTCAACGTCTCGCCATTGCAGTTTCGCCGCGGCAATCTCGAGGCCGCGGTTCGCGATGCGCTCGCGGCGAACGCGCTCGCGCCGGGGGGGCTCGAGCTGGAACTGACCGAATCGACCTTTGCCGACACGCCCGATCTCGTCGAGGTGCTCAGGCGCCTCGGCGCGCTCGGCGTGCACGTCACGATCGATGATTTTGGTACCGGCTACTCCAACCTGGCCTACCTGCAGCGCTTCGCCCTGCATTCGCTCAAGATCGACCAGTCCTTCGTGCGCCAGCTGGGCGCGGGCACGCAGGAAGAGGGGCTGGTGCGCACGATCATCGAGATGGCCCATGGTCTGGGTCTGCAGGCGACTGCCGAAGGGATAGAAAGCGCCGAGGCATTGGCACGTCTGCGCGCCTTCGGATGCGAGTTCGGTCAGGGTTTTCTGTGGTCGCCGGCATTGCCGAGCGAGGCATTCATCACCTTCGTGCGCCAGCATCGGGCTGCGTCCGCCTGATTGCAGAACCATCCGCATCACGCCGATGCGTCAATGCGCTCGGCCTGCTCGCGTATGATCGGGGCTCACACCAGCAACGCACGGGACGACACGTGGAAGAACAACTGCGCCGCACCAAGATCATTGCCACGCTCGGGCCCGCCACGGATGCGCCCGGTGCGCTGCTCAAGGTGCTTGTCGAAGGCGTCAACGTGGTGCGCCTGAATCTTTCCCACGGCAGCGCCGATGACCACCGCGCGCGCGCGCTTGCGGTGCGCGCGGCAGCGCAGGAACTGGCGATTGAAGTCGGCATTCTCGCCGACCTGCAGGGGCCCAAGATCCGCATCGAGCATTTCGCTGCCGGTCCGGTCGAACTGGTGTCGGGCGCTGCGTTCACGCTCGACTGCCGGGCCGATGCGCCGCCCGGTGATGTCACGCACGTGGGTGTGTCGTATCTGGACCTGTGGCGCGACGTCAAACCCGGTGACGTGCTGCTGCTCGATGATGGTCTGGTGTCGCTCGAAGTGGTCGACGTCGGCGAGGCGCGTGTCGAGTGCGTGGTGCTTGCCGGTGGCCGCCTGTCCGATCGCAAGGGCATCAATCGGCTCGGCGGCGGCCTCACCGTCGCGGCGTTGTCGGACAAGGATCGCAATGACATCCGCTTGGCCGCCGAACTGGGTGTGGACTTTCTCGCCGTGTCCTTCGTCAAGACCGCGCAGGACATCGAGACTGCGCGTGCGCTCTTGCGCGAGGCCGGTGGCGATGCCGCACTGGTGGCCAAGATCGAGCGCGCCGAGGCGATCGACAACCTCGCCGAGATCGTCGAGGCCGCCGATGCGGTGATGGTCGCGCGCGGCGATCTGGGCGTGGAAATCGGCGACGCCGAATTGCCGGGTCTGCAGAAGAAGATCATTCGCGATGCGCTGCGCGGCAGTCGCATCGTCATCACTGCCACGCAGATGATGCAGTCGATGGTTGAATCGCCGATTCCCACGCGCGCCGAAGTGCTCGATGTCGCCAATGCGGTGATCGACGGTACTGATGCGGTCATGTTGTCGCAGGAGACCGCAGCGGGAAAGCACCCGGCGCTCGCGGTCGCGGCAATGCGCCGGGTATGTCTGGGCGCCGAGCGCCAGTTCCTGCCGGTGGAGGATCTCGACCCGGGCACGCATCGCCTCGATCGCGCCGACCAGGCGATTGCGCTCGCGGCGATGTTCCTCGCCGGCCAGATCAGCGTGCGCGCGATCGTCGCGCTGACCGAAAGCGGAGCGACGGCGCAGTGGCTGTCGCGATTTCGTTCCACCGTTCCGATTTATGCGCTGTCGCGCAACGCCGCCGCACGCCGGCGCATGCTGCTCTACCGTGACGTCAATCCGGTCGATTTCGACGCGCGCGGCGCCGGACCGACGCAGGCCGTGCGCGATGCGCTTGCGCATCTGTTCGCGCTTGGGCATCTGAGCGCGGGTGACCGCGTGCTGGTGACGACCGGCGACCACACCGGGCGCTTGGGCGGCACCAATACGCTCAAACTGCTGCGGCTGGGCGATGGCGGCGTGGTCGAGGGTCTGAGCGAGTTGTAGCGCTGGACTTTTCGCAGGCGGTTGCCGAGATTGGTCAGGCATTCGCCTTTTGCGTGGCCCGCGGGGTTTAGAATGACCTCATCAAGATCGTCATCCCTTGTTGCGAGGAGTACGTCAATGAAACGTCTCGCCTTCATGACTCTGGCCTTGTCGGTGGCCGCAGGCGCGAGCGCCCAGTCGATCGATGCGCCCAAGGTGGTGGTGCCCGACAAGCTCGCCGACTACTGGGTGTTGATCAACAGCTCGGTCGAGGCCGATGTGCCCAACATCGCCAAGAACATCAACACGCCCGGCTGCGCGGCGGTGTCGTTCGTGGTCGACAAGAACGGCAGCACCAGCCAGATCAAGGTGCAGCGCGTGGTGCCCGCGGGCGATCTCGGCAAGATTGCGCAGAGCATGGCCAAGCACATGCGCTTCGAGCCGACGGTGGCCAATTCCGCACGCGGCCGCGTGTTCAGCTGGTTGATCTTTCCGTTCAACTCACCGGCCGATGCCGATGCGCGCAGCGCGATGATGAAGCCTTGCGCGATCGACAAGCTCGGCTGGGAAGACCGATGAGGTGAGCGCGCTGCAGGGGGCGCCAGCATGAGTTCAGGTCGGACAACTGACCGCCGGACCGGACGCGGGGTGCGCTGATGGACTACCGCATCTGCAGCCAATGCGGCAGCCTCGCCAGTGGTGGCGAGGCCAAGTGCCTGCAGTGTGGCGGTGCGGTGCAGTACGCCGACGCAAGCGTGTTCGTCGGTCGCAGCTTCGGCAAGTTCGAACTGGTCGAGGTGATCGGTCGTGGCGGCATGGGCGTGGTGCTCATGGGGCGTCACGTCACGCTCGGCCATCCGGTGGCGGTCAAGCTGCTGTTGCCGGGCCTGGGTGATCCGACCTTCGGCGAGCGCTTCCTGCGCGAAGCCAGGCTCCTGGCCGAAGTGCGTCATCCCAATATCGTCGAAGTCCATGATTTCGACATCGCACCCGGTGGCGTGCCGTACTACGTGATGGAGTACCTGCACGGCGAAACGCTGGCGGCGGAACTGGCGCGCTCGCCGCAGGGCATCGGCTGGCAACGCACGATGATGATCACGCGCGGCGTGGCCGATGCGCTGATGGCTGCACATGACCACAACGTCGTGCATCGTGATCTCAAGCCCGAGAATGTGTTCATCACGCGTGCCGGTTCGCTCGAGCGCGTCAAGCTGCTGGACTTCGGCATTGCACGGCCGCTCGATGAAACCGAGAGCAGTGGCTCGCTGACCCAGACTGGTCATGTGATTGGCACACCGCGCTATTTCGCGCCCGAGCAGTTCTATGGCTACCCGGTGAGTGCTGCGACCGATCAGTACGCGCTGGCGTTGGTGGTGGCCGAGATGCTCAGTGGCCAACCGCTGCGCGATGCGCACTCGCTGGGCGAAGTCACGCTCGATGGCATCGGTCGCGTCACCGAGAAACTCGTCACGCGCCTGCCGGCGGGAACGCCGCCCGCTGCGGTCGACGCATTGTCCCGTGCCTTGGCCACCGATTCGACGCGGCGCTTTGCCAGCGTCGCCGATTTCGCGATGGCGCTCGGCGCGATGCCCACGCAACAGGCGGCGGTGCCGGCGCCGACGCGCCGAGCTGCGCCCGCGCCCATCGAAGCGGCCACGCGCCTGAGTCAGGCGCACAGCGGCAAGTGGCATGCGGGCTTGCGCCGCAGGCTCGGCATGTTCTGGCAGGTGGCCAGCGCCCGGGTGCCGTTGGCGATGCGCAACAGGCGACCGCTTGGCCTCGCTGCGCTTGCCGCTGGCGTGTTGCTCGTCGCCGCGATCGCCTGGGCCTTGCTGCGCTCGCCACCTGCGGACACTTCCGTGGCCGGCAACACGGCCGCAGTTCCGGCTCTACCGGGTTCCAGCGCCGAGCCCGGCGCGCTGCCGCAATCAGCGAGCCAACCCACGCAATGGCTGCGCGCAGCCTCCTCGACGAATGTGCCGATCGATGCGCGCGGGATTCTGTTGCGCGTCAACGATACCGTCGTGCTCGGCGCGGCCAACGGCTGGTACCTGCAACGCGTGCGCGGCGAAGGTGTCACCAGTCGCGTCGACCTGCCGGCCGGACGACGCCTGCTCGGCCCGCTCGATGCGGGTCGCCTCGCCGTCATCGAAGGCGACGCCCTTTTGTCGATCGATCCGATCGAAGGCAGCAGTCAGACGCTGACGAAGCTGCCGGCCGAAATCGAGCGCGAGGCGCGCCTGTGGCTGGCGCCCGACGCACATACACTGGTGGCTGTCGCGGGTGGCGATCTCGTCGTCTACCGGATCGAGGGCGAAACCACGCGCAGTGTGTCTCGTCTGCCCGCCGAAGGCACGGCGTCATCGGTTGCACTCTCGCGCGACTGGATTGCGGTCGCCACGCGCGGCGCGGCGCGCATGCATGTCTATCGCACGAGAGATGCCGTGCAGGTGCTCGACCAGCCGCTCGATGCCGGCCAGGTGCGTGACCTGCGCGTGCTCGACCTGCCGGCACGCGTCGCAGTGGCGACCAGCGGTCCCGAGGTCCACGTGTTCGCGCTCGACGAGAGCGCGCCGCGGCGTTCGTTCTCGTTGCAGGGCGGCGCGCAGGCGCTGGCCTGGGTAGCCGATTATCCGACCCTGCTGCTTGCCGGTGACAGTGGTGTGGCGCTGTGGCGCGAGGGGGCCCTGCTCGAAGAACGGTATGCCGACATCAAGCTCGAACGAGGCATGACCTTCATCGATGGCCAAGGCGTGCTCGTGCTCGACGTGATCAGTCACAGCCTGCGCCAGTTCGACTATGGCACCTTGCCGATTGCTGCCGAACACGTGATCGGCAAGAGCGAGGCCTGGGCCGTGCACGTCGATGCGGCGACCCATGCGGTCTATGTCGGCTCGCGCGATGGCGCGATCCATGCGCTGGTCGACGGCAAGGTGAGCCACCATCCGCTGCACGCCGACGGCGTGACCGCCCTGGTGGGCGATGCCGGCCATTTGGCGAGCGCCTCCGACGATCGCACGCTGGCGATCTGGCGACTGCCCGACATGACCGTGCAGTGGCGCTCGCGGGGTCATGATTTTCTCGTCAACCAGTTGCAGGTACAGGGCGATGCGCTGTGGTCGAGTTCGTCCGACGGCACGCTCAAGCGCTGGCATTGGCCCACGCTCGAGGCCGAAGAGACGATCGATCTGCGCGCGATCACCGGTCGCCGCCTGAATCTGCATGCCTTCCAAGTCGATGCCACTGCGACGCATGCGCTGGTCGGTACCTGGAACAGCACCGTGGTCGCGCTCGATCGCGTGCCCGGCAAGGAATGGACGAGCCTCCAGTTCCCGGTCGAAAGCTCCGGTGGCTACCACGCGCTGGATCTGCCGGGCGTGGGTTTGCAATTGGTCCAGGGCACCGCGCCGGCGCGGATCTACGCCTACGATCCCAAGCTCAGGACGCTCTACGACCTGCCCGACTTCGGCATCGATTACTACGCACTGATCGATGACGGCAGTGGCAGTGGTGCCTATGCGGCGGGCAGCGGGGCGATCGCGCGCTACCAGTTGATGCGCGATCCCGCGGGCGCGCCGCGCTGGGCTGCCTCGATGGCGATGCGCAGCGATCTGCGCGTGATTGGCGCCGCCGATCTGGATGCGCAGCACCACCGCCTGTGGCTGGCCGACAATGAAGGGCGTCTGCTCGGTGTCGATACCGATGCTGCGCGCCTGCCACCCCCGGTGATCGGGCCGGCGATCGCCCGCCCGCCCGGGCGCTGAGTGCCGTTCGGCTGGATTTCGAGCTTGCGGCGATTGGTGGCACGGCCGCGGCGTCGGCGACAGGAAGCGCGCGGGCAACTGGCTTATAATCGTCGGTTGTTTCAGCGCACACGGCGCCCCGATTTCCCATTACGGAGTTCTTGATGAGCATCGAAGAGCTTGAAAGCATCGCCCAGGCGATGGTTGCACCCGGCAAGGGCATCATTGCCATCGACGAATCGACCGCGACGATCAAGAAGCGCTTCGATTCGGTCAATGTGCCCAATACCGAAGAAAACCGTCGCGCGTATCGCGAGATGTTGCTGACCGCGCCCAAGCTGGGCGAGCACATCTCCGGCGCGATCCTCTACGACGAAACCATTCGTCAGGCCACCAAGGCCGGCGTGCCCTTCACCAAGATCATGCTCGACGCCGGCATCCTGCCCGGCATCAAGGTCGATCTCGGCGCCAAGCCGCTGGCCGGTTTCCCGGGCGAGCTGGTCACCGAGGGTCTCGATGGCCTGCGTGAGCGACTCGCCGAATACGCCAGGCTTGGTGCCAAGTTCGCCAAGTGGCGTGCGGTCATCACCATCGGCGAAGACACGCCCAGCGGCACCTGCATCGAAGCCAATTCGCATGCGCTCGCGCGCTACGCCGCGCTGTGCCAGGAAGCGGGCATCGTGCCGATGGTCGAGCCCGAAGTGCTGATGGACGGCGATCACGACATCGATGTCTGCTACGAAGTCACCGAAGCCACGCTGCGTTCGCTGTTCGGCGCGCTTTACGAGCAGAACGTGCTGCTCGAAGGCACGATCCTCAAGGCGAGCATGGTCGTTTCGGGCAAGGACTGCCCCGATCAGGCCGATGTCGAGGAAGTCGCCGAGGCAACGATCCGCTGCCTCAAGGCGGCCGTGCCGGCTTCACTGCCGGGCATCGTGTTCCTCTCCGGCGGCCAGAGCGACGAGCAGGCCACCGCGCACCTCAACGCGATGAACCAGATGGGCCCGCACCCGTGGCCGCTGTCTTTCTCCTACGGCCGCGCCATGCAGTCGGCAGCGCTCAAGCTGTGGGCCAAGGACATGCAGGCCAACTTCGCCGATGCGCAGAAAACCGTGTTCGCGCGCGCACGCGACAACGGTCTCGCCGCGCTGGGGCAGTGGAAGAAGTCGGCCTGATTCAGGCGATCCTGCGGGATCGCATCGCAAGCAGGAAAACGGGCGCTGCGGCGCCCGTTTTCATTGCGGGTCGGGCACAGCACGTTCGGCAAAGCCCGCTATCATCGAGTCGGTAATGTGCTGATTCCGGGAGATCGGCAATGAGCGGCAAGTGCATCGCACGACCGATGTTTCTGATCCTGCTGGCCTGCCCGCTGTTTGCCACGGGTGAAGCGGGCGGCAAGAGCGCGGCACAGTGCATCGAGGCCGCGCAGCAGGCGCTGCGCAATGCGCATCAGACCTTGGGCTCACCCACCGGCAGTGACAGCCCGACGCTCGAGCGGATCGTCGAGGCAGCCAAGGGCGATCTGAGAAAGCTCGTCTGGGGCGATCCGCAGGTGCGGGTGACGACCAGCGTGACTGCAGGTCGGATCAAGATCTGGGCGAGTTGCGGCGACGAAGAATTGCGCAGCGAGTGGACCCCGCAAGATTGAGCGAGCGCCGCGGTGAGGTTCGCTGAAACGAAGGGCCCGACGCATGCGTCGGGCCATCAACAGGGTGCTGAAAAAGTCCATCCTGGACTTCTTCAGCTCGACGAGTCCGGTACATGCCCGGACTCGTCTCCGACGAATCAATCACCTGCGTGATCGATTCAAGTCGTTATCTTGCGTGGCGCAGCCCCTGGTTTCAGGCCGCGTTCTTCTTCGGTGCATCGAGCGAGGCGAGCCACTCGTCGTCCGAACCTTCGTTGACGCCTTCGAACAGGAAGGTGGAGAGGTAACGCTCGCCGGTATCGGGCAGCATCGCCAGCAGCACCGAGCCTTGCGGCGCGGTTTGCGCGACCTTGAGCGCGGCGGCGAGCGTCGCGCCCGAGGACAGGCCGACGAAGATGCCTTCCTCGGCCGACAGACGTCGCGCGGTGTCGCGTGCGATCACTTCATCGACCGGCTCGATCGCATGCGCAACCGTGCGCGAGAGCACGCCGGGCAGGAAGTCGGGCGTCCAGCCCTGGATCTTGTGCGGGTTCCAGCTGTTGCCCGAAAGCAGCGCGGCATTGACCGGTTCGGTGGCGATGATCTTGACGTCTGGCCGCGCCGTGCGCAGCACTTCGCCGACGCCGGTGAGCGTGCCGCCCGTGCCCCAGCCGGAGACGAAATAGTCGAGGCGACGACCGGCGAAATCACGCAGGATCTCGGCTGCGGTGGTGCTGCGGTGATAGGCCGGATTGGCTTCGTTCTCGAACTGGCGGGCGAGGAACCAGCCGTGCTTCTTTGCCAGTTCCTCGGCGCGCTTGACCATGCCCACACCGCGCTCGGCGGCGGTGGTGAGGATCACCTTGCCACCGTAGGCGCGAATCGCCTTGCGCCGCTCTTGCGAAAAGGTTTCGGTCATCACCGCGACGAAGCGATAGCCGCGCGCGGCGCAGATCATCGCCAGCGCGACGCCGGTATTGCCCGAGGTCGCTTCGATCACGGTGTCACCGGGCTTGAGCAGGCCCTTGCGCTCGGCGTCGAGGATCACGCCGATACCGAGGCGATCCTTGACCGAACCGCCCGGATTGAAGGCTTCGACCTTGACGTAGAGGTCGACATGCTTGGGTGCGACGCGGTGCAGTTTGACGATCGGGGTGTTGCCGATGGTGTCGAGGATGTTGTTGTAGATCATGACGATGTCCTGTGGCTTGCGGCGAAAATCTTGTGGAGAGGAAGTGAAGGGATCGATGCGGCTTCAGGCGGCCCGACATCGCATTCGGCCGAGGTCTTCATCGGCAGCGGCTTGCGTGCGCAGCGGCAGACTCGCCAGCGCATCGCACGGCGTGTGCGGATCGACGCCCAGTGGGGCGGCGCCGAACCAGTGCAGGCGAGTCGCCAGCGCAGCGACCTCGCCGAGAATCAGCAAGGCTGGCGAGCGCACGGCATGCCGATGCGCCTGCTCGGGAAGCTGCGCCAGCGTGCCGACGATCACGCGCTGCTGCGCGCGCGAACCGTTTTCGATCAAGGCGAACGGGGTGCCGGCGGCGCGGCCGTGTTCGAGCAGGCGATCACGCAACGCTGCGAGTTCGCCCACGCCCATGTAGACCGCGAGTGTCTGGCGTTCCTGCGCGAGTGCGACCCAGTCGAGCGTGTCGAGCGAGGACTGGCAATGTGCGGTGACCAGACGCAGCGATTGCGCATGATCGCGATGGGTGAGCGGCACACCGGCGTAGGCGGCGCAGGCGACGGCCGCGGTGATTCCGGGTACCACTTCGAAAGCGATGTCGTGATCGCGCAGGAATTCGAGCTCCTCGCCGCCGCGGCCGAACACGAAGGGATCACCCCCCTTGAGTCGCACCACGCGCTGGCCGGCGCGTGCATGCTCGAGCATGAGCGCATGGATGCCGTCTTGCGTGGTGTGATGGCGGCCGGCTTCCTTGCCGACCTCGATGCGGATGGCATCGCGGCGCGCGAGTTCGAGAATTTCGCAGCTGACCAATCGGTCGTGCAGGATCACATCGGCCTCGTTGAGCGCGCGCAATGCCTTGAGCGTGAGCAGGCCGGGATCGCCCGGGCCGGCACCCACCAGCACCACCGAGCCGCGCACGGGAGCGACGGTTTCGCGCAGGCTCGCGGCCAGCGCGGCCTCGGCCTGCAGCGGCTGCTGGCGACGCAGCAGATCGGCAACCGGGCCATTGAACAGGCGTTCGTAGAACGCGCGCCTTGCGGCCGGCGCGGCGTGTCGTGCGCGAATGCGCTTGCGAAAGCGCGCGGCGAGTGCGGCCAGCGGCCCGAGTGCGTGGTCGAGCGTGGCCTCGAGCCGTTCGCGCAGCAAGCGCGCGAACATCGGCGCCGCGCCGCCCGAGGAAATCGCGATCGTCAACGGTGCGCGATCGATCACTGCCGGCACATGGAAGCTCGACAACTGCGCATCATCGACGACGTTGACGAAGATGCGGCGCGCGGCGGCGGCGGCCGCGACCAGACGATTGACCACGACATCGCTGGTCGCGGCAACGACCAGCCAGACGCCGTCGAGCCACGCCTCGCGATACGGCTCCGCATGGTGCGTGATGCGGCCGGCATCCCGCAGTCGGACGAGGCCGGCTGCGAGTTCCGGCGCACCGACCGTGACCTGTGCGCCGGCCTTGAGCAGGGCCTCGACCTTGCGCTCGGCCACCATGCCGCCGCCGACCACGAGGACGGGACGTTGCTGCAGGTCGGCGAATAGCGGGAACAGCGACATTGGGTCGGCCAGCACGGAATTGGGGGTGGCCTGACCCTACGCTGGTGCCTGCAGACGGACAAATGAACAGAGCTTTTCGCCTTATGCCGCCCCGGCATGTTGCATTCATGGGCGTCTAGACGGCCAAACAAAAGTTCGATATGCTGCGCGGGAATATGGCCGCAGGTCGCGGCATCAACCAGGGGAAAGCGATGAAACGTTTCGACAAATGCAAGCTCATGTGTTGCATCACCACGCACGCCTTCATCACGCCTTCCCGATTGCGACCGCCTGTGAGCCGATCACCATGAATTTGACCCAACTGCGTTACCTTGCCGCGATTGCCGATTCCGGCCTCAACATCACGCTCGCTGCCGAGCGTGTGCACGCGACCCAGCCCGGCATCAGCAAGCAGCTCAAGCAGCTCGAAGACGAGCTCGGCTTCCAGTTGTTCGCGCGCAAGGGCAAGAGCCTCGAATCGATCACCCCGGCCGGCCGTCAGGTGATTTCACGCGCACGCGTGATCCTCGCCGAAGCCGCCAACATCCGTGCGCTGGCTGCCAATCTGCGCAACGAGGATCACGGCGAGCTGCGCATCGCCACCACCCACACTCAGGCACGCTTTGCGCTGCCCACGCCGATCGCCTCGCTCAAGCGTCGCTATCCGCACGTGAGCGTGCACCTGCAGCCGGGCGATGACAGCGAAATCCTCGAAGTGCTCGAGCATGGCCAGACCGATCTGGCCGTGGTCAGCAGCGCGGGTACCGCACCGGTCAAGGGGTTCGCCTTGCCTGCCTATCGCTGGGAGCGTGTCGTGCTGGTGCCGCGCAATCATCCGCTGGCTGACCTGCAACGTGCGCCCACGCTCGAGGAACTCGCCGCCTATCCGTTGGTGAGCTACGAATCCTCGCTCAAGCCCGAATCCTCGCTGCGCCGTGCCTTCCTCGAAGCCGGGCTGCAGCCGCGGCTCGCTTTCACCGCACGCGATGCCGATCTCATCAAGACCTACGTGCGTGCCGGACTGGGCGTTGGCATCCTCGCCGAAATGGCCTTGCTGCCCGAGGACGCCGGTGATCTGCGCGCCTTGCCCGCGGACAGCCTGTTCCCCACTTGCACCACCTGGATCGTGATGCGTCGTGATCGCGTACTGCGTGACTTCGCGCTCGAATTCATCGCCCAGTTCGCAGGCCAGATCGATCGGCGCGACGTGCGCCGTGCCTTCGATCACGATGCTTTCGATGGCGAATGGCCGCAGGCGCCGCATTGGCGCGATCTGCAGACGCCCAAGGTGCGCGCGGTTCACGCCGCTTGAGTCAGGCCAGACGCGCGGCCATGGCCGCGCGTCCCGTGCAGGACTTCAGATTTCCAGATGCAGGCCGCATTCGCGCTTCAGACCGAAGAAGCGCGTGTCCTCGGCCTTCATGCCGGGCTCCCAGCGCTGTGTGGTGTGCACATCGCCGATCGACACGTAGCCGGCGTCCCACAGCGGGTGGTAGGGCAAGCCGTGACGTGCCAGATACATGCCGATGTCGCGATCGCTCCAATCGGCGAGCGGATGCAGCTTCCAGCGACCGTTGCGCAATTCGACGAAGGGCGTGTGTGCTCGGCTCTCCGACTGCACGCGGCGCAGGCCCGACAGCCAGGTCTGCGCGCCCAGTTCCTCGAGCGCGCGCTGCATCGGCTCGACCTTGCTCAAGCGGTTGTAACGCTCGATGCCGTCCAGTCCTTGTTCCCACAACCGGCCATGGCGCGCTTCCATCCAGGCCGCGCCGAGGGCGGGGCGATAGACCTTGAGATTGAGGTGCAGGCGCTCGGCCAATTCGTCGGCGAAGCGATAGGTTTCCGGGAACAGGTAGCCGGTATCGACCACGATCACCGGGATGTCGGCACGTTCGCGCGTGACCATGTGCAACATCGCCGCTGCCTGCGCGCCAAAGCTCGTCGACAGCACGTGCTCGCCCGGCAGGCTCTGCAAGGCCCAGGCGACGCGCTGTGCGGCGTCCTGTCCTGCGAGCCAGTCGTTGAGATCGGCGAGATTGCCCGGATCGTTGGCGGCGTCGGCGAATACCGGCAGCGCGTTCATGCGACCACTCCGATCGGAATGCGGTGTGCAGGTTCATCGGGCAGCACGCCCGCGCGCAGCAGAAAGTCACCGAAGCCCTCGCCTTCCTTGCGCTCGGCGGCGTAACGCGCGAACAGCGGATCGAGTGCGGCGAGGATCGCGGCCTCGTCGATGTTCTCGCGATAGGGCCGATTCATGCGCTGGCCGCGGAAATCCGCACCCAGGCGCAGGTCGTAGCGACCCGGCGCACGTCCGACCAGGGCAATCTCGCCCAGATACGGCCGTGAGCAGCCGTTCGGGCAGCCCGACAGGCGCAACAGGATCGGCGCATCGCGCAGTCCATGCTGTTCGAGCAGGCCTTCGAGCTTTTGCAGGATCGTCGGCAGGTAGCGCTCGCTCTCGGCCATCGCCAGACCGCAAGTCGGCAGCGCCACGCAGGACGTGGCGTGGCGGCGGATGCCGCTTTGCCGCTGGTAGTCCTCGAAGCCGTGTGCCGCGACGATCGCGTCAATGCGCGCACGCTCGGCGGGCGCGACATTGGCGATGATGACGTTCTGGTTGCAGGTCATGCGGAAGTCGCCGCGATGCACCTTGGCCAGTTCGCGCATGCCGGTGAGCAGGCGGCGTTCGCCGCGATCGAGCAGGCGGCCCGATTCGATCTTGAGCGTGAGATGCCAGCGGCCGTCTTCGCCCTCGGTCCAGCCGTAACGATCGCCGTTGTGATCGAAATGGAAGGCGCGCGCCGGTTGCAGTGCGAAGCCAAGGCGCTTTTCCAGCTCGGCCTTGAACACATCGGTGCCGCGATCATCGAGCGTGTACTTGAGCCGCGCATGCTTGCGCACCGCGCGATCGCCCCAGTCACGCTGGATGCAGATCACTTGCTCGGCGGTCGCGCGCAACTGCTCGGCGGTCACGAAGCCGATCACTTCGGCCAGCCGAGGATAGGTCGCCGGATCACCATGGCTGGCGCCCATGCCGCCGCCGACCGCGATGTTGAAGCCGACCAGCTCGCCACCTTCGGCAATCGCGATCAGGCCCAGATCCTGGGCGAACACGTCGATGTCGTTGAGTGGCGGAATCGCCAGACCGATCTTGAACTTGCGCGGCAGATAGGTCTTGCCGTAGAGCGGCTCGACCGGCGCTTCGCCGACCAGTTTCTCGCCGTCGAGCCAGATCTCGTGATACGCGCTCGTCTGCGGCGCGAGCTCGGCCGAGAGCTTGCTTGCCCATGCCAGCGCCTGCGCATGCAGCGAGGACTGCTCGGGCAGCGGTGTGGCCACCACGTTGCGCAACACGTCACCGCAGGCGGCGATCGTGCTGGCGAGCGCGTGGTTGATGGCCGCGATCGTCGGCTTGAGGTTGTGCTTGAGGAGGCCGTGCCACTGGAAGGTCTGGCGCGTGGTGATGCGCAGACCGCTGCTGGCGTAATCCTGCGCGAGCTGGTCGAACACCAGCCATTGCGCCGGTGTCACCACGCCGCCGGGCAAGCGTGCGCGCAACATGAAGGCATACAGCGGTTCGAGCTTCTGCTTGCGCCGTTCCTCGCGCAGATCGCGATCGTCCTGCTGATAGCTGCCATGGAACTTGAGCAGTCGGTTGTCGTCCTCGCTGACGCTGCCGGTGGTCGGATCGGCGAGGCTTTCGACGATCGTGCCGCGCAGTTGACGACTGCGTTCCTTGATGTGTTCGACTTCGGAAACCTGCGGCGCCATGTCAGTACACATCCCGTGCGTAGCGACCCTGCGTGAGCAGCTCGCTGAGCCATTCCCGGGCGCGCTCGGCGCTGTAGCCGCCATGACTGACGGCAATCGACACGACGGCGTCGTTGACGTCGCGCGCCATCTGCGTGGCATCGCCGCAGACATACAACTGCGCGCCCTCCTGCAGCCACGCCCAGATCGCCTTGCCTTGTTCGCGCAGGCGATCCTGCACGTAGATCTTGCGCGACGAATCGCGCGAGAACGCCAGATCGAGCCGGTGCAGGCTGCCGTCTTGCAGGGCTTCGCGCCATTCGGTCTGGTAGAGGAAATCCTCGCGCAGATGCCGATTGCCGAATACCAGCCAGTTGCGACCGCTCGCGCCGCTGGCGCGCCGCTCCTGCAGGAAGCCGCGATACGGCGCCACGCCGGTGCCGGGGCCGATCATGATGATGTCGCGACTGCCGTCGGCCGGCAGGCGGAAGCGCTCGTTGGCTTCGATGAAGACCGACACGCTGGCGTCGTCGTCGGCATCGGCAAGATGCCGCGAAGCCGCGCCGTGATGGCTGCTGCCGAAAGCCTCGTAGTCGACGACGGCGACGGTGAGATGCGCTTCATCGCCCACCACGCTGCGACTGGAGGCGATCGAATACAGACGCGGCGTCAACGGACGCAGCGCCGCCACCAAGCCTTCGGCATCCCACTTCGCGGGGTAGGCGCGCAGCAGGTCGAGGACTTGGTGGCTGGCCAGCAACTGGGCTAGGGGGGGTGCTTGGTCCGCTGCGAGCAGATGGTTGAGGTCTGAATCGCCTGAGAGAGTCGCGTGCGCGGCGACGAACGGACGCGTGAGCCGGGTTAGCTCACGCTTGCTGGCCAGCCATTGGGTCAGCGGCAGGGATTGGCCGCCGCTTTGGACTGGGTGATTGCCGTCGAGCCCGAGCGTGTCCAGCACGGCCTCGACGAGTCGGGGTGAATTGCGTGGCCATACGCCGAGCGCATCGCCGGGTTCGTAGTGCAGGCCCGAGCCTTCGAGCGAGAGTTCGACATGGCGCACATCGCGCGCACTGCTGCGCGCGACGATGCGCTGGTTGGCGAGCACGGGTGCCGCGAACGGTCGTTCGCGCGAATGCGTGGCCGACGCGGCATGCGGGCGCAGCGGCGTAACCGTGGCCAGGGGCGTGGCCTGACGTTGTGCCTCGCGCGTGGCTGCGAGGGCGCGCGTCGCCCAAGGCTCGGCAGCGGCCTCGAAATCGACATCGGCATCGACGTGTTCGGCCAGACGCGTTGCGCCCAAAGCGGCCAGACGCGCATCGAGTTCACGACCGATCGCGCAGTATTTCGGATAGCTCGAATCGCCGAGCGCGAGCACGGTGTAACGCAGCTCGGCCAGTTTGGGCGCGCGCTTGCCGGCAATGAATTCGACGAAGCCGCGGGCGTCGTCGGGCGGTTCGCCCTCGCCCTGGGTGCTGATGACCACCGCGAGCAGGCGTTCCTGAGCCAGCTCACGCAGCGGATAAGCGCCCGCGCGCAGCAGGCGCACCGCAAGGCCGGCCGCCTCGGCATCGCGTGCGAGTCGCTCGGCGACGCGTTTGGCATTGCCGGTCTGGCTGCCGTAGACGATGGTGAGGCGCGGCACCGCGACCGCTTCAGCCGCTGCCGGCGCCAGCGCGCGCGCGGCGCTGCCGCCGCCGCCGACGACGCTCGCCAGCGCCGCGGTATAGCCCGACAACCAGTACAGGCCGGCCTGGTCGAGGCCGTCGAGCAGGCGTGCGAGCAGCGCGGCCTTGTCCTCGTTGAGGATCGGCGACGGCAATCGCAAGGGTTCGACGGCAGACATGCAAGGCTCCAAACGTGGACGTCCAGACGTCCATCGGATGGATGCTAGGCGAGGCCCCCGCAGCCGAGAAAAGGATGGCTCGGCATGTTCTTATGCCGGCGCGGGTAGTCCGCTCACTCGGGGCCGGTGGCAAGCGCGCTGCGGTAGCGCTGCGCCATGGCCGCATCGTGGCAGCAGAACAGGACGCTGCGACCCGCAGCGCCGGGCTGCGCGAGCCAGTCACGCGCGGCGGCGACCGCGATCGGCACCGCACGCTGCGGTGGAAAGCGGAACACCCCGCAACTGATCGCGGGGAAGGCGACCGAGCCGATGCCATGGGTGTGGGCCAGCGCGAACGCATTGCGGTAACAGGCGGCGAGCAGGTCGTCCTCGCCCTCGTAGCCGCCGTCCCAGACCGGCCCGACCGTGTGGATGACCCAGCGTGCGGGCAGCGCGAAACCGGGCGTCAGCCGCGCCTCGCCGGTTGGGCAACGCACGCCGGGTTCGACCTGCGGCAAGGCGCGGCAGGCAGCCAGAAGCTCTCGCCCCGCAGCGCGATGGATCGCGCCATCGACGCCGCCCCCGCCGAGCAGGGTTTCATTCGCGGCATTGACGATCGCATCGACCGCGAGCGTGGTGAGGTCGGCCTCGATGACGCGGATCGCAGGGCTCATGGCGGGGTCGGTCGGCAAAGTCCCGAGCATGGCCCCGGGGTCCGCGACCCGCAAGCAGGTGCGCGAACGGCGTCAACGCGTCGCGCCGCACAGCGTCCTCATCGACGTGGGGCAATGGCCCATCGCCGATGACCACGAGGCAGGTCGCGATGGCGAAAGCTGAATGCAATTTGACGCAGCGCAATAAAGTGAACCGAAGAGTATTGATGAATGGTTGCCTAGGCCATAATATTCGCGGCCATGATGGTCAAGGTTTCCGACAGCAGTTTCGCCTACCTGATGCAGGACACGATGCGCCAGATGCGCACCCTGTTCGATCGGCGGGCGACGCGTTTTGCGCTCACGCGCGCGCAGTGGCGTGCGCTCAAGACGATCCGGCGCAGCGAAGGCCTGAGCCAGAGCGAACTCGCCGAACTGCTCGACATGGAGCCGATTCCGGTCGGCCGGGTGATCGACCGGCTGGAGAAGACCGGCTACATCGAACGACGCGCCGATCCGGCCGATCGGCGTCGCTGGCGCCTGCACCTGACCGCCAGTGCCCATGCGGTGATCGCCGAAATGGAAGTGATCGCGGCGCAGCTGCGCGACGAGGTTCTGCACGACATCCGTCAGGACGAATTCGATGTGCTGATGCGCGTCCTCGGTCAGATCAAGAACAACCTCTCCGAGCTCGAGCGCCCGGATCAGAACCAGCAGGACATCCGATGAGCAATCCCCAGGACCAGACCACAAGCCCCTTGGCTGCGAGTGCGCCGCCGCGCTGGAAGCGCATGCTGTGGTGGAGCGCGGGGCCGGTGCTGGTGCTCGCAGTCGGTACCTGGCTCTATCTGGGATCGGGCCGCTACGCGAGCACCGACAACGCCTACGTGCAAGCCGACCGCGTCACCATTGCGCCGCAGATCGCCGGGCGCGTGATCGAAGTCGATGTGCGCGAGAACCAGACGGTGAAGAAAGGCGAGGTGCTGTTTCGCATCGACCCCAAGCCGCTCGAGCTTGCGCTCGCGCGCATGGATGCGCAGGCCGAATCGGTGAAGAGCCTGCTCGATGCGGCGCGCAACGGTTATCAGGCGGCGCAGGCCGATGCGCGCTCGGCGAGCGCCGACCTGCGCTACAAGCAGCAGCAGTTCTCGCGTCTGCAGGAACTGCGCAGTCGCGGCCTGATCGCACAACAATCGCTCGATGATGCCGCCAACAATCTCGCTGCCGCGCGCGCCAAGCTCGATGCCGACAACGCCGCGGTGACCAAGGCCCAGCACATGCTCGGCGGTCTGCCCGACACGCCGGATGCCGAGCTGGCTGGCTACAAGCTCGCGCTCGCGCAGCGCGCCCAGGCGCAGCTCGATCTGGAACATGCCACCGTGCGCGCGCCGATCGATGGCACGATCGGACGCACCACCTTGCAGCCGGGCGACTTCCTCGGCATCGGCCAGGCGGCAATGCCGCTGGTCGCCACCACGCTTTGGGTCGACGCGAACTTCAAGGAAACCGACCTCACCCACGTCGCGGTCGGCCAGAGCGCAAGCGTCGAAGTGGATACCTATCCGGGCCGCAAGTGGCGTGCCCACGTGGCCTCGATCAGCCCGGCCTCGGGTGCCGAGTTCTCGCTGTTGCCGGCGCAGAACGCGACCGGCAACTGGGTCAAGGTCGTGCAGCGCATACCGGTGCGGCTCGCATTCGAGCCGGTCGCCGATGAGGGCATGGTGCTGCGCGCGGGCATGAGTGCGGTGGTCGCGATCGACACGGGCGAGAACAACTCGGTACTCAGTCAATGGCGGGGTGCGCGCGCGACCAGCGTGGCGCACGTTGCCGGCAAATAACCAGGAAACGCCTGTCAGGGCAGGCACAGGAGATCGGCATGTTCAGAACAACGGAAGCGGCGGTATTCGATGCCGCATTCGCGCCCGCTTTCGAGCGCAGCGCGGAACCGGCGCGCGAGACGCGCCGTTCGGTATTCGACGCGGGTGAGGAGATCGGCACGCTGATGCCGGTCTACACCGAGATCGCGCGTCGCCTCTCACGCAACGCCTACACGAGTCACGGCGCCACGCTCTGAGCGCGGTCCGGCAATGAACACCGCTGTCGTCAGCCATCGCGAGGTGGCCAATCGCGGCCTGCTGGTCGTGTCAGTGATGCTGGCCACGATGATGCAGGCGCTCGATACCACGATCGCCAACGTCGCCCTGCCGAACATGCAGGGCAGCTTGTCGGCAACGCTCGACCAGATTTCGTGGGTGCTCACCTCCTACATCGTCGCTGCCGCGATTGCGACTCCGGCGACCGGCTGGCTGGCCTCGATCATGGGGCGGCGTCGCCTGCTCCTTATCGCCATCACCGGCTTCACCATCGCCTCGGTGCTGTGCGCGATGGCGACCACGATCGGTGCGATGGTCGCGTTTCGCTTGCTGCAGGGCTTGTTCGGCGCCTCGCTGGTGCCGCTGTCGCAATCGACCCTGCTCGATGTCTATCCGCGCGAGAAGCACGGCGCGGCGATGGCGATGTGGGGCATGGGCGTGATGATCGGGCCGATTCTAGGGCCGCCACTGGGCGGCTGGCTCACCGACAGTTACGGCTGGCATTGGGTGTTCCTCATCAACGTGCCGATCGGTGCGCTCGCCCTGCTCGGCGTGGCTGCGAGCCTGCCCAGTGACGAAACCGTGCGCACGCGTTTCGATTGGCGCGGCTTCGCCTTCCTCGCGATCGGCATCGGCGCCCTGCAATTGCTGCTCGATCGCGGTGAACAGCAGGACTGGTTTTCCTCGCTGGAGATCCGCATCGAGCTGGCGATGGCGGTGCTGGGCTTCTATCTCTATGCAGTGCACTGGAAATTCGCGCGCCAGCCGTTCGTCAACCTGGGTCTGTTCGCCGACCGCAACTTCCTCGCCAGCAACGTCTTCATCTTCGTGCTTGGCGTGGTGCTGTTCGCGACGATGGCCTTGTTGCCGCCATTCCTGCAAAACCTCATGGGCTATCCGGTGGTCACCACCGGCGTGCTGCTCGCGCCGCGTGGGGTCGGCACGCTGATCGCGATGGTGCTGGTCGGACGCCTGCTCTCGCGCGGCGTCGATCCGCGCCTGCTCGCGGGAATCGGCATGCTGCTCACCGGCGTGTCGCTGTGGCAGATGACGGGTTTCAACCTCGATGTGCCGCAGTCACTGATCATCGAAACCGGCGTGGTGCAGGGTCTGGGCCTGGGCATGGTGTTCGTGCCGGTGTCGACCGTGGCCTATTCGACCCTGCCGATGCGCGCGCGCACCGAGGCGGCTGGCATCTTCAGCCTCACCCGCAACATCGGCTCGAGCGTGGGCATCTCGGTGGTGATGACCTTGCTCGCGCGCAACACCCAGATCAACCATGCCGAGATCGCCAGCCGACTCACGCCCTACGGAGACAATGCCCCCGCACTTGCGCAGACGCTGCATGCAAGCGGCGGCAATGGCCTGGTCTTGCTCAATGCCGAGGTCACGCGCCAGGCCGGCGCGATCGCCTACCTCAACGACTTCTGGCTCATGATGGTGCTCACGCTGGCGGCGATTCCCTTGCTGCTCCTGCTGCGCCCGCTCAAGCACGCCGCGCCGCCTGTGCTGGTTGCCGAGTGAGCCGCGCTTGCGCGCCAGGCGCGGGCCGTTGCTGCAGCACTGCGGGCATGGTTGCCTGTAGCATCGCGCCATGCATGATCCCCTTGGCAATGAGCGCATGCCGCGCCTGGACTGTGGCGCGGCCGTGCTGCGCCCGTGGCAGATGGACGATCTGGACAGCCTCGTCGCCAGCGCCAACGACGAAAGCGTTTCGCGCGGCTTGCGCGATCGCTTCCCCTATCCCTACAGCGGCGATGATGGGCGTGCATGGCTCGCGTACGCGGTTCGTGCAAGCGAGCCCTTGTGGGCGCTGGAAATCGACGGCGCAGCAGTCGGCGGCGTGAGTCTGCATCCGGGCAGCGACGTGCACCGGCATGCCGCCGAGCTTGGCTACTGGCTTGCGCAGCGCTACTGGAATCGCGGCGTGATGAGTCGGGTGATCGCGGAATTTGCGCCGCGCGCGATGCGGGCCTACGGCTTGTATCGCCTGTATGCGGCGGTCTACGAAGGCAACCCGTCCTCATGTCGCGTGCTGGAGAAATGCGGTTTCGTGCATGAAGGCGTGAACAAGTCCGCGGTGGTCAAGCGCGGCCGCCTGCTCGATCTGCACATGTATGCGCGTACCGTGCCGGCATTGCCGGGCGAAGCGGGGCACGCCGCATGAGCCGCGAACGCGACACCCGGCCGCCACGCCCGCGCACCGCGCCCAAGTCCGCACCCGGCACCAGCGTGTGGCCGCAGCGCCCCCCCGCAGCGCCGCGCGAAGCACACGTGCCTGCACCATCGCGCGGCGAGGAAACACGCCTGTACGGACTCAACGCCTGCCTGGCCGCGTTCGCACATCGACCCGAGGCGCTGCGCAAGGTGTATCTCACCGCATCGCGCATGGGCGCGCTCAAGAACGTGCTCGCCTGGTGCGTCAAGCAGCGCATCGGCTATCGCGTGGTCGAAGAAGCCGACCTCGACAAGCTCACCGCCTCGCGCCACCACGAAGGCGTGTGCTTCGACCTGCGGCGCGAAGCGCGCCTGCAACTGTCCGAGCTACTTGCTCGCCTGCCGGAACCCCCATCGCCTTGTGTTCTGCTGTGGCTCGACGGCGTCGGCAATCCGCACAACCTCGGCGCCTTGCTGCGCAGCGCCGCGCATTTCGGCGTGGCCGGCGTGGTCGTGCCCGAAGGCGCGGGATTGGATGTTTCGGGCGCCGCCGCGCGCGTGGCCGAGGGCGCCGCTGAAGTCGTTCCGCTCGCATTCGCGCCCGCCGCCGCCGACACGCTCGCGCAATTGCGCAAGCACGCCTTCGCAATCGCCGCCACCGTGCCACGCCAAGGTGTCACGCTCTACGACGCCAGGCTTCCAGCGCGCATCGTGCTCGTGTTCGGTGCCGAAGGGCAAGGCATGAGTGATGCCCTGATCGCTGCCGCCGACCTGCGCCTCACGATTCCCGGCAGCGGCGCGGTGGAAAGCCTCAATGTGGCCGCAAGCGTCGCTGTGGTGCTGGGCGAAGCTTGGCGCCAGCATCGGTGAGACGGTTCCGCAGTCCTCGACCGGACGATCCGGCCGCGCCACGATTGAGCTTCCGCAATGTGCCGTCCACGAAGCCGAAGCGGACGTGGCGCTCCTGTCGGTTCGAGCAAGTCCCGCCGTAGATCATCATGAACGTGCACGGCAGTGCCGCGTCCTGGGTGCACGCGCAGGCGGTGTCGATTGTCCCGTATCCTGCGCCGAACTTCGTCCATCAAGCGCGGAGCCTGCGGACCCGGCGCAGCCGGTGTTACACCCCGTTTCCGCATGCATATCTTGTTACACCCTCACAATCGCTTGATAACACCGACGTGTTCAGGTTTCGCGAGCATGCGTGCAGTGTCCAAAGTATTGATTTTCACGAGGAAAGCGCCTTGACCGCGCCTCGCGCATGCCGCAGGATCGTCGCTACACCCCGCCTTCGGGGTCTACTTGTAGTTAGCGAACAGAAGGAGAAGACTATGAAACGTAATGTTCTTACAGGCGCGCTGTTGCTCGCCGCAGGTTTCGGCATCGGCATCCTCGCGTCGCATTTCCCGGTCGCGTCAGCATCAGTCGCTCCCGACGCGGCAAACATCGAGCACCAGAAGTTCCTCGTGTCCATCGACGAGGTCCGTCAAAACTTCGTATTCGGCCACGAATTCACAGGGCACTACGCCACAACTGTCACGCTGTCCGACGGCACCAAGCGGCACATTGAGCTCACCCCAATGGTTCACAACGGCATGGAGGTCGTGGAGCTCAAAGACAATGGTGGTCATACCTACATGGGTCTTAACGGCACAACGACAAACGGCGAGCTTATGGTGCAGCTTCGCAACGTCGCCACCATGAAGCAGCAGCTCAAGGCCGAGGGTTGGCCTGTGTCAGCGGTCGAGTCTGTTCGCTAACAACTCGTGTATGGACTCCCCCGTCAACCCTGCCGCGCAGTGATCCGGCGCGAGTGACTTCGCGGTGTCTTGTTCCTTTTTCCTGCTGACGCTTTTGCTTCAATAATCCAAGACGGTGCGGTTGCATTCGTGTATTCG
>NSJK01000006.1 GCA_002632325.1 Lysobacterales bacterium | reverse complement strand
AAGCCCGGGCCCGTACCAGCGAAGATGCATTCGCGCGCAGGCTGCTCGACTGGCATGACCGTCATGGTCGCAAGGATCTGCCGTGGCAACATCCGCGCACGCCGTATCGAGTCTGGCTCAGCGAAGTGATGTTGCAGCAGACGCAAGTGAGCACGGTGATCGCGTATTTCCAGCGCTTCGTGACTGCCCTGCCGACACTCACCGCGCTGGCCAAGGCAAGCGAGGATCAGGTGCTGGCGCTATGGTCGGGGCTTGGCTACTACAGCCGCGCGCGCAACCTGCACCGCGCAGCGCAGATCTGCGTCGAACGACATGACGGCCAGTTGCCGGCGGATCTCGAGCAACTTGCGGCCCTGCCCGGCATCGGCCGTTCCACCGCAGGCGCAATCCTCGCCCAGGCCTTCGACCAAGCGCAGCCGATTCTCGACGGCAACGTGCGCCGCGTGCTCGCGCGCTGGCACGGCGTCGTTGGCTGGCCCGGTGCAGCAGCGGTACAAAGAAGATTGTGGCAGCTTGCGCAGACTCACGTGCCGAACACACGTGCAGCCGACTACACGCAGGCCATCATGGATCTGGGCGCGATGGTCTGCACGCGCCTGCGCCCACGCTGTGCGCAGTGTCCACTCGCCACCGACTGCGTCGCGTTTCGCGAACAGCGCACGCATGAACTGCCGCAGGCCAGACCCGCGCGCAGCAAACCCGTACGTTCAACCGTGCTGCTGATCGCGCGTGACGCACAGGGCCGGTTCCTGCTTGAGCGCCGGCCACCCAGCGGCATCTGGGCGCGTCTGTGGAGTCTGCCCGAAGCCGATGACGCGGATGCCGCACAAAGGCTGCTGCACCAGCGCTTTCACGCCAACATCCACAGCCACACCTTGCTGCCCTCGTTCCGGCACAGCTTCACGCACTATCATCTGCAGATCACACCCCTGTTGTGCGAGGTTGCGAGTGGCAAGCACGTTGCCGATGACGGCGATCACGCATGGTGTTCGCCGATGCGCTTCGCCCAACTCGGTCTGCCGGCGCCAGTGCGCGCCCTGCTTGCATCTCTGGAGTCATCCACATGAGCCATATCGTCCATTGCATCAAACTCGACCGTGACGCCGAAGGCCTTGCCTTCGCACCCTGGCCGGGCGAACTCGGCAAGCGCATCTACAACGAAGTGTCGAAACAAGCCTGGACCGCCTGGCTCGCGCACCAGACCATGCTCATCAACGAGAACCGGCTCAATCCGCTCGAAGCCAAGGCCCGCGCATTTCTCGCCGGCGAACTCGAAAAATATTTCTTCGGCGATGGCTCGCAGGCACCCGCCGGCTATGTGCCGCCCTCGGCGCAGGACTGAAAGACTCGAACGCGAACATGCACAGCCGGATCATTCCATCGCCATTGCAGGTCAGTCGCTGGTTCAACACACCGGCGCCAATCACGCTCGACGCACTGCGCGGCAAGGTGGTCGCAATCCACAGCTTCCAGATGCTCTGCCCCGGCTGCGTATCGCATGGACTGCCTCAGGCCAAACGCCTGCGTGAAGCCTTCCCTGCCGACCAGCTCGCAGTGATCGGCCTGCACACGGTGTTCGAGCATCACGCGGTGATGGGCGCCGATGCGCTGGCTGCTTTCATCCACGAATATCGCCTCGCGTTTCCGATCGGCATCGACGAAGCAAATCCCGACGGGCCGATTCCGCGCACGATGACGGCCTGGAGCCTGCGCGGAACGCCGAGCCTGATCCTGCTCGATCGCGACGGGCGCCTGTGCCTGAGTCACTTCGGCCAGATCGACGACCTCGTGCTGGGCTCGATCATCGGCCAGTTGCTCGAACGGCCCGCGCAATTGCACGCGGGCACCACACCAGCCGCGCCAGCGCCCGGCTGCGATGAAGGCACCTGCCCCGCGCCGAGGCGCTGAGCCCGCTTCACTTGGCCTTGCTGTCGGCCTTCATGCGCGCAAGATCGATCGGCTGGATCTGCGTGATGTGGCAACGCTGATGATCGAAGGTCACATAATCGAACTTCTTCGAAACCACATTCGTGCTCTGCGAAGTCACGCCGATATTGTTGGCCCACTCCAGGTTCGGACACCCATTTTCAACCGTGAGCAGGTAGGCCTTGTTGAGCTCGGTCCACACCGCAACATGCGTGGGCCCGAGCGGTTGCCACTGGTCGAACGACCAGTAGTGGAACTGGTCGACCGGTGCTTCGAGGTAGGGCGTGTACTCCTCGAGATGTTTCTGCGCGACTTCGCGCGTATCGGCCTGCGCAGCGCAGGCCATTGTCGCCAGCAGGAGCACGCATCCAATCCGCACGATTTTCATGAACTGCCTCCAATGGTCAGGTGAGGGCTTGGACGTCGCAATGGCCCGGAAGTGCGAGCCGCCATCGCTTGCGTTTCCGCGCCATTCACGCCGGCGAAAGACGGCGGAAAGGGTCGGTCCGCAGTGGCCGGCAGTCAAGCGCAGGCAAGGGACATCTACGGCGCAGCAGTGCGCAAGCGGCGATGCGCGATGGCTTGGGCAAGGCCAGTCGGACTTGCGCGGCGCGACGGTCTGCTGCAGATTCCCGCAATGCATCCGACGGTGGGCTGCAGAAGGTCCACTTCTCGAACCGACAATCGCTGCATGCCGCGCAAACTTGCCGGGATTGCCCATGACCAGGACACCCATGCCCATTGCACGCTGGATTCCCGTCGGTCTCGCGCTGAGCATCATCGGGCTCATGCCGGACGCCCGGCTGTACGCCGCCGAGGCAACCAGTTGCAGGATGACCTTCACCCTCACCATCCGCGCCGCGTTCTACCAGCGCGGCGAAGGCAGCGCCGAAGTGAGCTGCGACAACGGCCAAAGCAGAACGGTGTACCTGCGCTCCCGCGGCGGCGGCGTCAACTTCGGCAAGAGCACCATCCGCGGCATCGGCAAGTTCAGCGGCATCGTCGACATCGACGACATCTTCGGCAGCTACATCGACGCCAACGCGCATGCCGGCAACGCATCCGGCGCCGCCGCCATGACCAAGGGCGACGTGAGTCTGGCCCTGAGCGGCACCGGCAGAGGTCCGAGTCTCGGTTTCGCCTTCGGCAAGTTCACGATCAGCCGTCGCAAGTTCGCCGACGACTGAACTCGAAAGCGGCGCGCATTGCGGAGACCACACGCCCCTCTCCCGTCGCGTCGAGGCAGCAGCCGGCGCCGGACTGCGCGCGTCGGGAGCGCGCGCGAACAGTTTCGCGGCGCGAATCCGCCCCGCAGGGCGAGCGCGGAGAAGCCAAGGCGAACGCGCTCGCTGTTTTCGATGGTGTTGCGTTCGGGCTGCCCGCGCAGACGCCGCAGTGCGGCGGCCAGCAGGCCAGCGATTTTCTGATGCGCGTGCCGAGGACGGTCAGGCGGTGGCGAAATGGAGATGGGTTGGCGTTTGGACATGACAGCGATCGATGGAATGGTGGCCGGGGACGGACTGCGCGCGCCGGGAGCGCGCGCGAACAGTTTCGCTGCGCGAAACTGGCCCGCAGGGCGAGCACCATGGACGGTGCGAGTCATCGAACCGCCGCGGTTCGATTCCCTACACGTCAATGCAGGTTCCCGGCGGAGCAGACCGCCAACGATGAATGGAATGGTGGCCGGGGACGGACTGCGCAGGCAGGATGCCGGAGCGAACAGCGAAGCTGGTCCCGAGCATCGCGAGGGATGAGCCACAGGGATGTGGCGAATCATCGAACCGCCGCGGTTCGATTCCCGCGCCGACGTCACCCCGAGGATCAGGCCGACCGAATATTGAAGGAGATGGGTGGTGGCCGGGGACGGACTGCGCAGGCAGGATGCCGGAGCGAACAGCGAAGCTGGTCCCGAGCATCGCGAGGGATGAGCCACAGGGATGTGGCGAATCATCGAACCGCCGCGGTTCGATTCCCGCATCAACGTCACCCCGAGGATCAGGCCGACCGAATATTGAAGGAGATGGATGGTGGCCGGGGACGGACTGCGCAGGCAGGATGCCGGAGCGAACAGCGAAGCTGGTCCCGAGCATCGCGAGGGATGAGCCACAAGGATGTGGCGAATCATCGAACCGCCGCGGTTCGATTCCCGCGTCGACGTCACCCCGAGGATCAGGCCGACCGAATATTGAAGGAGATGGATGGTGGCCGGGGACGGAATCGAACCGCCGACACGGGGATTTTCAATCCCCTGCTCTACCAACTGAGCTACCCGGCCAGGATGTCTTGCTGCGTGTGGTCACCGAATGGGCCACAGCGGGGCCGCGTATTAGAGCCGGCACCGCCCTTGCCGTCAAGACATTGACGCAGAAGAGCCTGTGACAGTGCGCCGATTCCGCATTCGGTCGCTGCGCACGGTCGTCATGGCCTGCCTTCATGCACATGGGAGCACAGCGCCGGTTCGCCGATAATGCGCGGCCATGTCCGCACCCTCCCCGCAAACCCTCGTTCCCGACGCGCCCTCGCCGATCGATGCGGCGCTGACCGGTGCCGACTCGCCGCTGCCGAGCGCCGCAACCTCGGCGACGCGCACCGCGTTTCCGATCCTGCTGATGCTCAGCACCTGCCACCTGCTCAACGACCTCATCCAGTCCTTGTTGCCGGCGATCTACCCGCTGCTCAAGGAAAACTTCGCACTGAGCTTCGCCCAGATCGGCCTGATCACGCTGACCTTCCAGCTCACCGCTTCGCTGCTGCAGCCGCTGGTGGGCATCTACACCGACCGGCATCCGCTGCCGTACTCGCTGGTGATTGGCATGGCCTGCACGCTCTGCGGTCTGCTGCTGCTCGCGCATGCGCCGACCTTTCCGGTACTGCTGCTCGCGGCGGCGCTGGTCGGCTCGGGCTCATCGGTGTTCCATCCGGAGTCTTCGCGCGTCGCGCGCATGGCCTCGGGCGGACAACATGGCCTGGCGCAATCGGTGTTCCAGGTCGGCGGCAATCTCGGCTCGGCGCTCGGGCCCTTGCTCGCTGCGTATCTGGTGATGCCGCGCGGACAGACCAGCGTCGAGTGGTTCGCGATCGCCGCGCTGGTGGCGATGGTGCTGCTCACGCGCATCGGCCGCTGGTATGGCACGCACCTGTCGGCGCATCGCGCCGCGCAGGCGGCGGCCAAGGCCGGCTCGCGCCTGCCGCGCCGAACGATCGTGATGACGCTGGTGGTGCTCGGCCTGCTGATCTTCTCCAAGTACTTCTATCTGGCAAGCATTTCGAGCTACTACACCTTCTATCTCATGGAGCGCTTCAAGCTCGACGCGCAGGCCGCGCAGCTGCATCTGTTCGTGTTTCTCGGCGCGGTGGCCGCGGGCACGCTCGCCGGCGGGCCGATCGGCGATCGAATCGGTCGCAAGTACGTGATCTGGGGCTCGATCCTCGGCGTGCTGCCGTTCACCCTGTTGCTGCCACATGCCAATTTGATGTGGACGAGCCTGCTCTCGATGCTGATCGGCCTGATCCTGTCTTCGGCCTTTGCCGCGATCCTCGTCTACGCGCAGGAACTCGTGCCCGGCCGCACCGGCGTGATCGCGGGGCTGTTCTTCGGTTTCGCCTTCGGCATGGGCGGACTTGGGGCCGCGGTGCTCGGCGCCCTGGCCGACCATATCGGCATTGAAGCGGTCTACGCGATCTGCGCGTGGTTGCCCGCCATCGGCCTGCTCGCCTGGTTCCTGCCGCAGATGGAAACCTCGCGGCGTCGATGAAGCCGTGCACGGTGGATCTTGCGGCACTGCGTCTGGCCAAGGGCGCACGACTCGGCGAGGATTGCTCTTTCCCTTCAGTGCCTTGCCCATGCGCCGCCTGTCCCTGCTGATCGTATTCCTTCTCGTCCTTGCCACTGGCTGCGCGCAGCAGCCCGTCGCACGCGCGCCCGCAGCGGCGAGCGAGCGGCCCATGGTGATCCTCGTTTCGATCGACGGCTTCCGCCCCGACTTCCTCAAGCGTCAACGTACGCCGACGCTCAAGGCGCTCGCCGATGAGGGCGTGCGCGCGGAGGCGATGAAGCCGGCGTTCCCGTCGCTGACCTTCCCCAACCACTACACCCTGGTCACCGGGCTCTACCCGGATCATCACGGCATCATCAACAATCGCTTCAAGGATCCGGCCAGCGGCGATGCCTTCATCTACAAGGATCGCTACACGACGGCCGACCCGAACTGGTGGGGCGGCGAGCCGATCTGGGTGACGGCGCAAAAGCAGGGACTGCGCACCGCGACGATGTTCTGGCCCGGCTCGGACGTGGCGATCGCCGGCGTGCGGCCCGATCACTGGTTGTATTTCGACGGCGCGATGTCCCCGAACGAGCGCGTCGATCACCTGCTGCGCTGGATCGATCTGCCACCCGCGCGTCGTCCACAATTCCTTACCTTGTATTTCGACGACGTCGACCATGCCGGCCACGGTTTCGGCCCCGATTCGAAGCAAGTGAACGAGGCGCTCGGCAGCGTCGACGCCGCGATTGCGCGTCTGGTCGCCGGCCTGCGCGAGCGCGGTCTGTACGAGCACACCGATCTCGTGATCGTTTCCGACCATGGCTCGGCTGCGACCAAGCCGGAACTGCGCACCTACCTCGACGACATCGTGCCGCTCGACGAGGTGAAGGTCGACAACTACGGCGTGGTTTCCACCATCACGCCCAAACCCGGCAAGGAGGCTGCAGTCGAGGCGGCCCTGCTCAAACCGCATCCGCACATGAGCTGCTGGCGCAAGGGCGAGTTGCCCGCACGCTTCCACTACGGCAGCAACCCGCGCCTGCCGCCGATCGTCTGCGTCGCCGCGGTCGGCGGCATGATCGGCAATCACGACTACGACAAGCCGGGACGTCGCCCGACATTGGGCGAACATGGTTACGACAACGACGCGCCGCAGATGCAGGCGTTGTTCATCGCCAGCGGCCCGGACTTCCGCCGCAAGCTGGTCGTGCCCGAGTTCGACAATGTCGATGTCTACCCGCTGCTTGCGCATCTGCTGCGGATCGAACCCAGGCCCAATGACGGCAACTTCGCCACGGTCGCGCCGATGCTGCGCAAGGATGTTCGCTGAACCCTTGAGGGTCGGCGTTCAAATCTCGCGCGCGAGACGCTCGACCGTCGCGCGATAGCGCGCGGCGATGCGCTCCTCGTTCTGGTGACGTCCGCCGCGCACTTGCCAACGCCCAGCGACCATCACCTCGCGCACGAGGTTGGCGTTGCCGGCGAACAACCAGGTGTCGATCGCGTGCGCCGCATCGCGCCCGGCGAGCAGCGGCGCGGCATCATCGAGCACGACCAGATCGGCGCGTGCTCGATCGAGGCGAGCAATCGCCACGTCGCTCGCCTGCGCGCCGCCCGCAAGAGCCTGAGTGAACAAGCGCTCACCCGTACTCGGCATGGCCGCACCTGCGCTCACGTTGCGATGGCGCGTGATCAAGCGCTGCCCATATTCGAGCCAGCGCAATTCCTCGACGGGCGATACCGAGATGTGGCTGTCCGAGCCGATGCCGATCACGCCATCGGCAGCAAGGAAATCGCCGAGCGGAAACAGGCCATCACCGAGATTGGCCTCGGTAGTCGGACACAGACCAGCCACTGCGCCGCTCGCGGCCAGGCGCCGGGTTTCATCGGCCGTCAGATGAGTGGCGTGGACGAGGCACCAGCGCGCATCGACCGGCGCGTGATCGAGCAACCACTCGACCGGACGCGCCTTGCGGATCGCCAGACAGTCCTGCACTTCGCCGATCTGCTCGGCGATGTGGATATGGATCGGACAGTTGCCCACGAGGCCGCTCGCCAGCACATCGTCCAGCGCCGTCGGCGGCACCGCACGCAAGGAATGCAAGGCGACACCCACGCGCAGCATTGGCGACTCCAGCGCACGCAGGCGCTCGACCAGATGCAGGAACGCATCGACCTCGTGGCCAAAGCGGCGCTGGCGCTCAGACAGCGCGCGACCATCGAAACCGCCGCTCATGTACAGCGTCGGCAGCAGGGTGAGCCCGATGCCCGCCTCGCGCGCTGCCTCGATCAGGGCGAGCGACATCGCCGCCGCGTCGGCATGGGGCCGTCCATCGCGCTGGTGATGCAGGTAATGGAACTCGCAGACCTGGGTGTAACCGGCCTTGAGCATCTCGACATAGAGCTGCGCAGCGATGGCTTGCAGATCCTCGGGCTCGATGCGGTTGGCAAAGGCATACATGACTTCGCGCCAGGTCCAGAAACTGTCGCTCACCGGTGCCGCGCTGGATGCATCGAGCGAGCGCCGTTCGGCAAGCCCGGCCATCGCGCGCTGGAACGCATGCGAATGCAGGTTCGGCATGCCCGGCACCACGAAGCGCCCGATGCGCTCGCCACGCGCATCGGTGGCTGGCGCAGCGCACAGCTTGCCGTCCTCGATCTGCAAGCGGCTCGAAGCAGCAAAGCGCCCGTCGAGCCAGACGTGATCGGCCAGCAAGGACAAGGAAGACATGCGCGCTCCGCTCGAAGTCGAAGCCGCGAGCCTAGCGGCCCGCTGACGCGGATTCCAGTTATCTCGCCAGTTCCCGCGCCTTGCCTTTCGCCGTGGGCGCGAAATCCACGATCGACAGTGTCAGCGGCAGCTCACGCTCGCGTCGCTCGGCGCGATCGAGCGCAAGGATGCGGCTGGCTTGCACATCGGTGTGGCCGACCAGCTCGAAGCGATCGAACACGAAGGGGACGCCCTGTGCGAGCGCGAAGTTGCGACTGTCCATGAGCTGAAAATGCAGGTGCGGCAAATCGGAATTGCCATTGTTGCCCAGTTGCGCGAGCACCTGCCCCGCACGCACGCGATCGCCCGCCTTGACGCGCACGCTGCGTGCCTTGAGGTGGCCATACATCGCCCACACGCCGTCACCCAGATCGAGAATCACGTGATTGCCGCCCGCGCGCGGCAGGCTTGGCGGCGGCAGCGGCGCGCCGGCTGGCACATCGGCGAGTTCATCGTAGACATCAACGACAAGTGCATCGGCAACCGCAAGCACGTCCTTGCCATAGCCGAAATAGTGTTCGTTGACGTTGCTGCCGCGATAGGCCTCAGCCTTGGCATCCAGTTGCACGAAGTCGATCGCGAAACGCTCGGGCAGCACCAGATGACCATCGACCGAACGCTGGCCACGTCGATGATGGTTGGCGGCGTCGCAACATGCTTCAAGCACGGCCCAGTTCTTGCCCGCGAGTGGCGGATGAATCACGCGCACCGAACGCGCATCGACATCGACCACGATGCGTGTGATCCCATCACTTGCGCTGATACCCGCGCCCTCGACTCCGACTCTGACCTCAAGCGCCGTCGGCAGCGCCTGATCGGCAGCCAAGGCCAGATCGATCCAGATCGTCGCTGCCGCGCTGGTATCGATGCGGTCGATCCGCTGCGTCCACGCCGCGAGCGGGCTCAGGTGCGCCGCAATCGCCTCACCCGTGTAACTCAGCAGTGCCTGCCCGCCGTCCGCCGGGAACACCGCAATCGAGCGCACCGGCAAGCTCGCGTTGCTCATGTTCAAGGCAAGCACCTCGAACGTGAGGTGCCTGCGGCCATCGCTCGCGCGAAACGCCTGCGGCGCCTGCGCGACGGACAGCGCCAGAGGATTGAGCGGCAAGGCCGCGCTCGAAGCAGGCACCTGTCTCATCTGGGCCTGCACGAAAAACGAAGGCGCAAGCAGCAGGCACAGCAAGCTCGCTGATGCGCACAGGAATCGATTCGACCGCATGATCCATCCCCGACTATTGAACTTGGTGACATGCGCTGCGCGCGCAAGCTTGCCTGAAGGCTTCACTGGAAGACCCGTCATTCCGGCGAAAAGCCGGGATCCAGCTCTCCCGTGTCGCGGTGACACGGACGGATTATTGCATTCGCTGAAATCGCGCGATGGGACCGACGCAGCCGTGCCTTGGGTCATAATCGCGCAGAATCGCAGCGAAACGGATCAAAGCTCATGACCGAAGCCTGGGACGGCCTCCTGGTGGATGCCCGACTTGCCACGCTTGCCGGTGACGGCCATGGCCTCATCGACAAGGGCGCGCTCGGCTGGCGCGATGGCCGCATCGTCTGGGTTGGTGCACAGGATGCGATCCCCGCTGGAATCAGCGCTGCGGAAACGCTTTCGGCGCAAGGCACGCTGGTGACGCCGGGATTGATCGACTGCCACACCCATCTCGTGTTTGGCAGTGATCGCGCCCGCGAGTTCGAACAACGCCTGCACGGCGCGAGCTACGAGGACATTGCGCGCGCGGGCGGCGGCATCGCCTCGAGCGTGCGCGCCACGCGCGCAGCCAGCGAGGACGAGCTGCTCGCGCAGTCCTTGCCGCGTGCACGCGCCTTGCTCGCCGACGGCGTGACCACGCTCGAAATCAAGTCGGGTTACGGTCTCGATCTCGACCACGAGCTCAAGATGCTGCGCGTGGCGCGCCGCATCGGCGCGGCGCTTGGCATCGACGTCGCTACCACCCTGCTTGCCGCGCATGCCCTGCCGCCCGAATTCGCTGGCCGCGCCGATGGCTGGATCGACGAGATCTGCACGCACATCCTGCCCGCCGCAGCTCAGGCGGGACTCGCCGATGCAGTCGATGCGTTCTGCGAAAAGATCGCCTTCACGCCTGCGCAGACGCGACGCATGTTCGAGCGAGCGAGCGCACTCGGACTGCGCGTCAAACTCCACGCCGACCAGCTTTCCGATCTCGGCGGCGCCGCACTCGCCGCTGAATTTGGCGCGCTGTCCGCCGACCATCTGGAATGGACCAACTCCGACGGCGTGCGCGCGATGGCCGCTGCCGGCACGGTCGCCGTGCTGCTGCCCGGCGCGTTCTACGCGCTGCGCGAGACGCGTCTGCCGCCGATCGAGGCCTTCCGCGCCGCCGGCGTCGCCATCGCGGTCGCGACCGATCTCAACCCTGGCACCTCGCCGCTGCTGTCGCTGCGTCTGGCGATGAGCATGGCCTGCACCTTGTTCCGTCTGACGCCGCTGGAAGCAATGCTCGGCGCGACCGTGCATGCCGCGCGTGCGCTGGGTCTGGATGACCGTGGCAGGCTCGCGGTCGGCCAGCGCGCCGATTTCGTGTTGTGGAACGTCCACGAACCCGCCGAGCTTTGCTATTGGATCGGTGGACCACTCGCGCGTGAAGTGCGAGTCGGCGGCCGTCTCGCCCGTGCCGCAAATTGATTTTCGCGAAAACGAAACGAATGCGAAACGACCCCGCGCCAGTGCATTGACCGCTCCACTGATCGGACTAGGATGGCGCTCGCCCATCACTGACAGGACACTCGTCCAGGAGGATTCCATGAAGGGCTTGGACCATCAGCGTCACGCCGACAAGAAGAAACCGATGCGCAGTTTCAAGGAAAAGCGCGCGGCCAAACACGAGAAAAGACTCGCTCGTTCAATGGAGGCCAGCGGCATGACCAAGTTGCCGTCGACCGAGCATGCGCATTGAGCGCTGTCGCACGTTTCAACGACAAGCCCGCCGCATGGCGGGCTTTGCTTTTGCACCAGAGCTCGAGCTCCGCTACTGCGCCGGGTCAGCGAACACCACGAACATGCCGACATAGGGTTTGAGCATCGGCGCCGGCGCGCCGACATAGCCCGTCTGCGGAGTCCAGAACTGCGACAGGCTGCCATCGAGGAACAAGGCATCGCGGCAGCCGAGCGCATCGCGCATGAAACTGCCAAAGCGATGAAATGACACCGGCGACGTGCTGATCGCGAAGGCAACGGAATCGGGACTGGGCGCACACACCCCACTGCGGATCTTGCGACTGTTCGATTTGGCATCGAAGCTGGCATTGACCTCGCCATCCACCACCAGCATCGGCCCCGACTGGCTGGCGATGCGCGCTGCAGGTGGCTTGCTCTGCCACTGCGCGGTCGTCATCACGCCGGCCTTGCCGTCCTGATCGACGTAGAACACGCCATTGGGCTGCATCGAGAAATTGCCGACCGTCCCGGGCAAACGCACGGTGTTGAGTCGCCGCCAGGTCGTACCGTCCTCGATGTGCAGACCGAGCGGCCGAAACGCCTGATCGTAGATGCCCGCGTTGGCGGCAAACAGCAGCGTGCGCCGATGCGAATCTGCCCAAGCGCGCAGACCCTCGATGCTCGCCAGCGCACGGCCATCGTCGTCCTTCCAGCGCAGGTCGAGGCGGTCGTGGCGCAGGTCGAGTTCGACAAGCTGATAGCGCTCGCCATCATGATCGACTTGGCGCACTTCGAGCGCAGATACGGCCGTGCTGCCGAAAGCGAGCATTGCCAGTGCAAAACGGAACACGCCGCAACGCGACTCGCACACTCGCACAACCGCGTGCCGACAACGGTCCCACGCCTTGTTCGTCTTCGCGCACATGGCCGCAGCATCGCATGAAAGCGCGCAAGCGCGTGTGAAGCCGGTCGCGCGGCGCATTGCGTTCAAGGCTTGCGTGTGCCGAAGATCAGCGCGACATCGTCGGCATCGAGCAGCCGCCACTGCCCTGGCGCAAGTCCACGCAGTTCAAGCGAACCGACTGCGACGCGATGCAGGGTCACGACATGATTGCCGGCTGCCGCAAACATTCGCCGCACCTGATGGTAGCGCCCCTCACACACCGTGAGCCGCGCACTGCGCGGGCCGAGCGCCTCAAGCCGCGCGGGTGCGAGCGGCGTGGACTCACCGTCGAGCATCAAGCCGCCGCTCGCGAACAGCGTTGCTTCGTCACCGCGCAAATCCTGCGCAAGCTCGGCCTCGTAGACCTTCTCCACCTGGGCACGCGGCGAGATGATCCGGTGCAGCAGACCGCCATCATCGGTGAGCAGAAGCAGACCCGAAGTCTCGCGATCGAGCCGCCCCACGGTCGAGACCTGCGGATTGCGCGCACGCCAGCGCGAAGGCAACAGGTCGTGGACGAGCCGGCCCGCATCGCGCGTCGAACAGGTATAGCCGACCGGCTTGTGCAGCATCGCGATGAAGCCGGGCGCGACATCGAGTGCTTGGCCGTCGAGACGGATACGCGCATGCTCGATCGCATCGCGCTCGCCAAGCACTGCGCCATCCGCATCGGTCACGCGCCCCGCGCGCAGCAGCGCGATCACCTCGCGGCGCGAGCCGTAGCCAAGTCCGGCGATGTGCTTGACCAGTTTCATGCGCGCACGCCTCGCGCACACAGCACCTTGAAACCACCCTCGTCGGCCATCGCCTGCACCTGCTCGAAGCGACGCGCGAGCCGTGCCTCGTAGGGCAGATGGCGATTGGCAACCAGCCACAGTTCGCCCGGCGGATCGAGTGCGTCGGCCGCGGCATCGATGAAGGCCTGCCCGAGCTCGGGCGCATCGGCGCGCCCTTCGTGAAACGGCGGATTCATCACCACCGCATCGCAGCGCCGCGGCAAGCCTTCGGTCACGTCGTGCCAGTGGATGCCGATCGCGGGCGCATGCGCAGACCCGACAAGTGCTTCATCGAGATTGCGCCGCGCCGGCTCGAGTGCGAGCGCTTCGGCTTCGTACAGCTCAATCGATCTCACACCGCTGCAGCGCTGGGCGATGACGCAGGACAGATAACCCCAGGCCGCGCCGAGATCGGCCACGCGACCGACAAGCGTGCCGGGCAGATGCGCCGCCAGCAGCGCCGATCCGGTATCGATACGATCCCAGGCGAACAGGCCGGGGCGACTCCAATGTTCGCGCTCACCGACACGCTGCACCTCACCCAAGGCCCGCCACCGTGTCAGCAGATCGGTGTCGATCCGCGTCCGCTCACGCTGCGTCCAGAACACGCGGCATTTGCGCAGCGACAGTTGCTGCAAGGATCCAAGCAAGGCCGCCAGATCCGTCTGCGCCGAACGCGCGCCCTCCTGATTGGCTTGCGCTGCAAGCACGATGCCGCCTTCACGCACGCGCCGCGCGGCGCTCGCGAACAAGGCCCGCGCGCGTTCACGCTGCCGCGGCACGAAGATCAACACCGCATCGAAGTCCGCTTCGGCGATGGCTTGCGCCGTGCGCAGACCCGCCGTCACCAAGGCGATCGCCCACGGCTTGAAGCTCTGCTCGCAGCACCAGGCAGTGCCCGCACGTGCGCGCCAGCTCTGCGCCTCGCTCGCGCCGAGCACGAGCACGCGCTGATCGGCGCCGATACCGACCAACCCCTGATCGAGTGGCGCAAACAACGCCTCGCTCAATGCCCGCGTCGTTTCAACCCCGGCCACGCATCTGTCCCGTTGCAGCAAGGGCGCCAGTGTAGTGGCGCGGCACGCCCGATCACGAGAGCCCGACCATGCCACGCACTTCCCTGTCCATCCTTGCCCTTTCGATTGTTCTGGTGCCAGGCAGTGCGGGCGCCGCAACCGCAGAGCTGTCGTCTTTCGCTGCAACTTCGGCCATGCGGGCGCTGGCGGTGCCCTCGCCCTACCGAATACCGCAGGTCGCGCTCGAAGGCACGATTCGATATCGCCTCGCGCTCGACAACGGCGAGCGACTGAGCCTGCCGGAAACCGGCGAGCAAGGCATCCATTACGACGAGGACGCCGTCGTGGTCACGGTTTGCGCCGACTGCGGCAACGAGGCCGCACCGACGACCGACCAACTCGAGCAATACCGCAGCGCCAACGACTGGGTGCAGAGCCGCGATCGCCGCATCATCGATTTTGCGCGCAGGGCTCGACGACCCACAAGCGAAGCAACGATGCTTGCCTTGACTGATGCGGTGAAGAAGCACATGAACGGCACGATTGCGTTCAATACCTACGCCAGCGCGACACAGGCGTTCGAATCACGCAGTGGCGACTGCACCGAATTCGCGGTCTTGCTCGCTGCCGCGGCGCGCGCACGCGGCATTCCTGCGCGCATCGTCGTCGGTCTCGCCTACGCACCGCGATTCCTCGGCAATCGCCACGTATTCACGCCGCACCTTTGGGTGCAGGTGTGGAATGGGAAGCGCTGGATCAGCCATGACGCCGGGCTCGACGGCTTCGACGCCACGCATATTGCATTGGCGATCGGCGATGGCTCGCCTCAGGCGTTCGCGGGTCTGATGCGCACGATCGCGCATCTTCAGATCACCGCGGCCGCACAGGTGGTGGTTGATGAACCCGCCGCGAGACGGGCAGCGGCAGGCGTATTCCGCAGCCATCATCCAGCGCTTGGCGCCCCCTTCTCCCGACGGGAAGAGGGAAAACCAATCCGAGATACGACCCCATAACAGGGTGCTGAAAAAAGTCCATCCTGGACTTCTTCAGCTCGACGAGTCCGGTACATGCCCGGACTCGTCTCCGACGAATCAATCACTTGCGTGATCGATTCGCGTGCAGTGCATCCCTGCACCGCTCCAGCAGGCTGCTGAAAAGGGGCTTTCAGCAGCCTGTCAAGGTTGCAACTTCGGATTCATTCGCACCGCAAAAGCGCGCTTGCCGCGACGTCCTTGCCGCGGCAAGCATCGAAACGTTCGTTCAGCGCTGCGGCCCTTCGTGTGCCACCGGCAGCAAGGGAATGTCGCGATCATCGGTTGCATCATTGCGCGCGATCAAACGCGAATCCTTGACTGCGCCGCCAACCACAATGACTTCGAGCACCTGGTCGGGCGGCAGTTCGCCCTTGCGGATGCGCGTGCCGGTCTGCGTGGAATGCGCGGAGTTGGCCTGCTGCTTCGACTCGGCCGATTGCGCGCCGACTGGCAAGGCCAGCGCGATCAGCAGTGCGCCGGCAACACCCAGCGTCAGCGTGCGCACTCGCCTGATCGAGTGCGTGCGAAGAACCTTGGTTTGGATATTCATGCTCTTGCTCCCGTTGTGCGTGGCGGTGCGAAGGCACCGGAAACCACGCCGATTGCAACGCGGCGCAAGGCAATTCGGGGTTGGATGTGGGCGAGGATGCGCGCGTCGACTCTGACGCGCGACCTCAGAGCTACCGCTCGCGCTTCTTGTCGCGCGGGGTGTAGTCGGGCACCTTGCTGGCCGTGACTGCGGGTTTCGCCTTGTCCTTGGGCTTCTCCTTGGCCTTGCCGTCGGCTTCGCCGCCGCCGTTGCTGCCGCGCGAGCGCAGCCAGGCCGCATATTCGTCGAGATCGCCCTTGAATTCCTCGACCTTGCCGTCGGCGACGCGCCAGTAGGTGTCGCAGACGAGGCCGGTGAGATGGCGGTCGTGCGAAACCAGCACGATCGCGCCATCGAAATCGCTGAGCGCCTCGGCCAGCGCTTCGCGCATTTCCAGATCGAGATGGTTGGTCGGCTCGTCGAGCAGGAGCACGTTGGGCTTGCGCCAGGCGATCAGCGCGAGCGCAAGCCGCGCGCGCTCGCCGCCGGAAAAACCGTCGATCACCTCGAAGGCGCGATCGCCGGGGAAGTTCCAGCGACCCAGATAATCGCGGAAATCCTGCGTGGAAACGCCCGGCGCGATCTCGCGCAGGTGGTCAATCGGCGTCTGGCCTTCGTGCAGGGACTCGACCGTGTGCTGGGCGAAGTAGCCGAGCACGAGGTCGGGGTGTGCGGTGCGCTCGCCGCTGAGCTTGGGCAATTCGCCGACCAGGGTCTTGACCAGGGTCGACTTGCCCGCGCCGTTGGGGCCGAGCAGACCGATGCGATCACCCGCTTCGAGGCCGAACTTGACCTCGCGCAGAATCGTCACGTGATCACCTTCCTCGGCGATCTCGTGATCGGACGGACCCGCGTGCAGCGCGCCCGAAAGGCGATATCCGGCATCGACATGATTCAGGCGCAGCAGCGAATGCGGCAGCTTGAGCGGCACCGGGAAATTGATGCGGATCTCGCGCTCGGCGCGCACCGCCTCGGTGCCGGCGAGCTTGGCCAGGCGCTTGACGCGAGACTGTGCCTGCTTGGCCTTGCTGGCCTTGGCCTTGAAGCGATCGATGAAGGCTTGCAGGTGTTCGCGTTCGGTCTGTTCCTTCTCGAAGGCAATCTGCTGCTGGCGCAAATGCTCGGCACGCTGATGCTCGAAGCTCGTGTAGTCGCCGCTGTAGAGCTTGGCCCTGCCCTCGTGCAAATGCAGGGTATGCGTGCACAGGCCATCGAGGAATTCGCGGTCATGCGAAATCATCAGCAGCATGCCCGGATATTTCTGCAGCCATTGTTCGAGCCAAAGCACAGCGTCGAGATCGAGATGGTTGGTCGGCTCGTCGAGCAGCAGCAGGTCTGAAGGCTGCATCAGCGCGCGCGCAAGATTCAGGCGCACGCGCCAGCCGCCGGAAAACTCCGACACCGCCATGCGATGGGTCTGCGGCCGAAAGCCCAGACCATGCAGCAGGCGTCCGGCGCGCGCCTCGGCGTCATAGCCGTTGATCTCGGCGAGCTTCTGGTGTGCGGCAGCGACACCATCCCAATCCTCGACGGCGCTCGCGGCCTTCTCGGCTTCGAGGATCGCATGCACCTCGGTATCGCCGGAGACGACGAAATCGATCGCCGCATCGGGCAGTGACGGCGTCTCCTGCGCGACACTGGCCAGACGCAGGCGATTGGGCAGGTCGATGTCGCCCTTGTCGGGCTCGATCTCGCCCATCACCACCGCGAACAGGCTCGACTTGCCGCAGCCATTGCGGCCGACCACGCCGACCTTGGCGCCCGCATGCAAGGCCACGTCGACATCCGACAGCAGCAGGCGCTCACCACGGCGCAGGGCGAAGTTGCGAAAGGCGATCATCGGGACATGGCTCTGGACAAAGCCGCCCATTGTAATCGACACAGCCGGCAAACCGGCGGATCTGCGCATCGATCCGTGATGCAATCGCTTGCGTTGCAGCGCAGCGAACCGGATCATCATGCACTGGAATCAGGAGAACACCGGCATGGCCCAGATCATCCCCACCACGCGCCACACGACACGTGTCCGCTTGCTGCCCCGCATGCTCGCGCTCTGCGCCGGACTGGCGCTTGCAGGTGCGGCGTTCGCGCAAGGTACGAACCTCGTGACCAAGCGCATCGACGTCCAGCAGCGCAGCGATCTCACTGGCCAGCACGTGGTCTGGGCCAAGTCCACCTACGAGCGCGGCGCGGTGCCCGCGGGCACGCAACTGCAAGCCTTGCAACTCACGCTCAAGCGCTCGCCCGAGCGTCAGCGTGCCTTCGATCAGTATCTGCTAGAACAGCAGGATCCCGCCTCGCCGAACTACCACCGCTGGCTCAGGCCGCGCGAGATCGGTGAGCGTTTCGGCGCCACGATGGCTGACGTCGAAGCAATCAGCGCCTGGCTGCGCAGTCAAGGCCTGCGCGTGGATGGCGTCACCAACAGCCGCATGATGATCCGCTTCAGCGGCAGCGCCGCAGCGGTCGGCAAAGCCTTCAGTACGCAACTGCATTGGTATCGCATCGGCAATACCGAAAAGCGCATGGCGCCCGCGAGTCAGCCGCAGATTCCCAGCGCGCTGGCCGACGCCGTGGATGGCGTGGTCGGCCTGAGCACGATGCGTTTCACGCCCCTGCATCACCAACTGCTCGACGAGCAGACGATCGGCACCAAAGCCTCGCCCGCGATGTCCAATTGCGTGGGCAATGTGTGCTCGCACTACGTGTCGCCCGGCGATTTCGACAAGATCTACGGCCTCAGCCGCGCCAAGTCGCAGGGCATCAACGGCAGCGGACAGACCATCGCGATCCTTGGCCGCGCGCGCGTCCACGAAGGTGACATCCAGGCCTTTGGCGCGCGGACCAACGTGACGATGAAGAACCCGGTGGTGGTGATCCCACCCGATGGCACCGACCCCGGTCCGCCGGCGACGACCTGCTCGGAAACCGGCACGCCCAGTTGCGATGACCCCAGCGATCTGGTCAAGGATCAGGGCGAGGCGACACTCGACGTCACCCGCGCCGGCAGCGTGGCGCCCGGCGCCGACCTCAAGCTCATCGTCAGCGCCAAGACGGGCGATACCGACGGTCTGATCCTCTCGCTGATCCATTCGATCGATGCGGATCCGATTGAAGCCTCGATCATCAGCATCAGCTTCGGCTCCTGCGAAGGCGACAACTCGCAGGCTGCGGCCACGGGTCTGGATCAGGCCTTTGCGCAGGCCGCGATGCAAGGTCAATCGGTGTTCGTCTCCTCGGGCGATGCAGGCGCTGCCGATTGTGCGTCCTACTTCACCGAGCCCGAACCCGGCCTCTCGCGCAGCATCAACATCTTCTGCGGATCGGGATATGTCACCTGCGTCGGTGGCACGATCTTCGGCCTGGGCACCGACACCAGCGAGTACTGGACTCCGGGCAACGCACTCGGCTTCGTCTCGGCCAAGGGCTACGTGCCCGAAGGCGCCTGGAACGAGCCCATCGACAACGAAAGCAAGTACCAGGTCGCCGCAACCGGCGGCGGCGTGAGCATCTATCTGCGCCGGCCCGCCTGGCAACAGGCGCCGGGCGTGCCCGCGGGAAATCAGGGCCGTTACGTGCCCGACGTGTCGTTCGGCGCCTCGATCAAGAACGGCTATTTCGGCTGCATGGCGGCTTCGCAAGCCACTTGCATTCCCGGAGCCGACAACAAGTTCCGCTTCGTCCGCTGGGGCGGCACATCGGCCTCGGCGCCGAGCATGGCGGGCGTGGCCGCGCTCATCAACCAGAAGGCACAGGGCGCGCAAGGCAACATCAATCCGCGCCTGTACGCGATCGGTGCAGGCCAGAACACCGTCTACCACGATGTCACCGTCGAGAGCAGCGGCGTCACCGACTGCACGGTCGGTACCGCCAGCATCTGCAACAACTCCCTCCCCAGCGCGACCGCGCTCAGCGGCGGACTTCAGGGCTATGTCGTCGGCCCCGGCTACGACCTCGTGACCGGTTTGGGTTCCCTCGATGCATCCAACCTGCTCGACACCTGGAGCGTATCCGGCAATCGCTTTCCGCTGACCGGCACCTGGGCCAATCCAGCCACCGACAGCCAAGGCTTCGTGATGGAAATTTCGCCGAACCTGTTCGGCGCATCGCGCGGCAATTTGTTCGCCGGCTGGTTCACCTACGACGGCGTCGGCGTGCAGCGCTGGTACACGATCCAGGGCGAAGTCGGCAACTCCAATGCCGCGACCATGCCGATTTACCAGACCCTGGGTGGACGCTTTGATTCCTCGCAGGCAACCAATACGCAATCGGTCGGTCACGCGGTGATCACGTTCGGCGACTGTTCGCATGCCGCGCTCGAGTATTCATTCGACGATGGCCGCACCGGCACGATTCCGCTGCAGCGCCTGTTATCCGACGTCAACTGCGCGGCAACGCAGACTGCACCGGGCGCCTATGCACGCTCAGGCGCCTGGGCCGACTTGTCCAACAGCGGTCAAGGTGCCGTGTTCGATTTCAATCCGCCGCTGGGCGTGATGTTCGGCGCCTGGTACACCTTCGTGCCCAACGGCACCTCGGGCAGTGGTGCCAACGGCCAGCACTGGTTCACGATGCAGGCGTCGATCACGCCGGGGGCCTCGGTCTACAACAACATCACGATCTATGACAGCAGCGGCGGCGTGTTCGACCAGCCGGCCACCACCCAGACGGTCACGGTCGGCAATGCCAAGCTCAGCTTCAGCAGTTGTACCGCGGCCAAGCTCGACTACCAGTTCACCAGCGGCAGTTTCGCCGGCCACAGCGGCACGCTCGACCTGTCACGCCTGACGCCGGCGCCGGCAGGCTGTACGCCTTGAGAAGCGGCGCGGCTGCGCGCAATCGCGCAGCCGCGCAGTAGAATCCGCGCCCTGAATCGCACACCAGGAACTCCCATGGGCAGAGGCCCGAGCATCGAAAATCGCAAGAACGCCGAGGACGCACGTCGCGGCAAGATCTTCACCAAGCTGATCCGCGAGATCACCATCGCCGCACGCACCGGCGCCGATCCGGCCAGCAACTCACGCCTGCGCGTGGCGATGGACAAGGCACTCTCGGCGAACATGCCGAAGGACACGATGGAGCGCGCGATCCGCCGAGGCTCGGGGGCCGATGGCGCCGACGACATGCAGGAGCTGCGCTACGAAGGCTACGGCCCCGGTGGCATCGCGATTCTGATCGATGCGATGACCGACAACCCGGTGCGTACCGTCGCCGATGTGCGCCATGCGCTCACCAAGCATGGCGGCAATCTCGGCACCAGCGGATCGGTTGCGTTCCAGTTCAAGCGCCTGGGCGAGCTCGTGTTCGACACCGGCGCTGCCGGCAGCGAAGACCGTATCCTCGAATGCGCGATCGAAGCCGGCGCAGATGATGTCATCGCAGAGGATGGTCGCAGCAGCGTGATCTGCGCAGCCGATCAATTTGAAACCGTGAAGGCCGCGCTCAAGGCGGCCGGCTTCGAACCGCTGCGCGCCGACATCGTGATGCGCCCGGACAATCGCGTGGCGGTCAGCGGCGAAGCCGAGGAAGCCCTGCGTGATCTCATCGACTGGCTCGATGAACTTGATGACGTGCAGGAGATCTATCACAACGCAGCGCTCGCCGATCGCGAGTGATTTGCATCCACGCGGGATACTCGCGTGGATTCGCCCCGCAGAACTGGACAACCGCATGGATGGCCGCCGAGAATCGCGCGTCGGCCCCGATTATCCAATCAGAATCTGCGGAGAGTCCATGAAGCGTCCACTCCTGTTGGCCTGTTCCAGCATCCTGATGCTCGGCGCCGCGTCGACTCAGGCAAACAACCTCATCAACAACCCCAATTTTGCCGTCAATGTCGATGGCTGGAGCAACGGCGCGAACAGCTCGATCCAGTTCGATGCTGCGCAGGATGCGAATGCTGCGGCGAATTCCGGCTCGGTGGCCATCCTCGAAACCGTATCCGCATCCAATCCCTACACCGCGCAGCAGTGCATCGTTGCGCCAACAGCCAGCACGTATTCCTTCGGCGCAATGGTTCTTGCGGGTTCTGCCGCGTTTTACCGCATGACCTGCACGGCGTTTGCTTCAGCCGACTGCAGCGGAAGCGAACTCGGCAGCGCTGATGCGGATGAAGGCAGCCCGAACGCGAACGACTGGATTCCGCTCGACACCGCCACACCGTTCACCCTGCCCGGCGGAACCGGCAGTGTGCTGTGCGAAGTCAGCGGAGGAATCCCGGTGCGACGCGACGGCGCACAACCCGCCGGCGCACAGATTGTGCTGTGGGCCGACGACGTCTACTTCGGCGAAGGCACCACGCCGGTCTCGCTGCAAAGCTTCAGCGTCGACTGAAACGCGCCATCGATTCGAACGTCGCGCCGGCAAGACATGCCGGCGCGGCCATTGCGCAACGTTGGGCCCCCTTGGGAGGCCGTAGGAATGACTAAAGAGAAGAGCACGGTTCGGCAACGTGCCGACGCGATCAAGCCGTTCCGGTGTAAATACCTGATCGCGGTCATCGAGAACCCGATGGACAAGCGAAACATCGGAACTGTAATCCGAAATGTAAATGCGCTTGGCGTGGAGAAGGTCTACGTCGTAGATAGCCGCAAGTCACTTCCGAACGATTGGCAGGAAATCAGAAGGCAGAAGGCTCTTTCCGAAACCTCGGTATCCGCGTCCAAATGGAGCTTCGTAAAGCGCTTCGATAGCACCGAGGAATGCCTGGCCCATCTCGAAAGGCATCGGTATACGTCAATCGTCACGTCGCCCCACGTCAAGGGCAAGCAGAACTACATCCTTCATGAAGCGGACTATACGTGCCCGCGCTTGGCGGTCTGGTTTGGCAACGAGTCCCGCGGAATCAGCGATCTTGCGGTTGAAAGGTCCGCCTTTTGCGTATCAATCCCCATGTTCGGAATGATCGAAAGCCTGAACCTTGGCACCACAAGCGGTATCGTGCTGTACGAAATCACAAAGCAGCGCCGTGCGTATCAGGCCAAGTACAAGCGGGCAAGTAGGGGGGGGGCCAACAATTCGCTGCAGGGTCGACGACCCTGACGGGCCGCACCGTGAGCTCAAACGTTGATATGAATTGACACGTGTAACGTGGCGCGTGACACTGTGCTCGATGATACGCAGCTTCAAGCACAAGGGGTTGGCCAAGTTCTTCGCCTCCGGCAGCACAGCGGGAATTCAAGCCGCACATGCCAAGCGCCTTCGCCTCATCCTCGGCAGGCTCAATGCTGCGTTACTCGTCAAGGATATGGATTTACCCGGCCTTCGGCTTCATGAGCTTGCGGGCAACCGCAAAGGAACGTGGTCGGTCACGGTCAGTGGCAACTGGCGTGTCACGTTTCGGTTCGAGGGCGGCGAAGCTGAGGTCGTCAACTACGAGGATTATCACTGAGGTTTTCATCATGCGCATGCACAATCCTCCCCACCCTGGCGAAGTGCTGCGAGAGCTCTGCCTGGAGCCGCTTGGCATTTCGGTCACGGATGCGGCGCAGGCGCTCGGCACTAGCCGCAAGACGTTGAGTGCAATCCTCAACGGCAAGGCCGGCATCAGTCCGGAAATGGCGCTTCGCCTGTCGATCGCGTTCAACACCACGCCGGAGAGTTGGCTGGCCCAGCAATCCCAGTACGAGTTGTGGCAAGCTGAGCAGCATCGCGGCGAGTTGCACGTCAAGCGGCTTGTTGCTGCGTAGCAACCGCCACATGACAGTTCGGTCAACCGGGCTGTCGTCCCGCTACGCGGGCCGTCGGCCGCTTACCTCGGGCGTTGAGGGCGCACCAACCAAATGGCAGCCGCAGACTTAGAGAGCCTCGCCTACGAGTTCTTCCGAGAGTTCGCGCGCCATGAGTATTGCCTCAAGGCGGGTTCCGCGAAAATTCTCGTGCCGCCAAGGCGAGTTGGACAAAATACGCCGCTGAGGTCGCGAATGAAATTGAGACGCCTCAGGGTCTAGCTCTTTCTGACGCCATCACTTACTGATTGCGCAGCATGCATGTCGCTGTCGATGCAATTCAGTTGGCGGACCCGTTCCGACGTCCCCAATCGCTGTGCCGCGGTGAGCATTTCCTCAAGACAGGTTGTCTTGCGCGCCCGCGGCCCGTCGTCGTTTGCCGCCCATCCGTGAAGCCGATCACAGCCCCGCCCCTGGCATCGTTTACTGTTCCCGCTCATCATCAAGATTCAGGGAGAATCATGATGCGCAAGCTCGCAGCATTTCTGGTGATCGTTTCGGCCCAGTTTCTGGCTTCCGGAGCATGGGCGTTGGAATGGGTGTTTTGCGACTCATGCGCCACAGCCGACGCCTTTGCGAGCGCCGCAATTGCCAAGGTGGGCACTCGAACCGGCGAGTTCGAGCTGTGGGTCGGCAATCGCGTGAGTGGACGCGTGCATCAGGTGGTGATCGCGGCCAGCCGCTCCGGCAACGTGCCTACCGGCGCAGAAGCAGGCGCCGCATCGCGTGGCGACCCATTGCGCAACCCCGCGCAAGCTGGAGCCGTTGGTGAAACCCAGGCGGGTCAGATCTTCGAAGTCCTGATCAATGAGCGGCAGTCCCCGGGTACCGAAGCCCATTTCCTTCGCATCATCCATGCGCTGCAGGGCGGCACCGTCACGGTCGAGGATCATGGTGAGCCAATCCTGTTGCCCGACCAACGTGGCTTCGGCTCCTTCAGCGGCCGCGATCAGTCCGCCTTGCGTGATTACATCTGGAGCTCGCGGAACGAGGCCCCTGATGGCGCGCGCTCCGCTTCGATTCCGAGCGAAGAGCCGCTTGCCTCGTTGTATCCAGCAGTCGACTCTCACGAAGGCTCGATCACCCAGTGCTACATTTTCCGAAACGGAGACTTGGCGTGTTTCAAGGCACCGAGTGATCCCGAAGGCACCGCAGACTATGTCGGCGGCAGCGCCGTCGATCGCAATGGCAAGGCGATCCCGGGCTCGGGCGAGGGCGGTCGCAGTCGCGACGGCGGCTTCCAGGTCGTTCCGGCAGGCGACGGTTCCCGCTACGGCCCGATTGGATACTCCTCCCACGGGGCGCTGTGGAAGTCCTGCATGCGGCAGCGGGAAAAGGTCACACGCTGTTCGATCGTGCTGGTGAAGACTTGATACGAGTCATCAAGCAAAGCGATCGACCCCGACCTGGCTGGCGCGGCCGCGCCAGAATGGCCCCACAGGCATCGCGCGGCGTGACGGGTTGAGTCGTCACCACTCGCTGCGCTGCGGCAGCAGTTCCTGCAGTTCGGTCGGCGTGAGGTTGCGCCACTGGCCGATCTTGAGCGCGCCGAGCTTGATGTTGACGATGCGCACGCGGCGCAGTTGCTTGACGCGGTAGCCGAAGGCTTCGGCCATCAGGCGGATCTGCCGGTTGAGGCCCTGCGTGAGCACGATGCGAAAGCCGTACTTGGCGATGCGCGCGGTGCGACAGGGCTTGGTCATCTGCCCATGCACACGTACGCCGCGCGCCATGCCGGCGAGAAACTCGGGCGTGACCGGCTTGTTGACCGCGACCAGATATTCCTTCTCGTGGCGGTTCTCGGCACGCAGGATTTCGTTGACGATGTCGCCATTGCTGGTGAGCAGGATCAGGCCTTCCGATTCCTTGTCGAGGCGGCCGATCGGGAAAATGCGCTGCTCATGATCGATGAAGTCGATGATGTTGCCGCCGACCTCGTGCTCGGTGGTGCAGGTGATCCCGATCGGCTTGTTGAGCGCGATGTAGACATGCTTGCGCCCGCCGCCGCGCGCCTTGCGCACGAGCAGCTTCTGGCCGTCGACGAGGACTTCGTCGCCCTCCTCCACCTGGGTGCCGATGCCGGCGATCTCGCCATTGACCTTGACCCGCTTGGCGGCGATGAGGCGATCGGCCTCGCGACGGGAGCAGTGGCCGCTTTCGGCGATGTGTTTGTTGAGTCTCATCGGCTCATTCTAACGGGCAGCCGACGAAACATGACGTCGGATCTGCCCTTTACCGCAGCACCATTGGGGTTTTCGGATTGACTTTGCGTTTTAGAGGCAGCCACGCGTCTTGCCAACCACGATCCCCAAGGGGGAATCCCATGTCCGACCGACTCACCTGCATGCCCCGCAATCCGCTCGCGGCTTGCCTGCTCGCACTCGCGCTTGCCTCGCCACCCGCGTTGGCCGCGACGACCTGGACCATCAACGTCTGCGACGATTCCGTCACCGGCAGCGGCACGTCCGGCAGCTTGCGCTACGCGGCAGCCAATGCGCTCAGCGGCGACACCATCGACATGAGCCTCAACTGCAGCGTGGTGACCTTTGCCTCGGGTGACGTCGTGTTGCCGCAAACCGATATCACCCTGCAAGGCTCAGGCATGCACACGCTCGTGCTGTCCGGCAACGGAACCAGCAGCCGCGTATTGACACACACCGGCACGGGCACCTTGAGCCTCAAGAATCTGAGCGTCGTCAATGGACAGGTCACGACGAGCTTGGGTGTGGACGCTCTGGGCGGCTGCATCCGATCGAACGGCAGCGTGTTCCTCGACCACGTTGCCGTTCAGGTCTGTCGCGCAACAGAGATTTCAAACAGCGGCGAAAAGGCGCTGGGTGGTGGCATCTATGCGGCAAATAACGTCTATGGAAAATACAGCGACATCTCCAACAATACCGTCAGCAGCGAGACTCGGGACCCCCAGTCAGGTGGTGCAGGCATCTACAGCAAGAATTCAGTCGCCCTTTTCGCCCAGACCACGATCTCCGGCAACTCGGCCACCAAGACCATGGGTGGTGGCATACGCACGGCGGGCAGCGTGACAGTCAAGAACTCGGCCATTTCAGGCAACTCGGCATTCATTGGCGGTGCCATCCATGCCCGCAGCGCGACGGGCGCGGGCGTGACGTTTTCATTGCAGAACAGTACCGTTTCCGGAAATCTTGCCGAGAAAGTGGTCGGCGGCGTTTGGTCAAATGCCGAAACGATCCAGGTCTACAACGCCACCGTGGCGTTCAACACCGCCGCCTCCAACCACTACTACGGGCGTGACGCCTCGCCGGGCCTCAACATCGACGACACCGGCGCCTATTACACCGACAGCACGCACTTCAAGTTCAAGAACGTGACTTTGCAAAGCTCGGTGATCACGAACAACAGCGTCGGAGTGCCACCATGGCCCGATGATTTGGGCATCACCCGCTTTTCGAACTTCAACGCCGTGAGGTTCAGCGGACAGGACAACCTGATATTTTCCGTACCGAGCGTCCTGCCGCTCGGAGTCGCAACGACCGGCGTCTGTGCACAGCTCGGCCCACTGCGCGACAACGGTGGGGGAACGATGACGCACGCCTTGATGAGCGGCAGCCCTGCGATCGACCTCGGCAATACCCTGTGGGCGGGTATTGGGGCGTTTGATCAACGCGGCTCGCCGTTCGCGCGCGTCTCCGGCAGCCAAGCAGATATCGGCGCCCATGAGGTACAGCAAGCCGACATCATCTTCACCGCAGGTTTCGACGGCTGTCCTTAGCAGGCTGCTGAAAAACCCTTTTCAGCAGCTTGATAACGCAGTGCAGGGATGCACTGCACGCGAATCGATCACGCAAGTGATTGATTCGTCGGAGACGAGTCCACGAATGTACCGGACTCGTCGAGCTGAAGAAGTCCAGGATGGACTTTTTCAACACCCTGTTAGCGATCGACAAATTCAGCCGGCATCCCGGCGGCTCTCAACGGCCGAGCGGCCGGTCAAGTCGGGATACCGCGCGGAGACTTGCTCAAGGTTTCCTTTGCGCCATGCGCAGCCCGGTTCGCGCATCGAACCACGGCCTTGCGCGATCCGCTTCAGCGGGCGCAAGGCCGATCAGGCGCTGACATGCGATTGTGATTCGCGGAGCCGCTCAGGCTTCCTCGACTTCAACCGCGGGCAGCGGCGAAGCGCCGCCACGCACCAGCAACTTCGCGCGCAACTGCGCGTCGATCGCGGCGGCGATTTCGGGGTGTTCCTTGAGGTACAAGCGCGTGTTGTCCTTGCCCTGCCCGATGCGATCACCGTTGTAGCTGTACCAGGCGCCCGATTTGTCGACAAGGTTGTGCGCCACGCCGAGTTCGATCAGCTCGCCTTCGCGCGAGGAACCTTCGCCGTAGAGGATCTCGAACTCGGCCTGGCGAAACGGCGGCGCGACCTTGTTCTTGACCACCTTGACGCGGGTTTCCGAGCCGATCACTTCCTCACCGCGCTTGACCGCGCCGATGCGGCGGATGTCGAGGCGCACCGAAGCGTAGAACTTGAGTGCGTTGCCGCCCGTGGTGGTTTCCGGATTGCCGAACATCACCCCGATCTTCATGCGGATCTGGTTGATGAAGATCACCAAGGTGCCTGACTTTTTTATGTTTGCGGTGAGCTTGCGCAGGGCCTGGCTCATCAGGCGCGCCTGCAGGCCGACGTGCGAATCGCCCATCTCGCCTTCGATTTCGGCTTTGGGCGTGAGTGCGGCGACCGAGTCGATCACGACCACGTCGACCGCATTGGAGCGCACCAGCATGTCGGCGATCTCCAGCGCCTGCTCGCCGGTATCGGGCTGCGAGACCAGCAGGTCATCGACCTTGACGCCAAGCTTCTCTGCATAGCTCGGATCGAGCGCATGCTCGGCATCGACGAAAGCCGCGGTGCCACCATTGCGCTGGCAGGCCGCGATCACCTGCAGGGTGAGCGTGGTCTTGCCCGAGGATTCCGGGCCATAGATCTCGACCACACGGCCGCGCGGCAGGCCGCCGACGCCCAGCGCGATGTCGAGGCCGAGCGAGCCGGTGGAGACGACTTCGATCGCCTCATCGGTCTTGTCGCCCATGCGCATCACGGCACCCTTGCCGAACTGCTTTTCGATCTGGCTGAGTGCTGCAGCGAGCGCCTTGCGCTTGTTGTCGTCCATCGCGGGTTTCCTCGTCGGTGATGGCGGCAAGATTGCCGCGGCAGCGTCTCAGAAACCGAGACGCCGCAGGGTCGCAATTATCCCACAGCACCGACGCAGGTCGATCGGCAATCGGCGCGTCAGCTCGTAAGAATCCGCCGCACGCCATCGAGCGCAGCGGCCACGGTCTGGCGTCGTACCGCCTCTCGGTCACCTTCGAAATGGAACACCTCGGCATGCGCATAGCCACCGCGCCGCTTCCAACCGATCCACACCGTGCCGACCGGTTTGTCGGGCGTGCCGCCACTGGGGCCGGCCACGCCGGTCACCGCCACAGCAACGCCCGCGCCAAAGCGCGCAAGCGCACCCGAGACCATCTCGATTGCGGTTTCCTGACTCACCGCGCCCGTGCGCTCGAGCGTTTGCGGATGCACGCCGAGCAAGGCTTCCTTGGCCTCGTAGCTGTAGGCGACCACGCCGCACTCGAACCACGCCGAACTGCCGGGAATATCGGTGAGCACCTTGGCGATCCAGCCGCCCGTGCACGACTCGGCCGTGACCATGCTCATGCCACGCGCAAGCAACAGCTCGGCCACCGCGCGGCCGCGCTGCTGCAAATCGAGATCTTGTAAAGGGCTCAGGTTCATTTTCCGAGCTTGCCGACGTGCATATCGCTGGTCAAGCCACGCATGCAATGCATTTGGCACGCCGGATGCGATCGTGACGCCCCACGCTGCCGATCTCGCCTTCGCGCGTGACGACCGCACGTGCTTCCGGTTCCGCTGGCGGCGCCGCACAGTGGCGCCTGTACCGATAACTCCTTCTGGCGCGACTTCGTGCTCGGCAATGGCCAGACCGAACTCGGATTCGGCGACCCCGGAGCCGACTGGTTCATGTTCGACGTCAATGGCAGCCCGGCCCCGGGTAGCTTCTCGCTCGGCACCGGTCCGAATGCGAACTTCGCGACCTGCAGCCAATGCACCTGCCTCGTCCAGGATGGCTCCTTCGTTCCCACTTCCAAGCTGGCGGCTTGTTGGCGGCCGCTGACGGTCGATTGTCGTAGCGCTAGACTGGCTCGGATCGCAATCATCCGGCAGGTCAACAACCGCCGGAGCCATGCCATGGAACACGATATGAAGATCTCGCCTGCTGTTGTCCGCCGTCTGCGCAGCGCCCGCGGATGGCCGCAAGAACAACTGGCCGCTGCCTCCGGGCTCAGCTTGCGAACCATCCAGCGCGTGGAATCGGCAGGCATTGCTTCCATGGCAACGGTTGTGAGCCTTGGCGCCACCTTCGGCGTTCAGGTCATCGAACTTCAGGACGTGCCGGCCGCAGCGACGGTGCCAGCACAACAATCAGGCTACGCCGGACTGTTCCTTGGCATTGTGGTGCTGATGATCGCGGCGCTTGGCGAGTCAGGCCGACTGCCCGGCTTGCCGGTATCCAATGCGATCATTGCCATCAATCTTCTCGCACTCATCACCGGCGTCCTCCTGCTTGCCCCGCCCCTCGTCCGCCTTGTCAGGCAGCGCCAATACCTTGCATTGGCACTGGCAACGCTGGGCACACCATTCGCCACACTGCTCGCTGCCGGCGGGATCCATTCCATCGTGAGTGGCCATGCTCCAAGCTGGCAACTCGCTGGCATGGGCGCTGCTGGCGTCGCGCTCATGACCATGGCGGCGCGGGAGCTCAGGAGACCCTCGGGGCCTGGCTCGCGCATCGAGTGATCCGCGCCGGAATGGACCGCTTGGCCACGCCACGAGTCTCACCCTGAACTGCGACCATGCTCGTGAGACTCGCCAGATTCGTCGAACCCTGGGAAGCGCAAGTCGTGGCGGCGCGCCTCAACGCCGACGACATTCCGGCAACAGTTGCCTACGCGAATCATTCGGTCATGGCTTGGCCGTTGGCACTTGCTCTGGGCGGCACCGCGATCGAGGTGCCTGCCAGCCATCTTGCCCAGGCACGCGAGGTTCTCGCCCGCTATCAGTCTGGCGAACTGGAAGCTGAACTCGACGAATTGGTTGGCGTCGAGCCCGAGCAGTGTCCCCGCTGCGGCTCGGCGGATTTCAGGCGAACCATGTCGTGGCACCGGCGGCTGATTGCGGTAATGGTCAATTTTCTGTTTGTCGCATTCCCGGCAAAGCGTGATCGCCTCATCTGCAACAACTGTGGCAAGTGTTGGAAAGAGTGAGGCCGCCGCAAACTGCGTTGCTCTTGTCGGGTTCGATCCCTGCGGGCCTCACCACGAACGATTGGGACGCGAGGCGCCGTCTCGAACCACGAGAACCACGAAATCCGTAGCCCACCGCCCTAACTGGCCTTGGAAGTGCGCCCAGACCCGTGTGATTCCGCACGGCTGGCGACATGTCGAACACGCCGCCAGCCATGCGATTCACGCGCTTACCTGGCCTTGTGCATCGCTGCCCATTCGGCGAGCGGTTTGGCATCGACATGCCCGCGCAATGCGCCACACTGACGGATGCGTTCGAGCGTCTGCTTGAGGCCGCGCTCGCCACCGACCAGATCCTTGACGCGCGGTGCAAAGTACTCCGACAGCGAGTCCGCTTCGGCATCGCTGCAGCGACCGTCGGAGAACATGCCTGGCATGCGGCCCGCCGAGAACGGCGTGAGGCGCGCACGGAACGCGTCGTAGTGTTCGGTCATCCACTGCCAGGTGGCTGCACGATTCTTCGGCTCGGACATCTGCGCACCGTAGAGCATGCCCATTTCGCCAAGCTGCACGGCCTTGCTCAGGCCGTAGTCGCGTGCACGCGCCGACAGCGCAGGATCGCTGGTCGAACCGAGCGCCGAGAGCAGCGCATAGCGATGCCGCGTGTCGCGACTGGCCTCGTAGGCTTTCTGTGTGACATCGAAGGCCGCCGCACCGCCTTCCTGCACGGCGACGGTCAGCGCATCGCCGAGCAGGTCGGCATCGGCGCGCGTGAGGTCCACCTTGCCCGAGCCATCGAGGCCGAGCGCAGAACGGCCCTGTTGATTGAGCGCTGCGCGTGCAGCCGGATCACGCGCCTCGAAGGCGAGGAAGTTCGCGAGGCGGGAACGCAGCGCCGTGGTGGTGCCGCTCTCGCCCTCGACGCGGCGCCAGCCCAGCTTCTTCATCGACGGCGCATACAGTGACGCCGCCCAGGCATTGAGCGCATTGCGAGTCGGCTCATCGGCCAGATGTTCGGTGATCCACTGATAGCGCCATAGCAAGGCGGTGGCAACTTGCGGCAGATCCGATGTGGCAAGCGCCGGCATCGCGTCGAGCAGGCTGGTTGGCGGCAAGGTGCCGCGACTGAACGCCGAGGACAGCGCATCGGCATACATGAGTTGCTCGGGCGCATTGAGCTTCGCGCTGACCTTGGCAAGCTGAGCAAAACCCTCGGCGTCGAGTTCGAAGCGGTAATAACCACGCGCATCGGCGTTGGGCATGACCCAATCCGGGCAGGCACCCTCGAGCGCGAACTTCTGTTGCGGCTGGTCGAGCAACACGCATTGCGTATCGCTGCGATCAGCATGCTCCAGACGCAGGCACACCGGCACCGTCCATTGCTGCGCGTCCTTGCTCATCACGCCGTAGGGCAGATAGCGCGACTGCGCGAGATCGAGGCTCGGCTTGCCGGCCTTGCATTCCAGTTGCACCTTGATCAGCGGCGCGCCGGGTTGATCGAGGAAGCTGCGCATGCCCTTGGCAAACGCATCACCCTTGCCGCTGGCCCTGGTCAGCGAGGCGATCAGCTCATCCGCACTGCCACTGCCGAAGGCATGGCTGGCGAGATATTCGCGCATGCCCTTGCGGAAGGTGTCTTCGCCGACCCAGTTCTCGAACATCGTGAGAACCGACGCGCCCTTCTGGTAGGTGATGCCGTCGAATGCCGACTGGATGTCGCCGTGATTCTCGATCGGTTGGCGAATCTTGCGCGTGCTGAGCAGGCTGTCGCTGCCCATCGCGAACAGGCGGCCTTCGAGCGCACCGAGGTCGGCTTGATACTCGGGATGCAGGGCCATCGCCACCTTGGCCTGGCCCCAGGTCGCATAGGACTCGTTGAGCCAGATGTCGTTCCACCACGGCACGGTGACGAGGTCGCCATACCATTGGTGGGCGATTTCGTGCGCATTGATGTTGAACACGCCACGGAACTGGCCGGCGCCGGATTTGTCGTCGGCAAGCAGGGCCGCATCGCGATAGATGATCAGGCCCGCGTTCTCCATCGCGCCAGCGGAAAAATCCGGCGCGCCGAGCAGATCGAGCTTGTCGAAGGGATAGGCCTGCTGGGTGTAATCCTCGAAGAACGGCACGATCGCCGCGGCGGTTTCCAGCGCCCAACCGAGCCGCGCCTTGCTGCCGCGCGGACCGAGGCCGCGCAAAGGCAAGGCATTCTTGCGCACGGCATTGGCGGGAATCGGCTTGCCTTCGACCACGTCCCACGGGCCGATCGCGAGCGCGACCAGATAGGTCGGCAGCGGTTTGGTGGTCGCGAAGGTGAGCGTCTTCCACTTGCCGTCCGCGGATTTCTTCTCGCTGGTCTGCAAGGTGTTGGCCACTGCGACATCCTGCACCGGCACGGTCAGCGAAATGTCGAACGGCACCTTGAAGCGCGGCTCGTCGAAACCGGGGAACGCAACGCGCGCGCTGATCGGCTCCATCTGCGTCATCGCATAGGAGTCATCACCGACCTTGACCTTGTACAGGCCCTGCAACTCGGCGTTGAACGGCGCGCTGTACTGAAAATCGAGCGCGAGCTTCTGCGCCGGAATCGTCTTCTCGAAGCGCACTTCGAGCACGCCGACGTCCGGATGCGGGTGCGCGCTGGCCGCGATCGGCTTGCCGTCTGCGCCGCTCACCTGCAGCTTGGCAATGTCGAGCTTCTGCGCATGGAGCCAAACGCGCTCGGCCGGTGCCTTGAGCTGCACCTGGATGGTGGTGTGCCCCTCGAAGCGATCCTGGCGTGGATCGGCCTTGAAGTGCAGCGTGTAGGAAATGGGCGCCGCATCCGCCGGCAGCTTGCCGGTCGGTACCACGTCGGGCGCCGCGCTGGCGAAAGACATTCCGGAAACCAAAAACACACCCGCAAGCATCCAACGAAGCATGACAGCTCCCTCGATTTGGCAGACCCCTGAGCAATCCCGACTGTGCCAGTCCCCGGCGCCGCGCGCCTATGCCGAATTGCCTATGCCGAATTGGTTATATCGCCAGTCGCCACGCCATTGAGACGCCCGATCGTGGCGTCCGACTCCATCGTCTGGTTCAATGATCGCCATGAACCTGCGCGATCTGCACTACCTCGTCGCCCTTGCCGAGCATCGCCATTTCGGCCGCGCCGCCGATGCCTGCTTCGTCAGCCAGCCGACCTTGTCGACCCAGATCCGCAAACTGGAGGACGAACTGGGCGTGCAGCTCGTCGAGCGCACGCCGCGCCGCGTGCTGCTCACCGACGTCGGCCGCGACATCGTCGCCCGCGCGCGCGCGGTGCTGCGCGATGTCGACGAGATCAAGGCGATTGCGCGCCGCACGGTCGATCCCGAAGCAGGCAGCCTGCGCCTGGGCATCTTCCCCACGCTCGGCCCGTATCTGTTGCCGCACATCGTGCCGCGCATCCATGCGCGCTTTCCGCGACTCGAGCTCTTGCTGGTCGAGGAGAAGACCGAAACCCTGCTCGGCCAGTTGCGCGAAGGCCGGCTCGATGCGGCTCTGCTCGCCCTGCCCGTGCCCGACGAGCAGCTCCACGTCGAGCCGCTGTTCGAAGAACCCTTTCTGCTCGCCGTGCCCGATGGCCATCCGCTGGCCCGACGCAAGGCGATCAGCCTCGATGATCTGGCCGATCAGGACCTGCTCCTGCTCGAAGATGGGCATTGCCTGCGCGATCAAGCGCTCGAGGTTTGCGCCTTCGCCGGTGCCGGCGAAAAGACCGGCTTTCGCGCCACCAGTCTGGAAACCCTGCGCCAGATGGTCGCCGCCAATGTCGGCATCACCTTGCTGCCCCTGCTTGCGGTGAAGCCGCCAGTTGCGCCGTCCACGCACGTGCACCTGCTGCGCTTTCGCAGCGACACGCCCAGCCGCCGCATCGCGATGCTCTGGCGCAAGAGCTCGGCACTCACGCCCCTCCTCATGCCGCTCGCCGCCCTGATCCGCGATCTGCCACGCGCCCTGCTCGATCCGCGCACGCTCGACTGAAAACCCGGCGGTCCGCCTGCGGCCGCAGTCGGAACAGGGCGTCTTCACCACCTTCATGTCCTTCATCTCTTTCATCTCCCTGTTCTTCGTGTTCTTCGTGTTTCGGTCTTGCCTGTCCTTTCGAGCGCTGCGCGGGTTGGCGTGGACAGGGCCGAACCTGACAGCACGAAGCAAGACCAGCAGTCCTTCATCTTGTTCGAAAGTGCCGGACCCGGGTTTCCGCTCGACGAAACCCGCACCTCACGATCACGCTTGACGGCGAAAATCAAGCGCCGCTACACTTCGCAACGTATTAACGCATTAGTACGCTGACATGAAACGCAGACCGCTTGCCCCGACCCTCGATTCGCGCCGCTCCGAACGCGCGTTGTGCGAAGCACTGCTCAGCTTGCGCAGCGTCGCCGAGATGCAGGCCTTTCTCGACGACCTGTGCACGCCGGCCGAGCGCGAGGCAATGCGCGAGCGCTGGAGTGTGGTGCCGCAACTGCTCGCCGAAAAACCGTACCGGCAGATCCACGAGGCGACCGCCGTGAGCATCACCACCATCGGCCGCGTCGCGCGCTGCCTCGAACAAGGCGCAGGTGGTTATGCACTGGCCGCGGCCCGCCTCAAGCCGGCACGCAAGCCGCGCAGTGGAGCCGCATCATGAGCACCGCCCGCGAACGCCTGCGCATTGCCGTGCAGAAATCCGGGCGCCTGTCGCAGGATTCGCTCGGCCTGCTGCGCCGCGCCGGCCTCGCCTTCCGCGAGAGTCGCGACAAACTGTTCCTCTACGGCGAGAACCTGCCGGTCGATGTGCTCCTGGTGCGCGACGACGACATTCCCGGCCTGCTCGTCGAAGGCAGCTGCGAGCTCGGCATCGTCGGCCGCAACGTGCTCGATGAACAGCGCCTCGCCGCGCAGGGAACGCCGTTCCCCGGCGAGCTGCGCGCCCTCGGTTTCGGCCAGTGCCGCCTTGCGCTCGCCGTACCCGACGGCGGCCCGATCGAACGCATCGAAGATCTCGCCGGCCTGCGCATTGCCACCTCCTATCCGCAACTGACCGCGCGCTGGCTGCGCGAGCAAGGCATCCAGGCCGAGGTCGTCATGCTCAACGGCTCGGTCGAGATTGCGCCGCGTCTGGGCAAGGCGCATGCAATCTGCGATCTGGTTTCCAGTGGCGCCACGCTGGCCGCCAATCAATTGCATGAGCTTGCCAACGTGCTGCGCAGCGAAGCGGTGCTGGTGGCCAGCCCGCATGCGCCGGCCGCGGCGACCAGTGCGCTGATCGAACGCTTTTGCGCGCGCATCGGCGCGGCGCTCTCGGGCGATGGTGCGCGCCTGCTCATGCTGCAGGCTCCGCGCAGCGCGCTCGACGAGATTCGCCGCCTGCTGCCCACGCGCGAGCAACCCAGCGTGCTCGGCCTCGACGGCCGCCCCGACGACATCGCGCTGCAAGCCCTGTGCGATGCGCAGCTCGACTGGCAGCACCTTGAAGAACTCAAGCGACTCGGTGCCCACGGACTGCTCGTGCTCAACGTCGAGCGGATGCTCGCATGAACGCGCTGCCCAATCCGTGCACATCGACTCCGATCATCGAGTGGAGTGATCTCGACGAGCGCGCTCGCGACGCCGTGCTCGCACGTCCGGCACAACTCGCCGATCCGGCGCGCAGCGATGCGGTGCGTGCAATCATCGCCGACGTGCGTGCACGCGGCGACGATGCCCTGCGCGAGTACAGCGCGCGCTTCGACCGCGCCTCGCTCACCCGCTTCGCGGTCAGCGAGGCGGAATTCGACGCCGCGCTCGCGAGCTTGAAGCCGGAATTGCGCGGCGCGATCGAACGTGCAATCGAGCGCATCGAAACCTTTCACCGTGCGCAGCGCGGCAAGGATCTGATCTGCCACACCGCGCGCGGCGTGCGCTGCGAGCAACTGCTGCGGCCAATCGACACGGTGGGTCTCTACGCGCCCGCCGGCACTGCGCCCCTGCCCTCCACCGTGTGGATGCTCGCGGTGCCGGCGCGTGTTGCTGGCTGCCGGCAAATCGTGCTTGCCACGCCGCCGCGTTCGGACGGCAGCGCCGATCCGACCATCCTCGCTGCCGCGCGCCTGTGCGGAGTCGATCAGGTATTCAAGATCGGCGGTGCACAGGCGATCGCCGCGCTCGCCTGCGGCACGCAGAGCGTGCCCCGCTGCGCCAAACTGTTCGGGCCGGGCAATGCCTGGGTCACTGCGGCCAAGCTCGAAGTCGCCGCCGATCCGCAGGGCGCCGCAGTCGATCTGCCCGCAGGGCCGTCAGAAGTCCTGGTGATTGCCGACGAGGCAGCCGACCCCGACTTCATCGCCGCCGATCTGCTCGCGCAGGCCGAACACGGCAGCGACTCGCAGGTGCTGCTGGTGAGTCCGAACGCGGATCTGCTCGATGGGGTCGCGCACGCCATTGCGCGGCAAGTCACGAGCCTGCCGCGCAACGCGATCGCGCGTGAGGCACTTGCGCATGCGCGCTTGATCCGCGTTGCCGATCTCGCGCAGGCAATCGCCGTGTCCGAGCGCTATGCGCCAGAACACCTGATCGTCAACGTGCGCGACCCGCGTCGCTGGCTGCCACGGCTTTCCAATGCGGGCAGCATCTTCCTCGGTGCATGGTCGCCCGAGACCGTAGGCGATTACTGCGCCGGCCCCAACCACGTGCTGCCCACGCTCGGTTTCGCGCGCGCGTTCGGCGGCGTCGGCGTCGACAGCTTCATGCGCCGCGTCTACGTGCAGGAGCTCAACGCCGATGGCCTGCGCGAAGTCGGCCCCGACGCTGCTCTGCTCGCCCGCGCCGAAGGTCTCGAAGCGCATGCGCGCGCTGTCGATCTGCGCCTTGCCGCACTGGACCGCGCGCCATGAGCCTCTTGCAACGCGCGCGGCCGGAATTGGTCGCGCTCAAGCCCTATGCCTCGGCACGACGCAGCGGCTTCAAGGCGCGTATCCGGCTGGATGCCAACGAACTGCCTTGGGACGAGCTCGACGATGAGCGCAGCGAGTCGATCAATCGCTATCCCGAGCCACAGCCCGAACGGCTGCGCGAGCGAATTGCCGCACTCTACGGCATCGCCGCCGAACGCCTGTGGATCGGTCGCGGCAGCGACGAGGCGATCGATCTGCTGTTGCGCGCATTCTGCCGCGCCGGGCACGACAACGTCGTCGCGCTTGCGCCGAGCTTTGGCATGTATCGCATCGGCGCGACCGTGCACGATGCTCGCTTTCGCGCGGTCACGCTTGATCCGAGCGCCGACTTCGCACTCGACCACGACGCGCTGCTCGCCCGGATCGATGCCGACACCAAGCTCGTGTTCCTGTGCTCGCCCAACAATCCAAGCGGCACCTTGTTTCACCAGCACATCGACTCACTTGCCAGTGCACTCGCCAGTCGCGCCCTGCTCGTCGTCGATGAGGCCTACATCGAGTTTGCCGACGCGGTCAGCGCCTGCGGCCTGCTCGATCGTCACGCCAATCTGGCCGTGCTGCGCACCTTGTCAAAGGCGCACGGTCTGGCCGGCGCGCGCATCGGCAGCCTGATTGCAGACGAGGAGATCGTCGATCTCGTCGCCCGCATCGCGCCACCGTATCCGCTGCCCGCGCCGAGCGTGCGCGCCGGTTTGCGTGTGCTGGAGCCGGCCGCACTCGAGCGCACGCGCGAGCGTATCGCCCTGCTCGTGCGCGAGCGCGAGCGCATGCGCGCCATGCTTGCCAATCTGCCCGCGGTGCGCAAGGTATGGCCCTCGTTCGGCAATTTCCTGCTGCTGCGTTTCGCCGATTCACGCCGCGCCTTCGAGCGTCTGCTCGCCCACGACATCCTCGTGCGCGATTTTTCCAGCCAGCCGGGGCTGGACAACTGTCTGCGCATCAGCATCGGCACTCAGGCCGACAATGACGCGGTCCTCGCGGCGCTCGCTGGAGCCCCGTCATGAACGCGCCCGCGAAGATCCTGTTCGTCGATCGCGATGGCACGCTCATCGTCGAACCGCCTGACCAGCAGATCGACAGCTACGTGAAGTTCCGTCTCGTGCCCGGCTCGATCAGCGCGCTGCGCCGCTGCGTCGATGCGGGCTACGAATTGGTGATGGTGAGCAATCAGGATGGCCTGGGCACGGCAAGTTTTCCGCAAGACAGCTTCGTCGGCCCGCAACAACTCCTGCTCGACATCCTCGCCAGCGAAGGGATCACGTTTCGCGAGGTGCTGATCGACCGCCACTTCGCCAGCGACCACGTAGCCACGCGCAAGCCCGGCGTCGGCATGGTTCGTCACTATCTCGTCGATGGCGTCATCGACCGTGCGCGCAGCGCGGTGATCGGCGATCGCGATAGCGATCTGGAACTGGCCGCAAACATGGGCCTGCGCGGATTTCTAATCTGCGATGGACAGGGCTGGCCCCAGATCGCCAGCGCCCTGCTCGATGCACCGCGGCGCGCGCAAGTCGAACGCAAGACGCGCGAGACTTCGATCTCGGTGGCGATCGACCTCGATGCAGCGCCACGCGCCCGGATCAGTACCGGCATCGGCTTCTTCGACCACATGCTCGAACAGCTCGCCGTGCATGGTGGCTTCGCGATTGAATTGCGCTGCGAAGGTGATCTCGCGGTCGATGAACACCACAGCGTCGAAGACTGCGCGCTCGCGCTCGGTCAGACACTGCGTCGCGCGCTCGGCGAACGTCGCGGCATCGCCCGCTACGGCTTCGACCCATCCGACTTGCCACAACGCAATACGGGAGCGATCGCTTTCGCGGTACCGATGGACGAGAGCCGTGCCGATGTCGTGCTTGATCTTTCAGGGCGCGCGGGCTTCGTGTTCAGCGGCAGCTTTCCGCGCGAAGCGGTCGGCGGTCTGCCCTGCGAAATGGTGCCGCATTTCTTCCACAGTCTTGCCGACGCGCTGGGCGCCACGCTCCACCTGCGCGTGGTCGGCAGCAATGCCCATCACATGATCGAAGCCTGTTTCAAGGCGATGGGCCGCGCGCTGCGTCAGGCGATCCGCATCGAAAGCACGCAGATCCCCAGCAGCAAGGGCGTGCTCGCGGGCGGAGCGGCCGCATGAACGCGGGCCTCGTCATCATCGCGGCGGGTGGCGCGAATTTCGGCTCGCTCGTCACCGCTTGCGCACGCCTGGGCGTCGAGGCGCGGGTGAGCGACAGCGCCAGCACGATCACGAATGCGAGCCACGTGATCCTCCCCGGTGTCGGCGCCGCCGCGCAGGCGATGCAGCATCTGCGCGCGAGCGGACTCGATCGCGTCATCCGCACCCTCAGTCAACCGCTGCTGGGTATTTGTCTGGGCATGCAACTCCTGTTCGAGCGCAGCGCCGAAGGCGAGGTCGAAGGACTCGGCCTCTTGCCCGGCACGGTGGCGCGCCTGTCCGCCGCGCCGCGCTGGCCGCACATGGGCTGGAACACGCTCGATCAAATCCAGCCGCATCCGCTGCTCGCGGGCGTGGCACGCGGCGCGTGGGTGTACTTCGTCCACGGCTACGCAGTCGCGCCGGGCGCGGCAACGATCGCCGCCAGCGCCCATGGCGGTGAGTTCAGCGCCGCAGTCGCGCGCGGCCACATCGCCGGCGTGCAGTTCCATCCCGAGAAATCCGCTGCGGTCGGTCGCCGCATCCTCGCCAATTTCCTTGAACTGCCATGCTCGTGATCCCTGCCATCGATCTGCGCGACGGTCGCGTCGTGCGCCTGCGTCAAGGCGATTTCGCGCAGTCGCGCGAGTTCGCCCGCGACCCACTCGCACTCGCGGGCGACTACGCACAGGCCGGTGCGAGCTGGCTGCACGTGGTCGATCTCGATGGCGCGCGCGCAGGCACGCCGCGACAGATCGAACTCATCGGCCAGCTTGCGCAGACCACCCTGCACGTGCAGGCCGGTGGCGGCGTGCGCGATCTCGATGATGTGCAGCGCCTGTTCGATGTCGGCGTCGCGCGTGTGGTGATCGGCAGTCTGGCCGCGCGCGAACCGAACACCGTCGCGGCATGGCTCGAACGTTTCGGTGCGACGCGCCTGTGCATCGCGCTCGACCTGCGTCTGGGCGGCGACGGCCACTGGTATCCCGCGCTCGATGCCTGGCAGACGAAAAGCCGGATCGACTTCGCGAGCCTGCTCGAACGCCTGCTCGGCGCGGGACTGCAACACGTGCTGTGCACCGACATCGAGCATGACGGCATGCGCGCCGGCCCCAACCTCACGCTCTATCGCCTGCTCGCCGCGCGCTGGCCGCAGATCGCGTGGATCGCCTCGGGCGGTGTGCGCGATCGTGCCGATGTCGAGGCGCTCGCAGGTACCGGCGTCGCCGCCTGCGTGGCCGGCACCGCCCTGCTCGAAGGCACGCTCGAACTTGCGCAACTGCGCGCAGCAGACACCGCCTGAAGGACACCGCCATGCCCGCCCGTCGCATCATTGCCTGTCTCGATGTCGCCAATGGCGTCGTGGTCAAGGGCGTGCGCTTCCGCGATCACCGCGTGGTCGGCGACATCGTCGAACTGGCACGTCGCTACGCCAGCGAAGGCGCCGACGAGCTGGTGTTCTACGACATCACCGCAAGCCCCGAGAACCGCTGCGTCAATCCGGCGTGGATCGAACGCGTCGCGCGCGAGCTCGACATTCCGTTCTGCGTGGCGGGCGGCATCCGTGACGTCGCCGAAGCCGAAGCCGTGCTCGCAGCGGGCGCCGACAAGATCTCCATCAATTCGCCTGCGCTCGCGCGCCCCGAACTGATCGGGGAACTCGCGACGCGCTTCGGCAGCCAGTGCGTGGTGATCGGCATCGACGTCGATGCGCAGACGGATGCCACCGGCAATTGGCGCGTGGTCGCCCACAGCGGCAAGCCCGACGCTGCGCACGATGCCGGCCGCGACCTGCTCGGCTGGGTGCGCGAAGTCGAATCGCGCGGCGCCGGGGAAATCGTCGTCAACGCGATCCGTCAAGACGGCCTGCGCGCGGGCTATGCCTGCGATCTGCTCGCGCGTGTGCGTGCCGCCACGCACTTGCCGCTGGTCGCCTCGGGCGGTGCCGGCACGATCGCGCATTTCGTCGAGGTGTTCGAGCGCGCCGATGTCGATGCAGCACTCGCCGCCAGCGTGTTTCACTCGGGCGACATCCGCATCGACGCACTCAAGCCTGCGCTGATCGCGCAAGGCATCGAGGTGCGGCCATGAGTCTTGCTGCCGATACGCTGAATTGGAACAAGGGCGATGGCCTGCTGCCGCTGATCGCCCAGCACGCACGCGATGGCCGCGTGCTCATGCTCGGCTACGTCAATCGCGAGGCAATCGAGCGCACGCTGGAAACACACCGCGTGCATTTCTGGTCGCGCAGCAAACAGCGCCTGTGGATGAAGGGCGAGAGCTCGGGCCACGTGCTCGATCTCGTCTCGCTCGCAGTTGATTGCGATCGCGATGCCTTGCTTGCGCAAGTCCTGCCGCAAGGTCCGACCTGCCATCGCGGCACGCCGAGCTGTTTCGATGGCGAGACACCCGCGCATCCCTGGCTCAACCAGCTCGAAGCGCTGATCGATGCACGCAAGGGCGCCGATCCCGCAACCAGTTACGTTGCCAAGCTGCTCGCCGCGACGCCCGCACGCCGCGCGCAGAAAGTCGGCGAGGAAGGCGTCGAAACCGCGCTCGCCGCCGCTATCGGTGACCGCGACGGTCTGCGCAACGAAGCGGCCGACCTGCTGTTTCATCTGCTCGTGTTGCTGCGCGGCGCCGACCTCGGTCTCGCCGATGTCGTCGCTGAACTCGCGCGGCGGCATCGCAGTAACTAGCCGGGTACTGAAAATTTCTGTTCAGCACTCTGTTGGCGCAGTGCATGGATGCACTGCAAACCGCCTGTTGCCTTCGCTCAGCCGGCCAGGCCCATCTGTTCGGCAAGCTCCTGATCGGCCGCGACCGCACGCAGTTGGGCGGGGCGATCCAGCACTCGCTTCATGTAGGCCTCGATCTGCGGGTTCGAATCGATGAGCTTGAAACCCGTGATCCAACGCAGCGCGTTGGCCCACAACACGTCGGCTGCGCTGAAACGCTCACCGAGGAGATAGGGCCCTGCAGCAAGCTGGTCGTTCACCGTGGTCATCACCGATTCGAAATCACCATAGCCCGATTGACTGCGCGGAACGGGTGGACGCTTGGCTGCGCGGTCGCCCACCGCAGGCTCGAAGCAGGCGGCATAGAACACCAGCCAGCGCAGGTAACTGCCGCGATCGGGATCATCCAGCGCCGGCGCCAGTTTGGCGGCGCCGAAGCGATCGGCGAGGTAGATGTAGATGGCCACCGTCTCGGTGACCACGGTGCCGTCATGGCGCAGCGCCGGCACCTTGCCCATCGGATTGATGGCGAGGTACTCGGCCGAGCGCTGCTCGTCCTTGCGGAAATCGATGACACGGATTTCGAATGGAATGCCCAGTTCTTCGAGCAGAGCGCGCGTCATGCAGGCGCGGCTGTGGGGATTGTGGAAAAGCACCGGTTGCGATGGCGAGCTCATGAACAGCGTCCTTTTGGGGTAATCGACGGACGCCAGTCTGGCACGGTGCTGCTGACAGGGTGGTGTCAGCAGGCTGGCTCACTGCTCGAAGCCATCCTCGAACAGAAGGTCGGACTCGAGTTCGTACGCACCGATGTCGCATTTCATGCCTTGTGGGCGCACAACCCCGCGCTGATCCGTGGGGCCGATGCAAAGCGCGCGCGGGATCTTGTCCAGCGTCGTGCTGAGGACGTCGGGGCGCATGGTCTGGGTGGGACCGCCGTTGTCGGCCAATGGCGCGAGCAACAAGCCGGCAGCGGAGAGGATGTTGTAGTCGCCGCTCCAGCCGTCGCTGGCCACGATCTGGTCGGCTTCCGCGCCGGAATTGCCGGCGACGATGGATTGGTCGATGTTGGCGCTGGTGACGACGATGATTCCGTTGCCCACTGCTGAATGATTCAGGCTGACGGTTGCACGGGTCATGTCGAGATGCCACGCAAAAATGCCGCCGATTAAGGCAGCATTGCTGCTGATGGTGCTGTTGTCGATCTCGAGCCCACCATTGACCGCCACGCCGCCGACACCTTCGATGCCATTGTTGTCGTTGATCGTGCTGCCGTGGATGATGACGGGAGAGGTGTTCGCCGACACGAAGATGCCGCCGACCATGCGCGCGCCGTTGTTCGCGACCGTACTGTCGACCAGGCTCAGGTTGCCCTCGACGGTGATTCCACCACCATTGCCATTGATGATGTCGGCCAAGCCATTGTTGGTGATCCTGCTGCGCAGCACATTGACCGTGGCTTGGATGACCGCATACAGGCCACCACCAAAAACCGCGCCTGTGTTGCCGTCGAGTTCGCTGTCCACGATGCTCACTTCGCTGCCAATTGCCGCGAGCGCGCCGCCTTCCCCCCCGTAGTTGCCGCTGAAACTCGAATTGCGAATGCCGAGCTGCGCTCCCGAGGCGTAGATACCGCCGCCATCGTTGGCGGCGGCATTGTTCGTGAAATCACAGTTGTCGACATCGACATCCGCAGCGACGGATCGCACACCGCCACCGTTGTAACCTGTTGCTGGATTGCTCGGCGCCAAATTGCCATTGCGGATGGCCAGGTTCTCGAGCTTCAACTTGCCGCCGGCTGGCGTGGTGACATCGAGGATGCGGAAGGCATTAACTGCATTGGCGTCGCGCAGAATCACCAGGCGCCGCCCCGGCATCAGGGCCGCGGGCGCGGCACCGTCGATGGTGAGCTTGCGCGCACTCACGACGAGTTGGCCGCCGGTGTCCCCGCTGACATCCGCCGAATCGGCCAAGGTGATCTGCGCAGCACCGCGCGGGCCGAAAGTCGACGCAGCAATCGTGATGGTGTCGCGGCTGTCGAAAACTTCGCCAATGTTGACGCAACTGCCGACCGGAACCTGGCGGTTCATCGACAGGATGGCCTGGCGCAAGGTGCACGTGCCCGCCGCGCTCGGGTCGGTGTCGCCGGCTGAAGTGACCTCGATATGGGCCGCATGAGTGGCGCCGGCCAGAACGAACAGCATCAGGGCCACGGCGAGTTTTCGTGAGCCGTGAGCCGATGCCGGCAGGTTGGATACGCTGGACATGCATCGCCTCCAGTCAGGATGAAATTGCGAAAGGGCGCAAAGGGATGAGGTTCGTCTCTTCTGCATGCCCGATGACTTTCGTCGTCAACGGGAAGAAAGGAACCGGAACCTTCACGTGACCCCGATCGACCAGTGTCCCGGAGGAATACGCATAACCGTGCTGAAAGCCCCAACACGGGGCAGGTGCCTTTTCAGGGAAATCAACCTGCTCCCGTTTCGCCTTTCGTGAATTTCAGGCCTCGAAGCCGTCCGCGAAAATCGTGTCGGTATCCGGCGGCGGGGTGAAATCGCCCGTGAGGACCGGCGCAATGCTGTTGTTGCTGGTCGCAAGTTGGCTGTTGATCTGGCTGGCGAAGCCGCCGCAGGAATCTGCAGTGGGCGGCACGCTGAAGGCAGGATCTTCCAGACTCAGCGCGCTCGATGTGCCGACGCCGGCAAGATCGAGCGTGATCGGGGAAAACCTGCAGGGCGTGACCGGCAAGGGCAGCGAGGTCGAAACGATCGCAAGCTCGAGTTGCACCGCCGTCATTGCCGCCACGCCATCGCCGGCGACTTGCGCGGTCGAAGTGTTGGTCTGGGTCACCTGATAGGTCACGGTCACGGGGCCGAACGGTGGGCCGACATTGATCGTCGTCGAGGATTGCGGAAAAGTGAACTTGCCCACTGACAGCAGACCGGTCTGCGCATCGTAAATGGAATCACCAAATTTCGCTCCTGCCGGCAGGGGGGCGCTGGTGCCGTTGATCGTGATCGTTCCAGTGACCGGGAAATCGGCCGCCTGTGCGGTGGCGCTCGCGCATGCGAGGGCGATCATGCCTGCAGACATCAAGGATTTGATACGCATCGTTCCTTCCTTTGTTTGACCGCACGATCGGTCCGCGCGGTAACGGGTGGGTGTTGGCGACGACCTCGGCAAATCAGTCGAAAAGCGCACGGCGCTTTTCGACAAACCAGTCAAGCAGATTCCGTGCCAGGAATCAGTGCTCGCCCACCGCGGTCCAGCGCTTGAGCCAGGCATTGACGGTGTCATGCCAGAGCACGCTGTTGTGCGGCTTGAGCACCCAGTGGTTCTCGTCGGGGAAATACAGGAACTGGCTCGGCACCTTGCGCCCCTGCGCGGCCGTGAAGGCGGCGATGCCCTGCTCGACCGGGATGCGGAAATCCTGCTGGCCGTGCACGATCAGGATCGGCGCGCGCCAATCCTTGACATGATTGACCGGGTTGAACTTCTCGTACAGCTCGGGCGCTTCCCACTGCGCCTTGCCGTCGTGTTCCCAGGTGTCGAACCACTGCTCCTCGGTCGCATAGGCCATCATGCGGCTGTCGAACACGCCGTCGTGCGAGACGATGCACTTCCACGGCTCGTTCCACACGCCGGCCATCCAGTACATCATGAAGCCGCCATAGCTCGCGCCAAGCGCGCAGGCGCGGTTGCCGTCGAGGAAGGAATACTTTTCCTGCGCCGCGGCCCAGCCGAGCTTGAGATCCTCGAGTGGCGCGCCGCCCCAGTCACCCGAAATCGTGTCGGTGAACTTCTGACCATAACCGGTGGAACCGTGGAAGTTGATCGTGACCACGGCAAAGCCCTGGCCGGCATAGGTCTGCGGATTCCAGCGATAGTGGAAATCGTTGGTCATCGCGCCCTGCGGGCCGCCATGGACGATGAAGGCCACCGGGTACTTGCGGCCCTCGACGTACTCCGCCGGCTTGACCACATAGCCCTGCACGGTATCGCCGCCGTAACCCTTGAAGGTGAAGAACTCGGTATCGCCAAAGCGGATGTCGGCCAGACGATCGGCGTTGAAATGCGTGATCTGGGTGGCGCGTTCGGCCTTGAGGTTGGTGGCGTACAGATCGGTGGGGTGTTTGTGATCCTGCCGCGCGAGGATCAATTGCTTGCGACCGACCGAATAGCCGGAGACGTTGGCACCGCTGCTGAGCTTGGTCGCCTTGCCGCTGCGCACGTCGACTGCGAACAAGGCGTGTTCGCCCCAGTCGTCGCTGGCGGTGTAGAGCGTCTTGCCATCGAAGGATTCCTGCAGACCCGAGGCCGAGCGATCCCAGCCCGGATCGATTTCGCGCGTGCTGCCCTTGGCCAGATCGAGTTCCATGATGCCGAAACGATCGGCCTCGAAACCCGGGCGCTTCATCGCCAGCCAGTACAGACGCTTGCCATCACGCGAGGCCAGCGGATAACCATCCCACGCGAGATTCCCGGCGGTGAGGTTCTTCGGCGCGGCCGAACCATCGGCAGGCACCGAGTAGATGTCGAAATTGGTCGACCACGGCTCATGCGGGCCACCCAGACGCGCATTGAAATACACGGTCTTGCCGTCGGGCGAGAACGCATACTCGCTGGCATCACCGAAGGGCTTGGACGGCACGTCACCGTCGATGCCGCGGCTGAGCAAGCGTGGCGTACCGACCTTGCCGTTGGCATCGAAGTCGGCGATGAACAATTGCGAGCGACGGCCATCGGCCCACTGGTCCCAGTGGCGGATGAACAGTTCGTCGTAGACCGTGCCGCTGGCCTTGTCGGCCTTGCGCTCATCGAGTTCCTTCTTGGTGCAGGCAAGCGCGTCGGCCTCGCTCGCACAAGCGGGCAGGATGTCGGCCGACAGCAACACACGCTTGCCATCGGGCGCGAGCCGGAAACTGCCTACATCCAGCGCCCACGACGTCACCGCCTGCGCCGCGCCGCCCTGCGCAGCGATGCGCCAGAGCTGGCTCACGCCGTCCTTGGCGGACAGGAAGTACAACGACTTGCCATCGGCCGACCAGATCGGACCCGAGGCATTGATCGCCTTGTCGGTCACCCGCTGTGGCTCGCCGCCACTGACCGCAACCGTCCAGATCCCGCTGCGACCACGGTTCGCCTCGTAGTCGGTCTGCCGCACGCCAAAGGCGACGGTCTTGCCATCGGGCGAGAGCTCGGGCCCGCTGACCCGATCCAGCGTCACCAGATCATGCACGTTGAACGGATGCGGCGCGGCCAAGGCCGCCGCGGGCAATGCGGCGACCAACGCCAGGGCAAGGGCGGTCTTCATGGGACTCTCCGGAGGGATGGGCGAAGGCCGATGGTAAGCGCAGAGGCGGTTGGCGCCAAATCGATCGTGTGCGCGCCAGGCCTGGCTCGCTTCAAGGCTCGCGCATCGCCAATGTCGGCTCCACGCCTTCGGCGCTTGAGCCGACCTGCACCCTCGCAACGATGCGCTTGCCTGTGCGTAGGAGGGCCGGAAGGCCCGACCGCTGCGCTGCGTGGCTGCGTTACATCCGAGGGTATGTGGCGCCGGTCGCGACTTCCGTCGCTCCTACATGCATGAGCTCGCGAAATCGTCGCTCCTGAATGAAAAGGTCGCGAACCCGTCGCTCCTGCATGAACTCGCAACGATGCGCTTGCCTGTGCGTAGGAGGGTCGGAAGGCCCGACCGCTGCGCTGCCCGGCTGCGTTGCATCCGAGGGTATGTGGCGCCGGTCGCGAACCCGTCGCTCCTACATGCATGAGCTCGCGAAACCGTCGCTCCTGAATGAAAAGGTCGCGAATCCGTCGCTCCTGCATGAACTCGCGACGATGCGCTTGCCTGCGCGTAGGAGGGCCGGAAGGCCCGACCGCTGCGCTGCCCGGCTGCGTTGCATCCGAGGGTATGTGGCGCGCCGGTCGCGAACCCGTCGCTCCTGCGTGCATGAGCCGGTCGCGAATCCGTCGCTCCTACATGCATGAGCTCACGAAACCGTCGCTCCTACATGAACTCGCAACGATGCGCTTGCCTGTGCGTAGGAGGGCCGGAAGGCCCGACCGCCGCGCTGCCCGGCTGCGTTGCATCCGAGGGTATGTGGCGCCGGTCGCGAACCCGTCGCTCCTGCGTGCATGAGCCGGTCGCGAATCCGTCGCTCCTACATGAACTCGCGACGATGCGCTTGCCCGCGCGTAGGAGGGCCGGAAGGCCCGACCGCCGCGCTGCCCGGCTGCGTTGCATCCGAGGGTATGTGGCGCGCCGGTCGCGACTTCCGTCGCTCCTACATGAACTCGCGAAGCTGCGCAAGGCTGCCGCATAATCGGCCTTTCCGCCTTGCCGCACACACGATGGCCACGCCTGCCGCCCTCGCCTCACCCGCCCGCGATGAGTTTCTGGGTCATCCCAAGGGCTTGTACGTGTGCTTCTTCACCGAGATGTGGGAGCGCTTCTCGTTCTACGGGATGAAGGCGCTGCTCCTGCTCTACCTCATCAAGTACCACCTGTTCAGCGACGACAACGGCTACAACCTCATCGGCGCGTACGGCGGCCTGGTCTATGCGATGCCGGTCATCGGTGGCCTCATCGCCGACCGCTGGCTGGGCATGCGCAAGGCGGTCGTGTTCGGTGGCATCCTGCTCGTGCTCGGTCATCTGGGCATGGCGATCGAAGGCCATCCCGCCCGCTACGTCGATGGCGTGGTGGTGCGCGACGCTGCGGCCTTGCAGGTGTTCTATCTGTCGCTCGCACTGATCATCATGGGCGTGGGCTTCCTCAAGCCCAATATCTCGACGATCGTCGGCAAGCTCTACGGCGACAACGATCCACGCCGCGACTCGGGCTTCAGCATCTTCTACGCCGGCATCAATCTGGGCGCGACGGTATCGGGCGTACTTTGCGGCTGGCTCGGCGAAACCTACGGCTGGGGTTGGGGTTTCGGCGCAGCCGGCATCGGCATGCTCGCGGGGCTCGCCAACTTCACGCTCGGACGCAAGCACCTGCGCGGTCACGCCGAACCACGCGAGCCCGCGCGTCTGCGCGAGCGCGTGCTCGGCCCACTCACGCGCGAGCATCTGATCTATCTCGGCGCGATCGGCGGCGTGGCAGTGGTGTGGGGATTGATCCAGTCGCATTCGATCGTCCTTGCGCTCATTCCCGGCGTGTTCGAACCCAGTCCCGTGTTGCTGGCAATGCATCTGGTCACCGCCTGCCTGCTCGGCGGGATCCTCTGGTTCATGTTCACGCGCTGCAGCAAGGTCGAACGCGAGCAGATGTTCATGGTGCTGGCCTTCATCGGACTGTGCCTGGTGTTTTTCACGCTCTACGAGCAGACCTACGGCTCGTGGGTGCTGTTTTCAGATCGTGCGATGAATCATGCGGCGCTCGGCATTGACTGGAGCGCAAGCCAGCTCACCTCACTCGGTGCGTTCTTCATCCTCGTGCTCGCCCCGCCGCTTGCGTGGCTGTGGCCGCGACTGGAGCGCGCCGGCCGCAATCCGGGCAGCCTCGTCAAATCGGCGCTCGGCCTCATCTTCGCCGGTCTGTCGTTTCTCGTGCTGGTATGGAGCGCGCGCCATCCACAAGCCAATGGCCTCACCGGGATCTGGTGGTTCGTGCTGGCTTACTTCGTGCTCGAAGTCGGCGAAATGCTGCTCTCGCCAATCGGCCTGTCGGTGGTGACGCAGTTGTCGGTTCCGCGCGTGGTCAGCCTGATGATGGGCGGTTGGTTCCTCGGCACCTCCTACTCGGAAGTGCTCGCCGCGCAACTGGGCAAACTCTCCGCGATCGAAATCCCCGAGGGCGCCACCCTCGACATCGCCGCAGCGCTCAGCAAGTACGACCAACTGTTCCTGTTCTCGGCCTGGATCGGCATCGGCAGCGGCATCGTCGTGCTCGCCCTCTCACCGCTGCTGCGGCGGTGGATGCATGGGGTGAAATGATTTTCTGCGGCAGCGGGCTCCGCCTTGCGGTCGGAGCCCGGCCGATGCGTTGCCTATTTGGCCTTGGTCCCGATGTGGGCGTCGAAGAAGGCGAGCATCTTCGTGTACAGCTCGAGCTTGTTCGCGGTGGTGTAGAAACCGTGACCTTCCTTGTCCTTGTACAGCCATTCATAGGAGTACTTGCGCTTGTCCAGCGCATCGCGCAGCGCTTCACCCTGCGATGGCGGCACGCGTTCGTCGCGACCACCGACGACGATCATCAGCGCGGCCTTGATCTTGTCGACATTCCAGGCCGGTGAGCGCGCGCGCATCTCGCCGGTATCGCGGCCAAGCACCTGCTCGAGGAAGGTCTTGCCGTACAGGCTGCGCGGGATGTCGCCGTCCTTGTACATGCGCGGCAGGTCGTAGACGCCGACATAGCCGACCGCACAGCGGTACAGGTCGGGCTCGCGCACCACGCCTTCGAGCGCGGCATAGCCGCCATAACTCGCGCCATAGATGCACAGGCGCTTGGGATCGGCATAACCCTGCTGGACGGCCCAGTTCGTCGCGTCGGTGAGATCGTCCTGCATTGCGCGGCCCCACTGCATGTAGCCGGCACGCTCGAAGTCGGCGCCATAGCCGCCCGAGCCGCGGAAGTTAACCTGCATCACCGCGTAACCACGACTGGCGAGCAACTGTGTTTCCCAGTTGTAGCCCCAGTCATCGCGCGGTCCATGCGGACCGCCATGCGGATTGACGATGAGCGGCAGGTTCTTGCCGCTGCTGCCGAGCGGCAGGGTGAGATAGCCGTTGATCTCGAGCCCGTCGCGCGCCTTGAAGCGGATTGGCTGCATCGGCGCCATCTTTTCCGGGTCGATCCACTTGGCGACGCTGCCAAGGTAGTCGACATTCTTCTTCTCGGTGTCGAACAGATAGAAATCGCCGGGATTGCGATCGCTGAACACATGCACCGTGCCGAAGCGGCCATCGTTGGCAAAGGCGCCGAAAATCGCCACCTGCTCCGGAAACGCCTTCTGCACCGACAGTGCAAGACGTCCCCACTGCGAATTTGGATCGAACACATGGATGCCGATTTTGCCGTCCTGGGTGATCACGCCATAGGCATCCTGCTTGTCTGGCGTGAGCAGCAGGGCGCCGGGATTGGCACCGCCTTCGTAAAGCGCTTCCTTCTTGCCGGTGGCTAGGTCGAGCAGGTAGATCGCATTGGCCTTGTTCTTGCGCGTCAGCGTGACGTAGACGTGCTGGTTGTCGCGCGCGAACATCAGCGGCGCAATGATCACGCCGCTGGTCTTGGGGTCGTTGAAGACCTGCCAGTCGCTGTCTTCGCCGCGGCGCAGATACATCACTGCTTCAAGGTCTTCATTGGGTGCGCTGGCAAGCCGCACCTGGCCCTTGTGGTCGGCAACGAAACTCGACTGTGCCTTCGGGCCGATCGCGACGCGCCGCGTCTTGCCGGTATAGACATCAAGCAACTCTGCGCTCGGCGGCGCCTTGTCGCTGTTCTTCCAATCGAAGGTCTGCACCAGGATCTGCTTGTCGTTGCCTGGGATCGTGTCGATCACGAAGGCACTGGCGTAGCGCTGCTCACCGCCACTCTTCACGCGCGAACCGGTCTTGCCGCCGGCGGCGCGATAGCCAAACAACTGGGCCGACCCGGTGCCGTCGGCATTGATCGCGTACAGCTCGCCATTGGGCTGGGGCTTGTCGACGCCGCCGAACTTCTCGGCCACCGAGGCGACCAGTCGTGTGTCGTTGACCCACCAGAATTCGTCAATGACGTTTTCGCCCGAGGCATGGATCGCCGCGGTGCGTTGATTGGTGGTGCGGTCGATCACCGCGACGATCGTGGTTTCCTCGAACGGCATCTTGACCGCGAGGTACTTGCCACTCGGCGAGACCGCCATTTCGGTGTATGAGGGTCGCTTGACGAAATCCTCGATCGACACCGGCCCCGTGGCGGCGGCGGGCACGGCTGCCGGTGTCTCGCTCTTGGGCGCCTGCGCATGCAGCAAGGCCGATGCCAGAAGCCACATTGCCATGGAAATCCACTTCATCACTTCGTCTCCCTGCGAAAAGAACAAAAAAGGGTCAGCGCACGCGCCCGTAACGGTCCTCGAGGCGCACGATGTCGTCCTCGCCGAAATAGTCACCGCACTGCACCTCGATCAGATGGATATCGGTGTCGGTGGGATTTTCCAGCCGGTGCACGGTTTCCATCGGAATGTAGGCCGATTCGTTGCGGTTGAGCAGGAACTCGCGCTCGCCGATGCGCACCTTGGCCACGCCATCGACCACGGTCCAGTGTTCGCTGCGTCGATGGTGCAATTGCAGCGACAGCACATGACCGGGCTTGACGGTGAGGCGCTTGACCTTGCAGTCGTCGGCGTCCTCGAGCACGGTGTAGCTGCCCCAGGGCCGATGCACGGTCTGGTGCACGCTGGCTGCGGCATGATTGCCCGCGCGCAGGCGCTCGACCACCTGCTTGACCTGCTGCGCACGCTCGCGGTGCGAGACCAGCACCGCGTCGCCGGTATCGACGATCACCAGATCGCTCACGCCGACTGCAGCCACCATGCGCTGCTCGGCCTGGATGTAGCAATTGACGCTTTCCACCACCACGGCTTCGCCGCGCACACGGTTGCCGTCGCTGTCGGCGCTGTCGAGATCACTCATCGCCTTCCACGAGCCGATGTCGCTCCAGTCGAAACTCGCCGGCACCACGGCCACCTTGGGCGCACGTTCCATGATCGCGTAGTCGATGGAGATGTCGGGTTGGGCGAGGAAGGCCTCGCGTGAAAACTCGACCGGACTTTCGTGGCCGCTTGCCTGGGCATGACAAGCTTGCGCCGCCGCGAGCACATCCGGGCAGACCTTGGCTGCGACTTCGAGCAGGGTGTCGGCGCGAAAACAGAACATGCCCGAGTTCCACACGTAGTCACCCGAGGCGACATAGCTCTCGGCCGTCTGCATGTTCGGCTTCTCGACGAAGGCCGCGACCGCGCGGCCCTCCTTGCCGGCGATCGCATCACCCATGCGGATGTAGCCAAAGCCGGTTTCCGGATGCGTGGGCCGAATGCCGAAGGTGACGAGCCAGCCATCCTGCGCGAGTGCGGCGGCGCGCCGTGCATCGGCAACGAAGGCATCCAGGTCGCGGATCAGGTGATCGGCCGGCAGAATCAGCAAGGTTGCGTCAGGTGAAATCTGCTCGCGCGCATGCAGCGCCGCGAGCACCACCGCGGGCGCGGTATTGCGCCCGACCGGTTCGAGCAGGAACGGCAGGCGGTCCAGATCCGCGCCCGGCTGCTGGCCGTACTCGTCACGGGTGAGAAAGTAGTAGTCGCGACCGGTCACGGTGAGCACGCTGCCGCCACCCGCGCAGCGCAGTGCGCGATCGAGTGTCTTGAGCAGCAGCGACTGGCCATCGCCCATGCGCATGAAGGGTTTGGGATAGGCGCTGCGCGACACCGGCCACAGCCGCGTGCCGGCACCGCCGGAAAGGATTACGGGTACGAGCATGACTGACTCCTTGGAACCGACAAGCGGCAGGCGCGGGTTCCGGCACGCCGGCCGAACGGCAAACCCGCCGAAACCGGGCTCGCTGCAGGGGGAAACCATGGCGTTCGCCCCGCCGATCAGCGGCGCGCGAGCTCGGCCAGGACTTCATCCAGACCAAGCCGCCAATCGGACAATTCTAGCCCGAATGCAGCCTTGAGCCTTGTGCAGTCGAGCACGGAACGGGCCGGGCGGCACGCGCGTGTGGGGTATTGCGCGCTGGTGATCGGCACCACGCGCGGCGCATGGGCGATGAGGCCGCGAGCATGGGCGCCAGCGATGATCGCACTGGCGAAGTCGTGCCAGCTCGCCTGCCCGCCGGCAACGAGATGGTACAAGCCCGGATCACCCTGCCATTGCGCCAGCACTTGCGCGCTGGCACGCGCGATCCAGTGCGCGGGCGTGGGCGCGCCGATCTGGTCGGCGACCACGCGCAGCTCCTCGCGCTCACCCGCAAGGCGCAGCATCGTGCGCAGGAAATTGTGCCCGCGCGCTGCATACACCCAGGCCGTACGCAGGATCAGCTGACTGGCACCGCTCGCGCGCAGCGCCTGTTCGCCCGCCAATTTGCTGCGCCCGTACACGCCCAGCGGCGCGGTCGCGTCGTCCTCGCGGTACGCGCGCGACTGCGTGCCATCGAACACGTAGTCGGTCGAGTAATGCAGCACGCGCGCACCATGCGCCGCGGCCCAACCACCGATCTCAGCCACCGCACGATGGTTGATGCGATCAGCAAGTTCCGGCTCGTCTTCGGCGCGATCGACCGCGGTATGGGCAGCGGCATTGACGATGAGGTCGGCACGCGCGCCATCGAGCGCGACGCGCAGACTTGCGGCGTCGGCCAGATCGGCTCGCAGGCAGGGCGCGCCTGATTCGAGCTCGCCACTGCGGGTCGCGGCGATGACCTCGCCCAGCGGCGCGAGCGCGGCGAGCAGCTCATGGCCGACCTGACCGTTGGCGCCAAGCAGCAGGATCCTCACATATTTATCTCGACCAAGACCAAAGGCGCCTTGCGAGGCCGCAACACACGGGTCATCCAGTTCTCCTCTCGGCCCAAGTGCGAGTTGAACTCTGGCCTGCACCGAAATGGCCAAAAGAAGGCAGCTTTCCTCCCGCACTCCGTTGCACTCATCGGTGAACCTGAGCGCTCCGGTTCATTGATCCATCGGAATTGGTCCAACCCGCAGCGATCCATTATGGTTCGCGCGAGGCGGACTCGGCATAGCGTGCCTCGAATGGCCGCCCGTGAGTCGCACGGGATTGGGAGTCAGATGTACCACCGCCGCCCTTGGATTATTGGATTGGTTTACTCCGGCAATGAGGAGGCGCCGGCCATCCGGCGACAGGCGCATCGCGTCGATGAACTGCCAGTCTCTGTCATCGATGCCCAGCGAACGCAAGGACACCACGCCAGTCGCTTGCGTCCACAGAAAAGGCCGCTGGACAGAGCTTTCCGAATTGGGATTCTGGGGATACATATTCTGAGCGTACAGTCCTGCGACCATTGATCCGTCGGATGAGACGTCATAGATGGAATAGGTCGCATACGGACCATAAGGATCGGGGTAGGCATCGGGGATGCCGCCCAGCGACCAGAACAGGAATCCAAAATCACCGTTGTTCTTCAGAAACCAGCCGTTGGAGCCAAAGACCATGCTGCAATCGGCGTTGCAAGCGACTGCCGCAGGTATTTCGCTGCCGTCGGCGGCACGAAGCTGGGTCGGCAGCCCGCCACTCACCCAACGAACGGCAAGATACTCCGGATAAGATTCGCCCGGTGGCGGCGCACGCACCGCGGCGCCGACGACCACGTTGCCGTCGTCGGAAACCGCCGTCGCAACCACGCTCGTACTCCACTCTGGATTCGGCAGCATTTGCTGGACACCCCCATCAATGGCCCAGACCCAGCCTTGTGATGCTTCGCCTTGATTCGCGCCGTTTCCAACTGCGAACTGAAAATTCCTGGAGACATTGTAGGCCCCCGACAGAGCCACCGTGCTCCCGGCCAATGTCTGCCAGCCATCTGTGCGGTTCCAACTCAAGATGCTCTGCGTGTCGTCGGTTGCGATGATCGACGATCCATCCGGCGAAATGAATACGGCCGCTGGGGCGAGCACCCTGGGCACGCGCTCCCAGACTTGCGCATCCGGGTGCCATAGCACCAGCGCGTCGCCCTGCTTTCCTGCGATCGTGCCATCATCGGTGATCGATGTTGCCCAAATAAAATTTTGCAATGCCTCTTGAGGGATGGGGATTTCCTCCCACGTCGCGCTGTACAAATGACTGAACCTGCGTGGGCCGTCGAAATTCGTTGGTTGCTGTGACAAAGCCTGTGGCGTTTGCGGTGTTTCGGCGCTCCGAACCGCAGTCGCTGTCACTACAAGCAACGACGCCATCAGCCATATTGTTCCACGGCTCATTGAATCCCTCTCCAGCTTTCTCTTTCAATTCAATTGGCAACGCATCCCGATTCGTTCCTCAGGATCAACTTTCATCCGAGTCAAGAAGAATCGGCGTACTTGCTCTGACATGCACTGCCCTGAATCACGTTATCCGTTCAGACGGCCAAATGATCGAAATCCACACCAAACGCGATAGAGCCATATGTTGTCCGGCTATCCACCGCTCAATCAACGACAGCCCCTGATCCGGCGCGCAAGGATGCGCCTTGATTCGCGCGAGGCGGAGTAGGCATTGCGTGCGTCGAGTGGCCGCCCGTGAGTCGCACGGGATTGGGAGTCAAATGCACCACCACTGCCCAGAAGCCCCAAGTCTTGCGTAGCCCGGCAACGAGGAGGAGCCGCCCGTCGGGTGATAGACGCACCGTGCTGATTATATCCCAATCTTCGTCCCAGATGCCAAGCGAGCGCAGAGACGTCATGCCTGCCACTTGCGACCATATAAAGGGTCTGTCGTCATAAATTTCCAGATTGGGATTTTGCGGATAGATATTCGCCAAATATAGCCCCACGACTATTGAGCCATCGGCTGAGGCGTCAAATATATGGTATGGGCCATAAGAGTCTTCAGTCCACGGATAACCGTCGGAAATATTTCCCATGAATCCAAACTCTCCATTGCTTTTCAGAAACCACGGGCCATCGCCAAAGACGGTGCTGCAATCGGCATTGCAAGCCGCAACCCTGGGAAGTTCCCTTCCATAAGGGTCGTGAAGGATGGTGGGAGGCCCGCCCGCGATCCAACGTGTGGCGATGTATTTGATATAATGAAAACCGTTTTCCTCGGTTGGACACAGTGCGTTGCCAATGACCACATTGCCATCGTTCGAAACGGCCTCTGCTTGCGCAGCCACAATGCAGTCGCCAATAGGGGTCTGCAAAATCTGCTGAATATCGCCATCGAGGGACCAAACCCAGGCTTGAGGCGCTTCGCCGTCGTTTCTGCCGCCACCAACGACAAACCGGAAATTTTTTGAGACATTGGAAGCTGCTGACTGAGTCACCGTACTCCCGGCCAATGCCTGCCATCCATCCATGCGATTCCATGTCAGAATTCTGTACGGATCATCGGTTGCAATAACCGACGATCCATCTGACGAAATGAGCTTTGGCATTGTTGGGTCAAGCGCCTCGGGCAGCCATTCCCAAGTCTGTGAATCCGGGCGCCACAACACCAACACCCCGTCGGATCCGGTTCCTGCGATCGTGCCGTCATTGGCGATCGAATCGGCCCTGATATCGTGGCGATCTGCTGGCGTACTGTAAGGCATGGGGATTTCTTCCCACGTCACGCTGTACAGGTCGCTGAATCTGCGAGCGCCGTCTGCTTTTGTCGGCTCTTGTAACACCGCCCATTGGGTTTGAAGGGGCATCTCGGAACTTCGAGCCGCGATCACAGTCATTCCAAGCAACGACGCCAGGAGCCATGTTGTTTTGCGATTCATTGCACATTTCTCCGGTCATCCCTTCCGACTCAATCGGCAGCAAGCCCCGATCCCTTCTGCGGGTATCAACTCTTATCCGAGTCAAGAATAGTAGACCGACTTGCCTTGACATGCGCTGCGCCACAAGTCCTTCGCCTTCAGACTTGCAAGGACGAACGGCATCTGCGAAGCCGACCTTACACGGGCGGGCCCCAGGGGCAAAGGAACGACTTCGTTGACGTCGTCGTGCCGTAAGGATTGGCCAGCGACAGGGTGACGATCACCGTCTGGTTCTGTGCGCAACTTCCGCTCACGGTACTCGTGGTGGAGGTCTTGCCCGTGTTCGTCGGCCAAGACATGGTTGTCTTGCCTTGGGAGTCGTAGGCGCCAACGAAACAGATGAAATGGCCGCTGGCGCTTCCCGGGTCCGGACAGGTCATGACGGAAAACGTCGGAGCGGATCGCCCATGCGAAGTCAACATGGCGACTGCACCAAGCACCGAATTCGCACGGTTCAAGGTCGTGGTGATCGGCTGGAAATACACGTAGTCGGTGCTGCTGTCTGGGCAGGAGTTTAGCGTTCCACCCGTGTCCGTGCCTTGGACCTGGTTCGCAGGCGTGATCAGCGGGCCGCCGGAATCGCCGGCATTCGTGCAGATTCCATTGACCTTGCTCAATCCTTTGATAGTGATTGTGCAACCAGTAAAGCAGGCAGTGACATTCTTTGTGCTGATGGCAGCGCAGTGCGGACCACCTGAGGTTCCGCCATATCGACAGGCAGTCGTGCCCACTGGCGCTTCGAGTGTACCCGCCCAAGTTGCGCTGACAGTCAGGGTCCCACTTGAATAGCCATTGATCTTGGGCTGTGGCGTCCAGCCAGCGTTGGTCTGAACCCAAGCGCCATCCTCATTGTTGTAAACCTTGTAGGGCGGGCCAATATCGAACGAGGACCAGACCGCTTGTCCGAGGCTTGCGTCGCCGCTGGTATGGATGATGTCGCCGACCCCAGTGGATCTGCTCACCGAATTGCAATGCCCGGCCGTCACGTAACCGGCCGTGTAGCTCGACCCACTAACCCTTTCGGCGGATGCACCTGCCGAGCAAGGTTGAGAGCCGCCGTAAACGCCCTCCCAAGTGTGATTTCGGGTTCCATCGGCGCCGTAGAGATTGGACGAAAAATCGACATCTTCCCGCGCGGTCACAAGTTGCACCGGCACGCCGAAATCCGGGTGCGCCCTGAGGAACTCCGAAGCCTGCGCCATGCTTTCAGCGGTAACTCCGACGACAAGACCATTCGCCTGAACATCCACGTAGGACTCGCGCACCACGCCGGCGCCAAGGGCGGAATCCATGGCGTCCGTCAGGTTCTCGCGAGCACGATCGAGTTCGGTCAAGGCATGGGCGACCCGCACGGGGGTGGCGCCCAGTTCTTCGACTGCCTCGACGTCTGCGTCGCCGCTCACAGCCACGTGGAGCGCCAGTGTCGGCGCATCGAACCACAGGCCCGCGTAACCCGGCAGCTGAAGCTCCTCGATGCGCCGCGCCTGCACCGAGGCTTCGTACTCCTTGTCCAGACGCACTATTGCCGCCCCCTCGCTGATGCCGTAGAAGGCTGCGACCTGAGCCAGAACCTTCGGATCGTACTGTTGCGATGTTTCGGAACTTCGTGCCGCGATCGAGTACGACATCGCTGCCATTCCAAAAAATGATGCCAACAGCGTTGTTGTTTTCCGGTTCATTGCACTTCTCCCCGGTTGTCATGTGACTCAGGCGCCGGTCCGGTCGGCAGGAATCCGTTCCGATCCGAACGAACCCCGACGGTGCGCGGCGATGCTCCATCGCCGGGATGCTGTACCAGCACCGATTTCCAGAATCTACTCCATCAGGATGTCATTTTCGGGACTCAGTCAACACAATCAGCCCAAGACAATCCAGCTCGTGCGGCCAGGCGGCAGGCTGGCACGATGCGCTTTCGGTACGAACGAGGCGTCGGTTACGCTGCACATCCACCCCTTGACGCCACAAGCTCCACCAACATGGATCAGCCGCCGATCAAGCGAGAGACGCACCGTGGAGATTCGGCTCCAATCATCGCCCTCAACAGCCGGCTGGACGATCAACGAGCGCCAGGACATCAGGTTCGGGCTCGCCGGAAAGCACGATGGTCCCGGCCTGCGCTGGACTGCCCGCATGATCCCTTGAAGATGACGAACGAAAGGCGGGGTCGTACGATTTCACGGCGCATGTACCGGCAGTCGTTCGGGCGGCACGTCGGCGAGAAACGGCGCACGCTGGTCCTTGTCCGACAACGAAGGCTGCGCGAGCGGCCAGTCCACGCCGATCTGCGCATCGTTCCAGCGGATGCCCGCATCGGCATCGCGGTCGTACAGCGCGGTGCACTGGTAGACGAAGGTGGCCTGTTCGGACAGCACGGCGAAGCCGTGCGCAAAGCCTTCCGGTATCCAGAAGTGGCGCTTGTTCTGCGCCGACAACACCGCCGCAGCCCACTGGCCGAAAGTCGGCGAGCCAACACGGATGTCGACCGCCACGTCGTAGACCTCGCCTTCGAGCACGCTCACGAGCTTGCCCTGCGGATGCGGCCACTGGTAATGCAGGCCGCGCAGCACGCCCTGCGCCGAACGCGAGACATTGGCCTGCACGAATTTGAGATCCAGCCCAAGCTGAGCGAACTTTTCGGCGTGGAAACTCTCGTAGAAAAACCCGCGCGCATCGCCATGCACGGCCGGCTCGATCACCAGGCATCCGGGCAGCGGGGTCTTGATGATCTTCACGATGCGCGCCCCTGCCGCACCAGATGTTGCAGGTACTGACCGTAGCTGTTCTTGGCCAGCGGCGCGGCGAGCTTCAAGACCTGTTCGGCATCGATCCAGCCCTGCTGGAACGCGATTTCCTCGGGGCAGCACACCTTGAGGCCCTGGCGGTTCTCGATCGTGGCGACGAAGTTGGAAGCCTCGACCAGTGATTCGTGCGTGCCAGTATCGAGCCAGGCATAGCCGCGACCGAGCTTTTCGAGCATGAGCGCGCCCGCATCGAGATAACGGCGATTGAGGTCGGTGATCTCCAGTTCGCCACGCGCCGAAGGCTTGAGCGCGGCGGCGTGCTCGCACACATCGCCGTCGTAGAAATACAGGCCCGTCACCGCCCAGTTCGAGCGCGGCTGGGCGGGCTTTTCCTCCAGCCCGATCACGCGCCCGGCGTTGTCGAACTCGGCCACGCCGTAGCGCTCGGGATCACGCACCCAGTAGCCGAACACGGTTGCGCCCTGCTCGCGCGCACTCGCCCGTGCGAGTTGTTCGGTGAGGCCATGACCGTGGAAGATGTTGTCGCCGAGCACGAGACAACTGGGCTTGCCGGCCACGAAGTCGCGACCGATCAGGAAGGCCTGCGCGAGCCCATCGGGTGAAGGCTGTACCGCATAGCGAATGTCGATGCCCCACTGCGAGCCATCGCCCAGAAGCCGTTGGAACAAGGCCTGCTCGTGCGGCGTGTTGATGATGAGCACCTCGCGAATGCCGGCGAGCATGAGCGTGGACAGCGGATAGAAGATCATCGGCTTGTCGTACACCGGCAGGAGCTGCTTGCTCACCGCCTGGGTCACCGGATACAGCCGCGTGCCGGAGCCGCCCGCGAGAATGATGCCGCGCCTGCTTGTCATGGACACCGCTCCTTGCAGTCGGGGTCTGCGATGGGAGCGCGCATTCTAGCCTGTCGCGTGCGCGGCCACGCTCATGCACCTGCCCGCGCCGGCTCCGCGCTTGGGCGATGCCAACTTGCCGACAAGGCCTCAGCCTGCTGCAACACCGTCTGCACCGCCGCGTCCTGCAAATCAGGCGGGTAGCCATACTTGCGCAGGATGCGCTTCACCAACACCCGCATCCGCGCCCGCGCCGAATCCCGGTGCGCCCAGTCCACCGACACGTTCTCGCGCAGGCTCGTCAGCAGCTCGTGGGCAATGACTTTCAGCTTGTCGTCGCCCATCATCTGCACTGCGCTGTCGTTCTCGGCCAGTGCGTCGTAGAAGGCGATTTCCTCGTCGGACAGACCTTGTTCTTCGCCCCGCTGACGGGCCGCACGGATGTCCTTGGCGATCTGAATCAGCTCCTGCAATACCTCGGCCGTGGTGATGGCATTGGCGTGGTAACGCGCCACGGCATCTTCCAATCGTTCCGAGAACGCCTTGGTCTGCGTCACATTGGCCTTGGCTCTGGAACGGATGCCGTCGTTGATCAGCTTGCGCAGGGCTTCCAGCGCCAGGTTCTTCTTCTCCATCTGCTGGACTTCGGCGAGGAACTCGTCGGAGAGGATGGAAATGTCCGGGCTCTTGATGCCCGCAGCAGCCAGGATGTCCACGATCTCGGTCGAGACCACCGCACGACTGACGATCTGCTGGATCGCCAGCTCACGCTCCTGCTGGGTCACGCCGGAGCCGGTGCTGCTCTTGACCAGCGCGGCGCGGATTGCCTGGAAGAAGCCGACTTCCTCTCGGATTTCGCGGGCTTCGTCAGAGGCGGACGCCAGGGCGAACGCCTTGGACAGCGCCAGCACGGCGTCCTGATAACGACGGTGGGCGTTTTTCTTGCCTTCCTTGGTCTTCTCGCTCAAGGCCAGCTTCTGTTGCAGGTCGAGAATCCACTCGATCGCCCCCGCCATCATCGCCAGCCGTTCTTGCGGCGTTCCGTTCAGAGCCGTGGCGTAGTCGTAGCCGTGGTACATGTCGCGCACCACCTCGTACTTCTCCATCATCACCGCGATGGCCTGCGCCTCGTCGACGCCGGTGTTTTCCTGATCCCTCGATGAGTACTGCTGCAGGGCCGACTTCAGGTTCTGCGCAATGCCGATGTAATCCACGATCAGCCCGGCAGGCTTGTCGCGGAACACGCGGTTCACGCGCGCAATCGCCTGCATCAGTCCGTGACCCTGCATCGGCTTGTCCACGTACATCGTGTGCATGCACGGCGCGTCGAAACCGGTCAGCCACATATCCCGGACGATCACCAGCCGGAGCGGGTCTTTCGGATCGCGGGCACGCTTGGCCAGCAGATCGCGCCGTGCCCTGTTGCCGAGGTGCTGTTGCCACTCCTGCGGATCGCTGGCCGCGCCGGTCATCACGATCTTGACCGCACCGGCGTTGTCATCCGTGCTGTGCCAGTCCGGGCGTAGCTTGACGATCTCGCCGTAGAGCTTCACGCAGATGCGACGGCTCATGCACACCACCATCGCCTTGCCATCCAGCGCCGCCACCCGATCCTCGAAGTGGGCAACCATATCCTTGGCCACCAGCGCGAGACGCTTGTCGCTGCCCACCAGGGCTTCGACCGTCGACCATTTTTTCTTGAAACGTTCCTGGTCGGTTTCGGAATCCTCCTCGGTCAGCTCGTCGACTTCGGCGTCGATCTTGGGCTTCTCGTCTTCGTCGAGTTCGATGCGCGCCAGACGCGACTCGTAGTAAATCGGCACCGTCGCGCCGTCCTCGACCGCGCGGCTGATGTCATAGACATCGATGTAGTTGCCGAACACCGCCGGGGTGTTGACGTCGTCCGCTTCAATCGGCGTACCGGTAAAGCCGATGAAGGAGGCATTCGGCAGGGCGTCGCGCAGGTACTTGGCAAAGCCGTAGGAGATTTCGCCGGTCCTGGCGTCCACCTTGGCCTTGAAGCCGTATTGGCTGCGGTGCGCTTCATCGGCAATCACCACCACATTGCTACGCGTGGTGATTGGCTCCCCTCTCCCCGTGGGAGAGGGGCCGGGGGTGGGGGCACCAAACTTCTGCAAGGTGGTGAAAATCACGCCGCCGGACGCCCGGCTCAAGACCTTTTGCAGATCGTCTCGGCTCTCGGCCTGCACCGGCGTCTGCCGGATCAGGTCGCGGCACATCGAGAAGGTCGAAAAGAGCTGGTCATCAAGATCGTTGCGGTCGGTCAGCACCACCAGGGTCGGGTTGGCCATGGCCGGGTGTTTGACCAGAAGCCCTGCATAGAACGCCATCAGCAGGCTTTTGCCGGAGCCCTGGGTGTGCCAGATCACGCCAGCGCGCCGGTCGCCCTTGGCCTGCGTTTTCACACTGGGCAAACCGTAACGCTCCGGATCTTCAGACTGTATGTTCTCCAGACTGGCGCGCACCGTGGATGCGACCGCCTTGTTCACCGCGTGGAACTGGTGATAGCCCGCGATGATCTTGGCCAGACCCGCTCCTGTTTCACCAAACACCGTGAAATCGCGCAGCAAGGAGAGCAGGCGGCGCTGCTCGAACACGCCCTCGATCAGCGTGGAAAGTTCCGGTGCGCCCTTGGGAGCAACTTCGCGCCCGTCGGTGGTACGCCAGGGCATGAAGCGCTCAAGGTCAGCGGAAAGCGAACCCACCCGTGCCGCAATGCCGTCCGAAGTCACCAGCAGCGCGTTGGTGTTGAACAGCTGCGGGATCTGCTGCTTGTAGGTCTGCAACTGGTTGAACGCACCCAGCAGATGCGCCCCCGCGCTGCCCGGGGCCTTCAGCTCGATCACGCCCAGCGGGAAGCCGTTCACGAACACCACCACATCGGGCCGCCGGCTGCTCTGACCGTTGATCACGACGAACTGGCTCACCGCCAGCCAGTCGTTCTGTTCCGGATGTTCGAAGTCGATGAGTGCGACCTTGCCCGCTGTCAGCGTGCCGTCGCTCGCGTAGTACTCCACATCCACGCCTTCCGTCATCAGCTTGTGGATGCGGCGGTTTTCTTCGAGCAATGCGGGCAGTTCGGACTGCGTCACCTTGCGGATCGCATCCTGACGCGCCTCCAACGGCAGGCCTGGGTTCAGCCGCGCAACCGCGTCCTCGAAGCGTTTTTTCAGCACCACTTCATCGTGGCTTTCGCGCTCGGGCTGTTTGCCATCGGGGCCGATGTCATCCTCGCGTTCGATGCTGTATCCCAGCCCTCGCAACTGTTCCAGTAATGCCAGCTCTACGGCGGCCTCCGACAGAAACGCCATTACAGTTCTCCTTGTTCTTCGACGGGCTGAACAGCAACCAGCTTCAACAGCCCTGAGTAATGTTCACTGTCGACAGCCATCATCATTTCAAGTGTGTCGCGCAAAACGGGCTGGGTTTCTGCGAGCAGAGAAAGATCGTGCCCCGGATCAGCGATTGCGCCAGCATGTGAGTAAGTGTTGAGCAGACGGAGGATTCGGGTCTTTTTCGCGTTGTCGAAATCCACGCGCTCGAGCCGTGGGCCCAGATCCCCGCTCATATCGGGGAAACGAAACGCGAGGAAGGCCTCGATCAATCGGCGTGCGACATTGGGCAACCCGTAGTGGTGCTCCAGTTCAACAACGTCATTGCGGTGAGCCTCCTCGTAGACTCGCTTGAACAGGTACTGGTACTCCGACTCGTACTGCTCAAGCAGAGGGTCAAGATGGCCCAATTCGCTTGTACGCGTCCCGTCAGCGTGACACCGGGCGCGAAGCAGAAAGAACCGACCAGGCCGGTCTTCGGTCTTTTTCTTTCGTTGCCCTGGCAGGTGATGGAACCAATTCTTCACCAATCGGAAAAACGCGAAGCTGTGCGTAAAAATGAAAAGCTGCCCGGCCTCCTTGGTGCGATCCTTCATATAGCCGAAGGCCGAGAACAGAGCGTTGTCATCCAGGCTCGACACCGGATCGTCAATGACGACAATCCCGCTCTTCAAGTCGAATGTTCTGTCCTGCAACGACTTGAGGAAATAGAGGAACGCAATCGCTGTGCGCTCTCCATCGCTCAGGTGCGATACGTACTGGCCATTGCGGGTCAGTGCGTAGCCGGTGCCCTTCACCTCGAAGCGCAGCTCGTCGCGCCCAAGGTAGGCGCGTAGCTCTGCCGTCAACTCGTCTGCAGGACGGCGGTGTTCGAGGATTGCACGCTCCAGCTCATTGATCTGAGTCTGGGTGCTTGCCTGCGTAGCTTTAATGCCCTCCAGATCGCCAGACGCGGTCTTTACAGCATCAGAGAGCTGGACGAACTCTGTGTGTGCCTCAGCGACATACGACGCCTCAAGCTGCTTGCACGCATTGTCGACCGATGCCGTGAACTCTGCAGAGATGCGGTTGTGCTTCTCCACGATCCCGTTGAAAGCGGTGACTGATTCGGCAATCAAGGAAGGGCTCGCCGTAGCTGGTGCCTGTGTAGCAGCCGGTGCGAACGGCTGATCGCGTTTAGCTTCGACACGCGCGATGAGTGCGTCGAGTGCGGCTTTGGTCTCAGACTGCGCCGTCAACACCACTGCGCACGCGGAGGGAACTTCGGACGCGAGCGCTTCATAGAAGCGCGATACATCGGGCAGCGACAGCGAGTCTGCGGCCTGCTTGGCCGCCTTCAACTTTGAAAGAAGAACGGTCAGGTCTTTCTGGAAGCGAGCGAAGGCGTCGTTGAAGTGAGCTTCGAGTGCGGTGCGGCGCGCAGCCTGAAGCGGTTGCAGGCAGAAGCGGCAGGTGTCGGTGGCGTGCTCGCCCGAGTGCAGATGAAGTCCTTCCTGCGCCCACCCGGCAAGCCTGGCATTGCTGGTCAGTTCATCGAGCGTCTGCGCAACGACGGAGCGACCGACCAGCGCATCTACTTCACTCGTCAACGCATCAAGTTCGATGGATGGCGCAACAACTTTCTCGACAAGGGGCTTTGGCTGGGCGTTCTTCTGGCTATGGAGCTGTTTTTTCTGCTCGTCGGTCAGAGTCGCGGCCACGGCCCGCTGCGCATCCATTGCCTCAACGGCACGCCTGAAATTTCGCTTGTCGTAGTTGTTGTAGGTCTGGCTGTTCGCGGTGGTCAACAGCTCCTTGATGAGCTTCGCCTTGTCCTTGCAGGCATCGTCCAGCTTCGACTCTGCTCTTGTCTTGTCGGTCTGCGCAGTCCGCAACTTGATGTCGGTCGTGGCAAGCTCCTTCTTGAGCTGCTCGACCCGTGCCTGCTTCTCGATGCTGTCTTCACCCAGAAAATAGATCGGCGCAATGCCGCCGCCCGTCTGCGACAGAGTGGCATTGATGAAATCCCGGTTAAAGACGCGCACTTGGGGAAGCGGTGCTTGAGCGAAAGCGGTGCCTGCGACCTTGGTCGCGCCGCCGAGCTCCAATTCCGCGTCACCCTCGATGAGCGCGGTTTTCTTCTCAACAAGCGAAAGCAGCCCTGACAGTGTCGTCTTTCCGCTGCCGTTCCATCCGTAGATGACATTGAACTGTGCAAACGGGTGCAAATCTTTCGGCCAGACAAAGTCGCGGAACACTCGGAGCCGTAGCTTGGCGATGCGAGTCAACTTCATGCCGACTCTCCTTGTTCTTCGACAGGCTCCGCGACTGGAGGCGGTGCTCCGCGCGCAGCGTTCAACGCCTCGACATAGGCGTCCCGATCCAGTTGGTAAAGCAAACGGCTGACTTCGATGTTGAGCGGCAGCTCGTCACCGCCCGGCAGCAGAAAGCGCAAGGTCGGCGCGTCGCCATCCTCTGCATCCACCGCCAGCCCCACGTGCGCGTCAATCAATGCGTTGTCCGTTGCGAACCACTCCCACGGCTCACGGGAGCTGATCGGGTCGAGCTGCGCATCGAGATAGGCGTGATGCAGAAAGGCCACAATGGCATCCGCCGCCAGCACGGCACTGCGCCGGTGGTGCTCTGCCAGTCGTTCCAGATAAGGGTCTTTGCCGTGGCTGGCAGGGCCCGCCTTGTTGCGCAGATCGTTCAGCGCGTCGGCCAACTTGTGGTGGCTGGACACCAGCTTCTTGAACCGGTCATCACGCACGTCGCCCAGCTTGAGTGCGCGAATCGCGGCGCTCAGCCAGTCCGACAGCGTGGGCGTTTCCTGTACCGGCTTCAGCGGGGCTTGCGGGGTGTGGAAGCTTTCCACCACCACGCGGCACACCACCTCGACGACGGTCTTGGCGCAGTCGATGCACGCATCGTTGTTCTGCTCCAGCGTGCGCTCCAGCGCCTCGAAGGTCTGCTGCAACATCGGCGCACCGCGCCAATGCCCGCAGGCCTCGCGGATGCCGGGGCACCAATCCAAGATCATGCTGTCGCTCCGACGACGCGCTCGGCATCGGGAATGCGTAGCTCGCCGGAGATCAGTTTCGGGAGCAGGGTGTCGCGGAGTTGGGCGAGGGAGCGGGACTGCTGCGCGTTACTGACCAATTGATCGAATTGCGAGGCAATGACGGCGTCAAACTTTTCCATGCTCTCCGGTGGAGCAACAGCAATTCGAGCCTCCGTGAGGTGCTTACGCTGAATGTGGCCCATTGTTGTGGCCTTGCCAGCGGCGATAGCGCGGAAATCTGACAGGTGATGACGGGTGGCGAAGAAATAGAACCACTTCGGCACCTCGTCAGAAGTAACCTTGAACAGATGCTGGTTCAATGCGCCACGCCCACCATTCCACACTTCAACCTCGAGAGAACCCGACCACGAGAACAACACGTCGCCATCAACAACGACATACTCAGGCTTAATTTGCGTGCTCGCCTTGTCGGCCCCGACCGTGTTTCCTGCACGCAGTTGTGCAATCTTGATGACCGGAAGGAACTCCGTTTCGCTCTCGGGTGCGAATTTCTGTAGCGCAAGACCGTTGAGATAGTTCGCAATCGAATCCAGCGAACGCATCTCCCACCCCTCCGGCATCTCCCCCAACTCCGACTCCACCAGCCGGTCGGGGAACAGGTCGTAGAGTTGCGCGGGCAGGCCGGGCAGCGACTGGCCGCGCTGCCAGCGGCCTTCCAGCTTGGCGCGCACCGGCTCGAAGTCCACGAACCACGCCTTGAACAAGGCGCGGGCCATCGCTTCCAGCGTTTCGTTCTGCTTGCGGTTGAGTTCGATCTTGTCGTCCAGCGTACCGAGGATGTGGGCGATGGCGAGTTGTTCTTCTTCCGGCGGGAGCAAGATTTTCAGGCTTTGGATTCTGTCGGTCGGTAGAACGCCAGTTCCGTGACCCGCTTCGCCTACCAAGCTAAGGATTTCTTGCGTGCGTCCCTTGATTGCATATGCGAGGAACTTCGGAAGGACGCCATCAAGCGCGATCAGCGCTTTCAAATCTTGGTTGAACGTCACCGGCCTGGTAGTGATGCCCATCCGGAATTCGCTCTTCAAGCTCATGCCGCGAACGATGAAAAGGATCGCGTTCTTGGGAACAAGCCGCGTACCGTTCTCTGCGCCAGCTTCCGTGACCCTATCTTCAGAGTCATGGACAAAGAAATCCGTAAGACTCTTTGCGCTGATCCACGGGATCGAGCCGTTCCAATACTCTGAATTACCCTTTCTTGGCGTCCCACCCGAATACCAAGTTGCACAGTCTCGGAGCGGGCGGCTTGTCCAGTCATTCACCATATCCAAGCTCCTTCAGGTTGGCCTCGATGGCTGCATCCAGCTTGGCAGCTGCTGTCCGCTGCTCACGCCACTGGGCAGACAATCGCAGTATCTTTTCCTCGAAGGGTTCGCCGTCGTCTTCCTGCTCCGCTGCGCCCACGTAGCGACCCGGCGTCAACACATGGCCGTGCTTGCGGATGTCGTCCAGCGTGGCGGACTTGCAGAAGCCCGCCACGTCTGCGTACTGCCCTGCGCCGTCCTCTCCACGCCAAGCGTGGTAGGTGTCGGCGATCTTCTGGACTTCCTCATCCGTCAGTTCGCGCCGGGTGCGATCCACCAGAACACCGAGCTTGCGGGCGTCGATGAACAGCACCTGCCCGCGCCGGTCGCGGCCCTCGGCCCTCACCCCCTGCCTCTCTCCCGGAGGGAGAGGGGAGCCTTTTTTGTTGCGGGCGAGGAACCATAGGCAGGCGGGGATCTGCGTGGAGTAAAAGAGCTGTCCGGGCAGCGCCACCATGCAATCCACCGCGTCGGCTTCGAGCATCGCCTTACGGATCTCACCTTCGCCCGACTGGTTGGAACTCATCGAGCCGTTGGCCAGCACCACGCCTGCCACCCCAAAGGGCGCGAGGTGGTGGTGGATGTGCTGCAGCCAAGCGTAGTTGGCGTTGCCCACCGGCGGCACGCCGAACTTCCAGCGCACGTCTTCGCGCAGGCGGTCGCCGCCCCAGTCGGAGATGTTGAACGGCGGGTTGGCGAGGATGTAGTCGGCCTTGAGGTCGCGCAGCTCGTCCTTGTGGAAGCTGCCCTCGTTGTTCCAGCGGATGTCGGAGTCGATGCCGCGCACCGCCAAGTTCATCTTGGCCAGCCGCCAGGTGGTGTAGTTCGACTCCTGCCCATAAATCGCGATGTCGCCGATGCGGCCGCCATGCTCGGCCACGAACTTTTCCGACTGCACGAACATGCCGCCAGAGCCGCAGCAAGGGTCGTAGACGCGGCCTGAGTACGGCTCAAGCATTTCAACCAGCACCCGCACCACGGAGCGCGGGGTGTAGAACTCGCCGCCGCGCTTGCCTTCGGCCCCGGCGAACTGGCCGAGAAAATACTCGTACACGCGTCCGAGGATGTCGAAGGATTGTCGTTGGCGGCCAGCGCCCTCACCCCCAACCCCTCTCCCATCGGGAGAGGGGAGCAAAAGCGCAATGCCGGAGATCAGGTCGATCAGCTCGCCGAGCATCACCTTGTTGAGTGCCGGGCGCGCGTAGTCCTTGGGCAGCACACCCTTGAGCGATTCGTTGTCCTTTTCGATGGCGCGCATCGCGTCATCGATCAAGGTGCCGATGGTGGGCAGCTTGGCGTTGGCTTGCAGATGAGACCAGCGCGCCTCCTTGGGCACCCAGAACACGTTGTCGGCGAGGTATTCGTCCTTGTCCTCGGCGGCCTGCGCATCTTCGGCCAGCAGCGCCTTGCGCCTGGCCTCGAAGGCGTCGGAGATGTATTTGAGAAAGATCAGCCCGAGCGCGACGTGCTTGTAGTCGGACGGCTCCATGTTGCCGCGCAGCTTGTCGGCGGCTTTGAAGAGTTCGGCCTCGAAGCCGAGATGGGCTTGTCTGGAAACGGCCCCATTGCCGTTGTCGCTCTGGTTGGTCGAGGCCATCGATCCATTCCCCTGTGCAATGCCGGCCGAGCGCCGGGCGCGAGCCTGCGAGTCTTGCACGGCCCGCACTGCAAGTGGGGCACTACGCAGGTCGCGGGGCCTGCCCGGTGGCGCACGCCTGTGAGGATATTCGCATCAGGCGCCCAGGCGCTCCATGCGGTAGCTGCCATCGAGCACACGCGTGACCCAGGCCTGATTGGCAAGATACCAGTCGACCGTGCGCGCGATGCCGCTTTCGAAGGACTCGGTCTGGCGCCAGCCAAGGTCACGCTTGATCTTGCCGGCATCGATCGCGTAGCGGCGGTCATGGCCGGGCCGATCCTTGACGTAGGTGATCAGCGCCTCGCGCTTGCGGCCATCGGCGAGCGGCCCGCGTTCGTCGAGCAGGGCGCAGATCGTCTTGACCACGTGGATGTTCTCGCGCTCGGCATCGCCGCCGACGTTGTAGACCTCACCGACGCGACCGATCTCGAGCACGCGACGGATTGCCGCGACATGGTCGCCGACGAACAACCAATCGCGCACATTGCGGCCATCGCCATAGACCGGCAGCGGCTGACCCGCGAGCGCCTTCTGGATGATGAGCGGGATGAGCTTTTCCGGAAACTGATACGGCCCGTAATTGTTCGAGCAATTCGTCGTGAGCGTCGGCAGGCCGTAGGTGTGGTGGAAGGCGCGCACGAGATGATCGGACGCGGCCTTGGATGCCGAATACGGCGAATTGGGCGCATACGCGGTTTCCTCGCTGAAGCGCCCGACCGGCCCGAGCGAGCCATACACCTCGTCGGTGGAGACGTGCAGGAAGCGGAAGCCATCCTGACGTTCGAGCGGCAATTCGCGCCAATAGCCCAGCGTGCATTCGAGCAGGTTGAGCGTGCCGACCACGTTGGTCTGCACGAACGCGGCCGGACCGTCGATCGAGCGATCCACATGCGACTCGGCAGCGAAGTTCACCACCGCATCGGGGCGATGCTCGGCCAGCAGGCGCCGCACCAGGGCGGCATCGCCGATGTCGCCGTGCACGAATACATGCTCGCTGCGACCCTCCAGGCTCGCCAAGGTGTCGCGATTGCCGGCATAGGTGAGCGCATCGAGATTGACGATGCGCGCGCCGCCGCGGGCGAGCGCGTCGAGCACGAAATTGCCGCCGATGAAGCCGGCGCCGCCGGTGACAAGCAGGGTTTTCATGGGCTTGGGGCCGAGCCTGTGAGTGAAATGAAGGGCGGGAACAAGTGCCCATTTTAGCTGCCCGCGCCGTGCAAAGGGGCAAAGCGCATCGCATGTTGCCAACACGGTCCGCGATGCCGGGCGCTGCATGCACTTGACGCCTTCGCATACACTGCATGTCCTTGACATTCGCGGGGAAGGCGCGCGTGAAAGGAACAGCACAGATCCCGCCAGACTCCACTCAATCGCCGCGCGATCCGGCCCACACGATGCAGCCAGACTGCAGATGATCCGCAGCGTCTGGCCGTATCTGGCACTGATGCTGTTGTGCGCGGGCATTTTCCCCGCGCTCGAGCGCCGCCTGCGCTGGCGATTGTTCAACTGGCTGCCGCCGATCGTGTGGACCTATCTGTGCGTCACCGCACTCGCTGCCGCGGGTCTTTGGCGCGTGGAGGGCGAGATCGCGGTGGCGCAGTCGATGCTGGTGCGGCATCTGGTGCCGGCCCTGGTGTTCCTGCTGATGATCCATTGCGATCTGCGCGCGATTGCCGCGCTCGGCCCGCGCGTGCTCGCGGTGTTCTTCGTCACCACGCTCACGATCGTGATCGCCTTCATCGCCACCTTCCTGCTCTACCGCCCCTGGTTGCCGGCCGACGCCTGGCAGCCGCTGGCGGCGCTGTCGGGCAGTTGGGTCGGCGGCACCGCCAACATGATCGCGGTCAAGCAGGCGATCGGCATGCCCGACTCCCTGCTGGCGATGTCCATGCTCGCCGATGCGCTGTGCTACTCGATGTGGTTTGCCCTGCTGTTCTCGATCGGTCGCCTCGCCCCGGCCTTCAACCGCTGGACCGGCGCACGCGCGAGTTCCGAGGGTCTCGTGGTCACGCAGCCGGAAAGCAGGGCCGTGACCCCCGATGCGGTGTTGCTGTGGCTTGGGCTTGCGCTGGCGAGCGCTTTCGCCTGCGGCGAACTCGCTGCGCACTTGCCCGCGGCGGGCCTGTTCGGCGTGAATACCTGGACGATCCTGCTGGCCACGGCTGCGGGACTGATCGTTGCCCACACCCCACTCGCACGCATGGCCGGCGCCAGCGCCACAGCGAACGCCCTGCTCGTCGCGGTGGTTGCGGTGCTCGCCTCGCAGAGCAACTTCGATGGCATCGCGCAGGCGCCGCTGTATCTGCTGTGCGGGCTCACGATCCTCACCCTGCACGGCAGTCTGCTCGTGCTCGCCGCGCGGCTGTTCCATTTCGACCTGCACCTGTGCGGCATCGCCTCGCTCGCCCATGTCGGCGGTGTCGCCGCGACGCCGATCCTCGCCGCAAGCTACGCCCGCGCACTGGTGCCGGTCGGCATCTTGCTGGCGCTGTTGGGCTACATTCTGGGTACCGGCGTCGGCCTTGGCGTCGCGGCGTTGCTGTCGCGCCTGGCGACGGGATGAAGATCGTGCGGCGATTGTGCATCGGCGGCGTCCTCGCGTTCGCCCTCGTGTTCACCACGGCGACCCTGCCGGCTGATGCGCAGCAACGCAGCACCGCGCACGCCGCACTCGATGTCGATGACGCCAAGCTCGCGCCCGAGTTCTGGATAGCTGGCCGCGAGCACGCCGAACGCCTCATGCTCGATCGCAGCGCGATCGACGCACAGAATGCGGCCCTCCTTGCGGACGATCCGAGCATGCACGATCTGCGCGCCCTGCCCGCGCAGCTCACGCGCGATCAGGTGATCCGTTGGATCAAGGCCTTGGGCGCGGCGCCGCAAGGCCCGCTGATGGATCTGCGCGGCGCGCCGATTTCGAGCCCGACCTTGGCGGCGATCCTCGCCAATCGCAACTTCGATGCGATCGCCGCGATCAGCCCGACTCGCTACGGTCTCGTGGTGCATCGCGCGGCGCTGCGTCGTCTGCCCAGCCACCAGTTTGCCTACCGTGCCGACGACGGTTTCAGGCTCGATCGTCTGCAGGAAAGTGCACTGTTTCCCGGCACGCCGGTGGTGGTCGCGCATGCCAGCCGCGATGGCCAATGGTTCTTCGTCATCAGCGAAAACTACGCGGCGTGGATCGAACAAGCAGCGGTGGCGATCGGCAGCACCGACGAAGTGTTCGGCTATACCCAGGCCACGCCCTTCCGGATCATCACCGCCGCAACCACGCAAACAGCCTCGACGCCCGAGCAATCACCGCTGTCACGCTTGCAGCTCGACATGGGTCTGCGCCTGCCGCTCGCGCGCAATGAAACCCCGCGCAGCATCATCCATGGTCAGGGCGCGCTCGGCAGTCATGTGCTCGAACTGCCGTGGCGGCGTGCCGATGGCCGCCTCATGTTCGCGCCCGCGCTGTTGCCGCGCAGCGCCGACAGCAGCAGCGACTACCTTCCGCTGACGCAAGCGAACTTGCTGCGTCAGGCCTTCAAGTTTCTCGGCGAACGCTACGGTTGGGGCCATGCCGATGGCACGCGCGACTGCTCGGGTTTCGTCAGCGAGGTCTACCGCAGCTTCGGCCTCAAGCTGCCACGCAATACCGGCGATCAGGCCGCAAGTCCAGCCTTGCGCAAGCGCGTGTTCGGCGCGGGCGACGATCACGCCGTGCGCATCGCCGCGCTGCGCGCGGCGCGCGTGGGCGACCTCGTCTACCTGCCCGGCCACGTGATGCTGGTGATCGGCCAACTCAATGGCCTGCCGTGGGTGATCCATGACACCACCGGCTTTGCCTACCGCGATGACGCGGGCCGCTTGCAGCAGCAGCGCGCCAATGGCGTGGTGGTGACGCCACTCGCGCCGCTGCGCACGGCCAAGGGTGAGCCCTGGGTCGATGTGATGACCGCGATCGTGCGCATCGCTGCCGACGTGCCGGGCGACACCGACGTTCCCGCGCACGGACTACCGCGATGAAGATCACCGCGATCGAACTGCGCCGCCTGCGCGTTCCGCTACGCACGCCGTTTCGCACCGCGCTGCGCAGCGTCGACGAAGTCGATGACATCGTGGTGATGATGCGCGCCGACAACGGCGCGATCGGCCATGGCTCGGCGCCGCCGACTGCGGCGATCACCGGCGAGACGCATGCCACGATCATCGCCGCGATTCGCGACCACATCGCGCCGCGCCTGATCGGTGTCGAGGTCGCCCAACGCAACCATCTCGGCACGCTCATCGACACCGCCCTGCCCGGCAACGGCAGCGCCAAGGCAGCCGTGGATATCGCGCTGCACGATCTGTGGGGCCAGTTGCATCAGGCGCCGCTGTATCAACTCTTCGGAGGCGGTACGCCGCGGCTCGAAACCAGCCTCACGATCAGTCTCGGCAGCGTCGAGACGATGGTGGAAGAAGCACGCCGCGCACTCGCGCGCGGCTTCCGCGCGCTCAAGATCAAGGTCGGCAAGCAGGTCGACGCCGACATCGAACGCGTCTGCGCGATCGACCGCGTGGTGGCCGGTCGCGCCGCGCTGCGACTCGATGCCAATCAGGGCTGGACTGCCGCACAGACCGTGCAGGTATTGCAGGCACTCGAACGAGCCGGCGTGCAGATCGACCTCATCGAACAGCCGGTGCCTGCGGCCGACATCGAGGGCATGTGCCACATCGCCGAGCGCGTGCAGGTGCCGCTGATGGCCGACGAAAGTGCGTTCGACGCGCGCGCCGCGCTCAGCCTGATCGAGCGCCGCGCGGCGCGCATCATCAACGTCAAGCTGATGAAGGCGGGCGGCATCGGCCACGCAGTGCGCATCATCGACATCGCCGCCCTGCACGGCATCGAATGCATGCTCGGCTGCATGCTCGAAAGCGCCATCGCAGTAACCGCCGCGGCCCACCTCGCGATTGCCCACGCACACACGGTCACCCGCATCGACCTCGATGCGCCCTCGCTGTGCAGCCGTGATCCGATCGACGGCAGCGCGCGCTTCGATGGCCCGCGCATCGAAATCGGCGACGGTGCGGGGCTGGGCATCCGCACGATCGCCGGACTCGAGGAGATCGCCTGATGCGCAGGTTTTGCGTTTCCCGCTCGAACACGCCCGCACGCATCGCGGCGCTGCTGATTCTGGCCTTGATCGCGGCCTGTCACGCGCCCGTGCGCAAGCCGCTGCCGTGGGCGCAGTCGCGGCAGTTGATCCTCGTGATCGCGCCCGACTGGGATGCGACGCAGGCAAGCATGCAGACCTTCGAACGCGGCGCCAGCGGTTGGCAGGCGCAGGGCGCGGCGAGCCCGGTCAGCATTGGCCGCAAGGGCGCAGCCTGGGGCATCGGCCTGCATCCGCCACAAGCGGGGCTGCAGAAACGCGAGGGCGATGGCCGCAGTCCGGCCGGCGTGTTCGCGCTGGGCACCGCCTTCGGTGCTGCAGCTTCGTTGCAGTCGGCGTGGCCCTACGCAGCGATGAGCGTGGATCACTGGTGCGTCGACGTGGTCGGCTCGCCCTGGTACGACCGCATCGTCGATGCACGCACGGTCGGCAGCGCGGCGGTGGTCGGCTCCTCCGAACCGATGCGACGCGACCTGCATCTGGATGGCGATCCACGCTACATGCTTGGCGTGGTTGTCGATGACAATCCGCAGCACGAACAAGGCGCGGGGAGCTGCATCTTCCTGCATTTGTGGCGCAGACCCGGTGAGCCGACCGCGGGCTGCACTGCGATGTCCGCTGCGGACATGGAGGCCTTGCTTGCATGGCTGCGCCCCGGGGACGCGCCGGTGTTCGTGCTGTTGCCGCGCAGCGAATATCAGCGCCTGCATCGCGTCTGGAACCTGCCCGACATCACGCCGCAAGACCTGCCCTGAGCCGACGCCGCCATGTCATCAACCGCCCGCATTCTGCTTGGACTCATTCTCGGCGCTCTCGTCGGCCTCGCGCTGGCGTGGCTGGATCCCGCACTGGCGACGCGCGCCGCCGATCTCGTGCAGCCGGTCGGGCGCCTGTGGCTCAATGCACTGCAGATGACCGTGGTGCCGCTGGTACTCGCACTCGTCATCGTCGGGGTCGGCGCCGCGAGCGAAGCGGCTGCATCGGGACGCACCGCGCGCCGCGCGCTCAGCGTGTTCGCGATCCTGCTCAGCGCAGGCGCGGCCCTCATGGCGCTGGTCGCGCCGCTCCTGCTCGCCCTGCTGCCGCGCGATCCAGCCACCGTCGCGGCCTTGCGCGCGGCAATACCCAGCGCAAGCACTGTGGCGACGGCACCGAACTTCGGCGACTGGCTCGCGAGCATCGTGCCGAGCAATGCGATCGCGGCCGCGGCGCAGGCGGCGATGTTGCCGCTGGTGGTGTTCGCGCTGTGCTTCGGCTTTGCGCTCACGCGCATCGAAGCCGGGCGGCGCGCGCGCCTGATCGAACTGTTCCAGGCGCTCGCCGACACCATGATCGTGATCGTGCGCGGCGTGCTGTGGGTTGCGCCGGTGGGCGTGTTCGCGCTCGTGCTCGCGGTCTGCGCACGCGCGGGCCACGGCGTGATCGGCGCGCTCGGCGGTTACATCGCGATGCAATGCACGATGTATCTGCTCGCCACCGCCCTGCTGTATCCGACCGTGATGCTGTTCGGCGGCATCCCGCTGCGCCGCTTTGCCAGCGGCATCGTGCCCGCACAAGTCGTCGCCGCGAGCACGCAATCCTCACTCGCGTCCTTGCCGGCGATGCTCGAATCGGCGACCACGCGACTGGGCCAGCCCAACGCGATTGCTGCGCTGGTGCTGCCGCTGGCGGCCTCGCTGTTTCGCATCACCAGCCCGATGCAATACATCGGCTCGGCGCTGTTCGTGGCCTGGATCTACGGCATCGAAGTGTCGGCCGCGCAACTGGCGACGGGCGCCGCGCTCGCGGTGGTGATCAGCCTCGGTGCGGTCGGCCTGCCCGGCCAGGTCAGTTTCATGGCGACGACCCTGCCGGTGACTTCGGCGATGGGCTTGCCGGTGGCGCCGCTCGGCCTCTTGCTCGCGGTCGACACGATTCCCGATCTGTTCGCGACCATCGGCAATGTCAGCGCCGACCTCACTGCATCCACGCTCGTCGCGCGCCGCGCCGAACGTGACCCATGAGTCGCCCGCGCGCACAATCCGCACCAGCCGCTGGCGGCAAACAGGATTTCGTCAGCCTTGCCGATCCATCATCCGCAGGCGCCGTCACGAGGTCGAGCATGTACGAACATTTCAAGGATCCCCTGCTGCCACGGCGCGCCTTGCTCGGCCGCCTCGTCCGCTCGGCCCTGCTCGGGGCGGGCGTGGTCGGTGCGTCGCTGCTGATCGGCATGCTCGGCTACCGCGTCTGCGAAGGTTTTTCCTGGCTCGATGCCTTCCTCAACGCGGCGATGCTGCTCGGCGGCATGGGCCCGGTCGATCCGGTGCGCACGACCTGCGGCAAGCTGTTCGCCGGCAGCTATGCGCTCTACTGCGGCATCGCCGTGCTCGCGATCACCGCGATCGTGTTCGCACCGATCGTGCATCGCTTCCTGCATCGTTTCCATCTCGAGCACGGCCGGCCGGATTGAATAGGGCGCCGCCCGGGTTCCGTCGGATTTTCCTCGTCGGCCGCGCAGGGCCGACCTACGAATCGTGCGCATTCGGCCCGTAGGTCGGGGCTACGTCCCCGACGGCTTTTCTTGACCCCGGTATTTCAGAACGGAATCTCGTCGTCGTCGACGAAGTTGTCGGCCGCGGGTGGCGCCTGACGTGAGGGCGCATCCTGCGGCGCCGAGCGCGCGGGTGCATTGCCGCGTTCGCCGCGGCCATAAGCACCACCGCCGCCACCGCCACGCGAGTAGCCGCCTTCATCGCCGCCGCCACCACGGCCTTCGCCACCACCGCCGCCGAGCATCTGCATCTCGTTGGCCACGATGTCGGTGGTGTAGCGCTCGATGCCTTCCTTGTCGGTGTACTTGTTGGTGCGCAGCGATCCTTCGATATAGACCTGCCGGCCCTTCTTGAGGTACTCCCCGGCGATCTCGCCGAGCTTGCCGAACAGCACCACGCGGTGCCACTCGGTGCGTTCCTGGTTTTCGCCGGTCTGCTTGTCGCGCCACTGCTCGGAGGTCGCCAGACGGATGTTGGTGACTGCACCGCCACCCGTCGTGTAGCGCGTTTCGGGATCGGCGCCGAGATTGCCGACGAGGATGACCTTGTTGATGCCACGTGCCATGGGAGCCTCTGCCATGCTGCGGATGGAAACGGCGCGCAGTATCGCATGCCCCCGCGCGCGCCGTGTCGGCAGGATGCGCGCGTTCGTGTCAGCCGTTGCCGCTGCCGTGTGTCAGCCCACTCGACTCCGACACGCCATCGGGCCAGCGCCGCGTGATGCGCTGGAAGAACAGCACGTTGGGAATCTGCAGGGTACTGCCGTCGGCCTCCAACAGGCTGGTGTAGACCATGTTGATGTCGACCACTTCGCCCTTGACACCCGGCTTGTCGCCGCCTTCGAGCAGTTCGATGCGATCGTGCAGGCGAAACGGCCGCATCACCACGATCAACAGGGTGCAGAACAGGTTCGACAGCACGCTCCAGCCGGCGAAGAATGCGATCGCGCCGACCGCGGCAAAGCCGGTGAAGGCGGTCCACAACACCGTGCTCGACACGCCGAGGATCTGCAGGATCGCGAACAGTGCGGCGAGGTTGATCACCGCGCCGGCCACGCGCAGCGGTACCGCGATCATCTGCTCGGAAAACTGGTAACGCGTACGCATGCGGCGGGCAATGCCGCGCACCACGGCGCGCGCGAGCCAGGCCACCAGCAGCACCAGCACGACCAGCGCGACGACCGTGAGGACATCGAACGAGGGCTGCAGCCAGTCGGGCAGAGTTTGCTTCATCGTTGCCTGGACCACGCAAGGCGGGAGTCCGATTCTAGCAACCGCGCCCGCTATACTTGCGCCCCATCCGAACCGCCGGCGAATTGCATGTCCGCCCTGCCGCAAGCCCCTGCCTCCATCGCGAGCTTCGCCGACGTGCAGCAACTGGCAATGGCCGACATGGCCGCGGTCGACGCCCTGATCCGCAGCCGTCTGGCTTCGGACGTCGTGCTGATCAACCAAATCGCCGAACACATCATCGGTGGTGGCGGCAAGCGCCTGCGCCCGATGCTGCACGTGCTCGCCGCGCGGGCTGCGGGTTACACCGGTAACCAGCACGCGCAACTCGCGGCGGTGATCGAGTTCATCCACACCTCGACCTTGCTGCACGACGACGTGGTCGATGAATCCGATCTGCGCCGCGGCCGCAAGACCGCCAATGCGATGTGGGGCAATGCCGCAAGTGTGCTGGTCGGCGATTTCCTCTATTCGCGTTCGTTCCAGATGATGGTCGAGCTCGACAGCATGCGCATCATGCGCATCCTCGCCGATACCACCAACCGCATCGCCGAAGGCGAGGTGCTGCAGCTGCTCAACATCGGCAACCCCGATACGACGCAGCACGCCTATCTCGAGGTGATCGAACGCAAGACCGCGGTGCTGTTTGCAGCGGCCACGCGGCTGGGCGCGGTGCTCGCCGGCCTGCCACGCGAGCAGGAAGACGCGCTCGCACGTTACGGCCTCGATCTGGGTTTTGCGTTCCAGATCGCCGACGACGTGCTCGATTACGCCTCCGACGCCGACACGCTCGGCAAGAACATCGGCGACGATCTTGCCGAAGGCAAACCGACCCTGCCGCTGATCCTCGCCATCGAACGCAGTTCCGCAGCGCAGGCGGACTTGCTCAAGCAGGCGGTGCGCAACGGTGGCCGCGAGGCCCTGCCCGAAGTGCTTGCGGCAATCCACGTCACCGACGCACTCGCCACCTCGCGCGCCCACGCGCATGGCTATGCCGACTCGGCGCGGGCCGCGCTGCGCACCTTGCCGACCTCGCCCGCGCGCGATGCACTCGCGCTGCTTGCCGATTACGCGATCGACCGCAGCCGCTGACGCGCGTCACTGTTGTTCCTGCGCCTTCGTCTCGGCCTGTGCCTTGCTGTCGAGCGGCCGACACCAGCCGCTACTGCGCACGTAGCCGAAACCCTCGGCGCAAATCCCGCCACTGCCTGAAAAACACGGCGGCACCACGTCGGGCGTGATCGCACGCGCGCGCTGCCAGCCGGGTTTGCCACCACATTCGATCGCCGCATCTGGTTGCGCGCCGGCGTGCTGTGCAACCGGCGTGGCCGGCTCCCGCGCATCGCCGCAGGCAACAAGCGCTGCCGCACAGCCGATCGCTGCCATCACGATCAGGCCACGTGTTGCGGTGATCACCTTCATTGCCGGCCTCTTGCTCACACGTTTCATTGTTCGGTTCGCCGGGCCGCCCGCAGGCAGCGACGCGCAAGCCCGTTCAATTGTGCAAATTTCAACGCCGATGCAGCGCAAGGGATTCTAGACCGCGAACGCCGTGCACAACGAGCATGGTGGCCATGCAAACCATCGATTTCATCGACTCCCACACCGGCGGCGAACCAACCCGCGTCATCACCACCGGCTTTCCCGATCTCGGCAACGGCAGCATGGCCGAGCGCCTCGACCGCCTGCGCACGCAGCACGACCACTGGCGCCGCGCGACCGTGCTCGAACCCCGCGGTTCGGACACCCTGGTCGGCGCCTTGCTGCTCGATCCGGTAGATGCCCGCGCCTGCACCGGCGTGATCTTCTTCAACAACGTCGGCTATCTGGGCATGTGCGGGCACGGCACGATCGGCGTGGTGCGCACGCTGCAGCATCTGGGTCGAATCGCGCCCGGGCGTCATCTGCTGGAAACGCCGGTCGGCTCGGTCTGGGCGGAACTGCTCGACGATGGCCGCGTGGCGGTCGACAACGTCGAAAGCTATCGCCTTGCCGCGGGCATCACCCTCGACGTGCCCGGCTATGGCAGCGTGCGCGGCGACGTGGCCTGGGGCGGCAACTGGTTCTTCATCACCAGCGACAGTCCGCTGCCGCTCACGCCGGCCAATTGGCGACCGCTCACCGACTACGCGCTGGCGATCCGCGCCGCGCTCGAGTGCGCTCCGGTCGGCGCCGACATCGACCACATCGAAATCAATGGCGCGGCCGACCGCGACGACATCGATGCGCGCAATTTTGTCATGTGTCCCGGCGGCGCCTACGACCGCTCGCCCTGCGGCACCGGCACCAGCGCCAAGCTCGCCTGTCTGGCGGCAGACGGCAAACTCGCACCCGGCACGATCTGGCGTCAGGCAGGCATCCTCGACAGCGTGTTCGAAGGCAGCTACCAACCCGGACAGCTCGGCGTGCTGCCGCGCATCGTCGGCACCGCCTTCATCACCGCTGCCGGCAGCCTCTTCATCGACGGCAAGGATGCACTCACCTGGGGCGTGACGACGTGACGCACAGCTACGACCTGATCGTGGTCGGAGCGGGCATCATCGGCGCTGCCTGCGCGGAAGTTGCGAGCGCCGAGGGACTCAAGGTCGCGATCGTCGAATCGGGGGCGATCGGCGCCGGCGTCACCGCGGCCGGCATGGGTCACCTCGTCGCCGTCGATGGCCTGCCGGCCGAGCTCGCCTTGGCTCGCTATTCGCTCGGCCTGTGGGAAGAACTGCGGGATCTGCCCGGCGGCGAGTTCAGTCGCTGCGGCACGCTCTGGTTTGCGCGCGACGAGCGCGAACACGCGGGCATTGCCGACAAACTCGCGCGCCTGCGCGCAGCGGGGGCCGCGGCCGAAGCCGTCGATGCGGCGCAGCTGCGCGAACTCGAACCGGCACTCGCGGAGGGCCTTGTCGGCGGCGTGCTGGTGCCCGATGAGGCGGTGGTGTATCCGCCGATGGTCGCGCGTCGCCTCGTCGAGCGCGCCTGCCGGCGCCGCGCGACCTTGATCCATGCACGCGCGCTTGCGCTGGGTGACCATGCGCTCACGCTTGATGACGGTCAGCGCCTGCTCGGCAATGTGCTGATCGCCACCGGCGGCGCCTTGCAGGCGTTGTTGCCCGAACTGCTGATCCATCTGCGCAAGGGCCATCTGCTGATCACCGAGCGCTATCCCGGCATGCTGCATCACCAGCTCGTGCACATGGGCTACACAGACAGTGCGCACGGTCAAGCCGACAGCGTCGCCTGCAATGTGCAACCGCGTCCGACGGGCCAGTTGCTGGTCGGCTCATCGCGCGAGTACGGCGTCAGCGACAGCGACATCTCGTTGCCGATGCTGCGGCGCATGCTGCGATGTGCATTCCAGTTCCTGCCGGGCCTGCGTCAGCTCAAGGCGCTGCGTGCCTGGGCCGGCCTGCGCCCGGCCAGCATCGATGGGCTGCCCTACATCGGTCGCGTCGCCCAGCGCCGCGGCATCTGGGTCGCGGCGGGTCATGAGGGACTGGGCGTCACCACCGCGCCGGGCACTGCGCGCCTTCTGGTCGACCAACTGCTCGCGCGCACGCCCGCAATCGATGCGCGGCCCTACGACCCGATGCGAGCAGCGGCATGAGCACGTGCATCTGCGTGATCGTCAACGGCAAGCCGGTCGAGATCGTGGCCGGCGCCAGCGTGGCCGCAGCAGTGGCGCGGGCCGGATCGCAGTTCCGCCGCTCGCGCAGCGGTGAAGCACGCGCTGCCCTGTGCGGCATGGGCGTGTGTTTCGAATGTCGCGTCGAGATCGATGGCGTGCCCCAACAACAGGCCTGCATGCTGATCGCGCGCGCAGGCATGCAGGTGCGCACCGATGGCTGAGCGCTATGACGTGGTGGTGATCGGCAGCGGACCAGCCGGCTTGACCGCCGCACATGCGGCGGCACGGCAAGGTGTGCGCGTCGGCCTCGTCGATGCGCAAGCACTTCCGGGCGGACAGGTCTGGCGCCACGATGTGCGCTTCAGCGCACCCGCCTTCGCGCGTCGCTGCATGCAGGCAACGCTCGAACACATCAAGATCGACTGGCTGCCGCAGACCCGCGTGGTCGGCGCCGAACCCGGTCGCTTGCTGGTCGAGGATCCGCGCAGCGCGCGCTGGCTCAAGTACGGCGCGCTCGTGCTCGCCACCGGCGCACGCGAAGTGTTGCTGCCGTTCCCCGGCTGGACCCTGCCCGGCGTCACGGGCGCGGGCGGCCTGCAGGCGCTCGCCAAGCAAGGCTGGCCGCTCGCGGGCAAGCGCGTGGTGGTCGCCGGCAGCGGCCCGCTGCTGCTTGCCGCGGCCGCAACCGCGCGTCGGCATGGCGCGCGCGTGCTCGCCGTATTCGAACAGGCCGAACGCGCAGCAATGCTGCGCTTCACGCGCGGCCTGTGGCGTTGGCCGGCGCGTGTGCTGCAGGCCGCGGCGCTGCGCACGCAACTCGCCGGCGTGCCTTACCACTTCGGCAGCGTGGTCACCGCCGCACAGGGCGAGGACGCTTTGCGCGAGATCGAAGTGAGCGGACCCCACCGACAGCGGCGCATAGCCTGCGATCAGCTCGCAGTCGGCTTCGGCCTCGCGCCGAATGTCGAGCTCGCGCGCATGCTCGGCTGCCAGCTCGAAGCCGAGGGCGCGCAGCAGCGCGTGCGCGTTGACGCGCGCCAGCACACCAGCGTGCCGACGGTGTATGCCGCCGGCGAGGTCTGTGGCATTGGCGGACGCGACAGTGCCCTGATCGAAGGCGCAATCGCCGGCCTCGCTGCAACCGGCGCGAGAACCGGCATCGCCTCGTTGCAGCGACGACGCGCGCAAGCACGTGCGTTTGCGCGCCAATTGCGCGAGACCTTCGCGATTGGCGAGCGCGTGCGCGCGCTGGCGCAACCCGACACCCTCGTGTGCCGTTGCGAGGACGTGACCCTGGGCGCACTCGACGCGCACGTCGATGCGCGCGGCGCCAAGCTCGCCACGCGCTGCGGCATGGGCCCATGCCAAGGGCGCATCTGCGCAACCGCATTGGCCGAGCTGGGACGCGCGGCTGGCATTGCCGCACGTCCGCCGCTGTTTCCCGCGCGTCTGGAATCCCTCGCGCTCGCGCCCGCCGACGGCGTCGCACCTTCCCTTGCCACTTGATCACTTCAAGGACACTCATGCGATTTGATGGCATCTACGTTCCGCTGGTCACGCCCTTCGACGGCAAGGGCGACATCGATCAGCGCAAGCTCGAAACCCTGGTCGAGGCAATGCTCGGAAAGGGCGTCGCCGGCCTCGTTGCCTGCGGCACCACCGGCGAGTACTACGCGCTGAGCGACACTGAACGCAGCCTGGTGCTGCAGACCGTGCAGCGTGTGGCCGGCCAGCGCGTGACCTTGATCGCGGGCATCGGCGATTTCTCCACGCGAGGCTCGATCGAGCGCGCGGCGCAGGCCAAGGCGCTCGGCTACGACGCCCTCATGCTGTCACCGCCGCCCTACAGCCTGCCTGCACAGGACGGCATCCGCGCACACTTCGAGCAGGCCGCCGCGCACTGTGCGCTGCCGATCATCCTCTACAACTTTCCCGCACGTACCGGCGTCAACATCGAGTTCGACACCGTCGCGGCACTGGCCCGCCATCCGAACATCGTCGCGATCAAGGAGTCGAGCGGCAACTTCAGCCAGGCGCTGCGCATGCTGCAGGCCGGCTTCACCGACTTCGAGGTGATCTGCGGCTGCGATGACCAGCCGATCGATTATTTCTTCTGGGGCGCACGTGCCTGGATCGCCGGCGCTGCCAACGTGTTTCCCGGTGAACAGGTGGCCTTGCACAAGGCCGCACGCGCCGGTGACTGGGAGCGCGCGCGTGAGCTCATGCGCGCGATGTATCCGGCACTGCACTCGATGGAATCGGGTGACTACAACCAGAAGGCCAAGGCCGGCTGCCTCAATGCGTCGCTCGATGCCGGCGAGGTGCGACTGCCGCTGCTGCCACTCGACCCGGCCGAGCGACAGGCCTTCGTCGATCTGGTGTGGGGAGCCTGAAACCATGCCACTGAGCAGGCAGGACGTGTTCGCGCGCGCAGCGCGTGGCCAATTGCAGGCGCCGCAACGGATCGCGGGCTTCGTCGGCAACGATGCGGGCCTGATCAACCGCACGCCGATCGATGACAGCGTGATCGGCACGCTCGGCGCGGGCGGCAAGGCTGAAGTCGATGCAGCGGTGCGCATCGCACGCGCGTGTTTCGAGACTGGGGTCTGGCGCAGTTGCAGTCCCGGCGAGCGCAAGGCGGCGATGCTCCGATGGTGCGATCTGCTCGTGATGCATGCCGAGGAACTGGCCGCGCTCGACTGCATCGATGCCGGCAAGCCGATCGACGAATGCGTGAACACCGACATCCCGGCGACGATCGACACCTTGCGCTGGTATGCCGAAGCGATCGACAAGTGTTATGGCCGGATCGCGCCGACCACCGCCAAAGCCACCGGCCTCATCGTCAGGGAGCCGGCTGGGGTGGTCGGCGCGGTATTGCCGTGGAATTTCCCCGCACAGATGTACGCATGGAAAGTCGGACCCGCACTCGCCGTCGGCAACAGCGTGATCGTCAAACCCGCCGAACTGACGCCGCTGTCGGCCGTGCGCATGACCGAGCTGGCACACGAAGCCGGCATTCCCCCGGCTGCGCTGATCGTCGTCAATGGTCTGGGCGAGGAGGCGGGCGAAGCACTCGGTCGCCACGCCGATGTGGATGTCGTTTCCTTCACCGGCTCGACCGAAGTCGGTCGCCTGTTCCTCAAGTACGCGGCCGAAAGCAATCTCAAGCAAGTCGTGCTCGAATGCGGCGGCAAGAATCCGCAAGTCGTGTTCGCCGATGCCGATCTCGACAGTGCGATCGGCGACCTCCTCAATGCTGCGTTCTGGAACATGGGCGAGAACTGCAGTTGCGGTTCGCGCCTGCTGGTCGACAACACGATCAAGCATGCGCTGCTGGAACGACTCGTCGCGGGCCTGGTCGACTGGAAGCTCGGCGATCCGCGCGCGCCGGGCGTGCGCATCGGCCCGCTGGTCGAAGGCGCGCATCTGGCCAAGGTCAAAGGCTTTCTCGATCAGGCCCGTGCCGATGGCCTGCGCTGCATCGCCGGCGGCAAGATCCACAGCGACTTCCTCAGCGGCTGGTATGTGGAGCCGACGGTGTTCGTCGATGTCCCGCCGGGCAACCGCCTGTTCCGCGAGGAAGTGTTCGGGCCGCTGCTTGCGGTGACGGGCTTCGACAGTGAAGAGGAAGCCATCGCGCTTGCGAATGACACCTGCTACGGCCTCACCGCGTCGATCTACACGCAGAACCTGCATCGCGCACAGCGCGTCGCAGCCGCGATTCGCGCCGGCACGGTGTCGGTCAACGGCTTCTCCGAAGGAGACATCACCACGCCTTTCGGTGGTTATCGGCAGTCGGGATTCGGCGGCCGCGACAACGGCCTCGAAGCCTTCGACCAATACCTCGAAACCAAGACCATCTGGTACGTCAACCGATGATCGCCACGCGCCATGAGCTGTTACCCATCGCACCGGCTCGGGAAAGGTGAGCCCAAAGAACCGGGGCCGCCGTATTCTTGCCCGCTCTGAACCACATTCAATTTGCATCGGAAGAACGCGCATGTCGGCATCGGGCAAGTTTCAGCAGCGTCTCAGCCTCACCGACCTCACCTTCATTGGCCTCGGCTCGATCTTCGGTTCCGGCTGGCTGTTCTCGGCCAGTCACGTGGCGTCGCTGGCGGGGCCGGCGGGCATTGTGTCGTGGCTGATCGGCGGGGCCGCCGTGTTGCTGCTCGGCCTGGTCTACTGCGAACTCGGCGCCGCCCTGCCGCACGCGGGCGGACCGGTGCGCTATCCCGCGTATTCGCATGGCGCCTTGCTCGGTTTCCTCATGGGTCTGATGACCCTGATCGCGTTCTCGAGTCTGATCGCGATCGAAGTCGTGGCCTGTCGCCAATACGCGGCCGCCTGGTTCCCGGGATTGAACGCCGCCGGCTCGGAGGGTCCAAGCGCGCTCGGCTGGAGCCTGCAGTTCGCGCTGCTGCTGCTGTTCTTCGCGCTCAATTACGCAGGCGTCAAGACCTTTGCACGCGCCAACAACCTCATCAGCATCTTCAAGTTCGTCGTGCCGTTGCTGGTGATCCTCGTGCTGCTCGCGTTTTTCAAGCCGGAGAATCTCGCCGTGCACGGCTTCGCGCCGTCCGGATTCTCCGGGGTCGAAGCAGCGGTGTCGGCAGGCGGCATCATCTTCGCCTATCTCGGCCTCACCCCGATCGTGGCCGTGGCGAGCGAGGTGCGCGATCCGCAACGCACCATTCCGATTGCGTTGATCCTGTCGGTGGTGTTGTCCACCTTGATCTATCTGCTGCTGCAGATCGCGTTTCTTGGCGCCGTGCCGGCCGATCTGCTGGCGAACGGCTGGAGCGGCATCAGCAAGATGTTCTCGCTGCCGTTCCACGACATCGCCGCCGTGCTCGGCATCGCCTGGCTTGCCTTCCTCGTGGTCTGCGATGCCGTGGTTTCACCCAGTGGCACCGGCAACATCTACATGAATGCCACTCCGCGCGTGGTCTATGGCTGGGCGCGCGGCGGCACCTTTTTCAAGCTCTTCACGCGGATCGATGCGAGATCAGGCATTCCGCGCCCCGCACTGTGGTTGAGCTTCGCGCTCGCGGTGTTCTGGACGCTGCCGTTTCCATCCTGGTCAGCGATGATCGAAGTGGTCTCGGCCGCGCTCGTGCTGAGCTACGCAGTCGCACCCGTGACGGCTGCCGCGCTGCGCCGCACCGCGCCGGATCTGCAGCGGCCCTTCAAGGTCAGCGCCTTTGGCGTGCTCGGCCCCGCCTCGTTCGTGATCGCCAGCCTGATCGTGTTCTGGTCGGGTTGGACCACCGTATCGTGGCTGCTGGGACTGCAGATCGCGCTGTACGTCGGCTACGTCGGCTGGATCGCACGCAGCCCCGCGCGCCGACCCGGCCTGATCGCCGACGTGCGCTCCTCGCTGTGGCTGATCGCGCTCTATGCTCTGCTCATGCTCGCCTCGTGGCTCGGCCCGTTCGGCGGCCGCGCCAGCATCACGCACCCCTGGGATCTGCTCATGGTGAGCGCGATCGCCCTTCTCACCTACAGCTGGGGCGCCCGCGCCGGCCAGCGCCTGCAGCCTGCGATCCTCACCGCGGGCGACGAATGAAGACAGGGCGACGCTTCAGCGCCCGCGCAGGAACAGGCGATCGAGATCGGCAATCGCGAGTTGTACCCAGGTCGGCCGACCGTGATTGCATTGGCCCGAGCGTTCGGTGGCTTCCATCTCGCGCAGCAGCGCATTCATTTCCGGAAGCGTGAGGCGCCGATTGGCGCGCACCGAACCGTGGCAGGCCATCGTCGCGAGCAGTTCATTGCTGCATTCCTCGATGCGCCGGGTCTGTCCGTGCACGGCAAGATCGGCGATCACGTCGCGCACGAGCTGGCCGACATCGGCGCCTTCGAGCACGACCGGAATGCGCTTGACCACCACGCTTTGTGGCCCGCTGCGCACGAGCTCGAAACCCAGGGCGGCAAAATCGGTGTAACGCTCCTCGACGAGGTTTGCCTCACGCTCGCTCAAGGCCACGCTGAGTGGCACCAGCAGCAATTGCGAGCGGATGCCTTCGCCGGCACGTGCATTCTTCAGCTTCTCGTAGGTGATGCGCTCATGCGCGGCATGCATGTCGACGAGGATCAGGCCATGCGCGTTCTCGGCGAGCACGTAGATGCCGTGCAGTTGCGCCAGCGCAAAGCCCAGCGGCGGCACCTCGCTGTCACCGCTGACAATTCCAACTGCAGAGGCCGGCATCACTGCGACCGGTGACTGCGGCAGCGACGGCCCGCGTCCAAGCAGGGCGGCGTAATCGGCGAGTGGTTCGCGCACGCCAAGACCGAGCCCGGCCTGCGTCGGCATCCACGCTTGCGCTGCGGTGGGCCCGCGCATCTCGGCGATCGCTGCAGGCGCGGCGCCCATCGCGCCGCCCGCGCGCGTCTGCGCCAGCGCCTCATCGAGCGTGCGATAGAGAAAATCGTGGACGAGGCGGCCTTCGCGGAAGCGCACTTCATGCTTGGCCGGATGCACGTTGACATCGACCAGTGCCGGATCGAGTTCGAGGAACAGCACGAAGGCGGCATGGCGGCCATGAAACAGCACGTCGGCATACGCCTGGCGCACCGCATGCGCAACCAGCCGATCGCGCACGAGGCGGCCATTGACGTGGAAATACTGCTGGTCGGCCTGCGCACGCGAGGCCGTCGGCAAGCCGACCCAGCCATGCAGGCGCAGCCCCGCAGCGGCGTGCTCGATGCGCAGGCTCGCGCCGGGAAATTCGCTGCCGAGCACGTCGCTCAGGCGCTGCTCGAGTTCATCCGCTTCGCGCACCGCCTTGAACCAGCGCACCGCCTTGCCGTTGTGAGCGAGACGAAACTCGACTTCGGGCCGCGCCAACGCCATCGACTTGACCCAGTCCTCGACATGGCCGAATTCGGTGCGTTCGGCGCGCAGGAACTTGCGCCGCGCCGGCAGGTTGTAGAACAGGTCGCGCACTTCCGCGCAGCTGCCCTGCGCATGCTGCGCCGGCACCACCGCGCGCGCCTTGCCGCCATCGACTTCGATGCGCCAAGCCTGATCATTGCCCGCCCGGCGCGATGTCAGCGCGAAGCGCGACACCGAGGCAATCGAAGGCAGGGCTTCGCCGCGAAAGCCGAGCGTGGCGACGCGCTCGAGATCATCGAAGCTGGTGATCTTGCTGGTCGCGTGCGCGCTCACCGCGAGCGGAAGATCCTCGGCCTCGATCCCGCCGCCATCATCGCGCACGCGGATCAGTCGCGCGCCGCCCTGTTCGAGATCGATCTCGATACGCCGTGCGCCGGCGTCGAGGCAGTTTTCAACCAGCTCCTTGACCACCGATGCCGGGCGCTCGATCACCTCGCCGGCGGCGATCTGATTGACGAGTTCGGGGGGCAGCGGACGGATGCGCGACATCGTGCGCATGATATCGGATGCGCTTGTGAATCAGTGCAACGCTCAGCCCGAAGGAATTTCCAGCACTTCGCCCGCGCGCAGGCGCTCACTGGCACGCTCATTGGCATCGCGCAACTGTGCCACGGTGATGCCATGCGCCTGGGCGATCGTGCGCAGGGTTTCACCGCGGCGCACGACATAGCGCGCCGCCTTCTTGCTGTTTGCTGGCGCGATCGCGACCGGCTTGGTCGCAGGTTTGACGTGCGCGTTCTCCTGCGCGAACAGCGTGCCAGGCGGTGGCGTTGCACGGAAATAGCCACGCACGCCATCGAGGATCGCGTCGGCGAGCTTTTCGCGATGACGCGGATCGGTCAGGCGCGCTTCTTCGCTCGGGTTGGTGATGAAGGCGGTCTCGACGAGGATCGACGGCACATCGGGTGAACGCAGCACGACGAAATTGGCGCGCTCGACGTAACTGCGATGGGTCGGCCCGAGCTTGCGCAATGCCTTGAGCACATTCTCGGCCACCGCATTGCTCGCACCCATCGTCGCACCCTGCGACAGATCGAGCAGCACCTTGGCCAAGGTGTCGTCCTTGTCGTCGAGCGAAATGCCGCCGACGAGGTCGGCACGATTTTCGCGGTCGGCCAGCCAACGCGCCGCTTCACTGGTGGCACCGCGCGGCGACAGCACCCACACCGACGATCCACGCGCGTCGCTGTTGGTGAAGGCATCGGCATGCACCGAGATGAACAGGTCGGCCTTGGCTTCGCGCGCCTTGAGGTAGCGCTGCTCAAGCGGAATGAAATAGTCGTCGTCACGCGTGAGCACTGCGCTCATGCCCGGTGCCGCGTCGATCACCTTCTTGAGCTCGCGCGCAACCGCGAGCGTGATGGTCTTCTCGTGCGCGCCACTGGCACCGGTCGCGCCGGGATCATCGCCACCGTGGCCGGCGTCGATCGCGACGATCACCTTGCGCAACTTGCCATTGTCGATGTCGGCCACGCTCTTGACCGGCTCGGGCTTGGCGCTCTTGGCCGGATACAAGTCGATCACGAGGCGATAGCCGAACTTGTCGGCAGGCGCGAGCAGGAAACTCTTGGGCTTGACGCCATCGGCGAGGTCGAACACCACGCGCGCATCGGTCTTGCCCTGCCGCCCCGCACGCACGCCCTTGAGCAGGCCTTGCGTAAACGACGGCACCTCGAAACCCGCTTCGATCCGGCTGGTGCGCAGATCAAGCACGAGGCGATCGGGCTTGTTGAGCTCAATCAGTTTGTAGTCGACCGGACCGGAGACATCGAACACAGCACGAGTCGATTCGGGGCCGGCCCAGATGCGCAGGGACTTGATTTCGGCCGCGCCGGCATCCTGGCCTGCCGTCAATGCAGCCAGACCGAGCACGAGCAAGTGATGGCGGCCGATTCCCCACATGGCGCGTATTCAAACCGAACACGGCACAGAGTTCAAGTAATTTTTCCTTTCAAATCCGACAGGTGCGTAACGTTTCTGAGGTTCCACTCAACTCCGGGTCGCTGCCGAAGCCGCAGCGCTTGCGCGCGTGATCCGCTCGCTTCCGCGCCCCGTCGCGCGCACTTCGAGGTCGCGCACGCCGCCCGCATGCTGCAGGCAGACCTCGATATCGGCCGCCGGCACTGCATCGCCTCCGCGTTCGGGCCACTCGATCAGCAGCAGCGCCGATGGCGTCGCCAGATCCGCAAGACCGAGCCATTCGAGCTCGTGCGGATCGGCGATGCGATACAGATCGAGATGGTGAATGTCGAGTGCGCCGACACGATACGACTCGATCAGGCTGTAGGTCGGACTCTTGACGCGCTCGCCCACACCGAGCGCCTTGAGCAGGGCACGCGCGAACGTGGTCTTGCCGGCACCGAGTTCGCCGCGCAGATACACCACGGCGCCATCGCGCAGCGGACCGGCCAGCGAGTGCGCGAGGGCGACCAAGGCCGACTCGTCGATTCCGGCGAGGCGCATTGCCGTGTTCATGCAAAACGTCCGTTCAGCATGATGCGCAAGTGCGGCAACAAGTCAGTCGCGATCATGCCGCGCTCGCCGGAAGCCGCGGCCAGATCGCCTGCGCGCGCATGCACGGCGACACCCAGACCAGCGGCTTGCCATGCATCCAGTCCCTGCGCGAGCAGCGCGGCAATGACACCGGTGAGCAAATCGCCCATGCCGCCGCTGGCCATGCCGGGATTGCCCCAGGCGCACACCGCGATGCGACCATCGGGCGCAGCGATCAGGCTGCCGCTGCCCTTGAGCACCGCCATTGCATTGAAGCGTTTGGCGAGCGCACGCACGGACTCGAAGCGATCAGCCTGAACTTGGTGAACACTGCAACCGAGCAGGCGCGCAGCTTCCCCCGGATGCGGCGTGATCACGCAATGCGCGCCGAGTTCGCGCGGCATGCGTGCCAGCAGGTTGAGTGCATCGGCATCGACGACACAGGGCTTTTCCACAGCCAGCGCCGCAGCGAACAGATGATGCGACCAATCGCTTTGTCCGAGCCCGGGCCCGAGCGCGATCACGCTGGCGCGCGCGAGCAAGGCCTGCAGATCGGCATCTTCCTCGACACCATGCGCCATCGCCTCAGGCAAGGCTGCATTGAGCGCGCCCACATGCATCGCATGCGTGGCCACACTCACCAGTCCCGCGCCGCTGCGCAGCGCTGCCGCGGCGCAGAGCTGGACCGCACCACCAAAACCGTGATCGCCACCCACCACGAGCACATGCCCGCAATCTCCCTTGTTCGCATGCGCACGCCGGCGTGGCAGGCTGGCAAATACGTCCGCTCCGAGCAAGTTCGCGCCAGCCGCGAATTCTTCGTACGCCGTCAGCGGAATGTCGAGCGTCGCCAGCTCGCGCTCGCCGCAGTACTCGGCGCCCTGCGCCGTGAACAGGCCACGCTTCCAGGCGACGAAACAGAGCGTCGCCGCCGCGCGCATCGCCACCGCGCGTGGCACGCCGCGATCGGCATCCAGCCCCGAAGGCACATCAAGCGCAAGCACGGGCATGCCGCTCGCATTGACCTGCTCGATCAGACCGCGCGCCACACCATCGACATCGCGGGCAAGGCCGCTGCCGAACAGGCCATCGACACAGACATCGGCCATCGGCACCACAAGCCCGGCTGTGGCAACGACCACGGCGCCACCGGCGGCGACGAAGGCAGCGCGCATGACACCGGCATCGCCGGTCGATGCAGCCGTCAGCGCAAGCACCTCGACCGCAAGACCGTCGCGCAAGGCCAGGTGCGCCAGCTCAAACGCATCGCCGCCATTGTTGCCGCCGCCTGCGAGCACCAGCAGACGCCGTGCCTGCGGCCAGCGTCGACGCAGCAACTGCCAGGCCGCAAGCGCAGCGCGCCGCATCAGCTCGGGCCCGGCAATGCGCAAGCGACTGATCGCCACCTGATCGATCAGGCGCACCTGCGTGGCGGTGTAGAGAGCATGCTCGCGCGGATCGTTTGCCATCGGCGCATTCTATCGGCCATCCTGCGCGCGATGTGCCTGCCGTGCCCGCCATGATCGATTACGCCGCGCTCCTTGCCCAAGTGCGCCAGTGGGGCGCCGAACTCGGCTTCCAGCAGATCGGCGTTGCCGATGTCGACTTGGGCGCGGATGAAACCCACCTGCTCGAATGGCTCGCCGCGGGTCGCCATGGCGAGATGGACTACATGGAACGCCACGGCACGCGCCGCTCGCGCCCGACCGAGCTGCAACCGGGCACGCTGCGGGTGATCTCGGCACGCATGGATTACGCACCGACCGACATCGACGAAGGCTGGAAGGTGCTCGCCGATGGCGAGCGCGCCTACATCTCGCGCTATGCACTCGGCCGCGATTACCACAAGCTCATGCGCGGTCGGCTGCAGAAGCTCGCCGATCGAATCGCCGAGGTGACCGGGCCATTCGGCCATCGCGTGTTCGTCGATTCGGCGCCGGTGCTGGAGAAGGCGATCGCACGCAATGCGGGCCTCGGCTGGATCGGGAAGCACAGTCTGGTGATCAATCGAGATGCCGGCTCGTGGTTCTTTCTCGGCGAGATCTACACCGACCTGCCGCTGCCGATCGACGAGGCGGCGAGCATGCACTGTGGCACCTGCACACGCTGCATCGAGGTCTGTCCGACCGGCGCGATCATCGCGCCATTCAAGGTCGATGCGCGGCGCTGCATTTCCTATCTCACCATCGAGCAGCGGGGTGCAATCGAGGAATCACTGCGACCACTGATCGGCAACCGCATTTTCGGTTGCGATGATTGCCAATTGATCTGTCCTTGGAACAAGTTCGCGCAGCCCACCGGCGAAGCCGACTTCCGCGTGCGCCACGGCCTGGACAAGGCCAAGCTCGTCGAATTGTTCGCCTGGACCGAGGCCGAGTTCCTCAGTCGCACCGAGGGCATGGCGATTCGTCGTGCCGGCTACGAGGGCTGGCTGCGCAACATCGCGGTCGCGCTCGGCAATGCGCCGGGCACACCGGCGGTGATCGCCGCACTGCGCTCACGCGAGAACGATCCGTCTGCACTGGTGCGTGAACACGTCGCCTGGGCATTGACGCGGCAAGCTCTTGAGGGATGAATCGGGAGCTTGTTGCCGCAAGACTTGAGGATCGGCTACGTTCCTTCCCGCTCGTGCTTCCATTCGAATGGACATGCAATCAACCTGGAGGGTGTCATGTCGATCAAACCACTGCTTCGAATGATTCTGCCGATCTGTCTGATTGCGATGCTGGCCGGCTGTGGACGCCAATATTCCTATCGCCCCCTGATTGCCAAGCCGAACACATCCGCCAAGCAGGCCCTCTCGATTTGCCGAGCACGCGCACGGATATGGGCGCAGGAAGAGTCGAGTGGCGCCAAAGCCGGGACGAGTCCGTCGGGAACCAACACCTACGCGTGTACGACCCAGGAGTTCAATTCCATCTCCGGCGCGACGTGCAACTCAAGCACCAGTGGGGTTGGAACCGCTTCGACGAACAAGGGCAACACGCCCGCGGAAAGGAAATCGGCACGCGAAACACGCGAGGCCATGCTGCAAGGCTGCATGGCGGAATACGGCTGGGACATTGTGCAACTCTGAATCTGAGCTTGCGTTCGACGGCCTGCGCATCAAGCCAACCGTGATCGGCAAGCGCCGCTACGCGGCTTGCTTGGGAATCGAGTGCTTGGTGTGCGTGACCTTGTTGTGGCGGTCGACGTAGACGAGGGTCGGCTTGTGCTGCGCGGCCTCGGCCTCGGCATACACGCCATAGACGCAGATGATGATGATGTCGCCCGGCTGCGCGCGATGCGCTGCGGCTCCGTTGATCGAGATCACGCCCGAGCCCTCATCGGCGCGGATCGCATAGGTCGAGAAGCGCTCGCCGTTGTTGACGTTGTAGATATGGATCTGCTCGTACTCGCGGATGCCGGCGAGATCGAGGAGGTCGCCATCGATCGCGCACGAGCCCTCGTAGTGAAGCTCGGCCTGAGTGACGTTGGCGCGATGGATCTTCGCCTTGAGCAGGTTCATTTGCATGGATCGTTCCAGTGCGAATGTTGCATCCATGCAACAGTGGCGGGCGCCGCAGTATAGCAAAGCACTTCGCGGCACTGCACCAAACCGGGTAAAACCCTGGGCGAGCCACACAAGTGCTTGAATAACGAACAAAAAAAACCCTCGCGCGAATCCGCTGCGAGGGTTTCAATTTTGGAGTGACGATTACCTGCGATGCGCCCTGCTGTCTGAGATCCTGCCGCAATGTTGCGGAAAGATCCGTCGACGTGGGGAGAATACCACAGCTCAAAAGAAAAAAGCTACACGACCGATGGACGGTCCGATTGTGGTTCTGGAAGGTCGACGCAGCGGACACGAGATCGCGGCAAGCGGCTTCCTGCCGTGATCGCGTGCTCAGATCAGGAGATTGTCGATCAGGCGCGTGCTGCCGGCCCGTGCCGCGATCAGGGCAACCAGACCCGTGCGCTCATCGGCCGCAGGATCGCTCAGATCTTCGGCCCGCCGCAGCACGGCGTAGTCGGGCACGAAGCCGGCCTGTTCGAGCTGTGCCCGCGCCATCGCCTCGATCTGCGCATGCGCCATTCCGGCACCCTGCACTGCGGCGCACATCGCCTGCAGGGTCGCATGGATCACACCCGCCCGTTCGCGCGTCGACGCATCGAGGTACTGGTTGCGCGAACTCATCGCCAGACCATTGGCCTCGCGCACGATCGGCGCGGCGAGGATTTCCAGCGGAAAGGCAAGATCGCGCACCATGCGCCGAATCACCAACAGTTGCTGGTAATCCTTCTGGCCGAACACCGCGACATCGGGCTGCACGAGATGGAACAGCTTCGCCACCACGGTCGCCACGCCATCGAAATGCCCGGGACGAAGCGCGCCCTCGAGCGTCGCGGTCACGCCCGGCACGTGCACACGCACCGCAGCGTCGGCGCCGAACGGATAGATCTCGTCGACGGCAGGCAGAAACAACAGATCGCAACCCTGCGCGGCGAGGCCAGCCGCATCGGCCTCGGGTGTGCGCGGATAACGCGCGAAATCCTCGTTGGGACCGAACTGGGTCGGGTTGACGAACACGCTCGCAACAACGAAACCGGCTCGCTCACGCGCCAGATGCAGCAGCGAGTGGTGACCTGCATGCAGGTTGCCCATGGTCGGCACGAAGGCAATTGCATGACCCGCCGCACGCGCTGCGTCAATCGCCGCACGCAGGTCGCGCGCTGAAGTCACGCTGCGCATCAGTAGCAGTGCTCGGCTGCGGGATACTCGCCGCTGCGAACCGCGCGCGCGTACTCGGCGAGCGCTGCGAGCACCGAGTCTCGACCGGCAAGGAAGTCCTTGGCGAAACGCGGCCGCTTGCCCGGCGTGATGCCGAGCAGGTCGTGCATGACGAGAATCTGGCCATCGCAGTCGGCTCCCGCGCCGATGCCGATCACGGGGATTGCGAGTTCGCGCGTGATCGCCGCGGCCAACGGCGCCGGCACGCATTCGAGCACCAGCAGTTGCGCGCCTGCCTCCTGCACCTTGCGCGCATCGGCACGCAACCGCTCGGCATCGGCCTGCTCGCGTCCCTGCACGCGATAGCCGCCGAGGCGATGGATCGACTGCGGCGTGAGCCCCAGATGCGCGCATACCGGAATCTCGCGCCGACTGAGTGCATCGATCACCTCGCAGACCCAGTCGGCGCCTTCGAGCTTGACCATCGCCGCGCCGGACTCGGCGATCAGGCGGGTCGCATTGCTCATCGCGGTCGGCACATCTCGATAGGACATGAACGGCATGTCGGCGACGAGAAACGCGCGGCTCAGGCCACGCGCGACACAGGCAACGTGATAGGCCATCGCATCCATCGTCACCGGCAAGGTGCTGGCGTGGCCCTGCACCACCATGCCCAGCGAATCACCGACCAGTACGAGATCGATGCCGGCCTCGTCGGCGCGCGCGGCCAGACTCGCATCGTAGGCGGTCACGCAGACGATCTTGGCGTTCTCGCGCTTCAAGCGCTGCAGGTCGGGCAAGGCGAGTGGCGGGCCGGCTGGCTTGCTGGTGTACATGGACAGGTCACGTGCAGCGAAAGCAACGCGCATTATTTCCCGCTCGCTTGTGCAAGCTCAAGCCGAATCAATTGGAACGCATTGACTGGCATCCACGCGCCTCAGCAGCTCGGCGACGACACCCATGCCCGGCACCTGCAAATGCGCTGCGATCTGTGCCAGCGGCGCCAACACGAAGGCGCGCTGCGCCAGCTGCGGATGCGGTACTTCCAGACCGTCTTCGTGAATGATCGCCTCGCCATGCACGAGCAGGTCGAGATCGAGCGTGCGCGGGCCCCAACGCTTGCCATCGCGCACACGTCCATGCCGCCGTTCGATCGCCAACAGACTTTCGAGCAATTCGCGCGGCGTGAGCCGGGTCTGCAATTGGGCAACAGCATTGATGAAGGCCGGTTGTTCGATGCCGCCCCAAGGTGCACTGCGATACAGCGAAGAGGTACGGATCAATTCAGTGGCGCGGATTCCGGCCAACTCGGTGAACGCCGCGAGGACATGCGCCTGCGGATCGTCAAGATTGCTGCCCAGACCTACCCACGCAGCAACTCTGCCGGATTCACTCTCCACCTTCGGCCACCGGCGCCGCAGGTGCCGTCTTGCCCTTGCGGCGACGACGCGAGCGCTTGCGCTTGGCGGGCGCCTTGGCCACACCTTCGGACGCTGCTGCCGGCGCTCCCGCCAGTTGCTGACCCAGTTCCTCGTGACTGAGCGCCTGCGCCTGCGTCCACCACGCGGCAAGCTCGGCGATTTCCGGCGACTCGGCGCCGCGCATTACCAGGAAATCGTAGGCTGCGCGGAAACGCGGATGCTCGAGCAGACGGAACACACGCTTGCGCGTGCGCTGCAGGAAGCGCGGCTGCATCTCCCAGATTTCCTCGATCGCGAGGGTGAAGCGACGCGGAATCGCCACATGCCGGGACTGCTCGCCAAGCACACGCGCACTCGCCTGCGCCCAGGCTGCGAGTGGCTCGGTGCCGGCCTCGATCGCAGCGCGTGTCTGTGCGCGCACCGGCTCCCACAACAAAGCCGCGAACAGGAAGGCCGGCGTGACGGGTTTGTCCGCACGCACGCGCTCGTCGGTGTTGCGCAAGGTCTGTTCGACCAGCACGCGAAACAGCGCGGCGTGTTCAGCGCGCAGCGCGCGTGCGGTGGCCGGGAACACGCGATCGAGCAGACCGTACCGCTCCAGCGCGTGGAAGCTCGCCAGACCATAACCACCGAGGAACAGCTTGAGGGATTCATCGAACAAGCGCGCGGGCGATGCCTCGTCAAGCAACGAGCCGAGCGCGGCGAAAGGCGCGGCAGTGGCGGCCTCGATTGAAAAACCGAGCTTGCCTGCCAGACGAGCCGCGCGCAGCATGCGCACCGGATCCTCGCGATAGCGCTGCTGCGGATCACCAATCAGGCGCAACTCGCGCCGCTGCAGATCATCCATGCCGCCGACCGCATCGAGCACGCTGAAATCGGCGATGTCGTAGTAGAGCGCGTTGATGGTGAAATCGCGCCGGACCGCATCTTCCTCGATCGTGCCGTAGACGTTGTCGCGCACCAGTCGACCATCGACCAGATGGCGATCGCCGCTGCCGTCATCGCTGCTGCCGCGGAAGGTCGCCACTTCGACGATTTCGCGTCCGAACACCACATGGGCGAGGCGAAAACGACGGCCGATCAAGCGGCAGTTGCGGAACAGCGTGCGCACCTGCTCGGGTGTGGCATCGGTGGCAACGTCGAAATCCTTGGGTCGGTTGCCCAGCAGCAGATCGCGCACCGCGCCGCCGACCAGACAGGCACGAAACCCGGATTCGTGCAGGCGATACAGCACACGCAGGGCACCGGTGGAGATGCTCTTGCGCGAAAGCGAATGCTGCGAGCGGGAAATGACACGGAAGGCGCCTTGTGCGGGCGCAGGTCCATCATCGCTGTTGGGGATCATCCGTTGCTCGCCATCGGGTACGTTGCCGCTCGTTACGCATTCGTTATACTACGCGGCCCCGCAATTCCCAAGACGCTCCCTTCGTCTAGCGGCCCAGGACACCGCCCTCTCAAGGCGGGAACACGAGTTCGAACCTCGTAGGGAGCGCCAATCGCCTTGCATCATCTGGGCCGGTTCACCGGACTGCAGGCCATCCCCGCCCGCAAACTGTCGCTGCCGTCATGCCCTTCGTCATCACCGAGAATTGCATCAAGTGCAAGTACACCGACTGTGTCGAAGTGTGTCCGGTCGACTGCTTCCACGCCGGCCCGAATTTCCTCGTGATCGATCCCGAGGAATGCATCGACTGCACGCTGTGCGAGCCCGAGTGTCCGGCGCATGCGATCTATCCCGAAGATGACGTGCCGTCCGGACAGGAATCCTTCATCGCACTCAACGCCGAACTGGCCAAGCTGTGGCCGGTATTGAGCGAGCGCATCGAGCCGCCTGCCGATGCCGTTACGTGGGACGGCAAGCCAGACAAACTCAAGCTGCTGGAACGCTGAACCCGCTTCTCTCGCGCTGATAGTCGACAGCGAATGCGGACAGGCCGCCGGGCCTGCCTGCGAATCACTCAGGACAGACGCTCACGCAAGGCCGCCAGCAAGGCTCGCGCGGCATCGCGCGAAGCTTCGTCATTGGCGCCTTCGATGCTGACACGACTGCCGCTGCCGCTGGCGGCAACACGCACGGTTAACTGGACTTTCGCGGTGACCTTGTTGCCGGCGCGACCCAGCGTGATCGCGCGTTTGAACCAGCCCGGGCGCACCGTGGTCTGGCCGGTGGTTTCGACCGTGTAGCTGCCGGCAGATTCATCGCGCGCAAGCACCTTGGCGGCGCCCGAGCGCTCCAGTGCCAGTCCCACGCGCGACCAGGTACTCGCCGCCGTGTCATTCACGGCAAGGCCGTCGCCGCTGAGGGTCGCGCCGCCTGCCGCAGCGCTGCCGCCCGCAGCGACGGCATCACCGGCGGCAAGCGGCGGCGCGGAATCCACGCCAGCGCTCTGCGCGATCGGCGCGGGTGAGCCTGCAGCCGGAATCGTCAGCGCCGAACTGCCATTGGGACTGTCCAGACCGGGCGGGACTTCAAGCGGCCGGGTTTCCTGCGCACTCGTGTACTCGTTGGCGCGACGCTCGCTGTGGCGTGTGAAATAGCCGCAGCCGGCAAGCAGCAGGGTAGCGGCGATCGCCGCGGGCAAGGCAAAGGTGGCACGTCTCACAGGCAGATCCCGTCGTCGGTGAATCGGCCTAGTCTACCCGACCGCAGCAGCCGACTCGACAAGTCCAAGTCCGGCCAGCACCGACTGTGCATGCGCATGGTGCTGCGGACTGAGCGCGAGCAGGGGCAGGCGCAGGTACGACTCGCCAATTCCCAGCCGCGACAGGCACCACTTGAGCGGAATCGGGTTGGGCTCGCAGCCGAGCAAGGCGAACAAGGGCTGCAATTCGCGCTCGAGCGCGGCAGCGGTGTCGGCATGGCCGGCACAGGACGCGGCAAGGCGCGCCATGCGCGCCGGATCGACATTGGCGGCAACCGAGATGACGCCATCGGCGCCCGCACGAATCGCCTGCGCGGCGCTGCCGTCATCACCCGAGAACACCGCAAAGCGTTCGCTGCGCAGCGGCAACAAGGCTTGCATGCGCGCGGGATCGGCCACGGCCTCCTTGATGCCGATGATGTTGCCGTGCGCGGTCAGGCGCGCGACGGTCTCCGGCAACAGATCGCAGGCCGTGCGTGAGGGCACGTTGTAGAGCATCACCGGCAAGCCGCCGTGATCGGCGACCTCGCAGAAATGCCGATACATTCCTTCCTGAGTCGGCCGCACATAGGCAGGGGCCACCACCAGCGCGAACTCGATTCCGGCATCACGCGCGCGCCGCGTCTGCGCAATCGTGCGTCGCGTTCCAGACTGCCCGGTACCGGCAATGCTCGGCACGCGCTGGCCGATGTGGCGCACGGCGACGTCGAGCAGCTGACTGAATTCGGATTCCTCGAGCGCCGCGGCCTCGCCGGTCGATCCGGCGACGACCAGTGCGTTCGTGCCGTGCGTGATCTGCAGATCGATCAAGCGCTCGAATGCCGCAACGTCGATCGCATCGTCACGCGAACGAAACGGCGTGGCCAGTGCGCAAATGCTGCCGGAGAGCGACATGACGGAAATCCAGATTGACCGAGCCATGCATGGTACGAGCGCGAACTGCACCAAGTCCATGCAGTAGCCGCGATTGGCAGCACTGCAATGATCATTTGACACGCAACCGATGACGAATTCCCGCGCTCGCTTGCGACCCCCGCGACGCACCAGTATTCTGGCCCCGCAACATCCATCTTCGAACGTGCAGGCAACGGTGACGTGAAGCAGGCAGGCAAGCAGAATCCGGCGACCGCGCCAGGCCCACGCCCGGCATCGAGCGACAACCTTCTGCTGATCAGCGCCTTCGGCACGCCCGGCCAGTCGCCTCTCCTCGCGCTGAGCAAGCGCATCGCCGAATGCGGCTGCAATGTTTCCGAGGCGCGCGTGTCCACGCTCGGCAACGAACTCCACGTGCTTGCACTCGCGCAGGGCGCCTGGGATGCAATCGCCAAGCTCGAGAACGCACTGGGACGTCTCGATCGCGACGGCGCCCTGCGTTTGGCCCACTTCCGCACCAGCGCACGCGAGCCCCAGGCGACGCTGTTGCCGTACATGGTCGAAGTGATCTGCGCCGACAAGCCGGGCGTTCTGTTCCAGTTGGCCGAGTTCTTCACGCGCCAGTCGATCACGATCGAGCAATTGCATTCGACGCGCTATCGCGCGATGCAGACCGGCGCCGACATGTTTTCCGCCCAGATCACCATCGGTATTCCCAACACCATGCACATTGCCGGACTGCGTGACGATTTCCTCGAGTTCTGCGACGGGCTCAACCTCGACGCCATCATGGATCCGATGAAATTCTGACCATGCTCGAAATCGGCAAGAAGCTTCCCCGTCTGCGCGGCGTCATCGACGATGGCACGACGCTGGCGCTGACTGAACTGCGCGGCGCGCACTGTCTGGTCTATTTCTATCCCAAGGACAACACGCCCGGCTGCACCAACGAGGCGATCGCGTTTCGCGATCAGCACGCTCGCTTCCGCAAGCTCGGCTGCTCGATCATCGGCGTGTCGCGCGATTCGGTGGCCTCGCATGCGCGCTTCCGTGCCAAGCATGAGCTGCCTTTTCCGCTCGTCTCCGACAGCGATGAAACCTGGTGCAAGGCATTCGAAGTACTTGGCGAGAAGTCGCTGTACGGGCGCAAGTTCGTCGGCGTGATCCGCAGCAGTTTCCTCATCGATCCCCAAGGCGTGCTGATCGCACAATGGCGCAACGTCAAGGTGCCCGGTCACGCCGATGCCGTGCTGGAGCGGCTCGCGCAGCCGTGACCACGGCGCACGCGCACCCGATTCGTTTCCCGCCGCACTTGCGCGGCCCGTCCATCCACCCAACTTCCGACAAGGGCGCAGCATGACCCGAGGCAAGCGCATCTACGTACTCGACACCAACGTGCTCATGCACGATCCGACCGCACTGTTCCGCTTCGAGGAACACGACGTCTTCATTCCGATGACCGTGCTCGAGGAACTCGATGCCGCCAAGAAGGGCACCTCGGAAACCTCACGCAATGCGCGCCAGGTGAGCCGATTCCTCAACGAGCTCATGGTCAGCGCGAACGGCCGACCGATCGATGAAGGCGTCGAGCTGCGCATGCCGCAGGGCCTGCAACTGGGGCGTCGCGGCAAGCCCGGGCGGCTGTATTTCCAGACCACTGCCCACGTCGTTGCCGACAAGCGCGCCACCCACACCCTGCCCGACAATCTCATCCTCGCCGCGATCGTCACACTGCGCCAGTCGCGGCCGCGCGAGGCAGTGGTGCTGGTGTCCAAGGACATCAACCTGCGCATCAAGGCCAAGATCCATGCGATCACCGCCGAAGATTACGAGAACGATCGCGCGCTCGATGATTTCAGCCTGCTCTACAACGGCGTCAGCCAGTTGGCGGCCGACTTCTGGGACCGTCATTCCGAACTGCGCTCCTGGACCGAACGCGGTCACACCTTTTATGAAGTGCGCCTGCGCAAGGGCGAGGACTGGTATCCCAACCACAACCTCTATCTGGCCGGCGACGACGAAGTCGAGCTGTGCGTGCAGCAGGTCAAGGACAAGAAGGCGTTGCTGCGCATCGTCGACGACTATCGCCACGGCTCGCATACCGTGTGGGGTATTCAGGCGCGCAATCGCGAGCAGAATTTCGCACTCAATGCGCTGATGAACCCGGACATCGATTTCGTCACCCTGCTCGGCACCGCCGGCACCGGCAAGACCCTGCTGGCACTGGCCGCCGGGCTCGCGCAGGTGATGGACCAGCAGCGCTACCGCGAAATCATCATGACGCGTGCGACGGTGTCGGTCGGCGAGGACATCGGCTTTCTGCCCGGCACCGAAGAAGAGAAGATGACGCCGTGGATGGGCGCGCTCACCGACAACCTCGAAGTGCTGACCAATCCGCAGGAAAACAGCGCCTGGGGCCGCGCCGCAACCAACGATCTGCTGACTTCGCGTATCAAGATCCGCTCGATGAACTTCATGCGCGGCCGCACCTTCCTCAATCGCTACGTGATCATCGATGAGGCGCAGAACATGACGCCCAAGCAGATGAAGACCTTGATCACGCGCGCCGGCCCGGGCAGCAAGATCATCTGCCTCGGCAATGTCGAACAGATCGACACGCCCTACCTCACCGAAACGACCTCGGGCCTGACTTATGCGGTCGACCGCTTCAAGAGCTGGGAGCACAGCGCGCACGTGACCTTGCGCCGCGGTGAGCGTTCGCGCTTGGCCGACTACGCTTCGGAAGTGCTCTGAGCCGGCTTGCGGCGGGCCGCACGCCCGCCGCGACAGGACCAGCATTCGGGAAGAACCGAAAAGCGACCGCAGGCTGCGGCGCTACGCGCTCAGAACCGCGTCGACCACCAGGCCTGGAACTCGAAACGACCCGCGGTGGCATCGTCGTGCGCAACGTAGGTAGGCATCAGCAGGTAGTAAGGCGAGCTCGCATAGCTGGCCTGGAAGCTCAGCTGGTTCCAAGGCCCGAACGAGCGCCACCAACCCACGGCGAGCATGCGCTTGGCCGTGACCGGATCAAGCGCATCGGCCAACAGGCGCGAGGTCGGGACCGGCTGCTGACGCGTGGTGTAACGCATCTGCAGATTGCCCAATTCGGAGGCGCGCCAAGTCCAGCCAACGCTGTAGATGTCCAGATCACGCCAGGCAAACACCGGGCTTGAGCTGTCACCGAGCAGGGCGAGAAAACGCCGCGGCAGGTCAGGACTCGCAAACGGCTTGATCTGGCTGTACTGCACGCGCTGCACACCGGCATCCAGCGAGAAGTCGGGAGTCAGCAGGTAATTGATCGAGGCCGTCGCGCTGGCAGGAATGTCGAAATCACCACTGTCGGCAAACACGCCGCGGTAGTTCGACATCGGGCTCATGCCGACGCGTGACTGCATCCCGACATTCCAGCGCAGGCGTTCGCCGAGCCAGTTGTCGAAATCGATCCGCGCGCCAGCGCCGTACGAAGAACCCATCGGCGCGGCCAACTGGTTCCAGCCCGACGTCGTGCCGATGTCGATGCTCGCAAAGCGCTGATAGGCAAGGATGCCGGTCAGACGTACCGCGCCGGTTTCACCCCAGCGAGTGACCAGACTCGGCGCGACCACGGTGCGCTGCAAGCCGGCAGAAGGCAGTGCCGCGAATTGCGAGGACTGCGCCGGCACCACGCTGGGCGTATCGGCAACCGGGCTGGTCGCAATCGATACCGAAATCCGGCTCGTGCCATTGCCGAACGCGCCGAACAGAGACGGGCGCTCGGGCGCTTCGAAATAGCTGTCGCGCACGTCGGGCGCAGTGAAGGCCTGCGGCTGCAATGCCCACGAAAACTGTGGCGTGATGCTCGCTCGCGCATAGTCGTGCCAGCGCGCCATCACTGACGAACTCGCCGCCGCCTGCAAGGCATCGGCGGATGGATTGGGCAGCGCATGCAACGACGCACAAAAAAACGGAAGCGCCAGCCCTGTGCCGAGCGCTCCCATCCATCTCCCGGATTTTCTGCGTTGCGTCCGCATGCCGTGTCGCGGCCCCTCGGGGACTGTCGTTGCGATGACGCGCTATCGTTGGCGAAAATGCAACACAAGTCAAGCGAATTGGCCCACAAAACAGCGCCAAAGTGGCGTCGTTTGCGGGTTTCGTCCCTACCGAACGATCGGCCGAAGTCGGCACCTGCCGTCGCGAAAATGCGACAGGTGCCGGGCCAAGGACGCTGATTTCAACCCAGCCGCGAGGCGATTGCTTCGGCAAAGCTCGTGGTCGTGCCCTGACCACCCAGATCGGGCGTGAGCCGGTCGGCCGCGGCGAGCGTGGCGCGGATTGCCGCGCGCAGGCGTGTGGCCAGTTCAGGACGCTGGAGATGGTCGAGCATCTGTGCCGCGCCCAGCAGCAGGGCACAGGGATTGGCAATGCCCTTGCCGGCGATGTCGGGCGCCGAGCCGTGCACCGCTTCGAAGATCGCGGCGTCGGTACCGATGTTCGCGCCCGGCGCGAGGCCGAGGCCGCCGACCAGACCAGCGCACAGGTCGGAAATGATGTCGCCGAACAGGTTGGTGGTGACGATCACGTCGAATTGCTCGGGTTTCATCACCAGCTGCATGCAACAGTTGTCGACAATCAGTTCGTTGCACTGGATCGACGGATACTGCGCGGCGACTTCACGCGCGACCTTGAGGAACAGGCCCGAGGTCGACTTCAGGATATTGGCCTTGTGCACGATGGTTACCTTGCGCCGGCCGGTGCGCACGGCCAGATCGAAGGCATAGCGCACGATGCGCTCGGAACCGCGCCGCGTGATCTTCTGGACCAAGGTTGCCGTGGCACCGTCCTCGGACACCTGCTGGCCTTCGCCGGCATAGGCGCCCTCGGTGTTTTCGCGCACGGTGATGAGATCGACGTTCTCGGGAAAACGCGAGCGCGTGTTGGGAAACGAGATCGCCGGGCGTACGTTCGCATACAGGTCGAAGCGGCGACGCAGTTCGACATTGATCGAGCTGAAACCTTCACCAACCGGCGTGGTCAGCGGACTCTTGAGTGCGATGCGATGGCGGGCAATCGCATCGAGCGTCGCCTGCGGCAGCAGCTCGCCGGTCTTCTCGTAGGCGGCCAAGCCTGCATCGACGAACTCGTAGTCGAGTCCGACGCCAAGGGCATCCAGCACGCGCAGGGTGGCGTCCATGATCTCGGGGCCGATGCCATCGCCGCGGATCACCGCGATTGTCGTCTTCATTGGGAAACTCCGGGTGTCTGGATCGCACCACCGGCCTGCGCCGACGGCAGAGCGCCGCACAGTCGAGATCGGAGGTCGAAACAGGGGAAGATTGATCGGAATCGGGGCCGCGCGGCCTTGTCCCGCGCGGCGCAGTCGCGCATTATCTCCAAATGCTCCCGAGACTTACAACAATTCCTGCAGGATGGCGCGCGGCAGCCATCGCCTTGGCCTTGCTGCCGCCGGTGGCTGCTCTCGCGGCAGCACCCAGCGCTGGCCTCAGCGTGCGGATAGCCAATCAGCCATCGAGCTTCAAGAGTGCGCCACAGTCGCTGATGTTCGAGATCAACGGTCATGCCGCGCGAATCTGCACGCCCACGATCGCCAGTGCGAGCGTGGTCGGCGCCGAGATCGATCTGCGCTTGCACCTGCCATCAAGCGGCTGCGCGCAGGAACGTCAGTTTGCTTTCAATCTGACCGCCGACATTGCTGCCCTCACGGGGCGCGCCTTGCCACGCGGGCCGGTCTACCACATGCAAGTCCGCGACCGGAACGCCGAACTGCTCGCATTTCGCGTGTTCGAGACAGCATCGGGAAGTGCGGGACCGTTGCCCGAGAATGGCTTCTGGTGGCCGCAGAATGCCGACGGCTCGGGAATTCCGGTCGCCCTCGGAAGCGGGATCGGCATCGAAGCGCAGGGCAGCCAGCTCGCGGTCAGCTTGTTCGGCTTCAACGAACTCGGCAGTCCAACTTGGTATTTCGGCTCCACTCGCCAGAAGGGGCGCGTGGCCTCGATCGACCTGCTCGAACTCCAAAACGGCGAACCCCTGTTCGCGGGCGATGGCAGGCAACCTGCGGCCCGGCCGGGACCGCATCTGGACATCGAATTCGAATCATCTTCTCAGGCGCGTGCATGGCTGATCGAAGGAAATGATGGCGCAAACCTCAAACTGCGCGCCTTTGACCTTGCGCGAACCCCGTTTGCGCGCAGCACCGAGCCGGCCCCCTATCTCGTCGGGCGCTGGGTACTGGTTTCCGATGCCGAAGCCGCTCCGCGCGAGCTCAACCTGAGCCAGCGCGCAGGCACCTCAGCAACCGATGCTCAACTGGGCGACGACGAGGTCGACGCGAAGCTCGCCTGTCACGTTGATCCGATCCGCCACACAGCCACCCTGTGCAGCCTGACCGTGGCCGGTATCGTGCTCGCCGACTTCGACCGCATCGGCATCGACCGTCTCGTCGGTCACGGCAACGACGGCGCGCGCGTGCAACTGTTGCGCGTACCGCAGACGAAATAAGCAGACTGCATCTGCGCTCAGGTCTCGACGTTCGATTCGCTGCGCTGCGCGCTCGTCTGATCGAGAAAATCGACCGCGCGACGCAGATGCGGGATCACGATCGAGCCGCCGACCACGAGGCCGACGCTGAACACCTCGAAGAACTCATCCTCGCTGACACCTGCTTCCAGGCACTTGCCGACGTGATAGCTGATGCAGTCGTCGCAACGCAACACGAGCGAGGCGACCAGACCGAGCATTTCCTTGGTGCGCACATCGAGCGCACCCGCCTTGTAGGTTTGGGTGTCGAGCGCGAAGAAGCGCTTCACCACCTGATTGTCGTGGCCAAGGATGCGCTCGTTCATCCGCTCGCGGAAGGCGTTGAAATCGCGGATTCGTTCGCTCACTGGCCGGCTCCGGTCAGCTCATCGAGACGACCGCTGCGCTCGGCGGCAGCCAGATCATCGAAACCGCCAACGTGGGTGTCATTGACGAAAATCTGTGGGACCGTGCGCCGACCCGCGGCGCGCTGGAGCATCTCTTCGCGCCGGGCCGGATCGAGATCGATGCGGACCTCGTCGAATGCCAAGCCCTTGCGCGCCAGCAACTGCTTGGCGGCCACGCAGTACGGACAACTGGCGGTGGAATAAACCTCGATCCTGCTCATTGACTGACACCTCCCATGCCCTCAGGTTGGCGACTGCCCAGCCAACTTGCAAGCAGCGAGCTGTCCGTCCTGAGCCGTTCATGACCGGCGTTGCGGCTGTTGGCTGGCGGCTTGAACAAGCGCGCGCTAAGGTGGTCGGACAGCCATCTCCGCTGCCCGGTTTTTCCATGCGTCTGCGCTCTCTCGCCATTGCCCTTGCCACTGCCTGTCTGACCACGCTGGCCGGTGCCGGCGAGCCCGGCAGCGGGGTCAAGCTGCCCGATATCGGCAGTTCGGCCGCGGCACTGGCGACACCGCAGGAGTTGCGCGACTACGGCGCCGGCATGCTGGCGGAAATGCGCGCGCACGAGATGGTGCTCGACGATCCGCTGCTTGCCGACTACATCAACGCGCTGGGCTATCGCCTGGTCGCCGCCAGCCAGCGGCCCGATTCGGGCTTCACCTTCTTCATCATGCGCGATCAGGACATCAACGCCTTTGCCGCGCCAGGTGGCTATGTTGCGGTCAATGCCGGCCTCATCAATGCGATGAGCAGCGAAGACGAACTGGCTGGCGTGCTCGCACATGAAATCTCGCACGTGCAGCAGCTGCACATCCTGCGCGCCTTCGAAGACCAGAAGAAGATGTCGATACCGATCATGCTGGCGATGGTCGGCGTGATGATTGCCGCAGCTGGCCGTACCGACGATGCGGCACCGGCGGCGCTGGTGGCGGGACAGTCGCTGATGATCCAGCGCCAGATCAACTTCACGCGCGGCGATGAAGCCGAAGCCGATCGCGTCGGCATCCAGACGCTGGCGCGTGCGGGCTTCGATCCCAACGCGATGGCTGGCGCATTCCAGGAATTGCAGAAAGTGATGCGCGTCAATGGCATCGACATTCCCGAATTCCTGCTCGATCACCCGGTCGATACCAAGCGCATCGCCGAAGCCAAGGAACGTGCGCGGCAACTGGGTTGTCCGCAGACGGCGCACGCGCTGCGCCCTGCACCGGCACGCACACAGGGCGGACTCAAGCTCGATCTCAACCTTGCCAGCGCACCGCCAGCGGAAATCGCGGCAACGACAAGTGCCGAGGCCGAGGCCGAAGTCGAGACCACCACCCGCGTTGCCGCCCACGGCGAAGGCAAGGCCCTGCCCGAGGTGACCGTCACCGCATGCGCGCCGCACGACCCCGCGGCGCAACACTATTTCCTGCTCATGCGCGAACGTGCGCGCGTGTTGTCGGCGCCGGTGACGAGCACGGTGCGCGACTACTACGCGCGCAACCTGCGTGACGACCCGGAGTTCGCCACCGCTGCCAACCGTTATGGCTATGCGCTGGCCCTCACCCGCACGCAGCGTGCATCGCAGGCAGTGGACGAACTGCGCCGTCTGGTTGCTGCAGAACCCGATTCGCTGCCGCTGCAACTCGCCTTGGCCGACGCCCTCAATCAGACGGGCGCCGGAAGCGAAAGTTTTGCGCTCTACCAGCGCCTGCATGTCAGCTTCCCCGGCAATCGTGCGATCACGCTCGCCTATGCCGACGCCCTGCTTGGCCGCGCCGATGCCGACAGCGCGCGCAAGGCACTCGACCTGCTGCGACCGCTGCTTGCCCGCAATGCCGATGATGCCGAGTTGCAACGTGCGTTCGCGCGCGCCAACCAGCTTGCAGGCGACAAGGTACGTGCCGCCGAAGCCTTCGCCGAGGCCGCATGGTTGACCGGCCATGCCGAGGACGCACTCAACCAGCTCAAGGCGCTGGCCAAGCGGGATGACCTGTCCTACTACGAACGCAGCCGCGTCGAGGCACGCATCGCGCGTCTGACACCCGAAGTCCTCGCACTGCGCAAGCGCAACAGCCCGAGCGAACCCGATGACAAGGACAGCAAGCTCGCCTGTTGTCGCCCATCGGCGTTCTGATCGCGGCCGCGTGGGTGTCATGCCGGCGTCATCGATTACGTGCCAACATGCACACCATGAACAAGGCCGTCGGTCCGGAGCTGGACCATCCCTCGCTCTACCTCAATCATGAACTCGCCCAGCTCGAGTTCAATTTCCGCGTGCTCGCGCAGGCACAGGATGCCAGCGTGCCGCTGCTCGAACGCATGCGCTACCTGTGCATTTCCTGCACCAATCTCGATGAATTCTTCGAGGTGCAGGTGGCCCTGCTGCGCGAGCAGTCCAGTCTCAAGCAGGCGCGCCTCGGACCCGACCGCATGCCGCCAGCGGCGGTGCTCGCGCGCATCCGCGAACGCACCCTCACCCTCGTGCAGGCGCAGTACGCATGCTGGAACCAGACTCTGCAGCCCGCTCTCAGCGACGAAGGCATCCGTTTTTCGCAGCGTCAGGCCTGGTCCAGCAAGCAGCGGCGCTGGCTGCAAGGCTATTTTCGCAACGAGATCCTGCCCGTGCTCTCGCCGCTTGGACTCGACCCGGCACACCCGTTCCCGCGCATCCTCAACAAGAGTCTCAATCTTGCCGTGGTGCTGCATGGCAAGGATGCATTCGGCCGTGAAGGCCACATGGCCCTGGTGCGCGCGCCGCGCTCGTTGCCGCGCCTGATCCGCCTGCCGGCACAGGTCGCCGCTTCGGCCTACGACTTCGTGTTCCTGTCCAGCGTGCTGCACGAGTTCATGGACGAACTGTTTCCGGGCATGCAGGTCAAGGGCTCGTACCAGTTCCGCGTCACCCGCAACAGCGAGCTGGTGGTCGACGAGGAAGAAGTGCAGAACATCGCGGTCGCGCTGCGCGACGAGCTCAAGGGTCGCGGCTTCGCACGTCCGGTGCGACTGGAAGTGGCCGACAACTGCCCCAAGGCGGTGGCCGACATCCTGATGCAGAACTTCGATCTCGGCGAAACCGACATCTACCGCTGCGAAGGCCCGGTCAATGTCAATCGTGTCAATGCGGTCTACGACCAGATCGAGCGTCCCGATCTCAAGTTCGCCACCTTTACGCCGCGCCCGCTTGCCGCATTGGCCACCAACGCAAACCTGTTCGATGCGATCGCCGAACGCGACATCCTGCTGCATCATCCGTTCGAGTCCTTCAACGCGGTGATCGAGCTCGTGCGTCAGGCCAGCCTCGACCCCGAGGTGCTGGCGATCAAGCAGACGCTGTATCGCACCGGTCACGACTCGCCGCTGGTGGATTGCCTGATCGACGCCGCGCGCATGGGCAAGGACGTCAGCGTGGTGGTCGAGCTGCGCGCACGCTTCGACGAGGAAGCCAACCTGCGTCTGGCCAATCGCCTGCAGGAAGCCGGCGTGCAAGTGATGTACGGCGTGGTCGGCTTCAAGACCCACGCCAAGATGCTGCTGATCGTGCGCCGCGAGGAAGGCATCCTGCGCCGCTACGTGCACCTGTCGACCGGCAACTACCATCACGGCAATTCACGTCTTTACACCGACCTGGGCCTGATGAGCGCGAATGCCGACATCGGCGAGGACGTCCATCTGCTGTTCCTGCAACTGTCGGGACTGGGCCAGGTGATCAAGCTCAAGTGCATGCTCAATTCGCCGTTCACCCTGCACAAGGTGCTGATGGAGAAGATCGAGCGCGAGACCGCGCACGCGCAGCAGGGACGCCCGGCACGCATCATCGCCAAGATGAATGCGCTGACCGAGCGTCAGGTGATCCGGCGCCTGTATCGCGCCTCGCAGGCCGGCGTCGAGATCGACCTGATCGTGCGCGGCGCCTGCGCGCTGCGGCCAGGACTGGCAGGCGTGTCAGAGCGCATCCGCGTGCGCTCGATCATCGGCCGCTTTCTCGAACACAGCCGCGTCTACTGGTTCGCCAACGACGATGCGCCCGAGCTGTATTGCTCGAGCGCGGATTGGATGGAGCGCAACTTGCGCTGGCGCATCGAAACCTGCTTCCCGATCCGCGATCCGGAGATGGCGCGTCGCGTGCACGCCGAGACATTGGCCAATTACCTCGCCGACAACACCCAGGCCTGGCTGCTGCGCAGCGACGGCAGCTATCAGCGCAGCGAACCCGGCAATGCGCCGCCCCACAGTGCGCAGCAGATGCTGCTCGCCCATTACACGCAGTGAGGGCGGGATGAGCATGAGCGATTCGGCATCAATATCCGGTTTGCGTGGAGCAGGCGCATGACTGCCGCCCCCGCTGCCGACATCCGCGATGGCGAACTGCTGGCCGCGATTGATCTGGGCTCCAACAGTTTTCATCTGCTGGTGGCGCGCTACGAACACGGCGGTCTGCGCATCATCGATCGCATGCGCGAGAGCATCCGCTTGGCGATGGGCCTGCACGCCAACGGCAGCCTCGACGCCGAGTACCGCGAACGCGCACTGGCGTGTCTGGCGCGCTTTGGCCAACGCCTGCGCGCGCTGTCGCACGAGCGCGTGCATGCGGTAGCGACCAATGCGGTGCGCCAGCTCGCCAATCCGCAGGCATTCCTGCTGCCGGCGGAAACTGCACTCGGGCATCCGATCGAAGTCGTCAGCGGCCGCGAGGAAGCGCGCCTGATCTACCTCGGTGTCGCCCACGGATTGCCGCAATCCAGACAACGACGACTGGTCGTGGACATCGGCGGTGGCAGCACCGAGTTCATCATCGGCAAGGGTTTCGATGCGCTGCGCACCGAGAGCGTGCAGGTCGGCTGCATCGCCAGCACACGGCGTTTCTTTGCCGATGACAAGTACAGCTTGCGTCGCTGGCAGCAGGCACAAGCCGAGATCGGCGTGGAACTGCAGCAGTTCGCCGAGGACTACCGCGACGTCGGCTGGGGCGAAGCGATCGGCTCATCGGGCACTGCCAAGGCGATCGGCAGCGTGGTGCAGGCCAATGGTTGGTGTGAACAAGGCATCAGCGTGGAGTCGCTGGCGCGTCTGCGCGAGGCGATTCTCGAGGCGGGCCACGTCGATCGCTTGCGTCTGGCGGGCCTGTCCGAAGAGCGCATTCCGATTCTTGCTGGCGGCACCGCGATCCTCGAAGCGGTCTTTTCCACGTTCGCGCTCGAGCAGATGTTCGTCTGCGAAACCGCGATGCGCGAGGGTCTGCTCTATGATCTGGTCGGGCGCGCGCTCGATGGCGATCCACGCGCGGGCAGCATCGCCACGCTGGCTTCCCGTTACGGCGTCGATCGCGCGCAGGCCAAACGCGTGCAACATGCCGCGCTCACGCTGTTCGATCAGGTCGCGTCCGCCTGGGGACTGGGCAACCTCGAACGCGACGTGCTCGGCTGGGCGGCCGACATCCACGAAATCGGCCTCGCCATCGCCCACAGTCTGCATCACCAGCACGGCGCCTACATCATCGCCCATTCTGATCTTGCCGGTTTCACGCGTCAGGGCCAGCAGGCGCTCGCCGCGATCGTGCGCTCGCATCGGCGCAAACCCGATCGTGCCAGTGTCGAAGCCTTGCCGCAGCGGCTGCGTCTTGGCGTGCGCAGGATCACCGCCCTGCTGCGTCTGGCCGCCTTGCTCGAACGCGCACGCACGCCCGAACCGCTGCCGCCGCTGCGCCTGCAAGTGGAGGACAAGACGCTGCTGCTGGATCTGCCAGAGAACTGGCTGCAGCAGCATCCGCTCACGCGCGCCGATCTGGATCAAGAGCGCGACCACATCAAGCAACTCGACTTCAAGCTGCAGGTGCGCAGTCTGCCCGAGGCACGCAGCGGCGCCCAAACAGCAGCGACCGCGACACGCTGAAGTCGATCGGGTTCAGCGCGCGCAGGAAGGCAGTTGCAATACCTGACCGGGCTTGAGCCGATAGTGCGGTGCGCGCAGCGCGTTGCGGTCGGCAATGTCGCGAACGCTGCAATGACCACTCTTGCGCGCGATCGCGGCAACCGTGTCGCCCTTCTTGACCACATAGGCGTGGCTGCCCGTTCCGCTGCCCTTGCGTGTTGCGACCCGTTTGTCCGCACTCATGCCCGCGGGGGGCGTCGGCAGGGTAGCCGAATGCAGCTCGCTCGCCAGACGCTGCCAACGCCCGCTGGCACAGTCACGTGCATAGACCTTTTCCAGTTGCTGCGGCACGACGAGCTTGGCGCCGACGGGTTCGGGCTGCTGCGGATCGAGCTGTGGATTGAGGTTGCGCAGCACGCGGAACCAGCCATCGGGCGCACCACCATCCTGCCCCAGACAGATCGTCAGTTCGGCCAGCGAGGCAGGCTGCGTCAAGCTGATGCTGCCCGGCTTCGTGTTCACCTTGGGCCATTCAAGGTTGTAGCGATCCGGGTGCAGGAACAGCCACGCCGCGGCAAGTACCATCGGCACGTAATCGCGCGTCTCCTGCGACACGCCGTAGTAAACCTGCGGATCCCAGAAACTGAGCGCCGAATCACCGCGTCCCGCCCGTCGCTGCATCGCGCCTTCGCCACCGTTGTAGGCACCAATCACCAATTCGAGGTTGTTGTTGAAGATCGCCAGCTGTTCGTTGACATAGGCCGCATTGGCGCGTGCGGAAAGCTGCGGATCGAAGCGCGTGTCGAAGCCGCCGACCATGCCCAGACCGAAACGCAGGCCGGTCGCGTACATGAACTGCAATGGCCCCGACGCGCCCGAGCGCGACACCGCATGCACCTTGCCGCCTGACTCCTTGGCCATCATGCCGAACAGCAAGGCTTCGGGCAGACCCGCCTTCTGGTACTCGGGATACATCTCGAAGCGCAGGTACTGATAGTTGACGTAGGCGGCCATGAGATTGGGCCGATACTGCGTGAGCCATTCCTCGAGTGCGACCTGCACCGGGCCATTCATCGCGATGAGATCACTCAATTCGCGTCCCTTGAGCAAGGTGATGCTGCGGCCCAGTTCGGGGATGCCATGCGCGGCCGGCTCGGCCTCGCCAGCCTCTGCAATGGCCTGCGGCGCATCGGATCCGGTATCGGCATCGGCCATCGGCCCGGCGCTGTCACGCCGCAACATCGCATCGAAGGCAGCGATGAAGCGTTGCACGTCACAAGCGGGCGTACGTACGCATTGGGTCGAGGCATCACGCAGCTCATCGAGCGCCGCCCGCGACTCGACCTGTCCCGCCTGCACATCGCCACCACGCTGCGCCTGCTGGGCATTGGCGTAACGCTGGGTTGCCGCATCCAGGCGCGTGTAGAGCTGCGCGACGCCGTCTCCGGCAGGCGCCGCGGCCACGTCCTGCTTCTTCGGCGCGGTGGCCACACAGCCTGCCAGCCCCAGCATCACCACACCCGCGAGCATCATTTTGCAGCTTTGCATCCAACCACTCCGGCAAATCATTGAATTCAACTGCAAACGTTAGCGACGCACGCACTGGCGAACAAGTGCGCCGCGGCCAATTCGCCGCCATCATCGCTACAATCGGCCGCACACTCACTCCAACCAAGACACCGGGAATCCATCGTGAACGACATCCTGATCGGCAAGGGCGACACGGACATCTTCCTGCACGCGCAGTACGCGAATCGCCACGGCATGGTGGCCGGCGCCACCGGCACCGGCAAATCGGTGTCGCTAATGCTGCTCGCCGAAGGATTCTCGCGTCTGGGCGTTCCGGTGTTCCTCGCCGACGTCAAGGGCGATTTCGCCGGTCTTTCGCAGCCCGCCATCGCCAGCGACAAGCTCAAGGCGCGCATCGACAAGCTCGGTCTGCAGTGGGCGCCGACCAACAATCCGGTGGTGTTCTGGGACATCTACGGCAAGCGCGGCCATCCCGTGCGCACCACCATCTCGGAAATGGGGCCCACCCTGCTCACGCGCCTGCTCGAACTCAACGACACCCAGGCCGGTGTGCTCGAAATCGTGTTCAAGGCGGCCGACGACAACGGCCTGCTGCTGCTCGATCTCAAGGATCTGCGCGCGCTGCTGACCTGGGCGAGCGAGCACGCCAAGGACATCTCGCAGCACTACGGACTGATCGCGCCGGCATCGATCGCGGCCATCCAGCGCGACCTGCTCTCGCTCGAACAGGCCGGCGGCGATGCCTTCTTCGGTGAACCCGCGCTCGATCTGGCCGACTTCATGCGCCAGGATCTGTCGGGACGCGGGATCATCAACATCCTCGCTGCCGATCAGCTCATCCTCAAGCCCAAGCTCTACACCACCTTCCTGTTGTGGATGCTCTCGGAACTGTTCGAGACCCTGCCCGAAGTGGGCGATCTGGACAAACCCAAGCTGGTGTTCTTCTTCGACGAAGCCCACTTGCTGTTCGACGATGCGCCAGCGGCCTTGCGTCAACGCATCGAACAGGTGGTGCGCCTGATCCGATCCAAGGGTGTGGGCGTGTATTTCTGCTCGCAGAATCCAGACGACGTGCCCGACGTGATCCTCGGCCAGATGGGCAACCGCATCCAGCATGCACTGCGCGCGTTCACGCCGCGCGATCAGAAAGCGGTCAAGGCCGCCGCCGAAACCTTTGCGCCCAATCCCAAGCTCGACGTGACGCAGGCGATCAGCCAGCTCGGCGTCGGCGAAGCGCTGGTGTCGACCCTGCAGGCGGGCGGTGTGCCGATGCCGGTCGAGCGCACCCTGATCGCACCACCGGGCTGTCGCCTCGGCGCGATCACCGACGAAGAGCGCGCGGCCGTGCGCATGCGCTCGCCGGTGGGCGGCAAATACGACACCACCATCGACCGTGAATCAGCCGCCGAAGTGCTGAGCCAACGCGCGGCAGCCGCCACGACGGCGGAACCAGCCGCCGGCGGCAAGGCCGCCGAAACCGACAAGGGCAGCGGCTGGGGCGGCATGGCACGCGACATGGTGCTGGGCACGGGACGTCGTCAGGGCATGCTCGAAGCCTTGGCCAAATCCTTCGTGCGCAACGCCGGCGGCCAGCTCAGCCGCACGATCCTGCGCGGCGTGTTCGGCTCGATCAAGCGTTGAACGCGGCCGTCCGCCGTACCGGCGCGCGGACCACGCCAGCCATCCACCACGGTCGTGTCCGCGTTCGCCCTGCGCCGCCTCTGCACGGTTCGGGCCGCGCGCGCGGCGGAATGATCAGCATGGCGGGCATCGCTGCGTTGACGCCTCGCTCCGGCACCACTAGCGTGGTGCTGCCCCTCGCATGCAGACACGACATGAGCCGTTGGCGTCCACCTTCAGCCGGATCAACCGCGATCATCACCGCCGATGGCCACGCGCGACTCAAGGCCGAACTCGAAGAGCTGTGGCATGTGCGGCGGCCCGAGGTCGTCCGCGCACTGGCCGCCGCGGCTGCCGAAGGCGATCGTTCCGAAAATGCCGAGTACACCTACCGCAAGAAGCAACTGGGCGAGATCGACCGCCACGTGCGCTACCTGAGCAAACGCCTGCCGGAACTGCGCGTGGCCGAGGGTACGCCGCGTGATCTGGACGCGGTGTATTTCGGCGCCTGGTGCACATTCGAGGACGAGGACGGCAACAGTGTGACGTACCGCATCGTCGGCCCCGACGAAACCGACGCCGGCCAGGGCTGGATCAGCATCGACTCACCACTCGCGCGCGCGGCGCTGGGCAAGCACGTGGGCGGGGAGTTCGAGGCACAGTTGCCCGGCGGCATGGCGAGCTTCGTCATCGCCGCCGTGCGCTACCACGCGCCGGTTTGATGTGGCCCCGGCGGGCAGTCACCGCGCGGAGTAGTCGCCCACTTGCCAGGCCAACGCCGCGCGCAGCAAGGCGTGCGCCGAATCGATACGCAACTTGCGCTTGATCGACTCGCGATGGAATTCCACGGTCTTGACGCTGATGCCCAGTTCGTGCGCCATGTGGCTGGCGCCTTGCCCATGACCGATGCGCAGGAAGATGTCGTACTCGCGTTCGGACAGCGGAAGTTCCGGCAACCGCAATGAGCGACGCAAGGTACAGCTCGCACATGCTGCGCCGCTGCCCGGCCATGGCAGATGGCAATGCACGACGGTCGTCAGCGCAGCGCGGGCGTCGGCCTCCGGATCACAGCCCGCGAAGTAACCGCAAGCCAAGTGGGCTTGACGGAGCACGCGCACCCCCAAATGGCGGCGGCGCCCCAACACCAGGATGCGGCAGCCGGGTCGATACTCGCCCACGACCCCGCACACGGTTTCCGCGATTTCCGCATCGACCAGCAAGACGTCGGGTGCGATTCCGGCGAAACGCTCGCCGACTTCGGCGGCGCTCGGCACGACAGCGACCACGACCGCGCGGTCGATGGACGAGAGCAGATCGGCGATTCCGCGCCGCACTAACTGGTTGGGTACGGCAACCATCACACGGATGGCTTTCGCGCGCCCGATCGTAGCGTCCGTCATGCTTGATGCGCGACCTCCGGCGCCAGCGTTCGACCAAAAGCGAACGCCTATTCCCGATCGATCTTGCCACGCACGGCGCGGCGCACATGAAAACAAATGTGAAATGTGTGGCGCCAGCCCCGATGTCGACCATGCCTGCGCGCGGCCTGCGTACCTCTGGCATACCGCGGCAAATCGGCGTCGAAACAGCGTTTGCATAGCATCCGCCGCCCGCATGCGGCGGTGGATGGCGTCCAGCAACCGGGGAATCCCCGAGTGCCGAAAGGCACATGTACCGCCCGCTTGCTGCGACGATCGTGCTTGCAAGGGCACGCTCGACGCCGACGCCAACATCGGTTCTGGCCGCCTCATTCGAATCGATATCCGACGATGTTCAGCACCCTCGACGTACACCGCACCCAGCCCCGGTCAGGCGACACGCCCACAGCCTGCGCCAATGCGTGTCGCGGCTTCCTCGATGCCGCCTTGCCGCGCCTGCCGCACGTGTGCATTGCCAGCTTGAGTACCACCGATGGTCGAGCGTTGGCATTCGCGATCGGGCGCGGTGCGGTTGATCCGCAGCGCATCGGCGCGATGGCGAGCTCCTCATTGGCGCTGGCCGAGTCCTTCGCCCGTGAAACCTTGCGCAGCACCTGCAACTACTCGCTGGTAGCCACCGCGCATGGCGTCATCGTGACCGTGCGCGTGCCCAGCACACGGCGCCTGCACGTGCTCACGATCGCTGCCGACGACAGCGAAATGCTCGCCATTGCATTGCGCAACGCAATCGACCTCGCCGACGGCCTGGCGGCAATCCTCGATCAAGCCCAAACCTGAATAACCGCATCCAGCATCTTCCTTCCCCTGAGCCTCGGGCGAGGCTTTCGCCCATTTTTTCAACTCACAAGAGGAAAACCACCGTGGCAAAGATCAATCTCGAACCCCTGCGTTCGCTCGACGGCTACATCGCAGCCGCGCTCGTCGACGGTGACAGCGGCATGTTGCTGGCCAGCGATGGCAGCGGCATCAACCTGGAAGTCGCTGCGGCCGGCAATTCGGAAGTCATCAAGGCCAAACGCAAAGTGGCCAATGCCCTCAAGCTCAACGACACCATCGAGGACGTGCTCATCTCGCTGACCCGGCAGTACCACCTGATTCGTCCGCTGGAGTCGAATCAGAAGCTGTTCCTGTACGTCGTCCTCGACCGCGCCAAGTCGAATCTCGCGATGGCGCGCCACGAACTGCGCACGTTCGAGAAAACCATCGACTTCGCCTGAGTCGTCAACCGCACGGCCGGGCGATCGAACCGCGATCGCCTGACCGAGCGCGCGTGCGATACATGAATAGCCCCATGAACATCGAACTCAAATACACGGCGCTGGCACATGCGGACGAGCGCCGCGTGAGGTTGGCAGCCAATGCGTTGGCCGCCCATCACCTCGTCGTGCACGCCAGCGACTGGAACGGCGGACACTGCGACGTGCTGGTAACCGACAGCCGCGACCGGCAAGGCGCATTGGCGCTGGAGCGGGCCCGCCTTGCGCAGATTCCGACGCTCGACGTGTGCGCGCGCGACAACCGGAACGGCGAAACGGGCGCCAGCGTGGTGTGGCTGGTTCGCTCGCTGCACCGGCTGCTGCGCGAACAGCCGATCGCCGCGGGTGCCGAGCAGGCCGCTGGCGGCGCAAGGCGCCCCGGCCTGGTCGAATTGGTCATTCGCGGTGATCTGGCCGGCCAACCGGTCCTGGCACGTCATGGCAGCATCAGCGTCGGATTGTTGCCGCGCACCGGGCGCGTCCTCAGCCACACGCTGGGCGATGCGCTGCATGCGCGATCGCACCTGGGCGCACCGGGCTGGCAGTTCCAGGCATTGAAGGATGCCGCCGCACAGCAGGCGCCGGGAGAGATTCTCACCAGCCTCGATACCTTCTTCATGGAAGGCGCCTGGCGCGCGCGCACGCAGCTCCCGCGTTTCGCCGACGGTCAGTACCGCTTGCGTGACTGGCCCGACTTGGGCAGCGCGACCGAACTGATCGAGGTTCTGCCCATCGTGCGCGCCTTGCTGCGCGAACGCGCGGGCATCGCCGACATCGCACGATCCAGCCGTCGATCCGAGCAGGAAGTCTCCGCATGCTTGTGGGCATTGGCTGCCTCCAACATTCTTCTGGGCGGGAAGAGCGGCGGAGAGTACTTGGTGCAGGCACCCGCACCGGCTCGCCGCAACCATGGCATGTGGTCGCGATTGGCCATCCATTTCGGCCTCACGCGCAGTGGCTGAGGCGTCGCCCAGATGATTCGTCCTCCCATGGAACCCGCCACGATGCAAACTCAGGACGCCGCCGTTGCCAAACTCGTACTTGCCGGACCCATGGGCGCCGGCAAGACCACCGCCATCCGTTCGATCACCGATGCCGCGCCGGTGTCCACCGAAATGCCGTTGAGTGAAGGCGCCAGCGACGACAAGGACACGACCACAGTCGCGCTGGATTTCGGCCATGCCGTGCTCGAGGACGGCACCCCGCTGCTCGTCTACGGCATGCCGGGCCAGGAACGTTTCGCCTTCATGCGGCCGATTCTGCTCGAAGGCGCCTTCGGCGTCGTCATCATTCTCAACGCCGTGGATGAGGACGTGTCCGCGCAATGCGAACACTGGTTGCGCGAGATCACCGCGATCGATGCCGACCTGCCGGTCGTGATCGGCATCACGCATACCGATCGCAGCGCATCCTTCTCGATCGAGCCGGTCCGCGCCGCCATCCGCAACAGTGGCATGCCAGTGCCTGCATTCACTTTCGATGCGCGCGACAAGCAGCAGACGTTCCATCTAATGCGCGCCCTGCTGATGGACATGCAATAAGCAATGCCACACGAGTTGACGGCGGCGCTCCGCGCCGCCGGCCTGCCACTGGCGAGCACGCTCGAAGACATGCTCGACGAGCAGCCCAGCCATCGAACCGAGCGCCGCGGCTGCGGCTACACGCAGGCCAGCCGGCACTTGTCCTGTCTGGTCAACGAACTGGGCGCTGCCAGCAGCACCCAGGATCTGAGCATCTTCGCGCGGTGGCCGCAGCACGAGACTGCTGCGCTGGCAGCGCAGCTCATCGAACGCGGCTGGCAGCCAGGCTGGCGCCGACTGCACCAAGCACCCGACGCACTGTTTGCCGGCATGGACCAGCCACCACTGCTGGCGCGGCTGCGCACGCTCGACAGTCAGTTGCGTTCGATAAGGCCCATGCTCGAACGGGCAGAGAGCCTGCTCGTTGTCGACCTTGTCGGACACGTGCTCGAACGCAAGCTCGGGCACCTGCCGACGGTACCTGGCATGCCCGAAAAACCCCAGATCGGCAGTTGCTCGCAGGCTGAGGAGTATTTCCTGGAAATCGCCCATGGCAAGGTGCGACGTGGCGGCCAAGTCAACCTTTTCGTCGACTCCGGCGGTACGCCACTGCTGGTGGAGAAAATCGGCCTGGGCGAATCGCATTCGGCGATCACGCTGGCACCGATCGGCATCAACGAAGTCGGTATTCCGCCAGGCAGTCTGCTGGCGTTGCGCCCCGCCGACGATGCTCAAGTCATAACGGCGACACGCCATGGTCGGTGCATGCCGCTGGCAGCGATTGCGCAGGCGCGCTTCCTGCGCCTGACCACGCTTGCAGTACCGCCGGCAATCCGGCGGCGCGCATTTTCGGCGCAGATCGACGCGCAAGTGCGCGGCAATCTGCTCTCGCCGTTGACGACGACGCTTGATGAACTCAGGAGCTTTGCACACAAGGAATTGGGTGGCTGATGCGATTGCACACCTGCTATTCGTCAGCCTACGCCCCACCCTGCGTGCCCACGCTGGCGCGGTTGGCGATTGCCGCACGCGAGTTGGACCGACTGAACCTGGTGGATCTGCACGAGCCGACGGCGCTGTCAGCCGCCGAACTGACGGGATTGCACGAGGAGACTTACCTGTCGGCGTTCCTGCTCGGACGCGAGCCGTTGGCTTCGAGCCAGGGCATTGCCTGGTCACCGCAACTGCGCGATGCCACACTGGCGATGCTAGGTGGTCAACTCGAGGCCGCGCGGCATGCGCTGCGGCATGGCCTGGCGATGAACCTGGCGCGCGGATTCCATCACGCAGTGTGGGCGCGCGGCTCGGGGTTCTGTCCTCTCAACGGCTTGGCGTTGGTGGCGCTGCGCCTGCCCCAACACCGCATCTTCGTGATCGACTGCGACGAGCATGGCGGCAACGGCACCGAGGAATACGCGGCACGGCTGCCCAACCTGCATGCGGCTTCGATTTTCGGCACACGCTTTGGCTGCATGGGTGGGCCGCGTTCGCTGGCACGCGAAGTGCGCGTGCCGCGCGATGGTTTCCAGGCGTATCGTGCCGCCCTGCGTGACATCGCCAACCTGCTCGCCGAACAGCGCCCTGATCTGGTGCTCTACCAAGCCGGTGCCGACTGCCATGTCGACGATCCCAAGAGCCGTGTGCGCTTGACCACGCGGCGCTTCGTCGAGCGCGACCTCCAGGTGTTGCGCATGCTACGCAGCCTCGATCTGCCCACCGTCATCATTGCAGCGGGCGGCTATCAATCCGCAGCAGCGGTCGCACAGCTCAATATTGCTACGGTGCGCTGCGCGCTGCACGTCCAGCGCAAGGAGTGGCCATTCGCACGCGGCCCCGCAGTGCCTTGAAGGCCACCGGCGGCCATCAGGGCCGCGCCGCGCCTTCAGGTACGAAGTGTGCAGACAGTGTCGGGGCCTGACACTTGTGCGGCCAATCACGCCCTGCCACCGGCAAACAACTGTGACGGCGCGGCGCGGCGGCACAGGCGCACGGTACGATGCCCGAGACAGCGTGGCACATGCCTTGCATCGGACTGGATCGAGACATCACGAACAGCGCCAGGTCAGGCAGGCATGCCAGCCCCCGCCGTACCTGTGTGCAGCACTCATCGGGCTCAGCCATGGACATCGACCTCCGTTACAGTCATCTCGAAGATGCCGACGAGCGCCGCGTGCGGTTGGCGGCGCATGCGCTGGCTGCGCACCAGCTCGCGGTGCGCACCGGCACCTGGGACGGCAGGCGCTGTGACGTGCTTGTGACCGACAGCCGCGTCGAAGCAGGCGCCCAGGCGCTGGCAAGTGCGCGCCATGCGCGCATTCCCGCGCTTGATCTGCATCAGCCCGAACGCAGTGCGCTGCAGACGGTGACCAGCGTGGTCTGGCTCACGCGTTCCCTGCACCAGTTGCTGCGCGAGCGCGAAGACAGCGCGGCCGCGGCCGCGTCGGCTGCAGCGGACAAGGCACCGATGGGCCTGGTCGAATTCATCACCCGCACGGACCTCGTCGGCAAGCCGGTGATGGCCAGCCACGGCAGCATCACGATCTGGCTGATGCCCAAATCCGGACATGTGCTCAGCCGAGCCGTGGGCGATGCGCTCAATGCGCGCGCACGCATGGGCTCGCCGGGCTGGCGTTTCGAAGTACTCGACGAAGCCGAACTCACCCAACCACCCGCCGAAATCCCGACCAGTCTGGATGCCTTCTTCATGGAAGCCGCCTGGCGCGTACGCGACCGCCTGCCGCGATTTGCCGATGGCAGCTACAGCCTGCGAGACTGGCCCGATCTGGGCAAGGCGGTCGAGTTCCCTGATGCGGTGCCGATCGTGCGCTCCCTGTTGCGTGCACGCGCGAACATTGCCGACATCGCGCGTTCCAGCCGCAGCTCCGAACGCGATGTCTCGGCTTGCCTGTGGGCATTGGCCGCATCGGACATCCTGCAGGGTTGGCAGCAAGGCGGCGCGGTCGACGCACCGGCGGCGCCAGCGCCTGCCGCGGGAGGCGTCTGGTCACGTCTGGCCTCGCGCCTGGGCATCAAGCGCGACACCTGAGGCAATACCGAGTGCCCATAACGGGGATCCGCAGCACGGTGACATGAGACAGCAAGAAAAAGGGCGCCACGAGGGCGCCCTTTTTTCTTGTTTGCCGTGATCGTTCAGCGCGTGATCGGAAGATACACGCGGAAGGTCTGCGCGTCGGCAGCTGCATCGGGCGCCGAGATGTTCTCGTCCCATGGACGGCCCAGTCCGGCTTCGCTGTAACGATAGCCGTGGGTCTCCGCATAGGCCTTCTGGTTGAGGCGGAACAGCGGAAGCTGAGCCGCACTGCCGGTGAACTCGGTGTACAGCGCCTGACCTTGATAGCCGAGCATGGCGCGCACGTCGCCCTCGACGACGAGCAGGCCCTTGTTGTCGCGTTCGCCGGTTGCCAGCGGCTTGGGCTCGCCGTTCGAATCGCTGTCGTCCTCGGGCTTGGGCGCCGGAGCATCGATCGTGAAGGTGCTGCCACCAAGCGTGAAACTCGGCTGGTCAACCGGCACGGCGACGGCGAAGGTGTAGTCGCTCTCGCCCCATTCGGTGGTGATCGTCATCTGCGGACCCGCAGCCGTGAGACCGGCCTTCTTCAGTGCCGCATCGATCTTCTCGCGCGCCGCAATGGTTGCTTCTTCGACCGCGTCGAGCGAACGCTCGGCCTTGGTCGAAACCAGGAACAGCGGCTTGGCCGTGATTTCGGCAATGCGGATTTCCTGATTGGTGTAGTCGGTGTTGGGGAAGCCCGCCATCATCGCCGACAAGCTCGCCAGCGTGGTCTGCACGATCGCCGAGGGCTCCCCGTTGATGTAGAGACCGCCGTAGCGCCACAGCAGATTCCAGCCGTAGTCGGCATCGTAGGATTCGGTGACCTTGACAGTGCGACCGTTGGCGGCCGGCGTCAGGGTGATCGTGTAGGTCTTGTTGTCACCGATCCAGTCGTTGTCGAGCGTCATGGTGACATCGCTGTCGGAAGTCGACTTGGTGACCGTGAGGCTGCCGTTGCCGACCTTGGGCGACTGGCTGGTCCACGAGATCTTCGCGCCGACGCCCGATTCCGGACCCGACAACGTGGACTGCATCGCCGGATCGAACGCGCGCAAGCCCGAATACTGCGGAAAGCGCCGGAAGGTGTTGACGGTGTCATAGACCTGCCGCACCGGGCTGGGAATCTGCACGCTGCGTTCGACATGCCCATGCGATGGCAGGGCCAGACCAACCAGCACGGCCAGCACGAACACGATGAACAGTGCGACCAGCATCTCGAAAATACGAATCATCCGACGATCTCCAGGACTTACATGAGCGGCGCTGCAACCCACGAGCGCAGGGCTTGACCCGGCCCGCGACGCCATTCCCCGCGCGCAAGCAACCCCGCCGAGGCGGAGCGGAACACCGATGGTACTGGACTTCCGGGCAGGCGCGCTACGCTCCAGGGCAAGCGCGAGGGCATTTCCGGGATCAAGACTTGTGAAGCCACCCGCCACAAGCCGCGGCAGGCGGCCCGCCAACGCTGCGTGTGCGCCAAGGATCGGCGTTGCCCTAAACAATGCCCAGTTCGAACGCCTTGAGCACGGCCCGCGTGCGGTCACGCACGCCGAGCTTGGACAGGATGTTGGAGACGTGATTCTTGACCGTGCCCTCGGCCACGCCCAGCGAGTTGGCGATCTCCTTGTTGCTGTAGCCGCCGGCCATGAGACGCAGGATCTCGGTTTCCCGGTCGGTCAAGGGATCGGGCCGATCGAGGCTGGTGAACTCGTTGTGCATGCGCTCCAGGCCCGACAGCAGGCGTTGGGTCACCACCGGCGAGACCAGCGAGCCGCCACCGGCGACCGTCTTGACCGCATCGACGAGCTGGTCGAGCGAGACATCCTTGAGCAGGTAGCCGCGCGCTCCGGCCTTGAGCCCGGCCAGCACGAGCTGGTCGTCATCGAAGGTGGTGAGGATGATCGTCGGTGGCAATTGCTGGCGCGTGGCCAGCGCATTGAGTACGTCCAGCCCCGACAGTCCCGGCATGCGCATGTCGAGCAGCACCACGTCGGGCTGCACCTGCGGAATCGTCGCCACTGCCTGGGCGCCGTCACTGGCCTCGGCGACCACGCGGATCGAATCGGACAGTTCCAGCAGGGAACGGATGCCCTGACGCACCAGCGTCTGGTCATCGACGAGGCAGACTTTGATCATGTGTTTCCCTCCAGAGGCAGGAGTGCATCGAGCGCGAAACCGCGCCCCGCATGGGTCTTGATGTCGACGCGGCCGCCGAACTGGGCGAGACGCTCGCGCATGCCCGACAAGCCGTTGCCCTGCACCAGCTCGCTGGCACCGCGGCCATCGTCGCGCGCATGGATGATCATTTGTCGCCGCGGATCGAGTTCGAAACTCAGCCACAGATTGCGTGCCTGAGCATGACGCACGGTGTTGGTGATGATTTCCTGTGCACAGCGCAGCAGCACCTGAGCGCGGCGCGGGTCTTCGATGCCGAACTGTGCCGGCAGATCGAGATGGATCTGCAGCCCCGGCACGCCCTCGACGAGATTGCGCAGCGCCTGCGTGAGATCGATGCTGTCGCCTTCGCGCAACTGGCTCACCACTTCGCGCACGTCACCGAGCAGGAGCTTGGCCACCGACTGCGCCTGCAGCACGTGGGTCTGTGCCTGCCCCTGCACGAGATGACTGGCCACTTCGAGATTGAGGCTGAGCGCGGTGAGGTGATGACCCATGAGGTCATGCAACTCGCGCGATATGCGCATGCGCTCGCCGAGTCTGCTCGATTCGGCGAGCAGGGCGCGGGTGGCGCGCAGCTCGGCATTCAGACGCCGCTGCTCCTCGCGCGCCTCGACCTGCTGCTTGGTCACCAGTGCGGTGACGAAGGCGAGCACGATGAAGCCCGAATACAGGCTCGATTGCAGGAAGGCATCGCTGAGGCTGAAGGCCGGCTCGCGGATGCTCGCGAACACCGGGACCAGCGAGAAGTTCTGCAACACCATCCAGGCGATGCCCACGCGCAGCGGCAACAGCCACGGCAACACCACCGCGACCACCGCAAGGAGCAGCGCCGAGATGCCGCTCTGGCTGAACCAGCCGATCGCTACCGCCATCAGGTTGAGCACGACCAGCAGGGTGATCTGCACGCCACTGCGCAGTGGCGTGCGCTCGCGCGCACCGAGATCGCGCGTGAGATACCAGTACACGATGCCGAACACGATGTAGCAGCCCAGCCACAGATGCGCGTAGCTGGTCGGCAACTGCTTGGCGGCGAGGTCATCGACCACCACGCGATAGCGCAAGAAGGGCGTGCCCACGCTGGCGTACTGGAACAGCCCGGCAAAGCGCAGCAACTGGATGTGATTGAACTGCGGCAGCATCATGGCGCCATCATAGGGCGAGCCCGATGCGGGCAACCCTGTCCGAAGTCATTGCGATGCTGCATTCGCAGCACGGCGCTAACGCCGCCCTAACATCCGCGCCATCGCCATGCCCTGTTCTTGCTGCCCGCGCATGCGATAATTGGCGGTGCGGCACGCCGCGTCTTCGGCGACGGGCCGCATTCCACGGGAGCAAGTTCATGGCAGTACGCTTTCGCGACGTCACGTCGCATGATCTGGATTCGGTGCTCGCGCTCAACAATGCGGCCGGTCCGACGATTCTGCCTCTGGGTGCCGCCGCCTTGCGTGACCTGTACGACCAGGCTTGCTACTTCCGTGTCGCCGAAGTCGATGGCCATGTCGCCGGTTTCCTCGTCGCCCTCAATCAGGACGCCGCCTACGACAGCCCCAATTTCCGTTGGTTCGCGCAGCGCTATCCACGCTTCGTCTACATCGATCGCATCGTCGTCGCGCGTGGTCAGCGTGGCCTGGGTCTGGGCCGCGTGTTCTATGCCGACGTCACCAGCTACGCCGAAACGCGCTCGCCGGTGCTGACCTGCGAGGTCTTCCTCGAACCGCGTGACGATGTGTCCTTGCTGTTCCACGGCACCTCGGGCTTCGTCGAGGTCGGTCAGCAGGTGATGCCTGCCAATGATCGTCGTGTCGCCTTGCTGGCCAAGACCCTGTGCAGCTATCCGTTCGTGGCGGATACCTATCTGCAGGTCAACGGTGGCCACCTGCCCGATTTGCCGTGGCTGCGCGAGCGTGAGCACGTGCAACAGGGCGCAGCCCCCGGCACACGCCTCGCGGGGGGCGCGTGAGCGGGCGCGATGCGGCCACGGCGCCGCTGTCGCTCGAACCGGTTGCGGAAATCAAGTTCGGCCAGGTCGGCATCGCCAACCTCAAGCTCAAGAAGCTCGATGCGCAGGCGCTCGAAGCCGAATTGCGCGACAAGGTCGCCGGCGCACAAAAACTCTTTTTGCGCGCGCCGGTCGTGCTCGATCTGAGCCACTTGCCCAGCCTGCCCGATCTGGCCACCGTGCGTGACCTGCTCGAGCGCATCCATCGCGCCGGCATGCTTGCAGTGGGCCTGTCCTACGGCACCAGCGAGAACGAACGCCTCGCGGTGGAGCTGGGCCTGCCGGTGATCGCCAAGTTCCGCGCGGCCTACGAGCGCGGCGGAGCGCAGGCCCCAGCTCCTGCACCGGTCACCGCCGCGCCCGAACCCACACCGGCGCCTGCAGCCAAGTCCGTCGAACAGACCGCCGTGGTCGGCGTGGATGCCGCGAGCCAGTTGCAGGACAAACCCGTGCGCTCCGGGCAACAGGTCTACGCGCGCGGTCGTGATCTCACCGTCACCGCGCTGGTCGGCAATGGCGCCGAAGTGATTGCCGATGGCTCGATCCACGTCTACGGCGCCCTGCGCGGGCGCGCTCTTGCCGGCGCCCAGGGCGACACCCGTGCGCGGATTTTCTGTCAGGAATTCCATGCCGAACTGGTATCGATCGCGGGCCAGTACCGCGTTTTCGAAGACATCCCCGCCGACCTGCGTGGCCAGCCAGTGCAAGCCTGGCTGGACGGCGACAAACTGCTGCTGAAGAAACTGTGATGAACGATCCGAAACCTTCCATCGACGAGGCCAGCGACGGCCCGACGCCCGCATCCAGCTCCGCAACCGAGGACACTCCATTGGCTGAAGTCATCGTAGTCACGTCAGGAAAAGGCGGCGTCGGCAAGACCACCACCAGCGCCTCGCTGGCGATGGGTCTGGCCAAGCGTGGCAAGAAGGTCGCGGTGATCGATTTCGACGTCGGCCTGCGCAACCTCGACCTCATCATGGGCTGCGAACGGCGCGTGGTGTACGACTTCGTCAACGTGATCCAGGGCGAATGCACGCTCAAGCAGGCGCTGATCAAGGACAAGCGCATCGACACCTTGTTCGTGCTCGCCGCCTCGCAGACGCGCGACAAGGACGCGCTCACCAAGGAAGGCGTCGAGCGCGTGCTCAAGGAACTGGGCGATGACGGCTTCGACATCATCATCTGTGATTCACCTGCGGGCATCGAGAAGGGTGCGGCGCTGGCGATGTACTTCGCCGACCGCGCGGTCGTGGTGGTCAACCCCGAAGTCTCCAGCGTGCGCGATTCCGACCGCATCCTCGGCCTGCTCTCGAGCAAGACGCGCCGCGCCGAACAAGGCGGCGCCGGCGTCGAGCAGCACCTGCTGCTCACCCGCTACAACCCCGAGCGCGTTGCTGCAGGCGACATGATGGGCGTCAACGACGTCAAGGAAATCCTCGGTCTCGAGGTGGTCGGCGTGGTGCCCGAATCCGAAGGCGTGCTCACTGCCTCCAACTCCGGCGTGCCGGTGATCCTCGACGAAGCCTCGGCCGCAGGTCAGGCCTATGCCGACGCGGTCGCACGGCTGTGCGGCGAAACCCTGCCGATGCGCTTCACCGAGGCGCAGAAGAAGGGCTTCTTCTCTCGCATGTTCGGAGGCTGAATCATGGGCTTGTTCGATCTGTTCCGCACGCGCCCGAAGAACACCGCCGCACTCGCCACCGAGCGCTTGCGCATCATCGTGCTGCAGGAACGCGCGGCGAGCGGCCGTCCCGACTACCTGCCGATGTTGCGCCGTGAACTGCTCGAGGTGATCCGCAAATACGTCAATGTCGATCCCGATGCAATCGACATCCACGTCACCCGCGAAGGCGAAGGCGAAGTGCTCGAGCTCTCGGTGGCCCTGCCCGAAAAACCCTCGGCGCCTCCGGCGGCAGTCGCCAGCGACGAAGCGTGAGCGGCGTCGACACCGCCACGTCGGTGCAGTTGCTCGGCGAGATCGGCTTCGATGCACCACGTGCCCTGCTCGAACGCTACGGCCTCGAACTGCTCGAAGTCGCCGACGGCGAAATAATCCCGGGCAGTTACTGGGGCGAGTGCGAAGCCGGCGTGATCGGATCGCGCGTCTACGCCCGCGCCGACACGCCCGTGCATTCGCTGCTGCACGAGGCCTGTCATCTGATCGTGATCCCGCCTGCGCGGCGCGCGACCGTCCACACCGACGCGTCCGATTCGCAGATCGAAGAGGATTCGACCTGCTGCCTGCAGATCGTGCTCGCCGATGCCCTGCCCGGCGTCGGCCGCGCGCGGCAGATGGCCGACATGGATGCCTGGGGCTACTCGTTCCGGCTCGGCTCGGCGCGCGCCTGGTTCGAGCGCGATGCCGAGGATGCCCGCGCCTGGTTGGCCGAACGTGGCTTGCCACACACCTGATCCGGCGCGTCAGCGCAGCATTCGCAGCCTCTCGCACAACGGTAGAATGCAGCCGCGACGCGCGTCCGGCGTCTCGCGCCCAACCCTTTGGAGTCAGCCATGCAACGCTGGATCAAGCTTCCCGACGGCCGCGTCATCGACGCCAATCGCATCGCCTACATCGGCAAGACCGAAACCTTCACGCGCATCGACGAGGACGGCAACGACCTCGGGCTCGGCTATGCCGTCAACCTCGGCACCGATTTCCCGCGCGAATCACAGCTCACCCTGACCGGCAGCAAGGACGAAGTGCTCGGCATTCTGCGCAACATTCTCGGTCGCGCCGAAGGCACGCCGGCAGGCTGAGAAAGGACATGGATCGGCAAGGGCACTGCCGTGCAATTTGACTCGGCACGCGACTTGTCGCTCAGCCTCCAATAATGCCGCTGCCAAACAACACCAGATTGGTGAGGCCATGGGCAATGACATTGCTCAACAGGGAACGGGTGCGCAGCCACAACAGGCCCAGCAGGATCCCGTCGATCATGTAGATTGCAACGAGTGGCCAATTGCTCGGCACATGAATCAGCATGAACGCCAGCGCGCTCAAGGACAGCGCGAACCAAATCGGCATTACATGTGACAACTGCTCGAGCAGCCAGGCTCGAAACACGTATTCCTCGAAGATCGGCGCGATCAAGAGGCCGCCCACCAACACCGTGATCGCAGCCATGGTGCCCATCGGCGGGCGCTCCGGAGGAAGATCCACGCCGCTCAGATACCAGAGCGCGGCAGCTGCGACGGAGAACGCAATCAAACCAAGGCCACCACCAACGCCCCAATGCAAGGCGGCCCTGCCAACCATGCGCGGCGTCCAATGCGCGATCAGACCCGAGCCACTGCTGCCGCTGCGGCGACGCCAGATCAGCAGCAGCACCAGCAGCGCCAAGGCAGCCTGTCCAAACCAAACCGCCGTCGCACCATTCATCGAGACACGCACGCCACGGTCCAGACAAGCTTGGCCCAGACCGGCAACACGTACTGCGCCGTTCACCTGCCCAAGCAAAACGCGCTGCTCGGTCGGCAGCACCCTAGCCGCGACCTTGACGCGCAAGGCATGGCTGCCACATGCCGCGTACTCCACGCCCGCAGGCACAGCGCCCACGTCGATCGAATCGATCGCAATACCAGCCAGCGCCTCGGTCAGATCGTCTTCGACCTTGCGCGCCTGCGCCATGGCATCGACGGTAGCCGGCAAGACATATGCCAAGTCCATCGAAACGACTTGGGGGCCGAAAACCGACAGGGCCATGGTGATGGAATTGCTGAGCAGCAGCCAACCCAGCGTCACGAGGAGGGCGCGCATGATGAGGCGGATTTTGAATTTGCGTTCGCCCGTGATCACCACCATGATTCCTCGAGTCGATCATCATGTCATGCAAATGTCACGCAACGACGGACTGGGCGACATCGTGGGTTGTCGCCCAGTCCATTTGACAGCTATCGCTCAATACCCCATCCAGAACAAGTCAAGACGCCCAGCCTCATCCCAAATGCTGAAAGGTCCGAAAGGGAAGGAATATTGCGTCAACGGGGGTTGCGACGGAAGTGGCGGGGGCAGCGAATTCATGCATCGGTATTGAAGACTTGCGCCACACTCGCTCATTGAAAACGCTGCCAACCCACCGCCGGGCCCTGAGCATGCATAAACGGCCGTCGCGTGCTGGAGTGCTGAAAGGGCAGCACAGACACCAAGGCCCGTCAGAATTCTCATTCCCCATCCGTCCGGCACGCTGGCATCAACGACGTCGGCCGTTGAAAAATCGAGTCTCCCCGAGTCATCACCCAAGATCACGATCGGTGGGCCGCCGCCATTGCCAGGTGGATTGCCAGCGCCCGCTCCAGGACCTCCAAAGCCGAGCGTGAAAGTGCCGGCTGGCACATGGCTGGATCCAGCAACCGCCACCGAGACGCTGTACTGCCCAGTTGCAGTAGCCATGAACGGAACCAACTCGGTTGATCCATTGACGCTTTGAATCAGAATATCGCCAGTCGCTTGATCGCCTTGGGCGTAGACGTTGGTGGCTGAAATCGTTCCATGCCATCCCTGCGCGCTCACTGGTTGCATTGCCACCGCGAGCCCAAGCCCCAACATGCCTGTGAAAATCGATCTCTTCATTTGCATTCTCCGTATCCATAGGAAATGCCTGCGCAGGCAAATGAATGATGCCCCCCCCCACCCACCACAGAGTCAATCTCTAATTCCTGGAACTGTGAAACGGCACACGAAGCTGAAAAACTGCTCACCGCGCACGAGACGATGTGTGCATTGCAGATCGGTAATGGCAGTCTCAAATGCGGCGAAGCATCACCAGCGCCGCACGATCGCGAGGTAGATGCGCCAACTGACCAGGCCAAGCGCGGTCACGATCGTTGCCGCGAGCGCGAGTCGCATCGGAGATGCCGACAGCACCGGCGCGAGCGCACCCGCGATCAGCGCACTGATCAAGAGACTCACGAAAGCCTGTACCGACGAGGCCGCACCGCGATGGTGCGGAAAGCGGTCGAGCAACAGCAAGGTGAGGGTCGGAAAACTCAGGCCGATGCCGATGGCGTGCAGGCCGATTGGCAGCACCGACCACGGCAGCTGCGGTTGCGGCAGGACCCAGGTCACACCGAGATTGATCACGCTGGCCAGCAACATGATCGCGTAGCCGATGCGGATCGTTGCCGCAGCCGTCAAGCGCCCGGCCACGCGTCCGGATAAAAACGAGCCAAGCATCATGCCGCTGATTGCCGGCACGAACAGCCAGCCGAACTGCTGCGCATCGAGCTTGAGCATGTCGATCACGAACACCGGCGCCGAGGAGATGTAGACCCACAGCGCGTTGAAATTGAACGAACCCGACAGCACCAGTGGAAAGAAAGCACGATCGGTGACGATCGAGCGGTTGGTCGCTGCAAGTTCGCGCAAGGACAAGCCCACGCGCCGCTCGGGCGGGTGGGTTTCCGGCAGCCAGATCGCGCAGGCGAGCGTGAGCGCGATCGCGAATCCCGCCAGCAGCAGGAAGATCATCGGCCAATGCGCGAAGGCGATCACCCAGCCGCCGACGATCGGCGCGAGCGCGGGCGCGACCGCGAAGATCATCGACACCGTGGCCATGAGTTTCTGCGCCTCGGCGCCGTCGAAGCAGTCGCGGATGATCGCGCGACCGACGATCAGGCCGACGCCGGCCGACATGCCCTGCAGGGCGCGAAACACGAGCAGGGTATCGAGGTCATGCGCATGCGCGCAGCCGAACGAGGCCAGCGCGTAGACGACAAGCCCGGCGAGGATCACGCGGCGGCGGCCGAAAGCATCCGACAGCGGTCCGTACACCAGCGCCATCACCGCATAGGCGACCATGTAGGTGCTGATCGTCTGCTGCACGGCGATCGGACTCGCACGCAGCTCGGCCTCCAGCGCCGGAAATGCCGGGAAGATCGTGTCGATGGAGAACGGGCCGAACATCGACAGCCCGCCGAGCAGCGGCGCGAGGATGCGTCGCTTCGGCCGCGGCGCGGGAATCGCCATCACGGTCTCATTCATCGCGGCCACACCGCAGAATGGCGTGGTGAGGCATGCCACGACATGCGCGCGGCAGGGCGAGACAGCCGGCTCGCAGTCGGCGCGATAAAGTGAATCATGGGCGGCTCATCGCTCGTCGAGAATCTGCGCGCGGCGTTTCTCGTACTTGGCGCGCGTGATCGCCTTGCGCTCGTAGAGGCCGTCGAGCTCGCGCAGGCGCTCCTCGACACTGCGGGTCGACGCGGCCGGCCGCTCTTCTTCGGGCGCAGGCGTGCTCGCCACAGGTGCTGCAGGCGCCGCCTTCGGTACCGTCGAGCGTACCGGCGCGGACTTGGATGATCTGGCCTTCGCTGCTGGCGCCTTCACCGGCGGGCTGCTTTCCGCCGGCGCTTGGGCAGCAAATTTCTGGAATGAGTCGGACCAGAGCCTGGCGAAGCCGGGCTCGTTCGAAGCCTGATCGAGCGCACTGCCGATGGTATCGGCAAGGGTCTGGTTGACGTTGATCGCACTGCGGCCAAGACCATAGTGATCGACTGCGGCCGTCACCACACCGTGGGCAACGTCCTGGCCGCTGCGATTGAGCAGATTCCATTCCAGCCTGACTTCACCGGCATAGGTCGCACCCACCGCGCGATTGCGATGTTCAATGCTCAACTGCTCGCAACGCAATTGCAGGTTGCCATCCGTCGCCGAGGACGTGTCGAGACCCCAGTCTGTCAACACCTTGCGCGCGACCTCCTCGATGAAGGGCGCGAGTGCATTGGTGGCGATGATCGGATACAGCCGTTCCTCATCGGAACTTGCATGCCCGATGATGCCGCCGGCGACCTGGCAGGCACCTGCATCGACGCGCACGCCGAGACTACGTGCGGGCACGCTCTCCATTTCGAATTCGGTTTCGACATGGGCTGGCGCCTTCAAGGCGATCCGCAACGGATCGCGCTTGTCGGCAGCATGGGCCGATGTGCCCAGAGCCAGGAGCGCAAGCGTGATCATCGTGCAGATTTTCATGCGCAGCTCCGGTCACGAAACGGCCGATGAATGTAGCATGCCGCCCGATTGGCATGACGCCGCGCCGCTGGCATCATGGCGCGACGGAGATGGCATCCTCCGCGAACCGCCGCAGGGCTGATGATGCCTGACCACGATTTCCGGCAACGGAATCGGTCAGGTGTCGTGCCTCGCACCCGCCGGTTCCGCAGCCTCGACCAGACGAGGAGTGCGATGCAAGCGACAGCCATACTTGCGGTGGGATTGGGCGCCTCGATCGGCGCAGTGCTGCGCTGGCTGCTCGGCCTCACGCTGGATCCACTGCTGCCGCAATTGCCGCTGGGCACGCTTGCCGCCAACCTCATCGGCGGCCTCATCATGGGTCTGGCCTTGGGGTTGTTCGCGCATTTCGAGGCCCTGCCAGTGGCCTGGCGGCTGGCCCTGACCACCGGGTTTCTCGGCGGCCTGACGACGTTTTCAACGTTCTCCGGCGAAACAGTCACCCTGTTCCTGCGCCAGCAATACGCGTGGGCGGCGGCGGCCGTCACCGCACACGTGCTCGGCTCGCTGCTGCTCACCTTTTTCGGCATCCAGATTGCCCGCGCACTGCTGCGCACCTGATCGGGAGACATCCATGCAAGGCTGGTCATTGCGCTTCTACGTTCATGAAAGCCAGCGTCACGCTGGCCGCCCGCTGTACGAATGGCTGCTCGAGACAGCACGCACGCACGATGTGCCGGGCGGCTCGGCCTTCCGCGCCGTTGCCGGCTTTGGCCGCCACGGTGTGCTCAGCGAGCAGCACTTCTTCGAACTCGCCGGACAGTCGACGATGCTGGTCGAATTCATCCTCGATAACACCCAGGTCGATCGCCTGCTCGGCATCGTCCGCAGCGAGCGCCTGCCCTTGTTCCATGTGCGCAGCGCTGTCGAGTTCGACCTCGTATCCACCGACGCCTGAAGGCGCACTTGCAATCGCGCCACGCGACGGCATATCGAACCCATGGCTGCCTCCGCTGCCAATGTCCGCATCGACAATCTGCTCGCACAGGCGGGGGTGCGAATCGACGGCTCCGCGCCCACCGACCTGCAGGTCCACGATCAGCGGCTGTTTCATAGGCTGGTGACGCATGGCTCGCTCGGTCTTGGCGAGGCTTACATGGATGGCTGGTGGGACGCACAGGATCTCGACGGCTTCCTCTGCCTGCTGCTCGATGCGCATCTGGACGAGCGCGTGCATGGCGTCGACGACGCCTGGCTGTGGCTCAAGTCGAGTCTGCTCAACCTGCAGCATGGCCGCCGCGCATTCACCATCGGCGAGCGTCACTACGACCTCGGCAATGAGCTGTTCGAGGCGATGCTCGGCAAGCGCCTCATCTATTCCTGCGGCTACTGGAAAGATGCGACCGATCTCGACGCCGCACAGGAGGCCAAGCTCGATCTGGTCTGCCGCAAGTTGCAGCTCGAACCGGGCATGCGCGTGCTCGACATCGGCTGTGGCTGGGGCGAAGCACTCAAGTTCGCGGCTCAGCGCCATGGCGTGAGCGGTGTCGGCGTCACCGTCTCGCACGAGCAGGCCGAGTTCGCGCGGCGCCTGTGCGCAGGATTGCCGATCGAAATCCGCGTTCAGGACTATCGTGAGCTCGACGAGCGCTTCGATCGGGTGTTCTCGATCGGCATGTTCGAACATGTCGGCGTGAAGAACTACCGCAGCTACTTCGAAGTCAAGCGGCGCTGCCTCAAGGACGATGGCCTCGCGCTCCTGCATTGCATCGGCAGCAACGTGTCTTCCAACCGCACCGATCCCTGGATCGAGAAGTACATCTTCCCCAACTCGATGTTGCCGTCTGCCGAGCAGATCGCCGCGGCACGCGAGCATCTCTTCGTGATCGAGGATTGGCACAATTTCGGCGCAGACTACGATCGCACACTGATGGCCTGGCGCGACCATTTCGATGCCGCTTGGCCGCGCCTGAGTGCGCGCTACGATGAACGCTTCCGCCGCATGTGGCGCTATTACCTGTGTGCCTCGGCAGCGGTCTTCCGCACCCGCCGCGACCAGCTCTGGCAGCTCGTGCTCAGCCCGCGCGGCGTGCGCGGCGGCTATCGCGCGCCGCGCTGAACGGCCGGGAGTCTGCGAGCCTTCTGGCGCGATGCATTTTGGCATCTCGCCAGCACGGAACACCCCCTGTCGCCACTCACTTCAGCGTGGTGCTCGAAGCTTCCTTTTCGATCTTCCAGGCGCCCGCTTCGCGCTTCATCGACACCGTGGTCGTCACGACATTGCCTTCCTCGTCCTTGCCAGTGTATTCGAGCGTCGCGGCATCACCCTTGACGTGCCCCTTGACGTACTTCGGATCGCGCAAGGCCTGACTCTGGATGAAGCCGAACATCATCTTGAAATCGGCATCGTTGCGATGGCCGAGCAATTCCGCTGCGCGCGCCTTCGACATGGTCTTGGCCAAGCCATCGATATCGCCCTTCTTGAGCATGGCCAGATGCGCAAGGTACACCTTGCCCTGCTCGCCGCCGCCTGCAGGCAGGGGCGTGCCGAGATCGGGCGCACCGGGCAGGTCGAATGCGAAGCTCAGCTCGTAGTAGCGGCCAGTCTTCTTTTCCGACTCGTCATTGGTGTGGAAGCTGCCTTCGATGCGCTTGTCGTCGTTGTGCTTGAGATCCAGCGTGAACCAGCCGCTGCCACTTTGAGAACCGCTGCCCGAGTCAGTCTGCAGATTGACATTCTGAAAGCTGCCATCCGGCTCGATGTTGAGCTCGACGCGCGTGGCGCCGCGCAGCATCCCATCGAGCGCGCTTTCGCGATCCGCCGCATCATCGAGGACTGCGCCATCGATGGGACGATCGGAGAAGACCACCCGCGTGATCTGCTTGCCCTTGTCGAACGGGTCAGCGATGCGAAAGGCATAGGCGTTCTTGAGCGCCATTGCCTTGCCTACCTGATACAGCGTGCCCGAGCCCGCGGCAAGAACGGCTCCGCAGCCAAGCAGCAGGGATGCCTGAATCAATCGAACCAGCGTTTTCATCTGCGCACTCCTCGACAGTTTCAACCCCGACCATCCGGTCGCGGTGCCCATGCACGGCAATCCGGCTCTTTCGCCTTCGATGACGCCGGCCTGTCTCGATTGGCCAGCCACACAAGATCGGCATTTCCCTTGCAGAAACCCGCATTGCGCTCAATGCGAACGCATGACCGTGCAATGTCCTGTGGCCGCTGACACGTCGCATGGCTCCCGCTGCGAAGCGTCAGCCGTCTTGCCCCTGGAACGTCTCATCTCCCCGTCTCCAACGGCAGCCCTTGCCATCGAGAACGGAAAACAGTGGCTCGATCCGACAAACCGCCGCGTCGTCGACGTTCACGCTGCGAATCGACAACGCGGCGCACAAGCCGGGCTGTCAGGCCGGCGGATTGCCGAAGCGGTTGGCGCCCGGCGTGCCGGCGATGAAGCCATTGAAGACCAGCGCAATCAGCCCACCGACAACAGGCACGAGACCGATCAGGATCCACCACGCCGACTTGTCGACGTCATGCCAGCGCTTGGCAGCGATCGCCAGACTCGGCCACAGCATCAGCAGGGACAGCACGGGAACCGCCGCTGCCGCCATGCCGCCACTGGGCGGCGTTGCGGCGTCGGCGCTCATGCTGGCCGCACTGAACAGCGAGGCGCCGACAAAAGCGAATATCACACCGAACAACACGATCATGGCGAGCACGAAATACCAATACGGCGCACGGCCGATGCGGCCTTCGAACGAAAACAACAACTGTGTCAAGCTCATGGTTTTCCCTCCGTCGTTGAACTCGGCGCAGCAAGGCGCCGCGTGAATGCCCTTCTTTCCCGCCTTCCCCACTGCATCACCACCACCTGTCCGTCCCTGGCACGCCCATCCAATTGGCGCGCAATCGTGGTGCCGAAGATCTGCACCGCAATTGCCAATCAGACACGCAAAGCAGGGCAGTCAGGGGACATGCCTTGCAAGTTCCCGCCTGCCGACAGCACCTCAACATCCACCTTAAACACCAGCCTGCAATCAAACGAACAGCTTGCCGCCCGATGCCAGGGCGCCTTGGGCGCGAGAGCCGACCGGCCCTTGACAGGCTGCTGAAAAACCCTTTTCAGCAGCCTGATAGCGCAGTGCAGGGATGCACTGCACTCGAATCGATCACGCAAGTGATTGATTCGTCGGAGACGAGTCCGGGCATGTACCGGACTCGTCGAGCTGAAGAAGTCCGGGATGGACTTTTTCAGCACCCTGTTTGCAGGCTGCTGAAAAACCCTTTTCAGCAGCCTGATAGCGCAGCGCAGGGATGCACTGCACTCGAATCGATCACGCAAGTGATTGATTCGTCGGAGACGAGTCCGGGCATGTACCGGACTCGTCGAGCTGAAGAAGTCCAGGATGGACTTTTTCAGCACCCTGTTAAAGGGAAACGCAATTCGCGGGCAAACCCGACAGCACCGACCCCGCGCAGGCGTGCCGACGTGACCTGCCCCATTTCCTATCAGACTGCTGAAAAACCCTTTTCAGCAGTCTGATAGCGCAGTGCAGGGATGCACTGCATGCGAATCGATCACGCAAGTGATTGATTCGTCGGAGACGAGTCCGGGCATGTACCGGACTCGTCGAGCTGAAGAAGTCCAGGATGGACTTTTTCAGCACCCTGCTAGGGCCACCGGCTACCGCGTAGAGTCCAAGGGTGCGAGTTCATGGCTCGCGGGTTGGGTTGCAATGGTTCCATTCGCTCGAATGGTCGCTGCGAACTCGGCAGGTGCGCGGCCCTGCAAACGCTGGCCACAGCCTGCGATCACCTGCAGGCCAACATCTCCCGCGCGGCCGGCAACGCGCGATCCCTCGCGCTCGCGCAGGCGGCGCATGGCGCAGCACTGGCGCAGGCAGGCAATGCGGTCGCCGGCGAACTCGAAGCGCGTAGCGCGCGCGTCTGCTCGAAATCCATCCGGAGGGCGGCGAAAAACCGGTCTGGATCGATGCCTATCTCGCCGACATCCTCACAGCGCAAGGCAAGCGCGCCGAAGCTCGCACACAACGGGCGCTCGCACTGACGAAGTTCCGGGAAACCTTTGGCGATGCGCACCCACTGACACGCTCGATGAAGAATGCCCTCAAAGCGATGGACTGAAACTCGCCGGAAACACGGTCCGAAAGCGCACCACAAGGACTGCAGCCGCCGCGATCCTTCGACATTGCCTGGGTGACGCTTCACGGCAAATGTGACGCGGCGCCACAGCGGCGGCGCTTTCCGGCAAAATCGTCTGATTGTTCCAACGAAACCGGCAATGAACCTGCAGACCAATCACGAACAGATCCCGCTCAAGGATTACGCCGAGCGCGCCTATCTCGACTATTCGATGTATGTGGTGCTCGATCGCGCCCTGCCCTTCGTCGGTGACGGCCTCAAACCCGTGCAGCGACGCATCGTCTACTCGATGAGCGAGCTCGGGCTCGACGCCACGTCCAAGCCGAAGAAATCCGCGCGCACCGTGGGCGATGTGATCGGCAAGTTCCACCCGCACGGTGACAGCGCCTGCTACGAGGCGATGGTGCTGATGGCGCAGCCATTTTCGTATCGCTATCCGCTGATCGATGGCCAGGGCAATTTCGGCTCCCAGGACGATCCCAAGTCGTTCGCAGCGATGCGCTACACCGAATCGCGCCTCACGCCGATGGCCCAGCTCCTGCTCGACGAGCTTGGTCAGGGCACGGTCGAGTGGGTGCCGAACTTCGACGGCACGCTCAAGGAGCCTTCGTGGCTGCCCGCGCGTGTGCCGCACGTGCTGCTCAACGGCTCGACCGGGATCGCGGTCGGCATGGCCACCGACATTCCGCCGCACAACCTGCGCGAGGTCGCCAGTGCCTGCATTCGACTGCTCGATGAGCCCGAGGCGAGCATTGCCGATCTCGGCGAGCACGTGAAAGGCCCGGATTTCCCCACCGCAGCCGAAATCATCACCCCGGCCAATGAATTGGCGGCAATGTACGCGACCGGCATCGGCTCGGTGCGTTGCCGCGCGGTGTGGCGCAAGGAAGATGGCAATGTCGTCGTCACCGCGTTGCCGTGGCAGGTTTCGCCTTCGAAGATCCTCGAGCAGATCGCGGCGCAGATGCGCGCCAAGAAGCTGCCGATGATCGAGGACATCCGCGACGAGTCCGATCACGAGAACCCGATCCGCATCGTGCTGATTCCGCGCACGAGTCGCATCGATCTCGACGAGATGATGCAGCATCTCAACGCCACCACCGATCTGGAGAAGAGTTACCGAGTCAATCTCAACATGATCGGCCTCGACGGCAAGCCGCAGGTCAAGAACCTCAAGCAGATCCTCAGCGAGTGGCTGCGCTTTCGTGCCGACACGGTGACGCGCCGCTTGCAGCATCGTCTCGACAAGGTCGAACGCCGTCTGCACCTGCTCGAAGGGCTGCGCATCGCCTTCCTCAACCTCGATGAAGTCATTCGCATCGTGCGCAGCGAGGACGAGCCCAAGCCGGTGTTGATGGCGCGTTTCGGCCTGAGCGAAATGCAAACCGACTACATTCTCGAAACGCGCCTGCGCCAGCTCGCGCGACTCGAGGAAATGAAGATCAACGCGGAGCGCGACGAACTCGAAGAAGAGCGTGCGCGGATCAACGTGATCCTTGGCTCCAAGGCGCGATTGAAGACCTTGCTCAAGGACGAACTGCGCAAGGATGCCGAGAAGTTCGGCGACGCGCGCCGCTCGCCGCTGGTCGCACGCGCCGCCGCGCAGGCGCTCGACGAAACCGCGCTCGTTGCCAGCGAACCGATCACCGTGATCCTCTCGACCAAGGGTTGGGTGCGCGCAGCCAAGGGACACGACGTCGATGCCCGTGAACTGGGCTATCGCGAAGGCGATGGCTATCTGGCCAGCGCACGTGGCCGCACTACCCAGGCAGTCGCCTTCATCGATTCGAGTGGGCGCAGCTACAGCGCGCCCGCACACACCCTGCCCTCGGCGCGCGGCAATGGCGAGCCGCTCACCGGCCGCTTCAGCTTGCCTGCGGGCGCGCAATTCGAAGCGCTCGCGCTCGGCGAGGCGAGCAGCAAGCTCGTCATCGCCAGTGACTTCGGCTACGGCTTCGTCACCTCATTCGAGACCCTGCTCGCCAACAAGAAGGCCGGCAAGCAGGTCATCAGCCTCGACGAACGCGCGCACGTATTGGCGCCCGCGATGGTGGCCGACAGCGCACGCGATCGCATCGTCGTGGTCACCAGCGCCGGGCACTTGTTGATGTTCTCGGTCGCCGAACTGCCCGAACTCGACAAGGGCGGCAAGGGCAACAAGTTGATCGAGATTCCCAAGGCCAAGCTCAGCGGTGGCGAGCGCGTGACCGGCATTGCCGTGGTGGCCGAAGGCAGCGGCGAAGTCACCTTGCATGCCGGCCAGCGCAAGCTCACGCTGCGCTGGGGTGATCTGGTCGAATACGGCGGCCACCGCGCCGCGCGCGGTTCATTGCTGCCGCGCGGGCTGCAACGCGTGGAGCGCATCGAAACCACGGCTTGATGCGCGACGCGGTGGAGAACAATCGCTGTACGCATCGGCTGCCACGATGCCAGTGCTTGCATCATTTCAGCTCATTCGCACGAAAAGGCCTCCCGGAAAGGGAGGCCCGACTCGATCCGCTGCCGGTGAAAGGCGCACTTTTCCGGACACGGCGTTTTCACGACCCCGTCAATGGTCAAGACATCGACTCAGATCCCGCAGGATCCATCTTCACCACTCTCGAAAGCGCTGCAGAAAATGCCTTCGGTTTGCGTGACGGTGAGTGACACTGGCACGGAGATCAACGCATGGACCGGGTCGTTGCTGGTTACGCACAGCTCCGCTGAATAGCCGCCTGCCGCAAGGTTGGCTGCGGCCGGCGTGGCGGTGATGTTCACATTGGAATTGGCACCGCCGAGTACCGTACCGCTGGTCGGTGAGGCCGTGAGCCAGGAAACCACCGGGCCCGTGCACGGTCCGCCGCTACCCTCGGAGGCGGTTGCGCGAATCAACCAGGTTCCGTTGATGGCATTGCCGCTGAGGTCATCAATCGTGCCGACCACTTCATTGGCGCCAAGGTTCAGGTTGCCATTACCTGCAGAATTCGCAGCGATCCACGACGCATGAGTGACGGAATTGGTGTCGATCGCAGCCGGATACAGCATCGGCGTCGAACCGCCATTGGCGTAAGTGCTGAAGTAGCCGACATAAACATCGCCCGCTGCGGGCACGCTGAAGCTCGCCGCATAGGTCTCGAAGGCATTCAAGCCTGCGATCGACTTGAGGTTGTCGGCGCCCAGACGCGCGGCATTGGTCGGATTGCCGTCGGCATCCGCGTCGTAGTACGCAACGATGTTGATCTGCTTGCCGACCAAGCTGCCAGCAGTGTTGGTCGGCCAGAGGATCGACACCGAATCGATGCTCAGCGCGCCCGTGGCATTGAAGCGATTGAGCCACAAGGCACTGCGCTCGACGCTTGCCTGGCTGTCACCCCAACCGATGTTGTCCTCGTAACTGCCATCGTCGAGTGCGAAAGCGATCGAGCCGGTCGGCAACCACGGCGCCGCATGATTGCTGACACCACCTTGATGACCGCCATACGCAAGCGCGCTGCCGTGACCGTCATGCGCCGCGAGTGAACTGCGCTGCAGCCCGCCGTTGGCGGTGGTGGAAGAACGGCTGTTCACCGCCCGCGGCAGGTTCGACTGCTGTGCCGAAATCGACCATGTCAGAGCGTCGCTGCCCGCGGCATTTGCGATGTTCAACACAGCAGTTGCGCTGCCAAGCGTCGAAGCCGCCATGGACAATCCACTCGGTGTCACTTTGATCGCCGGCAGCTGCGATCCATCCGGAAAGACAGAGGCAAACGTCACGGTTTGATCGCCATTCGCCTTCGACGAAGCGGACACCAAAGCCGGGAACGTCGCGGCGATGATCATCCCGGCGAGCGGGAGCCCGAGTACTGCGTGCGACTGATGCTTCATGCGCAAATCCTCCTGAAGAAAAGTTCAACTGTCTCCCGAGCACATGGACTTGCCACCCCCAATGACCGGCGAAGGCAGGTTCAAGACAAGGTCGGAGTCAATCGTGGCACGCCATGCTGCCCGATTCCATGCGCCCGCGCGCATTCCCGGTTCAAGCCAGACGCATATCCTCGGACGTGGCACCGCACTCGGCGAGCAGCCAGATCAACCCTCGCGCAGACACGCCCTGCCGAACGCACAAAAAAACGGCCCCGTTTTCGGGGCCGTCGAAGGTTTCAAGTTGGGGCTCGATCAGGGAATCGTGATCGGGTCGCCGACCTTGTTGTAGGCGTAATCGAGAATCGTCGCCGGGAAGCCATTCGGGGCCGTCGTCTGCAAGTGGACGTAGCCATAGCAGATACCGGAGACCGGTGGGTTCGGGATCGACGAGCAGTTGAAGCGGAAGCCGAGATAACCATCCGCTCCAGCCGCCCAGGCCGCAGGACCCGGATTGTTGGTTGTCGACCAGATCGAAGCCGGACCCACCACGGCGCCCGAAGCCAGCACCAGGAAATCCGAGGTGCTCGCGTCTGACGAGACGCCGGCGATGTCCGGTGCCCCGGTCTGCCACCAAAACGTGAGTTGGACACTGTTGTTGTACGGATTGAAGTGGTAATTGGGCACATCAGCATCCTGCACATCCCCGGTGATCCAGTTCACCGAAGTGCCATCGACGTTGTTCTGGATCAAATGGTTGATTGGGCCACTCTCGTAGATGTCGCCACCAATGGCCGGATCGAAGCCATCACAGAAGACCTCGTCGGTACCGCCATCGCAGAAGGCGGGCGGCGGCACCGTGACCGTGAGCGATACCGGCACCACGATCAGCGCCTGGGCAGGATCGTTGGTGGTCACGCACAGCTCGGCCGAGTAGCTGCCCGGTGCGAGGCTGCCCGCCGCCGGATTGGCGGTGACGTTCACGGTGCTGTTTGCACCACCAACGACCGTCCCACTGGCCGGCGTGGCGGTCAGCCACGACACCACCGGACCCGTGCAGGCCGCGCCGCCACCCGTCACGGTAGCCGTGGCGCGGATCAGCCAGGTACCGGTGAGCGAGCCGCCGCTCAGATCGTCGATCGTGCCGACCGCATCGTTGGCCCCAAGATCCAGATTGCCATCGCCCGACGAGGACGCGGCAATCCACGAGGCATTGGTGATCGAATCGGTGTCGATCGCAGCCGGATACAGCATCGGCGTGGTGCCGCCATTGGCGTAGGTGTTGAAGAAGCCGATGTAGACATCCCCCGAACCCGGCACGCTGAAGTTCGTCGTGTAGGTCTCGAAGGCATCCAGCGACACGATCGTCTGCAGATTGTCGGTACCCAGACGCACGGCATTGGTCGGATCGCCATCGGCATCGGCATCGTAGTAGGCGACGATGTTGACCGACTTGCCGACCAGCGTGCCGTTGGTATTGGTCGGCCACAGGATCGACACCGAGTCGACGTTGAGTGCACCGGTCGCACCGAAGCGGTTGAGCCACAACGCGCTGTTCTCGACATCCGCCGTGCTGTCGCCCCAACCGATGTTGTTCTCGTAGCTGCCGTCATCGAGGATGAAGGCGAGCGAACCCGTCGGCATCCACGGGGTGGCACGGTTGGTGACGCCGCCATGACGACCGCCCTGCGCAACCGCGCGGTTCGGGCTCGCATGCGCAGCCAGCCAGTCGAGCTTGGGCTGGATGTTGGCGTTGTCGGACATCGACTTGCGCTGCAGCGTCTGCTTGCCGGTGCTGCCGACATTGCGGCTGACATGCGGCTGCAGGCTTGCCTGACGTGCGGCAATCGACCAGTTCAGCGAGGCGCTGCCGGCCGCATTGGCGATGTTCATCGGCACCGTGGCACTGCCATTGGCCGGCGCGGACATGAACAGGCCGCTCGGCGTGACGGTCGCAGCCGGCGGGTTGAGCACGGTCAAACCACTCACCGTGATCGCATTGCCGTCACCATCGAAGGTGGTGTCGACGATCGTTGCCGGGAAGCCGCTCGGGCCCGAGGTCGAGACCTGGATGAAGCCATAGCAGACGCCACCCGGAACCGGATAGGTGAGGCCGCGGCCATCACAACCGAAGCGCACGCCAACCGCAGCGACCGTGCCACCGAGCCATTCGGCAGCCGGTGTGGCACCACTGGCCGACCAAGTCAGCGCCGAGCTGATCAGGTCGCCGTTGTGGAAGGCAATTGCTTGACCACTGCCATCCACCGCAACCTGCGCGGTGTGGGTCGACACCGGCCAGAACCGCAGCGCACCGCTGCTGGCCCAGAAGTTGTAGTCCCAGTCGCCGCTGATCGGACCGCTGTCGTCGAACGCGCTCGTGATGATGTTGAGCGAGGTGCCACCAATGGTCGCCTGGATCCCATGGTTGAGATTGGCGGCGTGAATGATGCCGTTGCTGGCACCATCGGGCACGATCAGCACAGCCACCGTGCAGTCTCCAGTGATCGGACCGGTGGTGTAGACGCCCGAGCCCGTATCGAAGCTGCCGCCGCAACCGGTGACGCTGAAGATGTGGTTGCCGGTATTGGCTGCCACGTTGAACGTGGTGGTCTGGCCATTGAGCACCGTGGCCGAGGTCGGCGAGATCGAGCCATCACCGGTCACCGTCGTGCTGACCGTGTGGGCCGCGAGCACGGTCATGCTGACCGGCACCGCGACCATCGGATTGCCCGTATCGTTGCTCGACACGCACAGATTGCCGTTGTAGTTGCCCGGGCTCATGCCGGTCGAGTCGAAGGTCACCGTGACCGGCGAGCTGCCACCACCCGCGGTGGAACCCGAGGTTGCACTCAGCGACAGCCAAGGCATGTCCGCCGTGGTCGAGCAGGCAGCCACTGCAGGTGCGCCATCGACGATGAACGGGTAATCCTGCGGCGCAAGCGAACCACCATCGGTGAGCGCGGCCCAAGTCGTCGCGTTGAACTGCATGCCGTTGGCACCGGGCTTGCCGGTGGCACCAGCGATCGTCACCGCGGGCGCCCATGGGCCCGAAGCCAGCGTGCCACCCACTTGCCAGTCGAGCCAGTAGGTGCCTGCCGGCAAGGTCGTACCCACCGTGACCACCACCGCCATGATCGGACGCTGGTTGTTGGTCAGCGTCGTCTCGGTCACGCGATAGATGTTGCTGAACGCGGTGCTGGCCAGACGATTGGTCGTGGTATCACCGAACACGACCGTGCTGCTGGGCTGATCCGGCGGACCATTCCAGATCTGCAGATTGGCCGCATTGATCGTCGAAGTCGTGGTCGATCCGGTCTGGTAGACGAAGAACGTGATCGTGTTGACGTTCCAGCCACCGGAAGGCACGGTGAAATCATCGGCCGCGCGGAAGCCGCCACTCACCGAGATGTTCGCACCAAGACTCGTGTTGCCCAACGAAGTCTGCAATGCGCTCGCATCGGCGCCGCCGGCGCCGGCACCCGCATTGGTGATGAGCGGACCGTTGTCGTAGAGCAAGGCCAGGGGGGCGACCCAGAGCGGGCCACGGCCCGCGTGTGCCTGGGCTGACACCGCCGCCGCAGCAGCACCCACCTGTTCGCTCGCGGGCTGCGCCACGTGCGGATAGTGCGGCATCGCCGGCAGCGGACGCAGGCTCTGTTCGGCAATCGACCAGTTGAGTGCACTGCCGCCGGTGTTGCCGATCGTCAGCGTCTGCGTCGAGCTCGCGTTTGCACCTTGCGAAGCGGCAAGGCTGGTCGGCGTGACATTGATCGCCGCTGGCGTCGCCACATCGAAATTGGCGGTGACCGTGCAATCGGCCGTGATCGCGCCGGTGGTGTAGACACCGCTGCCACTGTCGAACGAGCCACCGCAACCGCTCACGCTGTTGATCGTGTAGCCCATGTTCGCGGCAACATTGAACGTGGTCGTCGAACCATCGTTGACCGTCGCCGAGGTCGGCGTGAAATTGCCGCCCGCAACCGGAACGGCTGCCGTGCTCACGGTGTGGGTGACCGGGGCCACCACGCCGAATTCATCGGCGCCAATGTCCGGCGTGGTCGCATTGCGCACGCCGCCATCGATATCCGTGGTGACGGCCGTGATCGGCGTGCCGGCACCGATCGCGGGCGAGCCTGCGGTGATGTGCAGATCGGTCGCCGAGACGAACAGCGGATCACCCGAGATCGAGGCGGCATCCTGGCCCGTCGCAGCCTGCCAAGCACCCAGTGTGGTCTTATCGGCAGCAGCGAAGAAACCCAACACGCCCGTCGCACCCGAGGCGAAGTAGTCATTGTGGTCGATGTTGGTGAAACTGCCCGCCGGCGCAGCCGAGTAAACCGCGTAGGACTTGTCCGTGCTCGAACTGCTGTTGTCGTAGGAGTTCGAGAAGACATTGTTGCGCAGATCCACCGCCGTGACGGTCGCGCCCACGAACAGGGCAGTCTGCATTGTGACGCCGGTCAAGCCGGGGTGCGATCCGAACAGGTTGACCGAGTTGTAGTACAGGTTCCAACCACCGTTGGTGCCGGTGATCATGATGCCCACGGGTTGGAAGGAGAACGCTGTCGAAGTATCGGAGTAACTCACGATGTCAGCGATCATGTTGTTGGCGACCGTGACACCGCTGGCAGCGGAACTCGAGCCCAGATACAGGCCGTAGGCCGGGTAGCCTGCAGTGTTGGCCTGTTCGATGTTGCTGATCCTGTTGCCGGTGATCGTGCCGCCCGCAATGCCCAATGCAACCTGGATGCCGATTGCTGCCGAGGTCGATGTGGCGGAAGACACCACGCCCTGCACCGTGTTGCCGCTGATCGTGAAATTCGCGGCGTTGCCGATCAACATGCCACGGAAGCCCAGCTTGCCGGTGGTGACCGTCGAACCAACCGTGTTGCCCGTCACCAGCCAGTTCTGGTCGAAGGTACCGGCCGTCGCGCCACCGCGCAGGTACAGCGCGTTCTGCACCTTGCTGATGGCATTGTTGAGAATCGTGTTGTTCGAGTTCGGCGCTTCGGCATCACCGCCCAGCACCGTGCCACTGCCCAGAATGCCACCGACCGTCGTTGATCCGGAGTTGCCGTTGATCAGACAGTTCTTGATGGTGTTGCCCGTTGCGCCATCACTCGCGTTTGCGCTGCGCAGCCAAAACACCGTGCCCCCCGTCGCCGTGGTATTGGCCACGGTCAGGCTCTGGTCGTTGCCGCCACCACCCAGCGATCCATCGAAGGTCACGCGGTCGGCCCCGTTGAGCGTGATGAGACCGTTGGCCGTGCTGCCGGAAATCGTGCGCGCTGCGCCCACCGGCATGATCGTCACCGTGAAGTTGCTGCCGGCCGGCTGCTCGCCAAGCTGGTTCAACATGACGGCGCCGGTTTCAGCAGTCAGATCGCCAGCGATCTCGATCACCACATTGCCCGACAGGACGTTGTTGTTCAGCGCCTCGAACATGCCGCCCGCGTTGGTCAGCGAGGCATAGGCGCCTGGCACCTGGTAGGTGCCGGACATCAAGCTGGAAATCATGTAGCTGGCCGGGGTGCCACCGATCGGGAAGGCACTCGCGCCCAAATTGACGCTCGCCGGGGCCGCGGCAAAGCTGCCGGGGAAGATGCCGACCAGCGGTGTGGCATTGAGGTCCTGCGCGACTACGAAATACTGCACCTGAGTGCCCGCGCTGACACCGGTGCCGCCGTTGAGCAGCGAGTAGTCGATGGTGAAATCGAACGTCGGGCCGTTGACTGTACCTTCGGCGTACTTCCAGCCGTCCGTACCGCTGGTGTTGTCGTTCCAGGCATTGGCGTCGGTGGCGCGCTTGAAGTAGACACGCGGCGCAGTGCCCGCGGTCGCGTTCACACCGTCGGCGTCAACAACCGACACGCCAGTGAGCGCGCGGTTGGCGGTACTGGTGGTATTGGCCAGTGACGTGAAACTGACGACCGGCGGGAAGTTTGGCGGCGTCCAGGTCCAGATCAGGCCGGGGTCGGGAAGATTGGCCTGATTCAGGGTTCGCGTTGCGGTATTGGCGCCGCCGGCTGTCGAGGCCTGCCAGGCACCGGTGCCCGTGCGGTTGTTGAAATCAGCATTGCTCGCGCCCCGGATGCCGACCTGCGGCGTGCGGCTGGTCGTATTCTTGATGAAGGCGCCATAGGCGACTTCGACCACGTTGCTCGTCTCGTGCAGGCGGATCTGGTAGTTGTACGAGTCACCTGTCTGGTTGTAGTTGCGGAAATTGTTCCACTGCACGACGAGCACGCGATTGGGTGCCGTGCCCAGGGTATCGAAACTCAGGTCGCTGCTGGCCGCGTTGGTCTGCTGGTCCATGCCCATCGCGACGATCACGTTGTTGGTCGCGGCCGCGCTGATCGGCACGTACGAACTCGTCACGCTCGCGCCCATCGCGAGGAAGCCGTTGCAGTTCACGCTGAACTGTGTGTAGGTCGTTCCGTTGTAGTTGAACGTGAACGGGATCGCGTTGGCGTTGTAATTGTTGTCGTCGCACGTGGTGGCGAGCACCGTGCCGCCGCTGATCGGCGCATAGGTGCCGACCGACTGCGCGAAGGTGTAGGCACTGGCTGCCGAGGGACCATCCGGCAGACGGTTGACGACAAGCTCCCCGCGGCTGTCGAAGGCCAGTGGATCGGAAACAACTCTGTCTTTGCGCTCCCCTGCATGGGATGCCAAGGCTGGCAACAATGCCGCCAATACGGCACTCGCGGCCGTGAAACCCATCGTTCTGATCAGACGTTTCATGCGGTGTACCCCCACAAGGTGAAGGCCGGATGATTCCCGGCCACGCAAAAACGCGCACGCCGGGTCACCGACGAACGCAAGTTCGAAAAAAGGTTTGCCCCATCTACGGCACGCAGTGCCGCTCGATTCGATACTTCCACGCGCATCCCCCAGTGAATGCATGCGAAAAACATCGCCTGCCTGACGCGGAATGGATCCTGCGCAAGGCCGGGCTGAGACCACGGAACGATCCGACTATAGCCTCGGCGTGGTGGCGAGCACAACCGCGCCTGAATGGTCTTTCGCCACGCCAATCGGCCGGCACGATCAGAGCGAGCAGATTTGTTGCGTTGCAACCGCAGCGCGTTGTGCGGGTCTGCCGAGCCTTGCTGCGAAATGACGCATCGACACGCATGCGCCACCACAACTGTGGCAGCGAATCTGCTGCACTGCCGCGGCAGCGCGCGCATTCCCGGTTCAAGCCAGACGCATATCCTCGGACGTGGCACCGCACTCGGCGAGCAGCCAGATCAACCCTCGCGCAGACACGCCCTGCCGAACGCACAAAAAAACGGCCCCGTTTTCGGGGCCGTCGAAGGTTTCAAGTTGGGGCTCGATCAGGGAATCGTGATCGGGTCGCCGACCTTGTTGTAGGCGTAATCGAGAATCGTCGCCGGGAAGCCATTCGGGGCCGTCGTCTGCAAGTGGACGTAGCCATAGCAGATACCGGAGACCGGTGGGTTCGGGATCGACGAGCAGTTGAAGCGGAAGCCGAGATAACCATCCGCTCCAGCCGCCCAGGCCGCAGGACCCGGATTGTTGGTTGTCGACCAGATCGAAGCCGGACCCACCACGGCGCCCGAAGCCAGCACCAGGAAATCCGAGGTGCTCGCGTCTGACGAGACGCCGGCGATGTCCGGTGCCCCGGTCTGCCACCAAAACGTGAGTTGGACACTGTTGTTGTACGGATTGAAGTGGTAATTGGGCACATCAGCATCCTGCACATCCCCGGTGATCCAGTTCACCGAAGTGCCATCGACGTTGTTCTGGATCAAATGGTTGATTGGGCCACTCTCGTAGATGTCGCCACCAATGGCCGGATCGAAGCCATCACAGAAGACCTCGTCGGTACCGCCATCGCAGAAGGCGGGCGGCGGCACCGTGACCGTGAGCGATACCGGCACCACGATCAGCGCCTGGGCAGGATCGTTGGTGGTCACGCACAGCTCGGCCGAGTAGCTGCCCGGTGCGAGGCTGCCCGCCGCCGGATTGGCGGTGACGTTCACGGTGCTGTTTGCACCACCAACGACCGTCCCACTGGCCGGCGTGGCGGTCAGCCACGACACCACCGGACCCGTGCAGGCCGCGCCGCCACCCGTCACGGTAGCCGTGGCGCGGATCAGCCAGGTACCGGTGAGCGAGCCGCCGCTCAGATCGTCGATCGTGCCGACCGCATCGTTGGCCCCAAGATCCAGATTGCCATCGCCCGACGAGGACGCGGCAATCCACGAGGCATTGGTGATCGAATCGGTGTCGATCGCAGCCGGATACAGCATCGGCGTGGTGCCGCCATTGGCGTAGGTGTTGAAGAAGCCGATGTAGACATCCCCCGAACCCGGCACGCTGAAGTTCGTCGTGTAGGTCTCGAAGGCATCCAGCGACACGATCGTCTGCAGATTGTCGGTACCCAGACGCACGGCATTGGTCGGATCGCCATCGGCATCGGCATCGTAGTAGGCGACGATGTTGACCGACTTGCCGACCAGCGTGCCGTTGGTATTGGTCGGCCACAGGATCGACACCGAGTCGACGTTGAGTGCACCGGTCGCACCGAAGCGGTTGAGCCACAACGCGCTGTTCTCGACATCCGCCGTGCTGTCGCCCCAACCGATGTTGTTCTCGTAGCTGCCGTCATCGAGGATGAAGGCGAGCGAACCCGTCGGCATCCACGGGGTGGCACGGTTGGTGACGCCGCCATGACGACCGCCCTGCGCAACCGCGCGGTTCGGGCTCGCATGCGCAGCCAGCCAGTCGAGCTTGGGCTGGATGTTGGCGTTGTCGGACATCGACTTGCGCTGCAGCGTCTGCTTGCCGGTGCTGCCGACATTGCGGCTGACATGCGGCTGCAGGCTTGCCTGACGTGCGGCAATCGACCAGTTCAGCGAGGCGCTGCCGGCCGCATTGGCGATGTTCATCGGCACCGTGGCACTGCCATTGGCCGGCGCGGACATGAACAGGCCGCTCGGCGTGACGGTCGCAGCCGGCGGGTTGAGCACGGTCAAACCACTCACCGTGATCGCATTGCCGTCACCATCGAAGGTGGTGTCGACGATCGTTGCCGGGAAGCCGCTCGGGCCCGAGGTCGAGACCTGGATGAAGCCATAGCAGACGCCACCCGGAACCGGATAGGTGAGGCCGCGGCCATCACAACCGAAGCGCACGCCAACCGCAGCGACCGTGCCACCGAGCCATTCGGCAGCCGGTGTGGCACCACTGGCCGACCAAGTCAGCGCCGAGCTGATCAGGTCGCCGTTGTGGAAGGCAATTGCTTGACCACTGCCATCCACCGCAACCTGCGCGGTGTGGGTCGACACCGGCCAGAACCGCAGCGCACCGCTGCTGGCCCAGAAGTTGTAGTCCCAGTCGCCGCTGATCGGACCGCTGTCGTCGAACGCGCTCGTGATGATGTTGAGCGAGGTGCCACCAATGGTCGCCTGGATCCCATGGTTGAGATTGGCGGCGTGAATGATGCCGTTGCTGGCACCATCGGGCACGATCAGCACAGCCACCGTGCAGTCTCCAGTGATCGGACCGGTGGTGTAGACGCCCGAGCCCGTATCGAAGCTGCCGCCGCAACCGGTGACGCTGAAGATGTGGTTGCCGGTATTGGCTGCCACGTTGAACGTGGTGGTCTGGCCATTGAGCACCGTGGCCGAGGTCGGCGAGATCGAGCCATCACCGGTCACCGTCGTGCTGACCGTGTGGGCCGCGAGCACGGTCATGCTGACCGGCACCGCGACCATCGGATTGCCCGTATCGTTGCTCGACACGCACAGATTGCCGTTGTAGTTGCCCGGGCTCATGCCGGTCGAGTCGAAGGTCACCGTGACCGGCGAGCTGCCACCACCCGCGGTGGAACCCGAGGTTGCACTCAGCGACAGCCAAGGCATGTCCGCCGTGGTCGAGCAGGCAGCCACTGCAGGTGCGCCATCGACGATGAACGGGTAATCCTGCGGCGCAAGCGAACCACCATCGGTGAGCGCGGCCCAAGTCGTCGCGTTGAACTGCATGCCGTTGGCACCGGGCTTGCCGGTGGCACCAGCGATCGTCACCGCGGGCGCCCATGGGCCCGAAGCCAGCGTGCCACCCACTTGCCAGTCGAGCCAGTAGGTGCCTGCCGGCAAGGTCGTACCCACCGTGACCACCACCGCCATGATCGGACGCTGGTTGTTGGTCAGCGTCGTCTCGGTCACGCGATAGATGTTGCTGAACGCGGTGCTGGCCAGACGATTGGTCGTGGTATCACCGAACACGACCGTGCTGCTGGGCTGATCCGGCGGACCATTCCAGATCTGCAGATTGGCCGCATTGATCGTCGAAGTCGTGGTCGATCCGGTCTGGTAGACGAAGAACGTGATCGTGTTGACGTTCCAGCCACCGGAAGGCACGGTGAAATCATCGGCCGCGCGGAAGCCGCCACTCACCGAGATGTTCGCACCAAGACTCGTGTTGCCCAACGAAGTCTGCAATGCGCTCGCATCGGCGCCGCCGGCGCCGGCACCCGCATTGGTGATGAGCGGACCGTTGTCGTAGAGCAAGGCCAGGGGGGCGACCCAGAGCGGGCCACGGCCCGCGTGTGCCTGGGCTGACACCGCCGCCGCAGCAGCACCCACCTGTTCGCTCGCGGGCTGCGCCACGTGCGGATAGTGCGGCATCGCCGGCAGCGGACGCAGGCTCTGTTCGGCAATCGACCAGTTGAGTGCACTGCCGCCGGTGTTGCCGATCGTCAGCGTCTGCGTCGAGCTCGCGTTTGCACCTTGCGAAGCGGCAAGGCTGGTCGGCGTGACATTGATCGCCGCTGGCGTCGCCACATCGAAATTGGCGGTGACCGTGCAATCGGCCGTGATCGCGCCGGTGGTGTAGACACCGCTGCCACTGTCGAACGAGCCACCGCAACCGCTCACGCTGTTGATCGTGTAGCCCATGTTCGCGGCAACATTGAACGTGGTCGTCGAACCATCGTTGACCGTCGCCGA
>NSJK01000005.1 GCA_002632325.1 Lysobacterales bacterium | reverse complement strand
GTTCGCATCCTTCAATCTCGGCGCGCGTTGCGGTGATCAGCCGCAGGCGGTCGCGGCCAATCGCGAGAGCTTGGCGCGGAAACTGGCATTGCCGGGTGCGCCACGTTGGTTGCAGCAGGTGCACGGTATCACCGTGCTCGATGTCGATGCGGGCGTGGCTGAAGATGAGCCGAAAGCCGATGCCGCGGTGACGCATCGTCCCGGCGTCGTGCTTGCCGTGCTCACCGCCGATTGCCTGCCGGTGCTGTTCTGCGCCGACGACGGCAGCGCGGTCGGCGTCGCGCATGCGGGCTGGCGCGGTCTTGCGGCGGGCGTGCTCGAAGCAACGGTTCTCGCGTTGGGCGCAGCGCCTGAGCGTGTGCTCGCGTGGATTGGTCCGGGCATCGGCGCGGCCTCGTATGAAGTGGGTGAGGAAGTGCGCGCGGCCTTCGTCGAGCACGATGGTGCTGCCGGCTTTGCGTTTGTTCCGACACGACCCGGCCATTGGCACTGCGATCTCGCCGCGCTTGCGCGCCGGCGCCTTCTCGCCTGCGGTGTCGAGCGGGTGAGTGGCGCAAGCTTCGACACGTTCAGTGACCCGCGCTTCTATTCGTTCCGCCGCGATCGCGAAACGGGCCGCTTCGCCAGCCTCGTGTGGATCGCGCCGTGACGAGGCTGTTCCCGCAGTTGCTCGGCAGTGCCTTCGTCGAGCTTGCGCCGCGCGTGCAGGAGCTGCATCGACGCGCCGGTACGCAGCACTATCGTGGCGAAGTCGAAGTCGAGCGGGGTCGCAGCCCACTCGCGGCGCTGTGCGGCTGGGCAACGCGATTGCCGCCCGCCGGCTGTGGGCCGATCGAAGTCGAGATCATCGTTGATGCGCAGGGGGAGCGCTGGACACGCCATGTCGGCGCGCACGCAATGCGCTCGTGTCTGTGGGCCGCGGATGGCTTGCTGCACGAGCGTCTGGGCCTGGTCGAGTTCGGTTTCCGCCTGTTTGCTGACCAAGGTGTCCTCAAATGGCAGGTGGCATGCGTGCGGGTCCTGGGTCTGCGTTTGCCGGTGCGTTGGTTCGCGGGCGTTGCGGCGCACGAGTTCGAGCGCGATGGGCGCTATGGCTTCGATGTGCAGGCTGCGCTGCCCTTGGTCGGGCCATTGCTGCGCTATCGCGGCTGGCTGGACGTGAATTGAGCCCGGCGGGCCTTGGCCGGCAGAACGCAGTCAGGCCAGGGTTTCGAGTGTGGTGGTGACGGCAAAGCCATCGAGCGCGGCGAGAAATTCATCGAGCGTGAACAGGTCGAGGCAGGCGCGTGCGCCACTGCCGGGCAGTTCGCCGCGCGCGAGCTTGCGAGCGAGAACCACCGCTGCCGTTGCGGGTACCTGCGGGCCATCGCCGTTGGCAGCAAGCAGACGCCAGCGCAGGTGCAAGGGTTTGTCGTCGAGGCCACGACCCCGCATATCGATTTGCATGAGACCGACATCGCTGCCGGCGCCGAGCCAACGGTTACTCAGCGCGAGCAGGGCGGAGGCGCGGCGCGGCAGATTGCGCAACAGACCGCAGCGCACTGCCCAACTCGCGAGCCACAGGCCGAAGTGCATGCGGCGCAATTCGAGGCCGGCGCGAAAATCGCACGTCGCAAGCTGCGGCCAACGTGCGGGCAACACCGACAGGTCCGGTACTTCGCAGCGCGCGAGCCAGCGCGCGCCGATCGCCGGCGTGTACACGCGTCGCAACGATTGCCAGCCATGCACGCTTCGCCAACGGCCATTGTGCAACTGCAGGTACGGGCGACCGACGTAGCCGAGGATTGCGCGTGTGGTGGCCAGGCCGCGTTCGCTGCGATTGCCTGGACTGATCGCACTCTGGATGGAGCGAAGACAGGCAAAGCGTTCCTGCAAGGCAGTGATGACTGCGCCGCTCAGTCCCGGCACGCTGCTGGCGCCGGCAATCGCCCAGCGACCGGCGCGGCGTGCTTCCTCGTCGAGCGTGCCGATTGCACTCACGAAGTCGCGCGCGTCGGCGAGGTCGACATAGTGGGCACCTGCGGCGAGTGCGGCTCGGGCCACGCGGTAGTCGCGGCCTTGGAACGGCCCTGCGCAATGGATCACCAGATGCGGGGCATGCTCCGCGATCCGCTGCTCGAACGCGTCTGATTCCAGATCCAGCACGCAGTGTGAAATCTCGGCTCGCGCTGTCTCCCCGAGCCGCGTGCACAGTTGGCGTGCCGGCGCGGCATGGCGTCCGGCAATGAGGAGGGCGAGATCGGAATCGCCGGCAAGCGCGGCGGCGATGCGGGCGCCGAACTGGCCATAACCGCCGAGCAGGAGAATGCGGTACTTGGGCATCGGCCGATTATGCAGGGCGGCTCGCGAGCGAAGACGCTCGGTTCGGCTGCCCGTATGTATCCGGGTGTCGCGATTGCTCGACCCGATTCATTCGGCTGTTGTCGGTTCCTGCGGCGTGATGCAGCGGCGTGCCCGATCCGAAACCACGGGCCGAGGTCCGGAACGTAAAGTATTGTGGATGCGAATCATTCTCGGTAGCATCCGCGCACTTTTCAGCCGGGATCTGCCCATGTCGATGTTCAAACTGCGCCATCCACCCATCCGCTCGCCGCTCGCTGTTGCACTGCTGCTCGCGCTTGCCGTTCCAGCCATCAGCCACGCCGAGCCCGAGGCGCAAACCCTCGACACAGTCCGCGTGCAGGGCAACGCCGCGCCCAAACATGCGACCGATGCGCGCTCGGCGACGCGCACCGACACGCCGCTGCGCGACGTGCCGGCGGCAATTTCCGCAGTGACCGCGATCGAACTCGAGGAGCGCAATGTGCACAGCCTGAATCAGGCGCTGGAAACCGTGCCGGGCGTGTCGCTCACGATGGGCGAGGGGCGGCGCGATCAGGTCAACATCCGCGGTTTCAGCGCGATGTTCGATCAGTATCTGGACGGCTTCCGCGATGACACGCCGTACTACCGCGACCTCGCCGACATCGAGCGCGTCGAAGTCCTGCGCGGGCCAGCCAGCGTGCTCTACGGGCGCGGTTCGGGTGGCGGGATCATCAACCGTATCACCAAGCAGCCCGTGTTCGGCGGTGACATCGGCAGGACCACGCTGTCGCTGGGTGCCTACGACGCGCTGCGCGGCACCCTGGACGTGGGCCATGGCAGCGATGCCTTCGCCTGGCGCTTCAACGCGGCGGCCGAGCAGGCCGAGAGCTTCCGCAAACACGTCGAACTGGAGCGGCAACTGGCCGCGCCGGCGCTCGCGTGGAAGCTCGGCGAGGGATCGCTCCTGCTGCAGGTGGAGGCCCTGCGCGATCGGCGCACGCCCGATCGCGGCATTCCGTCTCTTGCCGGCCGCCCCGCGCCGGTCGACAGCTCGACCACCTATGGCGATCCGCTGCGTGATTACCTCAACAACGACGCCGCCGATGCGCGCTTGACCTGGCACAGTCCGCTCGGCGAACACTGGGAACTGCGCGCGGCCCTGGTCGATCACCAGGCGCGCGGTGATTTCTACAACACCTTCGTCAGCAGCGTGAACGCAACCACCCTGCAAGTGGCGCGCGCGCAGTACAACAGCACAAGCGAAACCGACGACCGCTTCGCGCGCCTGGAAACGCTCGGCAATCTCGACGGCACCTGGCTCGACCACGCGCTGCTCATCGGGCTGGAAGCCGGCTGGCAGGATCGCAGTTCCAAGCGCTGGACCGGTTCGGCGGGGACGGTGAGCCTGTTCAATCCCGACCTGTCGGTGGGCAGCACGCCTTCTTCGGTGCTCGGCAACAGCAGCGCGTTCAACGGCGACAGCGTTGGTTTGTACGTGCAGGATCAGATGTCGCTGGGTGAATCGTGGAAAGCCGTCGTGGGCGGGCGCTGGGATCGCTACGGCCAGGTGGCCGACAATCGTCTGACGCAGGCCCGACTCGATCGCACCGATACGACTTTCAGCCCGCGCGCGGGTCTGGTCTGGCAGCCCAACACCAGCCACAGCCTCTATGCGGCCTGGAGCCGTTCGTTCCAGACCTCGGGCGATGGCTATTCGCTGGCCACGACCTCGGCTGACCTGTCGCCCGAGCACTCCACGCTCAAGGAAGTCGGCTGGAAAGGCGACTGGAACGAAGGCGCGCTCAGCGCCAGCGCGGCGCTGTTCGAGCAGACTCGCGATGGTCTGCGCACGATCGATCCGGCTGATCCAACCCGGCTGATCCAGGTCGGCATGCAGCGCAGTCGCGGCCTGGAACTGGAAGTGGGCGGGCGCATCGGCGAACGCCTTGATTTGCGCCTTGGCTACACGCGCTTGCAGGCGCAGATCGTCAAGTCCAATAACCGCCAGAGCGGCGTCTCGCTGCAGGGCAATCGTCCCTCCAACGTGCCCGAGCAGCTCGCCTCGCTGTGGGCGACCTGGACGCTCGGTCACGGCTTCGACCTGGGCGTGGGCGCGTTCGCGAGCGGTTCGCGCTTCAGCGCCAACGATAACCTGGTCCGCCTGCCGGGCTACGTGCGCACCGACGCGATGCTGCGCTGGCGCCATGGCGAGCATGAGCTTGCGCTCAATGTGCGCAACCTCGGCGACATCGCCTGGATCGAAAGTGCGCACTCGACCAACCAGATCATGCCCGGCACGCCGCGCGCTGCCACCTTGAGCTGGCGCTACAACTTCCGCTGAGTCAGCTCGGGCCGGGCCTGCGCGCGCGTGATGGCGCGCAGGCCCGCCGCCCTTGAAACCGCTGCATGCAACCGCATTGACGCAGACATCCCGCGGCACGCCGCCGCGCACTCCTCACGGGTGTCCCGATGCGCATGGACAAACTCACCTCGCGTTTCCAGCAGGCGCTGGCCGACGCGCAATCGCTGGCCGTGGGCCGCGACCACAACATGCTCGAACCCGCCCACCTGATGGCGGCCTTGCTCGACCAGCAGGGCGGCTCGACCATGCCCCTGCTCACGCAGGCGGGCGTGAACGTGCCCGCGCTGCGCACGCGCATCGGGCAGATGATCGAACGCTTGCCGCGCGTGTCGGGGCAGGAAGGCAACATCAACGTCTCCAACGATCTCACGCGCCTGCTCAACCTCACCGACAAGCTCGCGCAGCAGCGTGGGGACGACTTCATCGCCAGCGAACTGTTCGTGCTCGCCGCGCTCGAGGCCAAGGGCGAGCTGGCCGACGCGCTCAAGGCCGCGGGTGCGAACAAGGCCAACCTGGAAGCGGCGATCGACAAGCTGCGTGGAGGCGAGAAGGTGCAATCGGAGAATGCCGAGGAACAGCGTCAGGCACTGGAAAAGTACACGATCGACCTCACCGCGCGCGCCGAGTCGGGCAAGCTCGATCCGGTGATCGGCCGCGACGAGGAAATCCGTCGCGTGATCCAGGTGCTCTCGCGCCGCACCAAGAACAATCCGGTGCTGATCGGCGAGCCGGGCGTGGGCAAGACCGCGATCGCCGAGGGCCTGGCCCAGCGCATCGTCAAGGACGAAGTGCCCGAAGGACTCAAGGACAAGCGCGTGCTCTCGCTGGACATGGGCGCGCTGATCGCCGGCGCCAAGTTCCGTGGCGAGTTCGAGGAACGCCTCAAGGGCGTGCTGAGCGACCTGGCCAAGCAGGAGGGCCAGATCATCCTGTTCATCGATGAACTGCACACGATGGTCGGCGCCGGCAAGGCCGAGGGTGCGATGGACGCGGGCAACATGCTCAAGCCCGCGCTCGCGCGCGGCGAGCTGCACTGCATCGGCGCGACCACGCTGGACGAATACCGCCAGTACATCGAGAAGGATGCCGCGCTCGAGCGTCGTTTCCAGAAGGTCTTCGTCGGCGAGCCGAGCGTGGAGGACACCATCGCGATCCTGCGCGGCCTCAAGGAGCGCTATGCCGTACATCATGGTGTGGAGATCACCGATCCGGCGCTGGTCGCGGCGGCCACGCTATCCAACCGCTACATCGCCGACCGCCAGTTGCCCGACAAGGCGATCGACCTCATGGACGAGGCGGCCTCGCGCATCCGCATGGAGATCGACTCCAAGCCCGAGGAACTCGATCGCAAGGAGCGGCGCCTGATCCAGCTCAAGATCCAGCGCGAGATGCTCAAGAAGGAAAAGGACGAGGAATCGCGCCAGCGCCTGGCTGACCTCGAGCAGGACATCGCCGCGCTGGAGCGCGAGTTTTCCGACCTCAATGAAGTGTGGAAGGCCGAAAAGGCCGCGCTGCAGGGCGCGACCCACATCAAGGAGCAGATCGAGCAGGCGCGCCAGGAGCTGGAAAATGCGCGGCGCAAGCAGGACTACACGCGCATGGGCGAGATCCAGTACGGCCGGCTGCCCGAGCTGGAGCGCCAGCTGGTCGCCGCACAGGCCGTCGAGCAGCAGGATTTCAAGCTCGTGCAGACGCGCGTCACCGCCGAGGAAATCGCCGAGGTGGTGAGCCGCTGGACCGGCATCCCGGTCAGCAAGATGCTCGAAGGCGAACGCGAAAAGCTCTTGCGCATGGAAGAGGAACTGCATCGGCGCGTGGTCGGCCAGGACGAAGCCGTGCACGCCGTGAGCGATGCCGTGCGCCGTTCGCGCGCAGGGCTGTCCGATCCCAACCGCCCGAGCGGCTCGTTCCTGTTCCTCGGCCCCACCGGCGTGGGCAAGACCGAGTTGTGCAAGGCGCTGGCCGGCTTCCTGTTCGATAGCGAGGAAGCGATGGTGCGCATCGACATGAGCGAGTTCATGGAAAAGCATTCCGTGAGTCGCCTGATCGGCGCGCCGCCCGGTTATGTCGGTTACGAGGAAGGCGGCTATCTCACCGAGGCCGTGCGCCGCCGCCCCTACAGCGTGATCCTGCTCGACGAGGTCGAGAAGGCCCATCAGGACGTCTTCAACGTGCTGCTGCAGGTGCTCGACGACGGGCGTCTGACCGATGGCCAGGGCCGCACGGTGGATTTCCGCAACACCGTGATCGTGATGACCTCGAACCTCGGCTCGCAGTACATCCAGGATTTCGCTGGCGAGGGCGAGGAGCAGTACACGCAGATGAAGGCGGCCGTGATGGGTGTGGTGCAGGCGCATTTCCGTCCCGAGTTCATCAACCGCCTCGACGAGATCGTCGTGTTCCGCGCGCTCGACAAGAGCCAGATCCGCGCGATCGCGCGCATCCAGATCGGCTATCTGGAAAAGCGCCTGGGCGAGCGCCAGCTCAAGCTCGCGGTCAGCGACAAGGCGCTCGACCTGCTCGGCAATGTCGGCTTCGATCCGGTGTATGGCGCGCGGCCACTCAAGCGTGCGATCCAGCAGCAGCTGGAAAATCCGCTGGCCAAGGAAATCCTCGCCGGCAAGTTCCAGGCGGGCGACAGCGTGCAGGTCGATGCGCAGGGCGGGCACCTGGTGTTCGCCAAGGGCTGAGGCAAGGCGCCGCCGTCCATGGCCGGGCCGACGCGGCGCGGGTGATCCGCGCCGTGCTGGCCGTGGTCGGTCGACGCAAGGATCTCCTCGGGCTGGTTGCGCACGCAGGCGGGACACGCGCATGCGCGTACGCGGGGCCAGCGTTGCCGACCCGCGGCAAATGGAGTGGCGGGCAGATCGATGCCCGAATCCCTACCATGTCCGCGCGGGCCGGCAACCCCGGATGGCGGGTTGCCGCGTTGCATGCCCGCCGGACCCGATCCACGTGCGCACATGGAGGCCTCATGCATCGCTTGCTCTGCCTGTTGTTCACGCTCGTCCTGTCGCCGCTGGCGCTGGCACAGGTTCGCCTGCCACCGCAGGTCTGGATTCCACCTTCACCGGGCCTGAAACCCATCGTGCTCGACACGGTGGCGGTCGAGGTGAAGATGCAGGGCTTCATCGCCCACACCCGCATCGAGATGACGTTCGAAAACCCGAACGCGCGTGTATTGGAAGGCGAGTTCGTGTTTCCGCTCGGGCCGGGGCAAACCGTCAGCGGCTATGCGCTGGAGGTCAATGGCACGCTGCGCGAAGGCGTGGTGGTGCCCAAGGACACCGCCCGCGTCGCCTTCGAGGACACCACCCGGGTGCAGATCGATCCGGGCCTGGCGGAGCTCACCCGCGGCAACGTGTTTCGCACGCGCCTGTATCCGATCCCGGCCAGGGGCAACAAGCGCATCGCGCTGGAATTCGAGCAGGTGATGGACGATGCCGGCACGCACTGGCGTTATCTCATGCCGCTGCAGTTTCGCGATCCGGTCCGGCACTTCTCGGTCAGCGCCGAGGCGCCGCTGGATGCGCCTGCGCCGGAGCTGGGCGCCGATTCGCCCGATCCGGAGCTGAGATTCACGCCGGCCGCCAGCGTGTGGCGTGCCGGTTTCAAGCGCGAAAACATCACCCCGCAGCGCGAGCTGGCCTTTCGTGTGCCCAAGCAGGCTTCCGATGTCAGCCAGTTGGAAGCACCCGATGCGCTGGAGCCGGCCGAGCGGGCGATCCTTGCGCGCATCGACAGCGGGCGTCCCGCGAAACTCGCACCACTGCCACCACCCAGGACAGTGGCGCTGTTCTTCGATGCCTCCGGCAGCGCCGGCGATCGTGACCTGCAACGCGAGCGGGATCTCCTGAGGGCGTGGTTGAAAACGCTGGGCACGGTGAAAGTCAGCCTGATCGCAGTGCGTGATGTAGCCGCGGCGCCGCAGCGCTTCACGATCGACAAGGGCGATGCCGCGGCCTTGCTCGATGCCATCAAGGCCTTGGCGCTGGATGGCGCGAGCAACTATGGCGCGATCGACTTCCGTGCCGAGCCCGGTGCCGACCTGGCGATCGTGATCGGTGACGGGCTGGACACCTATGGCAGCGGCCGCATGGATTTTGCCGGCGCGCCGCCACGCGTGTTCGCCCTGCATGCCGCGCAGCGTGTCGATCACGCGCGACTGGCCGAGATCGCACGCCACGGCGGCCAGGTCCTGGACCTGACCCGCATCGATGGCGCCGCAGCGCTGGCCGCACTGTCGACCCCCACCTGGCGCCTGCTGGATGCGCGCAGCGAAGGGACCTGTCGCGACATCAGCCCGCTTGCGCCAGCGCCGGTCGATGCGGTCTTGACGCTCAGCGCGCGCTGCACGGGCAAGGGCCGCCTGCACCTGCGTTTCGGTGCAGCGGACGATGCCGCCACGGTCGAGCGCAGCATCGATTTCGGCAGCGCCAAGCCCGTGACTGGCGCGATGGCCGATGCCCTCTGGCGCAGCGTCGCGCAGGCCCGTATCGCGCAGTTGCAAGCGACCAGCACGCCCGACCGCGAGGCCATTTCCGCGCTGGCGGTGCGCCATGGCGTGGTCACGGCCTACACCTCGCTGTTGGTGCTCGATCGCATCGAGGACTATGTGCGCTATCGGGTCGAGCCCAGTGAGCCGGCACTCAAGGCCGAGTACCAGCGCCTGCTCGCGCTCGCGCCCAAGACCGATGCGGAAGGCGGACGCGACGCGCGCATGGCCGATCTGGCCAAGCGCTGGCATGCCTTCCGCGAGTGGCACGCCCAGCGTCATGCCTGGTTGGAAACCCTGTTGCAGCCCACCGCGCAGCAGGAGCACGAACTCTGGCAACGCGCCATAGCGGGCCCGACACTCACGCGCAAGGAGCTGGACGCCAGCCGCGCGCAGCTGGATGAGATCCTTGCCCAGACTAAGGACCTGGTGCGGCGTTGGAGCACCGATGGTGCCAAGCCCGCTTCGCGCGCCGCGTGGGAACGCGCTGCCAGCGCGCTGATGCTGCGCGTGGATACCTTGCGCAGCCTGCGCCTGGAGCGGGCGCCGGCGATGGCGACCAGGTCTTCCGTCGTGGAAACGACTACCCCGCTGTCGATCGACGCCTCACCACCCCCACCTTCACCGGCCGCTGCGCCATCGTCGAATGCGGCAATGATGAGCGCGCGAAGCGCTTCGAATCAGCTCGAAAGCGTGGAGGTATCGGGCGCGAGCAGGGATCGTGGCGGCTCCGCGCAGGAAATCGAGCAATCCGCCGAGCCTGCAATGCAGGCCCGGATCGAACTGGCCGGCTGGAACCCCGACACGCCCTACCTCAAGGCCCTGCGTGTGGCCAGGGATCCTTATGCAACCTACCTGGGTCTGCGCGGCAAGCATCTGCGCACGCCGACCTTCTTCCTCGATGTGGCCGACTATTTCCGCAACGAGGCCAAGGATCCGGCGCTGGCCTTGCGGGTGCTGTCCAACCTGGCCGAGATCGGCGACGAGAACACCGCCCTGATCCGCATCCTGGGCTATCGGCTTGTGCAATGGGAGCAGGCGACGCTGGCGATCCGCCCGTTCGAGGATGCGCTGGCGCAGCGCCCGGAGGAACCGCAGAGCCATCGCGACCTCGCGCTGGCCCTGGCGCGTGCGGCGCAACCCGACGTGCCGCGTGCCGCGGATCTGCTGTGGGCGGTGTCTGCCAGCAGCTGGTCCGGGCGTTTCCCCGGCATCGACCTCATCGCCCTGCACGAACTGACCGCGCTGCTGGCCGCGCATCCCGATGCCGACGTGCGCGCCTTGAACATTCCGGCCGAGTTGCTGGCGCCGGTGGAAGTGGGCCTGCGTGTGGTGCTGACCTGGGATGCCGACAACACCGACATCGACCTGCACGTGATCGACCCCGCCGGCGAGGAGGTGTTCTACAGCCACCCGCGCAGTGCCAGCGGCGGCGACCTCAGCCGCGACTTCACCGGGGGCTACGGACCGGAAGTCTTCACCATCGCGCGACCGCTGCCGGGCACCTATCGGGTGCAGACGAATTATTTTGGCGATCGGCGTCAGTCCGTCACCGGCCCGGTGACCGTGCAGGTGGAGTTCCAGACCGGCTTCGGCAGCAAGCAGCCAACGCGCCAGGCCGCCACCATGCGGCTGGAGTCCAGCAAGGAGCGCATCGACATCGGCCGCTTCCGGGTGACGCCGCGCATGCCCTGACGCGGATGGATTCGGGCGCTGCATGCCCTGCATGCGGCGTCCGAATCGGGCAGACGCCGCTGCGAAAGCGCGCAGCCGAGCGGGCAGCGCGAGCAGGAGTCAAGTCCGGACGTCGCGCGCGTCGCGCAAGGCTGAATCGGTCGCGTGTTTGCGTTAGCGTAGTCGGTTCACCGCAAACCGGAATGGCCATGCGCGTCTTCTCGCACACGCCCTCGAATACCGAAATCGTCTGCGCGCTGGGTTGCGCGCATCTTCTGGTCGGTGTCGATGCCGATTCGGATTACCCGCCTGCCGTGGTTGCAGGCTTGCCCAAGGCGGGACGCGATCTGGATCTGGATGCCGGCATCGTGCACGCGCTCGAACCCGATCTGGTGCTCACTTCCAACACCGTGCCGGGCCACGAGAAGGTGGTCGAGCGCCTGCGCGCGGCGGGGCTGAAAATCTTCGTTTCCGATCCGACTTCACTCGATGAGGTGTACGCGGACATCGAGCGCATCGCCGATCTGCTGGGCGTGCGCGAACGCGGCAACGCGCTCACCGCGCAGATGCGCGCGGTCATGCCTGTGGTCGCGCCGCGCGGCAAGCGTCCATCGGTATTGATCGAGTGGTGGCCCAAGCCGGTGATCGCGCCGGCACGCCACTCCTGGGCCACCGACCTGATCCAGCTGGCTGGCGGCACGAATCCCTGGGGCGAGGTTGATGCGCGCAGCGTGCCGATGGAGCACGATGCCGCGCGCGCGGCGATGCCCGATCTCATCGTGATGAGCTGGTGCGGCGTGAAACAGGAAAAATACCGCGCCGAGGTGGTGCGTTCGCGCCCGGGTTGGGAGGTCGTGCCCGCGGTCGCCAACGAACGCATCCTCGCCGTCAGTGAGTCCTTCCTCGGCCGCCCGGGGCCGCGCCTGGTCGAGGGCTACCGCATCCTGCGCGAGGCGATCGCCGGGATGGGATGATGGGTGCGCCCGAGTCATTCGCCAAGCGCGGGTGGTTCGCCTTTGCGCGTCGGACGTGGCGGGGCGGGTCTGTCAGCACGCGGCTTGGCTGGGGGACCATCAGCTTTCCAGTTGGCGAACGATTGCCCTGATCGATTGCAACTCGCCATCGATTGCGCATGAACCGCACGCAGCGCAAGAAGCTTGCGGTGGTGTTCGCCTCGCCGTCAGGAATCGGTCATGGTGGAGCGGGCGGCGGCAGGATGCCGTCTGGCTTGCGTCGCCCGCCATTCGGACGGTGTGATGCCGGCGGATTGGGCGAACCAACGGCCAAACGTATCGCTGTCGCGAAAGCCCAGGCGCGTCGCGATGCGCGCGATTGGCGCCGACGTGTGGGACAGCTGATGTCGTGCGAGGTCGTAGCGCACCTGCTGCAGGATCGATCGGTAGCTCGCGCCTTCCTGCTGCAGCGAGCGTTGCAGGGAACGCGGGCTGACGTGCAATTGGCGCGCGACCGCCTCGATCCCGGCCTCGCCGGAAACCAGGGATTCCCGCAAGACGCTGCGCACGCGACGTGCATGGTCGCTGCCCGTCGCAAGGCTGCGCTGGCGGTCCTTGAACGCCGCCTCCAGAAACCGCCACATCGCATCGTCGCGCGTCACGAATGGCCGAGTGGCGTCGTGGACGGAGAACGCGATGGTGTAATCGCGTGTCTGGCGCGGTTTGCATCCGAAGAAGCGCTCGTAGGGTTCGAGGTTCGTCGGCAAGGTGGGGACCCCGATGCTGATGGGTCGCACCTCGACTCGCGTGCCCCAGCGCACCAGCTTCGTGAAGATGACCAACTCCGACATCGCCGGGATCCACGGCACTGACGTGGTTTGTCCTTGCCACTCCAACGTGGCGCGCGTTCGCGTGCGACCGATGTCGACGGTCATGACGCGCGGCTCCAGTACCTGCCAATACTGCTGCAGGCGGCGCATGGCGGTATTGAGGTCGGGGCTGCACAATGTGGAGAAAATCGGCGGATCGAAGCCTTCGGCTGACAGCACGGCGCCGACCCTGAGCGGCAACTCATCGCCTCCCGCCAGCGCCGCCAGCGTGTTCCACAACCGGAAGTATTCCTCGAGTGTCAGGGCTGCGTGCGGGTTGTCGAACAAGGTCGATGGCAGGCGCGCGGCCTTGAGCACGTTCTTGAGGTCAAGCCCCAGGTCCGGCACCAGTACCTTCCAGAACTTGGATGCCGTCAATCGTCGAGCGTAATTCGTCATCGCATCGTGTCGCCGCGCCAAATCGCAACCGCGGCAGCTTAAGGCAACGCGGAACAAGTGGCACAGCCGCCACGGCGTCTGCAACGTTCGCCCGTCGTGTTGCACGGCCAAGGCAAGGCTGGTTTCCGGCTTTGCCAAATGCGCCAGATCGCTTGCGATGCCCGCCATTCACCGCGTTTGGCGACGCGCAGCGCAACCATGGTGGTCCGGGCCGCCTAGAGTCGCGCCCCGATGGCCGTTGGGGGAAAGCCGATCATGTCGATGTCATCCATCCGTCGTGCGTGCGCACTGTTTGACGGTGTCGTGGCCTTGACGTTGACCGCCGTGGCGTTCCGGCCATGCCGTCGCGGCCATCCCTTCGGGCCACATCTTTCGCGACCGCTGCGAATTCGCGGCGGTCCGCGCCGCCTTCCTGTACGCGCGGGCGCGCGGCGGCCGATGGACGGACGCAGCACGGGCAATTGACTTCACTGGTTGACAAGGGGGACATGAACATGAGTGCAGGTGACAAATCGAAAACTGTCGCGTCGCGTTTGCGCCGACGCCGCATCGGGCTTCGCGCCATCACGCTCGGGTTCGCGGTGCTCGGCGCGGCGCGTGTCGCCCAAGCCGGGCCGGTCGTGCAGCACACGCTTGCAAGCGAATCGGCCCAGGCGCAGGTCAACGTGCCGTTCACGTTCGGACAGGTGTTCCGCAATGGTGACGTGCCGGCGGGCAAGACGCTCAGCGCGACCAGCAACGGCCAGACCGTGCCGCTGCAGGTCGATGTCAAGGCGCGCAATCCGGACGGCAGCATGCGGCATGCCGTGCTGACTGCCCGCCTGTCGTCGTTGCCCGGCAATGGCAATGTGCCGCTGCAGCTTGCGACCACGTCGCCTGCGGGCAACCCGCCACCGGCAGTCAGTCTGCAGCAGTTGTTGGCGACTCCATACAATGCCGAGGCGACTTTCAATCTGAGCGGCACCACCTACTCCATCAAGGCGCGTGACCTGCTCGCGGCCGCGGCCACGGGTGCAACCTGTGCGCAGTGGAATCCGGGTTGCAACATCTGGCTGTCCGGGCCGCTGATGACGACATGGGTGGTGCATGGCGTGCCGAAGTCGGGTTCGGGCGTGTCGTATCCACACCTGCAGGTGTATTTCGAGGTGCGCGCTTATGCCGGCGCCGGCGGCGGGATCGGTTCCGTGCGCACCGACATCATCGTCGAGAACGCGGCAGCCTACGACGCGCAATCCGTGGCGGTTCCACAGGTTCAACCGCAGTACACGGCGGTTCTGGCGTCCGGCACGGCCAATTTCACCAGCGCGGAGTTGACGCAGTACGCCTTCACCCGCTGGCACAAGGTGTTGTGGTGGAACGACGTCGAGCCCGAAGTCTACGTGCGCCAGGACACGCGCTACATCCAGACAACCAGGGCGGTCCCGCGCTACATGGCCTTGAATCCGCCGGAAAGCCTGCTGGCCAGTCTGCGCCAGTCCTGTGAACCGCTTGATGATTGTGACCAGACGTTGAGGATGGGCAGTGGCGGCTGGCAGGATGCGATTGGCCCCTTGCCGCGCTGGACCGCGATGTACCTTGTCAAACCGGATGCAAGGGCCTGGCGTTACATGCTGGCCAACACCGATGCGCTGGGCGCTTACAGTGTCCATTACCTCGATCAGGCAACCGGTTGGCCGGCCAGCATCCAGGATCACCCGTTCGTCTCGATCGGCTATTACCCGAGCACTTCGGCGATTGCGTACGGTCCACCGTCGCAACAGCAGCAAGACTTCCTCAGGGACTTGTTGCCGACCTGCACCGACAACGAGATCGTCAGCGACTGCACGACATGGGGCGATTACAAGACCGGCAACCCCAAAGGGTGGGAGGTTGCGCATCAGCCGGCCATGTCCTACGTGCCTTACATGGTGACAGGCGACTACTTCTATTTGTCCGAGCTCGCCTACAGCGCCTCGTACAACGATATATGGTCAAGTCCGTTCACCAGAAATTACACGCAAGGCTACATCGATCCGGGTGTCCCGAATGATCGCGCCAAGGCGTGGGTTCTGCGCCAGATCGTCAATGCCGCGTGGCTGCTGCCCGATGCCTACCCGCTGAAGGCCGAATTCAACAGCGTCGCCAACAACGCGATCGCCAACTTCAACGATGCGTACACCGACAATCCGGACGCCAGCCCATTGCATGTCACCAATCACATGGCCTACGCCAACAACGGCGTCACTGCGGTGGCCATGCCGCCGTGGCAGCATTCCTATCTGACCTGGGCTGCCGGCCACGCCGCCAACCTGGGCTTTGCCGACGCCGCGCGCTTTCGTGATTGGCTCGGTGTATTCGAGATCAGCACGATGACGGACTGGGTGGATGACCCCAACCATGGTTTCTGCTGGCTGGAGGCCTCGCTCTATTCGCTCCAGGTGCAAGATGCCAACCACGATTGGCTGCCCAATTTCAATGCCGTGTATGCGACACAGTTTCCGACACTCAGTGGCCTGAGCTGCAATTCGCCCGAGTGGCTGGCCGAGAAGTCGCGGTTGGCGGGCAGGCCGTGGCAGGCGGGGGAGATGGATTTCAATGCAGCAAGCGCCCAAGGCTTCCCGGCCTTCGAACAGGTCGGCTATGCGATTCTGGCCGATACCGACCTGCCGCGCGCAAGACTGGCTTGGAGCATCTTCGACTCGCGCACGGTAAAGCCGACGGGTTACCAGTCTTACGACTACTTCCCGAACTATGCGGTGATTCCGCATGGCGATGTCCTGTTCGCCGACGGCTTCGACAACCTCTGATGGGCGCGCGCCGCGCCACGGATGGCGCGGTGACCGGCGCGGGACCTGATCCCGGCGGCTGGATGCCGTCGCCGCAGGAATCATTGCAATCGTTCCTTGCTGCCGCGAGCGCGGCTTCCACGGCCCCCAGCGCACACATCGGCTTCGGGGCGTGGCGCTCGCCATGGTCGACGAGCGCATCCTCGCCGTGAGTGAAACCTGCCTCGGCCGCCCGGGGCCGCGCCTGGTCGAGGGCTACCGCATCCTGCGCGAGGCGATCGCCGGCATCGGCGCGGCGTGGACATATCGCCATCGATCATGACGGCATGGCCTGCCTGGCTTGCACGCATGATGTGCAAGGTCGCCACTTCGGGTACCATGGCGCCCGCCCAAGGTGACCATCGGCATGCCGGTGGTTGAAACGGGAATCCGGTGCCGCCGTCCAGAAGTCTGGATGGCCATTCCGGAGCTGCCCCCGCAACGGTAGGCGAGTCAAGGTTTCCGCACGATGTCACTGTGCCGCAGGCACGGGAAGGCGCGGAACCGGAAGGATCATCCTTCGCTCGCGAGCCCGGAGACCGGCCTTGTGCATGAACCGGACATGCGGCGGGCATGGGTTACGGGCCATGCCGCCTCGCGCATGGCACGCACCAGATTCCTCCTCCTGTCTCCTTTGTGATTTCACCGCGCGGGTTGGCGCGGACAGGAGTGTTTGTGAGCAATTCCCCCGTTTTTCGCGGCCCGCTGCTGGCCGCACTGTCGCTCGTTTGCCCGCTTGCGGCTGCCGACGATGCCGGCACCCAGCTCGACGAAATCGTCGTCACCGCCACGCGCACCGCGCAGACCCAGGACCAGACGCTCGCGGCGATGACCGTGATCACGCGCGAGGACATCGACAAGTTGCAGCCGGCCTCCCTGCTCGATCTGCTCGCGACCACGCCGAGCATGGCGATGAGCAACAGCGGCGGGCCGGGCAAGGCGAGTTCCTTGTTCCTGCGCGGCACCTCGGGCAGCCAGTTGCTGGTGCTGGTTGATGGCGTGCGCATCGGCACGGTCAGCGCCGGCACCATCGGCATTCCCTACATTCCGCTCGATCAGGTGCAGCGCATCGAGATCGTGCGTGGCCCGTTTTCGAGCCTGTACGGCTCGGGCGCGATCGGTGGCGTGGTGCAGATCTTCCTGCGCCATGATCCGGGCAGCTTCTCGCCCAATGCGAGTGTGGCCGCGGGCAGTTACGCGAGCTACAAGGGTGCGGCGGGTTTTTCCGCAAGCGGCGAGCAAGGCTGGATTTCGGTGCAGGGCTCGCGCGAGAAAACCGACGGCATCAATGCCTGTCGCGTCGGCGCGGCGACGGCGTTTGCGGGTTGCTTTGCCGATCAGCCGGACAAGGATGGTTTCGACGACAGTGCGCTCACGCTCAATGGCGCGTGGCGATTCAATGAACGTTGGAGCGTGGATGGCCTGGCCTTCCGCAGCGAGGGCAGCAGCGAGTTCGATGGCGACTACAGCGACTCGAACCGCTACTCGGTGCAGGTCGTCGGCGGACATCTGCGCTATCGCCCAAGCGAGCGCGTGAACGTGTCGCTGCGCGCGGGTTCGAGCACTGATTTCGACACGAGTTTTCTCGCCGGCGCGATGCGCGGGCACTTCGACAATCGCCGTGACCTGGGTTCGCTGCAAGGCGACTTCGGTCTGGGTCCGGGTTTGCTCACGCTCGGCTATGACTGGGAGCGCCAGTGGCTGGGCAGCGATGTCGGCTTCGATCAAACCACGCGCCTGAATCGCGGCCTGTTCGGTCAGTGGCAGATGACGCTGGGCAAGCAGTCGCTGCAGGCCAATCTGCGTCGCGACGACAACAGCCAGTTCGGCGGCAAGACCACCGGCAGCGTGTTGTGGGGTTGGGATTTCGCCGAAGGCCTGCGCGTGGTCGCCAACTACGGCACCGCATTTCGCGCGCCGACCTTCAACGACCTGTACTACCCCGGTTATGCCAATCCGCTGCTGCGTCCGGAAAACTCGCGCAACGCGCAGCTCGGTCTGCGCGGCACGCCGGGTTGGGGCAATTGGTCGGTCGAAGCCTGGCACAACGATGTGCGTGATCTGATCGCCTTCGACGCCGTGAGCTACACGCCGGCCAATATCGGCCATGCGCGCATCCGCGGCATCGAGGCTGTCGTCGGCAGCAACTGGTTCGGTTGGGACGTGCGCGCCTCGGCCACCTTGATGCATGCGCGCGATGTCGCGCATGACAGCCCGACTCGCGGCAAGCAGTTGGCGCGGCGTCCCGAGCGCAGCGCGCAGTTCGATGCCGACCGCAAGTTCGGTGACTTCAGTGTGGGCGCGAGCTGGCAGCTTGCCGGCCATCGCTATGACGACTTCGGCAACACCCATCCACTCGGCGGTTACGGCTTGCTCAGGCTGCGCGCGGGCTGGCAGTTCAACCCGGATTGGCGCCTCGATCTTGCCCTCAACAACGTGCTCGACAAGCGCTACGAAACCGCCTGGTACTTCAACCAGCCCGGGCGCAATGTGATGTTGACACTCAATTGGCGCCCGGCTCACTGATTTTCTCGTTCATCACCGAAGGAGTAGCGACATGCAAATGTTGACTCGCAAGCAAGGCCTGATCGTGCTGGCTGCACTGGCCGTGCTGCTGTTCTGCACGCGTTTCACCTATTTCGGTCTGTCGGCGTACTGCGCCAATGCGACGATGGCGGCGTTCTTCCTCGGTGGCATCCATCTGCGCCGACATTTGCCCATGCTTGTCCTGTTGGCCGTGGTGGTGATCTGCGATGGAATCGCATTCGGCCTGGGTCATGTGCCGACTGCGCTGCTCACCAAGGCTTCGGTGTTCGAACCGATCGCCTACGTGATGTTGTGGTACGCGGGCAGCGCTTGTGCACAGCGCGGCCTGTCGCGTCTGGCGTTGACCGCCGGTGCCTGCGTGTTCGCTGCGCTCGCCTTCGCGCTCACCAATGGCTCGTTCTATTTCCTCAGCGGCTTTTTCCAGAACACGAGTCTGGCGGGCTGGGGCGCGAACTACGTGCAATGGGCGCCGTGGTACGTCGCCACCACGGTCGCCTACGTCGGCGCCGTGCTGATGGCGCATGAAGTTTGGGAGCGACTGGCTGCGCCGCGACTCGCGCGCGCCGCTCACTGAGCAAGGACGCCGCGCCATGGACGGCGCTTCGTCCCTTCCCGCACCTCGCACGGAGGAAACATCGTCATGACTGCCGTTGCGGAACACGCTGCCGCATCACCGCGCATCGTCTCGCTGTTGCCCAGCGTCACCGAGATGGTCGTCGCGCTCGGACTGGGCGAGCAATTGGTTGGCCGCTCGCACCAATGCGACTTTCCGCCGTGGGTCACCGACTTGCCGGTGCTCAGCGCCTCGCGTCTGGAGCCGGGCGGCAATTCGGCGCAGATCCACCAGCGCGTGAGTGCGATCCTCGCCCAAGGTCAGGCGATGTATTCGGTCGATCCGCAGCGACTGTGGGAGCTCGCGCCGCGTTACATCCTCACCCAAACTCAGTGCGCGATCTGCGCGGTGACGCCGGGCGATCTGCAGGCCGCGCTCGCCGACTGGCCCGATCCCGCGCAGCGGCCCGAAGTGATCGCGGTCGAGCCCGAGGATCTGGGCGAAGTCTTGCAGGCGATCCGCACTGTCGCCGCATCGCTCGGCGTGGCTGTAGCGGGCGAGCGCCTCGCGCAGGACTTGAGTGCGCGTCTCGATGCCTTGCGCGCGAAGACGGCATCGCTGCCACGACCGCGTGTGCTCACGCTCGAGTGGACCGCGCCCCTGATGGCGGCCGGCAACTGGATTCCCGAACTGATCGAGATCGCCGGTGGCAGCAGCCTGATTGCCGAACAAGGCGAACACTCGCCGTGCATCCGACTCGAACAGGTGGTCGAGACCGATCCCGATGTCATCGTCATCACGCCCTGCGGCTTCACGCTGGAGCAGGGCGCGCAAGCACTGGCCGAACTTTCGCGGCGCGAACGCTGGGCGAACCTGCGCGCGGTGCGTGCGGGCGAGGTGTATCTGATCGACGGCGTGCACTACTTCAATCGACCCGGCCCGAGACTCGTCGAGTCGGCCGAGATCATCGGCGAGATCCTGCATCCCACGGTGTGCGATTTCGGTCACCGTGGCAAGGCCTGGCTCGATGCGGGCGAGGCGCGGGCAAGGTTCGCGTGAAGGCGCGCGGCGCGCGCGCCATGGCAGGCCATGTTGCGCGCGATTGCGCTGTCCGCGCGTGATCGGCCACAGTGCCTGATCCGCCCGCTGCCAAACCCAAGTCATGAAAGTTTCCTGCCCCGCCTTGCTCATCTCCGCGCCGGCATCGGGGCAGGGCAAGACTTCGGTCACCGCGGCGCTCGCGCGCTGGCATGCGCGGCTCGGACGCAGGGTCGCGGTGTTCAAGACCGGAGCGGACTTTCTTGATCCGCTGATCAGCGGGCAGGCAGCGGGTACACCCGCCCATCAGCTCGATCTGTGGATGGGCGGCGAACAGGATGTGCGCGCGCGCCTGCACGCTGCGGCGGCAACGAGTGATCTCATCCTCGTCGAAGGCGTGATGGGTTTGTTCGACGGTACGCCCTCGAGTGCGGATCTTGCGCAGCGCCTCGGCTTGCCGGTGCTTGCGGTGATCGATGCGGCGGCGATGGCGCAGAGTTTCGGCGCGATTGCGCATGGGCTGGCAAGCTACCGTGACGGCATCGAGGTCTGCGGCGTGGTCGCCAACCGCATCGCCGGCGACTATCACGCCGCGCTGCTGCGCGAGAGTCTGCGCGCGCCGCTGCGCTGGTTCGGTGCCTTGCCGAACGATCCCTCACTGACCTTGCCCGAGCGGCATCTGGGATTGGTTGCCGCGACCGAGCTGACCGATCTGGATACGCGGCTCGATGCGCTGGCCGATGCCTTGGGTCGGCATGCCTCGATGGACTTGCCACCGCCGGTGGAATTCGCGTCGGCGAGCTTGCCCGATGTTCCGCGCTCGCTGGCAGGAACGCGCATCGCGATCGCGCGCGACGCGGCATTCTGTTTCATCTACCCCGCCAATCTCGATGTCCTGCGCGCGGCCGGCGCGCAGCTGCGTTTCTTCTCGCCGCTCGCGGACGAATCACTGCCCGACTGCGATGCACTGTGGTTGCCGGGCGGTTATCCCGAACTGCATGTGCAAGCGCTCGCTGCACGGCAAGATCTGCATGAGGCGTTGCGCGCGCATCACGCGGCCGGCAAGCCGATCCTCGCCGAATGCGGCGGCATGCTGTTCCTGCTCGATCGTCTCGGCGATGGCGCCGCCGAAGCGGCGATGGTGGGCCTGTTGCCCGGGGATGCGGCCGTGATGCCGCGGCTGGTTGCGCTGGGCCTGCAGGAAGTCGCGCTGCCCGAAGGCGCGCTGCGCGGTCATACCTTTCACCACGCGGCGTCGTCGATCACGGCAACGCCCATTGCGCTCGCCTCCGATCCCAATGGCGCACCCGCACGCGAAGCGGTGTATCGCGAGCGCCGCCTCACCGCGAGCTTCGTGCACTTCTATTTTCCGTCCAATGCACAAGCGGCCGTGCGACTGTTCCAGTCCTGAGCGCATCGTCTGGGCTGCGGTGTGGTGTCTTGCAATTTCAGCCCGCGGCCGCATAGTGCAGCCTGCAATTTTCTTCCGTGCCGCGTGTCATGCCGATCTACGAATACGAATGTGATGCCTGCAAGGCAGTGTTCGAACGCCTGCAGAAGTTGTCCGATCCCGACCCCGAGCAGTGCCCCCAATGCGGCAAAAAGCATGTGCGACGCCGCCTGAGCGCGCCCGCATTTCGGCTGGCCGGCAGTGGCTGGTACGAAACCGATTTCAAGAAGGACGGCGAGGCCAAGCACAACCTTGCCGGCAAGGACGAGCCGGCCAAGCCGGCGGCCGAAGCCGCCAAGACCGAGGCAGCGCCGGCCAAGCCCGAGTCGAAGCCGGTGGCCAGCAGCGATTCGACCGGCGCGTGACCATTGTTTTGCATTCCGTGTGGTGCTCCGGGCTACACTCGGCGCCGCGTGGATATCCACGTGGCAATCCATGGGGAAACCGATGATCAAGACGATTCGTTTGGTGGCGGGCATGGCCCTGCTGTGCGTCGCTTCCGGCGCCTTTGCGCAGAGCCTGCCGCAGCTTGCCGCGCCGTTGGCGGCGACCCTGCCGACACAGTGGAATCCGGGGCCGGGCTGGGATCGCGACATCGAGTTCCAGTGCAACAGCGATGGTTATCAGTACCGCATGTGCCAGGTCGACACCGGGCGCGGCAGCGACGTGCGCCTGACTCGCCAAATCTCCAATACCCCATGCATCGAGGGTCGGACCTGGGGCTGGAATCGTGCCGGCGTATGGGTCGATCAAGGCTGCGCCGCGGTGTTTCGCGTCAGCCGTCGCTGGTCGGGCGGTGGGCCGGGCTATCCGGGTCAGGGTGGCTATCCGGGCTCGGGCAATGGCGGCTGGAATCCGGGACCGAACTGGGATCAGTCGATCCGCTTCCGCTGCAGCAGTCAGGGCTACAACTACAACCTGTGCCAGGTCGATACCGGCCGCGGCAGCCGCGTCTACATCGCCAAGCAGTTGTCGAGCACGCCGTGCATCGAAGGTCGCAATTGGGGCTGGAACCGCGGTGGCGTGTGGGTGGATCAAGGCTGTTCGGCGGAGTTCGTCGTCGATCGGCGCTGGCGCTGAGCATTTTGACTTGATCGGCAACGCCGGCGTTCACGCGCCGGCGTTGCTGTTTGCAGTGCAGCAAGAACCTCCGTAGCATTTCGCCTCTTGTATTTCGCGCCAGCCGGCGCCATCGGAAGCTGATGCGTACTAATTTTTGCGGCCTCGTCGACGAGGCCATGATCGGCCAGACCGTGACTCTGTGCGGTTGGGCCGATGTTGCCCGCAACCTCGGCGGCCTGTGCTTCATCGACCTGCGTGATCACGAAGGCATCGTCCAGGTCGTGGCCGAGCCCTCAGGTGTGGAAGGCAATGCGCGGGTGCTCGCGACCGCGGCGCAGATCGGCTACGAAGACTGCCTGCGCGTGACCGGCAGCGTGCGCCGCCGTGAAAGCGTGAATCCGAAAATGCGCACCGGCCAGGTCGAAGTGGTGGCTACCCGCATCGAAGTGCTCAACAAGGCGCAGCCGCTGCCCTTCCATCACCACGAGAATCCGGGCGAGGACATTCGCCTCAAGTATCGCTACCTCGACCTGCGCAGCCCGCAGATGCAGCGCAAGCTGCGCACGCGCACGCGACTGGTCAGCGCGCTGCGTCATTGGCTCGACGCGCGCGGCTTCCAGGACATCGAAACGCCGATTCTCACCAAGGCCACGCCTGAAGGTGCGCGCGATTTTCTCGTCCCGGCGCGCATGCATCCGGGCGAGTTCTACGCTTTGCCGCAGTCGCCGCAGTTGTTCAAGCAGATCCTCATGATGGCGGGCTTCGATCGCTACTATCAGGTCGCGCGCTGTTTCCGTGACGAGGCGCTGCGCGCCGATCGCCAGCTCGAATTCACTCAGCTCGACATGGAATTCGCGTGGGTGGAAGAGCGCGATGTGCAGGACTGTGTCGAGGCAATGATTCGCGACGTGTTCGCCGAGGTCATCGGCGTCCAGCTCGTCGCGCCGTTTCCGCGCCTGAGTTGGGCCGCGGCGATGCGTCGCTTCGGTTCGGACAAGCCCGACCTGCGCATTGCGCTGGAACTGGTCGATGTCGCCGAGCTGGTCAAGGGCAGCGGGTTCAAGGTATTCACCGATGCCGCGAGCGCGGCCGATGGTCGCGTCGCCGCGCTGCGCATTCCCGGTGGCGCCGCGCTCTCGCGCAAGCAGATCGACGACTACGCCGCGCACGCCGCCAAGTTCGGTGCCAAGGGCCTGGCCTACGTCAAGTTGTCCGAGCAGGGCGAGATCAGTTCGCCAATCGCCAAGTTCTTCGAGGCCGATGCCTTCACCGCCTTGCTCGGCGCGCTCGGCATGCAGAACGGCGATATTGCCTTCTTCGGCGCCGGCGAGTTCAAGACGGTGTGTGATTTCATGGGCGCGCTGCGCCTCAAGGCCGGGCATGATTTCAAGCTCGTCGCCGAGGGCTGGGCGCCGCTTTGGGTCACCGACTTTCCGATGTTCGAGTGGGATGCCGAGGCGCAGCGCTACGTCGCCCTGCATCATCCGTTCACCGCGCCCGCGATCGACGATGAAGGCGATTTGCGCGCGCATGCGGGCAGCGCGGTGTCGCGTGGTTATGACATGGTGCTCAACGGCAACGAGATCGGTGGTGGATCGATCCGCATCCATCGCGCGGCAATGCAGAGCGCGGTGTTCGACTTGCTCGGCATCGGCGCCGAAGAGGCACAGGCCAAGTTCGGCTTCCTGCTCGATGCGCTCGATTACGGCGCCCCGCCGCACGGCGGCATTGCCTTCGGGATCGATCGCATCGCCGCCTTGATGGCGGGCTGCGAATCGATCCGCGACGTGATTGCCTTCCCCAAGACCACCGGCGCGCAATGCCTGATGACCGGCGCGCCCTCGAGCGTGCCCGATGCGCAGCTCGCCGAAGTGCACGTGCGCGTGCGGGAGCGTCCCGTTGGCTGAGCGCGCGCCATCGTCGGCCGGCGGTCGTCGCGGCGCTCGCACCGCGGCACCCTCGACTGCGCAGCGCGAACACGTGATCCTGCTGCACGGCATCTGGATGCGCGGCATCACCTTGTTGCCCTTGGCGCGGCGCCTGCGTCATGCCGGTTATTCGGTCGAGACGATCGATTACGCCAGCGTGTTCCGCGGTATCGGTCCTGCGGTCGAAGCCTTGCGCGAACGCATGCGCTCGGCCGATTCCGGCGCGGTGCATCTGGTCGGACACAGTCTGGGTTCCCTGGTCGCACTCGAAGCCGCGCGCGGCGTGCGTGGCCTGCCCAAGGGCCGCATCGTCTGCATCGGCTCGCCGCTGCGCGGCAGCGCGGTGGCACGCACGCTTGCGAGCGTGCCCGGTGGGCGCCTGCTGCTCGGACAAAGCGCACCGCCCCTGCTCAGTGGTCTGGATGCGTGGAAGAGTGCGCGCGCGGTCGGCGTGATCGCGGGTCGCCTGCCTTTTGGTCTGGGCGTGACGATCGGGCCGCTGAGCGCGCCGCACGATGGCACGGTGTCGGTCAGCGAAACGCGACTGGCGGGCATTGCCGATCATGTGGTCGTCGATGCCTCGCACACTGGCCTGCTGTTTTCCGGCGAAGTCGCCGATCTCACCGTGAACTTCCTGCGCGATGCACGCTTCCCGTCCAGCGACGCGGAAGGCGCGTGAGGCAGGCCGCGATGCCGTGCGCAGCGACCGAAGGGCGCCTTCTCCGATTCCGACGGCTCGGGGTGTCGCCATGACGCGCTGGCGCGCGCTGCCCGCAGCGCCGGCTGCGGCTGTGGTGCGCAGCGTGCGCATCATCGGCATCGATCCGGGCAGTCAGCGCACCGGTGTGGGCATCATCGACATTGCTGAGGATGGTCGCAGCAGTCACGTGTTTCACAGCGCGATCAACCTGCTCGGCGCCGAGGATTTTGCCGGGCGTCTCAAACTGCTGTTCGATGCGCTCGGCGCGATCGTGACCGAACATGCGCCGCAGGAAGCCGCGCTCGAACGCGTGTTCCTCGCGCGCAATCCCGATTCGGCGCTCAAGCTCGGTCAGGCCCGCGGCGCGGCCATCTGTGCGCTCGCCCAGCATGGTCTGGCGATCCATGAATACGCCGCGCGCGAAGTCAAGCAGGCGGTGGTCGGCAGCGGTGCCGGTGACAAGTCACAGGTGCAGCACATGGTCGGCTTGCTGCTCGAACTGCGCGGCAAGCTGCAGGCCGATGCCGCCGATGCGCTGGCGATCGCGCTCACGCACGCGCATGTGCGCGCGAGCGTCGCGCGGCTGGGTGTGGCGCGGCAGGCATGGCGGAGGCAGCAATGATCGGTCGACTCAAAGGCGTGCTGGTGGCCAAGCAGCCGCCGTGGATCATGGTCGATGTCGGCGGAGTCGGCTACGAGCTGGAAGCGCCGATGTCCACGTTTTACGACCTGCCCGAGGTCGGGCGTGAAGTCGTGCTGTGCACGCATTACGCGGTCAAGGAAGACACGGTGGCGCTGTATGCCTTCCTGCGCGAAGACGAGCGCGCGCTGTTTCGCGCCGTGCAGAAGGTCAGCGGCATCGGCGCCAGGATTGCGCTGGCGGTGCTCTCGGGCGTGAGCGTGGAAGAGTTCTCGCGGCTGGTGCAGACCTCCGATCTTGCCGCGCTCACGCGCATTCCCGGCATCGGCAAGAAGACCGCCGAACGCATCGTGGTCGAGCTGCGTGATCGCGTCGACGGCCTCGGTGGCGCGGTCGTTGCGGCCGCCACCGGTGCGGGCGCCGATCCAGCCGCCGAGGCGGCCATTGCGCTGCAGGCGCTGGGCTACAAGCCCGTCGAAGTCACGCGCCTCGTGCGTGCGGCCAGCGCGCCCGGCGATCGCGCCGAAGACATCATCCGCAAGGCCCTCAAGGCCGCGTTGCGCTGAACCCACCGGAGCCAAGGACATGTCGGATTCACTTCAGGATGCGAGCGATCCGCGCAGTCGCCTGTCTGCGCTCGCGCTCGGTGCGATCGGCGTGGTCTACGGCGATCTGGGCACCAGTCCGCTGTACACGATGAAGGAAACCTTCGGCGTGCATGGTCTGCCGGTCGACGAGGTACACGTGCTCGGCGTGCTGTCGCTGGTGTTCTGGACGCTGATGCTGGTGGTGTCGCTCAAGTACGCAGGCTACATCATGCGTGCCGACAACAAGGGTGAGGGCGGCATCATGGCGCTCACCGCACTGGCGCAGCGCGGCGTGCGCGGCCGGCCCACGGTGTACTGGCTGGTGACGATGCTCGGCCTGTTCGGTGCGGCGCTGTTCTTCGGAGATGGCGTGATCACGCCGGCGATCTCGGTGCTGTCGGCCGTCGAGGGCGTCAAGGTGGCGGCGCCCCAGCTCGATCATTTCATCGTGCCGATCACGGTGGTGATCCTGCTCGGCCTGTTCTGGATCCAGAAGCGCGGCAGCGGCCGCGTCGGCCTGGTGTTCGGGCCGATCATGTGCCTGTGGTTCGTTTCGATCGCGGTGCTCGGCGTGATCCAGATCTTCGAGCATCCCTACGTGCTCAAGGCGCTGTCGCCACACTACGCCCTGCATTTCTTCACCCGGGTCGGCTGGCCCGCGTTTTTCGCGCTCGGCTCGGTCGTGCTGTGCATCACCGGCGCCGAAGCGCTGTATGCCGACATGGGTCATTTCGGCAAAAAGCCCATTCGCATGGCCTGGTTCGGTTTCGTGATGCCGGCGCTGGTGCTCAACTATTTCGGTCAGGGCGCGCTGCTCTTGTCCAATGGCGCCGCGGTCGAAAACCCGTTCTTCATGCTCGCGCCGCAATCGCTGCTGTTGCCGTTCATCGCGCTGGCGACGCTGGCCACGGTGATCGCTTCGCAATCGGTGATCTCGGGTGCCTACTCGGTCGCGCGCGAGGCGATCCAGCTCGGCTTCCTGCCGCGCATGCAGGTGCAGCACACTTCGGCGCAAGAGAAGGGGCAGGTCTACCTGCCGTGGATCAACCGCCTGCTGCTCGTGCTCACGCTCGCGGTGGTGCTCGGCTTCCAGTCTTCGACCAATCTTGCCGCTGCCTACGGCATCGCGGTGGTGGGCACGATGACGATCGACGCGATGCTGGTGATGATCGTGTTCCGCAAGCTGTGGAACTGGAATCCGCTGCGCGTGGCCGTGGTCGGTCTGGTGTTCCTCATCGTCGATCTGGCCTTCCTCACCGCCAATGCCGACAAGGTCGAGCATGGCGGTTGGTTCCCGTTGGTGCTGGGCGCGGCGATGTTCACGGTGATGACGACCTGGCGACGCGGACGCGAACTGGTGATGAGCAAGATCCGCCAGGCCGGTCTCGCGCTCGAGCCTTTCATCGCCTCGATCGTTGCCCACCCGCCGCTGCGCGTGCCGGGTACGGCGGTGTTTCTCACCTCCAATGCCGAGGGTGTGCCCAATGCCTTGCTGCACAATCTCAAGCACAACAAGGTGCTGCACGAGCGCAACATCATCCTTACCGTCGAGACCGTCGACACGCCGACGGTCGAGCCCGAGGAGTGCATCGAGGTGCAATCGCTCGGCGACGATTTCTACAGCGTGTTCCTGCGTTTCGGTTTTGCCGAGGACATGGATGTGCCGCAGGCGCTGGCAGCAATCAAGGGCTGTGGCCCCGCGCTCGACATGATGGACACGACCTTCTTCCTCAGCCGCGAGAGCATCGTCGCCAACGACCGCTCGGGCATGGCGCTGTGGCGCGACAAGCTGTTTGCGTTCCTGCAGCGCAATGCAATGCCGGCGACCGCGTTCTTCCGCGTGCCCGGCAATCGCCTGATCGAATTGGGTACCCAGGTCGAGATCTGAGAGCAACGGCGGTCGAGGTCTGCGCCGTCCGTTCATTCCCGGTATGGCTTGAGCTGTGCCCGTGCCCGCGGAAGCCCGCATAATTGGGCCTTGTCATCCCTTGCCCGAGCATGTGCCCGCCGCAATGACCGATCGCCTCACTTCCGCCAGCGCCACCCGCGAAGACGATCTCGTCGAGGCGACGATCCGTCCGCAGCGGCTGGCCGAGTATCTGGGCCAGAACACCGTGCGTGAGCAGCTCGGCATCGCCATCGAAGCCACGCGCAAGCGCGGCGATGCGCTCGACCACGTGCTGATCTTCGGCCCGCCGGGTCTGGGCAAGACCACGCTTTCGCACGTGATCGCCAACGAACTGGGCGTGAACCTGCGTGCGACCTCGGGACCGGTGCTCGAGCGCCCCGGCGATCTGGCCGCCTTGCTCACCAACCTGCAGCCGCGCGATGTGCTGTTCGTGGACGAGATCCATCGACTGTCGCCGGTGGTCGAGGAAGTGCTGTATCCGGCGCTCGAGGATTTCCAGATCGACATCATGATCGGCGAAGGCCCGGCCGCGCGTTCGATCAAGCTCGACCTGCCGCCGTTCACCTTGATCGGCGCGACCACGCGCGCGGGGCTGCTCACCGCGCCGCTGCGCGATCGCTTCGGCATCGTGCAGCGACTGGAGTTCTACAGTGCGCTCGAACTGTCGGCTATCGTGCGTCGCGCGGCGAAGATACTCGCCATCGAATGCGATGCCGAAGGCGCGGCCGAGATCGCGCGTCGCGCGCGCGGCACGCCGCGCATCGCCAATCGTCTGCTGCGGCGCGTGCGTGATTTTGCCCAGGTGCGCGCCAGTGGCGTGATCACTCGCGAAGTCGCCGATGCCGCGCTGGCAATGCTCAAGGTCGATGGCGAAGGTTTCGATGCACTCGATCGGCGCCTGCTCACCACCATCATCGAGAATTTCGATGGCGGCCCGGTCGGCGTGGAATCGCTGGCCGCCGCGATCGGCGAGGAGCGTGGCACGATCGAGGACGTGCTCGAACCCTTCCTGATCCAGCAGGGTTTTCTCGTGCGCACCGCGCGCGGGCGCATGGTCAGCGCACGTGCCTATCGCCATTTCGGTCTGGCCGCGCCGCGTCGCGCCGGCGTCGAAGATCTTTTCGAGGCCGGTGACGGTGGGCCGTCGCCGGGCGGAACGCCCGCATGAGTCCGATCGGTCGGCACGCCGCCGCGCCCGCACCCGCGCCCGCAACGACCACGCCGCCGTTTCTCTGGCCCTGCCGCGTCTACTGGGAAGACACCGATGCCGGCGGCGTCGTTTATCATGCGCGCTACCTGCATTTCCTCGAACGTGCGCGCACCGAATGGCTGCGTGCGCTGGGTCATGGTCAGCAGCAGTTGCGCGAGCGTGACGGCGTGCTGTTCGTCGTGCATCGCATGGAGCTCGCGTTCAACGCTCCGGCGCGGCTCGACGATGCACTGCTCGCAAGCGTCGAGGTCGTCGAGCGGCGCAGCGCGAGTTTCAGCGTGCGACAGACGCTTCGTCGCCAAGGCGAGGCCGTGATCCTGCTCGATGCGCAGGTGCGCATCGCTTGCCTTGACGCGGCGCGGTTCCGGCCGTGTCCGATTCCCACTCACCTGATTGAAGAGATCGTCCAACCATGTCCAACGACCTGAACATTTTCGCGCTTGCGCTCGGCGCAAGCCTGCCGGTCAAGCTCGTGCTTGCCCTGCTGGTCGGTTTCTCGGTCGCCTCGTGGTTCATCATCTTCCGCAAGAAGGCGATGCTCGACCGCGCCAACAAGAGCGCCGACGAATTCGAGGAGCGTTTCTGGTCGGGCGCCGATCTGGCCGGACTGTTCCGCGAATTGAGTGCGCACAGCGGCCAGCTCAGCAGTTCGGCGGCGATCTTCGAGGCGGGTTTCCGCGAATTCGCACGCCTGCGTCAGCGCCGCGGTGTCGATCCGCGCGGTCTGCTCGAAGGCGCGCAGCGAGCGATGCGGGTGTCGGCCACGCGCGAGGTCGATCGCCTCGAGCACAATCTCGAATTCCTCGCCAACGTCGGCTCGATCAGTCCCTACGTCGGGCTGTTCGGCACCGTGTGGGGCATCATGATCGCGTTCCAGGGACTGGCCAATGTCAAGGAAGCGACCATCGCGATGGTCGCGCCGGGCATTTCCGAAGCGCTGGTCGCCACCGCGATGGGTCTGTTCGCGGCGATTCCCGCGGTGTGGGCCTACAACCGCTTCGCCACCAAGCTCGAGCGCATCGGTCTGCGCTACGACACCTTCGTCGAAGAGTTTTCCTCGATCCTCGCGCGCCAGTCGCACGTGGAGGAATAGCCACTCGCGTCGCCCGCTCGCGGGTGACGCTGCTTGCAGCCGGGGTGATGGAGCGATCTGTCACGCGGCTCGTTGCGACAACCCCGATCCACTGCTGCGCACGTTTCCAACGATCACGCCATGTCACTCGCCAATCGCCGCCGCAAGCACAAACTCAAGGCCGAGATCAACGTCGTGCCCTACATCGACGTCATGCTCGTGCTGCTCATCATCTTCATGGTCACTGCGCCGCTGATGAATCTGGGCGTCGACATCGAATTGCCGCAGTCGGCGGCGAAGTCGATCCACAACGACAAGGAGCCCGCGGTGGTCAGTGTCGATCAGGGCGGCAAGCTCTACCTCACGTTGGCCAATGCGCCGCGCGAGGAAATCGACGCAGCGACCCTGCAGAAGAAGATCGCCGCCTTCGTGCGCCAGAATCCGCAGATCCCGGTGTATGTTGCCGGCGATACCGCGGCCGACTACGGCACGATCTACGAGGCCATGGTGTTGCTGCAGCAGGCCGGCGTGCCCAAGGTCGGGCTCATGAGCAAGCCGCCCGAAGCGGCGAAGGCGCGCTGAACGGATGGCTGCGAGCCTGTCCCGCAAGCGCGAGCCCTGGAGCGATGACCTGCGTGCGCTGGTGCTGTCGCTGGGCGTGCATGCGCTGTGTGTGCTGGTGGCCGTGCTCGGATTGTGGTGGACCAGCACGGCCAAGCCGGTGCTGATGCCCGGGCCGGTGATCGAGGCGACCTTGGTTGGCCCGACGGCTGCACCCAGGCATCCCAACCGCGCTGCACCGTCTGCACCCAAGCCGCAACCGGCGCCCCCCAAGCCCGAGCCCGAGCCGCCGCAGCCCCAGGTGCAGAAGCCGCAGCCGCAACCCGAGCCGCCCAAACCGGAAGTCAGCAAGCCGACCGAAGTGGTCAAGCAGGATCGTGTCGATCAGGAGAAGATCGCCGCGCTCGCGCAGGAAAAGGCCGAGCAGGAACGCAAGGAGCAGGAAGCCAAGGTGCGCCAGCAGCAGGTCGAACTCGAAGAGGAAAAGACGCGCAAGTTGCGCGAGGAACAGAAGAAACAATTGGCCGAAATCAAGCAGCAGCGTGAGGCGGCCGAGAAGAAACTCAACATCGAGAAACAGCGCCTCGCGCAGATCGAAGACCGCAATGCGCGAGAAGCCGCACAGGCACAACCGCAGGCCGAGCATGAGGCGCCGCAGGCGCAGAGCGGTGCCAATGGCGCCGATGACGATCTGACGGCGCGCTATGTGGCGGCGATCACGGCCGCGGTCACCAACAACTGGAACCGGCCCGAGAGTGCGGTGCCGGGCCTGCTTTGCCGCATCAACGTCACCCAGATCCCGGGTGGCGATGTCATCAGCGTTGCCATTGGTTCACCGTGCAATGCCGATGATGTCACGCGCAATTCGCTCGAACAGGCGGTCAAGCGTGCGCCGATGCCCTATCAGGGCTACGAGAAGGTGTTCCAGCGCAACATCACTTTCAATTTCAGATACGACGGATAGGAAACGCACGACATGTCCAAGCCATTCATCAGCCGTGTGCTCCTCGCGCTGGCCGCCCTGCTGCTGGCAGGTGCGGCGCAGGCGCAAGGGCTCAACATCGACATCGTCAACGGCACTGCAACGGCGACGCCGATCGCGGTGGTGCCGTTCGGGTATGACGGCACGACCTTGCCGCCCGATGCCAATCCCGGCGAGATCGTGCGCGCCGATCTGGCCCGTTCGGGCCAGTTCCGCACCTTGCCCAGGAACGACATCGTCGAATTCCCGACGCGCCAGGCCGAGATCAAGTTTCCGACCTGGAGCCTGCTCAAGCAGGACTATCTCGTGGTCGGTCGCATGAGCGACAGCGGTGATGGCGTGCGCGTGGAGTGGGAGCTCTTCGACGTGCCGCGCCAGCAACGTCTGGCCGGCAGCGTGATCAGCGGACAGCGCAGCGGCTTGCGCGACATCTCCCACCAGGTCGCCGATGCAGTGTACGAGGCGATCCTGCATGTGCGCGGTGCATTCTGGACGCGCATCGCCTACATCACCGCGACCGGCGTTGCACCGCACGGGCAATATGCCCTGATGGTCGCCGATTCCGACGGCTACAACCCGCAGGTGGTGGTGCGCTCGCGCGAGGCCTTGCTGTCGCCGACTTGGTCGCCCGATGGCAAGCGCCTGGCTTATGTGTCGTTCGAGAGCGGCAATTCGGCGGTCTACGTGCAGGATCTGTCCACCGGCGCGCGTCAGGTCGTGTCCAACAGCCGTGGCATCAACAGTGCGCCCTCGTTTTCCCCCGATGGCAACCGGCTCGCCCTGAGCCTGTCCAAGGGCGGCAATCCGGACATCTACGTGCTCGATCTGGGCAGTCGCGCGCTGAGCCAGGTCACGCGCCATTTCGCCATCGATACCGAACCGCGCTGGGCGCCCGACGGGCAGTCGATCTATTTCACTTCCGACCGCTCGGGCAAGCCGCAGATCTATCAGCTGCCACCGAGTGGTGGCGAGCCCACGCGTGTGACCTTCCAGGGTCAGTACAACGCGAGCCCGAGCGTGGTCGATGCCAAGGGCATCAAGCTTGCAATGGTGCAGGGCAGCGGAAACGTGTATCGTATTGCGGTTCTGGATCGGACCACCAACCAATCCACTCTGGTCTCGCCGGGCAGTCAGGACGAATCGCCCAGTTTCGCGCCCAATGGCAGCATGCTTCTCTACGCCGCGAGTGAGGGGACACGCGGTGTGCTGTTTGCGGCGTCGGCCGATGGTCGGGTACGTCAACGATTGGGGTATGCAGAAGGTGATGTGCGCGAACCGGCTTGGGGTCCGTTCAGGCCGCGCTGAACATAATGGAAAGTGAAATTTTCGTTGTGCGTGGCGGTGCAGCATGCCGCCGGGCATGACCTTGCTGCTGTAGCGACCTTCAAAGTCGTCCCATCCAACCATCTGAATTCGAGGCTTTGCTCCATGAACAACACCATTCGTATCGCGTTCTCGGTTCTGCTCGTCGCGGGCGTCGCGGCGTGTGCGAAGAAGAACGTCAAGCCGGCGCCGACCCAGGAAGGCCCGACCACCACGCAGACCCAGCCGGCCGACAACGGCGGTCGCTACACGCGTGACAGCCTCGACACCGATTCCTGCCTGCGTCAGCGCGTGGTCTACTTCGACCTCGACAAGAGCGAAATCAAGCCCGAGTTCCAGGCACAGATTTCCTGCCATGCCGAGTACCTGCGCCAGTTCCCCGATGCGCGCGTGACGCTCGAGGGCAACACCGACGAGCGCGGTTCGCGTGAATACAACCTCGGTCTGGGCGAGCGTCGCGGCAATGCCGTGCAGGGCGCGCTCAGCTCCGCCGGTGCCTCGTCGAGCCAGCTCAATGTCGTCAGCTATGGCGAAGAGCGCCCGGTTTGCCGTCAGCACGACGAGTCGTGCTGGTCGAAGAACCGTCGCGTCGAGATCGTCTACACGGCCAAGTAAGCCGGCATGACGTTCAAGTTTCACGCGCTGATTGCAACGGCAGCCCTCGCGGCTGCCGTTGTCATGCCTGCGGCAGCGCAAGATCGGCTGTCCTTGTCCGAGCGCGTCGCCCGGCTCGAAGCGCAGGCCAATCCCGCGCAGGGCGGCTCGGTCGATCGGGTCAACCAGATCAGCGAACTGCAATCGCAGGTGCAGACTCTGCAGGGCAAGGTCGAGGAATTGCAGCACGCACTCGATCAGGCCCAGCAGCGCAATCAGCAGCAGTATCTCGATCTGGATTCCCGGCTGGGCCGGCTTGAAGGCCGTGCGCCCGGGAGCGCACCTGCGGCCGCACAGCCGACCAGGACGAATGAACCCTTGCCCGATGTCCAATTGGGTGGCGCCGGTACTGCGGCGAGTGCGCCCAAGGCAGGTAATGACACCCTGACGGCAGCCGACCGCGATGCCGGCAGCGCCGCCCCCGCCGCCGATGCTGCGCCAGCCGCTGCACCCGTAGCGCCGGCCGATCCGGCTGCCGAATCGTCGAGCTACAACGAAGCCTTCAGCGCGCTCAAGGATGGCCGTTACGCCGAATCCGCACGCCGCTTCCAGAGCTTCATCGATCAGTATCCTGCGAGCGACCTCGCCGCCAACGCGTACTACTGGCTCGGCGAGTCCTACTACGCAACGCAGAATTACCCGATCGCACTGGAGTCATTCCAGACCCTGCTCACGCGTTTTCCGCAGAGCCAGAAGGCGCCCGACGCCCTGCTCAAGCTCGGCTACAGCCAATACGAGCTCAAGCAGTTCGATGCGGCGCGCGGCACGCTCACCCAGGTGACGCAGAAATACCCCGACACCACCGTTGCCCGTCTCGCGCAGGGTCGCCTGCGTGCGCTGGCGGTCGACGCGGCTCACTGAGCATTTCGCCATGGTGAGCGCCGCGGCCACTTCCGTCGCCGACGGCAGCCCCGATGAACGTGACGAGGCTGCGGCGACGCCGCGCCTGCGCATCACCGAGATCTTCCATTCGCTGCAGGGCGAAGCCGATTCGATCGGTTGGCCAACGGTCTTCGTGCGTCTCACCGGCTGCCCGCTGCGTTGCACCTGGTGCGACACGAGCTATTCCTTCCACGGCGGTGCCTGGCGCACGATCGACTCGATCATCGACGAGGTTGCCAGCCAGCGCGTGCGTCATGTCTGCGTGACCGGCGGCGAGCCGCTCGCGCAGAAGCGCTGCCTGCAGTTGCTGGCGCGGCTGTGCGATGCCGGTTACGAAGTCTCGCTCGAGACCTCCGGTGCGCTCGATGTGTCAGCGGTCGATGCGCGCGTGCGCAAGGTGGTCGATCTCAAGGCGCCCGGTTCGGGCGAGGTCGCACGCAATCTGTGGAGCAACCTCGAACACCTGCTGCCGCATGACCAGATCAAGATCGTGATCGCCAATCGCGGCGACTACGACTGGGCGGTTGCGCGTCTGCGCGAGCACGCGCTCGATGGGCGCTGCCAAGTGCTGTTCTCGCCTGTGCATGGCGCACTCGCGCCGCGCGAGCTTGCGCAGTGGATCCTCGACGACCACCTGCCGGTGCGCTTCCAGATGCAACTGCACAAGCTGCTGTGGGGCGATGTGCCCGGACACTGAGATGACGCCCGCAACCACGCCACAACACGCCGTCGTCCTCGTTTCGGGCGGCATGGATTCAGCAGTCACGCTGGCGCTTGCGCGCGAACGCGGCCTGGTCTGCCATGCGCTCGGTGTCGACTATGGTCAACGCCATGCTTCCGAACTCGCCGCCGCACGCCGTGTCGCGGCTGATCTGGGCGCGATCGAACACAAGCTCGTGCAGGTCGACCTGCGCAGCATCGGTGGATCGGCGCTCACCGCCGACATCGATGTGCCGGACGAAGGTGGTACGGGCATTCCGATCACCTACGTGCCTGCACGCAACACGATCATGCTGTCGATTGCATTGGGCTGGGCCGAGGTGCTGGGCGCGCGCGAGATCTGGTGCGGCGTGAACGCGGTCGACTATTCGGGCTATCCCGACTGCCGACCCGAGTTCATCGCCGCCTTCGATGCGCTCGCCAATCTCGCCACCAAGGCCGGCGTCGAAGGCGCACGCATCCGAGTGCAGGCGCCGCTGATGGCCATGAGCAAGGCCGACATCGTGCGCGAAGGTCTGCGTCTGGGTGTGGATTTCTCGACCACGGTGTCGTGCTACCAGGCCGATGCACAAGGCCGCGCCTGCGCGCATTGCGATGCCTGCCACCTGCGCGCCGAAGGCTTCCGCGCCGCCGGCGTGGCCGATCCCACGCGCTACCGCTGAGACGCTTGCGCAGGTAAACTGCGCGACCCCGTTTCCCCACGATGCGTGCGGTTCGATCGCGGGATCTGCCCTCTCCGGCGAGCGGGAGAGGGGAAATGGTTGTTCGCGGTGTTTGGGCTTTGCGCTTCCGGCCCTCACCCCGTGCCCTCTCCCGCAGGCGGGAGAGGGGGAGTGATCGTCGCGCTGCGCGCGACAGCGTTATTGTCTGAAGACGGGCCGTTAGCTCAGCGGTAGAGCAGTGGACTTTTAATCCATTGGTCGATGGTTCGATCCCATCACGGCCCACCATTTGAATCAATCACCTGCATTTCAGGCTGGCGCATCGCCGGCTGGAAACTTCGCGCCAGTCCCCGTTCAGTCCCCATTCGTTCCAGGTTCGCGCTCTTCCGGTGCGCGATGCCCGCCGGTTGCCGGGTGTCGCGGCCGTTTGATTCCCCTCGTCGGGAAAATAATCTGCGCGTGCGGGAACGTGCGGTTTCGAGCGCAGACTTCCGCAGACTTTGCAACGCCTCCGCCCGATGCGTGCCCCCCGCGCCAGCCGGGGAAGCTGAGGGGTGTTCGGGGATCAGCCCTGGGCGCGGTGCTCGGTCATGCGTGCGTGTGTCGGCCAATCGGGAGTACTTTTGCGCGGAACCGGCGCTGCGCTTGCCACAAGTCATAGTCGGCTTGCATGGCATACCAGCTTCCGGGGGTCGTGCCCAAGGCCTTCGATAGCCGCAAGTCCATGTCTGCGCTGACAGCGGCGGAACCGTTCAACACGCGCGACAACGCAACGCGCGTCACGCCCAACCGGTTCGCCGCTTCGGTCACGGTGATTTCGGTCAGCCATTCGCGCAGCACTTCGCCTGGGTGCGGGGGATTGTGCATGGTGGCCATGATGTTTGCCCTAGTGATAGTCCTGATAGTCCACAAGTACCGCGTCGCCATTCTCGAAGGTGAAGGTCAAGCGCCAGTTGCCGCTAACCCATACAGCCCAATGGTCGGCAAGCCTGCCGTGCAGCGGGTGCAGCTTCCAACCGGGCGCGGCCATGTCGCGCGGGGTGCTCGATGCGTTCAGACGTGCCAGTTGCAGGCGCAGGCGCGTGGCGTGTTTGGCTTGTATGCCCGAAGTCTTGCCAGTGCGGAAAAGGTTTCGATGCCCTTATGCCGGAAGGTTCGGATCATGCTGGCAGTGTATAGCGTAGCTATACGACAGGCAAGGCAAGGTCATCCCGCGTGCTTGCGCGCCGGGCTCCATGCACGAGCATGGGGCATCGCGCGCAATGGGACCGATGAACACATGCCGCTTGTGCTTGCCGCTCGATGCGTCAATCGACGCACAGGCCAGCGAGCAATTTCCCGTCCCTGACTTCGATGAAGCAGCCGAACGGGTTGTCGTTCCTGCTGCACTGTCCGACGACGGGTTGCGGCAAGGGGCGTTCTTGTTCGTCGCCCATGAAGAGGCACTTGCCCTTGCATTGACCTGAATCGGTGCATGGTTGGCCGCCATCGGCGTAGGACGCGATGCAGCGGAATCTTCCCATCCTGCCGGCCTGCGCCATTTTCCCGCCGCGCTGTTCGCATGCGGTCCTGGTGCCCGTTTCAAGCTCGCACTTCGCGTTCTGCGGACTCCAGATGCCTCCCCAGCGTTGCATGCACTCGCTGCGGGCCAGGGCGTCGTCTGCCTTGCTCGGACTCGGTGCGACCGCGATGAGGCAAATCATGGCGAGAGCGGATGTCAGCAGGTGTCGAAACCGATGGATCGACATGGGCGTGCTCCTTGAGAAATCCGCGCCACGAAATACGCGGTGCAGGAGTTTCACGGCTGCGATTGGCCGAGCGACACGCGGGCGTGGACAGCAGACAACGTGCTCAAGCGTACCGTGGGGTTCGTCGGCTGCGCCACGTGCGAGATGCGGCTCAGCCAGGCACGGGCAGCGGTGCGCCTGGGGTCCAGCCTTGCGCCTGCATCGCCGCGAGCAGGGCGTCGACCTTGGGTCGTTCGAGCTTGCCGTGGATCGGCAGGACCAGGGTATCACCTGGGCGTGCCCAGGCGAGCAGGGTGCGCACGGCGGTGTATTCGTCGAGGCAGGTGACGAGCTTTTCATCGCGCAGTCCGCGGCGCAGCAGTTCCTCACGCAGCAGCGCGGGCACTTCGCCGACTGTGCGTCCGCGCAGCATGCCGCTCATGTCCTTGAGCACGATGCGATCGGGCGCAAACTCGGCGGCGACGCCCGCGAGTTCACGGATCTCTCCGTCCTCGCGGTTGCCGGCTTGCCCGAGCAGCAGGGCGAGGCGTTCGCCCGCAGCGGGTTTGGCCAGTTGCAGCAGGCCGCGCAGGCCGTCCGGGTTGTGCGCATAGTCGACCAATACGCGCACGCCGCCCAGATCAAGGCTCTGCAAGCGGCCCGGGTTGTCGCGTGGATCGGCGCCGAAGCGTGCGAGCACCGCACGCATCTGTGTGGCCTTCACGCCAAGCACGTGCGCAGCGATCACCGCAGCGGCGATGTTGGCGACGTTGTAGTGCGCGCTGCCGCCGAGGCTCAGCGGCATCGCGGTGATCGCGCCCAGATCCTCGCTGGCTGCGTCCTGTTCGAGCATGAGATGGCCGTCGCGCACGCCGCACGTGAGCCCTTCGCGTGCGCGATGATCGACCAGCAGCGGTGCGTTGGCATCGAGTGCGAACCAGGCCAGCGGGAGCTGGACATCGAGGGCGGTCTGCGTGACGGTCATCGTGGGCTACGTGATGTGATTGACGACAAGCACATGAACGCGCTGTTCGATCAGGAAGCCAAGCTATTCCTGCCAAAGGAGTACCAAAAATCAGCCCGAAAAACGCGCTACCTTGGTAGTAAATGGTATTTTGTTAATGTGTAGTTGCATTGAGGTTCTATTATTGTTAGATTGACGGCCATGAGGGTATCAAAAGAGGAGCTTGTCGCTGTCCTGTCCCAGTTCAACCCCTGGTGGCGGGATGAGGCCATTGCCGACCTGCCGAAATGGCGGCGTGCGGCTTTTCGGGAACTGCACGGTTGGCTGACCAATCCCCCCGCGCCGCGTGCCGTCCTACTGTCAGGCGCACGGCAGATCGGCAAAACCACCTTGATGCTGCAGGCGGCCGACGCGCTTCTGCGCGAAGGCGTGCCGCCAGCCAACATCCTCTACGCCACGTTCGACCATCCGATCCTCAAACTCGCCGGCATCGATGCCGTGCTCGAAGCTTGGCGCGAGCGCGAACCGAAGGCCGATGGGCCGGAGTATCTGTTCCTCGACGAAGCCCAGTTCATTCGCGACTGGGGTACCTGGGTCAAGCATCAGGTGGATTTCCGCAAGGATCGGCGCATTGCCTTCACCGGCTCGGCCATGCCCTTGGTCGAGGTCGGCCAAGAGTCCGGTGTCGGCCGCTGGCACACTATCCGTCTGACGACGCTCTCGTTCTACGAATATCTCCAGATCAAGAATCTATCGCTGCCGGCACTGCCTCGTCTCAAGTCCTTGCGCGATCTGTTCGATTGGCCGCAGTCCGATTTCTATCGTGTCACGGAGGCGGCCGCGCCCTACGTCGGGCATTTCCATGAGTACCTGGTCCGCGGCGGTTTTCCGCAGTCGGCCCAAGTAGACAGCATCACGCAGGCCCAGCGCCTGCTGCGCGAGGACATTATCGACAAGGTGTTGAAGCGCGACATGACCGCACTGTTCGGCGTGCGCCGCGTGCTGGACCTGGAGCACACCTTCCTCTACCTGTGCATGCACGATGGCGGCCTGCTCGACATGGTCGACCTCTGCGCCAATCTGGAGGTGAAGCGGCCGACGGCGCAGAACTTCATCGAACTGCTGGAGGCGACGCACCTCATCTACCGCCTGCCGCCCTTCGGCTACGGCAAGGACGTGCTACGTGCCCGCTTCAAGATCTATCTGGCCGATGCCGCCATCGCACCGGCGGTGATGCTCAAAGGCAAGGCGATTCTCGAAGACCCCACCGCCCTGGGCGTGGCAACGGAAACCGCCGTGTTCAAGCACCTGTTCGCCCGCTACTACGCGCAGAACGTGCGCTTCACCTATTGGCGCGGCAAGAAGGACAGAGAAGTCGATCTCGTCGCCGAAGTCGGTGGGCAGATCATCCCCTTCGAGGTGAAATACCGCGCCCAGCACACCGGCCTGCGCGACCTCAAGGGATTGCTCGAACTCTGCCAACAGAAATCCATTGATCGCGGCTACGTGGTCACCAAATCGCTGGACGACTTCGGCGTGATTGCCGACCTGCCCGACACCACCACTCGAATCTTGCGCGTCCCGGCACCGCTGCTGTGTTACTGGATGGGCGAGTCGGAACTGACTCCGGAACAACAATGAGACTGACCCAACAACAACTCGAAACCCACCTCTGGGGCGCAGCCAACATCCTGCGCGGCAAGACCGCCGGGCAGGACTACAAGAACTACATCCTGTCGCTGATGTTCTACAAGCGCCTGTGCGACCAGTGGGAAAACGAGGCCGACGAGGCCATCGCCGAGCAGGAAAAGCAGCAAAACCGCCAGTTCAGCGACAAGGAAAAAGCCGTGTTCCGTGCGCGTGGCGAACACCGCTATGCGATCCCGGAAGGCAGCCGCTGGGGCGACGTGATCGCCGCATCCACCCAGCTTGGCGAAATGCTCACCGCGGCAATGCGCGCCGTCTCCAACGCCAACGACGAGTTGCGCGGCGTGTTCACCGTGGACTGGGCGCAGCCCGCGCCGGACGGCAGCGGCAAGCCGCTGATCCCCAACGAAGTGGTGCATGCGCTGATCCAGCACTTCAACGTGCACGATCTCTCCAACGCCAGCGTGCCGCCGGACGTGCTGGGGCACGCCTACGAGTACCTCATCAAGCAGTTCGCCGACGACGCCGGCGCCAAGGCGGGCGAGTTCTTCACCCCGCCCGAAGTCGTGGACACCCTGGTGCGCATCCTCGAGCCACAGCCCGGCGACCAGATTTACGACCCCACCTGCGGCAGTGGCGGCATGCTGGTGCACTCGGCCACCTTTCTGCGCGAGCACGGCCACCACGCCAGCGCCGCCCGGTTCTTCGGGCAGGAAATGAACTGGGGCAACGCCGCCATCGGCAAGATCAATTCCGTGCTGCACGGGCTGGAGGCCACCATCGCGGCCGGCGTTTCCACCATCACCGACCCGGCCTTCAAGGCCGACGCCGGCCATGTGCGCAAGTTCTCGCTGGTGCTGGCCAATTTCCCGTTCTCCGACGAGTTCTGGTGGCTCAAGCCCGAGCAGCAGACGGACGACAAGAAGAAGAAGGACAAGCTCAAGAAGGAAATCTTCGGCAAGGAAGGCTTCAAGGACGCCTACGGCCGCTTCGGTCGCGGCACGCCGTTCAAGGCCCCGCCCGCCGGTTATGGCGATTACGCTTTCATCCTGCACATCCTCGCCTCGCTGAACGACCAGGGGCGCGCCGGCATCGTCTGCCCGCAGGGCGTGCTGTTTCGCGGCCAGCCGGAGGTGGAGGAAGAAACCGGCGAATTCGACGACGACGGCAACCCCAAGATCAAACGCCGCAAGGCCGACGACGAGCACTTGATCCGCAAGGCCCTGCTGCAATCGCGCCTGATCGACGCGGTGATCTCGCTGCCGCTCAATGTGTTCTACGGCGCCGGCGTGCCCGCCTGCCTGTTGATCTTGCGCAAGCAGCGCCCGAGGGAACGGCACGACAAGGTGCTGCTGGTCTATGCCGCGCGCCATTTTCGAGAACTGTCCAACCAGAACGAGCTGCGCCCGCAGGACGTGATGCGCATCCTGGTGCATGTGCAGGCCTATGGCGACGCGGTGAAAGTGCCCAAACTCGTCGCCCGACACAGCGGCCGCATTCGCGAGCAGATTGCTGCCTGCGAGCGCGACGAGGTGGAACGCCTGCAAGCCGAGTACGCGGACGCGGCGGCGCGGCTGGCCAAGCTCGATGCGGAGCTGGCCGACAAACAGGCCGAACTGCCGAAGATCAGCGCCAAGACCGCCAAGGACAAAGCCGAGGCCGCGCTGGCCAAGCTGCAAGCCCAGCGCGACAAGGCGGCGGCGAAGGTGGCCGAGCGCGACGAGAAGATCGCCGAGGCCCGCCGTCGCGCCGAGGACGACCGCCGCGACGTGGATGCCGTGGGGCAGGAACTGGGCGCGCTCTACGGCGACGCCGATGAACTGCTCAAGCACGCGCGCGTGGTGGGCATCGACGAGATCGACGAGAACGAATTCAACCTGAACATTCCGCGCTATGTGGATACCTTTGAGCCGGAGCCGAGGGTGGAGGTGAAGGATGCAATCGCGCAGTTGCAGGCCAGCGAGCAATCGCTCGACGTTGTGGAAAAAACCTTGCAACAACTCTTGAAGGCCGTGGGCTATGACTTCACGACTTGATGCGAGCTATGCAGTTGTCCGCAAGACGGGCGTGCCGACTGGCTGGCGGGAGAAGCAAGTTGCTGATCTTGTGCGCGTAGTTGGCGGCGGGACGCCGGATCGTGGTGACAGCGCTTATTGGCGTGATGGCGGGACGCCGTGGATCACGCCCACTGACCTGACGGCCAACAAGAGCAAATACATTCGCGAAGGCGCTGAGCACATTTCCGAGACTGGCCTTGTCAACTCGAATGCGACGCTGGTGCCGCCCGGCTCCATCATCTTTTCGACGCGTGGCACGGTCGGTAACCTGGCCATTGCTGGCGTACCACTGACGACAAACCAATCGTGCGAAACCCTGGTTCCCAACCATAGCGAAGCGTCCAGCGAGTTTCTTTACTACCTGCTCAATTTTGGGATGTTCGCGTTCCATCGGCTTGCGGGCGGAACAACGTTCGGTGCCATTACGCGGCGTGAAATCGGGCGCGTTTGGCTGGCAATGCCGAGCCCGGACGAGCAAGCCGCCATCGCCCGTGTGCTGGATGCCGTGGATGCGGCGATTGATCGGGCGCGGGAGGCGGTGATCAAGGCCGAGATGCTTGACCACTCCTTGCTTCACGACTTCCTCGATCGTGGCAAGAAGAGGCCGGTGCATTGGCAGCACAAGCGCGTGGGCGATGTTGCCGAGGTCGGCTCTGGCGTGACACTGGGCAAAGACGTGACTGGCTTCAAGCACATTGACCTGCCTTATCTACGCGTGGCTAACGTGCAGGACGGGCATCTCGATCTGAGCACGGTCAAGACCGTGAAGGTTCGCGTGGATGAAGTGGAGCGCTATCGACTCGAACCAGGCGATGTGTTGATGACCGAAGGCGGCGACCTCGACAAGCTCGGTCGCGGCACCTTGTGGGAAGGTCAGATTCCAGATTGCCTGCACCAGAACCATATTTTTCGCGTGCGCACCGATCGCTCACAGCTTGATCCGCGCTTTTTCGCGCTGGTGGTCGAGTCGGATATTGCAAAGCGGTATTTCAACCGCGTGGCCAAGCGCACGACCAACTTGGCATCCACCAACAAGACGCAGGTTCGCGCGTTCGCCTTTCCATTGCCTTCGCTGACAGAGCAAGCGCAGATTGCCGAGGTGATGGGTGCATCAAAGGCCGCACTGCGGGCGCTCAAAAGCAAATGCGCGGCGCTGGAGCAACTCAAAAAATCCCTGATGCACGACCTGCTCACCGGCACGGTGCGCGTCGATCCCGCGCTGTTTGCAAAGGAAGCCACCGCATGAGCGAAGCCGGCTACGTCGAACTGCCCATCCTGCAATGGCTCTCCGGACACGGCAGCGCCACGCCCGGCGACACGGGCCTGGGCTGGACCTACCGCGACGAGGCGGCGATGGCGGCCTTCGGGCGTCCGCTGGCCGACCCGCTGGTGGAAGCGCTCTTGGTCGAGGCCATTCTGCGCATCAACGCCCACGTTGGCACGCCCGAGCAGGCCCGGCTGGCGGTGAAGGCGCTGCGCACCACGATGGACGCGCCCGACCGGCTCAGCGCCAACCGCGACACGCTGGAGCGCCTGCGCGACGGCGTGAGCGTGGAACTGGTGCCCGGCGAGGGCGCGCGCACGGTGCACTTCATTGCGCTGGAGCCCGAGCGCCAGCACCTCAACGACTACACCGCCAGCAACCAGTACCGCGTGCATGGCACCAAGCAATGTCGCGCCGACACGGTGCTGCTGGTCAACGGCATCCCGCTGGTGGTGGCCGAATACAAGAGCATCACCGCCAGCGGCGCGGAGTGGCCGCAGGCCGTGCACCAGTTGCACCGCTACCAGCGCCAGGCGCCGCAAATGCTGGTGCCCAATGTGTTCTGCGTGGCGGCGGACGAGGACACGTTCCGCTACGGCACGGTGCTGTTCCACGACGCCAGCAAGGACGACATCGAGCGTCATCTGGACAGCTGGGGGCCGTGGCTGTCGCGCTACCCGCAGGTGAAAGGCTGGTGGAACCAGCCCGAGGCCGACAACCCGGATGACCCGCTGGAAAAGCCGGTCAAGGCGCTGCTGCGCCTGAAACCGGCGCAGGTGCTGGACTTCCTGCAGCACTTCAGCGTGTTCGAGACCAGGAAAGGCAAGACCATCAAGAAGGTGGCGCGCTACCAGCAGTTCGAGGCGGTGAATGACATCGTGGATCGCACGCTGGGGCTGATCGGCAAGCCGGTTGCGCCGCAGGATCGCACCGGCCTGATCTGGCACACGCAGGGCTCGGGCAAGTCGCTGACCATGGTGTTCGCCGCCTACAAGCTGCGGCGGCAGGCGGCGCTTGCCAACCCGACGGTGCTGATCGTGGTGGACCGGCGCGATCTGAAAACGCAGATATCCGACGACTTCGATGCCTGCGACTTCCCCAATGTGCGCAAGGCGCTGGGCGTGCAGGATTTGAAGGCCATCCTCAAGAAGCGCGAGCGCGGTACCTTCGTGACCACGCTGCAATCCTTCCAGCAGATGGGCGACCTGGCGCCGCTGGACGAGGACAACATCATCACCCTGGTGGACGAGGCGCACCGCTCGCAAAAGGGCGACAACGCCGCAAGCTACGCGATGACGATGCGGGTGAAGCTGCCCCGCGCCTTCCGTTTTGGCCTGACCGGAACGCCGATCGACCGCACCATGACCAATACCCACCGCGATTTTGGCCCGATGGTGGACGGCCAGCAGGAGCGTTACCTGAGCTATTACGGCATCAAGCGCGCGATCAAGGACGGCGCCACGCTGGAGGTGCATTACCAGCGCGACCGCGTGCCCTTCATCGTGGACGAGAAGACGCTCAACATCGGCTTCGAGGACATGTGCAAGGAGATGGAGGTCGAGGACGAGGAGGCCAAGGATCTGATCCAGCGCCAGCGCGCGCAGTGGAAGGAGCTGGCGCGCCACCCGGACCGGGTAGAGATCGTGGTCGGCAAGATGCTGGAGCACTTTCTGGCCTACCCCGACCCCGACGGTTTCAAGGCGCAGCTCGTCGGCGTGGATCGCACCGCCTGCGCACGCTTCAAGGATGCGCTGGACGCCAAGCTGAAGGAAAAGGGCCTGCAGCCGGAATGGTGCGACGTGATCATTTCCGAAGGCCAGAACGACGACCCGGAGCTGGCGCGCTTTCACTACGGCAAGCAGAAGCAGGATGAGCTGATCGACTACTTCAAGCTGACGCCGAAGCAGTGGGAGGCTTACAACCGCGAGGCCTTTGGCAACGACACCGCCAAGTGGAAGCCGCCGCTGAAAATCCTGATCGTCTGCGACCGCCTGCTGACCGGCTTCGATGCGCCGATCGAGCAGGTGATGTACCTGGACAAGCCGCTGCGCGACCACAACCTGTTGCAGGCCATCGCCCGCACCAACCGCCCGCTGCCTGCGCTGAACAAGCGCACCGGCGTGGTGGTGGATTACTTCGGCGTGTTCAGCAACCTGGCCAAGGCGCTGAACTTCGACGAGAACATCCGCGAAGAGGCGCTGATTGACTGGGACAAGCTCAAGGCCACGGTGCCCGGCGAAGTGGCGCGCTGCATGGAGAGCTTTGCGGGCATCACCATTGCCGACACGCGCGATTGCCTGCTGGCCGCGCTGCGCGCGATCAAGGACCCGGATGCGGCCAAGATTTTCGAGCACAACTTCAAGAGCCTGGAACGGCTATGGGAAGCGGTGTCGCCAGACCCGGTGCTGTACGAACACCGCTACGTCTACAACTGGCTGTGCAGCGTGTACATCGCGCATCGCCGCCGCCAGCGCGGTGCGGCATCGCGCGACAGCTTCGGCGAACTGTCGGCCAAGACGCGCGAGCTGATCGAGCAGAACACCACGTTCATGGAAATTGCCGATTCGCTGCCGGTGTTCAAGATCGACAAGGACTACGTCACCAAGCTGGAAGAGCTGCCCTCGCCAGCGGACAAGGCAGCGGCGCTTGAGGCCATCCTCACCGCCGAACTGGCCGAGGACGATTTCAGTGGTTTCAGCTATCGGCAACTAGGCGAACGCCTGGCGCGCTTGAAGGCGCAGAAGGATGCCGCCGACAAGGCCGCCGAGAAGCGCCTGAAGGAATTGCAGGATATCGCCGACGAGGCAGTCAAACGGGTCGAGGAGCCGAAGGCGTTGTATCTCGTGCAACCGGGCGAGTATGGCTTGTTCACGGTGCTGCGCACGTATTCGGCCAATCAGGATGAAGCGTACTTGGCCGAGTGCGCGCGGCGCATGGTGGCGCATCTGCGCGACAATCAATTGCTGGCGGCGGGATGGAGCAACTCGAGGGGTGGCAGGATGCGCGTGGAGCAGTCGCTGTTGGCCGAATCGTGGAACCCGGCCTACGCAGCGCTTGGCTTCGATGCGAGAGATGCGAATCCGCCGTTCCTGGTGCCAGCGGTAGAGGAACTGGTGAACAGCGATGGCCTTGGCTGACGCGCCCCACACAGACGTACCGCAGCGCCTTCTGCTCGACGGGCAGGAAGTAGAGTGGCGGCTGGTGCGTTCGGCAGCTGCAAAGAAGCTGCGCATCAAGGTTGGGCCGGATGGCGTGAAGGTTGTATTGCCGGAAGGCCGCAACAGTCGCGAGGCCGCCGCCTTCGTCGCCGACAATCGCGATTGGGTAATTGAGCAACTTGAGCGCACGCGCAAGCTGCTGGCCGCGCGCCGCCCCGAAAAACGTGCCGATGGGTGCATTGCATTTCGCGGTGAGACTGCGGCGGTGCGCGTGGTGCGAGCGGAGGAGTGGCGCGCCCCGAACAAGGTTGCACTCGAAGATGGCGTAATCACCATCACCTGTGCGATGGACAGCAAGACAGCCGCCGCCCGCTCACTGGAAAACTGGCTGCGCAAGCAGGCACGCGAACGCATCGCGCAGCACATCACCGATATTGGCAAGCGCCTGAAACGCGCTCCCAACCGCATCTATGTGATGGGGCAGCGCACCAAGTGGGGCAATTGCTCGGGCTTGGGCAATCTGTCGCTCAACTGGCGGCTGATCATGGCGCCCGACTACGTACTTCGGTACATCGTCACCCACGAGATGGTGCATTTGGCTATTCCGGATCACTCCCAGCAGTTCTGGCTGACCGTTCAGAGCCTATGCCCGAATGCCGACCGGGCGCGGCAGTGGTTGGTTGCCAATGGGCATCGGCTGACGGTTGATCTGGCCGGTCTGTTTTCGCCCGGAGGCTGATCGTGGAAATCACTGAGCGCGATTTTCACCGCCCATCATACATACAGTGACAGGCATTATTTCACTATTTGAGTAAAATCCCATTCGCGGAGAAATGTATGACAAATATATGGAACACAGAAACTTGCTACGAAATCGCCAATCGCAAACCGCGTTTCGCGATTATTCCGATTGGCTCCTTTGAGCAACATGGTAAGCACCTACCGGTTACTACAGACACCCTTATTGCAGGATTGATAGGAAAGGCTATTTGTGACGCATACGGTGGCTTCCTAGTGTCCCCGATTACTGTCACATGCTCACATGAGCATGCGGGATTTCCGTCGTCGTTGTCAATCTCTGCGGAAACATTGATCCATGTTCTTAGGGATTTAATAGCTTCAATTGAATCGAATGGCATCCCCCTCACCGTATTGGTCAATGGCCACGGTGGTAATTACGTAATCGTCAACGTCGCCCAAGAATTGAATGTTTCTAGACCACGTGTTTTTATCTCCCCGACGCGCCAACATTGGCAAGCGGCAATGTCATTTGCAGGGGTAGAAAAGACGGTAAGCGAAGACATGCATGGAGGAGAGGTGGAAACGTCAATCCTCATGTATGCCATGCCAGAAGTCGTACGGCACGATGAGATTGAGGATTGGGAGGCAACAGAACGTCCATTGCTTACACTTTTCGGGATGCGGCATTACACGAAGAGTGGGATTATTGGTTTCCCGTCAAAGGCCACCCCGGAAAAGGGACGTCTTCTTGTCGGGAAGATGGCGGAGGTAATAGGAAGAGACATCGAGGCCATTTTGGCAAGTCAAAAATAGGCAGGGGAAGCTGTGATGGAAGATACATCCATAACGTGGTTCGAGTTGTATGACGAACTTCGCTCCAAGATCAAGTCTGGAGAATTGCGTGCAGAGGCAGACTTGGAGAAGTCAACAATAGCCAGCCATGCGAGCGACATTGATTATCGTCGCGCAATAGACAGACTTATCGACGAGGGATTGCTTCACAAAAGCTCGTCGGACGAATTAACTGTTAGCCGAGTCAGGGCACGCTCGCGCCGCAGTGCATCATTTCAGGAAGACTACGCCGCTCAAGGGCGATCTCCGACTACACGCACAATTGCCCTAACCCTTGTGCCACTTGGAGATGCCCCTACGTTCGTCCAGGAAACACTCAGAGACACCGCGTGCTCAATGCTCATGCGCCATTACCATCTACAATGCGTTGATGGGGTTCCCCATGCCCTTGCAGACTCATATGTTCCATATGAGCTTGTCGGCACGAAGTGGAAGGATATACAGACTGGCAATCACGATGTTTTCGCAGTGCTATCTGATCTCGGAATGGTGGTTACGGAAAAGCAAGAGAAACTATACGTAGATGCCCCAACTCTTTCGGAACGGGAACAGCTTGGCATGCTTTCCATGCCCGGGCTACAAGTGGTCCGCCTCGACTGTGTCGTCTGGTCTGGAGACAAAATAGTTGAAGTTTGCCTCCTATGTGATAGGGCCGACCTTTACGAGTTCACCTATCGTGTCAGAACGAGCGGTAATTAGTTAAAAGAGCACTATATGGCCAACCAATCTTTTGATAGGTTATTTGATCAGCATGTTCCAAGCGCGATTCGTGAATCGGAAAAAAGTGATTTCAATGACGGCATTTTTTTGAATTTGGGTCATCGCGTGATTGACGAATTCTGGATGGAGAACAAATCCAACTTTGTCCGCCATAGCACGCATAAGCTCGACCTTGAGAGAATCTTTGATTCTAAGAACTTGAACGTGCTGGCAACCGAAACGTTGCCGATGCTCTTGAAGGCATTCATGGCTGCCGAGGTCGAGCTCCGGATTGAACCTAGGATGACGATTGAGCAGAGAAAGAAACTTGGGACTATCTTTCGACAAATTGGAGAGGGTTTCATATCTCGAAATTGGCATGGTCACGCGCGGTTTTGCTTTTCTAGAGGTGCACAACTTTTTGGCGATCTAAGGCTATATAGATTTGAGGATGATTGCTGGTATCACGAGGCGAAGGCCGCGATGTCGCAGGTTGATGGATGGGGCCGCGCGAAAGCATGGCCTCTTTACCTTTTTGCAGGCTTCGGATATCGACCATATCGACTTCTATATTTTTGCCTGCTGACTGTAGCGATGTTCGTATTTGTTTATGCCACATTGGAGCCGGCATGGTCCTTTTTTCAGTGCGTTTCTGTCAGCAGCATGAATTACCTTACAGCGCTAGGGTATGGCGATATCAAGGAAACAACTTCCCTTACGCAATTAGTAGTAATTTTGCAGGGATTCCTCTCGCTCATCCTTAACTCAACGCTTTTTGCCCTGTTGGTCCGCAGATGGTTCAGATCATAAGCATTGCGTGATCTGTCGCTTTGATCCAACCTGCAGCAGTGCTCATTTGTCGCAGTTGCGCGTAGTTCGGTAGTAGGCTGAGCGCCACCAATTCCGCCGATGCGCGAAGGCGCGGTGTCGATTGCGTCTATGCGGGTTCGGGCAGCGCGTCCCCCGGTACCCAGGACATCGCCTGCATCGCCGCGAGCAGGGCGCCGACCTTGGGTCGTTCGAGCTTGCCGTGGATCGGCAGGACCAGGGTATCGCCTGGGCGTGCCCAGGCGAGCAGGGTGCGCACGGCGGTGTATTCGTCGAGGCAGGTGACGAGCTTTTCATCGCGCAGTCCGCGGCGCAGCAGTTCCTCACGCAGCAGCGCGGGCACTTCGCCGACTGTGCGTCCGCGCAGCATGCCGCTCATGTCCTTGAGCACGATGCGATCGGGCGCAAACTCGGCGGCGACGCCCGCGAGTTCACGGATCTCTCCGTCCTCGCGGTTGCCGGCTTGCCCGAGCAGCAGGGCGAGGCGTTCGCCCGCAGCGGGTTTGGCCAGTTGCAGCAGGCCGCGCAGGCCGTCCGGGTTGTGCGCATAGTCGACCAATACGCGCACGCCGCCCAGATCAAGGCTCTGCAAGCGGCCCGGGTTGTCGCGTGGATCGGCGCCGAAGCGTGCGAGCACCGCACGCATCTGTGTGGCCTTCACGCCAAGCACGTGCGCAGCGATCACCGCAGCGGCGATGTTTGCGACGTTGTAGTGCGCGCTGCCGTCGAGGCTCAGCGGCATCGCGGTGATCGCGCCCAGATCCTCGCTGGCTGCGCCCTGTTCGAGCACGAGATGGCCGTCGCGTACGCCGCAGGTGATGCCGCCCCGCGCGCGATGCTCGCGCAGCAGCGGTGCGTCGGCATCGAGTGCGAACCACGCCAGCGGCACCGACACATCGGCGGCGTGGCGCACCAGCAGGGTATCGTCGGCGTTGAGGATCAGCACGTCGTGTGCATCAAGCGCGCGCGCGACGGCGAACTTGGCGAAGGCGAGATCGTCGAGATCATGCACGCCGTACTCGCCGAAGTGATCGTCGCTGATGTTGGTGATGATCGCGCAGCGCGCATGCGTGACCGCGAGACCACGGCGCAGCAATCCACCGCGTGCGGTTTCGAGAATCGCCGCGTCTATGCCCGGCGCGCGCAAGGCGACCCGCGCACCGGCGGGGCCGGAGTAATCACCAGCCGCGAGCTCGCGCGTGTCGACCAGTACGCCATCGGTGCAGGTGCAGGCGGTGTGCCAACCGTGGGCGCGCGTGAACGCGGCGAGCAGCCGTGTGGTGGTGGTCTTGCCATTGGATCCGGTGACCAGCGCGACCGGCACGTCGTGCATGCGATTCCAGTCCAGCGTTGCCGGATCGGGCAGGGCCTCGCGTGCGAAGCTGCGACAGCCATCGCCCATGCCGATCGACAACGTGTCCTCGTCGATCAGCACGCTCAGCCTGCGTGCTTCGGCCGCGGCGACCAGCGCAAGCAGCGCCGGCGAGCGCTCCGCGCGCGCATGCGCTTGCAGGGTATGCAGCGCGAGGTCCACGTCCCATGCAGCCGGATGACCGGGCGCGAACAACAACAGCGGCGCGTGGCCGCCGGCGAGCAAGGCGGCCAGCCAGGCCCATTCGTTGACCTCGGTCGCGCTGAGCAACTGATCGAGCGGCGCGCTGAATGCGAGCGAGGCGTCGCGCGCGTGCACGCGTGCGACCAGGGTCGGTTCGGGCCAGTCGAGTTGGCGGTTCATCTGCACCACATGCTCGCGCCAGCCAGACACCAGCGCAGCGTCGATCGCGACGCCGCAGGTTTCGAGCACGGCGCCGACTTGCGCGAAGTACGGGTTGGGGCCGGTGAGACGGCGGGAGTCCTCGAAGGCAAGGAACTGCGGCGCGGTGTTCAGTCGTCGCTCTCCCGGGACAGGCGGATGCCGCGTTCGTCGCGCACGATGTTGCCCAATGCGGCGAAGCTCGCTTCGTCGAACACCGGTTCGGGCGTGGCCACGGGTGCCGGCGCCGGAGCGGGTGCGACCTTGCGCGGCGCGCCATCGGGCTGGAAGCGGATGATCTGCTTCCACGAGCGCACCAGCGAATCGGCGAAGATCAGCAGCAGGTCGCCGGGACGGCCCATTGCGAGCGCGGCGTCGATCGCCTTTTGTTCGTCGGGGATTTCCTCGATCGCTTCCTTCGCGACGCCCGCAACGACGAGTGCGCGCGCGATGATGCGCGGCACTTCATCGCCATCACGACCGCGTAAGGCATCGTCGCGGCGGCAGATGTAGTGGTCGAAGCGACCGGCGACCGCCTGCGCGATCGCCACCAGATCCTCGTCGCGGCGATCGCCGGGGCCGGCGACCACGACGATGCGGCGCCCGCTGACATCCAGCCGCGTGGCCAGATCGGCCATCGCCGCGACTGCGGCCGCATTGTGGCCGTAGTCGAACAGCACCTTGAACGGATGCTCGTCATAGACGTTCATGCGTCCGGGCGCCTGGAAGAAGGTGGTGTCGAAGGTGCGCAGGCCCTGGCGGATCGCATCGAGCTTGATCCCGAGCGAATACGCCATCGCCGCTGCGAACATCGCGTTCTGCACGTTGTGCAGCGCGCGACCTTCGAGCGTGGCCGGGATCAAGTGCGTCCACAGCAGCGGCACGTGATTGTTCTTGTCGTAGAGCGTGATCATCGCGCCATTGACGCCGGCCTCGAGCGCGCAGGCACGGCCGCCCGCGCGTACGTGCTCGCGCACCAGCGCGTGCGAGGGATTCATCGTCACATAGCAGATGATCTTCGCATCGGTGTAGCCCGACATCTTGAGCACGTTCGGATCATCGGCGTTGAGCACCGCGCAATCCTGCGCCACCTCGACCACGATGCGCTTGACCTCGGCGAGTTGTTCGAGCGAGTCGATGCCTTTCATGCCCAGATGATCGGACTGGATGTTGAGCACGGCGCCGACGTTGACGTGGCGCACGCCCATGCCAGCGCGCAGCAGGCCGCCGCGCGCGGTTTCCAGCACCGCGATGTCGATGCTCGGATCGGCCAGCACCATGCGTGCCGAGACCGGCCCGGTCATGTCGCCTTCGACGGTGCGCTGGCCATCGATGTAGACGCCATCGGTCGAGGTGAGCCCGGGCGTGAAGCCGGCCATCTTGGTGATGTGCGCAAGCATGCGCGCGGTGGTGGTCTTGCCGTTGGTGCCGGTGATCGCCGCGATCGGCACGCGCGCGGGCGTGCCCGGCGGGAACAGCATGTCGATCACCGGGCCGGCCGCATCGCGCGGCGTGCCCTCGCTCGGGCTCACGTGCATGCGAAATCCCGGCGCGGCATTGATCTCGCAGATGCCGCCACCGGCCTTGCGGTAGCTCTCGGCGATGTTGGGCGCGAGAAAATCGACGCCGCCGACATCGAGTCCGATCGCGCGCACCGCACGTTCGGCCATGTCGCGGTTGTCGGGATGGATGATGTCGGTGACGTCCGTCGCGGTGCCGCCGGTGGACAGGTTTGCGGTCGAGCGCAGGTACACCACATCGCCTGCCTTGGGCACCGAATCGGCGGTGCTGCCGATGCGCGCGAGCATCATCTCGGCCTCGCGGTCGAGGTTGAGCCGCGTCAACACCTTTTCATGGCCGACGCCGCGGCGCGGATCCTGATTGACGATGTCGATCAGCTCGCGAATCGTGCGCCTGCCATCGCCGACCACGTGACCGGGCGTGCGCCGGGTCGCGGCAATGAGTTGCCCATTGACCACCAGCAGGCGATGGTCATCGCCCTGCAGGAAGGTTTCGACGATCACCGAACGCGAGTGCTCGCGCGCGGCGACAAAGCCCGCGCGCACTTCCTCGTCGCTGCTCAGGTGAATCGAGATGCCACGACCGTGGTTGCCGTTGTAGGGCTTGGTCACCACCGGATAACCCAGACGCCGCGCCGCGCGCACCGCCTGATCTTCACTCTGCACGAGTTCCTGCTGCGGCACCGGCAGGCCGAGCGAGCCGAGGATCTTGTTGGTTTCTTCCTTGTCGCTGGCCAGCTCGACCGCGATGTGCGAGGTCTTGCCGGTGACCGTGGCCTGGATGCGCTGCTGGTATTTGCCATGACCCAGTTGCACCAGCGATTGGTCGTTGAGGCGCAGCCACGGAATGCCGCGCTGTTCGGCCGCACGCACCAGCGAGGCCGTCGAAGGGCCGAGCGCACGCCGCTGCGCGTAGCGGATGAACTCATCGCGCGCCTGCGGCCACGACCATTCGACGTCGATATCGCCCGCGCTGCGCAGGTTCGGCGGCAGCAGCGAGGTGATGAGCTTGAGCGCGAGCTCGCCCGCAGCGATGCCTTCTTCGCGCTGCGCGTATTCGTAGACCACGCTGTAGATGCCCGGCCGATCATCGCTGATGCTGCGCGTCTTGCCGAAGGTCACGTCTTCGCCGGCGATGTTCTGCAGTTCCAGCGCGACGTGTTCGAGGACATGGCCGAGCCAGGTACCTTCGTCCTCGCGCATGCGGCGCAGGAAGCCGCCGGGCTCGCGGTAGGAACATCCGTGTTCGGCAAGGCCGGGCAGGGCCTCGACGAGACCACCGATGAAGGATTCGCCGAGGCGGGCGGTGGGCCAGTGCTCCAGCTCGCCCAGATCCAGTTCCAGTTTTATGACCGGGAAATGCGCGTAGGTCGATGGGCCGACGTAGACCGAACGATTGAGGACGCGCATGGAGCCTCCGCTGTGAGATCAGGTTTGGATGATGCCTGCAATCGTGGTCTTGGGCATGTTGCGAGTGCAGCGGTGCTCAGGAGTCGAGCTTGCTTGCGGCGAGCGAACCCGACGAGGCTCGGCGCGTGTGCAGGTTGAACGTCGCGCCGGCGACGAGGATGTGGATCTTGAGACCGAGCAGGCACACCGGCTCGTTCTCGCCGGCTTGATCCATCGATGAAAACTCCAGCTCGCTGGCATCGACCACGGTGATGCCCCCCGAGCCTTCGACTTCGAGCGTGTTGTCGGGGCGGATGAACGCGGCGGTATCCTCGTCCAGGCCAATGCCGACCGCGAAGGGGTTGTAGGCGAGCGCGGCGAGCAGGCGTCCGAGGCGGTCGCGCTGGCGGAAATGCTGATCGATGACGAAGCGGTTGGTGAGGCCGAGTCCGGGCGCAAGACGCACGCTCGATGCGGTCGGCGAGCCGCCTTCCTTGCCGAACGCGATCATGTGTTCGGACAGGATCGCCGCGCCTGCACTGGTGCCGGCGACGTGCACGCCGTTGGCGTTCTGCAGACGGATGAGCTTGGCGATCGGCGTGCCGCCAAGCACGGTGGACAGGCGCAACTGGTTGCCGCCGGTGAAGAAGATGCCATTGGCGCGTTCGAGACGTTCGAGGCGGTTGCGTTCGGCGGCATCGCGGCGCGTATCGAAGTCGAGCGCGGTGACCTGGCCCGCGCCGAGCTCGGAAAAAATGTGCTCGTAGCGCTTGCCGGTATCGGCACGCTGGCTTGCGGTCGGAATCACCACGATGTCGGCGTCATCACCGCCGCACAGTTCGACGAAGCGCGTGAGGATGCGCGTGTCGTGTTCCTTGTGCTCGGCGCCGCCGATCGGCACGATCCAACCGCGCTCGCTTCCCTCACGTACCCTGCTTGGACACATCTTCTACCCCGTTTCAATCTCTGGTTTCTCGGCGCGCGCTTTCGAAGGTTCCGCGGATCTGCAACTGGCCATCGCGCACGTGCACGACGCCGCCGGCGATCACGAGATCGGCGCTGCCATCCGCCGCGAGTGCGACGAGGTCGGCGTCGGCGCCGACTTCGACGCGACCCTTGCGCGCCAGACGCAGCAGGTGTGCGGGATTGCTGGTGAAGGCCGGCAGCACCTGCGGCAGCGGCACGCCTCGCGCGAGCAGTTCGTTCAGCGTGGCCAGCAAGGCGCCGGAATCGCCCACGTCCATGTGCGTCATGTGGCCACAGGTATCGAAGCAGGGCAGCGAGCCTCCGGCATCGGAACTGATGCTCACGCCTTGCGCCGGTGCGCCGCTGTCGAGATAGCGGATCAGCGCGTCGCTCGCGCTCCAGGCATCCTCGCCGTCCTCGACCGGGAAGGCGGTGAGGTCGATGTGGCTGCCGCCGCGCGCAAGCGCGATCGCTTCCTCAAACAGGGCCTTGCGCCGGTTGACGTGGGTGGGCTGGAACACGCGCGCGGGCAGTTCGCTGGTGGCCAGCGCCTGGCGCACGAGTTCGAGGCCGCGTGGCCCGTCACCGAGGTGCAGGTGGACAATGCCCGCCTTGCCCGTGAGCAGGCCAGCGACATGCACTTCGGCCGCCAGTCGCAACAATTCATCGAGTGTGGGCTGGCTCGAACGGTGATCGCTCAGCGCCACCTCGCCCGCGCCGATCAATGCGTCGATGAAGACCAGATCGCCGCGCACGGTGCCGGTGAGCGTCGCCAGGGGCAGGTGATAACCACCGGCATAAGCGAATGCCGACAATCCTTCCGCGCGCAGCGCATACACGCCAGCGAGCAGTTCGCGCGGACCGCGCATCACGTCGTCGGTGCCGAGCAAGCCGACCACCGTGGTGATGCCGTGGGCGGTGAAACGCGACAGCGCGAGCGGCGGCACGCGCGTGTGATAGCCGCCTTCGCCGCCGCCACCGGTCACATGCACATGGCCGTCGATCAAGCCGGGAATCAGACGGCGGCCTTCGAGATCGATGACTCGCGGCGCAAGCGCGACGGGCAGATCCGGGCGTTCGCGGCCCATCCACAGGATGTGTCCGCCACCAAGCAGCAGATGACGCACACCCAGCGCGGCGGGCGCAAAGACTTCGGCGTTGTGGATCAGCAGCAGGCTCATCCGCGCGAACGCCGCCGCTCAGCGGTGCAATTGACCGGCAGCTTCGGGCTGGAAGGTGACCGCGGTCACGCGCAGGCGCAGCGGTTGCCCGTCGGGTGTCTTCCAATCGATCGTCTGGCCGACCGTGAGGCCGAGCAAGGCCGCGCCGACCGGGGCGAGCACGGAAATACGGCCCTTGGCGGCATCGGCTTCGGCCGGATAACACAGCGTCAGCGTGTGTTCCTTGCCACCCAGTTCCTCGACGCAGGTCACGGTCGAGTTCATCGTCACCAGATTGCCGGGGATCTTGTCCGGTGCGAGCACCTGGGCACGATCGAGCTCCGCGCGCAGGGCCTGCGCGGTCGCATTGTGCTGCCACTGCGGTGTGTCGAGCAGCGCGTCGAGACGATCGAAATCGCGGTTGCTCAAGGTGATGGCGGGTGACGCCTGCTTGGACATGATTCGCTCCAACGCGAAAGGCGGCGCAGCAACGCACCGTCCCGGACAAGGATATTCAGGCTGACACTAGCTGCTGCAGCGGCCTGATTCAAGAATTGACTTTGGCAGCGGCATCCCCACGCAAAACCGGCTTCGGGAGGCGGTTGGGCCGCCCTTCCAAGCGGCGATGATGGGCGGATTCATGGAGGCTGGAGAGCTTACGCTGTGTGGGTCCTCGCCAGGCTGTGCGTTTGCACGTCGATCGTCGAATCTCACCGGCAGAGCGGTCCTCGCAAGGCGATGTGCCCAGGCCGTCGGCAGGCGATGCGGCGATGGGGTGGCTTGGGCCAACGAAGCCTCCACGAAAGGCGGGGCGGTTCAGTTTCCCTGATGTTTCTCAGGCAAACGCTAAACTAGCGGGCATGCACCCCCGTCTTGCCGACACGCCGCCGATGAACGATGCGGCCAATCCCAGCACTGCGCTTGATCGCAGGCTTTGCGTCGCGCCGATGATGGACTGGACCGATCGGCATTGCCGGTATTTTCATCGCCTGCTCGCGCCGCATGCCTTGCTCTACACCGAGATGGTGACTGCGGCGGCGGTGATCCACGGCGATCGTGCGCGGCTGCTCGGGCATGACGTGGTCGAGCATCCGCTGGCGCTGCAACTGGGCGGCAGCGAGCCGGTGGAACTGGCGCAGGCGGCGCGGATCGGCGCCGACTTCGGCTACGAGGAAATCAACCTCAACGTCGGCTGTCCATCCGATCGCGTGCAGTCGGGGCGCTTCGGCGCCTGCCTCATGCGCGAGCCGGCGCTGGTGGCCGACTGCGTGCGCGCGATGCGCGAAGCGCTGGTGGGGTGCGCGGTCGCGGTCACGGTCAAGTGCCGCATTGGCGTTGACGAGCAGGACGAGTACGCGGGGCTGGCCGAGTTCGTCGAGCAGGTGCACGGCGCCGGCTGCGATACCTTCATCGTGCATGCACGCAAAGCCTGGTTGCAGGGCCTGTCGCCGAAGGAAAATCGCGAGGTGCCGCCGCTCAACCACGAGCGCGTTCATCGCCTCAAGCGCGAACATCCGCAGCTCGCCATCATCATCAACGGTGGCATCACCCGCGTCGAAGCGGTGCGCGAACATCTGCAACACGTCGATGGCGTGATGCTCGGCCGCGCCGCCTATCACGAGCCCTGGATTCTGGCCGAACTCGAACAGACCCTGTTCGGCGCGCCCTTGCCGACGCGCGACGAGGTATTGGCACGCCTGCGTCCATACGTGGAAGCGCATCTGGCGGCGGGCGATCGCCTGCAGCATGTCACGCGCCACATACTCGGCCTGTATCAGGGATTGCCGGGTGCGCGCGCGTTTCGTCGCGTGCTCAGCGAACAGGCGCATCGCAGCGATGCTGATTGGCGCGTGGTCGAACAGGCGATGGCGGCGCGCCGCGGCGAACTGAGCCGCGCGGCATGAGGAACTGAGAGACACATGGCCCTGATCCAGTTGCTTGGCGTCGACTACGGTGTCGGCGGTCCGCTGTTGCTCGAACACGTCGATCTCGTGATCGAGCCGGGCGAACGCGTCTGCATTGTCGGCCGCAACGGCGCCGGCAAGTCGACCTTGCTGCGCCTGATCGAAGGCGAATTGCGCCCCGATGATGGCGAGGTACGCGTGCAGGGTGGCGTGCGCATCGCCCGCCTCGCGCAGGAAGTGCCGCACGAGGTTTCAGGTTCGGTGTTCGACGTGGTCGCGGGTGCGCTCGGCGATCTGGGCGCACTGCTCGCGCAGTTCCATCACCTCACGCACCATCTCGAAGTCGAGGGCGCGGCCGCGCAGCTCGCCGCGGTACAGGCGCGCATCGACGCCGGCAATGGCTGGAACCTCGACCAGCGCGTGACGCGCGTGCTCACCCGCCTCGAACTCGACGAGGCGGCGGAGTTCTCCGCGCTCTCGGGCGGCATGAAGCGCCGCGTGCTGCTTGCGCGTTCGCTCGTGCTCGACCCCGACCTGCTGCTGCTCGATGAGCCGACCAACCATCTGGACATCGAGGCGATCGATTGGCTGGAAAAACTCCTGTTCGACTTCCCGGGCAGCGTCGCCTTCGTCACCCACGACCGCCGCTTCCTGCGTCAGCTCGCCACACGCATCGTCGAGATCGATCGCGGTCAGGTCACGAGCTGGCCGGGCGACTACGACAACTACCTGCGCCGCCGCGAGGAACGCCTGCATGCGCAGGCGCAGGCGCATGCGCTGTTCGACAAGAAACTCGCGCAGGAAGAAGTGTGGATCCGCCAGGGCATCAAGGCGCGGCGCACGCGCAACGAGGGGCGTGTGCGCGCGCTTGAGGCGATGCGTCGCGAGCGTGCGCAGCGACGCGAAGTGCAGGGCCGCGTGCGCATGCGCACGAGTGACGCGGGGACCTCGGGTCGGCGCGTGGTCGAGGCCGAGAATGTCGGGTTCGCCTATGCCGGGCGGCCGATCGTGAAAGGCTTCTCGACCACGATCCAGCGCGGCGATCGCATCGGCCTGATCGGACCCAACGGCTCGGGCAAGACCACCTTGCTCAAGCTGCTGCTCGGCGAACTCGAGCCGCAGTCGGGTGAGATCACGCTCGGCACCAATTTGCAGATCGCGGTGTTCGACCAGCATCGCACGAGCCTGCGCGAAGAATTGTCGGCGCTCGACAATGTCGCCGAGGGACGCGAGTACATCGAGATCGACGGCAGCCGCAAGCATGCGCTCGGCTATCTGCAGGATTTCCTGTTCACGCCCGAACGTGCCCGCGCACCGATCACCGCGCTCTCGGGCGGCGAGCGCAACCGCCTGTTGCTGGCCAAGCTGTTCGCCAAGCCATCCAACCTCCTGATCATGGACGAGCCGACCAACGACCTCGACGTGGAGACGCTCGAACTGCTCGAAGAACTGCTCGCGGCCTATGCCGGTACCTTGCTGCTGGTGTCGCACGATCGCGAGTTTCTCGACAACGTGGTGACCTCGACGCTCGCGCTCGAAGGCGAGGGCGGGGTCGGCGAATACGTCGGCGGCTACAGCGACTGGTTGCGGCAGCGCCCGACTGCGCGCACGCGTGGCGATGTCGCTGCGATGGAAAAAAAGCCCGCGCCGCGCGAAAGCGCCGCTTCAAGTGCGCCGGCGACAACGACGACGGATGCCGCGCCCGCAAGGCGCAAGCTCGGCTTCAACGAAACGCGCGAACTGGCGCAGTTGCCGCAGCGGATCGAAGCGCTCGAAACGCAGATAGGCGCGCTCAGTGCGCGCATGCAGGAGCCGGCGTTCTACCAGCAGGACGGCGCGAAGATCGTTGCGACCAACGAGGAACTGGCGAGCCTGCAGCGCGATCTCGATGCAGCTTACCTGCGCTGGGGCGAGCTCGACGGCTGAGGCGGGTCTGCGTCGCCCGGAAGTCTGTCCGCCGCGCGTCCGTGGCTTGAGGCGGACACTGTCCGCTGCGGTTACTTTCTTGAAATATCCAAGCAGATCAACAATCTGCGTGTTGGCATGGGCCTTGCTGAGGATGTGCTACGTGCAGCCGCCCCGCAGGTACCTCACCCCATGATCCGCGACACGTCAGCCCAGGATCGCGTCGTCACCCAGCCGGTCAATCGGCGCAAGCCCATGATGATTGCCGCCGTTGCGCTCGTCGTGCTCGCGATCATTGCCGCAATCACGCCAACCGCAATGCGCTTGCTTTCCGCCGATTCGACCGCGAGTACCGCGCGCCTGCGCATTGCCGAGGTCAGGCGCGGTGATCTGGTGCGCGATGTTTCGGTGCAGGGCACCGTGGTGGCGGCCAACAGCCCGACGCTCTATGCGCGCAATGGCGGCACGGTGAGTCTGGAAGTGCAGGCCGGCGACAAGGTGGAGAAGGGCGAGGTGCTGGCGGTGATCGATTCGCCGGAACTGAGCAATCGCCTCAAGCAGGAGCAGGCCACGCTCGATGGCCTGGAGCTGGAAGTCGAACGCGCGGCGATCGCCAATCGCAAGGCCGAGGCCGCCTCGCAGACCGCTTACGAACAAGCCGTGATCGACCGCGAAACCGCTGAGCGTGAGGTCGAGCGCAATCGCCGCGCCTTCGAAATGGGCGCGCAGGCGGAAATGCCGGTGCTGCGTGCCAGGGATGCGCTGGCCAAGGCCAGACTCGGAGAGGCCAACGCCAGGCGCAATGTCGGCCTCGATCGCGAGACGCTTGCCTTCGAACTCAAGACCAAGCGCTTCGCGCACGATCGCCAGAAGCTACTGGTCGATGACCTCGCGCGTCAGGTCGACGAGCTCAAGATGCGCTCGCCGGTCGATGGTCAGGTTGGTCAATTGCTGGTGCAGCAGCGCGCCAACGTCGTGGCGGGTGCGGGCGTGCTCAGCGTGGTGGACCTCAGTGCCTTCGAAATCGAAGTGCGCGTGCCCGAGACCTTTGCGCGCGAACTGGGCCCGGGCATGAGCGCCGAGATCCAGGATGCCAATGGCAAATATGCCGGGCAGGTCAGCGCGATCTCGCCCGAAGTCGTCGATGGTCAGGTGGTCGGTCGCATCCGCTTCAGTGGTGACAAGCCTGAAGGCCTGCGCCAGAACCAGCGTCTGACCACGCGCATCCTCATGGACGAGCATCCGAACGTGCTGATGGTCGAGCGCGGGCCGTTCGTCGATTCCGGCGCCGGGCGCGTCGCCTATGTCGTGCGCGGCCAGGTTGCCGAGCGCACGCCGATCCAGGTCGGAGCGACCAGCCTCAACGCGGTCGAAATCGTCAGTGGTGTCAAGGAAGGCGACCGCATCGTGATTTCCGGCACCGACGAGTTCAAGGGCGCGCAGCGCGTCGCGCTCAACTGAATCGCCGTCACGCCGCGCGTGAAACCGCCACTGCTTGCCCACACCCGCACAACCCACCGTTACACCCAGACGAGGCTGCATCCATGTTGAAGATGACCCACCTGCAGAAGGTCTACCGCACGCACCTGATCGAGACCTATGCGCTGCGCGATTTCTCGATCAACGTGGCCGAAGGCGAATTCGTCGCCGTCACCGGCCCCTCGGGTTCTGGCAAGACCACCTTCCTCAACATCGCCGGCCTGCTCGAAGAGTTTACCGGCGGCAGTTATCTGCTCGATGGCGTCGATGTGCACGGACTCGATGACAATGGCCGCTCGCGCCTGCGCAACGAGAAGATCGGCTTCATCTTCCAGGGCTTCAACCTGATTCCCGATCTCAACTTGTTCGACAACGTCGATGTTCCGCTGCGCTATCGCGGCTACGGCGCGGCCGAACGCAAGCGCCGCATCGAGGAAGCGCTGGGTCGCGTCGGTCTGTCCTCGCGCATGAAGCATTACCCGTCCGAACTGTCGGGTGGTCAGCAGCAGCGCGTCGCGATCGCGCGTGCGCTGGCCGGTTCGCCGCGCCTGCTGCTCGCCGACGAGCCGACCGGCAACCTCGATTCGCTGATGGCGCGCGGCGTGATGGAGCTGCTCGAAGAGATCAATGGCCAGGGCACGACGATCGTGATGGTCACGCACGATCCGGAGTTGGCGGCGCGTGCGCAGCGCAACGTGCACGTCATCGACGGTCAGGTGACCGACTTCGATGCCGAGGCTTCGCTGCGCCAAAGCAGTTCCGCTGCCGCCGCCGACACGGCAATTGCCTGAGGATCGCGCCATGTTCGCCTACTACCTGCAACTGGGCCTGCGCAGCCTCAAGCGCAACCCGATCCTCACGGCCTTGATGATCGTCGGCATTGCGATGGGCATTGCCGCGAGCATGACCACGCTGACCGTGATGCATCTCATGGGCAGCGATCCGATTCCGTGGAAAAGCGACAAGCTGCATTACGTGCAGCTCGACAACTGGGGCGCTGACGCACCCTATACCGAGGATGGCCGGCCGCCTGATCAGGTCACCTATCGCGACGCCACGGCGCTGATGACGGCGGCCAAGGCCGACAAGCAGACGGCGATGTTCAAGGTGGTCAAGCCGGTGCAGCCGGAGAATCGCGAAGTCAAACCGTTTCAGGCGCAGGGCCGGGCGACCTTCGCTGACTTCTTCGCGATGTTCGAGCCGCCGTTTCGCTACGGCCACGGCTGGAACCGCGATCAGGATGCGGGCCATGCGCGGGTGATCGTTCTGGGCAGCGAGATGAACGAAAAGCTGTTCGGCGGCCAGGACAGCACCGGACGCAGCGTGCGCCTCGATGGCGCCGACTACACGATCGTCGGCGTGCTTGCCGATTGGAAATTGCGTACGCGCTATTACGACCTCACCGTCGGCGCCTTCGCCGAGCCCGACGAGTACTTCGTGCCCTTCACCACCATGATCGATCTCAAGCAGCGCGCCTCGGGCAACAACAGCTGCTGGCGCGCGCCGGGAACCGGCTGGGATGCGTATCTGGATTCGGACTGCGTGTGGATCCAGATGTGGGTGCAGCTCGACTCGCCGGCGCGGCTGGCCGAATACCACGCCTTCCTCGACAACTACGTCAACGAGCAGAAGAAGCTCGGTCGCTTTCCGCGTCCGCTCAACAATCGCCTGCTCGATGTCAATCAGTGGATGGTTGATCAGCGCGTCGTCTCGCGCGACGTGCAGGTGCAGACCGGGCTCGGTTTTGCTTTCCTCGTGGTGTGTCTGGTCAACACGATCGGTCTGTTGCTCGCCAAGTTCTCGCGCAAGGCCGGCGAAATCGGCTTGCGCCGCGCACTGGGCGCGAGCCGGCGCGAGGTGTTCAAGCAGTTCCTCATCGAGTCGGGCGTGATCGGCATCAGTGGCGGCGTGCTCGGGCTCGTTCTCACCGGTGTGGGCCTGCTCGCCGTGCGCGCGCTGTATGCCGAATACAAGACCGTGGCCACGCTCGACCTGACCATGGTTGCCACCACCCTCGTGCTGGCGGTGGTCTCGGCGATCCTGGCCGGGCTGTATCCGACCTGGCGTGCCTGTCGTGTGCAGCCGGCGACGCAGCTCAAGCTCTGAAGGGCCGAGGATCGGGAGTCGGGAGTCGGGAATCATCAAGAGCGATGTTCGTTTCTGATCTGACATCCGGCACTCATCTCTCATCTCTCATCACCCGATTCCCGCTTCCCGATTCAGCATTCCCCGCTTCCAGGACCCACGCCATGGAAATCCGCCCCATCCTTTCCGCCCTCATGCGCAGCAAGGTGTCGATGATCCTGATCGGCCTGCAGGTCGCGCTCACGCTTGCGATCGTCTGCAATGCGCTGTTCATCATCCATGAGCGACTGCAGCGCATGGATCGCCCCAGCGGCATGAACGAAGCCGACACCTTCATCATTTCGAGCACGGGTTTCGGTCAGGGTTTCGACGTCAAGAGCTCGCAACAGGCCGATCTGGCGCTGTTGCGCAGCCTGCCCGGCGTTGCCGATGCGACCAGTGCGATCACGGTGCCGATGAGCCAGAGCGGCTGGTCGACCGGCGTCAGCCTCAAGCCGAACCAGACCACCGACACCGCATCGACTGCGCTCTACTTGGTCGATGCGCACGGTCTGTCGGCCTACGGCGTCCAGCTCGTCGAAGGTCGCGACTTCAAGCCCGAGGAAGTCCAGTTCAAGACCTTCAACGAACGCGTCGTGCCGACCAGTGTCATCGTCACGCGGGCCTTGGCGCAGCGCCTGTTTCCCGATGGCGATGCACTCGGCAAGCAGGTCTATTACGACAACGAAGGGCCGGCCAGCACGATCATCGGCATCGTCGAACGCTTGCAGACGCCGTGGCTCGACTCGGACTTCATCGACAACTCGACCCTGGCGCCGGTCCTGTTTCCGTACGGCAATGCCACGCGTTACGTCGTCCGCGCCGAACCCGGGCGGCGCGACGAGGTGATCAAGGTCGTCGAGCAGAAACTGCAGGAGGCCAATCCCAGCCGCATCCTCAGCAAGGTGCGCACGCTCGAGCAAGTGCGCGCCGAAGGCTATGCCAATGATCGGGCGATGGCGATCATCCTCGGTGCGGTGATCTTCGCCCTGCTCGCGATCACTGCGCTGGGCATTGTCGGCATGGCCAGCTTCTGGGTGGCACAGCGCACCCGGCAGATCGGCACGCGGCGTGCGCTCGGGGCAACCCGGTTCGACATCCTGCGCTATTTCCAGCTCGAGAACTTCATCATCACCTCGATCGGCCTCGTCGTCGGCGGCGTGCTGGCCTATGCGCTGAGCCTGTGGCTGATGTCGGCGTTCCAGGCGCCGCGCCTGCCGTGGCACTACGTCCCGGTCGGCTTCCTTTGCCTGTGGACCTTGGGTCAGCTGGCGGTGCTCGGCCCGGCGCTGCGCGCTTCGCGCGTACCACCGGCGGTGGCAACGCGCAGCGTATGACTGCGCGCTTGTCGCAGGCTTGCGTCGCATGCCACGCTGCGCAGCCAGTTCTTCAACCTTTCGGCGCATCGCTGCATCCATGCAGGGATGCGCCGACCCCGACCCGACGATGATTCCATGCGCACCGTTCTGGTGATCGACGACAACCCTGCGGTGAGCACCGCGCTCGAGCTGCTGTTCGGCTTGCGCGAGATCCGCACCCTGCATGCCGACACCCCCGCGCGCGGGCTGGCGATGCTCGCCGACGAAGCCGTCGATGTGGTGGTGCAGGACATGAACTTCGCTGCCGACACGACTTCGGGCGAGGAAGGCATTGCGCTGTTTCGCGCGATCCGTGCCGCTCATCCGGACCTGCCGATCGTGCTGCTCACGGCCTGGGCGCATCTGGAAACCGCGATCGAATTGGTGAAGTCGGGCGCCGCGGATTACATGTCCAAGCCATGGGACGACAACAAGCTGGTGGCGACTGTCGAAAACCTGCTGGAGCTCGCGCAGGCCACGCGCGAGGTCGCGCGATTCCGCGGCGAGCGTCGCCGGCGCAGGGAGGCCTTGGCCGCAAAGTACGACTTGCGCTCGATTGTTTTTGCCGATGCGGCGACCGAACGCGTGATCGAACTCGCTTGTCAGGTCGCGCGCGCCGACGTGCCGGTGCTGATCACCGGCCCCAATGGCGCCGGCAAGGAACGCATCGCCGACATCGTGCAGGCCAATTCGCAGGTCAAGGCCGGGCCGTTCGTGACCGTGAACTGCGGCGCCTTGCCGTCGGAGCTGATCGAAGCCGAGCTGTTCGGCGCCGAAGCCGGCGCCTACACCGGCGCAGCCAACAAGGCGCGCGAGGGTCGCTTCGAGGTGGCCGATGGCGGCACGCTGTTCCTCGACGAGATCGGCAACCTGCCACCGGCCGGACAGGCCAAGCTCCTGCGCGTGCTCGAGAGCGGTCAATTCGAACGCCTGGGTTCGAGCCGCACGCGCACGGTCAAGGTGCGGGTGATCAGCGCCACCAATGCGGATCTGCCGGCGATGATCCGCGAGGGTCGCTTCCGCGAGGACCTCTATTACCGGCTCAACGTGATCGAGCTGCGCTTGCCGCCACTGGCCGAGCGCAGCGATGACATTTTGCCGCTGGCGCAGCACTTCCTCGAAGGCGAGGCGCGTCTGGACGATGGCGCTTGCGGCGCGCTGCTCGCGCATGCATGGCCTGGCAATGTGCGCGAGCTCAAGAATGCGATCCAGCGTGCGCGCCTTTTGTGCGCCCATGGCGTGATCAGCGCGCGGGATCTGGGCCTGGCGGCGGCGCGCGTGCCGAATCAGCGCCCGCGCGGCGAGGCCGAGCCCGATCGCGCGATGATCGAGGACGCACTCACCCGTGCGCGTGGCGTGATCAGTCAGGCTGCCAACAGTCTGGGCCTGTCGCGTCAGGCGCTGTACCGGCGCATGGAAAAGCTCGGCCTGAAAGTCGACGCTTGAGGGAGGCCGGCAAGCCGATGGCCGATTCGATCATCGCCGGACGTTGCCAGCGTGGATCCGGCCTGCGATCTTGATGTTCAATCAGGGTTGCCCTGAGCCGGGATTACTTGCCGATGCGCCTGTTCTCGCTTGAAGGAAAACTGGCCGCCGCGCTCGCGCTTGCGAGTCTCATCTCGGCATTGACCGCGGCCTGGCTGACCCATCGCAGTGGCTCGCCGTGGCTCGCTGCGGGCGTCGCCGTGCTCGTGCTGATCCTGCCCGCGATCGCGCTGGCGCGATTCCTCGCGCGTCCTGTCGCCGCGCTGATTCGCGCGCTGTCGGGGAGCGTGAGCGCGTTTCGCGATGGTGACTTCAGTTTCGCGATCGCGGCGCGCCGGCGCGATGAAGTCGGGGATCTGGTTGCAGCACACAATGAGTTGGGCAAGGTCCTGCGCGAACAGCGACAGCACCTGTTCCAGCGTGAGCTGCTGCTCGACACCGTGGTGCAGAACACGCCGACCGCGCTGGTGCTGATCGATCCGCGCGACAAGGTCGTTTACGCCAATCTCGCGGCCCGTCATCTGCTCAATCACGGTCGGCGCCTGCTTGGCCTCGATCTTGAGGCATTGGCAGCGGCCGCGCCGGCATCGCTCGCGCAGGCGATGCTCAGTGGTGATGATGGCCTGTTCAGTGCCGAGCAGGATGGCGAAGAAGAAACCTTTCACGTCTCCACGCGGCGCTTCGTGTTGCAAGGGCGCGCGCATCGCCTGCTACAGGTCAAGCGCTTGACGCGTGAACTTGCACGTCAGGAAGTCGTGACCTGGAAGAAAGTCATACGCGTGATCAGCCACGAGCTCAACAACTCGCTCGGCCCGATCCGCTCGCTCGCGCACAGCGGCCGCCAGCTCGCGCAACGCGGCGATGTCGCGCGGCTCGCGATCGTGTTCGATACCGTCGAGGAACGCACGCGGCATCTGGAGAGTTTCATTCAGGGTTATGCGCGATTCGCGCGGCTGCCCGCGCCACGCGCCGAAGCCGTCGAATGGCCGCCGTTTCTCGCGGGACTGGCGCAGCACTACCCATTCAAACTGCAGGGTTCGGCGCCAACGGAACCCGCCTGGTTCGATCGTGCGCAGATCGAGCAGGCCCTGATCAACCTGCTCAAGAATGCGCATGAGTCGGGTAGCCCGCCGGACCAGGTGGAACTTGCAGTCACCCCGATCGGCAATGAGCTGCGCATTGAAGTCGCCGATCGTGGCAGCGGCATGAGTGAAGTCGTGATTGCCCAGGCCTTGTTGCCGTTTTACTCGACCAAGCGCGCGGGAACCGGTCTGGGCCTTGCGCTGGTGCGCGAAATCGCCGAAGCCCATGGTGGCCGCGTGCATCTGGCCAACCGCACGGATGGCGGGGCGCGCGTGGTGCTGATCCTGCCTGCACGGCTGCAGTCGGCCTGAGCCAATGCGGGAGCCGGATTCCCGTGCGCTTGCCCGCCGGATGCCGTCTATACTGGACGCAATTCGTCGGGTCGGGAGAGCGCCGTGGGTGGATTTGTCGCAATTGTCGTCTTCATCTTTGCCATCGTGCTGGTCACCAAGCTGGTGCGCATCGTGCCGCAGGGCTATGAGTGGACGGTGGAACGCTGGGGCAAGTACACGCATACGCTGACGCCCGGATTCCATCTGCTCATTCCCGTGATGCAGAACGTCGGCCGCAAGATGAACATGATGGAACAGGTGCTCGAAGTGCCGTCGCAGGACGTCATCACCAAGGACAATGCGGTGGTGCGCGTGGATGGGGTGGTGTTCTATCAGGTGCTCGATGCAGCGCGCGCGGCCTACGAGGTTGCCAATCTCGAAGTGGCTGTCATCAATCTGGTGATGACCAATATCCGTACCGTGCTCGGCGGTCTCGATCTGGACGAATCCCTGTCCAAGCGCGACCAGATCAACGCCGCCCTGCTCAAGGTGGTCGACGAGGCAACCCATCCGTGGGGTCTCAAGGTCACGCGCATCGAGCTCAAGGACATCCAGCCGCCGCGTGACCTGGTCGATTCGATGGCGCGTCAGATGAAGGCCGAGCGCGAGAAGCGCGCCAACATTCTCGAGGCCGAAGGTCTGCGTCAGGCGGCGATTCTCAAGGCCGACGGCGAGAAGCAATCGGCAATCCTTGCCGCCGAAGGTCAGAAGGAAGCGGCTTTCCGTGAAGCCGAGGCGCGCGAGCGTCTGGCTCAGGCCGAAGCGAAGGCGACCGAAGTCGTCTCCACCGCGATCGCGGGCGGTGATGTCAATGCGCTCAACTACTTCGTCGCCAACAAATACGTCGAGGCGCTCAAGGCCATGGCGGGTTCGCCCAACCAGAAGATGCTGCTGCTGCCGATCGAGGCGAGTGGCATCATCGGTTCGATGGCAGGCATCGCCGAACTGGCCAAGAACGCGCTCGACAAGCAGGGCGAAGCGCGTTCCGCGCAGCCGCGCACGCCGCCATTGCCGCCGCGCTGATGCAGGATGAGCGATGAGTCGATCGAGCGAGGCGATGCATGAACGAATTTCTTGACCATTACGGTTGGTGGCTGCTGGCGCTGGTGCTGGTCGGTGCGGAAATGCTCGCGCCCGGTTACTTCCTGCTCTGGATCGGCATCGCCGCCGCGCTCATGGGCCTGGTGACTCTGGTGTTTCCCGAGCTGACGGCACTGGTGCAGGCGGTGCTGTTCGGCGTGCTCGCAATCGGCACCTGCTATGGCTACTGGAAGTATCTGCGGCCGCTGGCCGAACTCCGCAACGACCAGCCGCTGCTCAATCGACGCGGCCAGCGCATGGTCGGCAGGCGCGTGCTGGTCTGCGAAGCCATCGTCAATGGCCGCGGCAAGGTGGCGGTCGGTGATGGCGAGTGGCTCGCCGAAGGCCCCGACCTGCCGGTCGGCAGCGAAGTCGAGGTGGTGGCGGTCAATGGCACCACCTTCACGGTGCGCGCGATCGCCTGAGCACGACACTGCCGGGTCGAAGCCGGCAGTTTTCCGCGTCCGCGCGCACGCAGCGGACAAGACAAGTACGCGTCATCCCGCGATAATGCGCGACTCCCTTTCCGCGAGGCCGCCGCGACCATGACGCACAAGACCATCCTCAACGACACCCACCGCGCACTTGGCGCGAAGATGGTCGATTTCGGTGGCTGGGACATGCCGATCCACTACGGTTCGCAGATCGAGGAGCACCATGCGGTGCGCCGCGACGCCGGCATGTTCGACGTCTCGCACATGACCGTGGTCGACCTGCACGGCGCGCGTTGTCGCGAATTCCTGCGTCACCTGCTCGCCAACAACATCGACAAGCTCAAGGTCACCGGCAAGGCGCTGTATTCGTGCATGCTCAACGAGCAGGGCTGCGTGATCGACGATCTCATCGTCTACTTTCTCGGCGAGGACTTCTTCCGCGTCGTCGTCAATGCCTCCACGCGCGACAAGGATCTGGCGTGGATCAATCGTCAGGCGGCTGCATTCTCGGTGCAGGTCAAGGAGCGTCCCGAGTTCGCGATGATCGCGGTGCAGGGCCCGCATGCGCGTGACAAGGTGCTCGGTCTGCTGTCGCCCGCGACGCGCGAGAACGCCGCCAAGATCGGCAAATTCGTCGCCGCGCAGGGCGATGGCCTGTTCATCGCGCGCACCGGCTACACCGGCGAGGACGGCTTCGAGATCATCGTGCCCGAGGCGCAGGCGGTCGACTTGTGGAATCGCCTGCGCGATGCCGGTGTTGCGCCTGCGGGTCTTGGCGCGCGCGACACGCTGCGTCTGGAAGCGGGCATGAACCTCTACGGTCAGGACATGGACGAGACGGTGACGCCATGGGAAGCCAATCTCGGCTGGACGGTGTCGCTCGATGCCGGGCGTGACTTCATCGGCCGCGCCGCACTCGAAGCGCAAAAAGCAAAAGGCGTGCCGCGCGAGATGATCGGTCTGGTGATGGATGACAAGGGCGTGCTGCGTCACGGCCAGCGCGTGGTCACGCCGGGAGGCGATGGCGAGATCCTTTCCGGCAGCTTCTCGCCGACGCTGGCGTGCGCGATCGCGTTCGCGCGCGTGCCCAGTGGCGAGCGTGACGGGCTGCAGGTCGACATCCGTGGCCGTCTGGTGCCGGTGCGCGCAGTCAAGTATCCGTTCGTGCGCGACGGTCGCAGCCAGCTCGATGCCTGAACCCCGACTTGGCGTTTCGCCAAGGCGATGTAGAATCGCACCTGTTCGTGCGTCCGGTTTCAATCAACCAACCATCAGGACCGTGTCATGCAAGAGATTCCCGGCGATCTGAAATTCATGAAGTCCCACGAGTGGGCGCGGGTCGAAGACAAGGGCACGGTCACGGTCGGCATCTCCGATCATGCACAAGGCTTGCTCGGTGACCTCGTCTATGTCGAGTTGCCGAGCGTCGGCGATACCGTCAAGGCGGGCAATGCCTGCGCAGTGGTCGAGTCGGTCAAGGCAGCGTCCGATGTCTACGCGCCGGTATCGGGCGAAGTCGTGGCGGTCAATGAGGCGCTCACCGACAAGCCCGAGACGATCAACGAAGATGCCTACGGCGACGGCTGGTTGTACGTGGTCAAGCCTGACAACCTCGCCGAGGACCTCGACGAATTGCTCGACCCCGATGCCTATGCCGAGCAGCTCGAGGAAGACGAGTCCTGAGTTTGCTGATCCACAGGACAAGAAAAAGGGCGCCGTTGGCGCCCTTTTTCGTTTCCGCGGCCTCGTCGGGGCAGTGCGGCTGCTGAAGCGAGAGGCTACTGTTCGGCCTCGGGTGAACGGAAGCTCTTGCTGTAGTAGCCGGATTGATCGAAGCAACACACGCGCTGCTTGCCGCTGGCGAGCATCTTGCGGGCACTGTCCACACGAGACCTTCGTGTCGCCGCCTGCTTCGCGGATTCGACCCAATGAACCCAGTCGATGCGCGCAATGGTTGTCGTGGATTCCCACATGCGCGTGGCTTGGGGGCACGCCGCAATGGCATTGCGCAGATCATCCGGAACGGTCGGTTCGAACTCGGATTTCGCGCGAGACACCTGCAGCTTGATCACGTCCCCGAACTCGATGCCTGCAGCTTTTCGCAATGGCTTGTCCACGCGAAGCCAGTGGCTCAGTTGGCCATCCGGTTCAAGCGTGGCCTGGAACGGGTGGCCATTGATGGTGCCGACCACCGAGGTTCTGCCGCGCCTGGGCAAGAGCGCGCTTGCTTGCCTTGGCAAGACGAGAAACGCCCACGAGTCGTCCTTGCCTCGCTGCGCCGGACGCAAGACCTTTGCTTCGAAGCTGATCGAGTCCGACTTTGCCACAATGAGCCTCCAGAGACAGTGTGCGCACGAGCTGCGGTGAGCCGTCAGGCCGAACGGCTTGTGCCGCATCAATCTCGATCCAGCGCGCCAAACAAATGGAAGGAGCGGCAGGGGCGCGCTTCGTCAAGTACTCGTGCAATCGAAGGATGTCGGAGCCTGCGCGCACGATAAACCCTGAGCGTGCCAGAAGGAATCGGCTGCACTCAATCGGAACAAGACAGTACCGGCGCCGCGGCGCAGTCTGTGATGCTGAAGCGGTCACGGCGGGCGCGAAGGAGTCCGCGGCCGCCATTGCGAAACGGGACGGACTATTCGGCGCCGAGCGTGGTGCTGGCATGCTCGCGCGTGGCCGAGAATCGCACGCCTGTCGAGCGCTCCTGGGTCAGTTGCAGGTTGACGCGGGTGGGCGCGAGATAGACCAGCTCGCCCGCGGCGTCGATCGCGAGATGGCTGGCGTTCTTTTCGCGGAACTCCTCGAGCTTTTTCGCATCCTCGCAATGCACCCAGCGCGCGGTGGTGACGGCGACGTTCTCGAACACCGCTTCCACGCCGTATTCGTCCTTGAGCCGGTAGGCGACCACGTCGAACTGCAGCACGCCGACCGCACCGAGGATGAGATCGTTGGACATCAACGGGCGGAAGAACTGCGTCGCGCCTTCTTCCGACAACTGCGCCAACCCCTTCTGCAGCGCCTTCATCTTGAGCGGATCCTTGAGCCGCGCACGGCGGAACAGCTCGGGCGCGAAGTTCGGAATGCCGGTGAAGGACAGCACCTCGCCATCGGTGAAGGTGTCACCGATCGAGATCGTGCCGTGGTTGTGCAGGCCGATCACGTCACCGGGCCAGGCGGTATCGACGATCTCGCGATCGGAGGCCATGAAGGTGAGCGCATTGGCGATGCGCATGTCCTTGCCGCTGCGCACGTGCAGCATCTTCATGCCGGCATCGTAGCGGCCACTGCAGACGCGCAGGAAGGCGACGCGGTCACGGTGCGCCGGGTCCATGTTGGCCTGGATCTTGAATACGAAACCGCTGAATTTTTCCTCGGTCGGTTCGACCTGTCGCGTGGTGGTCGCGCGGCTGCGCGGCGCGGGGGCGTGTTCGACGAAGAAATCCAGCAGCAGTTGCACGCCGAAGTTGTTGACCGCCGAGCCGAAGAACACCGGCGTGAGTCGGCCGGCGAGGTATTCGTCCTGGTCGAAGGCGTGCGAGGCGCCGCGCACGAGTTCCAGTTCCTCGCGCAGTTCGGTCAGAGCTTCCGCGCCGATGCGCGTGGCCAGCTGCGGATCGTCGAGACCCTTGAAGATCGTCGAATCCTGACGGCTGAAATTGCGCCCCGGCTCGAACAGGTGCACCTCGTCGAGCAACAGGTGATACACGCCCTTGAGGCGCGAGCCCATGCCGATCGGCCAGGTGATGGGTGCGCAGGGAATCTTCAGAACCGACTCGACTTCATCGAGCAGTTCGATCGGCGCACGACCCTCGCGGTCGAGCTTGTTGATGAAGCTCATGATCGGCGTGTCGCGCAGGCGGCACACGTCCATCAGCTTGATCGTGCGCTCCTCCACGCCCTTGGCGCAGTCGATCACCATCAGCGCCGAATCGACCGCTGTGAGCACGCGGTAGGTGTCCTCGCCGAAATCGGCGTGGCCGGGTGTGTCGAGCAGGTTGACGATCTTGCCCTCGTAGGGGAACTGCATTACCGAGCTGGTCACCGAGATGCCGCGCTCCTTCTCCAGCGCCATCCAGTCGGAGGTCGCGTGACGCGCGGCCTTGCGGCCCTTGACGCTGCCGGCCATCTGGATGGCGCCGCCGAACAGCAACAGCTTTTCGGTCAATGTGGTCTTGCCCGCGTCGGGATGCGAAATGATCGCGAAGGTGCGCCGGCGCGCGGTCTGGCTGGAGTGGTCGGACATGGGGCGGGGCAGGGTGGCAAACCGCGCATTGTAGCGTCTGCGCGGGCGCTACCGTCCCAGCCGGGTCAACAAACGGTGCCAATAATCGAGTGCAGCCGGCACCTCGGCGGTCGGCAGACGCTCATTGAGCCCGTGCGCAAAGGTGTCGTTGGGTCTGGCGAAGTTGGGGCTCACGCCAAAGCTCGGCACGCCGGCGACGCGGAAGTACATGCTGTCGGTCGCGCCCGCGGACATGCCCGGCACCACGTCCACACCGGGGAAGCGCGCGTGGATCGCCGCGGTGACCGCCGCGAGGACATCGGCGCGCAGCGGCGAGGCAGGACTTTCCACCGGAGGCGGTGGGCGCACCGTGATGGTCACGCTGGAATCGCCAATGACCTGCTCCAGCGTGTGCTTGACCGCGGCGACACCATGGCCGGGAAAGATGCGGCAATTGATGTTGGCGCTGGCACGCTGCGGCAGCGCGTTGAGCGCATGGCCGCCTTCGAGCATGGTGGCGATGCAGGTGGTACGGATCTGGCCGACATAGGCCGGGTCGGCCGAGATCACCGCGGCGGCCTTGGCGTCGTCGGGCTTGGCGGCGAAATCGCGCATCGCCTGCGCCAGTGGCCCCTGAGCATGGCTGCCCAAGGCCTTGAGCGAGGCCAGCGTGATGTCGTTGTGCTGCACCGGAAACTGGTAGGCGGCAATGGCATCGAGCGCGCGGGCGAGGTGATAGATCGCATTGTGTGCGGGATCTGGCTCGCTGGAATGACCGCCGGCCGAGCTCACAGCGAGTTCGAAATCGGCATAGCTCTTTTCGGCGGCCTGGATCTCGTAGCCGACCGGCTTGCCGCTCGCATCGAGCGTGCCGCCGCCGGCATCGGCATTGAGCAGGAAACGCGCTTGATGAAAGCGACGCGCGAGCTCGCGGGTCGAAGCCATCTGCGTTTCCTCGTCACCCGAAAACAGCAGGATCAAGTCCTGCCGCGGCACGAAACCCTCGCGTTTGAGCCGCATGAAGGTCGCCACCAGAGTGACCAGGTTGGTCTTCATGTCGGCGACGCCGCGTCCGTACAGATAGCCGTCTTCCTCGACCAGGGTGAATGGATCACGCTGCCAATCGGCCGGATTGGCGGCGACCACGTCCATGTGCCCCGAGATCAGGATCGGCAATTCCTTGCCTTTGCCGCGGTAGCGCACCACCAGCGCAGCGGTTTCGCTGACCGGGATGATCTCGATGTCGGTTTTGGCAAAGCCGGCCGATTCGAGCTGGTCGGCGAGATAGCGGGAAAGTTCGGCGACCTTGCCCCTGCCCTCGATGGTCGGGATGGCGATTGCATGGCGCAGCATCTGCATCGTTGCCGGCAGCAGCTGAGCCGTGCTTTCCGCTTGCGCGGCACTGCCGCAGCCAAGAGCTCCGGTCAAGCTGCAGGCCAATGCGATCGAACGTACCCAGGCCATGGTGCAGTCCCCAGTTCCGTAGCGGTGCCGCGCAGTATACGGCGGCGCGGCCGGCGGCCTGTTTGGTGACTGCCAACGCCCTTCGAGACAGCTTCGTGGCCCTTGCGGACGGCCGCGACGGGGTCGAAAACATAAACAAAGGTTATATGGCCGTCTGGAAGTCTATATTTCCATTGACGATGAGCAAATGCATCGGTAGAGTGCGCGCATTGCTCATCGAGACCGGCTGAGGGACAGGCCCTTTGACGCCGGGGCAACCAGCAACACGCAAGTGCTGCCATGGTGCCAAATCCCACGGGAACGCAATTGGGCGTTCGTCCGAGAGATGAGTCGCACACGACCCGTGCCCGGCACGGGCGTGCGACGCAATCCCGGCTCCCGCGGGCGATGAGCACGACCGGAGCCAAGCGATGACCCTTCAATCCAGCCCGCTCGACACCGCCGCCACGCTGCCGCAGCAGCAGTTCGAGGCCGTTGCCAGCGCGCCGCGGCTGGAACGCCGCAGTGGCGAAACCCGGGTCCGCTTCGTGCCGGCGCATGCCGAGGGCATTCGCGGAGCACGCGTGCGCTGGCGCCTCGAAGGCGCCGCTGGCGCACCGGTCATCATCGTCCAGGGCGGCATTTCCGCCGATCGCAATGCCTTGCCGAGCGCAGCGCACGAAGGTTGGTGGCATGGCATCGCCGGCGCGGGTCGCGCGATCGACACCAATCGCTGGCGCGTGCTGAGCATCGACTGGCTCAGCCAGAGCGATCTCGAAGGTGCGCGCGCGATCGACACCGCCGATCAGGCCGCCGCGATCGCTGGCGTGCTCGATGGTCTGGGTATTGCGCAGGCGCATGCCTTCATCGGTGCGTCCTACGGCGCGATGGTCGGATTGGCCTTTGCGGCCCGGTTCCCGACGCGGCTGGCGCGCTTGTGCGCGATCGCCGGTGCGCATCGCGCGCATCCGCTGAGTGTCGCCCTGCGCAACATCCAGCGCGACATCGTGCGTCTGGGCGCGCGCAATGGCGATACCGGCGCCGGTCTGGCGCTGGCGCGCCGGTTGGCGATGACGACTTACCGCAGCGATCGCGAGTTCGCCGAGCGCTGCAGCGACGCGCCGGTGTTCGAGGATGGCCGCTTCCAGTTTGCCGAGGAGCCGTGGCTGCGCGCGGCGGGCGAGCGCTTCGCCGCGCGTTTCGATGCCCAGCGCTACCTGTCCCTGTCCGAATCGATCGACCTGCATGCGGTCGAGCCCGAACGCATCGCGGTGCCGGTCACCTTGGTCGGAATCACGTCCGATCGCGTGGTGCCGCTGGCCGACATCTGCGACCTGCAGCGTCGCTGCGGCAGCAGCGCGACCCTGCACGTGATCGACTCCTTGTACGGCCACGACGGCTTCCTCAAGGAAGACAGTCAGATTGGCGCAATCGTCACCGAAATTCTGGAATCCCGTGGAGGTGTTCAGTGAGTCTTGCAGCGCAAACCCGCGCCGTCCGTGCCGGCATTGAAAGCGACACGCAACATGGCGCGGTGGTACCGCCGCTGCATCTGAGCACGAACTACACGTTCGAAGGCTTCGGTCGCAAGCGCGCCTACGACTACTCGCGCAGCGGCAATCCCACGCGTGACCAACTGGCCAGTGCGCTGGCCGATCTGGAAGGCGGCGCCGGCGGTGTGGTGACTGCCAGCGGCATGGCCGCGGTGGCACTCGCGCTCGAACTGGTGCCGCAGGGCGGCCGCGTGCTGGCCGCGCACGATTGCTACGGTGGTACCTGGCGTCTGCTCGATGCCTGGGCGAAGAAGGGCCGCTTCAGCGTCGCCTTCGTCGATCTCACCGATCCGGTCAAGCTGGCCGCAGCGCTCGCCGACAAGCCGGCGCTGGTGTGGGTGGAAACCCCGTCGAATCCGCTGCTGCGCATCACCGACGTGCGCCACGTTGCTCAGGCCGCGCACGCGGTCGGTGCGCTGTGCGTGGTCGACAACACCTTCCTCTCGCCGGCCCTGCAGCAGCCGATTTCTCTGGGTGCCGACGTGGTTGTGCACTCGACCACCAAGTACATCAACGGCCACAGCGATGTCGTCGGTGGCGCGGTGATCGCGCGCGACGCAGCGGTGGCCGAGCAGCTCAAGTGGTGGGGCAATTGTCTGGGTCTGACCGGTGCGCCGTTCGACAGTTTCCTCACCTTGCGCGGCCTGCGCACGCTCGGCCCGCGCCTGCGCGCGCATTGCGAGAATGCCGCGCGCATTGCCGCGCTGCTCGACGCGCACCCGGCCGTGACGCGCGCGTATTGGCCGGGCCTTGCCGAGCATCCGGGGCATGCACTCGCCGCGCGCCAGCAGGCGGGTTTTGGTGCCATGCTCAGTTTCGAACTCGATGGCGGCAGTACCGCGCTCGAGGCCTTTGTCGATGGGCTCGAGTTCTTCTCGCTGGCCGAATCACTCGGCGGCGTGGAGAGCCTGATCGCGCATCCGGCGAGCATGACGCATGCCTCGATGGCGCCCGAAGCGCGTCAGGCCGCGGGTATCAGCGACAGTCTGTTGCGGGTGTCGGTGGGCATCGAGGATGGCGACGATCTGTGCCGCGACATCGAAGCCGCGCTGCAGCGCGCGCAGGCATTCAAACCGCGCAAACAGGTGAGTGCGTGAGCGCGGTGCCTCGTTCGCTGGCGCCCGCGGTAGCCGATACCGCTCTCGTCCTGCTCGGCACCGGCGTGGTCGGTGGTGCACTGCTCAAATTGCTGGCCACACCGTCCGCGGAGCGGCTGTATCTGGTCGGCGCCGCCAATTCGCGGCGCCAGATCGCCAATGCGCGCGGCATCGTGCCGGCCCAGGTGGTGGCGCAGCTCGGTCAGGCCGAACCCGGTCGCGACGATGCCAGCCTGCTCGCCGCGCTCAACGCCAGCGGGGCGGCGCGCCGCGTGATCATCGATGCCACCGCGTCGGCGGACGAGGCCGGGCGTCATGCCGACTGGCTCGCCGCGGGCTATCACGTCGTCAGCGCGAACAAGGCGGCCACCGGCGAGGCGCTGGCCGCGTGGGATGCGCTCAAGCTCGCCAGTCATCGTGGCCGCGTGAGCTATGGCGATGCGGCGACGGTCGGTGCCGGCCTGCCGGTGCTGTCGACGCTGCGACGCCTGCGCGATTGCGGCGATCGCCTGCTCGCGCTCGATGGCGTGTTCTCCGGTTCACTGTCGTGGCTGTTCAATCAGTTCGACGGCAGCCGGCCGTTTTCCGCCCTGTTGCGCGAGGCGCGTGCGTTTGGCTACACCGAGCCAGATCCGCGCATCGACCTCGGCGGCGCGGATGTCGCGCGCAAGCTGCTGATCCTCGCACGCACTGCGGGGCACGCGCTGGATGTTGCCGATGTCGAGGTCGAGAGTCTGGTGCCGGCCCAGTTGCGCGGCTTGTCGCTCGATGAATTCCTCACGCGGCTCGAAGAATTCGATGCGCCACTCGAACAGCGTCGCCAACAGGCGGCGGCCGAGGGCAAGTTGTTGCGCTTCCTTGCGCGGCTCGACGAAAAGGGCCACGCCCGCATCGGCCTCACCGAAGTCGCATCGACGCATCCGGCCGCACGTCTGGCCGGTGCCGACAACCTGTTCGCGCTCACTACCCAGCGCTATCGCGCCCAGCCGCTGGTGATCCAGGGCGCGGGCGCGGGCCCCGAGGTCACCGCGCAGGCCTTGCTCGGTGACGTGTTGGCCCTGCGCGTGGGGGTCTGAGTCCGATCAGGGTTTGCGGATCTCGATGTCGCCGCTGAAGGTCTCGATGCGGACCTTGGCGCTGCCACTGCCCAAAGTCACTTCGAGATTGCTGCCGGGACCGTGATCGGGCGACTTGCTGGTGCCGAAATCACTGCGGATGTCGCCGCTGAACGTGGAAGCCTGCAGCTTGGCCGAGATCGTCTCGGGCAGGCGCAGGTGCACGTCGCCGCTCATCGATTCAATGCTGATGTCGGCGTCGGCGCTGGGCGCGCCGCGCAGCTCGAGATCGCCGGAGACGCTTTCTGCAGACAGCCGGCGATAGTCGCCGTTGTCGACATCGATGTCGCCCGACACCGTCTCGAATCCCGTCTCGCCGGTGAGCCCGCGACTGCGAATGTTGCCCGAGACGGTCTCCACGTGCGACTTGCTCGCCTTGCCATGGATCTCGACATCGCCGCTGACGCTGTCGATGTCGAGTTCGGCAGCGCCGCTGTCCAGACGCAGCTTGCCGCTCACCGAGTCCACCGACAGGCTGCGTCCATTGACCTCGCCCAGATCGACATTGGCGCTGACCGATTCGATCTTCATCGCCGCGTTGCGTGGCACCTTGAGTTCGAGCGTGGTGTCGCCCATCGCGGTATCCGCGGCCCAACTGAACCAGCCTTTGCTCGTGGGGGGCTCGACCTTGATGCGCAGGCTCGCGCCATCGCCGTCGATCGTCAGGCCCTTGGCGCCCGCGCCGAGCGTGCCGCTGATGGCGACTTCGGCCTTGTCCCAGCCGCGCACCGAAATCGAGCCCTTGATGTTGGAGACCTCGATGCGTGCATCGGTGTTGACCGCGCGGCTCTGGTTGATCGGCGTCTGCGCTTGGACGACGCAACTTGCGAGCAGGACGAGAACGAGTGCAGGGCAGGCAATGGATTTCATGGGAATGGACTCCGTTATGGATCAGCCGGCCTGCTGGCCGAACTGGTCTAGACGACTGCGTCGCGCCTGAGTGCGCTTGAGCAGATCGGTGAGCAGCGGATGCTGCGGTTTCATTTGCATGGCCTGCTCGATTTGCGCCTGCGCCGCATCGAGCACGATCGCACCGGAGAGCAGGCGTGGATCGTCGTTGGGTGCGTGCGTGCGGGCGAGCTGCAATGGGTTCGATGGGCCGATGGATGTGGTTGCGTTCATCTTCAGCCAGCGATAGCCGAAGGCGCCCGCGGTGAGTGCGAGCAGCAGACTTGCCGCCGCGGCCAGCATGATCCGGCGCGGATGCCGGCGTGATGCGGATGCCTTGGCCGACACCGTGATGCGCGCGGCAATCGCCGGCCACAGATCCGCTTGCGGTGCTCGCGCTGTGTGCAAGGCAAGCAGCCTGCGCTGCAGTTCGAAGTCATTCATGTCGATTCACCTCGTGCACGCGGCGCTGGCGCGGCGTGATCGCTCAGCATCGCGCGCAACAGGCCGCGCGCACGATGCAGTTGCGCTTTCGACGAGCCCACCGCCATGCCCAGTTCGCGGCTGATTTCCTCGTGCTTCCAGCCTTCGACATCATGCAGCACGAGCACCGCGCGTGCGCGCGGCGGCAAGTTCGCCACCGCTTGTTCGAGATCGGCACGTTCGCCGGCGCAGAAGGGCTGGTGACTGCCGCCGAGTGCTTCCAGCGTGTCCGCATCGCAGGCGTGCTCGGGACCCTGACTGCGCAGATCCATCAGCGCGATGTTGATCGCGAGCCGATGCAGCCAGGTGGCGAACGCGCTCTCGAAACGGAAACCGGCAAGCCCTTGCCAGGCGCGCACGAAGGCTTCCTGGGTGAGCTCCTCGGCACGCGCGCTGTTCATGCCGCAGATGCGCCAGAGCACGCCGTGCACGCGCGCGACATGGCGCCGGTAGAGATTTTCGAATGCGCGCAGGTCGCCGCCAGCGGCGCGTCGCACCAGCAGCGCATCGTCGTCACCGCTGGCGTGGTCGAGCGCGGCTTGGCTCATCGGCATCGGCAGGGTCAGGCAGGCGTTCATCTTGCCAGCTTGGATGCACGATGGGCGGCAAAGGTTTATGACCTGCGCGACCGAGGCCTGTTCAAGCCGGAGGGGCGGCGAAGGCTTCCGCCGGCAGGCGCTCGCGCAGCAGCGCGGCTGCGCCGGCGAGTGGCTCGGCGTAACGCCGCCAGGCACCGATCGAACGCGAATGCAGCGCCTGTCGCACCTGCGAACTGCTCGCCGTGGCCGACGGTGCAGCGTTGCGATCGAGTTCGGCGCAGGCTGGCTCGAACGGCAGGCCGCAGAATTCGATTGCGCCACGCATCACGCGCGCGGGATCGCGTACCAGCTCTTCATAGAGAATCTCGTGGATCGCACCTGGCATCACCGTGCGCCAGTGCGCGAGAAGGTCGTGGAAGCGGGCGATATGCGCAGCGGCTTCCAGTGGATCGTAACTGTAGGGATAGAACTCGCCCGCGAACAGTTCCTTGAGGTTGGACAGGCAACTGTCGAGCGGATCACGCACGAGACAGATCATCTTCGCCTGTGGCAATGCCTTGTGGATCAGTCCGGCATGGAAAAAGTTGCGTGGGAACTTGTCGATCAGGTGGGTCGATCCGGCGGCGCGCCAGTCGGTGCGCTGGATATAGCCCTGGCCGAGAGCACCGAAATCGATTGTCGTGCAGGCTTCGAGCAGGCGCGGGTCGAGCAGGTCGGGCGTGGCGAAATCGGCTTCCCAGCACAGCTGATGATGGAAGTCGTTGAGCTCGCCCGCCGAGGCCATGCGACTGTGGTTGGCGAGCAGGCGTTCGAGCACGGTGGTGCCGCTGCGCGGCAGGCCGAACACGAACACGGGCGTGTGGGCGGAGGGTTCGGCCGCTGCGACCGCATTCGCATTGACGAATTCGGCGTTGCACAGGGTGCTGATTGCAGTGAAGTCGGCCTGATCGCGGCTGCCGTCCCAGTCGAGGCTGCTGCGCTTGATGCGCATACCTTCGGCAAGTGCAGTCCATGCGGCGCTGGTGTCGTCGACGGCATCGAGATGGATGAACAGCGCGTAGTCGAGCATCGCGCGTTGCAGGGTGTCGCCTTGCGCCCGCGCCAGCGCGGTGCGGATCCGCGCGAGTTGGCCGGCGGCGTCCGCATTGACGTCGTGACCGGCCAACATCAGCATCGCCGCGGCGTAATCGGGCGCAAGCGCGAGACAGCGTTCGAACTCGGCGGTGGCCTCGGCGCCGCGACCGAGATGGCGCAGCGTCATCGCGCGCGTGTAGCTGAGCATCGGCGTGGGGGCGTGTCGCGTGAATGCCAGATCGAGCAGTTGCAAGGCATCGCCGTGGCGATCGGCCAGGCCCAGACACTGCGCCAGCAAGGCAGCTTCGTCGGGATGCATCGAGACGCGTGACCAGCCCGCACGTTCGATGATGTGGGTGGCAAAGCGCGTCTCGCCCAGCGATTGCAGATACTGGGCAAGATCATTGAGGCCGTCGTAGCGACCGCTCTCGCGCATGCCGAGCGCGGCCGAGCGTGCATGTTCGACTGCGCTGCGGAACTGGCCGCTCGCGCGTGCTGCCGAGGACAGCGCAAACCAAGCCATCGGATGGGCACGGTCGATTTCGACGATGGCGCCGAATTCGGCGATCGCGGCGGCGTAATCACCGCTGCGCATGCATTCGTTCGCACGCTGCCAGTGGCGGGCGACTTCGGCTTGGGGATTGGTCACGGTTCGAACCTGAAGCGAGAGGGAAACCACGACCGCGCGCGTTTGCGCACGGCCGGAAACGGGTCATTTTGACGCGATGGCGCTCAGGATGCGACTGCGGCGCGCTTCTGCGGTGTCTGTGCGCTCGCCAATTCCGCGGCAACGCGGCGCTGCTCGGCATGCAGGCGCGCGGGGGTGTGCTCGCCGAAGGAATCGAGATAGCGGCCGATGTCCTCGACTTCGGCAGCCCAGCGCGGAAGGTCGATCGCGAGGAGTTCGTCGAGTGCGCCTTCGCGCAGCGCAAGGCCTTGCGTATGCAGATCCTGCGCGCGCGGCAGCAGGCCGATCGCGGTTTCCTGTGCGCCGGCACGACCCTCGCAGCGCTCGATGATCCACTCGAGCACGCGCAGATTCTCGCCGAAACCCGGCCACAGGAACTTGCCGTCGGCCCCTTTGCGGAACCAGTTGACGTGGAAGATCTTCGGGAGCTTCGCGCCGGCCTTGTCGAACGATAGCCAATGGGCGAAGTAGTCGCCGTAGTTGTAGCCGCAGAACGGCTTCATCGCCATCGAGTCGCGCCGCATCACGCCGACTGCGCCAGTTGCCGCGGCGGTGGTTTCCGAGCCCATCGCTGCGCCGACCAGCACGCCATGCGCCCAGTCGCGCGCCTCGAACACCAGCGGCACGAGCGAGGGCCGGCGGCCACCGAACACGATCGCGCTGATCGGCACGCCCTGGGCGTCTTCGGCCTTGGGCGACCAGCTTGGCGCCTGCCTGGCCGAAACCGTGAAGCGCGAATTGGGATGCGCGGCCGGGCCATTGGCTGGATCGTAAGGACGGCCTTGCCAGTCGGTGACGGGCGCGCCTTCCTTGAGGCCTTCCCACCACGGCTGCAGGTCGGCGGTGACCGCGACATTGGTGTAGATCGTGTCGCGCTGGATCGACGCCAGTGCATTGGGATTGGTGCCGTGATCGGTACCCGGCGCGACGCCGAAGAAGCCGGCCTCGGGATTGATCGCGTACAGACGTCCATCGGCGCCCGGTCGCATCCAGCAGATGTCGTCGCCGATCGTCCACACCTTCCAGCCGGCCTGACGATAGCCTTCGGGTGGAATCAACATGGCCAGATTGGTCTTGCCGCAAGCCGATGGAAATGCCGCGGCGATGTAGTGGGTCTGACCCTGCGGGTTCTCGATGCCGACGATCAGCATGTGTTCGGCGAGCCAGCCTTCCGTGCGTGCCTGCCACGAGGCGATGCGCAGCGCATGGCATTTCTTGCCCAGCAGGGCATTGCCGCCGTAGCCCGAGCCATAGGACTTGATCGTGAGTTCCTCGGGGAAATGCATGATGAAGCGGCGCTGCGGATCGAGTTCGCCGGTCGAATGCAGGCCCTTGACGAAGTTGCCTTCGCGCTCGATGCGCGCGAGCGCCGCGCTGCCCATGCGCGTCATGATGCGCATGTTGGCGACCACGTAGGGCGAGTCGGTGATCTCCACGCCGCAGCGCGACAGTGGCGAGTCGATCGGGCCCATGCAGTAGGGAATCACGTAGAGCGTGCGTCCCTTCATGCAGCCGGCGAACAACGCGTCGATCTTCGCATGCGCCTGCGTCGGTTCCATCCAGTGGTTGTTGGGGCCGGCATCCGCCTGATTCTTCGTGCAGACCAGGGTCAGGTGTTCGACGCGGGCGACGTCGGAGGGGTGCGAGCGATGCAGGGTGCAGCCCGGGTGGGTGGTCTGGTTGAGTTCGATCAGGGTGCCATCGGCGAGCATCTGCGCGCGCAGTGCAGCGGCTTCGGCATCCGAGCCGTCGCACCAGTGGATTTGGTCGGGTTGGGTGAGGCGGGCGACGTCGTCGACCCAGCGGTTGAGCGCTTCGAGTTTGCTTGGCATTGGTTTTGGCGCGAAATGGCGCGCGAGACAATTCAGGACAGCGGGACGGTAACGAGCCGTCCCGGGCAATGCAAGGCGGGGCGCGACAAAGGCCGGATTCTCCGGCGCGGCGGATCCGACGGTACGGGCAATTCGAGCAGGCGCCGCGCTTACAACAACAGCTTGACCGCCGCGCCTTTCAGCAGCTTGGTGTGCAACGTCGCAGCTTGTCTGTCGAAAGTGACGAATACGTTGCCGCCCATGTCGCTGCCTTCCTGCGCGATGGCGCCATCGGCGAAATCGCCGCCTGCTCGGAGGAAGTCAATGCCGGCAGCGACCACCGTACGCTCGGTTTCCACTTTCGGCGACTTGGTCAGCGCATCGATGGCGTCGGCCACCTTGGCACTGTCGATCTTCAGGTGGCGCAGGAGAATCCACGCCACTTCGCACAACACCGGCACCGGAATCACGAGGCGCTTGGCTTGTCGCACCAACTTGCGGGCCGTGGCGGCTTGGCCGGCATCGTCGTCGAGCAGATAGCGCAGCACTACATTGGTGTCGAGGATGGCCCTCATTCGCGCTCGCCCGCCCAGCTTTTGGCGGAGGCCTTGTTGATCTCAGCGAGGGTGAGCGGCTTCTTGCGTTTGTTGTGCGCCTTCAACATGCCGAAAGCTGCGTTCAGAGTTTCCTCGCCCTTGTCCAAGGTCAGAACGACCTTGCCGTTGGCGATGGTTTCGGCGACGACTTTCTGGCCTGGCTTTGCGCCCAAGTGCTTGAGGATGTCCCGTTTCAGTGTGACTTGGCCTTTGGCGGTGATCGTGAGGGCATTCATGACGGCTGCTTCTCGTGGTAAGGCTTCGCTACCTTACCATGTCCGAGGATGGCCGAACGAGCATGGGGGCGGGCGATGGCACGACGCCGTGTGTGCGTCTGTTGTGGGACGAGGCGTTCGAAACAGAACCGAAAAAGCGTCGTTTCGCCTCACCGCGGGATCAGGGTGGCGATGAAATCGCGGATGTAGTCCTCGAATTCCTCGTGCGTCATGCGCGGCTGGCCGATCTGGGCGAGTTGGACGAAGCCGACATACGCCGAAAACGCCAGCCGCGCGCGGTTGGCGGCGGTATTGGCATCGAAGCCCGCATGGCGGAAGGCGTCGGTGAGGAAGGCGATGCGCCGCGCCGAGACGCGCTCGACCAGCGGTCCGACCAGTGGCTGGTCGAGAGTACGGAACAAGGCCGCGAACACCGCATGCGACTGGCGCTTGCGGCTGACCTGACGGATCAGCTCGCGCAGGCGTTCGCGTGGATCGCTGACCGCGGCAGCGGGTGCGATCACCTGGTCTTCGTCACTTTTTTCCCAGCGTTCGATGGCGGCCTGGATCAGCGCTTCGCGAGTGGGAAAGTGCCAGTAGAAGCTGCCCTTGGTCACGCCCAGACGCCGCGCGAGCGGTTCGACCGCAACCGCGGCCAGACCGCTTTCGGCGAGGGCTTCGAGTGCGGCCAGTTCCCAGTCCTGCGCGCTCAGGCGCGCCTTGGGTTCGGGTTTGCGGGTCTTGCGGAGCATCATCGCAGTGTGCCGCAGCCTCGCTGCCTGCGAAAGACCGCAATGTGACTCGACACGCTTTGCTGCAATTAGATTGACAGCTCGAAATCGGCAATCCCATACTGTCCCGTATGGTGCAATCTTGCCCGTGAATCCTCGATGCGGAGGGCTGCGTGATGATCCTGCTGACTCCTTTCCTGTGTGGCGTGCTGGCATTGCTGGTGGCTGCCTATTTGCGTGTGCGCTTGTCGGTGTGGTCGTTGACGACGGCCGTGGTGATCGTGGCAGCCGGCTGGCTCGCCAGTGCGGGGTTCTGGGCGACCGCCTTGCCGCTGGTTGCGCTGGGCCTCGTGGCGCTGCCGCTCAATCTGCCGCAATTCCGCCGCGCACGCCTGTCCGCGCCGCTGCTCGCGCTGTTCCAGAAAGTCACGCCAACACTGTCGGAAACCGAGCAGGTCGCACTCGATGCGGGCACGGTTGGCTTCGAGGGCGAGCTGTTCTCGGGCAAGCCCGATTGGCGCAAGCTGCTTGGCCAGCCCAGGCCGGCCTTGTCGATCGAGGAGCAGGCCTTTCTGGACGGCCCGGTCGAAGAGTTGTGCGGGATGATCAACGACTGGCAGATCAGCCACGAGCTGGCCGACCTGCCGCCCGAAGTCTGGGACTTCCTCAAGCAGCATCGCTTCTTCGGCATGATCATTCCCAAGGCCTTTGGTGGTCTGGGCTATTCGGCGCTTGCGCACTCGATGGTACTGCAGAAGATCGCCGGACTTTCGACCACGCTGTGCTCGACCGTGGCCGTGCCCAATTCGCTCGGGCCGGGTGAGCTCCTCGTCCATTACGGCACGCAGGAACAAAAGGACTATTACCTGCCACGACTGGCCGATGGCCGCGAGATTCCGTGTTTCGCGCTGACCGGTCCCTATGCGGGTTCGGATGCGACCTCGATTCCCGACTACGGCATCGTCTGCATGGGCGAATGGGAAGGTGCGCGCGTGCTCGGCGTGCGCCTGACATTCGACAAGCGCTACATCACCCTGGCGCCGGTGGCGACCCTCGTGGGGCTGGCCTTCCGCATGCACGACCCCGAGCACCTGCTCGGCGATGTCGATGATCTGGGCATCACGCTGGCGCTGTTGCCGCGCGACACCAAGGGACTGGAAATCGGTCGTCGCCACATGCCACTCAACAATCCGTTCCAGAACGGCCCGGTGCGCGGCAAGGATGTGTTCGTGCCGCTCGCGCAATTGATCGGCGGGCCCGAGATGGCTGGTCATGGCTGGCGCATGCTGGTGGAGTGCCTGTCGGTCGGGCGCGCGATCTCGCTGCCGTCCAACACCAGTGGCGGCGCACGCTTCGCGGTGGCCGCGACCGGCGCCTATGCGCGTATTCGCAAACAGTTTGGGCTCGCGATCGGTCGCTTTGAAGGTGTCGAGGAAGCGCTCGCGCGGATTGCCGGCTACACCTACCAGATCAGCGCCTTGTCACTGGAAACGGCCGCTGCGGTCGATCGTGGCGAGAAGCCCTCGGTGCCCTCGGCGATCGCCAAGTACCACGCCACCGAACGCGCGCGCGAAGTGGCGAAGGACGCAATGGACGTGCATGGTGGCAAGGGCATCGTGCTCGGGCCGGGCAACTGGCTCGGTCGCGGCTGGCAGGGTGCGCCGATCGCGATCACGGTCGAAGGCGCGAATATCCTCACGCGCAGCCTCATGATCTACGGTCAGGGCGCGATCCGTTGCCATCCCTTTGTGCTCAAGGAAATGCAGGCGCTCAAGATCGCCGACTACGGCGAGCGTCTGCGTGCCTTCGATGCGGCACTGTTCGGCCACATCGGGTTTTCGATTTCCAATGGCGTGCGCAGCTTCGTGCTCGGCTTGAGCATGGCGCGCATCGGCCGCGTGCCGGGCACCGCCTACACGCGCCGCTATTACCGCAAGCTCAACCGCTATGCGGCGGCGCTGGCGCTGATGTCCGATGTGTCGATGCTGGTGCTCGGCGGCAAGCTCAAGTTCAAGGAAAAGCTCTCGGCGCGGCTGGGCGATGTGCTGTCCAACCTCTACATCGCCAGCGCGATGCTCAAGCGCTTCAACGATCAGGGCAATCCGGTCAACGATCAGCCGCTGCTGGCCTGGGGCATTCACGACAGCATGTATCGCATGCAGGAAGCGCTCGATGGCGTGCTGCGCAACTTCCCGCTGCGGCCGGTCGCGTGGCTGTTGCGCCTGCTGGTGTTTCCGCTGGGTCGTCGCGAAGTGCCGCCGTCCGATCGTCTGGGCCGTCGGGTCGCTGCAATCATCGCCGCGCCGGGCGAGGCGCGCGCGCGTCTGCTCGGGCCGATCTATCTCACGCCCAGCGCGAACAATCCGGTCGGCCGCATGAATGCCTTGCTGCCCGAGGTGATCACCGCCGAGCCGATCGAACGCAAGTTCCTCAAGGCGGTCAAGGCCGGCGAGCTTGTGGGCTATGACTACGACAGCCAGCTTGCCGACGCGCTCGCCAAGGGCGTGCTCGATGCCGCCGAGCATGCGCTGCTCGCGCGCGTGCGCAAGGCCAGCTTCGAGTTCATCTCGGTCGATGACTTCGATGCGCAAGAACTTGCCGCCGGCGCGCGCAGCAAGGCCAAGCGCGAGTTGCGACCTGCAGCCTGAAGCGGGTGCCGGCGAACGTCTTGCGGTCGCCGGCATCCAACCGCTCAGGGCAGCAGCGCCTTGGCGTGATGGCGCAGGTGATCTTCGATGAAGCTCTGCACGAACCAGTAGCTGTGGTCGTAACCGGCGTGTACGCGCAGGCTCAGGGGCTGGCGCGCGACGCGCGCGGCTGAATCGAGGCGCCAATACTGCAACTGGGTGTCGCGAAACTTGTCGGCTTGGCCCTGATCGACGAGCAGGGTGCCGGGAAAGCGCTGGTGGGCTTCGATGAGGGCGACTGCATCCCAGGCACGCCAGAGTTTGCGATCCTCGCCGAGATACTTGCGCAACGCCTTGTGACCCCACGGCACCTGACTCGGTGCAACGATCGGTGCGAACGCCGAAACCGAGCGGTAGCGGTGCGGCAACTTGAGCGCGATGGTGAGCGCGCCGTGGCCGCCCATCGAATGGCCGCAAATTCCGGCGCGCTCGATGTCGAGCGCAGGAAAGTGCGTGCCCAAGAGGTAGGGCAGCTCCTTGGTGACGTAGCTGAACATGCGAAAGCGCGGCGCGAACGCCGGCGTGGTCGCATCGAGATAGAAGCCCGCGCCTTCGCCGAATTCCCAGTCGCCGGTGGCGCCCTCGATGCCGGTATCGCGCGGACTGGTATCGGGCGTGACCAGCGCAATGCCGAGCTGTGCGGCGATGCGCTGTGCGCCGGCCTTGATCGCGAAGGTTTCTTCGGTGCAGGTGAGCCCTGCAAGGAAATACAGCACCGGCGCGCGCTGACCACGCGGCAACGGCGGCATGAACACGCCAAAGCGCATGCTGCCGGCAGTCTCCAGCGAATCGTGCCGATAGAAACCCTGCTCGCCGCCGAAACAGCTTTGTTCGGAAATCGTTTCGATGTTCATGGTCTTGCTTTGGGTGTAGCGATGCGTGGCCTGCCTGACCTGCGCACGACGGTGCCGGCCTGCCTTGGGCTACTCTACCTGCGCTTGCCCATTTGCAGAAATCCGATGCCCTACACGCCGATCCTTGCCACCTTGGGTTACGTACTCTCGCCCGATCGCAGGCAGGTACTGATGATTCACCGCAATGCCCGCCCCGGCGACCTGCATCTGGGCAAGTACAACGGTCTTGGCGGAAAGCTCGAACCGCTCGAGGACGCGCTCCATGGCATGCGCCGCGAGATTCACGAGGAAGCCGGCATCCAATGCACGCAAGTGCAACTGCGCGGCACCTTGAGTTGGCCGGGTTTTGGCAAGCAGGGCGAGGACTGGTTCGGCTTCATCTTCCTGATCACGGCATTCGAAGGCACGCCGCTGGCGAGCAATCCCGAAGGCACGCTCGAATGGATCGCGATCGAGCGGTTGGCGGAGTTGCCGATGTGGGAAGGCGATCACCACTTCCTGCCGCTGGTGTTCGATGACGATCCGCGCCCGTTTCACGGCGTGATGCCCTACCGCGATGGCCGCCCGCAAGGCTGGCGCTATTCGCGCGTCTGAGTCGGCTTGCCTTCGGCCAGGCGCGCCGCCGTCCAGCCGATGCGCGCCGAACAGGCGGCTGCGATCACGGTGAGCGCGGCGACCAGCGGCAGACTTGCCCCTAGCGCGCGCACGCCATTGAGGCCACTGGTGACGACCACGTCGCCGAAGCGCCAGACCGAGGTGTCGATGAAGTTCTTGGTCTTGTAGCGCGTTTCGGCATCCACGCGCGTATACAGCGAGTCGGAGGCGGGCTTGAAGATGCCGTAGGCGCTCGCGCGGGTGAGCACCGCGACTGCGGCGATCCACGCGCCGCCGAAGGCCGCGAACAGGCCGAGCATGACCGCCTTGACCAGGCCGTCGAGCACCAGCGGCGCACCGGGGCCGAAGCGCACCATGAGTGCGCGGGTGACGCCGATCTGCAGCAGCATCTGCAGCACATTGGTGGCCAGATCGATGTTGGCCTGGAAGTTGATGCGTGCCTCGCGCGTGAGATTGACCGCGCCGTTGTAATCGGCGAGCAGGGCATAAATCACCGTGCCGACGGCATCGCCGAGCAACATCAACAAGGCCATGCGCCGCATCAACGGCGACTTGAAGGTGTCGATGGCGCCGGCGAGGAAACCACCGCCGATGATGCGTTCTTCACGGCGCTCGTCACCGGCAACCGGATGGCGGCGGCCCCAGTTGGCGAGTGCGATCATGGCGAAGATTGCCGCGCCGAGCAGCAGTGCCGAAACCACCAGCAAGCCGCTGACGCCGAGTTGTTGATTGAGCAATTTCGTGAGCAGCGGGCCGACGATCGCGCCGATCGCGCCGCCCAATGCAATCACCGGGAACAATCGGTGCGCCTGCTCGGCATCGAACAGATCGGCCATGAAACTCCAGAACACGGCGACCACGAACAGGTTGAACACACTGACCCAGACGAAGAACGCCGAGCCGAGCAGACGCGCGCCGATCGCATCCTGCATCTGGAACAAGGGGATGAAGGCGATCGTGCCGAGGATGAAGAAGAGATACACCAAGGGCACGAACACGCGGCGTGGAAAGCGCGCGACCAGCGCGCCGAACGGCGGCGCCAGCAGCAGGGTGGCGATGAAGGTGGCGAGATAGAAGATCGGCAGCGCAGTCGAGCCGACTGCGGCCGAGAGCTGGTCGCGCACCGGCCGCAACACGTAGTAGGCCGCCAGCACGCAGAAGAAATAGACGAAGGCGACGACGACGGCAAACCATTCGTGACGCGCAATGGCTGGGGTCTTCGGCAAGGCTCGGGGTATCCGCAGCGAAATGACCGCGCAAGCCTAGCATGCGTGTCGCGCCTTCTCGCACGCCGCTATCATCGGGCGATGAGCGCAAGGGTTTCCGCACTCCATGTCTATCCGATCAAGTCCTGCGCGCCGTGGACGGTGGACGAGGCCGTGGTCGGGCCGCGCGGTTTCGAGGGCGACCGGCGCTGGATGATCGTCGATGGCGATGGTCAATTCATCACCGCGCGCAAGCAGCCGCGGCTGGTGTTGATCCATGCCCAGGCCGCCGGCGCAGCGCTGCAACTGCGGGCGCCAGAGATGCCGGTCTTGCGTCTTCAAGCTGCGCCCGACTTGCCGCGAATCACCGCGCAGGTATGGAAAAGCACGGTGCAGGCACAGGCCGCCAATGCCGAGGCCGATGCCTGGATCAGCGCCTTTCTCGGCCAGAGCGCGCGCTTCGTGCACATGGACGATGCCTGCGTGCGTGCCGTCAGCGCCGAGTACGGGCGGCCCGGCGATGAAGTGAGTTTCGCCGATGGTTTTCCGCTGCTGCTGATTTCGCAGGCCGCACTCGATGGACTCAACGCGCGGCTCGCTGTGCCCGTGCCGATGCTGCGCTTCCGTCCGAGTCTGGTCGTCGCCGGCACCGCGCCGCATGCCGAGGATGCGTGGCGACAGATCCGAGTCGGCGCGATCGAGTTCGAAGTGGTCAAGCCCTGCACGCGCTGCGTGTTCACCACGGTCGACTTCGAGCGCGGCAGGTTCGACCCCGCAGGCGAGCCCTTGAAGACACTGATGGGCTATCGCCGCACATCCAAGGGCGTGACGTTCGGCCAGAACCTCATCCCGCGCGGCAAGGGCGTGCTGCGGGTGGGCGATGCGCTCGAGGTGTTGCAGTGAGGGCGCTCGGAAAAAGTCCGCTGATGCAGCGCGATGGAGCCTTTGCTCTAGCGCATCGCCCTATGCTCCTTGCAATCTTGCGAGGGAATCGCCCATGACTTACGACTACCTCATCGTCGGCGCCGGCTCCGCCGGTTGCGCGCTCGCCAATCGCCTGAGCGAAAACCCGGCCAAGCGCGTGCTCTTGCTCGAAGCCGGCGGGCGCGACTGGCATCCCTTCATCCACATGCCTGCTGGTCTGGGCAAGCTCGTTTCCAACCGCCGCATCAACTGGGATTACCTCACCGAAGCCGAGCCCAATCTCGAAGGCCGGCGCCTGTGGTGGCCGCGCGGCAAGGTGCTGGGCGGTTCGAGCTCGATCAATGCGATGTGCTATGTGCGCGGTGTCGCCGCCGACTACGCGCGTTGGGTGGAGCTGACCGGCGATCCGCGCTGGGGCTGGGACAGCGTGCTGCCGGTGTTCAAGCGCAGCGAGGGTCATGTCGGCGGCGCCGATGCCTGGCATGGCGCCGACGGTCCGCTCACGGTGTCGCCGCTGCGTCACCGCAACGTGCTCTCGCAAGCCTTCGTCGACGCCGCGCAATCGGCAGGATTTGCGCGCAACGATGATTTCAATGCCGACATGCAGGACGGCTTTGGTTTCTACGCCGTCACCCAGCGCAATGGCGCACGCTGCTCGGCGGCGGTGGCCTATCTGCGTCCGGCGCTCGCGCGCGGCAATCTCGTCGTCCACACGCACGCACAGGTCACACGCGTGCTGCTCGATGGCCAGCGCGCGGTCGGTGTCGAATACCGGCGCGGCAGGCGTGTCGAACGCGCGGAGGCGGGCTGCGTGATCCTTGCGGGCGGTGCGATCAATTCACCGCAATTGTTGCAACTCTCGGGCATCGGCCCCGCCGATGCGCTGCGCCGTCACGGCATCGAGGTCGCGCATGAATTGCGCGGCGTCGGCGCCAATCTGCAGGACCATCTGGACATCTGCACCCTGGTCGGCTCGACCCAGCCGGTCACCTACGACAAGGTCAACGATCTCGCGGTCGCGCTGCGCTTCCTCCTGCATCGCGATGGCATCGGCAGCTCGAACGTCGCCGAAGCCGGCGGCTTCGTGCGCTCGCGTTTCGCGCCTGATGAGCGTTGCGACCTGCAATTCCATTTCGTGCCCGCGCTGCTCGACAACCACGGTCGCAATCGCCTGCCCGGTCGCGGCTACACCGTGCATGCCTGCTTCCTGCATCCGCGCAGTCGCGGCAGCATCGGCCTGCACAGCGCCGATCCGCTGGCACCGGCGAAGATCGTGCCGAACTATCTCGGCGATGCCGAAGGCTTCGATCTGAAGATGCTCATCGAAGGTGCGCGCATCTCGCGGCAGATCCTCGCCCAGCCACCGTTCGCAGCCTATCGCGGCGCACCGATCTTTCCTGCGGCGGGCGTGGACAGCGACGCCGACTTCGAAGCCTTCATCCGTCACAAGGCCGAGACGATCTACCACCCGGTCGGCACCTGCCGCATGGGCCGCGCCGACGATCCCGACGCGGTCGTCGATGGCGAGCTGCGCGTGCGCGGGATCGAGGGCCTGCGCGTGGTCGATGCCTCGGTGATGCCGCAGCTCATCACCGGCAACACCAATGCGCCGACGATCATGATCGCCGAGCGTGCGGCGGAGTTGCTGCTGGGTGCGTGAAGGCGAAACGGGTCGAACTTCGTTCGACCCGCCGACATACCGCGTGGTTACAGCGCGGCGGTGAGCTCGGGCACGAGCTGGAACAGGTCGCCGACAAGACCGAAGTCGGCGATCTCGAAGATCGGCGCTTCGGCGTCCTTGTTGATCGCGACGATGGTGCCGGCGTCCTTGATGCCGGTCAGATGCTGGATCGCGCCGGAAATGCCGATCGCGATGTAGAGCTCGGGTGCGATGATCTTGCCGGTCTGTCCGACTTGCAGGTCGCTGGAGACATAACCGGCATCGACCGCGGCGCGCGATGCGCCCACGGCCGCGCCGAGTTTGTCGGCGAGCGCGTAGATGATCTTGAATGCATCGGACGAGCCGAGTGCGCGACCACCGGAGACGACCTTGGCGGCGCTCTGCAGGTCGGGGCGATCGCTCTTGCCGGCGCTCAGTTCGACGAAGCGCGTATGCGAGGGCAGGGGCACATCGAGCGTGAGCGCCTTGATCGGTGCCGCGCTTGCAGCCGTGCCGGCGGCGGCGTACGAGGCCGTGCGCACGCTGCCGACGAGAATCTGGTCGGCGGGCGCGTTGGCGGTGATGATCGCGTTGCCCGCATAGATCGGGCGCTTGAAGCTGTATGCGCCGTCGACCGCGCAGATGTCCGAAACCTGGGCCACGCCGAGCAGGGCCGCGACGCGCGGCAGCACGTCCTTGCCGAAGGTCGTCGAGGGCGCGAGCAGATGGCTGTAGCCGTCCCTCACTGCTGTCGCGATCTGCGGTGCGTAAACTGCCGCGAGCGCATGCGCATTCTCGCTGCGCGCAATCGTGAGCACGTTCGAAACACCATCGATCTGCGCGGCCTGCGCGGCGACGCCGGCGGGGTCGGCCGCGAGCACGAGCACGTCGATCGAATCGGCACCGATCTGTTTGGCGCAGCTCACGCAACGCGCGGTGCTGGAATTGAGTGCGCCGTCCAGATGTTCGGCAATGATCAGAACCTTGCTCATCACACCAACCCCTTAGTCTTGAGCGCGGATACCAGGTCGGCAACGTCCTTCACCATCACGCCCTTGCTGCGCTTGGCCGGCGGCGCGTAATGGGTGGTCTTGAGATGGTCGCCCGACTCGACGCCGAGGCTGGCGAAGTCGATCGTTTCGATCGGCTTGGACTTGGCCTTCATGATGTCGGGTAGCTTGATGAAGCGCGGCTCGTTCAAGCGCAAGTCTGCGGTGATCACCGCGGGCAGGTCGACTTCGAGCGTTTCCAAGCCGGCATCGACCTCGCGCGTCACGCGCGCGGCATTGCCGGTGACTTCGACCTTCGACGCGAAGGTCGCCTGCGGGCGATCCCACAGCGCGGCGAGCATCTGCCCGGTCTGGTTGCAGTCATCGTCGATCGCCTGCTTGCCCAGCAGTACCAGACCCGGCTGTTCCTTCTCGACCAGCTTGAGCAGGGCGCGCGCGGCGGTCAGCGGCTGGATCGCTGCGGGCGTGACCACGTGGATCGCGCGATTGGCGCCCATCGCGAGGCCGTTGCGGATGTGCGCCTGGGCATCGGCCGGGCCGATGGTGACAACCACGACCTCGCTGGCGACGCCCTTCTCGCGCAGGCGCAGCGCCTCTTCGAGCGCGATGTCATCGAAGGGATTGGCCGACAGTTTGACGCCATCGGTGACCACGCCCGAACCGTCGGGCTTGACCTGGATGCGTACGTTGAAATCGACGACGCGCTTGTAGCCGACCAGGATCTTCATCGGAGTGCGGACCTCGCTGGGTGTCGCGCGGCGTGGTGGCCGGCGCAAAGAAGCGGGATTTTAGCGGAAAGCGCCCCGCAGGTGCGCGTGGCGGCCAGCAGCGCGGAGTGGGCGACGCGAGTTTTCCACAGTTGCCGTGGACAGATCTGTGGACAAGTCGTGAATCACGGGCTGATCGCGTGGCGTCATGCGGCTTGCGGGAGTCTGCGCAGGAATCGACCAGTTGGATGCGCGGGTCGCGCCGGAGCGTCGCAGGCTCAGGCGAGTTCGGCGGTCCACTTCGGATTGGCAAACTTGCTCGCGGCCAGCGTCTGCGCGCGTGCGACTTCATCTTCGCGCAGGGTGTCATCACTCAGGCCATGGCGATGGCGGAAGGTCTCGATCATGTGCGCGATGATCGCCTCGCGCGGCAAGCCGGTCTGGCTGCGCAGGGGATCGACGCGCTTGGCTGCGCTCTGCGTGCCCTTGTCGGCGAGTTTCTCGCGGCCGATGCGCAGCACCTGCAGCATCTTTTGCGCGTCGATGTCGTAGGCCATCGTCACGTGGTGAAGCACCGCATTGCCGCGCCGTGCCTGCGCCGCGCCGGCGATCTTGCCGATGTGCGAGGTGATGTCGTTGAGCGGTTGATACCAGGCCATGATGCCCAGTTCGAGCAGGGCAGCGATCACCCAGGCGTCCATCTGCGCATAGGCTTGTTCGAAGGACAGACCTTCGACCATCGACAGCGGTGTATAAAGCGAATAGGTGATCGTGTTGCCGGGTTCGATGAACATCGCGCCGCCGCCGCTGATGCGGCGCACGACGTCGATGCCGTGCGCGGCTGCGTTGGCAGCATCGACCTCGTTGCGCAGCGACTGGAAACGCCCGATCACGACCGCCGAGCTGGCCCATTCCCAGATGCGCAAGGTCGGCGCGCGTCGGCCGGCGGCGACTTCCTCGACCAGTACCTCGTCGAGCGCCATGTGCAACGCGGGCGACCTGGGCTCGCCGTGGATCAATTGCCAATCGTGATCGCGCCAGTTCGTGCGGCTCATGGAGTGCCCTCGCCATCGATGGCACGACGCACGGCCACCGCGACGGCCTGCGCCGAAATCCCGAACATCTGCACGCGAGGATCCAGTGCGGCGCTGATGCGCGCGGCGAGGTCTTCGGTGCTGGCCGTGCACGGTGCGTCGAGCAGGGCGCGATCGATGTCCGCCAGTGCGCTGTCGGGCTCGAGGAAGAAGTCGCCGCTGATCTGCACGCTGGCGATCAGATCGTCGCGCACGTCGAGATCAGCGACGACCAGCTTGCCGCCGGGCATCTTGTATTCACCATGTCGCATGTGTCGAGTGTACGACATTCAGGACAGGATCCTGCGGTCGGGAGCAGGGTGGCGGCCGCAAGGTCACGGATGCAGGCGAACAGTCAGCGGCGGGATCAGAACTCACTACGCGAAATGGCATCGAAACCAGTCAGGTGCGAGCGTCTCTCGGGGTAAGGCGCGAGGCAATGCCGCTTGCCGATCGTGGTCACAGGTTCTGGTAGTTCGGACCGCTGCCGCCCTCGGGCGTGACCCAGTTGATGTTCTCGTAGGGATCCTTGATGTCGCAGGTCTTGCAGTGCACGCAGTTGGCGGCATTGACCTGCAGGCGTTTGCCGGCTTCGTCCTCGACGATCTCGTAGACGCCGGCCGGGCAGAAGCGCGTGCAGGGATTGGCATATTCTTTCGTGCAGCGCGTGACGCACAGATCGGTGTCGGCCACCTTGAGATGGATCGGCTGGTCCTCGTCGTGCTGGGTGGCGGCGAAGTAGACGCCGGCCAGGCGGTCGCGCGGCGGCAGTGCACGCTCCACGTACGCTGGCTGCTGCGGCGAGGGCGCGTTCGGACCCGGATGCGTGGCCGCAGTCGCGGCATCGAGTTTCTCCAGCGACGACCAGTCGGCGTGATTGCGCAGCGTCCATGGTGACAGTCCCGCAGTGATCGTCTCCCAGCCTGCGTTGGCGAGCCCCAGCCACAGGCCCTTGTGGAAACCGGGGCGGATGTTGCGCACCTTCTTGAGTTCGCTGACCACGGCCGAGCCGCGCAGCGCGCAATCCCAGCCTGCACTCGCGCCGTGTTCGGCAATGTGCTGCGCGGCGAGCATGCCCGAGCGGATCGCCTGATGCGTGCCCTTGATCTTGGGCACGTTCATGAGGCCGGCGCTGTCGCCGATCAGCATCGCGCCGGGCATTTCCACGCGCGGCAGCGACTGGTAGCCACCTTCGATCAGCGCACGCGCGCCCGCGCTGATGATGCTGCCGCCTTCGAGCAGTTCGCGGATCATCGCGTGGTGCTTGAATTGCTGGAAGGCTTCCCACGGCCGGAACAGCGGATCGGCATAGTCGAGACCGACCACGAAGCCGATCGCGAGACGATCCTGGTCGAGTTGATAGAGGAAGCTGCCGCCATAGGTTGCGGAATTGAGCGGCCAGCCCAGCGTGTGCATGACCTTGCCGGTGTCGATGCGTCCGGCGGGCACCTGCCACAGTTCCTTGATGCCGATGCCGTAGGTCTGCGGATCGCAGTCCCTGTCGAGCCGATATTTGGCGATGAGCTGCTTGGACAAGGAACCACGACAGCCTTCGGCGAGCACCGTGACCTTGGCGCGGATGTCGATGCCCTGGGTGTAGCCGCTCTTGTGTGATCCATCCTTGGCCACGCCCATGTCGCCGATGCGCACGCCGCACACTGCGTCCTTGTCGTCGAAGAGGGGCTGCGCCGCGGCAAAGCCGGGATAGATTTCCACGCCCAGCGCCTCGGCCTGCGGTGCGAGCCAGGCGCACAGCGCGCCGAGCGAGACGATGTAGTTGCCGTGGTTGTGCATCTGCGGCGGCGTCATCGGCGACTTCACCGCGCGCGTGGCATCGCGCAGATACCAGAACTCGTCCCTGGCCACCGGCACGCAGATCGAAGGCGGCGCCTTGCCCCAGTCGGGCAGGAGTTCATTGAGCGGCTCGGGCTCGATCACCGCGCCCGACAGGATCTGCGCGCCCACCGTCGAGGCCTTCTCGATCACGCACACCGACAGTTCGGGCTTGAGCTGTTTGAGCCGGATCGCCAGCGCCAGTCCGGCCGGCCCCGCGCCGACGGTGACGACGTCGTATTCCATGGTGTCGCGCTCGCTCATCGCTGGCTCCGCTGCCGCTGCCTCAATCGGCGAGATTGTCGGCGTTCGCGGCAGACACGGCAACGTCATGGCGGGCCGTGCATAATCGGGCGCCCCGCAACGACAAGAACCCGCGATGGCCGACTTGCCCGACGATCGAACCCTGCGTGGCGCCGCCGCGTTCCAGCAATTGCATTGGTTGGCGAGCGGACGCATCGACAGCGCGACCCTGACTGCGGCCTGCACGCAGGCGATCGATGCCGACAATCCGCGACTCAATGCCTTTCTCGCGCGTGCATCCGATGCCGCGACGCAAGCGGCCGACAGCGATGCCCGTCGTCGTGAGGGCAAGGCGATCGGTCGTCTGGATGGCCTGTGCGTCGCGATCAAGGACAACATCGACGTGGCCGGCCTTCCGACCAGCGCGGGATTGGCCACGCGGCGCAGCGCAATTGCCGCCGCCGACGCCAGCGCGGTCGCACGCCTGCGTGCGGCCGGCGCGGTGATCCTGGGCAAGACCAATCTCGATGAAGGCGTGCTCGGAACCTCGAGTCTCAATCCGCATTTCGGTGCCGTGCACAATCCGTGGCGACGCGGGTTTTCCGCGGGCGGCTCCTCGGGTGGTTCGGCAGCAGCCGTCGCGGCGGGTTTGTGCAGCTTTGCGCTCGGCAGCGACACGCTCGGTTCGGTGCGCATTCCGGCCAGTCACTGCGGCTTGTTTGCGCTCAAGCCCACCCACGGCGAAATCTCCACGCGCGGCATGGTGCCGGGCGCGCGCCGCCTCGATTGCGTGGGCATCCTCGCGCGCGCGGCCGAGGATCTGGCGATCGTCTTGCAGGTGCTCGCACGCCACGATCCAGCCGATCCAAGGTCGCGTCGGCGCCGTGTGCCGCTGGCGATTCCCGACTGGGAGCCAGGCCATCTGCGCAGCGCCACCATCAAGGATCTGGGCGCGCTCGGCGTCACGCCGCAGGTGCAGGCCGTGTTCGACGCCGCGCTCGCGCAATTGGCTGCACCGCTGGGCCAGCGAGTCGAAGTCGACTTCAGCGATTTCGATGTCGGCCAGACGCGTCGCGCCGCACTGCTCATCATGGAAGCGGAAATGGCCGCCGAGTACGCCGACGATCTGGTACAAGCCGGCGATGCCGTCTCGCCGCGCCTGCGTGGCCTGCTCGACTACGCTGCGCGCAAGTCGGCGGTCGACTACGCGCGCGCCGATCGGCTGCTCGATGCGACCGTGCTGCGCGCACGCCGCGTGTTTGCCGGCATCGACGTGCTGGTCTTGCCGACCGTTGCCGATGGCCCGCAAGCGCTCGATGCGCCCGAGCGCGCGAATGATGCCGACCTCACCAGTTTCGCCAGCCTCGCCGGGTGCCCCGCGGTGAGCTTGCCGATGGGCAGCTTGCCCGATGGAATGCCGATCGGCCTGCAACTGGTCGGTGCGCCGGGTTCGGATTTGTGCCTGATCGAACTGGCGGCGATCTGCGCGGCCACGCTCGATGCCACGCCGCGCTATCCGGCCGCTTGAACGGGGCGCCATTCTGGCCCATCAAGTCAGTTGTGACATCGAGCATCAAGATTGCAGCGAGGAAAGCAGATGGGTGAAGAAACGCGTGCTGCGGCAGAGCAGTTGCGTGTGAAGGCAGAACGAACGGCAGCACGCGGTCACCGGTCGGGAGCCATCAGCGCGAAGCTGGCCCAGGAGGGCTGGGTGCTCTCGCATGATCTGATGCGCAGACCGATCCTGCCTGCGGTGCTGCGCGAGGCCGAGCAATTGCTTGCGCAGGCATTCGAATTGCAGCCCGACGGCTGGCTCATGTGGCAGCGCGCCTTGCTGCTGATGGAGATGGGTGAATTCGATGCCGCCATTGATGCCTTCAATGCCTGCGTCGATGCCGGCAACTGCATCGACAGGAACACAGCGGCGCAGCAGATCGGGATTTGTCGCACCCTGCAGAAGGGTGATCGCGACCCACGCCGCAGTCCCGGTCAAACGCGCAAGGCGGTGGTGCTGGCGCAAATGCGCAACATGTTTTCCGGTGGGCTCGGGCAAGCAAACCCCGGCGTCATGGACGCCACCTTTGATGCGATCACGCAGTTGTTCGATGGTGCGGATCACGATGCTGACGACACCGGCGCAAGCGATGATGACGTGTCGCCCGATCCCCTCGGCGCCGAGGACAGCGCGGCAATCTGCGCGTTCGCGGAAAACTTCGTGTGGGCCCTGTTCAAAGGCGACTTCGCGAACGCACACGCGGCTCTTTGCAGGGACTTGCGTGAAGAACTGGGTCCGGCGGATCTGGAGCGCGAAGTCGCGGAAATGAGCACGTTTCTGGAAGGGCCGGTGACGTCGGTCGAGGCCCAGCCGCCGGAAAACGACATGCCCGACATGGGTCCCGATGACTTGGCCTTCGTCTATGTCGCCTGCGCCAGTGAATACGACAACGATGCCGTTTCGTTCATGGTCTGCCGCGAGGACGGGCAACTGCGGCTCAGCAATATCGAATGGGGACGGCCCTGAGCTGGCGCGGGATGCAGGGCAAGGGCTTTCACCGTCCGTTTGAGCGGTCTAAAAGGGTGCTGAAAAAGTCCATCCTGGACTTCTTCAGCTCGCCGAGTCCGGTACATGCCCGGACTCGTCTCCGACGAATCAATCACTTGCGTGATCGATTCGCGTGCAGTGCATCCCTGCACTGCGCTATCAGGCTGCTGAAAAGGGTTTTTCAGCAGCCTGCTAATGCAATGAAATACAGCGCATTCGGCTGATCCCTGAGAACCGCCGTGAGTGTCACGACCATTCGATCGTGCGCTGCACGCGGCATGGCAGCGGAGCACGGCAGCGGAGCAAGCTCCGCCCTACGGGGTGGTGGGTTGTGTAGAGCCGAGCTTGCTCGGCTTGAAGCGCATGGGAGCGGAGCAAGCTCCGCTCTACGACGCGGCAGGTTGTGTAGAGCCGAGCTTGCTCGGCTTGGATGTGCGAAAGCAGCGGAGCGTGGCAGCGGAGCAAGCTCCGCTCGACGACGCGGCAGGTTGTGTAGAGCCGAGCTTGCTCGGCTTGGATGTGCGAAAGCAGCGGAGCAGGCTCGGCTCACTCCGACGAGCCCGGGCGGGCCCGGATTGCGCGCACTGCCCGCTGTCCATCGAGTTCCGCGCACACCTCCGCGCGTGCGGGCAGCGTCGCCAGCGCATGACGACTGAGGCGTTCGTAGTGCATGAAGAAGCGCGCGAGTGCAGGCTCATCCATCGCGCGTGAAGCGCCGCGTGCGTGCAGGGCGCGTTCGACCCGGGCGCGCCAGCGACGCGCGCACGCAAAGGACGGTGCTTGCAGCACGAGCAGTCGATCCAGTCGTCGCCACAGCGCCGCGTAGTCACCGCTCAGTCGTGCGTCGACCCAGCGCCGCCAGCGTCCGTCGGGATCTTCGTCACGTTCGAGCCGATTGCACGGGCGCCGCAACGCGGCTGCACTCTGCGGTGGGATGCCCACGCACCAGCCTTCGAGGAGAACCAGTCGTGGCGCCTGTGTGACCCGTCGCCAGCGCGAGGGTGGCAGGCGCGTATCGCGGCCCTTGTCGAAACGCGGCAGCCGCGCGGGACTTGCGGGGCTGGCCCGTGCCAAGGCCGCGAGCGTTGATTCGAGCAGGGGCAGCTCATGTGTGCCGGGCACGCCGCGCGTGGTCAGCAAGGGATGAATCGTGCGTGCGAGTTGCCTGCGCGCGCGTCGACCCAGATAGAAGTCGTCCAGCGACAGCGCTTCGCAGGCGATGCCGAGTCCGCGCGCATGTTCACGCAATTGCCGCGCGAGCGTGCTCTTGCCGCTGCCTTGCAAGCCCGAGACGCCGACCAACAGCGGGTACGCGCGACGTCGCGCCGACGGGGTCCACAAGCCGGCGAGCAGATCGTCGAGCAACGCCTCGGAAAAACCGGGTCGCGTGTTAGCATCGCCGCGCATGAACGCCCCGACTCCGAACGCCGAATCCTCGGCACTCTACCAAAGCGCACTCACCACCTTCGGCAGCCTGCTCGAACAGGCGCGCACGGCCGGTGATCCCGAAGCCACCGCAATGACGCTCGCCACCGTGCGCGCAGGCCGTCCACATGCGCGCGTCGTCCTGCTCAAGGGCTACGACGCACACGGGTTCCGCTTCTTCACCAACTATGAAAGCGCCAAGGCCGGTGATCTCGCGGGCGATCCTTGGGCGGCGCTGTGCTTCCACTGGAAAACCCTGCGTGAAGGCGTGCAGGTGCGCATCGACGGACGTATCGAGAAGGTGTCGGCCGCCGAATCAGATGCCTATTTCGCCAGTCGCCCGCGTGGCAGCCAGATCGGTGCCTGGGCGTCGCTGCAATCGCAGCCGCTGGCCGCGCGCGGGGAATTCGACACGCGCTATGCGCACTTCGAGGCGCGCTTTGTCGGCGCCGAGGTGCCGCGCCCGCCGCATTGGGGCGGTTACCTGCTGGCGCCCGATGTGATCGAATTCTGGTACGGCGCGAACTTCCGCCTGCACGAGCGCCAGCTCTTCAGGCGCGATGCGGCGGGTGTCTGGTCGCAGGGCATGCTCTATCCCTGAATCCATGATCCTGCGCACCGTCTACCGGGTGAGCGTGGTGGTGCCGGTCGAGCAGGTGCAGATCGTGCTCGACGGCGTGCGAGCGGCTGCTGTGCTGCGCAGTGGCAATTACGCCGACTGGGCTTTCATCGGTGCCATTGGCGAAGAACAGTTCCGGCCCTTGCCCGGCGCGCAACCGGCGCAGGGTGCAATCGGTGAGCTGACGCAGGTGCCCAGCCGTCGGATCGAGTTCTGCATCGAACGCGATGCCGCGCTGCTGTCGGCGCTGGTCGATGCGATCCGTGCGCACCATCCCTGGCAGGAACCGGCCATCTTCGTCGACGAAACGCGCGCACCGCAGTTGTAAACCTTACGCTGCCTGCGCCAAACGCATGCCCAGATCGATCAAGGGTGCGACCAGCAAGGCGCGCATGAGAAGGATCACGAGGATCACGATCATCGGCGAGAAATCGAGCCCGCCCGGCATCGGCAGGCGCTTGCGCAACGGACGCATGAACGGCTCGCTGAGCTGGTGGATCAAGGGCACCACCGGATTGCTGCGCTCGACGCTGATGAAGGAGAGCAGCACGCGCACCAGCACGATGCCGATATAGAGCACCAGCACGAAATCGGCGAGATCGGCGAGCGCCATCAGCAACAAGCCGAGCAGGCCCAGATGCTGGCCGAAGATCGTGTAGATCAGTGCGAGCTTGAGCACGCTGAGCAACCACGCGATCAGCCAGGCGGCGAAGTCGATGTTGCGCCAGCCCGGAATCAGCTTGCGCAGCGGCATCAGCAGCGGATTGGTGATCTTGTAGAAAAACTGGCAGATCGGGTTGTAGAAATTCGCGCGCACCCACTGCAGCAACGCGCGCAGCACGAACAGGAAGATCGCGATGCCAAAGGCAAAGTCGATGAGAATCTGGGCGGCGTTGGCGAAATATCCCATGGCCGTGGCGTGTGCGTGAGGAGGGAAAGGTTCAATCGTACTGGGCGGACAGCGTGCCACCGCGGCGCTGCGCAGCGTCGAGTGCACGCGCAACCAGACCGCGCAAGTCGCCGGCGGCAAAGGCATCGAGCGCGGCGGCGGTGGTGCCGCCGGGTGAGGTCACGCGCTCGCGCAGCAGGCCCGGCGCCTCGCCCGACTCGACCAGCATGCGCCCCGCGCCGAGGCAAGTCTGCGCGGCCAGCGCGGTGGCGACATCGCGTGGCATGCCCTGCTCGACTGCCGCATCGATCATCGCCTCGACCAGCAGGAAGAAATAGGCCGGCCCCGAGCCCGACAGCGCGGTCACGCTGTCCATGAGCGCCTCGCGCTCGATCCACACGCTGCGCCCGGCTGAGCCGAGGATCGCCGCAGCCTGTTCGCGCTGAGTCGGCGACACCCGCGCATTGGCGACCAGGCCGCTGGCACCGGCACCGATCAGCGCGGGCGTGTTCGGCATCGCGCGCACCAGCGGCGTGTCGGCGCCGAGCCAGCGCTCGAACTGGTCGAGGCGGATGCCGGCGGCGATCGAGATCACCAGCGGCCGACGAGCTGCGACACCGTCGGCGATTTCGGCACACACCAACTTCATCACCTGCGGCTTGACCGCGAGCACGAGCACATCGGCCTCGCGCGCGGCCGAACCTGCGCCGCTCGCCACCTCGATGCCGAAATCCTGCGCGAGCGCGGTGCGCGTCGCCTCATTGGGTTCGCCCACGCGGACCGATGTCGCCGGTGTGCCACCGTGCAGCAAGGCACCGATCAGGCTGCGCGCCATGTTGCCGCCGCCGATGAAGGCGATGCGGGTTGCGGGCATGGACGACGCGGGTGCAGGAGCGGCTGACATCGAAAGGCCATCGGGCAAGGCTGCGGGAGCGGGCAAGCATAGCAAGGCGCGCCCAAGTTCCGGCGCGCGCGCCTGAGGGCCGGATCAGCGCGATGCGCGGGTCATGGGTCGCGCGCCGAACAAGGCCGTGCCGATGCGCACGAGGTTGGCGCCTTCGGCAATTGCGAGTTCGAAGTCGTCGGACATGCCCATCGACAGCGTGTCGATTGCGGGATGCTCGACGCGCAAGGCGTCGAACAGCTCGCGCATGTGCGCGAACGCGGCGCGGCGGGTTTCGGCATCGGGTGCAGGTGCAGGGATCGCCATCAGGCCGCGCAGGCGCAGCGCGGGTTCGGTGACGATCCGCGCAGCCAGTGCCGCGATTTCATCCGGTTTGCAGCCGGACTTGCTGGCCTCGTCATCGATGTTGACCTGGATCAGCACGTTGAGCGGCTCGCGTCCGGCAGGGCGATGTTGCGCGAGCGGCGCGATCAGTTTGGCGCGATCCAGGCTCTGCAACCAATCGAAATGCAGCGCGACCTCGCGGCACTTGTTCGACTGCAGTGGCCCGATCAGATGCCATTCCAGCGTCAGGTCGGCCAACTCGCGCTGCTTGGCGAGCGCCTCCTGCACGTAGTTTTCGCCGAAGGCACGCTGGCCCTGCGCGGCCAGTGCGCGGACCGCTTCGGCGGGCTGGGTCTTGGATACCGCGAGCAGGTGGGCGGAGCCATGTCCGGCGCCACGGGCGGCGGCGTCGATGCGTTCGAGGAGGGCTTGGCGGGCGGCTGGACTGCTTGGCATGGTCGGGGCTGGAAAGATCGCTGGTGGCTGAGGCTATACTGCCGCAACCGCGCGCGGGTGCGCCGCAATTGCCATCGAGGGAGTCGTCATGGATATCGCTGAACTGCTGGCGTTCTCGGTCAAGAACAAGGCTTCGGACTTGCATCTTTCGGCCGGTTTGCCGCCGATGATCCGCGTCGATGGTGACGTGCGCCGCATCAACATCCCGGCTTTCGAGCACAAGCAGGTGCACTCGCTGGTCTACGACATCATGTCGGACAAGCAACGCCGTGACTACGAAGAATTCCTCGAAGTCGACTTCTCCTTCGAGATTCCCTCGCTGGCGCGCTTCCGCGTCAACGCCTTCAACCAGAACCGCGGTGCGGCGGCGGTGTTTCGTACCATTCCTTCCGAAGTGCTCTCGCTCGAGGATCTGGGCTGCCCGCGCATCTTCAAGGAATTGATCGAGCAGCCACAGGGTCTGATCCTCGTCACCGGGCCGACCGGCTCGGGCAAGTCGACCACGCTCGCGGCGATGGTCGATCACGTCAACAAGAACGAGTATGGCCACATCCTCTCGGTCGAGGATCCGATCGAGTTCGTGCACACCTCGCAGAAGTGCCTGATCAACCAGCGCGAAGTCCATCGCGACACCCACGGCTTCAACGAGGCACTGCGCTCGGCGCTGCGTGAGGATCCCGACTACATCCTGGTCGGCGAGTTGCGCGATCTGGAGACGATTCGCCTTGCGCTCACCGCAGCCGAAACCGGCCACCTGGTGTTCGCGACCCTGCACACCAGTTCCGCGGCCAAGACCATCGACCGCGTGATCGACGTGTTCCCCGCCGGCGAAAAGCCGATGGTGCGTTCGATGCTGTCCGAGTCGCTGCGCGCGGTGATCTCGCAGAGCCTGCTCAAGAAGGTCGGTGGCGGCCGCATCGCCGCGCACGAAATCATGGTCGGCATCCCGGCCATCCGCAACCTGATCCGCGAGGACAAGGTCGCGCAGATGTACTCGGCGATCCAGACCGGCAGCCAGCACGGCATGCAGACGCTCGACCAGTGCCTGCAGGACCTGGTCAAGCGTGGACTGGTCACGCGCCAGCAGGCGATCGGCTACGCCAAGGCCAAGGAAATCTTCAAGTAGGAGGGCCGGAAGGCCCGATTGCTGCGCCATTCGTGTGTGGCTCCTGGTCGCGGCTTCCGCCGCTCCTGCACCGCTCCTGCGCCATCACGATGCGTGGCATCGATACACTGCTTGCGTAGGAGGGCCGGAAGGCCCGACCGATGTGTCACGGATTCGTGTTGCGCTCGCCGGTGCGTGGCGTGGGTCGCGGCTGCCGCCGCTCCTACATCATCACGATGCGTGGCATCGATACGCTGCTTGCGTAGGAGGGCCGGAAGGCCCGACCGATGTGTCACGGATTCGTGTTGCGCTCGGCGGTGCGTGGCGTGGGTCGCGGCTGCCGCCGCTCCTACATCATCACGATGCGTGGCATCGATACGCTGCTTGCGTAGGAGGGCCGGAAGGCCCGATTGCTGCGTCACGGATTCGTGTCGCGCTCGCCGGTGCGTGGCGTGGGTCGCGGCTGCCGCCGCTCCTACATCATCACGATGCGTGGCATCGATACGCTGCTTGCGTAGGAGGGCCGGAAGGCCCGACCGATGCGTCACGGATTCGTGTCGCGCTCGGCGGTGTGTGGCGTGGGTCGCGGCTGCCGCCGCTCCTACATCATCACGATGCGTGGCATCGATACGCTGCTTGCGTAGGAGGGGCGGCAGGCCCGACCGATGCGTCACGGGTTCGTGTCGCGCTCGGCGGTGTGTGGCGCGGGTCGCGGCCGCCGCCGCTCCTGCACCGCTCCTGCACCATCACGATGCGTGGCATCGATACGCTGCTTGCGTAGGAGGGCCGGCAGGCCCGACCGATGCGTCGCGGATTCGTGTCGCGCTCGGCGGTGTGTGGCGCGGGTCGCGGCTGCCTCCGCTCCTGCACCGCTCCTGCACCATCACGATGCGTGGCATCGATACGCTGCTTGCGTAGGAGGGCCGGAAGGCCCGACCGATGCGTCACGGATTCGTGTCGCGCTCGGCGGTGTGTGGCGTGGGTCGCGGCCGCCGCCGCTCCTGCAACCACGCGTTGCTCGGTTCCGCTCCACGTCGTGCCGGGTAGGAGGGCCGGAAGGCCCGACCGATGCGTCACGGATTCGTGTCGCGCTCGGCGGTGTGTGGCGTGGGTCGCGGCTGCCGCCGCTCCTACATCATCACGATGCGTGGCATCGATACGCTGCTTGCGTAGGAGGGCCGGAAGGCCCGACCGATGCGTCACGGGTTCGTGTCGCGCTCGGCGGTGTGTGGCGCGGGTCGCGGCTGCCGCCGCTCCTACAACCACGCGTTGCCCGGTTCCGCTCCACGTCGTGCCGGGTAGGAGGGCCGGAAGGCCCGACCGATGCGTCACGGATTCGTGTCGCGCTCGGCGGTGTGTGGCGTGGGTCGCGGCTGCCGCCGCTCCTACAACCACGCGTTGCCAGGTTCCGCTCCACGTCGTGCCGGGTAGGAGGGCCGGAAGGCCCGACCGTTGCGTCACGGGTTCGTGTCGCGCTCGGCGGTGTCTGGCGTGGGTCGCGGCTGCCGCCGCTCCTACACCGCTCCTGCACCATCACGCTGCGTGGCATCGATACGCTGCTTGCGCAGGAGGGCCGGAAGGCCCGATTGCCGCGCCATTCGTGCGTGGCTCCTGGTCGCGGCTTCCGCCGCTCCTACAACCACGCGTTGCCAGGTTCCGCTCCACGTCGTGCCGGGTAGGAGGGCCGGAAGGCCCGACCGTTGCGTCACGGGTTCGTGTCGCGCTCGGCGGTGCGTGGCGCGGGTCGCGGGTGCCGCCGCGCCGGCAACGCGCGGGCTTGCCTTTGCGTGGCCAGCGCGCTTCAGATCAGGAACAGCGTCGCCAGACCGAGGAAGATGAAGAAGCCGCCGCTGTCGGTGATCGCGGTGATCATCACGCTCGAACCCATCGCCGGATCGCGCCCCGCCTTGAGCAGGGTCATCGGAATCAGCACGCCCATGAGTGCGGCGAGCATGAGGTTGAGCGTCATCGCCGCGGTCATCACCGCGCCGAGCGCGAGGCTGTCGTAGAGAAGCCAGGCGACGATGCCGATCACGCCGCCCCAGATCAGGCCGTTGATCAGCGATACGCCCAATTCCTTGCGCAACAGGCGTCGTGCACTGGTCACGCTGACCTGATTGAGCGCGAGCGCACGCACGATCATGGTGATGGTCTGGTTGCCGGAATTGCCGCCGATACCGGCGACGATCGGCATGAGTGCGGCGAGCGCAACCAGCTTCTGGATCGAGCCTTCGAACACGCCGATCACGCGCGAGGCGATGAAGGCGGTGACGAGGTTGATCGCGAGCCAGGCCCAACGATTGCGCAGCGATTTCCACACCGATGCAAACATGTCTTCTTCTTCGAGCAGACCGAAGCGCTCGCGCACCTCGGCATCGCTTTCCTCGCGGATCACGTCGACCATCGCATTGATGGTGAGGCGCCCGATCAGGCGGCCGTGGTCATCGACCACCGGCGCGGTGACGAGGTCGTAGCGCTCGAATGCCTGCGCGGTCTGGGCAACGTCGTCCTCGGGACGGAAGGTGTTGGCGTCGGTGGCCATCACCTGCGCGACGCGCTTGGCCGGGTCGTTGACCAGGAGCCAGCGAATCGGCAGAACACCGGTGAGCACCATGTCGGCATTGACCACGAACAGCTTGTCGGTGTGCTCGGGCAATTCCTTGAGCCGGCGCAGGTAGCGCAGCACGGTTTCCAGCGTCACGTCCTCGCGGATCGTGACCATGTCGAAATCCATGATCGCGCCGACCTGATCGTCAGCCCACGACATTGCGGTTTGAACCTGACTGCGTTCTTCGGCGTTGAGCCGGTACAGGATTTCCTGCACCACGTCGTCGGGCAGATCCTCGGCAAGATCGGCGATCTCGTCGGCGTCGAGTTGCTCGGCAGCGGCGAGCAGCTCGGGTTTGTCCATGTCGGCGAGCAGCGACTCGCGCACTGCATCGGAGACTTCGAGCAGGATCTCGCCATCGCGGTCGGCCTTGACCAGATTCCAGATTTCAAGTCGCTCGTCAGTCGGCAACGACTCGAGGATGTAGGCGATGTCGGCCGGGTGCAGCGCGTCGACTTCACTCTGCAATTCGGCGACGCGCTGCCCAGGCGCAAGTTCCTGCGTGGCGCGCAACAACTCCTCGACACGCGCGAGTTGTGCCTGCAGGACGCTGTGGGGAGAGCGGGCAGCGGTATCGGTCATCGGAACAGGCTTTCAAGCGGCCACGGCTGCGCCGGCGTCGTTCGTGGGGCATGCGCCGAACACGAACGTCACGACGGGGCGGGCCTTGGGTCAGCGCGGCGGACGGGCGCGCATTATCGCGATTTTTGCGCCGCACTGCCTTCTTGCAAGGTCCATTCGACCAGACTTGCAACCGATTCGCTCACCGCCGACTGGAACGCATTGAACGCAGCCGCCGAGTCCTTGCTCGCAATCGGCTCGTCGGCATTGAACGCACGCGAGGCGAGCACGCGGCTGCTGCGGTAATCGAGCAGGCGTGCCTGGAAGGCGACCACCGCATGCGAACCGTCGGCACGAACCTCGCCCTGGAAAGCGTGCAAGTCGATCGCCAGCGCATAGTCGGCATTGAGGCCGGTGGTGGGACTGCCCACCCCGAGTATGCGTCCGGATTGCTCGAAGCCCTGCACGATCAGGCGCCGCAACAGGGCCGGCGCAGGATCGCTCCAGCGCGCGCCTGGATAGACCTCGATCACGCCGGGACTGGGCATCACCACGATGCGCGGGGTATTGAGCGTTTCGCTCGACTGCGGCGTCTCCACCAACAGTTGCCAGTTGACCTTCTCGCCACCGGCGGGTGCGGTGGGCGGGGAATAACCGGGCGCATAGATCGTGAACGGCTGCGGCTTGCCGAGCAGCGAGGCGCAGCCGGCCAGCGTGAGCGCGGCGAGCAGCAGGGGCAGACGGACGATCTTCATCGCGGCTTGTACTCCTTGGGCTGGTCGCGACCGAGCAGCAGGCTGTCGGAGGCGCCGAGCTTGTCGCTGAGCTGCTTGAGCGAGCGCAGCGTTTCGTTGAGTTCGGACAGGGTCGGGCCGACCTGGCGCAGGCCCTGATTGGCGAAGCGGTCGATCGCGCCGCGATTGCCATCGAGCAGGGCGTCGGTGGAATGGGCCACCTTGTCGATCGCGACCAGGGTCTTGTCCATCGTCGCCAGCAGATGGCGCACATCCTCACGCACCAGCACATTGGTGCTGTCGGCCATGGTGTTGATGCTGCCGAGCACGGTCTTCATCTGCTTGGTCGCCTCGCCGAGCTGGCGAATCGCGCTGCCGATTTCGTCGCGCTGCTCAGCCAGTGTCGCGGTGAGCTGGTTGATGTGCTCGAGCGTGTCGCCGACATGCTTGACGTTCTCGGGCGAGAGGATCTCGCTCACGCGCACGAGGATGTCGTTGACGCTGGTGACGACATCGGAGCCTGAGGCCAGCAACTTGGACAGTGCCGACTCTTCCGAGGGAATGCGCGGCAGCGGTTGGGCGGGCGTTGGCAGCAGCGCCGGACTGCCCGGCGCGCCACCTGAGAGCTGGATGAAGGCCAGCCCCGTCACGCCCTGCAGGCCGAGCTTGGCGCGGGTGTCCTCGCGCACCGGCGCGCTCGCATCCAGTCGCACGCGCGCGACCACCTTGCGCGGGTCGTCGGGCGCGAGGCGCAGGTTCGAAACTTCGCCGACCTTGATGCCGTTGTATTGCACCAAGCCGCCGACCGAGAGGCCGGTCACCGCCTCGGTGAAGACGATCTCGTACTCGTGATACGAACGATCGCTGCCGGTCTTGGACATCCACAGCACGAAGCCGAGCGCGAGCAGGAACACGCCGATGGTGAAGGCGCCGATGAGCACGTGGTGGGCGCGGGTTTCCATGGTCAGGCAGCTCCGGTGGTCGATGCGGGTCGGGCCTGCGTCTTGCGTGCGGCCAATTCGGCCGAACGTCCGCGCGGACCCTGAAAGTATTCCTGGATCCAGGGGTCGTCATGGCGCTCGACCTTGTCGAGCGTATCGCAGACCAGCACGCGTTTGCGCGAAAGCACGCCGACGCGGTCGCAGATCGTGTACAGCGTGTCGAGATCGTGGGTGATGAGGAACACGGTCAGGCCGAGGCTGTCGCGCAAGGTGAGGATCAACTGATCGAACGCCGCCGCGCCGATCGGATCGAGCCCGGCGGTCGGTTCATCGAGAAACAGGATATCCGGATCGAGCGAAATCGAGCGCGCCAGCGCCGCACGCTTGACCATGCCACCCGAGAGCTGCGCGGGAAACTTCGCGCCGGCATTCTCGGGCAGGCCCGCCAGCGCGATCTTGAGCGCGGCAAAACGTTCCATCGCCTGCTGCGGCAAGCGGAAATGCTCGCGCATCGGCACCATCACGTTGTCGGCAACCGTGAGCGAGGAAAACAGCGCGCCATTCTGGAACAGCACGCCACACCGCTGTTCCACCTGGCTGCGCTCAGCCTCGCTGGCCTTGGTCATCTCGATGCCGAGCAAGCGCACGCTGCCCGCGGCCGGACGGTTGAGGCCGATGATCGAGCGCATCAACACCGATTTTCCGCTGCCCGAGCCGCCGACCACGCCGATGATCTCGCCGCGACGCACGTCGAGGTCGAGGTTTTCGTGCACGACCTGAGCGCCGAATTGGTTGCGCAGACCGCGGACTTCGATGATGTTCTCGGGCTCGGTGTTCATCGGTTGGGGTTTGTTTTGTTCGTTGCGCATCCGCATGGTTGGGGGTTTCGGCTTACGCCGAATCCGCGGGCTAGATTTTGCTCGTGCGTTCGCACGAGTACCCATCGACGTCCCTGTTGGTTCGTTCCGCATCCCTGCGGGCGGGGACTCGGCGTGCGCCTTGGCCATGTGTTTGCCTTGGTTTGTTCGGCTTGTCGAAAACCGATTGGCGTCCGTGCCTGTTCGTCCCGCATCCCTGCGGGCCGGTGGCTTTCTCTTGCTCGCCCAAGAGAAAGCCACCAAAGAGAAGGGCGCCCCTCGCAGCGCCGCCTTGCGCGCCTCGTGCGCGCAAGGTCCGCGGTCGATGGCCGGTTGCGCCCACAGCACATCCCTGTGCTGACGGCGCAATGCGCGCGCTCCATCGCGCGCACCCTGCGGGCATCTCGGCCATCGCCCGCCGTCGCTGAAGGGGAATGGAAGCAGCGCGCTCCTGCGCGACGAAGCCAGAGCAGCAGTGCGTGCGGGCTCGGCTCGCTGAGCAGAAGCCGTGCAGTGCTTCGATGCTGCTCGATTGTCGGTTCCGCACCTGCGGTGCTTGAGCCGAACCACCAGCGCGGCATGGCGTAGGTCGGATCAAGGTGCGCAGCACCGGATCCGACATTTCGCGAGTGCGGGCAGGATGCCCGCGCCTTGGGTTTTCAACCCCTTTCGGCCGCGGCAGGCGCGCGCAGGAAAAGCCCGCAGGGGCGGCGCGAGGGATCGCGCCGAGTTTGCCGTTCGTGCAGGGATGCGCGGTCGGCAAACCCCGCAGCGCGCCTGCGCAGTCCCGCGCGCACGATGCGCGCGGGACCACGGCCGTGAGGGCGCCGTTCTCTTTGGTGGCTTTCTCTTGGGCGAGCAAGAGAAAGCCACCGGCCCGCATGGATGCGGGACGAACGCGCACGGACGCGAGTCGGCTGTCGCGCAAACGCACAAGCCCAAATGAGCCAGCGATTACGGCGCCAGCCGATATCGCCAGCGGCACGGATGCGGGACGAACAGGCACGGACGCCAGTCGGTTTTCGCGAACGCGAACACGATCAGGACTCCGTGTGCGGGCAGGATGCCCGCGCTTGCGCTTTTCAGCCCCTTTCGGCCGCGGCAGGCGCGCGAAGAAGAGGCCCGCAGGGGCGGCGCGATGGATCGCGCCGAGTTTGCCGTGCGTGCATGAATGCACGGTCGGCAAACCCCGCAGCGCGTCTGCGCAGTCCCGCGCGCACGATGCGCGCGGGACCAAGGCCGTGAGGGTGCCCTTCTCTTTGGTGACTTTCTCTTGGGCAAGCAAGAGAAAGCCACCGGACCGCAGGGATGCGGGACGAACGCGCACGGACGCGAGTCGGCTGTCGCGCAAACGCACAAACCCAAATGACCCAGCGATTACGGCGCCAGCCGAAATCCCCAGTGGCGCGGATGCGGGACGACCGCGCACGGACGCGAGTCGGCTGTTGCGCAAACGCACAAACCCAAATGACCCAGCGACTACGGCGCAAGCCGAACCAACGTTCGCCCCGCTCATACGTCGATCTCCATGAAGAAGATCGCCGCCAGTGCATCGACGAGGATCGCCATGAAGATCGCCTGCACCACGCTCGAAGTCGTGTGCGTGCCGACCGATTCGGCGCTGCCCGAAACCTTGAAGCCTTCGAGGCAGCCGATACAGGCGATCAGGAACGCGAAGATCGGGGCCTTGCTCATGCCGACCCAGAAGTGACGCGTCGCGCCGAGCTCATGCAGGCGATTGACGAACAGAGTCGGCGAGATGTCCATGCTGAGCGCGCCGACCACGCCGCCGCCGACGATGCCGGCGAGCATTGCCAGCAGGGTGAGCAGGGGCAGGGCGATCAGGAGGGCAAGCAGGCGCGGCATCACCAGCACTTCGATCGGATCGAGGCCGAGGGTGCGGATCGCGTCGAGTTCTTCGCGTGATTTCATCGAGCCGATTTGCGCCGTGAAGGCGCTGCCGCTGCGTCCAGCGATGAGGATTGCGGTGAGCAGCACGCCGAATTCGCGCAGGAAGGAGTAGCCGATGAGTTCGACCGTGTAGATGGTTGCGCCGAAATCCTTGAGCACGGTGGCGCCGAGGAAAGCGACCACGGCGCCTACGAGGAAGTTGAGCAGGACCACGATCGGCACCGCATCGAGCCCGGTTTGCTCCAGATGGAAGGCCAGCGAGGTCGGGCGCCAGCGGCGCGGATTGGGCACGGTGCGAGCGATGGTTGCCAGCACGAGGCCGATGAAGCCGATCAGTTTGACGGCGTCGCGTGCAATGCGCTCGACGGCAAGGCCGGTGCGTGCGAAGACTTCAAACAAGCCGTTGGCGGGTTTCGCTGCCGGTGCCTGAGTGCTGCTGGCCTTGGCAACTGCTTCGAGCAGGGCGCGGCGCTTGGCGTCGAGGCCATCGATGCGTTCGAGATCGGCGAGGTCGAGCAGGAGGCGCGCCCCGGCCGTGTCGAGGCGGGCGATCGCGCTGGCGTCGATGCGCGCTGTGCGGCTGCTGCGTGCGACCAGATCCGCCAACCGGGGCGCGGCAGCCAGTGTCCAGTCGCCGCTGGCGGCGAGGACATCTCCTTGGACGGAAAGACCGGGCGTGATGGCGGCAGGCATCGGCCAAGGCTAGCAGGCAAATGACAAACGGCAATGCCTGTCGTTGCACCACACCCCTCGCCGCTGCGCGGCGCGCAAGGCAAAATTGCACGATGTCTGCCGCCCGTCCCGCCCAATTTCCCGACAGCGCCTATCCGCTCAAGACGCGGATCGGTTTCATCGTCGAGCTGTCGCGCCGTCTGCACGAGTACGGTACGGCGGCGCCACGCCTTGAGGACGTGGTCAATCTCGCCAGCGCGCGGCTCGGGTTGGCCTGCAACGTGCTGTCGACACCGACCTCGATCGTGATGTCGTTCTCCGATCTTGCCGCCGGCGATGATCTGGCCGAGTTCACCCAGGTGGTGCGCGTGCCGCCGGGTGAGGTGAATCTCGCGCGGCTGTGTCAGGTCGACGACATCGCCGATCGCGTGATCGCGGGTCAGCTTGATCTCGCCGAAGGGCGGCGCTGCCTGCGCGAAATCGGCGCACGCCGCAGCAGCCGCTTGACCCAGGCGGCGACCGTGATCGCCTTCGGCGTCGCGTCGGCGACGGTTGCGGCGATTCTGCACACTGGCTGGATCGAGGTCGCAGTGGCCTTGCTCAATGGCCTGCTGATCGGCGCGCTGGCATTGCTGCCCGCGCGCTGGCCAAGCTTCGCCAATGCCTTCGAGGCCGTTGCGGCATTTGCTTCGACCCTGGTCTGCATTCTCGTCGCCTGCTTCCTCACGCCGCTGGAACTGCGGCCGGTGGTGATCGCCAGCGTCATCGTGCTGATTCCGGGCATGACCCTGACTACCGCGGTGCGCGAGTTGTCGAGTCAACATCTGGTGTCAGGCACTGCGCGCATGATGGGTGCGCTGGCCACCTTGCTCAAACTGCTGTTCGGCAGCGTCGCCGCGTTGCAGGGTTGCGCGCTGCTGCATCTGATTCCGCCGCCGGCTGACACCACGCCGATCCCGATCTGGGCGGAATGGGTGGCGATCTTCGCCGGCGCGATGTCATTTGCGGTGCTGTTCAAGACGCCGCGCCGCTTCGCGCCGCTGGTGATCGCTGCGCCCCTGCTCGGCTATGTCTGCACCCAGGTTGGCGGCACGCATGTTTCGCCGGTGTTCGGTACCTTCCTCGGTGCGCTCGTGGTCGGCGCGGCCAGCAACCTGTTCGCGCGCCTGGCCAATCGTCCCGGCGCGCTGATCCGCGAGCCGGGCATCATCCTGCTGGTGCCCGGCAGCGTCGGCTTTCGCAGCCTGAGCTACGTGCTCGATCGCAATGTGCTGCTCGGCATCGATACCGCGGTGACGATGACGGCCTTGTTGATCGCGATCGTCGCCGGATTGTTCTTCGGCGACCTCTTGATACCGCCGCGGCGCAAGTTGTAGTCATCCGCTCGCACGCGTGGCCATCCTATAATCGCGAGGTGACCGCGCATGCGGCCTTGCATGAGCGAGCCAGGCCCATGAGCGTTGCCAAGCCGGCGTCACCGCTGTGGCATCTGTATCTGCCCAAGCTGGTGACCACGCTGCGGCAGGGCTATGGGCTGGCAGATCTGCGTCGCGATCTCATCGCGGGCCTGACCGTCTCGATCGTCGCGCTGCCGCTGTCGATGGCGCTGGCGATCGCCTCGGGGGCATCACCCACCGCCGGTTTGTGGACTGCGATCGTCGCGGGCTTCTTGATTTCGGCGCTCGGCGGTTCGCGCGTGCAGATCGGCGGCCCGACTGCGGCCTTCATTCCGGTCGTGTTCGCGGTGATCGCCCATTACGGCTACGACGGCCTCATCGTCGCGACGCTGATGGCCGGCGTGATGCTGATCCTCGCCGGCTTGCTGCGTCTGGGGACCTTGGTCAAATACATGCCGCAGCCGGTCATCACCGGCTTCACCGCGGGCATCGCGGTCAGTATCTTCAGCAGCCAGATCAAGGATCTGCTCGGGCTCGACATCGACAAGCTGCCGGCCGAATTCCTGCCGCGCTGGCAGGCCTATGCGAGTCACATCGGCAGTCTCAACGTGCATGCAGCGGGTCTCGCGGCGGCAACGCTGGCCTTGCTGATCGCCTTGCGGCGCTGGCGCCCGACCTGGCCGGCCTTCCTCATCGCCGTGGTGCTGGCGACGCTGGCGACCGTGCTGTTGCAACTGCCGGTCGAGACGATCGTGTCGCGCTTCGGCTCGATCCCGCGCGAACTGCCGCTGCCGCATCTGCCGCGCTTCGATCTCGCGCGCCTGCATGAGCTGTTGCCGAGCGCGTTCACGATCGCCTTCCTCGGCGGCGTCGAGTCGTTGCTTTCTGCGGTCGTTTCCGACGGCATGATCGGTGGGCGGCATCGCTCCAACTGCGAGCTGGTCGGGCAGGGCGCGGCCAACGTGGCTTCGGCGCTGATCGGTGGCCTGCCCGCGACCGGCGCGATCGTGCGCACTGCGACCAACGTGCGTGCGGGTGCACGCTCACCGGTCGCCGGCATGGCGCACGCGTTGTTCATCCTGCTGTTCGTGCTGGTCGCCGCGCCGCTCGCCAATCAGGTGCCGCTGCCGGCGATGGCGGCGATGCTGCTCATCATCGCCTGGAACATGAGCGAGATCGAGCGCATCCGTCAGCTCATGCGCTCGCCGCTGGGTGATCGGCTCGTGCTCATCGTGACCTTCGTGCTCACGGTGGCGATCGACCTCACCGTCGCGGTCGAGGTCGGCGTGGTGCTCGCGGCCTTCCTGTTCATGTACCGCATGAGCGAAGTGGTGGCGATGGAGTCGCATGTCGATCTGGTCGAGGAAGACCGTGACGATTTCTCGCGTGCGCGCCGCGATGTGGACTATGACGTGCTGCCGGAAGGCGTGCAGGCCTTCCGTGTCTCCGGACCGCTGTTCTTCGCGGTCGCCAACCGCATCGAGGACGTGCTGCGTGCGCAGGTCAAGCCGCCGCGCGTGTTCATCCTGCGCCTGCGGTTGGTGCCGCTGATCGATGCCTCGGGTGCAACCGCGATCGGCAACCTCGTCGCGCGTTGCCGGCGCGATGGCATCGCCCTGATCTTCACCGGACTGCAGGAGCAACCCGCACGAATCCTCGCCGACATGGGCATCGTCGCCGATGGATCGAGCCTGCGGTTTGCCGATGATTTCGTCGCGGCGCTGGCGATGGTGATGCCCGCGTCGGCCGGTGAGGTGGCTCCTACTTGAGCAACGAGCGAAGCATCCATGCGGTCTTTTCGTGCTCGTTCATGCGCTGGGTGGCGATGTCGGCGGTGGGCTGATCGTCGACCTTGCCGGCCGCCTTGAATACCTCGCGCGCGGTGCGCGCGACGGTTTCGTGGCCCTCCACGAGCTGCTGCACCATCGCCTTCCAGTCCGGCACGCCGGTTTCCTCGGCAATCGAGGTGAGCTTGCCGAACTGGGTGTAGGAGCCTGGCGCATAGACATCGAGCGCGCGGATGCGCTCGGCGATCACGTCGGCCGAAGTCCACAGTTCGCTGTACTGCACTTCGAACATCTGATGCAGGGTGTTGAACATCGGCCCGGTGACGTTCCAGTGGAAGCTGTGCGTTTTCAGATACAGCGAATAGGTGTCGGCGAGCAGCTTGGACAGGTTCCTTGCAATGTTCTCGCGGTCTTTTCTGGCGATGCCGATGTCGATGGCCATGGTGCTGCTCCCGTGGTGGATGATGGCTTGACTCTAGCAATGCCAGCGGAATTGCGGAAATCGAACTTGCCAATCGGGGCGATAGCCCGCAAATATCGCGATCCGCTGCCGCCATGACGCCGGCAGCGTGCCGCGCAACCGAGTACTCCCGGTAGATCGATGTCCGAACTCAAGGCCCTGTCCACTGCCCTCGAAGGCGTGCTTGCGCGTGATCGCGGGCGCCTGCTTGCGCGTTGGCGGCGACTCCAAACATCGAAGGGCGAGCCCGGTGCGGACGAGATCGCGGCCCTGCGCGCCGAGATTGAGGCCTCGCGTCTGCGCGTGGCCGAGCGGCTCGCACGGGTGCCGGAGATTCGCGTCGACGAAGCGCTGCCGATCGCCGCGCGCAGTGACGACATCATTGCGCTGATCCAGAAACATCAGGTCATCGTGCTGGCCGGTGAAACCGGCTCGGGCAAGACCACGCAGTTGCCCAAACTGTGTCTGGCTGCGGGGCGTGGCGCCTTCGGCATGATCGCCTGCACCCAGCCGCGCCGGATCGCTGCGCGCACGGTCGCGCGCCGCGTTGCGAGCGAACTGGGCACCCAGGTGGGCGCACTGGTCGGTTTCCAGGTGCGTTTCGTCGATCAGGGCGACGAGAATTCGCTGATCAAGTTCATGACCGACGGCATCCTGCTTGCGCAGACGCAGGGCGATCCGTGGTTGTCGGCATACGACACGATCATCCTCGACGAGGCGCACGAGCGCAGCCTCAACATCGATTTCCTGCTCGGCTACCTCAAGCGGCTGCTCGCCAGGCGCCGCGATCTCAAGCTCATCGTCACCTCGGCGACGATCGACACGCAGCGTTTCGCCGCCCATTTCGGTGGCGCTCCGGTGATCGAGGTCGAAGGCCGCACCCATCCGGTCGAAGTGCGCTGGCGTGATCCCGCGGCCGGGGCGGCAGGCGCGAGCATCCCCGACGAGATCGAGCAGATCGGCGCTGCCGTCGATGAGATCACGCGCAGCGATCCGCGCGGTGACATCCTCGTGTTCCTGCCCGGCGAGCGCGAGATCCGTGATGCCCATCTGGCGCTGTCGCGGCGCAAGTACCGCGAGACCGAAGTGCTCGCGCTGTATGCGCGCCTGTCGGCGAGCGAGCAGGACCGCGTGTTCCGGCCCGGCCCGCAGCGGCGCATCGTGTTGGCGACCAATGTTGCCGAGACCTCGCTCACGGTGCCGCGCATCCGCTACGTGGTCGACCCCGGCACCGCGCGTGTCAAGCGCTACAACCCGCGCAATCAGCTCGAGCGTCTGCACGTCGAGCCGATCTCGCAAGCGGCCGCCGACCAGCGCAAGGGGCGCTGCGGACGCGTCGGCCCGGGCATCTGCTATCGCCTCTACGGTGAAGACGATTACGCGCAGCGCCCGCGATTCACCGAACCGGAAATCCTGCGCTCCTCGCTCGCCGGCGTGATCCTGCGCATGCTCGATCTCAAGCTCGGCGATCCGGCTGCGTTCCCGTTCCTCGAAGCGCCCGGCGAGCGAGCCTTGAGCGATGGCTTCCGTCGCCTGCAGGAACTGGACGCACTCGACGAGGCGCGGCAATTGACCGCGACCGGACGCGCAATGGCGCAGTTGCCGATCGATGTCGCGCTCGCGCGCATGCTGATCGAAGCCAGGCGCTTGGGTGTGCAGCGCGAACTGAACGTGCTGGCTGCGTTCCTGAGCGTGCAGGATCCACGCGAACGCCCGGCCGATGCGCGTGCGCAAGCCGACGCCGCGCATGCCAGGCATGCCGATTCGCGTTCGGATTTCATTGGCATCCTGCGCCTGTGGGCCGCCTATGGCAGCGCGCACGAGGAACGCACGCAGAGCGGCCTGCGCGAATGGTGTCGCGATGAGTTCCTGTCCTTCCTGCGCATGCGCGAATGGCGTGAACTGCATCGCCAGCTGCTGTTGCTGCAAGACGCCGATCAGCGGGACAGCAGCGAGGCGCCGCGCGCAGCGCCAAGGCAAGGATCCCGGAAGTTGCGCGCACCCGCTCCAACGATTCCCGAATCCCGACACCCGATTCCCGACTCTGCAAGGTCTCCCGATTCCCGATTCCCGCTTCCCGAACTCTACGAAGCCATCCACCGCTGCCTGCTGTCGGGCTGGCCAACCCAGGTCGCGCGCAAGGACGAGCGCGGCCAGTACCGCAGCACGCGCGAGCGTCGCTTCACGATCTTTCCCGGCTCGGCGCTCGCCAAGTCCGCGCCGAACTGGCTGCTGGCCGGGCAGATCATCGACCTCAAGAAGGTCTACGGCATGCTCTGCGCGCGGGTCGAGCCGCAGTGGATCGAGCAACAGGCCGCGCACCTGATCCGCAAGTCCTGGCGCGATCCGCATTGGTCGCGCAAGCGCGGCGCCGTGCTTGCGCACGAACAAGTGAGCTTGTTCGGGCTCATGCTGGCCGAGCAGCGCGTAGTGCAGTTTTCCGCACAGGATCCGGCGCAGGCGCATGCGATCTTCCTGCGCGAGGCACTGGCGCGTGGCGAGATCGATGCGCGTGCCGACTTCGTGCGCGCCAATGCGCGCGTGCTCGCGCAGGCGCACGAGACCGAAGCCAAGCTGCGCCGCATTGGCCTCATGCGCGAAGAGTCCGAACTCGCAGCCTTCTTCGCCGGCAAGCTGCCTGCCGACCTCTGTACCAGCGCCGCGCTCGATGCGTGGTATCGACGCGCCACGCCGGCGCAGCAGGCGGCGCTGCATTGGTCGCTCGCCGATGTGCTCGATGCCGGCGCGGGCGTGGCGGGCGCCGATTTCCCGGCCCGACTCGATGTGGCCGGGCACGCGCTGGATCTGTCGTATCGCTTCGTGCCGGGCGATGCGGCCGATGGCGTGACCTTGCTGGTGCCGCTCGCCTTCGTCAATGCGGTGCCGTCGCCGCGCTGCGAGTGGCTGGTGCCGGGTCTGCTTGCTGACAAGATCGCCGAGGCGATTCGCAGCCTGCCGCGCGCACTGCGGCGCAATTTCGTGCCGGCGCCGGATTTCGCGCGCGCCTTCACGCAAGCTGAGGCGCCGCGCGACGAGCCGCTGCTGATGGTGCTGGCGCGCTACCTGCAGCGCGTGACCGGAGTGGCGATTTCGGCAGCCGATTTCGATGTGCACGCGCTGCCGGCGCACCTGCAGATGAACTTCCGCGTGCTCGATGAGCGCGGTCAGGCCTTGGTCGAGGGCCGCGATCTCGCGGCGATCCAGTCGCACTGGACCGATGCCGCGCGCATGGCATTTTCGCGTCGTGCCGATGTCGAGCTCACGCGCGAGGACGTGGCGAGTTTCGATTTCGAGGAGATTCCCGAGCGCATCCTCTCGACCAGCGGACTGGCCGCGTTTCCGGCGCTGGTCGATCTGGGCGAGAGCGTCGCGCTGCGCGTGTTCGAGCGCGCCGACGAGGCGCTTGCCGAACACCGGCGCGGCGTCGAACGCTTGCTGCGGCGCGCGCTCGCCGACCGGATCAAGCAGGCGGCGCGGCAGTTGCCGATCAAGGGCGAGGTGTCCTTGCGCAGCGTCGCGATCGAGCGTCACCGTCTCGATGTCGCGCTCAAGGATGCGCGTGCGCGCACGCCATCCACGACCAGCAGCGACAGTCTGCGCGCAGATCTCATCGAAGGCGCCTTGCGCGAGCGACTCGCTGCGCATGAATTGGCGGTGCGCGATCGCGCGGCTTTCGACGCGCTGCGCGAGGCCATCGCGCGCGAGCTGTTTCCGGCGGCGATCGAGCGCCTTGCGCTTGCCGAGGCGGTCCTCGCCGCACTCGCCGAACTGCGACCTTTGCTGGAGCCGCCGCTGATGGGCTTTGCCAAGGCCAACTACGACGATCTCCACGAACAACTCGACGCCTTGCTCGCGCCGCGCTTCCTGTGCGATCTGGGTCGCGAACGTCTCGCGCAGTTTCCGCGCTACCTCAAGGCGATGAGCCTGCGCGCCCAACGTCTGCGTCAGGATCCCAATCGCGATCAGGCACGCATGCTCGGCGTGCAGGTCTACTGGCGCGAGGTGCTCAAGGCACGCGCACGCAAGAGCGATGATCCGCGGGTGGAGGAACTGCGCTGGCTGATCGAGGAACTGCGCGTGTCGAGCTTCGCGCAGGAATTGCGCACCCCCGAGCCGGTATCACCCAAGCGGTTGGCCAAGCTGGTCGAGGCGCTCAAGGCCTGACAGCTTTCTCCGAACTCGATCGCGGTCTGCCATCAGGGTGCCGAAAAGTCCTCTTCAGCAGCCTGATGGCGCAGTGCAGGGATGCACTGCACCCTGCTAAGCGAAACATAAGCAAGTACCGCCAGACTGCGCGCCGACCATGCGTGGTGGTTCGGGAGCGACCCGCAATTGCGCATGGCATGTCTTCCGGATTGGCAGCCTGCATCCATGTCATTGCGTACCCGCAACGTGCTGTTCACGCGCTTTCGTCCTTTGCTGTGGCTGGGCGTTTGTTTTCTTGTCATTGCCTTCGCAACCCGACTCATCCTGCTGTTGATGAGTGGCGACGGCGTTCCGGCGCAGCCGCGCTATTGGCTCTACGCCTTCGGAGTTGGTCTTGGCTATGACCTGATCACCTTCGTCTATTTTGCCTGGCCGATGGTGCTGTTCCTGTGGCTGGTGCCGACACGGGCAGGGCCATTGCCCGGTTGGCAGCGCTGGTTGCGCCATGCGACGGTGGTGATTGCGCTGTGCGCGGCGTGCCTGCTGGCCTTGCGTCTTGGTTTCAAGGCCAACTGGAAGACGGCCTGGCCCGCCGTGCTGCCGTTTCTGTTCGTGTTGCCCTTGGCCGGATTCACCTACACCTCGCGGTTGGGAAATTGGCTGTTGCGGCTGTTGGCGTTGCTGCTGGTGTTTGGCTTGCTGTTCGTTGCCGCCGCCGAGCTGATCTTCTGGAACGAGTTCAGCACCCGCTTCAATTTCATTGCGGTCGACTACCTCGTCTACACGCGCGAAGTGATCGGCAACATCGTCCAGTCCTATCCGATCTGGCGCTGGTTGGCCTTGCTGTTGCTGGCTGCCGTGGTGGTGGTCGCACTGGCGCGGCGAAACTTGCGCACACGCGACGATGACAGCCGTCCGGGTGCGCGTACCTGGGTCGTGCTCGGATGGCTTGCACTGACCGTGGGCAGTGCTGCCGTCGTCGATGCGGGCATGAAGAATCGGCAGCAGAACGCCTACGTGAACGCGTTGGCGGGCAATGGCATCTACGAATTCTTTGCCGCATTCCGCAATGCCGACCTCGACTTCCACCGGTTCTACCGGGAGCTGCCCGATGCGCGTGCCTATGCACTCGTGCGCGGGCTGCTGGCAACGCCGGAGGCCCACTTCGTCAGTGATACGCCCCAGGACATCACGCGCGAAATCCGAAATCCGGCACCCGAGCAGCACATGAATGTCGTGCTGCTGAGCGTCGAGAGCCTGTCGGCGGGGTACATGGCGGCATTCGGCAACAGCATGGAGCTGACGCCCAACCTCGATCGACTGGCCGGTGAAAGCGTGTTCTTCGACAACCTTTACGCCAATGGCACGCGCACCGTGCGTGGCCTCGAAGCCTTGTCATTGTCGATTCCGCCCACGCCCGGCGATTCGCTGCTCAAGCAGGATCACAACCAGGGCCTGTTCTCGCTGGCGATGCTGTTCAACGAGCGCGGCTACCAGTCGCAGTTCGTCTACGGCGGTTACGGTTATTTCGACAACATGAACCAGTTCTTCTCCGACAATGGTTACAGCGCCGTCGATCGCAGGGACATTCCGCACGACCTGACCATACACAGCGAGAACGTATGGGGTGTGGCCGACGAGGATCTCTACACCCTTGCGATGCGCCAGATGGATGCGATCCATGCGGATGGCAAGCCGTTCTTCCTGCACATCATGACCACCTCGAACCATCGGCCCTACACCTTCCCGGCCGGGCGCGTGGCGATGGCGCCGGGCTTGCGCGAAAGCGCGGTGCAGTACACCGACTGGGCGATCGGTGACTTCCTGCGCCGCATGCGCGAGAAACCCTATTTCGACGATACCCTCTTCGTGATCACCGCCGATCATTGCGCCGACAGTGCGGGTCGTGCGCGCATTCCGCTCAACCGATATCACATCCCTCTGCTGATCTTCGCGCCGGGGCACCTCAAGCCGCAGCGGGTACACACGCTGATGGCGCAGATCGACATCCCGCCGACCGTTCTGGGTCTGCTGCATTTCAGCTATCGCAGCCGCTTCTTCGGCCGCGACATCTTCCAGGTCGCGCCCGGAACCGAGCATGTGTTCCCTTCGACCTACGCCAATCTGGGTTTCCTGCGTGACCAGCGCATGACGATACTTTCGCCGGGACGGAAGGTCGAACAGGTCAAGCCCGATCCGGAAACCGGCGATGCGGTGGCCTACGCACAGTTGGATGAGGATGACGTCGACCGCGCAATCGCGGCCTATCAAGTGGCCTACGATGAATTCAAGAGCGGTCGCATGCGCTGGCGCGAAAGCGATGCCACGCCCGTGACGCCGCCTTCAAGCCGATGAAGGGGAGTGCCATTCCAGAGTCACGCACAGCCTTTGGCCCGCGTGCAGCGCGAATGAAAGCTGCATCCCCATCGTTGCCGCGGCAGCGTTGGCGAGTGCCAAACCCAGTCCGAGATGGCCGCCACGGCCCTGCTGTTTGCTCCAGAATCGCTCGCCCAAGCGTTTGACATCCTCGGCATCGAGGTCCGGGGCGACATTGGCGATCTGCAGCCGAGCCGTGTCGAGGATCACCTCGACGGCACTGTCTTCGGGAGCGTATTCGCAGGCATTGCGCAGCAGGTTGCCGAGCACGATGTCGAACAGGGCGGTATCAGCACGCAGACTGATTGGCGAATGCGACGTCTGGATGCGCCATTGAATCGCCCGCTTATGCGCGAGCGAAGCGAACCTCGCCATCTGTCGATTGACTGCGCTTTGCAGGTCCAGTGCACACCAATCCGGCTGTTGCTGGCCGGCATCGAAACGGGTCAACAACAGCAAGGCGGAGACGGTGGCTTCCAGTTCCGTTCCGATCGCGCCGATTTCATCGAACAGCTGCGCCGACGTACGCCCATCCGGGAAACGACGCTCGACATCGACCAAGGTGCGCAATTCGGTGAGGCGCGTGCGGATCTCGTGCGCCAGGGCGTCAGCAAAGCGACGCTCGCGCGCCAGCGCTTCGTCGACGCGGACGAGCACCTGATTGAAGCCGTCCACCAGGGGCTCCAGGTCGGCCGCACTGGCTGCTTGCAGGCGCTGCCCCGGTACATGCGGTTCGATGTCCTGCATGGCCTGACTCAGGAGATCAAGTGGACGCAGACCGCGTCGGACCAGTGCAGGCGACACCGCCAGCACCAGCAGCAAGGCCAGCAATGGAATCACCAGCAGGATGATGTCGATTTCGAGCAGGACGTCATCGAGCGATTGGCGAGATTGCGCGAACAGAACGCGGCAGTCATGTACCGGAGCGACTCCATTGCTGTCAGCGGCCGGTTCCACGAATCGGAACCACACCGCACGCAGCGCAGTCGCGCCTGCCTGCAGATCGTCATAGGCGGGAACCGGGCTGGCATCGTGCTGCCAGTCCGGCGGACTTGCGGGCATCGGCGGCTGGCTGTGCAACTGCGCGTGGCCCACGCAGTGCATTGCCCAGCTGCCTTGCGGGATGTCGGTGGCTGTTCGTGCCGGCCATTCGAGCGGCACATCATGGGCCAGTCCCTGCGGCCCGTTCACGACCGACGCTGCCAGCGTGCGCGCCTGTGTCAGCAGTTCATCGTCGAAACGGCGCTGCAATTGCGCGTCGACCAGATAGTCGGTGAGCAGGGCCGCGGCGCCGAGCAGCAACACGGTCGCCGTGCCGAGCAACAACGAGACCTTTACCGAGAGCGTGGGTGTCTTCATGCGATGAGGTAGCCACTGCCGCGGCGCGTCTCAATCAGTCGATCCAGGCCCGCTTGCGCAAGCTTGCGACGCAGGCCGAACACCAGGACTTCCACACTGCGATCGGAAACTTCGATGTCGCTGCCCGCCGTGCGTTCGAGGATCTCGATGCGTGAGAACACGCGACCACGATTGCGAACCAGCAGTTCGAGCAAGGCAAACTCGCGTGGCGTCAGCGACAGCGGCAGCGTCCCGACGCAGGTTTGTCGGGCGCGCAGGTCGATGCTCAACGCGCCGAGATCAAGATGACGGGTTTGCGCCTGTTCCGGGCGTCGGGCCAGCGCGTGCAAGCGTGCGAGCAATTCATCGAAATCAAAGGGTTTGACGAGGTAATCATCAGCGCCGAGATTGAGCGCTTCGATGCGGTCGCGCACCCCGTCGCGCGCCGACAGCACCAGTACCCGCGGTCGCAGCTGGCGTTTCATCAGGCCGCGCAGGATGCCCAGGCCATCGATCCCGGGCAGCATGATGTCGAGCACGACGAGGTCGTAGGCATAGGTGTCGAGAAAGATCCTAGCTTGGGATCCATCAGCGGCCGTGTCGACCGCAAAGCCTGAGCCGCCGAGGCCGCGCGCGAGCGTGGTGCGCAGGCGATCGGAATCCTCGACCAGCAAGAGTTTCATCGGAAGTTGGTCCTTGCCGACTTGCCGAGCATCATCGGATCACCTGCAAGTGCCGCCAGCACGCGCGGGGCGCGCGGTAGTGGTCTGCGTTGATGCCTGAGAACCGACCCGGTGCCCTTGACCACGAATGGCCTGCACCGGACAGGTTCATGCCGAGCTCACTGCACGCGTCGCACGCGCACGCTGCAGCCGCAGCCCTCGACGACCATCAGCCAACTGCCGAGCATCATCGGTTTGATGCGCACCTTGGGGCTGTCCATGCGGCCCGCATCGAAATGCCCGGATTCGCTTTGTGCCCAGCGCTGGCCATTGGCGAGCTTGAACTCGGTGCGGCCGTTCCAGCCGAGGAAGCTGCCGTCGATCGAAGTCTCGATCACGTTGCGTTCGCCCTGATCGGTGTCGAACACCGCTGCACCGCCCGAAGTCACGTAGCGGACGGCTCCGCCATGGGCGCTGAGCCAGGCATTGAGCTGGGCCAGTTCCTCGGGTGAGAGCTTGTCGAGGCCGGCCGCATGGAACTCGGCTTGCGACATGCGTTCTTCGAGCGTCGGCGCGGTGGTCTGGGCGCCTGCGGTCGCGGTGAGGGTCAGCAGGCAGGTGAAAACGAGGCTCGAGATGGGTCGCATAGAAGTTCCGGCAATTGCGCGGCAAAGGGGGCCGCTGCCACAAAAGTCCTTGTCTAACACGAACTTAACAGGTGCATGCACCTGCTTGAGTCGCTAGAATGTGAGCTGTTCGAGTGTAGCACGAGGTCTGCAGGCGGTAGCCTGTACCGTGTCTGGCCGAACTCCAGCCGAGATGGCTGTACCCCCAGGTTGCGCACACGGTGCTGGTGTGCGGGGCTGGTCGCGCCATCGATCCCCAGGTTCAGAGACCCAACGCATGTCAGTGAAGTTGTTCGTGGTGAGTGCCCTTGCCGGAGCCATCGCTTCGGTTGCCCAGATTGCCGATGCGCAGATCCAAAGCGCCGCGTCGGTCACCGTCAACCAGACCAGCCTGTCGGTACAGACTCCGCTGCTGCCGGTGGCGTCGCCCTCGGCGGGCATCACCTATACCCAAGCCGGCGCAGGTGCGAGCCAGTTGCGCATCTTCACCAGCGGATTCCTGTTCTGCGCCAATCCCGGCCCATTGGGCACGGGTCCGGTCTCGTTGATCCCCGCGCATGAAGACCAGAGCTTCACGCCGGCGACCAATGCGCATCCTTGGACTTTCCCGCAGGCTCTTGACGTGTCCAAGGTCAACTATTCGGGCGGCGTGCTCAATCTCAACCGCAATGCCGCGGGCGTGCAGTTCACCTCTCTTGTCTGCAATGGCGTCGGCCCGCTTGGCGAGAACGCGACCGGATTGTCCGACGGCATCTTCCGCAATGGTCTTGATGATGGTTCGGAAACCAATTACAGCCACATGATCAACTGGACGCCTGATCCGCAACTGGCCTTCAACTGGAATCAGCCCGATTGGAGTCAGGTGCCGGTCAACCCCTGCGTTTCGACCGCGGCGCAGCCCGCGACCGTGGTGGAAGACGTCGCCTGTGCAGCCGTGACCGGCGTGCGTCCGGCCCCCGGCGCAGGCCCGGTTTCGCCGCAGCGTGCCGGTACCGTCTGGACCGATTCGCACGATGCGGTCAAGTTCACCTACCTGTTTCGCGTCGACGTGCGTGCCGGCGCGCAGCCGCAAGGGCCGCAATCAGCTTCAGGAACCACTGAGCTTCCGGTGTTGCTCGATGCGGGCACTGTCAGTGATGCCTACGGTGGTGCACTGGTCAAGGTGATCGATGCCTACGATGCCTCGCTGGTTGCAGGCACCGGTCAGTACTGCCTGCTCACGAGCTTGCCCGCGACCTTGGGCAGCGGCGTGTGCACTGGCAATCCGCAGACGTATTCGCTCGGCAACGGACCTCTGTCGATCAACTTCGGCGTGTACCCTGCGCCGCTGGGCAATGGCAGCAGTTCGTTCTATGTGGCGGTTGTGCGTGATCTCATCGGCACCCATCCCAACTACGTCACGCCGGCAGTCGGCGTATCAATTCTGATGGAGAGTGCCTCGTTGCAGATCGGTGGTGACCGCTTCAACGGCGATGACACCGCATTCGGATTCATGACGCCGAATTCTGCAGGTGGTTACGGTTTTCCGTGGATGCGTGAGCCCTGATCAGCGCGTGCCCGCAAGGTTTCGATCATCGGCGCCTGCGGGCGCCGATTTTTTTCCCAGATGTGTTGCGCAACCAGTGTGACCGGGATGGATGACAAGCCGCCAACGCCGCATGCGCTCGAGACCTGGGTGGAGTCATTGCCGAGACACGCCAATGCGCAGGTGTTGCGCGCGGCGGTGACCAGCGCGATCGAACGGGGCGGTGTGATCGGCAAGCCCTGGCTCGATGCGCAGCCGCAGCTCGTTGCCAGTCTCGACCTGCTGCGCGAACTCGGCGTTGACGAGGAGGCGCAGGCCGCGTGCATCCTCCACGTGCTGCGTGCACTCGATCCGGCACCCGCCGAGGCGATGTTCGCGTCATTTCCTGCGGCGGTGCGCGCGCTGGTCGATGGGCAGGAGGCCGCCGAGCGCGTGTGGGTGTTGCACGCGGCGCATGGCACCAGCGGCAGCAGCGAAGGACTGCGCCGCTTGCTGCTCGCGATCATCCGCGACCTGCGCGTGGTCTTCATCCTGCTCGCGCGCCAGCTCGTGCGCATGCGCGCTCTGGTTGATGCGCCCGAGGCCGAGCGTCGTGCGCAGGCACGCCTGACCGCCGACATGCATGCGCCGCTGGCCAATCGGCTCGGCATCTGGCAGCTCAAGTGGGAACTCGAAGACCTCGCGTTTCATTACCTGCAGCCCGAGACCTACCGGCGCATCGCCGATCTGCTCGATGAGCGGCGCGGCGATCGCGAGGCATGGATCGTCGCAGCCAAGTCGCAACTGCAGACCGCGCTCGCGCGTGCTGGCCTGCGCGCCGAGATCGGTGGACGGCCAAAACACATCTATTCGATCTGGCGCAAGATGCAGAAGAAGGGTCTGGCGTTTTCCGGGCTCTACGACGTGCGCGCGCTGCGCGTGCTGGTCGATGACGTCGCTTCCTGCTATGCCGCGCTGGGCGTGGTGCACTCGTTGTGGCCCTACATTCCGGGTGAATTCGACGACTACATCGCCAATCCCAAGGGTAACCACTACCAGTCGCTGCATACCGCCGTGGTCGGTCCCGAGGGCAAGACGCTGGAAGTGCAGATCCGCAGCCACGACATGCACCGCCACGCCGAACTCGGCGTGGCCGCGCACTGGCGCTACAAGGAAGGTGGCGGTGGCGACGCGAGCTTCGAGCGCAAGATCGCCTGGATGCGCCAGTTGCTCGAAAGCCGCGAGGCGGGCGAGGACGATGCCGCGCTCTTGGCCGGTTTTCGCACCGAAGTGGTCGAGGATCGCGTTTACCTGCTCACCCCCAAGGGACGCGTGATCGATCTGCCACAAGGCGGAACCGTGCTCGATTTCGCCTATTCGATCCACACCGATGTCGGCCATCGCTGCCGCGGCGCCAAGGTCAATGGCCGCATCGTGCCGCTCGGCTTCCAGCCGGCGAGCGGCGATCGCGTCGAGATCCTCACCGGCAAGGTGGCCGAACCACGTCGCGACTGGCTGTCACCGCAGCTCGGCTTCCTGCATACGGCACGCGCACGCAACAAGGTGCGCGCGTGGTTCAACCGCATCGACCTCGCGCAGAACCTCGCCGCCGGTCGCGCGGTGCTCGATCGCGAGCTCAAGCGTCTGGCCTTGCCGCTCGACCACTTGGAGCGCCTGCCCGAGCAGTTTCGCCTCAAGACTCAGGACGAACTGCTGCATGCGCTCGCGCTCGGCGACATCTCGGCGGGTCAGCTCGCGCGCGTGTTGCATGAATTGAGCATGCCGGCGGCTGCGGTCGAGACGCAGCCGACTCATGTGCCGCCCGCGCAGGCGCCCACGCCACGCGCCGCCGAGGGCGGCGGCGCGGTCGTCATCGAAGGGGTGGGCAACCTGCTCAGCCAACTCGCACGCTGTTGCCGTCCCTTGCCGGGTGACGCGATCGTCGGCTACATCACGCGCGGTCGCGGCATTTCGGTGCACCGCGCCGATTGCGCGCAGGTGGGCTCCCTGCGTGAACGCGATGGCAGTCGCGTGATCGAAGTGGCCTGGGGTGCGCGCCCGGCCAAGAGCTATGACGTCGAGATCGTGGTGCGCGGTTTCGATCGCAAATGGCTGCACAAGGATGTCAGCAACGTGATCGCTTCGGCCAATGTGCAGGTGGTGGCGCTCAATGCGCGCGTCGATGCGCGCCAAGGCATCGCGCAGATGGACTACACGCTCAAGGTCGCCGACTTCGGCCAGCTCAGCGCCTTGCTGTCGCAACTGCTTGCGGTGCCCAACGTGACCGAGGCGCGACGTCTTGCCTGAGCGGTCAGCCATTGCCTGCATGCTATGCTGCGGTACCCGTCGTGGGCGCATCCTTCGACTTGCGCAAGGGCCCCTGCAGTGATCGAAATCCCCGGCTACCGCATCGTGCGCCAGCTCGGTCGCGGCGGGATGGCGACGGTCTATCTGGCGATCCAGCAATCGGTCGATCGTGAAGTCGCGCTCAAGGTGATGTCGCCGGCGTTGCTGGTCGATCCGGATTTCAGCGGGCGCTTCCTGCGCGAGGCGCGCATCGCCGCCAAGCTCCATCATCGACACGTCGTCGGCATTCACGATGTCGCTCATGCCGGTGACCTGCATTACATCGCGATGGAATACGTCGGCGGCGGCACCGCACTCGCTGCCCATGGGGCCGCGCTCGATCCCGCCAAGGCCTTGCGCATCGTGCGCGAGATCGCCGAGGCCTTGGCCTATGCGCACGAGAAAGGCGTCGTCCATCGCGACATCAAACCCGACAACATCCTGCTGCGCGAGGACGGCTCGGCGGTGCTCACCGACTTCGGCATCGCCCGCGTGCAGGAAGCGGCGATGCGCATGACGCGCACCGGCGCGGTGGTCGGCACGCCCACCTACATGAGTCCGGAGCAAGCACGCGGACGCGCGGTCGATGGTCGCGCCGATCTCTACAGCCTCGGCGTCGTCCTTTACGAGATGCTGGTTGGCGAGGTGCCGTTTCGCGCCGAAGATTCGCTTGCGGTCGGCATCAAGCACATCAGCGAAGCCGTGCCGCGTCTGCCCGCGTCGCTCGCAGCGCTGCAGGACTTGCTCGATCGTCTCCTCGCCAAGCAGCCCGAGGAGCGTTATCAGAGCGGGCACGAGGTCGTCGCCGCGATCGCCGCGCTCGAACGCACGCAGCCCTGGATGATCCAGGGCGCGCTCGATCTGGCGCCGGTGAGCGCACGGCGCGACACGCCGATCGACACCCTGCAACCGATGTTTGCGCGCGATCCGATCGGCGCTGACCGCATCGCCTCGGGCGGAAACGGTCGCGCCGAGCCGCACATCGGCGCGATCGACGATCTGGCCGCCATGGCCTCGTCCGCGAGCCACAAACCGGCGCACACGCTTGCGCCGGCGCCGCGTCGTCCGGGCAGGATCATCGCGGTTGCAGCCGTGCTGCTGGTCGTCGCGCTCGCCTGGCACTACCAGGATGTGCTGCGTCACCTGCTGCCGCGCACGGGTTTCAGCGACACCCTGTCACGCGCGCAACAGGCACTCGACGCAGGTCGCCTCACCGGCACGCAGGGCGACAGCGCGCGCGAACTGTTTCTTGCCGCGCGTGCACAGGATCCGGACAACGACGTCGCCCGGCGCGGCCTCGCCACGGTTGCCGAGCGTCTGCTCGCACAGGCGCAGCAGGCTCTGGACAAGGACGATCTTCCCGCGGCGCGGCAGGCGCTGGACGCAGCACGTGATCTGCTCGGCGGCGGCATCGAAGTCGAGCGCGTCGCACGTGCGCTTCACGAGCGCGAAGCCAAGGGCAATGCCGATGAGGCCGCCGCGCAATTGCTCGATGCGGCAGCCGCGGCGCTTGAAGCCGGTCGCATCACCGGCACCGATGGTGCGGCCACGCTGTATCAACGCGTGCTCGATGGCGCTGCCGACAACGCGATCGCACAAGCCGGCTTGCGCAAATGCGCCGACGCGCTCGCCGCGCAGGCGCGTGAGGCACTGACTTCAGGCGATCTCGCCACCGCGAGCGCGCGCAGCGGCGACATCGCCCGCATCCTGCCCAACTATCCGGGTCAGACCGAGCTGCTCGGCGAGATCACGCGTGCCCGCGATGCGGCGCGGCTCGCGCAGGAGGCGCAGGTGATCGACTTGCTCGATCGCGCCGATGCCGCTGCGCGCGAAGGCAGGCTCAGCGGCGCCGATGATGCTGCGCTCGAACTCCTGCGTGCGGCGCAGGCGCTCGATCCAAACAGTGCGCGGGCGCGCGAAGGCCTGCGACGGATTGCCCAGGCGCAGCTCGTGCGCGCGCATGCGGCAATCGACGACAGCAATCCGGGCGAGGCGGAACAGCTCATCGACAGCGCCGCCCGGATGGCGCCGGATCTGCCCGATCTGCGTGCGGCGCGCATCGAACTTCGCGAACTGCGCGAACGCCTCGACATTGCCAACCGCCAAGTCGTGCTGACGCCGGCGCAGAGCGCGCAGGTGAAGCGTCTGCTCGCCGCCGCCTCGCGCGCCGCCGATGCCGGCGAGCTGATCGTGCCGCCGGGTGACAGCGCCTACGACAAGTTCCGCGCCGCGCTTGCGATCGACGGCAATTCGGTTGCCGCACGCGACGGGCTCGCGCAATTGCCTGCGCGCGCCAAGGCGCTGTTCGCGCAGGCGCTGACCGAAGGGGCGCCGCTGCGCGCGCGCAGTCTGCTCGACGCGGTCGCGCAGATCGCGCCCGACGATGCGGGCTTGCCGGCATTGCGCGAAAAGCTTGCCAATGCGTTTCTGGATCAGGCCGACCAGCGCATCGGTCAGGGGCGCCGCGAGGATGCGACACGTGCGCTGGATTCGGCGCGCGAGCTCAGCCCGGGCAACGTGCGACTTGCGCCCTTGCAGCAGCGCTTGCGCGTGATGCTCGATGCGCATGGTTGATTGCGCATGTGCCTGGTGCTGATCGCCGTCAGTGTGGTGCCGCAGCGGCCCTTGCTGCTGCTGGCCAATCGCGACGAGTTTCATGGTCGCGCCAGCGCGGCGGCTGCACCGTGGAACGAAGACGCGCGCATCGTTGGCGGCCGTGATCTGGTCGCCGGCGGCAGTTGGCTTGCGGCGCGCAGCGATGGCCGCTTCGTCGCAGTCACCAATGTGCGCAGCGGCCTGCCCGCGACCGCGCCGCGTTCACGTGGCGCGCTGGTGCGCGACTTCGTGCTGGGTGAAGTCGCGCCGGCACGCTATCTCGACGCCGTGCATGCCGAGTGTGGCGAGTACGGCCCGTTCAACCTCATCGTCGGCAGCGGCGCGCAGGTGCACCTGCTCAGCAGCGCGGGTGGCACACCGCTCGCACTCGGTGCCGGCATCCATGTGGTCAGCAACGGCGCGCCCGATGTGCACTGGCCCAAGACCCAGCGCCTGCACGCACGCTTCGAAGACTGGCTGCGCAGCGGCGCATCCGATGACGGTGCAGCGCTCGATCTGTTGCGGGATGAGTCGCAGCCGGATGACGCCGAACTGCCGGACACGGGAGTGGGCCTTGAACTTGAACGCGTGCTGGCGCCGATCTTCGTCGATGGCGGCCACTACGGCACACGCGCGAGCACCTTGCTGACGATCGACGCGGATGGCGGCATGCGCCTGCGCGAGCGGCGCTTCGGCGAACACGCACAGGCACAGGGCGAAGAGGCCTGGTGTGCGCAGCGCGGCGGCGCGTTCACACGCTGCCCTTGAGGTCTCATGCATCAAGGTCTGTGCAATCACGCCAGACCGCGCTCACGGTGACGCCATGACGAAATCGACCCATCTGCAAGCTTCGGATTTGCGCGGCCTTGCGCGCCTGACGGCCGATGCAACGACGGGTTTGGCCGATCTGGTCGAGGCGATGCATCACGTGATCGCCCGGCCGTTCGGCATCGCGCGCGGGCAGCAGCCCGAGCGCACCGGCGGCATCACCGGTCTGGTCTACAAGAGCGTGCGCGGCGTGACGCGCCTGGTCGGCGGCAGTCTGGATGCGATGCTGGCCCTGCTCAAGCCCACGCTTGCGGGGCGCTCTTCATCGCGCCAGCGCGAAGCCGTGTTGGCCGCGCTCAATGGCGTGCTTGGAGATTATCTGCAGGCTAGCGCCAACCCGTTGGCGATACCGATGAGCTTGCGACACAAGGGTCACTCACTCCACATCACACGCGAAGCACTGGCTGGCGAGTTCGCGCAGTCCGGCGGCAAGATCGTGCTGCTCGTGCACGGCTTGTGTCTCGACGACCTGTGTTGGAGTCGGCGCGGGCACGACCATGGCGCGGTGCTCGAGCGGGAGCTGGGCTACACGCCCGTGTATCTGCGCTACAACAGCGGCTTGCATGTCTCCACCAATGGGCAGGCGCTGGCCGAGCTGCTTGACAGCTTGATCGCGCATTGGCCGTGCCCGGTCGAGGAATTGGTGATCGTCGCGCACAGCATGGGCGGTCTGGTTGCGCGCAGTGCTTGCCACTACGGCAAGGCGAGTGGTCATGCGTGGCCGCGTCGACTGCGACGAATTGCATTTCTGGGTACGCCGCATCACGGCGCGCCACTGGAACGCGCAGGCAATTGGGTCGATCTGATGCTGGGCGCGACACCTTGGTCCGCTCCATTCGCCAGGCTCGGCAAGATCCGCAGCGCGGGCATCACCGACCTGCGCCATGGCAACGTGCTCGATGAAGATTGGCAAGGTCACGATCGCTTTGCGCGTGTGAGCGACACGCGACGAGTCCTGCCCTTGCCTGCGCGCGTACGTTGCCATGCGATTGCCGCGACAAGCGGCAAGACACGTGGCGGTGCCTTGGGCCGTCTGCCGGGTGATGGCCTCGTTCCGCTGGCCAGCGCCTTGGGGCAGCACGTCGATGCGCAACGCACGCTGGCGTTTGCGCCTTCGCGCATGTGGATCGCACACGGCATGAACCACATGGATCTGCTGGATCGACGCGAAGTGTCGAACCAACTCGTGCGCTGGTTTGGCACGACGCTCCCCGGGCGGCGATCGACTTCGACTTGACGCCGACTCAGTACGCATCCAGCGCGGCGGCGCGCTGCGCGTGCGCCTCAAGCAGCAGGCGGCGCAGGCTTTCGTGGGCGCGATGGTTGACGCGATCGAGATACAGCGGCGTGCCGTCGGCGAGGCGCACGAGCAGGAGCGTGGCGCGCGATGCTGCATCGGCCTTGCGGGCCCAGCGCCCGGCGCCGATCACGAGCGCGCCGGGGGCAGCCTGTGCTGCGGTGGATTCGCCCTGTTCGTTGCCGTCATCGGCGATGCGCGGCCAGGGAGTCTGCTGGAGCAGTCGCGATTGGGCCTCGGCATTGAGTGCGGCGACTTCGTCGAGTGGCGAGAGGTTCGCGCCGGGCAGGCCATTGCCCAATGCGAGCAGGACGCGATAGTCGACGGGTAGCTCGCCCAGCCGTTGTGTCGCCGCGTCGAGCTGCGCCGGCGTGCGCGGATCGGCATCGACATCGGGCCACATCTGCGTGCAGCACAGTCGCAGCCTCTCGACGAGTGTGGGCAGATCGAGCGCGGCGTCCCGTTCGAGCACGGCCTTTTGTGCGGCATCAAGGCGACGAGCGGCGTCCGCCCATGACAACTCCTGCGTATGACGCGCGACGAGCCATGCGTGCAGGTCGGGCCACACGCTGGATTCCTCATCGCCCAGTTCGAGCACGCGGCAGCAGGGATCGGCCGCTTCGTCGAAGAGCAGGACGTTCTGTTCGTCCGAGCCTGCCAGTACCAACATGCGCGCAAGCTGCGCGCGTGAGAGCTCATGCGTGTTCGCCTCTGCGTCGATCGCGAACAGCGGCTGCGTGCCCTTTTCGGTGAGATCGTCGAGCATTTGGGCATGAGTCGCATCGGCTTGCGCGAGATCTGCCGGTTCGCGCCAACCGAGCAGCTTGCGCTGCGGCCAGCGCGCGATCAGCACGTAGTCTGGCGGCAAGACTCGACCGAGGCGTTGCGCGGCGGCAGCGAACGCCGCGTCGTCGGTAGCGGGAAGGGCCCCGGACTCGAGTTCGGGATGGGTGGTTTGCATCGCCTCGGCGATGCCATCGAGCAGGGCCGGAATCGACAGCTGCTGCGACGCCTTGCGCTGCGCTTGGATGCGTGCGCTCTGGGCCTGGATGCGTTGTTCGAGCTCGGGATCGAGTTTGTCCGGTTGCAACGATTGCATCAGGATCGATGCGGTGGTCGTGGCGAGGTTGCGCACCTGCGCATTGGCCAGGGGCAGCGCGAAGCAGGCGATATAGAGCGCAAGCAGGCCGATGCGCGCGAGCTGCCGCGGGGGCTGCAGTTGCAACAAGCTGCGCAGACGCAGCGCGCGGGTGAGGCGCTCGTTGAGCGTCGCCTTGGGCTGGTCGTTGTCGATTTCGGCGAGCACGCGCGCATCGAGCGCGTGCTTTCCGAGTGTGGTGAAATCCGCTGCCGCACGCAGGCGATGCAGCAGGTGTGCATCGCGCCACAGGCCGCGCGTGAGGAAGAGCTGCACACCGATCAGTATCAGCAGCAGCCAGAATTGCAGCGCCCATGCCAGCACCAGACCGACCAGCACGAGCAAGGCGGTGAACACGATCTGCACACGCTCCCAACCACGCGGCCACAGCGATTGCGCGAAGTGGCCGCCATCGAGCGGCGGCACCGGCAACAAGTTGAGATAATTGAGGGCGAGAAAGACGATTGCCGTCCACATCAAGGATCCGCCGGGCGCGACGCCGATGGCGGCGATGAGCAAACCCCATCCGATGACGATGCCAGGCAGCGGCCCGGCCATGCTCACCAGCGCGCGATGACTGCCGCGCGGATCGCCTTCCACGCCCGTGGTCACGCCGCCGAGCAAAGGCAGCAGCACCATCTGCACGTGGCGATAGCCGAATGCGCGCATGGCGAGATAGTGCCCGCCTTCATGCACGACCAACGCCAGCGCGAGCATCAGCGCCGCGGCGACGCTCCAGAACACCGCGCCGAACAAGGCGAACAAGGCCGTGGTCAGTGCCAGCAGCACGAACTGCATTGCCGTGGTCGGCGCGCGCTCCCGCTGGCGTTCCAACAGCGCGAGCATCGCCAGTTGTCGCGCCGGCGGCACCGGCGCGGTGTCGGGCGCGCGCTTGGGTGCACGCAGCAAATACAGGAACAGCTTGAGCATGCGCGACAGGCGCATGCGCCGGCTGCCATCGTGCGCGCGGTAGCTCATGCCGGTGCGGTCGAGATCGTCGAGAAACTCGTCGATGCGTGTGCAAAGACCGCTGGCGATTCCCGCAGGGCTGGTGTCGGTGATTTTCGTTGCGCCGCCTTCACTCGCACACCATGCGCGGTGTGCTTCGAGCAGGGCCGGCAGATTGTCGACGTTGAAGCTGCGGCGTGGCGAGCGCGGCGTGCTGAAGAACTCGTCGGCGGAGCTTTCGTTGAGGCTCGTCCGCCAACGACCATCGGCGAGTCGGCTGCTCAAGGTGGTCACCAGACGATTGGGTCGGGCCAGGTCCACCGGCGGCTGCAAATGGGCGAGGGTTTCGCCTTGCGCGTCGATCAAGACGCGCGCGATCGCCGGTAGCGATTGACCTTCAAGATCTTCGAGCAGGAGCCAGCCCAGATGGCGGAAGCCGAGCGCGTGGAGTTTGGTCTCGGCTTGCGCATGCAGGTCGGCGAAGGCTGCCGGCGGTGCGTTGACCGGCGCCACGCGCCAACGGAAATGCGGCACGCGCACCGACATCCAGCTGCGCAGGATGAGAATGGAGAGCAGGGCAATTACGCCGATGGCGATCGCGAGCAGGTCAATCATGTGCGGCTCTGGTGCGAATCCTTGAACAGGCGTTCGACCGCTGTGCGTGCGGCGGCAAACGAGAAGTGGCGCTCGACATTGGCGAGGCCGTTGACCGAGAGCGTGTGCCAGAGATTCTCATCGCGGTACAGGTGCACGATCGCGTCGGCGAAGCCTGCGGCCGAGTCGGCGACCAGCACGTCGCTGCCCGCCTGCACATGCATGCCCTCGACCGCGATCGGCGTCGCCACCACCGGCAGGCCGCAGCTCATCGCCATGTTGACCTTGCCCTTGACGCCGGCGCCATAGCGCAGCGGCGCGACCGAAATGCGGCAGCCATCCATGAACGGCATGATGTCCGCGACGAAGCCGTGCACGATCACCTGCGCGTCGGCGAGCGCGCGGATCGATTCGGGTACGCGGCTTCCGATCACGTGAAAGCGCACCTCGGGCAATTGCGTGCGCACTGCGCCGAACACCTCGCGCACGAACCATTCCACCGCATCGACGTTGGGCGGATGCTGGAAACCGCCGACGAAGACCAGATCCTTGCGCGCAGCAAAACCTTGCTTGCAGCCGTGAACTTCGTGGACATTGGAGAGCACCTCGACGCGCGCGCCGGGTGCGTCGCGCGCGAGCAGTTCCTGCTCGACCGGACTGACCACGAGGGTGATGTCGCAGTCGCGGATCAGCTTGAGCTCCTGCGTGCGCGTGGCCGCGGCGGTGCGCGCCAGCGCGGGATCGCTGGACAATTCGGCAGCGCGCTGTTCGCGCAGATAGTGCAGATCGACCGTATCGAATACCAGCCGTGCCTGCGGCGCATGCAGGCGCAGCAGTCCGACGAACGGCGCGGCAACGTAATGACGCGAGAGGATCACCAGATCGAACTCGGCTCCGCGTTCACGCAGGAATTTGACCGGATCCTGCACGAAGGGCGCGTACAGCGCTTCCACGCCGAGTGCCTGCAAGGCGTTCGTATAGCCTTCGACATGCAGGCGGTTGGAAGCCATGAAGCTGACTTGACTGCCCAGATCGCCAAGCACGCGCATGAGGTTGACCATGCGCAGCGAACCCGAGTCATGGTCGGGCATCGGCGTGGTGGCATCGATGATGAGCACGCGATGGCGCGCGCGATGACTCGCGGCGATGCCGATCGGCGTACCCGGTGCGGGCTGGCGCACGAGTGCATCGCGCCACTTGTCGGCGAACTTGTCACGGTTGATGACTTGATAGCGTTTGGTGCCACTGCCGGTGTCGGTGCCCGAAGTGATGCCTTCGAAATGGATCACGGTCGATGTCGGTTCGACGTAGACCTTGAGGCCGGCGTCGCGCACCGCGAAGGCCAGATCGGTGTCCTCGTAGTAGGCCGGTGCATAGCGCACATCGAACTTGCCGAGACGCTCGAACAGCGCACGGCGCAGCAGGATCGCCGCGCCCGAGCAGTAATCGACTTCGCGGCGGAAGCCGTAACGTGGATCGGCGGGACCCTCGAAACGACCGTAGTTCCAGCCCGAGGCGTCGCTGAAGACGATGCCGCCGGCTTCCTGCAGGCGGCCATCGGGATAGACCAGCCGCGCACCGACCAGTCCCGCATCCGGCGCCGTCTCGATGCAGGCGACGAGTGCTTCGAGCCAGCCGGCGGTGACCACGGTGTCATTGTTGAGGAACAGCACGAACTCGCCACGCGCGGACTCGGCGCCGGCATTGCAGGAGCCGATGAAGCCGAGATTGGCGGCGTTGCGCTGCACGCGGATGCCCTCGACACTCGCCAGACGCTGCGGCGTGGTGTCGCTGGAGCCGTCATCGACGACGATCACCTCGAAGCTCACATCGCCCGCATGCTCGGCAATTGAACGCAGGCAGGCAATCGTGTATTCGATCTTGTTGTAGACCGGAATCACGATCGACACGCGCGGTTGTTCGCTGCCCGGCACGGCGAAGGGCTTGCCGTCGTCGCGCGGCAGCGCAGCGAGCGCGACCTTCGGTCGCCCGCCACGCAGGCGCAATTCCTGGCCGATGCGTGCGAGTGTGCCCGCGAGACCGCGCTGGGCGAGACTGCCGCGCGTGCGCGCGAGCAGCGCGCGCAGGCTCTTGCTGCGAAACGCCAGTGACGCACGCAGGTTGCGCAGGCGCGTCTTGGCGCTGCGCAGCGGCGCGGTGATGCGCCAGGAATCGCTGGCGAGCACTTGTTCGTAGCGTGGCTTGATGTCCTGCAACTGGGCATCGAGGCCGAGCGCCCAGCGCGTGCGCTCGTCGAGCGTGAACTGCGTGTCGCGCAGCTCGCGGTCGAGTGCGTGACCCCAGTCGCCGCGCTTGTCGCTTTCCGCGTGTGCTGCCTTCAACTGTTTGTCGAGTGCCTGTTCGCGTGCCTGTGCCTGGGTCAGCGCGCTGCCGAGGCGGGCGATTTCGAGAGCGGTCGGTGTGGTGTCCTGGAGTCGATAGCGCAGGGCTTCACGTTCGCCGAGTGCAAGCAGTTCGCCATAGGCGCGGGCGCGATCGGCGGTCGTGGGTTCATGGGTCGTGGCGAGGTGCTCGCGGACTTGCACAAGTGTGCTGCGTTCGGCAGTCAGTGCCGCGACGCGCGCAATCAGCGCATCGGCATCGGGCGCGACGAGAAACCCATCGACGTTGTCCCTGATGCGCTCGGCGAGCGCGCCCACGCGCGTGGCGATCACCGGCACGCCGAGACTGCGCAGTTCCGAGAGCGTGTAGCTGAAGGTTTCGGCGACGGTCGGCAGCAACAGCGCGGCATCGGGCTGCAGACGCGCGAGCAGGGCGGGCAGTTCGTCGCGCCGGTAATCGAGCAGCACGTGGACGCCGGACTCACCGAACAGGGCCTGCGCATCGGCGCCGGCGCCGAGCAGGAACAGTTCGGCATGCTCACGCAATCGTGGCAGTGCGGTTTCGAGCAGACGCAGGCCCTTGCCTGCGCGCACGCGTCCGATCATCACCAGTCGCAACTTGTCGCGCGCGGGTGGCGCGCTCGAATGCCGGGTTTCATCCGGCCAGAGCGCGAGGCCGTGACCGATCACCTCGTGCCTGAGCGCGGCCAGTTCGGGCGCGAGGCGCAATTGATTGGCGAGCGCCGAGTGGCTCGGTGCAAGCAGGCTTGCGCGTGCCGCGAGCAGGTCGGCGACGAAGGCATCCCGCAGCGCCTGCCAGTGGGCGGGATCGCGATTGGCGAACATCGCCTCGTCGTCGCCATCGCGCAGGTCCCGCGCACGCTGCGCGGCATCGAAGGCGAGCGCGCGGTCGCCGAAATCAAGGTGCAGCCGCGGCCACAATGGATAGTGATCGTGTACCACACACAGCGTCGGCAGGCCGCTGCGCAATACGTCGAAACTGTGGCCAATCAACGAGGAAACCAGAATCGCATCGACACCGTGAGCCGCGATGACCTCGGCGAGCAAGGCACGATAGGTGCTGTCGCCGAGCGTGCTGTCGGCGATCGGTCGCGGCAAGGCCCAGCGCCGCAGCGGCGGCGTATCCAGATGCGCATCGCGCAGTTCCAGCCATTCGCCATGCATGCGCCGCGCCGCGCTGCCGCGCGCAATCAGTACCAGATGATGCGCGCTGCGGTCGGCATGGGCGTAGTCGCTAACCCAACGCTGCGCGCCGCCGCCCCAAGCATGCAGAATGTGCAGGAGCACCGGACGCCGATCGAGTCCGGCGGATGAAGGCGTGCCCTTGGCTGCGAGGGCCTCCGCCAAGGACGCGCGCAGCGCTGCCAGCGGCGAGGGCGGCAAGGGATCACGTGGATCGCTTGCGCTTGCCTTGCTTGCCGATGCATTGGCGGCGTCGATGTAGAAGTGATCGAGCACGACCACGCGCAGGCCGCCCGCATCGAGCGCATCGCGCGCGCGCAGCTTGGCTGCGCCCAATTCGCGCAGGCGCTCGCCGTGCCAGGCCGAGAGGGCGGGCAGGTCAGCGGGAAACGCACGGTCATCGAACAGGGAACGCTGTGACCAGGCAAAACAGGCGGCGTCGATCTGCTGCGCGTCGATGGCGGTCGCTGGTGCAGGCAGCGGCGTGCGCGTGGGCGCGCGATCGAGCGGCAGGGCGCCAAGTACGGCCGGCTGATCCAGAGCCTTGAGCAGGCGCTCGATCGCCCATTCCGGCAATGCCAGATCGGTGCGCAGCAGCACGAGATCCTCGCCCGGAAAGCGCGCTGCGGCAGTTTCGATCACGGCGAGCGCGCCGGCATCCTCAGCCAGATCGAGGCGCTGCGCATCGGGCCAGTCGCCGACACGTTCGCCTGCCAGCACGACCTGCGCAGCCGCGGGCAGGCGCACACGCAGGTGATCGCGCTGCTGCTTCGTCAGCGCCGCGCCATGCAGGCACACGCGCAGCGGTCGGCTCGGAATGCCTTGGGCGTGGCGGCTTGGGTCGGAAGCAGCAGGCATGCGCGGCGGCTGGCGGGTCGGGGCAAAGCGCGATTATCACCGATCGCCGCATCGCGGCGGCATGCGTGGGGTCACGCGCTACACTGCGCCGCGTTCCCGCATTGCAAACGGATACCGGTTTGGCATTCTTCTCGCGCGTCTGGGGCTGGATTCGCGCCATCTGGCGCCTGTTGCGCATTCCCTTCTGGCTGGGCACGGGCGTTGCGATCGGCTTTCTCGTTCCGTATGTGTGGCTGCTCGACGCTGCGGTGCGCAGCCGCTTCGATGACCTGTCGTGGCAGTTTCCCAGTCGCGTCTATGCGCGGCCTCTGGAGCTCGCGCGCGGCCAGCCCTTGAATGCGAATGCGCTCATGGCCGAACTGTCGGCGGCGCGCTACGACGAGGATGCGAGCGCGCGCACGCCGGGAACCTGGCGCCGCGACGGCGAGCGCTACACGATTTCGCGGCGCGAGTTCATTTATCTGGATGGCCGCGAACGCGCGCGGCGCGTCACGGCCACGCTCGATCAGGGCCGGGTGGCGGCCTTGGTCGATGCCGATACGGGCGCCGCGCTCGAACGTGCGCGCATCGATCCGGCACGCATCGCCACGCTGTATGGCCAGGCGCAGGAAGATCGTCGCGTGGTCGCGCTCGGCGACGTGCCGCCCTTGCTGTTGTCGGGTCTGCAGGCGGTCGAGGATCGCGAGTTCAAGCACCATCATGGTGTCAATGTCGCCGCGATCGCGCGCGCGGCGTGGATCAACCTCGTCGCCGGTCGGGTGGTGCAGGGCGGCTCGACCCTCACCCAGCAACTGGTCAAGAACCTGTTTCTCGACAGCGGCCAGCGCTACACGCGCAAAGCCAACGAAGCGCTGATCGCACTCATCATCGAGGCACGTTACGACAAGCGCCGCATTCTTGAAGCCTATGTCAACGAGGTGTTCCTCGGTCAGCAGGGTGCGCAGGCGGTGCATGGCTTTGCCGCGGCGAGCGAGTTCTACTTCGGTCGCGATCTGCGCACGCTCGGCGCGGCCGACATCGCCTTGCTGGTCGGTCTCGTGCAAGGGCCGAGCCTGTACGACCCGCGGCGCAATCCGCAGGGCGCACTGGCGCGGCGCAACCTCGTGCTCGGCGTGTTTCGTGACACCGGCTTGATCGACGCCGCAAGTTTCGCCAGCGCCAGCAAGCAGCCGCTGGGTACGGCGGCGCATGCGGCCTTGCCGCGTGATCGCTATCCGGCCTTTCTCGAGCTCGTGCGCCGCCAGCTCACCCAGGATTACGCGGCCGATGCGCTCAATGGTGCGGGTCTGGCGATTCACACCACGCTGGCACCCTCGGCGCAGGCTTTCGGCGAGGCCGCGATCGACAGCGCACTCGCCGATCTGGGCAAGCGCGGCGAGGACATCGAAGCCGCGCTGGTGGTGACCGGCGCGCGCGACGGCGAAGTGCGCGCGATGATCGGCAGCCGAGATGTCGATGCGCCCGGCTTCAATCGCGCCCTCGATGCGCTGCGACCGATTGGTTCTCTGGTCAAGCCATTCGTGAGTCTGGTGGCGCTGGCGCAGCCGCAGCGCTATTCGCTGGCGACCTTGCTCGATGACAATCCGATCGATCTGCCGCAGCAAGGTGGTGGCCGCTGGCGGCCGCAGAACGATGATCGTCAGTCGCATGGACAGGTGCTGCTCGCCGACGCGCTGATCCACAGCTGGAACCTCGCCACCATCAATCTCGGTCAGCGCATCGGCGTCGAGCGCGTGCGCGGCTTCCTCGAATCCTTCGGGCTCAAGCGCACGATCAATCCCAATCCGTCGATGCTGCTCGGCGCGATCGACCTGAGTCCGTTCGATGTCGCGCGCCTCTACCAGTATCTCGCCGCCGATGGACATGCCTTGCCGCTGCGCGCGCTGCGTGGCGTGCTCGATGCGCAGGGCCGACCGCTCACGCGCTATGCGAGCAAGAGCGGCGCGGGTGACTACACCACCGCCGCGCGCCTCGTCACCTGGGCGATGCAGCAAGTTGCAATCACCGGCACCGCGCATGCGATCAATGATGCGGGTCTGGGCTGGCTGCACGCGGCGGGCAAGACCGGCACCAGCGACACCCAGCGCGATTCCTGGTTCGCCGGCTTCACCGGTGACACGCTTGCCGTCGCCTGGCTCGGACACGACGACAATCGCCCGACGAGTCTGTTCGGCTCGACCGGCGCGCTGCGCGTGTGGATCGAGCTGATGAGGCGCTTGCCGACCACGCCGCTGGTGGTGCCGCAGGACGGCCTCGAAGACGTCGACATCGATGTCGCCAGCGGCAAGCGCAGCGATCCTGCCTGCAAGGGTGTGCGCGTGCTGCCGTTTGCCGCCGGCTATGCGCCGACCGAGGAAGTGCATTGCCCGCTGGATCAGTTGCGCGAATTCTTCGGTGGTGACGACCGGTGAGGCGGGCATGCGACAATGCGCGTTCGCTGTCGCTCTCTTGATCGGATCGTCGCCGTGAAGCTCGCTCGTTTCCTCGTTGCCATCGCACTCATCACCTTGCTGTCTGCCTGCGCGCATACCGGCGCGCCGCCGCCGGAGCAGGCGCCGACGCTCGATCGCACAGCCGCGCTGCGCGCGATCCGCGATGCGGGACGCGACATGGATTCGGCGGTGCAAGTGCAACCGCTGCGCGATGCGGCGATCGATGGCTATGCGCAGCAGTCGCGAGAGGCCGAAGCACGCAACGACTACGCGGGTGCGGCGATCCTGCTCGACAAGGCGCTCAAGCTCGCGCCCGATGCGCCCGATCTGTTGCAGTCGCGTGCCGAGATCGACATTGCGCAGGGCGATTTCGTCGCCGCCGAGAAGAACGCGCTGCAGAGTTTCAAGCTCGGCCCGCGCGTGGGCAGCCTGTGTGCGCGCAACTGGCAGACCGTGGCGCAGGCGCGCACCGGCATGGGCGATGCGGCCACCGCGCAGCAAGCGGGTCTGCGGCTCAAGGAATGCCGCGTCGCCGCGCCGGTGCGCATGTAGGCGCGACGCACGGGATTTCGCGTGCAGCAGACCGATGCGATGTTGAGCGCGGCCGACCTGCTCGGTGCCGAGGGGCCATTCGCGCGCGAGGTGCCCGGCTTCGCTCCGCGCGCTGCGCAGCAGGCGATGGCAGCGGCGGTCGAGGAGGCGATTGCCGAAGCTCAGATGCTGGTCGCCGAGGCCGGAACCGGCACCGGCAAGACTTTCGCCTATCTGGTGCCGGCGCTCATGTCGGGCAAGCGCGTGATCGTCTCGACCGGCACCAAGACTCTGCAGGATCAGTTGTTCCACCGCGACCTGCCGCGCGTGCGCAGCGTGCTCGGTGCGCGCCTTGCGGCAGCCTTGCTCAAGGGTCGTGCCAATTATCTGTGCCTGCATCGACTCGAACAGGCGCACAAGGAAGGCCGCTTCGCCTCGCGCGAGGAAGCGGCGAAACTCGCGGCGATCTACGCCTGGTCCAGGCGCACGGCCAGCGGTGATCGCGCCGAGCTGGCCGAAGTCGCCGAGGACTCACCGCTGTGGCCGCGCGTGACCTCGACCGCGGAGAACTGCCTCGGCGCCGAGTGTCCGCTCTACAACGACTGCTTCGTGGTCAAGGCGCGCCGCGCCGCGCAGGAAGCGGATCTGGTCATCGTCAATCATCATCTGCTGTTTGCCGATCTGGCGATCAAGCAGGAGGGCTTCGGCGAAATCCTGCCCGGCGCGCAGGCCTTCATCCTCGATGAGGCGCACCAGATTCCCGAACTCGCCGGTCAGTTCTTTTCGGTGAGCCTGTCGGCGCGCCAGTTGAGTGAATTGGCCAGCGATGCGCGGGGCGAGTGCGCCGGCGTGAGCGGCGCGCTGGCGAGTCTGCGTGATCCGCTCGATGCGCTCGAGGGCACGCTCAAGCGGCTGCGCCTCGCCCTCGATCGCTTTCCGGCCAAGGGGCCGTTCAATCAGATCGAGCGCGATGCCGAAGTCGAGCGCGAGCTGCACGAGCTTGCCAAGGCGCTGGCCGATCTCGCCGAGGCGCTCGACAAGCAGGCCGCGCGCAGTCGTGGCCTGGACAGTGTGCGCGAGCGCGTGCTCGAACAGGCTGCGCGACTCAATCACCTCACCGACAGCACGGCGCGTGATGCCGTGCATTGGTACGAGCTCACGCCGCACGGCTTTGCCCTGCATGCCACACCGCTCGACATTGCCCAACCCCTGCGCGAGTTGCGCGCGCAGAGTCAGGCCGCGTGGATTTTCACTTCGGCAACCTTGGCGATTGCGGGGCGCTTCGATCATTTCAACCGCCAGATCGGTCTGTCCGATCCGGTCGAGCTGTGCGTTGAGAGTCCGTTCGACTATGCGCGCCAGGCGCTGCTCTACCTACCGCCCGATCTGCCCGATCCGTCTGCGGCGAACGCGGTCGAGCGACTCCTCGATGCGATCGTGCCCGTGCTCGAAGCTTCGCAAGGTCGCGCGTTCCTGCTGTTCACCTCGCATCGTGCGCTGCGTCGCGCTGCGGAGCTGTTGCCCGCGCGCGTCGGCTTTCCGTTGTTCGTGCAGGGCAGTGCGCCACGCAACCTCCTGCTCGATGGTTTTCGTGCCTCGGGCAATGGTGTGTTGCTTGGCGCCGCCAGTTTCTGGGAAGGCGTCGATGTGGCCGGCGATGCGCTCAGCGTGGTCGTCATCGACAAGTTGCCGTTCGCCGCGCCCGATGATCCGGTGCTGGTCGCGCGTCTGGATGCGCTGCGCGAAGCCGGCGCCAATCCCTTCAACGACTGGCAGGTGCCCAACGCAGTGATCGCCTTGCGTCAGGGCGCCGGACGCCTGATCCGCGACCTGCACGATCGCGGCGTGTTGGTGTTGTGCGACCCGCGCCTGACCAGCAAGGGCTATGGACGGATCTTCCTTGCCAGCCTGCCGGCGATGCCGCGCACGCGAGGCTTGGCGGAAGTTGTCGACTTCTTCACGGACGCCATCGATCAATGATGCAATGCGGCAATTCGTGCGCAATGGTCGATGTGGTTGGTTCGCAACGCGGGCGATGTTAGGCTCGGCCACTTGATTCCGCGATCCTGGTCCATGGCAGGGCAGGTCAAAGCAATTGACCGTCGCCTTGCGGGCCTGTTTTTGGGTTCAACCTGGGGGTTACACGATGAAGACTTTGCATTTGGTGGCTCTGTCCACGGCGATCGGGATCGCCTTGGCAGGCGTTGGCATGGGCGATCAGGCCCGGATGATCTCGAGCGCGCAAGCGGGCGAGGCGGTGAGCGCACCGGAAGTCGCGACTGATGGTGTCTACATCATCACCTACCGCGAAGCGGGCCTGCTCAACTATCAAGGTGGCGTGAGCGGTCTGGCCCGCACCGCGCCCGATAGCGCGGCCGGACAGAAGCTCGACCGCAACAGCGTTGCCGCGCATGGCTATGAAGCCTGGCTCGAAACGCAGCGCGGCGTGCATCGCGCGGAGATCGAGAGTGCGATCGGTCGAGTCATCCGTGCCAGCCACAGTTACGGCATCACCTTCAACGGCATTGCCGTCGAACTCACGCCCGATGAGGCAGCCAAGGTTGCCGCGTTGCCATCGGTCGAATCGGTGCGCCCGGCCGGCGTCTACCATCTGGGCACCTATCGTGGTCCCAAGTTCATCGGCGCTGCCCAAGTCTGGGACGGCACCAGCACGCCGAGCCATGTCGGCACGCGCGGTCAGGGCGTCAAGGTCGGCATCATCGATGGCGGTGCCAACAGTGCGCATCCCTCGTTCGCCAATGATGCGACCTGCGGCTTCAGCGTGAGCCTGCCGAAGTTGACCGCCAAGGATTGCAGCTCGAGCTCGGGCGGCATCTGCAATGGCGCCAACCCCCAGGCGAATGCGACCTACGGTCACGGCGTGCACACCGGCAGCACGGTCGCCGGCAACACCATCGACAACACGGTCACGCCGGCGCCGTCGCTGCCCAATGGCGTGACGATGTCGGGTGTGGCGCCCTGCGCGCAGGTGTTCCAGTACAAGGTCTGCCCGACCGACAGCTGTCCCGGTGCGGATATCCAAGCCGGCATCGACAATGCAATCGCCGATGGCGTGGATGCAATCAATTTCTCGATCTCTGGCGGCACTTCGCCGTGGACCGACAATGACCGCAAGTTCCTCGACGCGGTCGGCGCTGGCGTATTTGTCGCCGCTGCGGCGGGCAACACCTCGGCGTCGGTCACCAATCCGGTCGGTCAGGTCAACCATCGTGGCCCGTGGGTGATGACGGTTGCAGCGACTACCCAGGATCAGATCATCGGCCCCGGCTTCTCGCTCACCGGCCCGGGCACGCCGCCGGTACTGACGCAGAACGTTGCGCTCAATCCCGGCAGCACCACGACGGCTTCATCGACGCCGACCTGGACCGGCAAGCCGGTCAAGACCTGGCCGACCAACATCGAAGCTTGCACTGCTTCGGGCGGCATTCCGGCAGGCACGTTCACCGGCGCGATCGCGGTCGTGCGCCGTGGCACCTGTACGTTCACCGAGAAGATCACCAATGCGTTCAACGCGGGTGCCGAACTCGTGGTGATCGGCAACAACCAGGCCGGCTCGATCAACATGGATACCACGGGTGCGCCGAATGTGCCCGCCTACAGCACGAGCCAAGCCAGCGGCGATGCCGTGATCGCCTTCGTCGGCAGCAATCCGAGCAATTCCACCGCCGATGTCGCGCCGATCGTGGTTGCCAGCCGTCAGGGTGACGTGCTCGCCAACTTCAGCTTCCGCGGCCCGACCCCCGCACCGCTGGCGGATCTGACCAAGCCCGACATCAGTGGCCCCGGCGTCGACATCTATGCCGCCACCGATCCGGCCAGTGGCCAGTACCAGTTCATGAGCGGCACCTCGATGGCCACACCACACGTGGCCGGCGCAGGCGCGCTGGTCAAGGCGGTGCATCCGACCTGGTCGCCGGTTGAAATCCGCTCGGCGCTGATGATGACGGCCAAGCCCGATGGCTTCCGCGAAGATGGCACCACGCCTTGGGACGTCGACGACGTCGGCAGTGGTCGCGTCAATGTCGCGGCGGCAGCGATGGCCGGCCTGACGATGAACGAGACCAAGGCGAACTTCCTTGCTGCCAATCCTTCCGGCGGCTCGATCAACGTCAAACAGCTCAATGTGCCATCGTTGCGCAACATGGCCTGCGCTGGCAGTTGTTCGTGGACACGTACCGTGAAGAACCGCATGGCGGCCTCGGGCAACTGGACGGTGACGACCACCACCGATCCGAGTTTCTCGGTGAGCGCTTCGCCGGCTTCGTTCACGCTCGCGGCCAATGCCGAGCAGACGATCACCTTCACGGCGACGCCTTCGACCAACATCACTGCGGTCAAGTTCGGCTACATCACCTTGACCGAAGGCAGCAGTGCATCACCGGCGCAGCATCTCACCGTTGCGATCAAGGGCACTTCGGGAGCGACCTACACCGTCGGAGGCTCGGTCAGTGGCCTCACCGGCACGGGTCTCGTGCTCAAGCTCAATGGCGCCAACAATCTGTCGGTCAACGCAAACGGCAGCTTCACTTTCCCCGGTGGTCTTGCCGGCGGTGCGAGCTACGCGGTCACGGTCGGTACCCAGCCGAGTGGCCAGACCTGCAGCGTTGCCAATGGCAGCGGCACGATCGCCAGCACGAACGTGACCAACGTGGCAGTGACCTGCGCAGTGGCGTCGAACTACACGATCGGCGGCGCGGTCAGCGGCCTCACCGCAGCGGGTCTCAAGCTCTCGCTCAACACCGGTGCGCAGTTGCTCGATGTGCCGGCCAATGCGACCAGCTACGTGTTTGCCAATCCGATCATCGATGGTTCGGCCTACAACGTCGGCATCGTGACCCAGCCGACCGGCCTCACCTGCTCGGTCAGCAACCACAGCGGAACGCTCGCCGGCGCCAACGTCACCAACGTCAACATCAGTTGCGTGCCAACCGTCGTCAGCTACACGGTGGGCGGCTCGATCATCGGCCTGAGCGCCAACGGGCTCGTGCTTTCGCTCAATGCGGGCGCGCAGACGATCGCGATCACTTCGGGGGTGACGGCATTCACCTTCCCGACGGGGCTTGCCAATGGCGCAGCTTATGCGGTCGCCGTACAGACTCAGCCGAGTGGCCTGATCTGCGCCGCGACCAGCAGCAGCGGCACGATCGCGGGTGCCAATGTGACGAACGTGGTGATCGACTGCACCGATCGCATCTTCGCGAACGGCTTCGAATCGCCCTGACATGCATCAAGCTGGACCGTTCAAAGCCGCAGGCCTCGTGCCTGCGGCTTTTTTCTTGGCCGCAGGCGCAGGGTTCGTGACTGTGCAAGCGAGATGAGAGTCTGCATGCACGTGACTTGATTCGATGATCAGCCGATGTCGTGACCGAGCACCTGTGCTAGAACGCCTTTCTCCTTGCCTGTCCCGTTTCAATGATGGATTCGCCACGACCGCATCAGTCCGATCGTCTTGATGGCCTCGCGCCGGCGGAAATCACTTGCGCACGCATGGCGATCGCGGCGCTTGAACGTGGTGATTCGGGTGCAGCGCTCGCCGCGCTGGCACGGGCGGCAGACGCTGCGGGGGCGCATCCCGAACTGTTGCGACTGCAGGGGTTGGCCTTGCTGCAACAAGGCCAGGTGGCGCAGGCACTGGCGAGTCTTCGCGGTGCAGCGTTGCGCTGGCCAGAAGATGCACTGGTGACCTGTCAACTGGGCGCGGCGCTCGCACAAGGTGGCGACATGGTCGCTGCGCATGCCGCGTTTGCACGCTCGGTCTTGCTCGACCCCGCGCTGGTCGATGGCTGGTACAACCTCGGTCATGCCAGCGATGTACTCGACGACACCGCAGGCGCTTGCGCCGCATTCGCGCGCGTGTTGGCCCTGCAGCCGGAACATCTGCCCGCGCGGGTGCAGCACGCCGAGATGCTCAAGATGCTCGGCGATCTCGCCGAGGCGGAGCGGGAACTGCGGCGCGTGCTCGAGCGCGATCGGGAATCGGTGTCGGCGTGGGTGGCCCTGTCCAACCTCAAGACCTTTCATCCGAGCGCCGATGAGCTCTCCGCGTTGCTGGCCTTGCAGGCATCGGGGCGCGTGCCCGAGATGCGGCGCATCGACTTCGAATTCGCGCTGGCGAGCTTCCTCGAGAACGCGGGTCGCTACGCGCAGGCATACGAACTGTTCGTCGCCGCCAACGCCGCCAAGCGACGTGGTCTGCGCTGGGACGCTGCGGCCGTGAGCGCGTTGGTAGATCGCATCATCGATGCGTTTGCGAATCTGCCTGCAGTTGATGAGAGCAGCACGCGAGGTCGGGGCGTGATCTTCTTCGTGGGCATGCCGCGTTCGGGCTCGACGCTGGCCGAGCAGATCGTGTCCTCGCATCCGCAGGTGCAGGGCGGCGGCGAGCGCAATGAAGTGGTGCAAGTGCTGCATGCGGAGTCGCAGCGCCGTCGCCAACCGTTTCCGGACTGGGTTGGCGATGCAGAGGATGCAGACTGGGCGCGGCTGGGTGAAGACTTCCTCGCACGTTGCGCAGGCTGGCGTGATCAGCGCCCGGGCTTCAGCAACAAGACCCTGACCAACTGGCAGAGCGTGGGCGCGATCCGGCGCATGCTGCCCGCGGCCACGATCGTGCATTGCCGACGTGAGCCGTTGGAAATGCTGTGGAGCTGCTACAAGCACAACTTCGGCCAGGCACAGGTGTTCACTTTCGATCTCGATGAGCTGGTCGCATTCTGGCGCGACTGCGAACGCGCGATGTCGGCATGGACGCAGCAATGGCCGCGGGCGATCCAGCAACTCGATCACGAGGCACTGCTTGCCGACCCGGAACCACGCATTCGCGAGCTGCTCGCGGCCTGCGGCCTCGACTTCGATCCGGCCTGTCTGGCCTTTCACGCCAACACGCGCGACGTGCGCACTTCGAGTGCGAGCCAGGTGCGGCAGCCGCTGCGCCGCGACCTTGCGGTGGCGCAGCGCTATGGCGACCTGCTGGATCCCTTGCGACGCCGAATCCAAAGCCGTGCAAACGTGCAAGGCATTGCTGCAGCTCCAGTTTCCTCCGTGCGCCCGCGAATGGATTGAATGGCTTCCGGGTGCGTGGTATCAAGGGCGTTGTCGTGGCGCACACGGATCGTGTTGCATGCTGGTGCATTTGCGAATGACCAGTTCCGCTGTGTGCTGGGGCGCACGAAAGCGACAGTTCGACGGCTGACCCGTCAGGTTGAAGTGCTTGCCGATCGATCGGTACGCACAGCCTGCTCTGCGGCCTTGCAGGGCGCTTCCATTTTCGAGGTACGTTCATGAAGTCGGTACACCTTACGATCCTGGCCACGGCCATTGGTGTGGCTTTGGCGGGTGCGGGGATGTCGGATACCCAAGCCGCGAACAACCCGTCGCTGACGGCCAGTGCGCCGGTACAAGTGACGGATGCGGAAAATCCGTCGGGTCGCTATTTCATCACCTTCGTCGAACAGGGCCTTGCCCTCTATGACGGAGGCGTCGCCGGCCTTTCGCGCACTGCAGCGCACGTGGATGGCGTCTCGGCCAACAGCTCACGCAAGTTCGAGATCAATTCGTCGGCCTCGCGCGCCTATCGCTCATACCTCGCGCAGCAGCGTGCGCAGCACCTGACCGCGGTCGAGAACGCGATCGGTCGCATGCTCGACATTCGTTTCACCTTCGACATCACGCGCAATGCGGTGTCGGCCAAACTCTCGCCCGCCGAAGTCGCGCGCATCGCTGCGGTGCCGGGCGTGAAGTCGGTCACGCCGGTCGGCGTGCAGCATGCCGATACCTTCCGTGGTCCGAAGTTCATTGGCGCCGACAAGATCTGGGACGGCTCGGCCGTGCCCAGCTATTCCTCGGCTTCGCGTGGTCAGGGCATCAAGGTCGGCATCATCGATACCGGCACCAATTCCGCCCATCCTTCATTTGCGAATGATCCGGCCTGCGGCTTCAGCGACAACAATCCCAAGCTGATCAACCGTGACTGCACTTCCGATACCAATGGCGTTTGCGACGGCCCCGACGGCAATGCCGATACCAGCAGCCACGGCGTGCACACCGGCAGTACTGCCGCGGGCAACACGATCGACAACACGGCCAATCCGGCGCCCTTGCTGCCTGACGGCGTGACGATGTCGGGCGTTGCGCCCTGCGCCAAGGTCTATTCGTACCGCGTTGCCGACCATACCGATGGCGCACTCTACGGCGACTATCTCGAAGCGGCGTTCTCGAATGCGGTCATCGATCAGGTCGATGTCGCCAACTACTCGATCGGCCCGACCTGCGGCGGCGGCAATCCGTGGGACAGCCTCGCCTTCCTCGTCGCGGAAGCCAGCGACATCTTCATCGCCGCTTCGGCCGGCAACACACGCTCGACCTGCACCAACCCGACTGGCCTGGTCGGCAACAATGGTCCGTGGCTGATGACGGTTGCGGCCTCGACCCAGGATCAGTTCCTTTCGCCGCAGCTCACCGTGACCGGGCCGACTCCCGTCAATCCGCTGCTGGTCGGCATTCCGATGAATCCTGGCAGCACGACACTCGCCCCGGTCGATACCAGCAACTTCACCGGCCATGCCATGCGCACCTACGCGGCCAACATCGAGGCCTGCACGAGCTCGGGTGGCATCCCGGCCGGCACCTTCGGCGCCAATGAAGTCGCGATCGTGCGACGCGGCAGTTGCAACTTCTCCGAAAAGGTCACCAATGCCTACAATGCGGGTGCGCGTTTCGTCGTCGTCGCCAACAACCAGGCCGGCACGATCAACATGAACACCACCGGCGCGCCCACCGATGCTGCGTCATTCAGCATCTCTCAGGCGGCCGGTGATGTGCTGATTGCCTTGGTCAACGCCAATGAGCCGCCGGTCAGCAATCCCGACGTGATCTTCGCCAATGGCTTTGACCCGGTCGGTTTCGGTACTGCGGACTATCAGCGTTCCGCGATCGGCTCGCAGGCGGGCGATGTGCTGGCCGGCTTCAGCTTCCGCGGTCCGACCCAGGCGCCCTACGACAACCTCACCAAGCCCGACATCACCGGCCCCGGCGTGAATATCTACGCGGCGGAATCGGCTGCCGATGGCAGCTATGGCCTCATGAGCGGCACCTCGATGTCTTCGCCGCATCTCGCCGGTTCCGGCGCGCTGATCCGCGCCGTGCATCCGTCGTGGTCGCCGATGGAAGTCAAGTCGGCGCTGATGACCACCGCCAAGCTCGATGGTATGGAGCAGGATGGTGTCACGCCGTGGACGGTCGATGATGTCGGCAGCGGTCGTGTCGACCTCACCAAGGCAGCACTCGCCGGACTCACAATGGATGAAACGGTCGATCGCTTCATGGCCGCGAATCCGAGTGGTGGGAGCATCAACCAGAAGGAACTCAACCTGCCGTCGATGCGCGACAGCGCCTGCGGCACGAGCTGCTCGTGGACACGTACCTTCAGGAACCGTTTGAATGCGCAGGGTACCTGGACGTTGACCGCCGTCGATCCGCCGGGTTATCACCTGACCTTCAGCCAGCCGTCGATCACGCTCTACCCGGGCTTCAGTGGCTCGGTCACGATCACCGCGACTGCGACGGGTGCGCCGACCACGAGCCATTCCTATGGTCGCATCGATCTCACCGAAAGCAGCAGTCTGTCGCCGGTACAGCACTTGTCCGTGGCCGTGCGTGGCGCAGCGCCGCCGCCTTCGGACTCGGTCATTTGCACGAACCACAACTGCACCTTCAAGGTCGATCAGCTGGTCAGCAGCATCAGCGGTTTGGGCTGCGCCAGTTGGTGCGGGATGATCTGGGTCAATCGCTATACGCCCAATGCTGCCGATTTCCCGATCACGATCACCAACGTCCAGACGATCTTCGGTGCGAGCGCAGGTTGGAACGCCGCCGGCGACAAGGTCAGCATCTTCATCTACAACGACAACGATGCTGATCCGACCAATGGCGCGACCGCGGTGGGCACGCCGACGATCTACACGATCGGCACCCCGGCCAATGCCTTCGTCGACATTCCGCTCACGACGCCGGTCGTGGTCAACGGTCCGGAAGTGCTCATCGCCTTGTCAAATCCGAACGCGAGCAATGTCGGCGCACGGCCGGCGACTCTTGATGCTGGCCCGTTCATGAATCGTTCTTACATTGGTGATGCGGTGGGTGACGGGACGACGGCTCCCAGCCTCAGCGATCCGGCCATGGCGCTTGCATTGAACACGACCGCGATTCCGACGTTGTCCAAGAACTACGTGGTTCGCGCGACCGGTACTACGGCCAATGGCCGTCCGATCGTGCTCACCAATGCACCTTTGGGCCCGGTTTCGCAGTAATGTGTGACGGGTTCTGATCCGCGGCGTGCGCCTTGCGCCGCAGGCAATGACTTCAAGGGGCCGGTCTTGCGACCGGCCCCTTTTTTCTGGCTTGGCGACCGGATCGGTGTGATGTTCCGCGCGCTCCGCCCGAGCGGCGGGTGAGCATGCAGCGACGCGACGGTCGATTGCGCCGCCAGCGGCATGCACGCGCAAGGCGATCGTTGCCGATCGCGTGAAACGCTCACGCGGCCAGCGCAATGCGCAATTTCAGCACTCGATCACGTTGACCGCGAGCCCGCCGCGGCTGGTTTCCTTGTACTTGTCCTTCATGTCGCGTCCGGTCTCGCGCATGGTCTTGATCACCTTGTCGAGCGAGACGTGGTGCTTGCCGTCGCTCTTCATCGCCATGCGCTGCGCGTTGATCGCCTTGACCGA
>NSJK01000027.1 GCA_002632325.1 Lysobacterales bacterium | reverse complement strand
TGTCCTCGCGCAGTGCCGCGAGCAAGGCCTGCATGTCCGCCGGCGGAGCAGCTTCGAAGCTCGCCAGTTTGCCGGTGCCGGGATGGCGGAACTCGAGTTTCTCGGCATGCAGCGCCTGCCGCTTGAAGCCGCGCATCGCCGCGACCAGCGCCTCGCCCGCACCCTTGGGCAGCTTGAGCAGGCCGCCGTATTGCGAGTCGCCCAGCAGCGGATGGCGCACATGTGCCATGTGCACGCGGATCTGGTGGGTGCGCCCGGTTTCGAGCCGGCATTCCACCAGAGTCGTGCTGCGGAAACGTTCGCGCACGCGGTAGTGGGTGACGGCCTCACGGCCATCCTCGCGCACCGCCTGCTTGAGGCGATCACGCGGATGGCGGCCGAGCGGTGCATCGACGCGGCCACCGGCGACCATCGCGCCGTAGACGATCGCGAGATACTGGCGGTGCACGTCGCGTTCGCCGAGCTGTTCCACCAGACTGGTGTGAGCGCGCATCGAGCGCGCGACCACCATCAGGCCCGAGGTGTCCTTGTCGAGTCGATGCACGATGCCGCCACGCGGGATCGCCGCAAGTGCGGCATCGAAATGCAGCAGCGCGTTCTGCAAGGTGCCTGCGGGATTGCCGGCGCCGGGGTGCACGACCAAGCCAGCCGGCTTGTTGACGACGATGACATCGGCGTCCGCATGCACGATGTCGAGTTCGATCGCCTCGGCCTGGGCACCGATCTCGCGCTCGATCACCACGGCGATTTCGACCTGTTCGCCACCGAGCACGGCCTGACGCGGCGCGGCCACGGCGCCGTCGAGCCGCGCCGCACCGGCCTTGATCCAGGCGGTCAGGCGCGAGCGCGAATAGTCCGGAAACAGCTCGGCCAGCGCCTGATCGAAGCGGCGCCCCGCCAGTTCGGGCGGGATCGTCGCGTTCAGCATTGATTGAGTCGGGGTCATGAACACGGTCCGTGCGCGACGACGCTTCCAGCGCCGGCAAAGTTTCGGGTTATCATCGCGGTTTCGCGCGTCGCACTCAGGTGCGCCGCACCGGCATCGCGACAAGCGTCGCGCCCTGCCGGGCGATTTCTCCTTCCATCATCGCAGAGCCCGCCATCCGCATGCGAGTCCCGTTCCGATCCAAGTCTCTCCTGCGCCTCGCGCTGGTCGTCCTGCTGGCCCTGCTGGCTGGCTGTTCGCTGTTCAACCGCGGCGCCAAGAAAGGCGATCCGATGGATACCAAATCCGTCGAAGAATTGTATTCGCAAGGCGTCGAGGCGATCGACAAACGCAACTTCGACTGGGCCGCGCGCACCTTCCAGCGCCTCATCTCGCGCTTCCCGTTCGGCGCCTACACCGAGCAGTCGCAGCTCAATCTGGCGTATGCGCAGTACAAGAACAACAAGCCCGACGACGCCTACTCGACGATTAACCGCTTCATCAAGACCTATCCGACCCAGCGCCACGTCGACTACGCCTACTACCTGCGCGGCCTGATCAATTTCAACCGTTCGGCCGGCTTCTTCGAACGCTATATCGGTCAGGACATGACCAAGCGCGATCAGGCCAATCTGCGCCAGTCCTTCGACGATTTCGGCGCGCTGATCAGCCGCTACCCCAACAGCGGATACGCCGCCGATGCACGTCAGCGCATGATTTCCTTGCGCAACACGATGGCGCAGTCCGATCTCAACATCGCGCTGTACTACTACAAGCGGCAAGCCTATGTCGCCTCATCCAACCGCGCCAAGGACATCATCGAAGCCTTCCCGCAGACGCCGCAGGTCGCCGATGCGCTGGCGATCATGTTCGAGAGCTACGCCAAGCTGGGCCAACAGCAACTCGCCGACGACGCGCGCCGCGTGCTCGAGCTCAACTATCCCGAGCACCCGGCCCTGCATGGCAAGTGGCCGCGCTACCGCTCGAACTGGTGGAAGCTGATTCCGCTGTCGAGTCGCTGAGGTCCCGGTCGGCCGCACAGGGCCGACCTACGATCGTTGCTCGTCGGCCTCGTAGCACGTCGGCCTCGTAGCACGTCGGCCTCGTAGCACGTCGGCCTCGTAGCACGTCGGCCTCGTAGCACGTCGGCCACGTAGGGCCGACCTACAAACACCGCGTGACAAGGTTGTAGGTCGGGGCTACGTCCCCGACGGCTTTTCGATGCCACCAACGGTTTTCCGCATGATCGCACCGCATTCGTCGGCCGCACAGGGCCGACCTACGATCGTTGCTCGTCGGCCGCGTAGCACGTCGGCCACGTAGGGCCGACCTGCAAACGCCGCGTGACAAGGTTGCAGGTCGGGGCTACGTCCCCGACGGCTCTCCGCCGGGCCTCAACGCCAGCCCGAAGTGATCGGGTAGCGGCGCTCGCGGCCGAACGCGCGACGTGACACCTTCGGCCCCGGCGCGGCTTGCTGGCGCTTCCATTCGGAAATGCGCACCAGACGCACGACGCGCTCGACCGTAGCCGCATCGAAACCCGCGCGCACGATTTCGGCCGCCGATTGTTCAGCGTCTATGTGGCGAGCGAGGATCGCATCGAGCACGTCGTAGGGCGGCAACGAATCCTGATCGGTCTGGTTCTCGCGCAGCTCCGCCGAGGGCGCGCGCGCGATCACCGCAGGCGGTATCACCGGCGCTCCGGCCACCGTGTTGCGCCAATGCGCGAGCTCGTAGACCTCGGTCTTGTACAGATCCTTGAGCGGCGCATAGCCGCCGCACATGTCGCCATAGATGGTCGCGTAGCCGACCGCGTATTCGCTCTTGTTGCCGGTGGTGAGCACGAGCCCTCCGAACTTGTTGGACAGCGCCATCAACAGTGCGCCACGGCAGCGCGATTGCAGGTTTTCCTCGGCGACATCGACAGCATGACCGGCAAAGGCCGCTGCGAGTGCATCGAGAAAACCGCGGAATGGCGCTTCGATCGGCAGCGTGAGCAGCTCCACCCCGAGTGCCTGCGCCTGCTCGCTGGCGAGGTCGTTGCTGAGGCCGGAGGTGAAGCGCGAGGGCAGGCGCACGCCGCGCACCTTGTCCGCACCCAGCGCATCGACTGCGATCGCGAGCACGAGCGCCGAGTCGATGCCGCCCGAAAGACCGATCCAGACCGTGTCGAAACCGTTCTTGCGGCAATAGTCGCGCGTGCCGCGCACCAAGGCGCGCCACGCGAGCGATGCGGCGCCGGCATCGCTGTCGATCGGCCACTGCAACGGCCGGAAACGGCGCGTGGCCGCATCGAACTCGGCCAGCAACCAGTGATCCTCGAACGCGCTCGCAGCGGCGTGGATGTGGCCATCGCCATCAGCGAGCACCGATGCGCCGTCGAACACCAGCGCATCCTGACCACCGACGGTGTTGAGGTAGGCAATACCGAGCCGGGTCTCGGCCACGCGCGCCGCGAGCAGGGCATCGCGCTGCTCCTGCTTGCCGCGCTCGAACGGCGAGGCATTGGGCACCAGCAGCAACTGCGCGCCCGCGCGCGCGATGCGTGCAGCCGGCTCGGCAAACCAGATGTCCTCGCAGATGACCACGCCGACCCGGGTGCCGCCGACCTCGAACACGCAAGGCTCGGCGTCGCGATCGACCTCGAAATAGCGGCGCTCGTCGAATACTGCGTAATTGGGCAGCTCGCGCTTGCGGCAGGTGGTTGCGATCGCGCCATCACGCAGCACGCTGGCCGAATTGAACACCACCGCGCCATCGGCCTCGGGCCAGCCGACCACGGCAACGATGCCGTGCACCGTGGCCGCGATGCGCGTGATCGCAGCGGCGCATTCGGCAAGAAAATCCGGGCGCAGCAGCAGGTCCTCGGGCGGATAACCCGACAGCGCGAGTTCGGGAAACAGCACCAGATCAGCGTGATGCAGGTCACGCGCCTGTTCGATCAGCGTGATGATGCGTGCCTCGTTGCGGGCCACGGCGCCGACCGGAAAATCGAATTGGGCGAGCGCGATACGCAGGGCAGACATGCAATGTTCCGGACGAGGCGATGAGCGCGGATGATAGCCGAGCACATCGGTCCGGGCGGTCAATCGATGTCATCCCTCTGTCCGAACACTGCAGCAAAATGTGAGGCCGGGGTTCGCCCGGCCTCGTCAAAGCAAACTGTGTGACGCGTCTGTCTGCGGCTTGGGCAGGATGCGGCTGGTGCCCACACCCTGCCCGCTCTTCCGATCCTCACATCGGACCGGCGCCGTTGACCGCGATACTGCCGCCGTGCGCGAGCTCCAGTTCGAGGTCGGCAGCTGCACCGACCAGAGCCAGGCGCGTGCCATCGAGCAGCAGCGCAAGCTGCGTGCCCGCGACCGCGCTCCACGCGGTCGTGACCTCACCAGCGTCGCTGCGTGCGATCAGGCGCAGGTACGCGACCCCGTCGATGCGGATCGCTTCGACCGTGAAGCTGCGGTCGGCAGCCTGCGCAATCGACACCACCTGCAGCGACGGAAGCTGCTGTGGCTCGATCGCGAACATCAAGGGCTGGTCGTCGCCCAGTGTACCGAGTGCGATCGGCTGCATGCCTTCGGGTCGCGGCGAGGAACCATCGCCGTACATCTCGAAGCCATCGCGGAAGATCACGATCTCGGTCTGATCTGTGCGCACGATGGTGTTGCCGTCATGCGTCACGCTCACCGTGTTCTCGATCATGCCGTCGAGGTCCTGCGTCACGGTCGCGCTGAGCAGGAAGACCACGCTGCTGCCCGCGGGCAGATCGATCAGCTCGTCGAGGCTGCCGCTGCCGCTGCCATCGCAGTCCGCGCCATTGAGCGCGATGCACTGCCAATGTGCACCGCCGGCATCCATTTCGGCTGGCAGCGCATCCTCGACATGGACGCCATCGAGGTTGGAGTTGCCGCCATTGCCGATCATGATCGTCCAGGTGAGCACGCGACCGATCTGGGTCGCGACGCGACCATCGGTCACACTGACGGCCAAGCCGCTCGAATCGGCCGTACTGGTGGCGCTGAACGACACGTTGCCACCCACGCCCGCCGCGGTCGCAGTGACCATGTCGGTGCCGGGCGTGGCATCAAGCGTCCAGCCACCGAGCGTGGCAAGACCGTTCTGATCGGTGGTCGGTGCAGCACCGCTCAGGCTGCCATCACCGACGCCCGCAGCAAACGTGATCGCGACGCCGGGCACCGGATTGCCGCCCGCATCGGTGACCTTGACCGTGGGAAGCGGCCCCACCAGCGGCTGGCCCGCGGTGCCACTGAACATTGCGCTGCCGACCACCGAGATCTGCGCCGGATCGCCATGCGTGATCACCAAGGTGCCACTGGTCGAACCCGTGTAATTGGGGTCGGTGACCACCGCGACGACGCTGTAGGAGCCCACATTCACGGGTTCGCCGGCATTGCCGTCGTAGGTGATGCTGGTGGCGAGGCTCGCCGGGTTGGTGGTGACGCCCACCGCGTGGGTGGCACCCCAGGTCTGCTGCAGATCGGCGGCTGTGAGCGTCACCGTGGCCGCGGCCTTGGCGATCACGAGCGTGCCGCTCGCGCTGCCGCTGTAGCCGGCCTGCGTGATCGTGGCGACCACCGTGTAGCTGCCCGCATTGGTCGGCGGCGTCGGACTGCCGTCGTAGGTCACGTCGGTGGTCAGGCTGGCCGGACTCGTAACGACCGTGGCTGCATGCGGATTGCCGTCGTAGACCACGGACAGATCCGACAGCGTCACCGTCGCATTGGCCGCGCCGATCACGATGAGACCGCTCGCCGGCGTGGCCGTGTAGTCGGTGACCCCCGCATCGAGTGCGGCGATGACGTTGTAGCTGCCGACAGCGCTCGGCGCCGACGCGTTGCCGTTGTAGGTCAGCGCGGTCGTTGCCGGGAAGCCGACCACTTCGCCGACCACACTGGCGCTGGCCGCATGCACGTTGCCGTCGTAGGCAAAGTTGCCAAGGCCCGAGAGCGTGATCGTCACCGGCTTGGGCGAGACCACGAGCGTGGTGCTGCCAGCCGCGGTGTAGTTGACGCCATCACAGCTTGCGGCGAGCGAAGTACTGCCCGCATGCGTGCGCGGATAGTCGCCGATCGGCGTGAGCGTGCAGCTCGTGCCGGTCTCCTGCGCGATCACCGCGGTGGTGTCATGCGGCAAGCCGTCGAATCCGAAGTTGGTCGCGCCGAAGCTCACCGCACCGACTGCCTTGGCGATCACGAGGGTCGCCGTGGTCGTTCCGGTGAGGGTGTAGTTCGGATTCGACAGCGTCGCCGTCACCGTGTAGCTGCCCGCATTGATCGGCATCGCATCCGGCGCGTAGCCGAGGCTCACACCGGCCACGCCGGCCGGAACCGTCACCACCGAGGCTGCCTTGGGCGAACCGTCGTAGACCTGGGCCAGATCACCGAAGCTCAGACTCACATCGGCCTGGGTGATTTCGACCGTTGCAGTCAGCGTTTCGGCCGCATGGTTGGAATCGGTGACCGTGAGCGTGGCGACGTAGCTGCCGACATTGATCGGTGCCGAACCGTTGCCGGTGTCGTAGCTGAGCGTGTAGGCAACCCCGTTCGGATTGGCCACGGTCGCTCCATGGCTGGCACCGTCGTAAGTGAAGCTGCCACCCGTGAGCGTGATGCCGGTGTTGCCCGCAGCGATCGGCGTGACCACGTAGCTCGCGGCGCCGCTCGCGCTGTAGTTGTCGCTCGTGCAGCTCGCGCTGACCGAGTAATTGCCGACCGCTGCATTCTGCGCGGGCACACCGCTGACTGCCGTGCAACTGGCGTTGCTGTCGATCGGGCTCAGCGTTGCGGTGACCGCATGCACGCTGCCATAGGCTCCGGTCAGCGGCGCGAAGCCCACGCTGCCGACTGCCTTGTCGATCGTGAGGATCGCCGAGGCCGAACCCACGTAAGGCGAGTTGGCCGGGTTGCCCGCATCGATCGTGGCGACCACCACATACGAACCCGCCTGTGTCGGCGCGGTGTTGTTGCCGTTGTAGGTGTACACCAGGCTCAAGCCTGACGGCGACGTCGACGCGAGAGCTGCGTGCGCAGTGCCGTCATAGACCGCGTGCAGCGAGCTCGGCAGGAAGCTCACGCTCGCCGTGATCGGGCTGCGCGGCACCACCTCGGTGAACATCTCCGCACTCGCATGCACATCGCCCGAAACCGCGCCCATCACGGCCGCGAGCGCGTGGAACACGCCGGTGCGGTGATAGGTGATGCGGAATTGGTGGGTGTAGTCGAAGCCCGCCGGAATCGGGAACCCGGTGGTGTCCGGGAAGTTCGCTTCCAGACCGTCATTGACCACGGTGAAGGTACCCGGCACCCAGGCGCTGCCGTTCCAGACCTCGGCATCGACATCGCTCACAACCAGTGGTTGCCCGGCCATTTCGACCCGTATCTTGACGTAGCCGTTCTCGGCCAGATCGCCACCGAAGTTGCGCAGACGGCCCGTATACGCGGCCGGCACATCCTCTTCGACGCCAGCCACCGGGCCATTGAGATCCAGACGGATGTCGTCTGGCATTGGCCCGATGTCGGTCTGGATCGAGACCGGATCCGCGACTGCCGTGAGAGTACCGGCATCGACCACGGTTGCGGTCGCCGTGTACATCGCCGCATCGGCAAAGGTGAAGCGGAACTGCCAGCTCCACTCGGCTTCATCGATCGGGAAGCCGTTGTCCAGGATCGGCTTGGGGAACAGGTAGACCAGGTCACCACCATCCTGGGTGAACGGCAGGCTGAGGTTGTAGGGCGGCTGGGTCGGATCGACCCACTGCCCGCCCCAGAAGATTTCCATCTTGCTGATGTCGCTCACTGCCGCCGGGCCCGTGCTCTTGTGCAGGCGCACCTGCACGAAGTAGAGGTTGGCCGGATTGGGCAGCGGATCGGCGCGCAAGGTGCCCACGTATTGCACCGGCGTACCCACCGTGCCGACCACCGCGCCCTGCAGTTGCAGGCTGATCTGCGGCGTGTCGATCACCGTGGTGTCGATCTGCGCATGCGCGAGCGATGGCGCCGCGATGGCATCGCCGATCGTGCCCGCGTTGGCCGCGTCGATCACGTCGGCCTGCGCGCCATACACGCCCACGCTGCCGTAGGTGAAGCGGAAGTTCCAGCTCCACACCGGATCGATGATCGGGAATGCGGCATTGGGCTGCGGGAACAGGTACACGAGGTCATTACCGTCGACATGCAGCTCGGGTTGCAGCTGGCTGGTCGCATCGAACCAGCCGCCGTTGTAGAGCTCCATCTTGACCAGGTCGGCCGCCGTCATCGCATCGACGCCACCGTTCTTGCTCAGGCGCACGCGCACGAAGAAGGTGTGGCCGGTGTAGAGCGAAGGCTCGGCCAGCATCGTTCCGGTGTACTGCGCCGCATTGCCCAGCTCGACCGGGTCGAGCGGGCCGTTGAGCAGCAGCGCCATGTCGGGCAGATGCGGCGTGGCCGCAACCACGGTGGTGGAGATTGCGCCCGTGGCGAACACATCCGGATTGGCCAGCATTACCTGGGCATGGTCGATCACCTGCGCGGTCATCGTGTAGACGCCGGTATCGGCCCAGCTGGCGCGGAAGTTCCACGTCCACACCGGATCCTGGATCTCGAAGCCATCGCCGATCAGGCTGTTGGGGAAATCCATCACCAGCTCGTTGCCCACCAGGGTGAACGCACCGGGCGGCAGCGCCTGCCACGACCCCATGTAGAACACTTCGATGGAAGCCAGGTCCGCGGCCACCAATGCATGGTTGCCGCCGGTCTTGGCGATCGTCGTGCGCACATCGAACTTGTCACCCACGTGCAGCGAGGGATCGGCGGTCATCGTCCCGGTGTAGCCGGCGACACTGCCCACTTCGATGCTGCCGACCGGGCCGGTCAGGGCCATATGGATGTCCGTGGGCGGCAATTCCGGCAACACCACGGTCGCGATCGAACCGACCACGGCAGGACTGATGTCCGGACCGGCGATGCCGTCGGTCAGGGTCGCGCTCACCGTGTAGGTGCCCACGGTCGCGAAGCTGAAGCGGACATTCCAGGTCCAACTGGGATCCAGGATCGGGAAGCCGCTGGAATAGCCCGGGATGCCGTCGGGGAAGTTGTAGGTGAGCGTATGCGTGATCGGATCGAGCACGAACGGAATCGAGCCGAAGAAGGTCGTCGCGTCTTCCCACACGCCGTTGTAGAACACTTCCATCGTGGCCAGGTCACTCAAGGCCAGCGGCGCACCGCCCGACTTGGTCAGCTCCACGCGATAGCCGAAGTGCTCGCCGGTGTGCAGCGCCGGATTGGCCAGCATGGTCGCGGCGTACTGCGCGGTGTCACCCACATGGATCGGATCGACGGGGCCGTTGAGCACGAGCGCCATGTCGGAGGTGCCGGGCACGATCTGCAAGGTCGCGGTATTGCTGCCGCTGTAGTTGCCATCGGCGACCGTCGCCACGACGGCGTAGCTGCCGACCGCGGTCGGCGGGGTCGGGCTGCCGTTGTAGGTGATTGCCAAGGCCACGCCCGGCGTCGGCGCGGTGGTCGCCACCACCGACTTGGGCGAGCCGTCGTAGGCCTGCACCAAATGCGAGAAGCTGATCGTGGTGGGCTGCGGCGTGACGCTCGCGCTCGTGCTGCTGGCCGGCGCCTGGTAATTGCTGCCGGTGCAGGCTGCCGCGTTCACGGGGTAGCTGCCGACATTCGGCCCGACCGTACCCGTGGTCGGGCAATTCGTGCCCGGCTCGGCAAGCAGGCGCGCGCTGACCGCGTGCGTGTTGCCGTCGTAGATGAAACTCGCCGGATCGGGCTGGAACTCGATCGTGGTGTTCGCACGATTGATCACGAGCGTGCCGCTCACCGTGCCCTCACAGCAGTTGTCGGTGATCGTGGCGATCACGGCGTAGCTGCCTGCATTCGTGGGCGGCGTCGGGCTGCCGTCGTAAGTGACGCCGTAGGCCAGACTGGCTGGAACCGTGGTCGCAGTCACCGTCTGCGCGCTGCCGTTGTAGGTGCGCGTCAACGGCGCATCGAGCGCGATAGCCGCCGGCGTGATCTGCACGAGGACGGTCGGCTGCGCATTCTCGAAGGTGGCCGTCACGGTCGAGGACCCGGCCGCCAGGCCCGAGAAGCTCGTCGTCGCCACACCCGCGCTGGTCGTCTGCGGCGAAGTCGCGCTGGCACCATTGCTCGCACTGAACGCGATCGAGGTGCCGTCGCTGAACAGGTCGCTGGTATCGACTGTGCCAGCACTGGAGTTGTGGTTGAGATCGGCCGCGATGGAAATCGTCGCATTGCGCGCAATATTGATCGGGCCATTCGGCAGGCTCAGCACCAGCCACGGCGCACTCGCGCCCACGCCCTGCGCACTGTCGCAACCGGCACTGGGCGCTGCCGGGTCCGCATTGCAGCCCCACCAGTTGTTGCTGAAATCGCTGCTGCCATTGCTGCCGTTCACGGCATCGCCGTTGTCACTCCAGCCAATGCCGTTGCCGGTAATGCGGTTGACGTTCGCGCTTGTCGCAAGGCTCTTGCCGTTGCCGCGATCGGTCAGGACGCCCACGTCGAATCCGGTGAAGGTGTTGTTGGCGAGCACCGCCTGGTTATTGTGGTCGCCCCAATTGAACGAGGTCGTGCTCAGCCACGCGCCCAGTGTGCTGTCGCCTGGCGTGGATACCGTCGCCCCCGTGCCGTCGACCTGGTTGCGCTGGAACGTGGTTGTGTACAGCGGCAGGTTGTCATCGCTACGACCAGAGAACGCGCCCAGACCCACCGCGCAGGCGCTGATCGTGTTGTCCCGGATCGTGACGTCGCGGTAGTTCGCGAACGAGAAGATGCCGTAACCATCATCGACACCGCAGGTGACGGTGTTGGATTCGATCACGTCACCATTGCCGCCACTGCCGCCGTTGTTGTCGGTGTGGACGCCACCACCCGAGAGGCTGACCGTGTTGTTGCTGAAGGTGGTGCCGCGCGACCAATTCGCCACGATGGCATCGTTCGCGTTGGACACCGTGTTGCCATCGATGATGCCGCCGCCGCCGTAGTTGAAGATCGCCAGCGAGGCAAAGGGATCGGACTTGACGTTGTCGACCACGTTGTCGCGGAACTCGAAGGTTCCGTTTTCGCTGGGCGAATACAGACCACGCAGCCAGATGTTGCGGATCGTGGTGTCATGCACCTTGAAGTTGGTGAACGCGCCGCCCGTGGTCGCACTCATGATGCCGTTGCGCGCGGCGATGTCCGTTGCATGCCCGGGAATGAACGGGTTGATGCCATCGACAGCGAGATCGGAAATCTCCACGTTCGAAGCCTTGACCAGGAACACCACGCTCGCGTCACCGGCCGTGCACATCGAGCCCTGCGAACCCAGCGGCGCACCACTGCAATCGGGGTTGTAAGCTGCGGGCACGATCGTGGTACTGGCCTGCCCGGCGCCAACGATCTTGATTGGCCGTGTCACCACGACGTTTTCGGCATGCATGCCGGACGCGACGAGGATGGTGTCGCCATTGGATGCTGCGGTGACCGCCGAGGTGATCGTGCAATACGAGAAACCGGTGTTCTGATTGGTCGCATAACCACCCGTCATCGGTGCACCCGATGGCACGTAGGACACTGAATCGCCCAGCGTGCTGCTGGTGATCGTGTTGCTGCTCTCGGTAACGCAGGTGAAAGGCGCATTGCCGCGCGCGAACCACGCGCTCACCGTGTTCTGGTTGGAATCGCCCGGCAAGCTGGCCGGCTGGTTGGCCTGCTGGATCTGCAGGCCGATGTCGTTGGCGGTGAGCGTGTTGTTTTCGACCGTCGAACCCAGGCCCTCGACCACGATGCCGTAGCCGCGATAGGAACTGGCCGGATTGTTGGTGCGCACGTCGTGGATCGTGTTGTTGCGCACTACCACACCCGACGTCGCATCGACCTGGTAGGGATAGACGCCGAATGCGCGACGAATCACCGCGATGCCGGCGCGATCGCGCAGGGTCTTCACGCCCGCGCCGTCGACGGTGTTGCCTTCGACGAGGATCGCACCATCGCCCGTATCACCCACGCCCGGCAGCGCACCGCTGCCGTTGGGGATCTTGATCTCGATGCCGAAACGGCCGGTGTTGGTGACCGTGTTGTTGCGCACAATGTTGGCGCGCAGGCTCGGCGAACCCGAGGTCAACTGGATGAAAGCCATGCCCGAATCGCCGACATTCTCGACCACGTTGTCGAGGATCCAGGCGCCGGTGGCCGCACCATCCTGCAGCTCGATGCCACAGCAACCGGCCATGTCGTGCACCCAGTTGTTCTGGATCGTGAGGTCACGCTTGATGCCGTCCCACACCACGATGCCGCGGCCATTGTTGGGGCCGAAACCGACGTCGCTGACTTCGTTGTTGCGGATCGTCACGCCGTTGATGCCGGTGGGCGCGCCGCCCGAGACGAGGATGCCGTGCTGGCCACAATGGTGGACCCAGTTTTCCTCGATCAGGGCGTTGTCATTGCCGCCCATCGCCTCGATGCAATGCGTGGTGAAGTTGCGGATTTCCAGCCCACTCACGCTCGCGCCGGTGACGCCGGGGAGAATCTGCACACCGACGGCAAGGGAGTTGCCGCCATCGATGACCACCGAGGGCGGCACGGTCGGTCCTGCGTTGATGTGGAAGCCGCCGCCGCTGGGCACGAGACCTCCGCTGGCGACCAGCCTGACGCCCTTGGTCAACACGATGGTCTCGTGGTAGACGCCGGGAGCCAGCTCGAGCGTCATGCCGCCGCGCGTGGCCACATCATCAAGGGCCGAGACGATGCTGGTGTATTCGTTGCCGGTCTCGGCGACGCGAACCGAAGTTGGCGCCGTTCCCGCAGCGGTTTTCGCCACGGCCGCGATTGCCGCACCGGCGAATGCAAGCATCGCCGCGATGCACAGCAGGCTTGCTGCACCGATCGAAAACACCCGCTTCGAATCAATTGGCTTCCACATGTCCTTCCCCTCGCTCCGACGTTCAACGACGCAGCGACCCTCGGGTCGCCACCAGTGCAGTCGCGCGATCACCCGACCGCGCGGCGTTTACCTGCACAACCTTCCAAACCCGACGCATCGCGCCGGCCCCGAACCTTGCACCTGCCCGCCTGCAACTCTCATGGCACCACGAGTCCATCCACTGCAACCACTCCATCCCGCCCGAGCGCGATCGTCAGCGCCTCGCGCGTACCGACCAGGGCAATCCGGCCACCCTCACGCAGCAGTGCAAATCGATTGCCATCGAGGCGACTCCAGGCACCCGGGCTTTCACCCCGCACGCCCACTCGCGCCAGGCGCAGCTGGACCAGCTCACCGATCCGCATCGCCTCGACCGCGAAAGCACGGTCACGTGCCTGCGCGACGATCACGGGTCGCAATGGATCGAGCCGGTCGGCATCGAGCGTTAGCTGCAGGGCAGCGCCATCGGCCAAGTCAGCGAGCGGTACCAGCTTGGCTTGCGTCGACTCGGGCACGGACTCCGCGCCATCGCCACCTGCTTCGAAACCGTCGCGGAAGATCACGATCTCGGTGTCGTCGCTGCGCGTGATCGTGTTCGCACCTTCGCTCACGCTCACCGTATTCGTGATCATGCCGTCGATATCGTCGACCACGGTTGCGGTGAGCAGATAGGTCACGCTGCTGCCCACCGGCAGGTTGATGCTGTCGTCGAGATCGCCGCTGCCGCTGGCGCTGCAACTGGCACCATTGCCGGGCGTGCATTGCCACTGGGCGGAGCCGACGTCGAGCTCGGGCGGCAGGGTATCGAGCACATCGACACTGGTGTCGGACGTGCGCGGATTGCCGACCACGATCGTCCAGGTCAATGAACGACCGACCTGGGTTGCACTGCGGCCGTCGTCGATCGTGACCACGAGCGCGCTGGCATCGGCAGTGCCGGTGGCGAGGAAGCTGACCGTTCCGCTGACGCCTGCGGCGCTGGCCGTCGCGGTGTTGCTCCCGGGCGTCGGCGACAGGGTCCAACCGCCAAGCGTAGCGATGCCGTTGGCATCAGTCGTCTGCACCGCACCGCCGAGGCTGCCGTTGCCTGGTGCCGCAGCGAAAGTCACGGTAACGCCTGCAACCGGATGAGCGCCGATATCGGTGACCTTGACCGATGGCAGTGCGCCAGAGAGAGTCTGACCCGCGATGCCGGTGAAGCTCGCGCCACCTTCGATCGCGATGTTCGCCGCGGCACCCACGGTGATTTCCAGCGTGCCGGCGACCGGCGCGGCCGCGTAGTCGCTCGCCGATGCTGCCAAAGCCGCAATCACGGCGTAGCTGCCGACTTCGATCGGCGCGGCGGCATTGCCGTCATAGCTGACATCGACCGCAGCAGGGAAGCCCGCGACTTCGCCGCTGACCGTGACGCTCACCGCGTGCGGCTGGCCGTCGTAGGGAATCGGACCGAGACCGGAGAGCACCAGCGTCACCGTCTTCGGCGCAACCGTGAGCGTGGTGCTGCCGCTGGCCGTGTAGTTCGTGCCGGTGCAGCTTGCCGCGAGCGTGGTGCTGCCCGCATGGGTGCGCGGGTAGTCGCCGGTGGGTGTGAGCGTGCAGGCGCTGCTGTTGCCCGGCTCCTGCGTGATCACCGCCGTGGTGCCGTGCGCACTGCCGTCGAAATCGAAATTGGTCGCGCCGAAAGCCACCGTGCCGGGCGCGCGCGTGATGTGCACGGTTTCGCTGCCGCTCGCGCTGTAGTTCGTGCTCGTGCAGCTCGCGCTCACCGGATAGTCGCCGGCGTTCGGGCCGACATTCGCGGGTGTGAACACGCAGCTCGCGCCGGCTTCCTCGCTGATCGAGGCGGTCGGCGTCACCGCGTTGCCGTCGTAGACGTGGTTGAGGTTGCCCCAGACGAGCGTGCCGGGCGCGCGCGTGATGTGCACGGTTTCGCTGCCACTCGCGCTGTAGTTCGTGCTGGTGCAGCTCGCGCTCACCGGATAGTCGCCGACGTTCGGGCCGACACTCGCGGGCGTGAACACGCAGCTTGCGCCGGCTTCCTCATTGATCGAGGCGGTCGGCGTGACCGCGTTGCCGTCGTAGACGTGGTTGAGGTTGCCCCAGACGAGCGTGCCGGGCGCGCGCGTGATGTGCACGGTCTCGCTGCCGCTCGCGCTGTAGTTCGTGCTGGTGCAGCTCGCGCTCACCGGATAGTCGCCGACGTTCGGGCCGACATTCGCGGGCGTGAACACGCAGCTCGCGCCGGCTTCCTCATTGATCGAGGCGGTTGGCGTGACCGCGTTGCCGTCGTAGACGTGGTTGAGGTTGCCCCAGGCCAACGTGCCGGCAATGCGATTGATGACCGCACTGGCGTCGTCGCTCGCAGCGTAATGGGCATCGGCGCAGTCGGCGTGTACCGCATAGCTGCCCGCGTCTGGTCCGACCGTACCGGTCACGGTGCAGGCCACCGCGCCGGGATTCATGGTCGCGGTGACGGTTTGGACACTGCCGTCGTAATCGAATCCGAGCGTACCCCAGACCACCGTGCCTGCCGCCTTGGCGACGGTGACCGTGCCGGCATCGGTGACGTTGTAGGTGCTGCTGGTGCAGGTCGCGCTGACCGGATGGCTGCCCGGCTCGGTCAGACTCGCAGGCGTAACCACACAGGTCGCGGTGTTGTCTTCCTGCAGGCTCGCGCTGATCGTGTGGGCGCTACCGTCCCAGGTGAAACTGGTCGGCGAAAAGATGATGGTGCCGGTGGTGATGCGCGGGCCGGCTTCGTAATGAACGATGCCGAGCGCGCTGTTGTCCACATCGTCATAAATCTTTGTCGCGATCGCGCTGTATTCGGTATTGCTCATCTCATCGACGAGCTTGCCGGCGTAGCGGTTGCCGTAAGCGTTGACATCGAATGGGAACGGGCGGCCCTGGGTGGCCACGTTGCTTCCGGACGTGTAGTTGATGCCGGGCCCGAGGGGTGAGCTGGTTGGTGGTGCAGTGGAGCAATTGGTCGAATTGCAGGTGTGCTCGTCGAGACCGATGTACCACTTGAGTCCCGCGGCAAACGAATTGGCGTTGGCGGTATCGCCATCACCGACCAGCAGGCTACCCGCGGTGGCGGTGCCACTGGCGTCGTTGTCATCGACGAACACGATCGCGCGGCTGTTGGCATTGGCGTAACCCGCGGCAAAGGTGTTGCGCAGCACGCTGACTGCGAGCTGGCGCGGAGCCGGAGCGCCGTTCCACACTTCCTTGTTGCCGATCAGCAGCGCGGTGGACAGGCCGTTGTAGGTCGGGTTGGGGGTGAAGCTGTTGTCCTGCACAGTGACGCCCGGCCAGTTCTGGATCCACAGGCCGCGGTAATACCGCGCAAAGCCGAGGAACTCGTTGCCCTCGACGATCACCGGGTTGGTCGCACCGACCAGCTTGAGACTGGAAAAATCAGGATCACCCAAAGTGCTCGCGGTCAGCGGCGAGACGTTGTAGCCGGGCGCGCCGGGCGCAATGAAGTGGTTGTTGCGGATGTAAACGGTCTGGGTGGAATCGTTGAAGCTCAGGAACCAGGCGCCGGCGCCGAACACCCAATTGCCTTCGAAGGTGAAGCCGCGGCCACCGGCCGTGTTGCCCAGGAAGCGCAAGCGGATGTCCTGCGTCTGACCCACCAGGAAGTTGTTGCGAAACACACCGGCGAAGTCGTCGCCGACGACGGCGCGCGCCGATACGGCGCCGCTGGCCGCGGTGGATGGCTGGACGACGTTGCCCTCGAGGGTGACGTAAATGCCCGAGTACGGCCCAACGCCGGTGGAGTTCTGGTCCGAGTTGCCGCCGGCCGTCATGTTCAGCGAAATCGCATTGCGCTTGCCACCAGCGTTGTTGTTGATGATGAGGTAGTTGTTGCGCAGGACCAGGCCATTGGCATTGCCGGTGGTGACGATGCCTTCATTCGAACGCCCGTGGCGCACCTGCAACAGCAGGTTTTCGATTGTGACGTCCTGCGCGCCGTTGACCCAGATCATGCCGGTATGCCCGCTCGTGCCAGCCGCCTGCAGTTCGGATGCATTGCTGGCAGGTGCCGGCGCCGTGGGCGGCGCGATGGGCGCGTCGAACGGCGAGTTGTCGCCGATCAGCTTCAGGCCATTCTTGGCCGTCCCTGCGATCTGGATCGTTGCCACGAACGGATACTGGCCCTGCCCCACATGCACGGTGTCGTTCGCGCCGGCCTTGTTGATCGCCGCCTGGATCGTCTGGCACGGCGTGCCCGCGCTGGCACAGCTGCTGCCGTCGTTGCCGCCGGGTGAGGTGTACCAGTCGGCAGCCAGTACCGGCATCGCCAGAATGGCGAGCAGCCACGGCAGAACACGCAGGCCGGTAGATGAGCGCACGCTGCGCGCCGCTGCGGACACGGTAATCGACGACATCGGTTTCCCCCTGTTTTCCGACGCAATTGACTGCGCATGGATGGCGACGCGACCCGAACGGTTGCGCCCACTCAAATCAAGGCTGCACGGCCCTGCGCCACGCGCAGTCTCGACCGCGCGGGTCTCGGCGATTGCGACACGCCCCTTGCAGGCGCTCGCATCCGAGTCAAATGCTCCACGCGGCACCCCAGTGCCGCACTTTCCCCGATCGAGCATTTCCTTCCCCTGCACGCTTCCCCTGCCTGGAATTCACGAAAATCGCCGCTGTCACGGCCAATTCCGCGGATCGCGGAGCCCCGACGCTTGATCCGAAGGCGACTCTTCCCGACACAAGAATGCGAACTGTGTCACGTTTTGACAGCCATCCAGCTCCAAGGCCCGGCAAAAGCAGGGGCAAAGCCACCGTTTGCCGCGAACCCGCAGGATCTGGAGCAAGGGGCATGCCACGACCGCCCCCGAGTCCAATCCGGTGGCTCGATACCCGGGAGATCGGGCCCGAATCACCGGCCTGAGACGGGGTTGGTTTTTCTGCGAGCGATTTTTCCTTTAGACTCGGCCCGGGATAGGCAGGGGGAACAGGGGTTTGGCACTCATGCTTAAAAAATTGCTTGCAGTTTCCGCCGGGCTCGCACTGGCCCTTTCCGTCTACGCCGCAACCACCGAGTTGCGCAGCGACGCGCCCGAAAGCTATGTCGTCAAGAAGGGCGACACGCTGTGGAGCATCGCCGGACGCTTCCTGAACAAACCTTGGCATTGGCCCGAGGTCTGGCAGGACAACCCCGGGGTCAAGAACCCGCACCTGATCTATCCGGGCGACACGCTGGTGTTGCGCGATGGCCACGTCGGCGTCGGTGAATTCGGGCCGCGCATCCGTGCCGACGAAGGCGATGCGGCGATCCCGGCAATCCCGCTGTCCGAGCTCAAGCAGTGGCTCAAGAACACGCGCATCGTCAGCGAGGAATCGCTGCGTGATGCGCCGCACGTGGTCGGCATCGAAGAAAATCACTTGCGCGGCGCACCCGGCCAGCTCATCTACGTGCGCGGCCTGAGCGCACAGCCGGGCACGCGCCTGGCGCTGGTGCGTCCGATCGGTCGCTACTACGACTCGCCGCCGGTCGACGACGGCAAGCCGCGCGAAGTCCATCGCCAGTCCAAGGACACGTTCCACGATTCGCGCAAGCAGATTCTCTGGCAGCACGGCCCGATCGAGTTCACGCTCAAGGGCAATACGCGCTTCCTCGGCTACGAAGTCATGGACTACGGTGTCGTCGAAGTCACGCGCAGCGGCGGCGATGTTTCCTCGGCCCTTCTGGTCAATTCCGACTTCGAGGCCAAGGACGGTGATTACGTGCTGCCGATCGTCGATGCCCCCTACGACGCCCAATACCTGCCGCACCGCCCCAACAGCGTGCCCGACAAGATGCGCGTGATCGCATTCAGCGATGCGTTCAATGCGGTCGGCCCGCTGCAGGTGGTGGCGCTCTCACGCGGCAGCGAAGACGGCATCGAGAACGGTCAGACCTTCAGCATCTACCAGAAAGGCGCCAAGGTCGAAGACCGCACCGATTATCCCAAGGGTACGTTCCGCAAGTTCTTCCACCCCAAGGATTCCAAGGCCAAGCTGCCGCCCGAGTTCGTCGGCAACGTGATGGTATTCCGCACCTTCCAGCGCGTGAGCTACGGTCTGGTGATGGACACGATCAAGCCGGTGCACATCGGCAATTTCCTGCACGATCCGGATACCGTTCCGTAACGGCAGTCCTCCATTGCGCCGCGACGCGGCGTTTTCCTGCACGGCGCGAAGACATCTTCGCGCCGTGTTCGTTCATGCGCCGGGATAGACTGCAGCGATGAACCGCGTCGTTGCCAACGCCGACATGGAAGCCTGGCTGATCCTGCTGCGCGCCCCCGGCCTCGGCCCGGCCACGCTGCGCGAACTGCTGGCTGCGCACGGCAGTGCGGCCGCGGCGCTCGCCGCAGCACGGCGCGGCGCCCATCCGCGCACGCAGGATGCGGACTGCCGCGCCTGGCTGGCCGCGCCCGAGCGCGCCCTCATCGACGCCGACCTCACTTGGCTCGATGCGCCTGCGCATCACCTGCTCGTCTGCGATGGCGCCGATTTCCCGGCCCTGCTCGACGAGGCGCCGGGTGCGCCCGCGGCGCTGTTCGTCGATGGCGATGCGAACCTGCTGTGGCAGGCTCAGATCGCGATCGTCGGCAGTCGCAATGCCACGCCGGCCGGCATGGACAATGCCCACGCCTTCGCGCGCGCGCTCGGCCAAGCCGGATTCGCGATCACCAGCGGCCTTGCCGAGGGTATCGACACCGCAGCGCACGAAGGCGCACTCACGATCGGCGCGCCAACCATCGCCGTGCTCGGCACCGGCCCCGATCGCGTCTATCCCGCTCGACAGACCCGGCTCGCGCAGCAGATTGCCGCGAGCGGCGCCCTCGTGAGTCAATTCCCGCCGGGGACGCCGGCCCAGCAGTCGCATTTCCCGCGCCGCAATCGCGTGATCGCCGGCCTCGCGCTGGGCACGCTCGTGGTCGAGGCCGGTACGCGCTCGGGCGCGCTCATCACCGCGCGCAATGCCAGCGAAGCCGGGCGCGAGGTGTTCGCAATCCCCGGTTCGATCCACAACCCGCTCGCGCGCGGCTGCCATGCGCTGATCCGCCAGGGCGCCAAGCTGGTCGAGACCACCGCCGAGATCGTCGATGAACTGACGCCACTCGCGCGCCAGCTCGGTGCCAGCCTGCGCGAGCGTCTCGCCGCCGCCGAGGAGGGCTCGGCGACGCCAGCACAGTCTGCAGTCGCCCCCCGCGCGGCCGATCCCGACTACGCGCGCCTCTACGCGGCGCTGGAGACCGACGCGCTCGACATCGACACGCTCGCGGCCCGCAGCGGCCTTGCGGTGCCTTCGCTGGCCTCGATGCTGCTCCTGCTGGAACTGGAGGGCGAAGTCGTCGCCAGCGCGGGGGGCTATGCCCGCCGCCCACCCTGAAAGCCGCGCCGCGCCTTGTGTTGGCGGTCATCCGCCCCCATCAACGCGGGCGATCGCAGGACCGTCGCCGCCAGGGCGCCGGCTTGACAGCGCGCGCCGCGGCGTGTTTCCACTAGAAAGGAATGTCGTTGCGCCGCAGCAACACGAGGCCGCCACCGGTGGCCCCATCAAGGAATCGCATGGCAAAGAATCTCCTGATCGTCGAGTCGCCGGCCAAGGCCAAGACGATCAACAAGTATCTGGGCAAGGACTTCCACGTGCTGGCGTCCTACGGCCACGTGCGCGACCTCGTGCCCAAGGAGGGCGCGGTCGATCCCGAGCGGCGCTTTGCGATGAACTACGAGGTGATCGACCGCAACGAAAAGCACGTCGATGCGATCGCCAAGGCGGCCAAGGTCGCCGACACGCTCTATCTGGCGACCGACCTTGATCGCGAAGGCGAGGCGATCTCCTGGCACATCGCCGAGATCCTCAAGTCGCGAAAGCTGCTGGATGGCAAGGCGCTGCATCGCGTGGTGTTTTCCGAGATCACGCCGCGCGCGATCAAGGACGCAGTCGCCCATCCGCGCGCGCTGTCGATGGATCTGGTCAACGCCCAGCAGGCGCGGCGCGCACTCGACTATCTGGTCGGCTTCAATCTCTCGCCGGTCTTGTGGCGCAAGGTGCAGCGCGGCCTGTCTGCGGGTCGCGTGCAGTCGCCCGCGCTGCGCATGATCGTCGAGCGCGAGGAAGAGATCGAAGCGTTCAAGGCGCGTGAATACTGGACCATCGAAGCCGACTGCGCGCATCCCGATCAGGCTTTCAAGGCACGCCTGACGCGCCTGCGCGGCAAGAAGTTCGAGCAGTTCGATCTCACCAACGAAACCGACGCACACGCCGCGCGTGAAGCGCTGCAACGTTCGGCGCAAGGGCGACTGGTCGTTGCCAACGTCGAGTCGAAGGAGCGCAAGCGCCGGCCCTCGCCGCCGTTCACGACTTCGACGCTGCAGCAGGAAGCCGCGCGCAAGCTCGGCTTCTCCACCAGTCGCACGATGAAGATCGCGCAGGGCTTGTACGAAGGCGTTGCGCTCGGCGATGAAGGCGTGGTCGGCCTCATCACCTACATGCGTACCGACGCGGTGTCGCTGTCGATGGATGCGATCCACGAACTGCGCGAGGTGATCGGCAAGGACTTCGGCGCGCGCGCCCTGCCCGAGCAGCCACACTTCTACCGCAACAAATCCAAGAACGCGCAGGAAGCCCACGAGGCGATCCGTCCGACCGCAGCGGCGCATCGCCCCAAGGAAATCGCGCACTTCCTCAATGACGAACAGCGCAAGCTGTACGAGCTGATCTGGAAGCGCGCAGTCGCCTCGCAGATGCAGCACGCCACGCTCAATACCGTGAGCGTGGATCTCGACGCAGGCGGCGAATCGATGTTTCGCGCCAGCGGCACCACCGTGGTCGATCCGGGCTTCCTCGCGGTCTACGAGGAAGGCCGCGATGCAAAGAATGCCGAGGACGAGGACGAAGGCCGCAAGCTGCCGAAGATGGCCATCGGCGAAGCCGTGCCACTCGCCGCGATCGCTGCCGATCAACACTTCACCGAACCGCCGCCGCGCTTCTCCGAAGCCTCGCTGGTCAAGGCGCTCGAGGAGTACGGCATAGGCCGTCCTTCGACCTATGCCAGCATCATCCAGGTGCTGCTCAACCGCGAATACGTGATTCTCGACAGCCGCCGCTTCAAGCCGACCGATGTCGGCCGCGCCGTGGCGAAGTTTCTCTCCGGCCATTTCAGCCAGTACGTCGACTACGACTTCACTGCTCGACTCGAAGACGAGCTCGACGCGGTCAGCCGCGGCGAGGAAGACTGGGTGCCGCTGCTGGAGAAGTTCTGGAGGCCGTTCAAGGCGACGGTCGATGACAAGAGCGAAAGCGTCGATCGCTCCGAAGCCACCGGCGCACGCGAACTGGGCAGCGATCCCAAGACCGGCAAGCCGGTGCAGGTGCGTCTGGGTCGCTACGGGCCGTTCGCACAGATCGGCACCAAGGACGACGAGGACAAGCCGCGCTTTGCCTCGCTGCGACCTGGCCAGAGCATGCACACGATCACCCTCGCGCAGGCGCTCGATCTGTTCCTTCTGCCGCGCACGCTCGGCAAGACGCAAGACGGCGAGGACATCACGGTCGGCATCGGCCGCTTCGGTCCCTTCGTCAAGCACGGCGCGATGTATGCCTCGCTCAAGACCGAGGATGACCCCTACACGATCGAGCTGCCGCGCGCGCTCGATCTGGTGCGCGAAAAAGCCGAGCTCATCGCCAACCGCACGATCAAGGATTTCGGCAACGGCATTCAGGTGCTCAATGGCCGCTACGGGCCCTACATCACCGATGGCAACAAGAACGCCAAGATTCCCAAGGACAAGGAACCACGCGAACTGACCGAAGCCGAATGCACCGAGTTGCTGGCTGCCGCACCCGACCGCCCCAAGCGCGGCGGCCGCTTCGGCAAGGGCAAGGCCGCCAAATCCGCACCGCGCAGCGACGCCACGGCGGCGCCCGCAAAGAAGGCGGCAGCGAAAAAGCCTGCGGCGAAGAAGGCCGCCGCACGCAAGGCGCCGACCAAGAAAGCGCCTGCGAAGAAAGCGGCGAGCAAGAAGGCAGCCGCAAGGAAACCGGCGGTGCGCAAGGCCGCCTCCTGAAAAGCTGCCCGTCGAACCGATCGGCGGCGGCCTGAGGGAGGCAAAATGCGCACTGCGTTGGCGATTTCGCCGCCGTTTTGCGTATTGTTTCCCCGACAGACCATGCCGCCGCCATGACGACCCCAGACCTCGACCCAATCGAAATCGCCGCCACCGTGCTGCGCGCCGGTGGCGTGGTTGCCTATCCGACCGAGGCGGTCTACGGACTGGGCTGTGATCCGCGCAATGTCCGGGCCTTCGACGCGCTGTTCGCGCTCAAGCAGCGACCGCCCACTCAGGGCGTGCTGCTGATCGGCGCCGATTTCGAACACGTTGCGCCGTACATCGACCGCGAGGCGACTCCGTCGGCGGCGATCGAACGCGCACGCGCGAGCTGGCCGGGACCGCACACCTGGATCTTTCCGCGAGCCGGCAACGTGCCGTCCTGGATTGCCGGTGAGCATCGCGGTATCGCCCTGCGCGTGACCGCACACCCGCTGGCCGCGCAACTGTGCCGCGCCTTCGGTGGCGCGCTGGTGTCGACCAGCGCCAATCGCCATGGGCAGGCGCCTGCGCGCGATGCGCGAACGGTCAGGGCAGCATTCGGCGACGGACTGGGGGCCTTGCTCGACGGGCCGCTCGGGGGACTTGAGCAGCCCACGCCAATCCGCGACGCTATCAGTGGGGCGAGCATCAGGGACTGAGGGAGGAAGGGGACATGTCTGCGGTGGTTGAACCGAACAGACCGGCATCGCCGCGTCTGCCCTTGCTGCTGGACGCCGCCGGCGCGCGACCGATTGCCTGGCGCGGCCGCAATGCGATCGATGTGGCGAGCTTCCTCGGCGATGTCGCCGCGATTGCTGCGCGATTGCCCGAACGCAACCACGCGATCAATCTGTGCAGCGATCGTTACGCCTTCCTCGCTTCATTCTGCGCGATCGCCAGCCGTGGCCAGACCAACCTGCTGCCTGCCGCGCGCACACCGCAGACGATCGCGGAGACGCTGGTCGCCTATCCGGGCAGCTACCGACTGGGTGACGCCGACTGCGTGCTGCCGTCGCTGGGCAAGCAACGCAATGCTGCCTTGCCCTTGCTCGACGCCGGCCAGACGATTGCCATCGGTTTCACCTCGGGCAGCACCGGCCAGCCCAAGGCCAACCCCAAACGCTGGGGCCCGCTGCACATCGGTGAAGCACACAACATCGCCGCCTTGGTGGCCGCGCTGCAACTCGCTCCGGGCAAGGTCGCGAACATCGTTGCGACGGTGCCGCCGCAGCACATGTACGGTCTGGAATTGTCGATCCTGCTGCCGCTGCTTGGGCCCTTCGCGGTGCATGCCGGCCATCCCTTGTTCCCCGCCGATGTCGCTGCGGCGCTCGCCGAAGTGCCCGCGCCGCGCGTGCTGGTGACGACGCCGGTGCACCTGCGCGCGCTGCTGGCCGGCGGCCAGCACTTGCCCGCCGTGGGCGCGATCGTCTGTGCCACCGCGCCGCTCGATCGAGAACTCGCGGCGCAGGCCGAGGCACGACTGGGAGCGCCACTGCTCGAACTGTTCGGCTCGACCGAAACCTGCGTGATCGCCCAGCGCCGCACGGCGCGCGAAACCGATTGGCGACTGTTTGACGGGGCCAGCCTGCGCCCGCAGCCCGACGGCACCCTGGTCGAAGCGCCGTGGATCGATCCGCCGGTGGCCTTGCAGGATCTGATCGAGCTGCGCCCCGACCAGCGTTTCCAGTTGTGCGGCCGCCATGCCGACCTCATCGAGATCGCCGGCAAGCGTGCCTCGCTCGCCGACCTCACGCGGCGCGTGCTCGCCCTGCCCGGCGTCGAGGACGCCGCACTGTTGCAACTGGATCGCCCCGACAGCATGGGCGTGCAGCGAATCGCCGCGCTGGTGGTTGCGCCGACGCGCACGCAGGCCGATCTCATCGATGCGCTGCGTGCGGTCATCGACCCCGCGTTTCTGCCGCGCCCGCTGCAGAAAGTCGACGTCCTGCCGCGCAACGGCACTGGCAAGCTGCCACGTGCGGCCTTGCTCGCCTGGCTCGAAGAACGCAGTTGAGTCAGGCGAGGATGCCGCGCAATGCCGGCAGCCAACAGGTTTCGACGATGCGCCGAAAACCGCTCGCGGTCGGATGGATTTCGTTGCCCCATTGCCGCGCCGTCGTCAGCGTTCCGCGCGAATCGATCACGCGAAAGTTCGGCGTGACCGAAGCATAAGCACGCAGCGCCGCGGCAAACTGATCGAGCAGCCAGCCGGTGACGATGCGCTGTTCGACCGGATCGATGAGGCCGACCGCCTCGAACGCCGGTTTGACCCACGGCCCAAGCGTGAGCGGCCCGAGCTGGTAGGGCCGACCATCGGGAAAGATGTAGTCGTAGGTGTGGACGAACACGATCGAATCGGGCGCGCTGGCGTCGCGGTAGCCGACGACTTCGCTGAAATCCTTGATCGCGTATTCGAGCGCATGCTGGAAAGTCTCCAGCCGCACGTAGTCGAACACCACCGGCGGCACCACACCCCAGTCACGCGTGCCGATCGCCTGCGGGCGCGTCGGCGTCTTGACGAACTCGGCCATCTCGCTGCCGACGATGTCGTTGCCGCCGGTCGAAAGCAGGATCGCATCGAAGCGGAACGAACCGATTTCGCGCTGCACGCGTGGCAAGGCGAGCTTCCATTGCGCGCTGTCGCGTCCCGGCACCGCTTCGTTGAGGAACAGCGACTGGCCGAAGGTGCGCGCCAAGAGCTTGGTCACGTCGATCGCATGCGGCGGATACTGGAACCAGGAGTCGCCGAAACACAGCGCACGCCTGGCCTGCGGATGGCGCCGCAACGCAGCCTCGTAGGCGGCGATCGTGTAGAGCATGTTCGGAACGATGCGTGTGGGCATGAATGCTCTCCCTGTCCGGCGTGGCTGCCATATCCCAAGGCTGCCATCGAATGCCATGCCACCTTGCGCCACGCGCCCTGATCCATTCAAGGCCGGGCGCAGCACACCGCTGCAGCGGGATCGGCGGCTTTCCAGTCCGGCGGACTCTGCGCCAAATGCCAGTCCCGGAAAAGAAAAACCCCGAGGGCCAGGGGAAGCCCTCGGGGCGGGGAAGACCGATCTGGGGAGGGATCGGACTTCGGGTTGCACTCAGGGAGATGAGCCAACCGGGACGGCGTTGCGCGCGTCCGGGAACATAGATAGGGCTTGGCACCTGAAGGTTCCAGTAACCGCCCGAAACGATTTATCGGCTGTTCATGCGCGCGGCACGGGGACGGATGGATGTCCAATCCAGCCGTCCGGGCACGACGGGCTCAGTGCGCCTTGTCCCAGTTCGGCCCGGTGCCCACGTCGACCACCAGCGGTACGGACAGGCTGGCCGCTGCCGACATGCGTTCACGCACGCCGGCAACGATCGCCTCGACGGCATCGTCGCGCACCTCGAACACCAGTTCGTCGTGCACCTGCATGAGCATGCGCGCGCGATCGCCCTGATCGAGCAGCCAGCCATCGACCGCAATCATCGCGCGCTTGATGATGTCGGCAGCGGTGCCCTGCATCGGCGCATTGATCGCGGCGCGTTCGGCACCGGCGCGCTGCGCCTGATTGCGTGAGTTGATGTAGTCCAGATGCAGGCGGCGACCGAACAGGGTTTCCACGTAGCCGTCGCGATGCGCCTGTTCGCGCACGCGCTCCATGAAGGCATGCACGCCCGGATAGCGCGTGAAGTAGCGCGCCATGTAGTCCTGCGCTTCGCCGCGCGAGACACCGAGCTGGCGCGCGAGCCCGAACGCGCTCATGCCGTACATGAGGCCGAAGTTGATCGCCTTGGCGGCGCGGCGCTGGCTCGCGTCGACCTCGCTCTGCGGCAGACCGAACACTTCCGCCGCGGTCGCGCGGTGCACGTCCTGTCCGCCGTGGAAGGCAGCGAGCAGGCCGGGATCCTCGGACAAGTGCGCCATGATGCGCAGCTCGATCTGCGAGTAGTCGGCGGCGACGACCTGCCAACCCGGCGGCGCGATGAAGGCCTGGCGGATGCGGCGGCCATCCTCGGTGCGTACCGGAATGTTCTGCAAGTTCGGATCGGATGAACTCAAACGCCCGGTCGCGGCAATCGCCTGACCGTAGCTCGTGTGCACGCGGCCCGTGCGCGGATTGGCCATCTGCGCGAGCTTTTCGGTGTAGGTGCTGCGCAGCTTGGCGAGGCCGCGATAGTCGAGCACCACGCGCGGCAATTCGTGCTGGTCGGCAATCGCTTCGAGCGCTTCCTCGTTGGTCGAGGGCTGACCGCCCGGCGTCTTCACCAACACCGGCAGCTTGAGCTCGTCGAACAGGATTGCGCCGAGCTGTTTGGTCGAATCGAGACTGAAGGCGCGTCCGGCCAGAGCGTGCGCACGTGCGGTGAGTGCATGCATGCGCAGCGCCAGTTCATGACTTTGCTGGCGCAACGCGGCGCCATCGATCAGCACGCCGCACTGTTCCATGCGCGCGAGCACGGGCACCAACGGCATCTCGATCGATTCATAGACGCTGCGCAAACCCGGTTCGGCGGCAAATTGCGGCCACTGTGCGCGATGCAGGCGCAAGGTGATGTCGGCATCTTCGGCGGCGTAGCGACAGGCGGTGTCGAGATCGACCTGAGCGAAGGAAATCTGCTTGGCGCCCTTGCCAGCGATGTCCTCGAAGGCGATCGTCTCGTAACCGAGCACGCGCCTGGCCTGGGTATCCATGTCGTGGCGCCAGGTCGAGTGCAAGACGTAGGATTCCAGCAGGGTGTCGTGCACGAGACCGCGCACGCTGATGCCGGCATTGGCGAGCACATTGAGATCGTATTTGGCGTGCTGGCCGAGCTTGGCGCGGCCCGCATCCTCGAGGATCGGCTTGAGCGCAGCGAGCACGCGCTCGCGCGGCAACTGCGCCGGCGCACCCGGATAGTCGTGCCCGAGCGGGATGTAGCAGGCACGCTTGGGCGTCACTGCAAACGACAGACCGACCAACTGCGCACTCATCGAGTCGAGCGAAGTGGTCTCGGTATCGAAAGCGATCAACTCGGCATCGCGCAGGCGTTCGAGCCAGATTTCCAGTTGCGCATCGGTGACGACGAGCTCGTAGTCGCCGGGGCCTGCGAGCGCGGGATCGAGATCGGTCTTGCCGATCGCCGTCTCGCTGGCGGGCTCCGCCGCAGGCGCGCGCGCGGAAGCCTTGTCCTCCTGCGCGACCGTGTCGCCCTCGAGTTCGCGCAGCGCGGCATTGAATTCGTAGCGCCGGTAGAGCGCGCGCAATGTCTCGACCTCGGGCTCGCGCAAGCGCAGCTCGGACGGACCTTGCGCCAGCTCGACATCGGTCTTGATCGTCGCCAGCGTGCGTGACAATGGCAGATGCGGCATCGCATTGCGCAAGTTCTCGCCGATCTTGCCGCCGATCTCGTCGGCATGCGCGAGCACGCCATCGAGGCTGTCGTACTGGCCGAGCCACTTCGCTGCGGTCTTGGGGCCGCACTTGTCGACGCCGGGAATGTTGTCGACGCTGTCCCCCATCAGCGCAAGCAGGTCGATGATCTGCCCGGGCCGCACCCCGAACTTCTCGACCACGCCAGCCACGTCGAGCGTGGTGTTGCTCATGGTGTTGACGAGCGTGATGCCCGGGCCGACCAGCTGCGCGAAATCCTTGTCGCCGGTCGAGATCGTGACCTCGATGCCCTCGGCCGCCGCGCGCACGGCCAAGGTGCCGATCACGTCATCGGCTTCGACACCCTCGACACGCAGTACCGGCAGGCCGAGCGCGGTGACGATCGCGAGCATCGGCTCGATCTGGGCCTTGAGTTCCTCGGGCGTGGCCTGGCGTGTCGCCTTGTAGGCCGGATACAGCGCGTCGCGGAAAGTCGGGCCCGGCGCATCCTGCACGAAGGCGACGTAGTCGGGCCGCTGCTTGAGAATCGCGCGCAGCATGTTGACCACGCCGAGCAAGGCGCCGGTCGGCTCGCCCGCGGCATTGGTCAGCGGCGGCAACGCGTGGTAGGCGCGATACAGGTACGAAGAGCCGTCGATGAGGACGAGACGTGGCGACATGGCGAGGCGGCAGCACGGCGGGCCCGCAGCTTGGCGCGCACCCGCCGGCTTTGCAATGCGGCGGGCCTGCAGCCCCGCGGACTCTTCAGCGCAGGTAGTCGTGCACGACCTCGCCGTAAGGCAGCAACAAGTCCGCCTTGAAATGTGCCGCCGAGACGACTTCGAGCACCGGCAGGTCGGCCACCGGCGCCAATGCATGAGCGAACAGATCGAGCGCGCCAGGGCCGGTCCACGCGCCCTTGAAGGTCTTGCACTGCATCGCATAGCGCACCAGCTCGCACACCCGCGGCGTGCCATCGACGTGCGGGATGATCTTGAGCAGGAAGGCGGGCGCCTCCATGCCGGCGATCGCCTTGTCACGATCCATCGCCGCGTACTTGTAGCCCATCGTGCCCACGGCAACCGGAAAATCGGAGTACTTGAGCGTGCCGACCAGGGTATCCCGGTGCACCTTGAGCTCGGGCTTGCCCAGCTTCTTGGGGAAACCCCAGATCTCGCGGCCGCCCGCAGTGGGCGGATGGTCGTCGAGGAACATCATGCGCACATAGCCGCCGCTCTCACCCTTGTACTTGATCGGAATGACCTGCCCCGATTCGGTGTAGTCGCCAAAGCCCGTGGAATCGGGCATGCGGATGAATTCGTACTTGACCAGCGGCGCATCCATTTGCAGCGGCGCCGGAATCACGCGCGCCAGCGCATCGGCATCGGTGCGATAGGTGATCACCAGATATTCGCGATCGACGAACAGGTATGGTCCGGGCGGATAGGCCGGATTGTCGATCGGCATGGCGAATGCACGCTCGCGGATTTGATCTTCGTTCATGGCGTCTCCATTGGAGGATGGCTCGAGCAAACGCAGCCATCGAGGGTTGTCGATGCCCGCGGCATCGACAACCAACCACCATACTCCGCCAGCGACCGCGCGCGACGCGGTCGGAATTCATCCGTTCAGCAACCTTGCGGTGGCGGATTGAGCGTGCACAGGTCGAGATTGAGCAGGGTGCCCTCCATGCCGTCGCGGAAGATCACCTCGTTGTTGACCTGCAAGCCGACCTGCGGATAGCCGACCAACCCGACGTCGGGATTCACGCGCCAGGCGATCGTGCTGTTGCCGCCCTGCGGCGTCGTTGCGCGTAGCGGGATGAGGATTTCCAGCCAGAAACCCATGTGCATGCCCCAGGCGCCGCTGTTGCCCAAGCCACCACGCAGGGGCCGCACCGCGTAACCCTCGAGACCAAGCGGAAAGCTGGTCGGGCAACCGTAGTCGGGGTCGACATCGAGGTTGAGCAAGCGATTGGGGTTGGGGATGATCGAGAAGCAGAACACCGGATTGTCCGCCGAATTGGCGATCTCCACGCCAGCAGGCAGGATGAGTTCCAGACCCACCGCACTGCCCGCGCAAGGGTTGCCCGGATGACCGAGCACCACGTGGGTGTAGAAGATCTCGCCCACCGCCGGCGTGAGATTCGGTGGTGGATGGCTGAACCCGGCATAGCCCATGACACGGGTGGCGAAGATCGGCGGATTGCTGCCGCAGGACATCACCTGACCGATGCTGGTGATCGCACCGTTGAACCAGGGTGTGACCTGATCGGGTTGAAGCAGGTGATCCAGAATCGGATCGCTGCTGGCGCGCGCCATTGGCAGGTGAAGCAGGAACAAGGCTGCGGCGAGCAACCACGAATGACGAAGCGACATGGCTCGACTCCGAAGGATGGGCACTGCTTCATACGCAATCAGGCGGCTGGAATCCCAACGCATCGCCACCACATCGTGATGCTCCCGCCTCTGTTAGGCTAGACGCGCGCTCCGGAGTCTCCGATGAAAACCACCCTGCTGTCTTCTGCCCTGCTCCTTGCCATCGCCTGCGCGAGCGCGTGGGCCGCGCCGCCCGCAGCGAAAACACCCGTTGCCGATGTGCCGCCACCACCGGGCATGAATGACCCGACCAGCAGCAGCACCAAGGCCACCGCACCAGCGCAGGAAGCAGCATCCGCCGCGCCGGCCGCCAGTGCCGAGGATCCGCTCGCCCCCCTGCCCAAGCCCGATGCGCGGCTGGTGCGCGACAAGGCCTCGCGCATCGCTGCGGAGAACCAGCAGCGCATCGGCGCCAGTGAGGTCACCAAACGTCAGCAAGGCTCGGATACGGTCGAGGAATACCGCGAGAACGGCCGCCTCTGGATGATCCGCATCGTCCCGATCAATGGTCCGATCCAGACCTTCGTCACCAACGATGGCAGCGGTCGCCTCGTGCGCGATGCGAACGAAGGCCCGGTCTCGCCGGTGTACTACACGCTCTATCAGTGGAAATAGCACGCGCGCGATCGCTGCGCTGGAGACATAAGCAAACGGGCCCGCAATGCGGGCCCGTTTGCCATGAGCACTTATCGAAACCGCTTACTTCTTCATCTTCGCCGCGAGCGTCTTGCCCAGATCGGCAGGCGACTTGACCGTGGTCACACCGGCCTTCTCCAACGCCGCGAACTTGGCCGCAGCCGTGCCCTTGCCACCCGAGATGATCGCGCCGGCATGGCCCATGCGCTTGCCTGCAGGCGCGGAGGCGCCGGCGATGAAGGACACCACCGGCTTGGTCACGTACTGACCGATGTACTCGGCGGCGTCTTCCTCGGCGCTGCCGCCGATCTCGCCGACCATGATGATGCCTTCGGTCTGCGGGTCGCTCTGGAACAGCTTGAGGCAGTCGATGAAGTTGAGCCCGTTGATCGGATCGCCACCGATGCCGATGCAGGTCGATTGGCCCAGGCCCGCATTGGTGGTCTGGAACACCGCCTCGTAGGTGAGCGTGCCCGAGCGGCTGACGATGCCGACCTTGCCGGGCTGGTGGATGTGACCGGGCATGATGCCGATCTTGCATTCGCCCGGCGTGATCACGCCCGGGCAGTTCGGGCCGATCAGCACGGTGTCGGGATGCGACTTGAGCACGTTCTTCACGCGCAGCATGTCGAGCACCGGAATGCCTTCGGTGATCGCGACGATCACGCGAATGCCCGCGTCGATCGCCTCGAGGATCGAGTCGGCCGCGTACGGCGGCGGCACGAAGATGACGGATGCGTCGGCGCCGGTCTTGGCGACCGCCTCGTCGACCGAATTGAAGACCGGCAGACCGATGTGCTCGCTGCCGCCCTTGCCCGGGGTGACGCCGCCGACGACCCGGGTGCCGTAGTCGAGCGCCTGCTGCGCGTGGAAGGTGCCCTGCTGGCCGGTGAAGCCCTGCACGATGACCTTGGTGTTCTTGTTGACCAATACGCTCATGGGAATGTCCTTGATGCTGTGCTGACCCTGCTCCCGCGGGCGGGAGAAGGTGCCGAAGGCGGATGAAGGGCTGCCGGGATCAATTCGCGGCCGCGACCGCCTTGTGTGCGGCGTCGTTGAGATCGTCGGCCGGCGTGATGGCCAGACCCGAATTCGCGAGCAGTTCGCGGCCCTTCTCGACATTGGTGCCCTGCAGACGCACCACCACCGGGATCTTCAGGCCCACTTCCTTGACCGCGGCGATGATGCCCTCGGCAATCAGGTCGCAGCGCACGATGCCGCCGAAGATGTTGACGAGGATCGCCTTGACCTTGTCGGACGAGAGGATCAGCTTGAACGCCTCGGTCACGCGCTCCTTGGTCGCGCCGCCACCGACATCGAGGAAGTTGGCGGGCTCGCCACCGGCGAGCTTGATCACGTCCATCGTGGCCATCGCCAGCCCCGCGCCATTGACCATGCAGCCGATCGAGCCGTCCATCGTCACGTAGTTGAGATTGTTCTGCGCGGCAGCGGCTTCGGCTGCGTCTTCCTGCGAAAGATCACGCATGGCGACGAGGTCGGCGTGGCGGAACTCGGCGTTGTCATCGGAATTGACCTTGCCATCGAGCGCGGCGAGGTTGCCGTCGGCGAGGATCGCCAGCGGGTTGAGTTCGACCAACGACAGGTCCTTCTCGTTGAACAGCTGGTACAGGCCGAGCATGATCTTGCTGAGCTGGCCGACCTGCCTGGCGTTGAGATCCATCGCGAAGCCGAGCTGGCGGCATTGGTAGGGCTGCAGGCCCTCGACGAAATCGACGCGAATCGTGTGGATGTCTTGCGGGGTATCGCGTGCGACCTGTTCGATGTCGACGCCGCCGTGCTTGGAAGCGATGAAGGAGACGGTCTTGCTGTCGCGATCGACAAGGATCGACAGGTACAGCTCCTTGGCGATGTCGGTGGCATCAGTGACCAGCACCAGATTCACCGGCAGCGCGCGACCGGCCGACTGGTAGGTCGCCATCTTCGTGCCGAGCATGCCCTTGGCGGCGGCACGGACCTCATCGAGGCTCTTGCAGAACTTGACGCCACCCGCCTTGCCGCGACCACCGGCGTGGATCTGCGCCTTGACCATCCATTGGGTGCCACCGAGCGCCTTGGCGGCATCGACGGCGGCATCGGGCGAATTGGCGGTCTTGCCCGGCGGGACGGGAATGCCATAGGCGGCAAACAGTTCCTTGGCTTGGTATTCGTGGAAGTTCATGCAGGCACCTTGTGCTGGGAAACGCGACACCTTGGCGCAGCGGCGCCCAGGCGATGGAGACGGGAGGGACGGCAGCGGAGCCGTCTTGATGCAGCGCGGTATTTTCCGGCATGGGGGCGGCGAAATCAAAAGGTTCCGTCGCCCAGGTCAACGCCGCGATCCAAACCGACCCGTATACTGTGCCCGCGGTCCGGGTCCGCGCAGCGCCGGCCCGGGCTGCGCCGCGGTCGGCTTGGCGCAACGAGCGGGCGCGCCCGAAGCGGGCGAGCCAATAGGGAGGCAACGTGTCGATCTTGCGCTACCAGGGACTGTCGCGTGAAACGGCCGGGGAAATCACCCGCCGCGAACTCTTGTTCTTCAACATCTACCGCTGCCTCGAAGCCGGCGTCTACGTCAGCCTGTTCCTCGCCCCGCTGGGCACCGATTCGGTGCGTATCACCCATCCCCTGCTCGGACAGAGCGCGGCCCTGTTGTATCTCGCCGCCGCGCTGATCCTGCTGCTCTTGACCGGGCAGTTGCTGCGTCACCTCACCGGGACGATCGTGCTTTCGCTCGGCATCGACATCATCGCCGCGGTGGCGGTGCTGTTTTCGCTGGCCGGCTATGGCCTCGTGCCGATGATGCTGATGCTCAACATCGGCATCGCAGCCCTGCTCATGCCGCGTCATGCGCACGCGTTCGCAATCGCCGCGGCACTCGGTGTCGCCACGCCCTATGTCCACGGCCTGATCGGTGGCGCGCACGAGCCCGTGAGCGGTTTCGTGGTGCTGGCGATGAGCGGCGCCTATCTCGTCGTTGCCACCTTGTTGCGCCACCTCGGCGGCCATGTGCGTGCGGCCGAGGATCTGGCCGAGCGACGTGGCGCGGATCTGCTCAACCTCGAACAGATCAACGACCTCATCATTCAGCGCATGCGCACCGGCGTGATGCTGGTCGATCGCGCCAACTACATTCTGCGCATCAACGAATCGGCTTGGCACCTGATCGGCAATCCCTCGCCCGGCGAGCACGAACTGGGCGTGGTCGCGCCCGAGCTTTCGCGCCGGCTCTACCACTGGCGCCACAACAGCCGCGCCGAACAGACCGGCGTCGCGCTGGCCACCGACATGCCCGAAGTGGTGCCACGTTTCACCCGTCTCACGCCCGACGACGACAGCAACGTGCTGATCTTCCTCGAAGACACCTCGCTGGTTTCGCAGCGAGCCGAGGAGCTCACGCTGTCCTCGCTCGGACGCCTGTCGGCCTCGATCGCACACGAAATCCGCAACCCGCTCGCGGCGATCCGCTATTCGGCGCAACTGCTCGCCGAATCGCCCGATCTCAGCGCCGACGACACGCGTCTGGTTGAGATCATCAACAACCACTGCACACGCGCCAACGACGTGGTCGAAAACATCCTGCAATTGTCGCGGCGCGAACGCTCGCGGCCAGAGACGATCGACCTCAATGCCTGGGTGCTCAGCTTCGTCGAGGATTACAAGCAGTCCAACGACCTCGGACAGGACGAGTTGCGCGCGGTGACCAGCAATCGCCGCCTCGAAGCGGTGGTCGATCCGCAGCACCTGCAGCAGGTGGTGTGGAACCTCGTGCAGAACGCCTTGCGTTATGGCCGTCAGCCCAACCAAGCCGCGCGCGTCGCGGTGGTGGCGCGCATGCCGGTCGAAAAGGGCCCGCCGCTGCTCGAAGTGATTGATCGCGGCCCGGGCATTCCGCCCAAGGTTGCCGCGCAGATCTTCGAGCCCTTCTACACCACCCACGAATACGGCACGGGCCTCGGCCTGTATCTGGCCAAGCAGATGAGCGAGGCGAGTCAGGCCACGCTCGAATACGTGCCCATCGCCGGCGGCGGCGCGTGTTTCCGCATCACCCTGCAGGCGGTGCAGGCCACGTTCTCCAATCCGAGGATTTCGGCATGAGGCCGGCCGCGCGGCCGCCTGCGCACAATGACCTGTGGCATCGGTTGCACCCGCGGCGTTATGGCAAAATCCCCCATTGCTCGACTTTCGGCAGCGCATGAACAAGCACTACGCCCTGATCATCGACGA
>NSJK01000036.1 GCA_002632325.1 Lysobacterales bacterium | reverse complement strand
TTTCCTTGTACTTGTCCTTCATGTCGCGTCCGGTCTCGCGCATGGTCTTGATCACCTTGTCGAGCGAGACGTGGTGCTTGCCGTCGCTCTTCATCGCCATGCGCTGCGCGTTGATCGCCTTGACCGAACCCATCGCATTGCGCTCGATGCAGGGAATCTGCACGAGACCACCGATCGGGTCGCAGGTGAGGCCGAGGTTGTGTTCCATGCCGATTTCGGCGGCCATCTCGACCTGCAGCACGCTGCCACCGAGCGCGGCAACGAGGCCGCCCGCGGCCATCGAGCAGGCCACGCCGACCTCGCCCTGGCAGCCGACTTCGGCGCCCGAGATCGAGGCGTTTTCCTTGTACAGGATGCCGATTGCGCCGGCGGTGAGCAGGAACTCGACGATGCCGTCTTCGTTCGCGCCAGGGCAGAAGCGTTCGTAGTAGTGCAGCACGGCCGGGATGATGCCCGCCGCGCCATTGGTCGGCGCGGTCACCACGCGCCCGCCCGCGGCGTTTTCCTCGTTGATCGCGAGCGCGTAGAGATTGACCCAGTCGAGTATCGTGAGCGGATCGCGCAGCGCCGCCTCGGGGCGGTCGCGCAGGTCGGCATACAACTCCGGCGCGCGCCGGCGCACGTGCAGGCCGCCGGGCAGGGTGCCGCCTTCGCGAATCCCGCGCGCGACGCCCGATTGCATCGCCTGCCAGATGCGCAGCAGCCCGGTGCGCACGTCTTCACGGCTGCGCCAGGCGGTTTCGTTGTCGAGCATGACCTGGGCGATGGTCTTGCCACTGGCCGCGCAGATCGCCAGCAGCTCGTCGCCGCTGTGGAAGGGATGCATCTGCGTGGTGGTGTCGGCGACGATGCGATCACCCGCCGCCTCGTCGTGGTTGACCACGAAACCACCGCCGACCGAGTAGTAGTCGCGGCTCGCCAGTTCCTGGTCTTGTGCGTCGTAGGCAGAAAAGCGCATGCCGTTGGAGTGGTAGGGCAATTTCTGGCGCTTGTTGAACACCAGGTCGACCTTCTCGTCGAAGGCGATCTCGTGGCGACCGAGCAGGCGTATGCGGCCGCTGTCGCGGATGCGCTCGAGCTGGGCCGGAATCGCGTCGGGATCGATCCGATCCGGTTCTTGACCTTCCAGGCCGCACAGCACCGCCTTGTCGGTGCCGTGGCCGCGCCCGGTGAGCGCGAGCGAGCCGAACAATTCGCAGCGCACGCGTGTCACGCGCGCGAGCAAGCCGCCTTCATCGAGCCAGCGTTGGCAGAAACGCGCCGCAGCACGCATCGGCCCGACCGTGTGGGAAGACGACGGCCCGATGCCGATCTTGAAGATGTCGAAAACGCTGACGGCCATGCCATCCGATTCCATGCCCAAGGAGACGCTATTCTACGCGCCCGCCCATGCTCGGCTGTACCGATGAGACTGATCCTGTTCCAGCGCGATGATTGCCCGCTGTGCGATCAGTCGCTGGCGGTGCTCGCGGCCGCGCGCGCGCCCGAGTTCGAGACGGTCTGGATCGATGAAGACGGTGCGCTCGAAGAACGTTACGGCACGCGCGTGCCGGTATTGCGTGACGACATCAATGATCGTGAACTCGACTGGCCATTCGATGCGGTGGAAGTGATCGCCTTCATCGCAACTGGCATCCAAACGCGTGCTTGACACCGCGCATCTGCAAACGATGCGCTGCACTCAATCGAAGGCGTCGGCAAAGATCAGGTCGGCTTGCAGACGCGTGGCGAACAAGCCGCCATACGTTGCAGCACCTCCGGTCATGCCGGCCGCGATGGGCTTGCCGCCTTGCAGTGTGATTGCGCGTGCAACGATGGAATTGCCATCACCTCCGCTGGGCACATCGATGTGGACCTGCCCTGAGACGCCGAAGCCTGGATCGGGTATGCCGCCGGTGCCAAAGCGCGTGACCACGTACTGCCGGTGCGACTGCGAATCGGGGCGTGCCGAAGCCAGTTGCAGGCACTTGCCGTCGGATTGGCAGGCGAGGGAGCTGAAGGTGTGACCGAAGCCACCCAGCGGGGCCAATGCCCAACCTTGGGTGCCGAAGGCAGGATCGGGCATGCCGTTGGCATCGAGTGCGAGCAGGCAAGCTGATGCCGAAGATGAAAGCGCGTCGCACACCCCGCCCAACAGCCAGCGACCGTGGATGAGCACGCTGTTCGATGCGATCAAATTGGTGGTCAATGCGCTGGCCACGAATACCTTGCCCGCATCGCCGAAGCTCGCGTCGAGCCTGCCTGACGGTTCGAGGCGCACCGCGAAGAAACCGCGTGTGCCATCGGCGTTACCGTGCCCTGCGACAAGGACGCGGCCGGCTTCATCGACCACGACACCGCGCAACCAGGAGGATGCGGAATCGTTGCCTGAGGCGGGTACGAGCTGCACGCAACCGCCGTTGCCGAAAGTCACGTCGAGCGCGCCATCGGCAAGCAGACGCGCAATCAGGCCAAGCGTGCGCGTACCCGTGATGGCGCCGCCGCCGGCAGCGAGGATGCGTCCTTGCGAATCGAGTGCAAGGGCATGGGCGGCGGACGAAACCAGGCTTGCGCCCGGGCATTGCACGAGCGCGAGCCCATCTTGGCCAAAGCCGGTGTCGATCGTGCCGTCGGCCTGCAGGCGCAGGATGCCGAAGCCGCCGAGGTTGCCAGCAACGAGCATTCCGCCACTGGCTTGTACCAGCACGGCCAGCGGCAAGGGATGGATGTCGGCGCCCAGTGCGATGCCCGTCAGACCATCCGTGCCAAATGCAGGATCGGGCTTGCCGTCGGCGAGGAAGCGCCATACGGCAACTTGATTCTGCACCTCGGGTGCTTCGTTGAATGCCCAGCGAGCACCCGTCACGACGATTCGTCCGTCTTCCTGGATCGTCATGCCGTAGGGGGCGAGGCTGGCGTCGGTCGGTGCCTGCACGATGTAACCGGCGGTGCCGAAGCTCGGGTCGATGTCGCCATCAACCGCCTGCGCCGCCGTGGCGCACAGCGCCAGCATGAACACGAGCGTACGCATCATCGCATCCTCGATCAGGCGTCGCGGCCACGCTACGCCGCGCCGGCACGGCGTGCAAGCGGACTCGTCAGGAAACGCCGCGCAGCCGTGCGAGGATCTCCGTGCGCGCCTCGCGCAGGATCGAATCGCGATCCAGACTCGCGACGATGTCGGCGACCACGCGCTTTGGGCCGAGCTCGCCCCAGGACTTGCCGGCGACGAGGTATTTTTCCGCCGCGCGGCCGACCAGTTCGGTCGCATACCAGGCCAATGCGCCCTGCGCGCCCGCCGTCACGAGCGTGGACAGGCCCGCGCTCATGCCCTTGAGCGCCGAAGCGACCAGATGCACGCCCCAGATCGCGCCCATCAGTGCGGCCAGTTGCGCGCAGATCACCGCGATGAGGTTGCCGGCTTCGGTTTTCGTCAGGGGCAGGCCGTAGACGCGGCCCAGGTGCATGACCAGCGCCGCATCGAGCGCGCCGGCTGCGAGCAGATCGGCGACCGGAATCGGGTTCAACGCGACCGCGATCGCCTTGGCGAGGCAGTACTGTCGAATCACCTTGGCGGCCAGATCCTGACGTGCCTGTGCGATGCGCGCGCCGACCTGATCGGAGACGCGCCCGGCGAACAGGCTTGCATTGAGCGCGGCGAGCGTACGGCCTTCACGCTCGAGGATCGCGGTGAGGCGTGCGCGCAGGGTTTCGATTTCGGGCATGCGCTCGATCATCTGCGTGCGTTCGTTGCCGCCCGCGTCGACATGCACACGCTTGAGCGGCGCGGGCTCGGCGGAGATCGCAACCACATCTTCCGCGTGCACCATGCCGCGTGCGCGTTCGCGCAGACGCGCGAGCAGGGACGCGCATTCCTCCTCGCCGTAGCGATCAACCTTGTTGAGCGCGAGCAGCAGCGGGCGATGGGTGCGCGCGAGCGTGGCCAGCGCATCGCGCTCGCGCTGGGTCATGTCGCCATCGACGACGAACACGACGAGATCGGCGACGCCGGCCACCTCGAAGGCGAGTTGTTCGCGTGCCTGACCGTCGAGTTCGTCGATGCCCGGCGTGTCGATCAGGTGCACGCCGTTGCCAGCGACTTCGCGCCAACTGCGTTGGCCCGCTTCGCGCGTGGTGCCGTGAAGCACGCCCACGGCGAAGGCATCGCTGCCGAGCAGTGCATTGGCGAGCGCCGACTTGCCCACGCTGACGCGACCGAATACCGCGATGTGTACCTCGCCGCGTTCGAGCTTGGCCAGCATCGATTCCAGCCTCGCGAAATCGCTCGCCAGACCGCTGCGGATCGCCGTGGGGATCGAGCCATCATCGAGCAGGGCGCGCAGACTCGCTGCGGCCTGATTCGGATGCGCGTCGGTCATGGCTGCAGGCGCGTCCGCGCTCGCGTGACCGCGCAGGCGCCGCCACCAGTCACGCAGGTCGGGCATTTACTTTGCGCGCAGCACGAGATGACCGTGCACCGGCACCTCGGCGCCGATGTCGACCCAGTCGCTGCCCGCGCCCAGGCCGTAGTCGGCGCGCTTGAGCACGGTATCGACATCGAGCGTGGCGCCGTCGCCGCTGTCGGCAAACTTGACCTTGAGCGTGACCGGCGCGGTCTTGTCGCGAATCGTGAGCTTGCCGTTCGCACTGACGCCGCCATCGGCAGCCTTGGCGAAGGACTCGGTCACGAAGTGCGCCTGCGGAAACTTCGCCACCGCGAAGAAATCACCGCCCTTGAGGGTGTCGTCGCGCTCGCTGCTGCCGGTGTCGGCGCTGGCGAGATCGATCGTCACGTCGAACTTCGCAGTGGCCAGATCGGCGGAATCGAAAGCGATCCTGGCCTCGAAGCGCTTGAACTTGCCGTCGAAACCATCGCCCTGATAGCTGGCCTTGAAGCCGAGCGTGCTTTGGGCGGCATCGACCTGCCAGTCGCGTGCAAAGGCGAGGGCGGGCAACAACAGGACGCAAGCAAGAAGAATGCGCTTCATGGTGAGGACTCCTGATTCGGGGTGGAAAGACTGCGGCGGCCCGGCAGCATGCGCCGCAGCACATCGTCGCGCTGCACGAAATGATGCACCAGCGCTGCGGCGGCGTGACCTGCGGCGACGGCCGCGAGCGCGAGAAACAGCCAAAGATGTGCGGCTTGGGCGATCGGCTTGAGATCGGCGTCGGGGCCGCCGGTGAGGTTCGGCATCTTGACCAGATCCCACCAGAACAATGGACGCAGGCTGCTGGCCGAGTCGAACAACCAGCCGGTCAGCGGCACCGCGAACAGCAAGCCGTAAAGCAGCACATGACCCGCGCGCGCGCCCAGCACCTGCCAGCGCGGCATCGCCAGCGGCGGCAGCGGATGACGATCGAAGGCGCGCCAGAGCAAGCGCAGCAATGCCAGCAACAGGATCGTCAGGCCGAGCGACTTGTGGAAGTTGAACCACGGGATCACGTTGGGCCGCTTGGGCAACTGCACCATCACCAGCCCGATGGTCGCCTGCACGAGCAGCAGGATCACCACCGCCCAGTGGAAGAACTTGGCCATGCTGCCCCAGCGGGCATCGTCACTCTTGAGATGCATCACTCGTCTCCGTGGATTTTGAATCGCGCTCGGCAATGCCTTCGACCTCGATGCGCACGCTCACATCCGCTCCGACCACGTCGGCATAGCGGTTCATCCCGAAATCGGCACGATGGATGGTGGCGTGGGCAGAAAAACCAAGCTTGCGTTTGAACAGGTAGGGATCGGTGCCGGCATGGTTGAGCGTGAAGGCGACATCGAGCGGCCGCTTCACGCCACGAAAAT
>NSJK01000035.1 GCA_002632325.1 Lysobacterales bacterium | reverse complement strand
TTTCCTTGTACTTGTCCTTCATGTCGCGTCCGGTCTCGCGCATGGTCTTGATCACCTTGTCGAGCGAGACGTGGTGCTTGCCGTCGCTCTTCATCGCCATGCGCTGCGCGTTGATCGCCTTGACCGAGCCCATCGCGTTGCGCTCGATGCAGGGAATCTGCACGAGACCGCCGATCGGGTCGCAGGTGAGTCCGAGGTTGTGTTCCATGCCGATTTCGGCCGCCATCTCGACCTGCAGCACACTGCCACCGAGCGCGGCGACGAGGCCGCCCGCGGCCATCGAGCAGGCCACGCCGACCTCGCCCTGGCAGCCGACTTCGGCGCCCGAGATCGAGGCGTTTTCCTTGTACAGAATCCCGATCGCGCCGGCGGTGAGCAGGAACTCGACGATGCCGTCTTCGTTCGCGCCAGGGCAGAAGCGTTCGTAGTAGTGCAGCACGGCCGGGATGATGCCGGCCGCGCCATTGGTCGGAGCGGTCACCACGCGCCCACCCGCGGCGTTTTCCTCGTTGATCGCGAGCGCGTAGAGATTGACCCAGTCGAGTATCGTGAGCGGATCGCGCAGCGCCGCCTCGGGGCGGTCGCGCAGATCGGCGTAGAGCTCGGGCGCACGCCGGCGCACGTGCAGGCCGCCGGGCAGGGTGCCGCTTTCGCGGATACCGCGCGCGACGCCCGATTGCATCGCCTGCCAGATGCGCAGCAGCCCGGCGCGCACTTCAGCCGGACTGCGCCACGCGGTTTCGTTGTCGAGCATGACCTGGGCGATGGTCTTGCCACTGGCCGCGCAGATCTCCAGCAGTTCATCGCCGCTGTGGAAGGGATGCATCTGCGTGGTGGTGTCGGCGACGATGCGATCACCCGCCGCCTCGTCGTGGTTGACGACGAAGCCGCCGCCGACCGAGTAGTAGTCGCGGCTCGCCAGTTCCTGGTCTTGTGCGTCGTAGGCGGAAAAGCGCATGCCATTGGAGTGGTAGGGCAATTTCTGGCGCTTGTTGAACACCAGGTCGACCTTCTCGTCGAAGGCGATCTCGTGGCGACCGAGCAGGCGGATGCGGCCGCTGCCGCGGATGCGATCGAGCTGGGCGGGGATCGCATCGGGATCGATCTGGTCGGGCCACTCGCCTTCGAGGCCGCACAACACCGCCTTGTCGGTACCATGGCCGCGCCCGGTGAGCGCGAGCGAGCCGAACAGCTCGCAGCGCACGCGTGTCACGCGATCGAGCAAGCCGCCTTCATCGAGCCAGCGTTGGCAGAAACGCGCCGCCGCGCGCATCGGCCCGACCGTGTGGGAAGACGAGGGCCCGATGCCGATCTTGAAGATGTCGAAAACGCTGACAGCCATGCCATCCGATTCCATGCCCAAGGAGACGCTATTCTACGCGCCCGCCCATGCTCGGCTGTACCGATGAGACTGATCCTGTTCCAGCGCGACGATTGCCCGCTGTGCGACCAGTCGCTGGCGGTGCTCGCGGCGGCGCGCGCGCCCGAGTTCGAGTCGGTCTGGATCGATGAAGACGGTGCGCTCGAAGAACGTTACGGCACGCGCGTGCCGGTATTGCGTGACGACATCAATGATCGTGAACTCGACTGGCCATTCGATGCGGTGGAAGTGATCGCCTTCATCGCAACTGGCATCCAAACGCGTGCTTGACACCGCGCATCTGCAAACGATGCGCTGCACTCAATCGAAGGCGTCGGCAAAGATCAGGTCGGCTTGCAGACGCGTGGCGAACAAGCCGCCATACGTTGCAGCACCTCCGGTCATGCCGGCCGCGATGGGCTTGCCGCCTTGCAGTGTGATTGCGCGTGCAACGATGGAATTGCCATCACCTCCGCTGGGCACATCGATGTGGACCTGCCCTGAGACGCCGAAGCCTGGATCGGGTATGCCGCCGGTGCCAAAGCGTGTGACCACGTACTGCCGGTGCGATTGCGAATCGGGGCGTGCCGTCGCCAGTTGCAGGCACTTGCCATCGGATTGGCAGGCGAGGGAGCTGAAGGTATGACCGAAGTCACCCAGCGGGGCCAATGCCCAACCTTGGGTGCCGAAGGCAGGATCGGGCATGCCGTTGGCATCGAGTGCGAGCAGGCAAGCTGATGCCGAAGATGACTGCAGGTCGCAGACACTGCCCAACAGCCAGCGACCGTGGATGAGCACGCTGTTCGATGCGATCAAATTGGCGGTCAATGCGCTGGCCACGAATACCTTGCCCGCATCGCCGAAGCTCGCGTCGAGGGTGCCGGTCGGTTCGAGGCGCGCCGCGAAGAAGCCGCGTGTGCCATCGACATCGCCGTGCCCGGAGACGAGGATGCGGCCGGCATCATCGATCAGGACACTACGCAACACGGACGATGCGGAATCGTTGTCTGCGTCGGGCGCGAGCTGCGCGCAGCCGCCGTTGCCGAAAGTCACGTCGAGCGCGCCATCGGCAAGCAGACGCGCAATCAGGCCAAGCGTGCGCGTACCCGTGATGGTGCCGCCGCCGGCAGCGAGGATGCGTCCTTGCGCATCGACTGCAAGGGCATGGGCAGCGGACGAAACCAGGCTTGCGCCCGGGCATTGCACGAGCGCGAGCCCATCTTGGCCAAAGCCGGTGTCGATCGTGCCGTCGGCCTGCAGGCGCAGGATGCCGAAGCCGCCGAGGTTGCCGGCAACGAGCATTCCGCCACTGGCTTGTACCAGCACGGCCAGCGGCAAGGGATGGATGTCGGCGCCCAGTGCGATGCCCGTCAGACCATCCGTGCCAAATGCAGGATCGGGGTTGCCGTCGGCGAGGAAGCGCCATACGGCAACTTGATTCTGCACCTCGGGTGCTTCGTTGAATGCCCAGCGAGCACCCGTCACGACGATTCGTCCGTCTTCCTGGATCGTCATGCCGTAGGGGGCGAGGCTGGCGTCGGTCGGTGCCTGCACGATGTAACCGGCGGTGCCGAAGCTCGGGTCGATGTCGCCATCAACCGCCTGCGCCGCCGTGGCGCACAGCGCCAGCATGAACACGAGCGTACGCATCATCGCATCCTCGATCAGGCGTCGCGGCCACGCTACGCCGCGCCGGCACGGCGTGCAAGCGGACTCGTCAGGAAACGCCGCGCAGCCGTGCGAGGATCTCCGTGCGCGCCTCGCGCAGGATCGAATCGCGATCCAGACTCGCGACGATGTCGGCGACCACGCGCTTTGGGCCGAGCTCGCCCCAGGACTTGCCGGCGACGAGGTATTTTTCCGCCGCGCGGCCGACCAGTTCGGTCGCATACCAGGCCAATGCGCCCTGCGCGCCCGCCGTCACGAGCGTGGACAGGCCCGCGCTCATGCCCTTGAGCGCCGAAGCGACCAGATGCACGCCCCAGATCGCGCCCATCAGTGCGGCCAGTTGCGCGCAGATCACCGCGATGAGGTTGCCGGCTTCGGTTTTCGTCAGGGGCAGGCCGTAGACGCGGCCCAGGTGCATGACCAGCGCCGCATCGAGCGCGCCGGCTGCGAGCAGATCGGCGACCGGAATCGGGTTCAACGCGACCGCGATCGCCTTGGCGAGGCAGTACTGTCGAATCACCTTGGCGGCCAGATCCTGACGTGCCTGTGCGATGCGCGCGCCGACCTGATCGGAGACGCGCCCGGCGAACAGGCTTGCATTGAGCGCGGCGAGCGTACGGCCTTCACGCTCGAGGATCGCGGTGAGGCGTGCGCGCAGGGTTTCGATTTCGGGCATGCGCTCGATCATCTGCGTGCGTTCGTTGCCGCCCGCGTCGACATGCACACGCTTGAGCGGCGCGGGCTCGGCGGAGATCGCAACCACATCTTCCGCGTGCACCATGCCGCGTGCGCGTTCGCGCAGACGCGCGAGCAGGGACGCGCATTCCTCCTCGCCGTAGCGATCAACCTTGTTGAGCGCGAGCAGCAGCGGGCGATGGGTGCGCGCGAGCGTGGCCAGCGCATCGCGCTCGCGCTGGGTCATGTCGCCATCGACGACGAACACCACGAGATCGGCGACGCCGGCCACCTCGAAGGCGAGTTGTTCGCGTGCCTGACCGTCGAGTTCGTCGATGCCCGGCGTGTCGATCAGGTGCACGCCGTTGCCAGCGACTTCGCGCCAACTGCGCTGGTGAGCCTGCTGCGTGGTGCCGTGCAGGACGCCGACCGCGAACGCATCGCTGCCGAGCAGTGCATTGGCGAGCGCCGACTTGCCCACGCTGACGTGACCGAATACCGCGATGTGTACCTCGCCGCGTTCGAGCTTGGCCAGCATCGATTCCAGCCTCGCGAAATCGCTCGCCAGACCGCTGCGGATCGCCGCGGGGATCGAGCCATCATCAAGCAGCGCGCGCAGACTCGCTGCGGCCTGATTCGGATGCGCGTCGGTCATGGCTGCATGCGCGTCCGCGCTCGCGTGACCGCGCAGGCGCCGCCACCAGTCGCGCAGGTCGGGCATTTACTTTGCGCGCAGCACGAGATGACCGTGCACCGGCACCTCGGCGCTGATGTCGACCCAGTCGCTGCCCGCGCCCAGGCCGTAGTCGGCGCGCTTGAGCACGGTATCGACATCGAGCGTGGCGCCGTCACCGCCGTCGGCAAACTTGACCTTGAGCGTGACCGGCGCGGTCTTGTCGCGAATCGTGAGCTTGCCGTTCGCACTGACGCTGCCATCGGCAGCCTTGGCGAAGGACTCGGTCACGAAGTGCGCCTGTGGAAACTTCGCCACCGCGAAGAAATCACCACCCTTGAGGGTGTCGTCACGCTCGCTGCTGCCGGTGTCGGCGCTGGCGAGATCGATCGTCACGTCGAACTTTGCAGTGGCCAGATCGGCGGCATCGAAAGCGATCCTGGCCTCGAAGCGCTTGAACTTGCCGTCGAAACCATCGCCCTGATAGCTGGCCTTGAAGCCGAGCGTGCTTTGGGCGGCATCGACCTGCCAGTCGCGTGCAAATGCGAGGGCGGGCAACAACAGGACGCAAGCAAGAAGAATGCGCTTCATGGTGAGGACTCCTGATTCGGGGTGGAAAGACTGCGGCGGCCCGGCAGCATGCGCCGCAGCACATCGTCGCGCTGCACGAAATGATGCGCCAGCGCTGCGGCGGCGTGACCTGCGGCGACGGCCGCGAGCGCGAGAAACAGCCAAAGATGTGCGACTTGGGCGATCGGCTTGAGATCGGCGTTGGGGCCGCCGGTGAGGTTCGGCATCTTGACCAGATCCCACCAGAACAATGGACGCAGACTGCTGGCCGAGTCGAACAACCAGCCCGAGATTGGCACCGCGAACAGCAAGCCGTAAAGCAGCACATGACCCGCGCGCGCGCCCAGCACCTGCCAGCGTGGCATCGCCAGCGGCGGCAGCGGATGCCGATCGAAGGCGCGCCAGAGCAAGCGCAGCAATGCCAGCAACAGGATCGTCAGGCCCAGTGATTTGTGGAAGTTGAACCACGGGATCACGCTCGGTCGCTTGGGTAACTGCACCATCACCAGCCCGATGGTCGCCTGCACGAGCAGCAGGATCACCACTGCCCAGTGGAAGAACTTGGCCATGCTGCCCCAGCGGGCATCATCACTCTTGAGATGCATCACTCGTCTCCGTGGGTTTTGGGTCGCGCTCGGCAATGCCTTCGACCTCGATGCGCACGCTCACATCCGCGCCGACCACGTCGGCATAGCGGTTCATGCCGAAATCGGCACGATGGATGGTGGCGTGGGCAGAAAAACCAAGCTTGCGTTTGAACAGGTAGGGATCGGTGCCGGCATGGTTGAGCGTGAAGGCGACATCGAGCGGCCGCTTCACGCCACGAAAAT
>NSJK01000026.1 GCA_002632325.1 Lysobacterales bacterium | reverse complement strand
AGGCATGATCGCCGCCGATCTCGAACGATTCGCAAGACGCTGGTATGCGATGTCGGTGCTGCGCGGCCGCTACACCGGCAGTCCGGAAACGACTTTCGATTTCGACATCCGCCAGATCGAGGCGCGCGGGCTGGCGCGCTACGTCGACGCCGTCATCGACAACGAATTGCCCGAGAGTTTCTGGACCGGAATGCTGCCCCAGCTCATGGATACCTCATCCTCGAACAGCCCTTATTTCCTCGCCTATCAGGCGGCGCAGGTGAAACTGGGTGACAAGGGCTTCCTCTCGCGCGACATCAGCGTGCTGGACTTGCTGATGAATCGCAGCGACGTGCACCACGTCTACCCCAAGCAGGTCTTGAAGGCGCAGGGCCTGGCGCGCGGACGCTACAACCAGATCGCAAATTTCGTCCTCACCCAGAGCGAGATCAACATCGCCATCGGCAGCAAGCGGCCCGACCAATACTTCGTGGAACTGGCCGAGCAAGTGGCTGGCGGCAAGAAGAAGTACGGCGGCATCACCAGCGTCGACGAACTGCGCGCCAACCTGCGCGCCAACTGTGTGCCCGATTCGCTGCTCGACGGCGCGATACCCGACTACGACAGCTTCCTCGAACAGCGTCGGGCCTTGATGGCGCTCAAGATCAAGACATGGTTCCATGCGCTGTGACCCGATCGAGCCCACCACACGATGGCTGGAGCGGTTGCAAGCCTTGCCTGCCCATGAACTCGTAGGAAAACCTCGAAACCTTACTCCGTTTTCCGACCCCGTTTTTCCCGCCGCCTTCCATCATGCCGCGGCGCCCCGAGTGGGGCGCCGCGCACGATCCGTCAATGTGTCGCGTACACCGACAGCTCACCCAATTTGGTGCTGGCCGAACAGCTTGTCGCGCCACCGGGCGGATAGAAACGGTAGCCGTAAGTCGTTCCCAGCGGGACCATCACCTTTGTACTGCCGACTGGCTGTGTGCTCAGGCCACCCCAAATCCACGCCCCGTTATTGACCTTTCCGCACCAATCCAGACCCGCGAGGTTCGGTGCGCTCCACGTGATGATCGTGGATCCCTCGGTTCCACCCGCTGGCACAATGATGTGGGCAGGGTTGGCGGCGAATGCGGGCGGAGAGTTGCTGACGCAGTCGACGATGAGTTCACCAAGTAGTTGGAATGTGCCGCCCTGGTTGGGTGAACCGTGTGGATAGAATCGCCAGTGATAGGTCGTTCCGACGGGAACTGGCAGGGTGGTCGTGCCGCTGGCCGAAGTCACCAGATTGCCGCACTGCCAGCCTAGCGAATTGGTATTCCCGCACCAGTCGATCGCTTCGTATCCGAGTGCGCTCCAGCTCACAACCGTGTTGGCGGACGCGCCATTGGTCACCAGGTGAACGGGGTTTGCCGCGAAGACCGGCGGGGGTGCTACGACACCGGACACGGTCAATGACCCAAGCACGGTGCTGACATTGCCATGCGGAAGGAAGCGGAACTTGTACGTTGTGCCGACGCCGATCGTATCACCGGTGTTGCCGGCTGCAGGGATGTTCAGGGCGGGTGTTGGTTGCCAAGGGCCACCGTTGGCGCTGCTTTGTATGTCGAGCGAGGTGTAGCCCGGTGCGTGCCATTCATATGAAAACGACCCGCTGCTCCTGAATTGAGGGACATAGACCGTGGCTGGCGAAATGCTGAAACTCGGTGGCGGCAAAGAGCCTGTAACCGTTATATGCAAGGTCTTGAGCGCAGTGCTACTGGGTGTCATAGCCTTGCCGGAGGCGGTCGATGAACCCGAAGAACCGATCGAAGCCGTGATCGTGTGTGCGCCTGGACTCAAGCGGCCGGCAACATGAACCGTGCCGCCAGTGCCGAGATAGCCATCGATGTCCGACTCCCAGCGCAACTGCGATGTCTGCGCGCCGGCAGACGCGATCAGGTCCGGCACGGCTGCGCTGTCATAGCTCGCGCCCTCCGTGGGTGACGAGAAGGTGATGCCCGAGTAGGGCTTCCAATCCTTATCGGTCCATATCAAGTTAGCGGTAGCATCAACGGCCCCGGTTGCATAACCGTCGATACCTGCCTGAGCCGTGACGACGCCGAGGAGTACGGTGTCAACAGGAGCGCCGCCGAATGGCCTGGCAAACAAGGGCGCGCCACTGCTCCCGGGGCTGACGTAGGCATTCCTGAGGCCGATGACCGGTACACCGTCTGTCGCTATGCCGCGAACGAGCTCGTAATTCCAGCGATGATTGCTGTAAGAGCTCCCCCACAGGCCGACGCCGACCGTGAGGTAGGGGTGAGGATCGCTCGTGTTGTTGTTGGAACCCCCATTGACGGAGTTGGGATAGTGCACGATTTCGCGGAACGGTCCATCCTTGAAGCAACCGTTTGCGCCGTACGGTCCGCTTGGATTGAACCAGGAACTGGCTGCGTCCCGCCAGAATGGATCGCTGGTCTGGGATGATGGCGCGCAGCCGGGCGTGCCCGAGCCGTCATCGAAGGCGCTCTGAATGCGAAATATGTGAGCGTACGCTTGGAGACTGCGCGGCGTAGCGGCGTGCAGCATCGACACATCGTGGCCTCGTACCTGATTGGCAGCGTAAGTGTACGCAGGGTCGACAAAGGCGTCGGCGCGGATCGCCGGGCTGGCCAATGAAGGCACGTGAAACGCCGGCTTTACCGTGATGCCGGGAAACGGCCGGTTGTTTGCCGGGTTGACGACCGCATGCGCCGCCGTGGCATACGCAAAGGGTCCGACCTGAACCGCCGACGCATTGCCCAACTCCCAGGGCGGCGGCAGTTTCACCAGCGCCACGGTGTTGTAGGGATACGTGGCGCTTTGCAGCGGACCGATTGCGGAGACCGCGGTGTCGCCCTTCACTTCACTTTTTTTTTGACTGTTGGGTGTGCACCCGGCAGCCAAAAATCTTCAGGTACTGGACCATCCCCGAACGCTTGACGCCGGAATGCCTCGGAAAAACCAAGGTCAAGCTGCAGGGCCGACAGCAGATCCCGCGCCTCGTCGACGGTCAGGCCACGCTGAAAAGGTGATTCCATGTAGATGCAGCGTTGCGGGCCAGTGGCATCGAGATCGACAAAGTAGTACGTGTCGTTGTACAGGGTGCGGTTGTTGCCTGCTTGTGGCAGCAAGCTGTCGGACAGCTTGGCATACGGTATGGCGGAACAGTCCACGAGATTCGGTGAGGCAGGCCGGAACGCGGTGCCCAACGATGCCGGGTCGATGTGTGGTGCCTTGCCTGCCCGCACGACCGCCCGCAGTTCGGCGAAGTGCCTTTCACCCTGGGCCGCGATGGCGGCCTTGCGCGCGCGCCCGGTCTTGCCGTAACCGGCATGCGGGATGTCCGGCATCATCAGCGCAGCCGAGAAATCACGCGCCTCCTCGAGCGTGAGCGCCCGATGCAACGGTTCGACCATGTACAGGCATTGATACGTGCAATCGGTGCTGGTGCATGGCGCGCCGTAGAAATAGTCGACGTCGTCGAGCGCGATGCTCACGCGAGAGTCCTGCGGTTCGGGTGTGCCCGGCAGGCAGGCGGTGAGTGTCAGTTCGGCGTTCTTGATCCGCTGCTTGACTTCGGAAGGTTCCCCTGCGGCTCGTTCCCGGACTTTTCCGCGCAGCGCCAGGAAGTCTGCCTCGCCCTGGGGATCGGCCTTGGCGATGGGCAGGTTGGTGATCGCCGCGAGCAGCAGGCATGCCGCGATATTAATCAATCTTGTGTTCATGCTGTCATCCTCGACATTCGTTTCGTCAATGGTGCCGCCTGCCGCGGGCTCATACGCCACGACCGGGCGGATTCAACGCTTCCCCTGTTTGCAGCGCATCGTACTGCAGTGGCCGGGCAAGAACCGTGGCGCACGCCTCACCAGCGCCGGTGACCTGCGCGCCAACTGCGTACCCGATGCCTTGCTCGATGGCGCGATACCCGACTACGACAGCTTCCTCGAACAGCGCCGGGCCTTGATGGCGCTCAAGATCAAGACATGGTTCCATGCGCTGTGACCCGATCGAGACGCAATCATTGATGAGCACGCAGCACAGCACACCGGCACAAGGCACCGTTCAGCCCGACCAGCACCGTGGTTCATGCCTGTGCGGCGCCGTACGCTACGCGGTCACCGGCGCGTTCGAGCGCTTCTACCTGTGCCATTGCACGCATTGCCGCAAGGACAGCGGATCCGCCCATGCGGCGAACCTGTTCTCCTCCACGGCACGGTTGGACTGGATCGCCGGCGAGGATCATGTACGCCGATACAGGCTGGAAGGCACGCGGCACCAGCGATGCTTCTGCGCGAGCTGCGGCTCGGCCTTGCCCTGTGCCGACAACGGCATGCTGGTGGTGCCGGCCGGCAGCCTCGACAGCCCGTTGGCGAGGCGGCCCGATGCGCACTTGTTCATCGCCAGCTGCGCGCCATGGGATCACGAGCTGGCCGGGCTGCCGCAGTTCGAATCGTTTCCAGCCTAGATCACCGGCTGCCATCCCCACGCAAGCATCGACTTGCTGCGGTGCTTCAAGCGATGCCCAGGCCCTGGATGACGCCGATCGCTTCGGGATCGAAGCCCGCGAGTTCGGCGAAGTGGCGACCGCGTTGGGCGTAGTCCTTGAACTGGTCGAAGCTGGGTGCGCCGGGCGAGAGCAGCACGACGCCACCGGCAGGCGTGAGCCTGCGCGCCACGGCCACGGCAGCATCGAGGTTGCGCACCAGTTCCAGCCGATAGCTGCCGCCTGCCTCACGCAAGATGGCAGCGACCCGCGGGCCATTGGCGCCCATCGCGATGATCGCGTGTGGTGGCCTTGCCTGAACCTGTGCGGCGAATGGCTGCCAGTCCAGGCCACGGTCGAAGCCGCCGACCAGCACCGTGGTGGCGCGGTCCGTCGTGCTGGCCAGTGCTTCGAGCGTGGCCTGCGGCGTGGTGGCGATGCTGTCGTCGATCCACAGCAGGCCGTCGCGTTCGCCCAGGCTTTGCAGGCGATGCGGCAAGGGCCGGAAAGTCGCAATCGCCGGCGCCGCGGCGAGCGCATCCTCGCCGGCGGCTTCGAGCGCGGCGAGAGCTGCGCACAGGTTGAGCGCGTTGTGGGCACCGGGTAGTGGCGAGTGCGCCAGTTCGAACACGCGCTGCGCGCCGCGTCGCACCGCGCCGCCCTCGACATGCCAGCCGGATGCCTCGCCGAACAGGCTGCGCAGCGGATGGCCCGCGGTGTGCTGGGCGAGTGCCGCGTTGGCGACAAGGCGATGCGCGGCAGCGGCGAGTGCGAGCTTGTCCTGCGCGTAGCGCTCGCGCGTGCCATGCCAGTCGAGATGTTCCTCGTAGAGGTTGTTGAGCACCGCGACTTCCACGCCGATCGCTTCGCGCGTCTGGAAGCTGGACAGCTCCACCACCCACCAATCGGGCAGCTGCGGCGGATCGAGCAGTTCGAGCAGGGGCATGCCGATGTTGCCGGCCAGGCCGACGCGCCGGCCCAGGCTGCGCAGCAGGTGCGCGATCAGCGCGCTGACCGTGCTCTTGCCCTTGGTGCCGGTGACCGCGATCACGCGCGAGCGCAGATGCTGCGCGAACCACAGCGCGGTGCCCGAGGTGAAGTGCGTGCCGCTGCGCTGTGCCTCCATCACTTCGGGCTTGTAGATACTGATGCCCGGCGACTTGATCACGACATCGAATGCAGCCAGGGCCGCGCCGTCGGGCGGCGTGGTGACGATGTCGAGCGCACTGACCGGGTGATGGGTTTCGTCCCCCCACACCTGCCCGACATGATGGGCAATGCGTGCCTCGGCCACGCTGCAGAACAGGGTTGGCCGCAACTCGGGAACACGCGCATGCAGCGCCGCCAGCGCGGCGCGGCCCTCGCGGCCATAGCCCCAGACCGCGACGCGACGCTTGGCCAGTTCAGCGATGCGCATCGAACACGAACGGGACCAGACGCGGCGGAATGCGGTGTTCACCGGCCGGCGCGAGCAGCGGTTCGAGCGCAAGCGTGGCCGGATCGAGCTGCGGTGCGATGTGTTCGCGGAAACGCGCCACCAGCGCATCCTCGCGCCATTCCGCGCGTGCGGCGAGCGCCGCGAACGCGGCGCGCGATTCCACGCCTTCGCCGACGCATTCGAAGGGCTTGTGATCGCGATACTCGATCAAGGCATCAAAGCCGGGCGCGAGGGCTTCGTCATCGAGCAGGTTGCGACCGAAGATCGCCAGCAGGCGCGGCTTGGGCATGAACGGCGCAAGCGCAAGGAACACGAAATGGCACTTGGGGCACTGCCCGCACCAGCGATCGGCAGGCTTGGGCCCGAGGATGCGGAAGTTGCGATTGCAGCTGGAGAACAGCCCGTCGTAGGCGCTCACGCGCGCGAAGCGCTGCGCCACCGCGAGCTCCGACAGCGGCCGCAGCAGCGAGTAGTAGTGCAGGTCGGCGGCCACGCGCGATGCGATGAGTTCGCCGAAGGCGCGTTCGAACGCCCAGCCCTTGCTCCACTGGTGGTTGATCTGCTGGCCGTCGTATTCGAGCGTCGCGCTGGAGGCCGAACGCTCGTTGGAGAAGGCGATCGCATCATGCCCGTAGAGGATGGCCGCGACGACGAGGATCGCCGAATTGATCGCGGTCACCGGGATGTGGCCATTCCAGGCGCCGGCCCGGTTGTACTCGAACAGGATCGGCGACAGCTCGCGACCGATGTTGAGCGTCGACAATCCGGTGCGCGCAGCGCAGCTTTCGATCAGCGGCGAGTGGCCGACCCAGACCGCGGTCGCCTGCGCGCCCGAGGCCTTGAGGATTTCCACGCTTACCAGCGAGTCCTTGCCGCCGCCGATCGGCACCAGCGTGTGTTGCGGCAAGCCCAGAAAAGCGGCAGGCACCCGCGCAACGGTGGTCGCGGGAAAGCGGATGCGCTCGCGCAGGTCGAGCTTGTTGTGGTACGCGAATTCACCCAGCCCGTGCAGGTACAGCGTATCGAGGAAGCTCGCGGTCGATGCATCGAGCGGCGTCGATTCGATGCGGATTTCGCCCGGCACCCCGGACTTGTAGTAGCTGATGCCGGCAATCAGGTGCAGCAGGTCGAGCGCGGCATCGAGCGCCACGCGCCGTCCGGCGGCGATCGGCGTTGCGCCGGGAAACGTCACGCGCTCGATCAGCTCGGGGCCGTCGTCGAAGGCGTAGACCAGGGTGGCCACGCCATCGGCGAACTCACGGCGGATGAAACGGAAAGCGCGGGCCTGACGCGGGTCCGACAGGGTCGTCACAGGATGGCCTCGGTCGCAGGTTCGCGCAGATTGTAGCGGGACGCCATGGTCGCACCGTAGGCGCCGGCCTGCGCGATCAGGATCACGTCGCCTTCGCGGCATTCGGGCAGACGCCGATTGCTGCCGAGCACGTCGCCCGACTCGCAGATCGGCCCGACCACCTGCACCATCTGCGCGGGTGCTTCATCGAGGCGGTCGAGGTTGACGATCTCGTGCCAGGCGTCATACAGCGCCGGGCGCAGCAGCGAGTTCATGCCGGCATCGATGCCGACATAGTGGACTTGGCCCTTGCGCTTGGTCTGGGTCACGCGTGCGAGCAGCACGCCGGCCTCGGCAACAAGGAAACGTCCCGGCTCCATCCACAGCGCGAACTGCGGATAAGCCTGCTTGACCTCGTCGAGCACGCGGCCGAGCGCAGCCAGATCGAGCGGCTGTTCGTCGGGCCGCGCCGGCACGCCGAGGCCGCCGCCGACGTCGATCGACTCGATGTGCGTGAAGCCCTCGGCCAGGCTCGCCAGTTGCGCATACACCGAGCGCCAGTGGCCGGCATCGAGGATGCCCGAACCCAGATGGGCATGCAGGCCGACGATGCGCGCGCCCGCATGGCGCGCGAGCGCGCGGAACTCCTCGACCTCGTCCAGCGACACGCCGAACTTGGAGGTCGCACCGCCGGTCTTGACCTTGTCGTGATGGCCGCGTCCCACACCCAGATCCACGCGCAGGTGGATGTCGCGATCGCGCAGCAGATCGCCCCAATGCCGCAGCGGATGCAACGCGTCGAAGGTGACACGCACACCGGCTTCGAGCGCGGCGGCATATTCGTCGCGTGGCGCGAAATTGGGTGTGAACAGGATTCGCTCGGGCGCGAGCCCGGGCAGGATCGTGCGCAAGGCCTGCACTTCAGCAAGCGAGACACACTCGAAGGCGAAACCTTCTTCGTGCAGCGTGCGCAGGATCGCCGGATGCGCATTGGCCTTGAGCGCGTAATGCCAGCGATCGACGCAGCCGAGCGCACGCAGCGCGCGCGCCATTTCGCGCACGGTGGCGAGATCGTAGACATAGCGCGGCGATGCCTGCGCTGCGAGTTCGAGCAGGGCCGTGCGCCGTTCGCGCCACCACACCGCCCGCGGCGGCGGCGCGCCGGCGGCTTCGAGCTCGCGCCAACTCGGCCCGAAGATCGCGCCATCCTCGGCACGCAGCGCGTCGGCGCGGATCAAGAGTGCATGCAGGCGCGGGATCAGATCATCGGCAAGCGACTCGTCGACCACGAAGGTGAGGTTGAGATTGTTCGACGACTGGCTGATCAGGTGCACATCGAGTGCACCGAACTCGGCGAGCACGCCCGAGAGCCGATGCAGCAAGGAGCGCATGCCGCGACCGACCAGGGTGATCGCCGCACACGGCGCGATCACCTTGACCCGGCACACCTTGGCCAGATCGGCAGCGAGCGCCGAAAGCACGTCGGAATTGACAAGGTTCTCGCTCGGATCGAGCGAAACGGTGACGTTGGTTTCCGCCGATCCGATGAGATCGACCGACAAGCCATGATGCTTGAACGCGGCGAACACGTCGGCGAGGAAGCCGACCTGCTGCCACATGCCCACCGTTTCCATCGAGATCAGGGTGACGCCCTTGCGCGCGCTGATCGCCTTCACGCACGGCGCGGCGTCGCTGGCGACCGCGCGGATCAGGGTGCCGGCCAGTTGCGGTCGGTTGGTGTCCTTGATCACCAGTGGCACGCCGGCACGACGCAGCGGGCCGAGCGAGCGCGGATGCAGCACCTTGGCGCCGGTGGTGGCGATTTCCTGCGCCTCCTGATAGTCGAGCTGGGCGAGCAGGCGCGCGCCGGGCACGAGGCGCGGATTGGCGCTGAACATGCCCGGCACATCGGTCCAGATTTCCACGCACTGCGCGCGCAGCATCGCGCCGAAATAGCCGGCCGAAGTGTCCGAACCACCGCGCCCGAGCAGCACGGTCTTGCCTTCGGGGTCGCGGGCGATGAAGCCCTGGGTGATGAACGCATCGCCGCGCGCGGCGAGCGCGCGTTCGAAGCCTGCATCGGGCGCCGCCGGCACCGTTGCCGACAAGGTGCGGCTCCAGGCGCTCTGATTGGCGAGCGGTTGCGCGGTCAGATGCTCGCGTGCATCCAGCCATTGCGTCGGCAGGCCCTGACTGCTCAGGAATGCCGCGCCCAGCGTGCTCGACATCAGCTCGCCGAGCGCAAACACCTCGGCCTGCCAGTCGAGCGCGCGCGTGCTGCGTCGCGGACAGATGATGAGATGTTCGAGCTCGCCCAGCCAGCGATCGAGCGCCGCGCGTGAATCAGTTTGCAGATCGACCCGCATCGCCTCGTGACGGCGCACGATCTCGGCCTGGGCGGCGCGTGCAGCAGGCTCGTCGGGTCCGCTTTCGGCAATGCGTTTGAGCAGATCGGTGATGCCGGAGAGCGCGGAAACGACGATCAGCACCTTGCGCCCCTGGGCGCGATGGGCTGCGGCGATGCGCGCGATGTTCTCCCAGCGTGGTCGCGTCGACACGCTGGTGCCGCCGAACTTGATGACCACCCATGGCGCCGGCTCGGCGCCGGTCCGATTGCTGACATTCATTGGATTGGTACCGACGATGTGGAATACGACCGATCGTGCATCGCAGCATAACGCAAGCACATGGCCAAACCATGGCACCCGGCCATCACTTGATGGCATATCGCGGGCACGCATGACCATCCCGCATGCGTCGGCCACGCAGGGCCGACCTGCGACATGCGCACATTCGGCTTGTAGGTCGGGGCTACGTCCCCGACGGTCTTTCCGCGCGCGGCCTCCTCGCCGCCGTGCACCTGCCAATGCCACAATGCGCAGATGCCAAAACACACCCAAATTCCTGCCGCGACTGCCGCCCCGCCCTCTGCAAGCAGTGCGCCGCCGATCCGCCTGCCGACTGCCTTGCCGATCACGGTCAATGGCAAGCCGTATTTCCACGAAGGCGATCCGGCCATGCCGCTGCTCTGGTTCCTGCGCGACAGCCTGCGCCTGACCGGCAGCAAGTATGGCTGCGACAACGGCCAATGCGGCGCCTGCAGCGTGCTGCTCGATGGCAAGGCAGTGCGTGCCTGCAGCCTGCCGATGAGCGCCATCGCGAACAAGTCGGTGACGACGATCGAAGGCATCGAGGCGGCGACCCTGCACCCGGTGCAGCAAGCGTGGATCGAAGCCGACGCGATCCAGTGCGGCTATTGCCAGAGCGGCCAGATCATCGCCGCGATCGACTTGCTCAAACGCAAACCGCGTCCGGGCGAAGAGGACATCGCCAGCATCGGCAACCTGTGCCGTTGCGGCAGTCATCCGCAGATCCGTCGTGCAATCGCACGCGCCGCCGAGTTGCTTCAGGGTGACAAGAAGTGAGTGCTCCGTTCAACGCAGGCCGTCGCCGCTTTCTTGCCATCAGCCTCACCGGCAGCGGTGCCCTGCTGCTCGCGCCCGCCCTGCTCGCCGCACCCACGGCCAACGTGCCGCCGGAATTGCTCGGCGAGGACTACACCGGCGTCGGCCCATTCCTGCGCATCGAGCGTGACAACCGCATCGTGATCGGCGCGCCCGCCTGCGAAGTCGGCCAGGGCGTGTTCACCGATCTGCCGATGCTGATCGCCGAGGAACTCGATCTCGACTGGTCGCAGGTGCGCGTGCTGCAACTGCCCTACGGCGGCGCCGGCAACGACTTTCCCCGGGGCAGCCCCGGCAGTGACGCAACCAGCATGGCGGTCCGCAGCTTCCTGCGCCAGGCCGGCGCCAACGCGCGCTGGCTGCTGCTGCAAGCGGCCGCGCGCGAATGGAACCTGCCCGCCGAGTCCCTGCGCACGCAAGCCGGCGAAGTCATCGCCAGTGATGGTCGCAAACTCAGTTATGGCGCACTCGCACGCAGCGCCGCCGCAATCGCACCGCCCGCGACCGCGCCCACACCCAAGGCCGAGTCCGCTTTCACCATCATCGGCAAGCCGACGCTGACAGCCGATGCGCGCGAAATCGTCACCGGCCGGCGTCGCTTCGGCATCGATCACTACGGCCCCGGCGCGCTCGTCGCGGTGATTGCGCGCTGTCCGCAGCTGGGCGGATCGCTGCTGCGCTTCGACGATGGCGAGGCGCGCAAGGTGGCCGGCGTGATCGACGTGATCGAGCTGCCCAAGACCGCGGCCGCAGCGCAGGTTGCCGGCATCGCCGTGCTCGCCAGACACAGTTGGGCGGCCCTGCAGGCCCGCGACCTGCTCGAAATCGAATGGCAGGCCGCAGCGGGCGAAGGCGAATCGAGCGCAGCACTCATCGCCGCCGCACATGCTGCGCTCGATGCCGCCGACGGCGGCATCGCGGTGCGCAGCGATGGCGAGCCCGTGCGCATCCGCAAGCAGCCTGCGCGACATCGTCTGGAGTCGCGCTACGAACTGCCCTTCCTGGCCCACGCGGTGATGGAACCGCCCAACGCCCTCATCGAAATCAATCAGGATGGCGCGCGACTGGTCGCCTCGGTGCAGGACCCCGAAGGCGCGACGAAACTCATCGCCAGCCTGACCGGACTGCGCGGCGAGGACATCACCATCGAACTGCCGCGTGGTGGCGGCAGTTTCGGCCGGCGCCTCGACAACGACTATGTGGCCGAGGCGGTGGTGGTCGCCAAGGCAGCCGGCAAGCCGGTCAAGCTGATGTGGACGCGCAGCGATGATCTGCAGCACGATCGCTACCGGCCGCTGAGCGTGCATGCGCTGGCCGCGTCGCTCGATGGGCACAACCGCATCGCCGCGTGGTCGCACCGCTGCGCAGCGACGCCGCTCGATGCGCGCACGCCCAATGCCGGCCTGCTCGAGGCGCAGGCGTTTCCGGCCGGCTTCGTCGCCCATCTCGAACAGCGTTTCCATCCGCTCAGCACGAATCTGCCGCTCGCGGGTGGCGCCTGGCTCGATGCGCTGCGCGCATTCGCGGTGGAGTGCTTCATCGACGAACTCGCGGTGATTTCGCGCCAGGACGCGGTCAAGATGCGACTGGCAATGCTCGAAGACGCGAAGGCGCCCGCGACCATCCATGGCGTCGAGCGCACACGTCTGACTCAGGTGCTGCGTCGCTGCGCACAGCGCATCGACTGGACCACACCACGCACCGATGGTCGCGGCCTCGGCATTGCCTGCCACGCGGGCGGTGGCGGCAGTTTCGCGCATGCCTTCGAGGTGGCAGTCGAGGGTGGACAGCTGCGCATCCTGCGCGCTGTCTGCGTCGCCGACATCGGCCGCACGATCAATCCACGCAATGCTCAGGAGCAAGTCGCCGGCGCCACACTCGATGGTCTCGCCGCGACCTTGCATCAAGCGATCACGCTCAAGGACGGGCGCGTACAGCAACACAATCTTCAAGACTACCCGCTGTTGCGGCTGGGCCTGTCGCCACGCAGCACCGAGATCGAGATCATCGACTCCACGGCCGACGCGGTCGATCCCGCGCTCGCCAGCGCCAGCGCCGGGCCCGCACTCGCCAACGCGGTCTACGCCGCAACCACCGTGCGCGTGCGCAAGCTGCCCCTGCTGCCCGAGTTGATGCGCCTGCTCTGATTGGGTTGTGCACAGGCGCAGAGACAGAACCATTGCGCATCACCGCCGGGGCCATGCGCTGAAGCGGTGAAAAAAAGGGGCCGCAATGCGGCCCCTTGAATGTACGACTTGAGCCTTGCCTTACGGCGTCTCGAAGCCATCCTTGAAGATCACGTCGCTCGGCGCAAGCTGCGGGATCAGGCACCACTCGGTGAGGCTGCCAGTATCGCCACCGGCATTGTCGGACACGTTGAGGGTCCAGGTGCCTGCGAGCGACAGACCGGTGAACGGCGCGAGGCCCGGCGCATTGGGCGAGAGCGTGCCGGTGATGGCGGGAGCCGTCGCGGCACACGCGGTTTCGACCGGACTGCCGGCCGCGTCGTCGAGGATCACGTCGTAGTCGTTGCCGCTGCAACCAAACGTGCTCGCCGGAACGCCCGGACGATCAATCAGCGCCGAGGTGGCCGCATCTTTCGACAGCGTGAACTTGAGATCACCCACCCAGGTGTGCGCGGCCTTGATCGACACGGTGAGACCCGTGAGCACCGAGGTATCGGTGAGCGTGATCGTGTCGTTGACGCCCGTCGCATTGCCGTCGGGAATCGCCAGGGCTGGCGACGGCGCGTGGCAAATGATGTTGGCCGTGGTGAAGCTGAAGGTTGCCGAGACCGTACCATCGCCGCAGCCATTGGTCGGCTTCACGCGCCAGTAGTAGGTCGTGCTCGGGTTGAGGCCCGTGGCGACGTGACTGGTACCGGTGACACCCGCCTGGCTCACGACGATGTTGGCGAACACAGCATCGGTGGCAACTTCGACCGTGTACGAAGCGGCACCGGTGAGCGCGGCCCAAGTCAGGGTCGGGCTGGTGCCGACGCTGGTGGCACCGTCAGCGGGCGACTGCAGGTTCATGCTGCCCGACAGTGCAGCGGCGACCGTCAACGGCAGGTTCTTGTTGACAACATCCGAGCCGCTCGTGCCCGTCACCACGACCGTGTAACTGCCCGGCGCAACACCCGAGAGACCGCCCAAGGTCAGCACCGAAGCCGCGGTCGGCGGCGTCAGCGTTGCGGGTGCAAATCCAGCCGTGCTCGGCGCAGGGTTGCCGGTTGCGGTCAGGTTGACCGGATTGCTGAAACCCTGATCGTAGGTGGCGGCGAGATTGATCGCGGCGCTGTTGGTGGTGTTGCACACCGACACCGACGTCGGGCTGAGCGCGAACGTGAACGGCGACATGCCGATGCCGTCGATCGCCGTGGCGCCGGTATTGGACGGATCGAGCCAATCCTTCATGCGCGTCGCCGCGGTGCCCTCGCCTTCCCAGGCAACGGCGAGCTGGCCGTAGAAGTCCGAGAGATTCGCACCGGTCGCACCGCAAGACGAAGGACCACCACTGAGCACGCCGACGAAATGCTGGCTGGCGTTGTACAGCGGCGAACCCGAGGAACCCGGTTCGGTCACGCCCGGCGGCAGCGATGGGGGCTGCGGCGCGGGAATGCCGGGCAGGATCGGCGGGGTCGGATCCCAGTAGGCATGCCAGTGGGTGTTGGTGCCGCCCGAGATGCCGCCGACCTCGAAATTCTGTTCGACGAAGGTGATGCGCTTTTCGTCAACGCCCGGATGATGGATCGCGGCGCACTCGCCGACATCGGAATTCGGGTTCGGTCCGGGCGTGCACACCGCGCCGGTCGCGCTGCGGTCCCAACCGGCCCAATACAGGTTCCACGCCGGGTCGGGCGTACCATTGAGGCGCACCACGGTGTTGTCCGAGCAGACCGCGCCATTGGTGCAATCGCCACTGTTGAACGGATTGCGAGTGCGACCGAGGAAGGTCGAACCGCTGCTGGTCGTGTTGGGCCGCGTCACCGGCGTCCCGCTCGCCCCGCTGCCGGGCAAACGGCAGGTCGGCGATTCATAGTTCCAGTAGACGACGATACCGGCGGGATTGGCGACCACGTTGCAATGGCTGGCCGTCATGAACAGCATGCTGCGGTCGTTCGCCGTGTTGTTGACCAGCGAGCCGGTGCAGGTGTCGGTACCGGCAATCGTGTAGGCACCGACCGAGCGACGCGGATTGTTCCACGGGTCGGACGGATCGAGACAGGCGACGTCCATGTTGCACGAACCCGAGCGGATCGCATCAGGCGAGCAAGCCGACTTGCCTTCACCGGTCAGGTTCAGGGCGGGCTGCACATAGCCCTTGCTCTGCGTGCCGAAGCCGCGATAACCCTGGTTGATCTTGCCGAGCACCAGTTCGACCTGATCGCGTTCGCCGCTGGCGACATCCAGTTCGATGACGACATCGCTGGCGGCAATGATCGGCGTCCACAACTGGCCCAGTGCGTTGTGCGTGGCTGCGCTGTACGGACCGGCCAACTGCGCATGGTCCTTGCTCGCATAGATGTAGACCTGCGCACTCGGCGGCAGGCGGAAATGCGTGAAACCGAAGTTGAGGGACGCGGCATTGTCGGCTTGCACGCGATAACGCCAGACGCTTTGCCCACCCTTGCTTTCCCAACTGCCGCCGTTGCGAGCATCGACCGTGCTGTCATGCGCGATCGCGAAGCGCATCGGTTGGCCGCTGGCCTCGCGCAAGGCGTCTTCCTCGGCGATGGTTTGCAGATCGAGCGAGCCGAATCGTGCGGTCACGACTTGGTCAATCGATTGAAGCGGAACGCTGAAACTTGCGGGTGCGCTGCCGTTGGCGGCGGCGAATCCTGCCGTCGATGCGGCAATCAGCAGCGCCGCAACCAGTGTTGTGCGTTTGTGAGACATAGATGACCCCAGCCGATTTTGTTGCCCCTGTCCGCCGAGCCTAACATTTGTAAAGACATGTGTGTTGTGCGGCGTTTCCGAGACGCGGCAATCGGCTAGGCAACCAGGGCAACGCTGATCAAGTAGCGCAATCGTCACGCCCCCTGTCTGCGTGCAGATCGAGGAGCGCTGCCGCAGACAGACTGGCCGTCTTTCAAGGCAACGCGCCAAAGAGCTGTGCGCAGACAGGCGTCGCCCAACAGTTTGATCTGTTGCGACTGGGTGGCGCCCGGAAAGCCCCCCAGTCGCGCCGCACGGCTCGCCAAGGCAACCAGCCTTGCCTTCGCCGCACAACGCGACTGGCGAACTTTCTGGACGCCATGACGGTTGTGCTACTTGATCAGCGTTGCCCCAGGCATCCGGGCGCGCAAGACGGAAATGCACAATCGATTTGTTGCATTGCCACAACGCACGCTGCATGCGATTCCGAATGTTGTCCAGGATCGGATCACAGCGGATCTCGAATGACGTGAAGAGTCTGGCTCATTGAAAAGGGGCCGCATGGCGGCCCCATGAAACCGATCAACAGGAAAGACCTCAGTGCGTCTCGAATCCGTCCTCGAAGATCACGTCGTCCACAATGACGGGAATGAGGCACCAGTCATTGAAGAATCCCGAACCACCATTTCCGACGCTGGCAACATTCAAGGTCCATGTCCCTTCCAGCGGCAGGCCGATGAAGGGCGCAAAGCCCGGTGTGTTTGGCGCCACGATGCCGGCAATGGCCACGCCGCTGGTTTCGCAGACATCTTCGACCGGCCTCGACGAGGCCGCATCGAGAATCGCATCGATATTGGCGCCACCACAGCCATTCGCGGTGGCCGGCACGCCGGGGCGATCAATCAGCACCGAAATGGCGTTGGCTTTGCTCAAGGTGACCTTGAGGTCGCCGACCCAGCCATGCGTCGCGTTGAATGACACCATCAGATTGGAAAGCGTATCCGAACCGCCAAGGACGATCGTGTCATTGACGCCGACAGATCCGCCGGAAATGGCAATTCCCGGCGCGCTGCAGATTTCTGTCGCGGTCGTGAACCTGATGGCCGACGAAACGACACCTTGACCGCAGGCGCTGTTCGCGGTCACCCGCCAGTAATAGGTCTTGCCCGGAGACAACCAAGGCAAAGTCCTCGCCGTGCTCGTGATCCCGTTCTGACTGAACACGATTTTCGAGAATGCAAGGTCGCTTGCAACTTCCAGTTTGTAGGAGCTCGCACCACCAAGCTCTTGCCAATTCAAGGTTGGCCTGAGTTCGACGCCCGTGGCTCCGTCTGCGGGAAACTGCGGAGTGACGCTGCCCGGCAGCCCCGTGGCGACATTCAATTGCAGGTTCTTGCTGACCGAGCCCGCCCCGGTCCCGGTAACCAGCAAGGCGTAACTCCCCTGGGGCACGCCTGCGAAGCCCGACAAGGTCAATTCGGAAGATGCCACCTGCGGAGTCAGCACCTGCGGATCGAACACCGCCGTACTCGGTGCCGGCACGCCGGACACGGAAAGACTGATTGGCGCGCTGCCGCTGAAGTAAGTCGCTCCGACGCGCACCGACGTGCTCGGTGTGGTGGAGCACACCGACAGCGAGTTCATCATGAGCGTGAGGTCGAAAGACGCCCCAAGCGTGTTGGCGGCGGAATCAACTGACGCAGCGTGGCTCGGGGGCAGTGCGCCAAGCGTCACGGCGGCTGCGAGCGCCGCAACGAATCCTTTGCAATAGCAAGACATCGAATAGCCTCATGCTGAAAAATCTCCCTGACTGCGTCAAATTAACATTCTTCCGGCACCACGCTCCATCACGATCGATCATATCGACGGGACTAACAGGGTGCTGAAAAAGTCCATCCTGGACTTCCTCAGCTCGACGAGTCCGGTACATGCCCGGACTCGTCTCCGACGAATCAATCACGTGCGTGATCGATTCGCGTGCAGTGCATCCCTGCACTGCGCTATCAGGCTGCTGAAAAGGGTTTTTCAGCAGCCTGCTAAATCCTTCGCCGCGTTCCAGCACCGCGAACCATGCGCATCACAAGGCGAGCAAGACCAGACCTGACGCCGCTGCGAGCGCGAGCAGGCTCACCCAGTCGGTCAGCGCGAATACCAAGGGGTCGTCGTGCATGCGGCCGCGTGAGGCGAGCGTCCACAAGCGCACAAGCCATGCCGCGAGCAGCGGTACCAGCCACCACAGACGCTGCGGTTGGGCATACAGCTCGGCACTCTTGGTGCTGTCGATGTAGAACGCGAGCACGCCCACGGCAGCGCCTCCGGCGGCGATGCCGACCACACGCAACCAGCCGCGGTCACGCAGCCGGTAACCGCGCCCGCGCAGCACGGCGGCCGGCGCTTTCGCCAATCGGCTGAACTCGATTTCGCGCTTGAGCAGGGCGAGGCCGAGGAACAGGCACATCGCAAACGCGATCAACCAAGTCGAAATATCGACCGCGACCGCTGCACCGCCGGCAACGATGCGCAAGGTGTACAGGCCGGCAAGCACCAGCACATCGATGACCGGCAGGCGCTTGAGCCAGAGCGAATAGACCAGCGTGGTCACCACATAGGTGAGCAAGGTCCATGTGAAGGGCATCGGCAACAGCAGCGCACAGGCGAATGCCGCGAGGATCAGAATCGGCACGCCGGAAACTCCGGCCAGCAGGGACAGCCGTCCATCCGCAAAAGGTCGCAGGTGCTTGCGCGGATGGGCGCGATCGGCATCGAGGTCGATCAGGTCGTTGAGCAGATAGGCCGCCGATGCGCACAGACAGAACGCAACGCAGGCGATCAGCGAGTGGCGCACCAGCTCGGGATCGATTCGATGGGCAGCCAGTGGCGCCACGAAGATCAACAGGTTCTTGGTCCACTGGTGCGGACGCAGCGCGCGCAGCAGTTCGCCCCAGACACCCGTGGCCGGCGCGAACACGCGATCGATCTTGGCCCGCTTGCGCGCCGAGCGCAGCACGTCCGGCCGCGCATTGACGACGATGGCACGCCTCGCCTTGGTCCACACCGCAAGATCAGCGCGCGAATTGCCCGCATAGTCGAAACCGTGCTCGCCGTAGCGCGCCACCAGCGCAGCGGCCTTGCGCCGCCCGGACAGATTGACCTTGCCATCACTGGCCAGCACCGCATCGAACAGGCCCACACGCGCAGCCACCGCCTCGGCCACGCGTTGATCGGAGGCGGTGCACAGCACGCGCGGCCGCGTGAACTGCTCGCGCAACCAACCCAGCATGCGCGGATCGAACGGCAACTGCGACACGTCGGGCACGATGCGGCGGGCGATTTCACGCTTGCAGTACGCCAGTCCACGCAACAGCCAGAACGGCAGCACGAACAGGTACAGCGGATTGCGACGCACCAGCGCGAGCACCGATTCGATGCTGAGGTCGGAACGCACCAGGGTGCCATCCATGTCCACGCACAGGGGTACGTCGTCGTCGCTCATCATCGGCCCGCAGCAAGAACGCGACGACGTCGCGCCTCATGAAAGAGCCCAGTATGCCCGAGCCGACACCCTCATGCGCCTGATCGGATGCGATCGGCATGATCCTCGTGCAGCTATTGCGCGGGTTCGCAGCCGCCCGATTCGGCGCGCTGCTGCGCGCGGTGGCCGATCGCCTGCGGATCGGCGAGGCCGATCCATCCAAGGTATTTGCGGCTAACCTTGTCACCGAGACTTTCATCCGGGCTGAAGGCACCCGCAAACCGCGTCTTCTTGCAATTGAGCGGATTGCCGCGTTCCTCGATCTGCGCCCAGCGCTGCTGCGCGGCCTCGCGTTCGGTTTTCGGCGCGGGCGCAGCCGGCGCCGAAATCGGCGCGGTGCCGCTGCCCATGCGCACACTGCCGTCGGCATTGAACAACTTGAGCGGCGCGGCCGTTCCACCTTGGCCGAGGCGCGCGCGCATCGCATCGCTGGATTCCTCGGCGCGCGGCGGCGGGGGCGGCGCGGTCTTGACCTGTGGCGTCGCGATCGCGATGCGGCTGGGTCGCACCACGATCGGCGGCTCGGGTTCGGGCGGTGGCGGTGGCTGCTCGCTGATCGGCTCGATCAGACTCACCGTGATCACCTGCGGCGCCGTCATCCGCTTCCAGTGCGCACTGCGATAGGAATGCATGCCCAGCGCGAAGCCGCCGAGTTCGAGCACGGTGATCGCGAAGGCGAGCAAGCCGCCAAGCCAGAAGATGCGCCGATCGCGCTCCGCGTCCTGCCAGCGCAGGCTGCGTTGCCAGGGCAGCGCATCGCTGGCCAGGCGCAGCGAACCGGGTGCATGCAACAGCACTTCGTGCTCATTGCCCTGCGTCGGCGTCGCGGTCTCGGGTCGGGCGCTGTCGGCCAAGGCAATGCCATCGCTGCAAAGCGGCGCAGAATACCGGGCGCACGCTAAAGTGAGGTTAAACCGACAACACATCCTGTGTCGTCGGCGCCGTGCATCGGCTTGACCCGGCGCCAATCTCCCGCAGCATCACGCACTGCCCCTTGACCACCGTTGCCGATCGGACAAGGCTATGCCGTCGCCGCCGCGACGTTGCGGCGACTCCGCCATGACCCCCAGCCTTGCCAGCGCGCAGGCGCAGCGAGCCGGTCGCCGTGACGGTCCCACCCATGCAATCGGGAGGTCGACCATGTCCTACAGTACCCAGGAAATCCGCAACATCGCCCTCGCAGGCCAAGCGGGCGCCGGCAAAACCACCTTGTTCGAAGCCCTGCTGCATGCCGGCGGCGCAATCCAGACGGCAGGCTCGGTGGACAAGGGCACGAGCATCTCCGATCACGATGCGATGGAGCGCGAGCGCAAGCATTCGATCAACAGCGCGATCGCCTCGATCGACACCGCCGGCGCCCACATCAACCTCATCGACACGCCGGGCTTCCACGAATTCCGCGGCCAGACGCTGTCGGCGCTGGGCGCGGTGGAAACCTGCGCGATCGTCGTCGATGCCGCGGTCGGCATCGTCCACAACACGCGCCGCCTGATGGAACGCGCGCAAAAACGCGGCTTGTGCCGAATTCTCGTCATCAACAAGATCGACCACGAAGGCGCCGACCTCGAGGGCCTGGTCGAGGCGCTGCGCGATGAATTCGGCAATCAGTGCCTGCCGATCAACCTGCCCGCGAACAAGGCGGCCAGCGTGGTCGATTGCTTTTTCCAGCCGCAGGGAGAAGCCGATTTCTCCTCGGTCGCCCATGCCCATCAGCAGATCATCGATCAGGTCGTCGAGATCAACGAAAGCGTGATGGGTCATTACCTCGAGGACGGCGAAGCGGGTTTGTCGGGGCAGGAACTGCACGATGCCTTCGAGCAATGCCTGCGCGAAGGCCATCTGGTGCCGATCTGCTTCACCTCGGCGCGCACTGGCGCGGGCGTGAAGGAACTGCTCGACATCGCCACGCGCCTGTTGCCCAATCCGCTCGAAGGCAACCCGCCCCCCTTCGTCAAAGGCAGCGGCGCCAATGCGCAGGTGATCCGAGCCAGTGCCGACCCTGCCCATCACGTGATCGCCGACGTGTTCAAGATCGTCAACGATCCCTTCGTCGGCAAACTCAGCATCTTCCGCGTCTATCAGGGCACGCTGCGCAAGGACACCCAGTTGTTCATCGACGACGGCAAGAAGCCCTTCAAGGTCGGTCACCTGTTCAAGCTCAAGGGCAAGGACCACGCCGAGATCGAGCAGGCGATTCCGGGCGACATCGCTGCCGTCGCCAAGGTCGAGGAAATCCATTTCGACGCGATCCTGCACGACTCGCACGACGAGGATCAGATCCACCTCGCACCGATCGACTTTCCGCTGCCGATGTTCGGCCTCGCGGTACAGCCCGCGCACAAGGGCCAGGAGCAGAAGCTCGCCAACGCGCTGGCAAGGCTCGGCGAGGAAGACCCGTGTTTTCGCGTCGAACACAACATGGAGCTCAACGAGACGATCATCCGTGGCCTGTCCGACCTGCACCTCAAGCTCATGCTCGAGCGCATGAAGGAGCGCTACGGCGTCGAGGTCACCACGCGCCCGCCGCGCATCGCCTACCGCGAGACGATCGCGCTCAAGGCCGAAGGGCATTACCGCCACAAGAAGCAGACCGGCGGTGCCGGCCAATTCGGCGAGGTGTTCTTGCGCATCGAGCCGCTGCCGCGCGGCGGCGGTTTCGAGTTCGTCGACGAGGTCAAGGGCGGCACGATCCCCGGCCAGTATCTGCCCGCAGTCGAGAAAGGCGTGCGCCAGGTGCTCGAACATGGCGCGATCGCCGGTCATCCGCTGCAGGACGTCAAGGTGATCGTCTATGACGGCAAGTACCACGCGGTCGACTCCAAGGAAGTCGCCTTCGTCTCGGCCGGCAAGAAGGCCTTTCTCGAAGCGATTGCCAACGCCAAGCCGCAGGTGCTCGAACCGATCGTCAACCTCGACGTGACCGTGTCCAATGCGCACATGGGCGATGTCACCGGCGGCCTCGCCAGCAAACGGGCGCGCATCAGCGGCACCGATTCGTTGCGCGGTGGCGAGATCGTGGTCAAGGCGCAGGTGCCGCTCGCCGAAATCGTCGACTACCAGACCGAGCTCAAGGCAATGACCGGTGGCGAAGGCCGCTACACCATCGAGTTCAGCCACTACGAACCGGTGCCGGCGCAGATCCAGAAGCAGCTCGTCGATTCCTGGAAGCCGCGCGTCGAAGAAGACTGAGACCCATGAACGACGCGGCCGGGACGCCGTGCACGGGCGTCCCGGCCGCGCGAGTCAGCCGCGCGCGAGCAAGTCGCGCACGCTCGCCTCGAGATGGGCGAAGTCGATCGGCTTGGTCAGATAGCGATCGGCACCGACGCGCAAGGCGGCGTCACGCGCCTCGACCGTGGCATTGGCCGAGAGCACGAGAATCGCGCCGCGATGACCGCTCGCGCGCAAGGCAAACACCATCTCGCCGCCCGAAAGTCCGGGCATCTGCATGTCGACCACCAGCAGCGCCGGTGGCTGCGCGAGCGCGGCATCGAGCGCGCTGGAAGCCTCGGCGAAGCACTGCACCTCAAGGCCCAGACCACCCAGCGCATGTTCGAGCAGCTGCGTGATGTCGGGATCGTCATCGACGACGAAGACACGACCCTGCAGGTCGCCTCGCGTGGCCGGCGCTGCCGCGAGCGCTGCGCCCGGAAGTTCAAGGCGAAAGCAGCTGCCGCGAGCGATCTCGGAGTCGAGCTCGATCCGGCCACGCATCTGTTCGATCAGGCGCTGCACGATGCTCAGCCCGAGTCCGGCGCCGCGGCTGCCGGTTTGCGCGCCGCGATTGAATGGCCGGAACACGCTGGCGCGAAACTCCGACGCAATGCCGATACCGGTATCACGCACTTCGATGTGCAGGCGCTCGCCGTCCCAGCGCAGCGCCAGCACGATTTCGCCGCGCTGGGTGTAGCGCACTGCGTTGGCGAGCAGGTTGATGAGGATCTGACGCAGCTTCACCTCGTCGAAACACGCCGGCGCCGATGAAGCGGCGTCGAGACTCGCATGGAACGCCAGCCCCTTGGCCTCGGCCAGCGGTCGGAACATCGAACTGCAGTCATCGAGCAGCGCACGCAAATCGATCGGCACCGGATGCAGCAGCCCGCCACCCGCTTCACCGCGCCCGTATTCGAGCAGGTTCTCAGCCAGCACGAACAAGTGGCTGAGGCTGCGCCGCAGCGCACGGATCTCCGCGTCGCCTGCCGACCGTCGCAACTCAAGTTCGCGCAACTGACCAAAGGCCGAGGCCAGCGGCGTGCGAAATTCATGACTCATTGTCGCGATCAACGCGTTCTTGAGGTTGTTGGCTTCTTCCAGTCGCGCCTGCTGATGTTCCAGTTCGCTGCGAATCTGCTTGAGCGACTGGATCGCCTTGGATTTCTCGTGTCCGGCCAGAGCCGCTTCATTGGCCAGTTGCTGCGGATTGCGCTGCGCATCGCGTGCCGCCTGCGCATCGAGCAGGATCAGAAAGAAGCCATCACCATCGACGAGGCGGTGCACGTGCACGCTGCGCCCGTTGGCCAGCTCGACGAACGGCAATTCCTCGTCGCTGCCCGGCTCGATGCCGACAAACAAGTCATGCAGGCTCGCGAGCAGGGCGCCTGGCTGCGCGATGTCGAGCTCGTGCCAGTCCGCATCGCCGAGGACTTCGCGCAGACTCCAGTCCTTGCCCAAGCCCAGCACGAGCACGTGCGCACGCTCGAGCAGGAGCTCGCGCAGGAAATCGCGTACGCGTGCGGGCAAGGCATCGAAGTCGATCATGGCGCAAGCCCCGCTGCGATCGCCGCGAAGGCATCCGCGACACCTGCGCCACTGGCCGCACTGGTCTCGAACACCGGCAGGCTCTGTCGCAACTGCCTGACCGTGGCCGGCCCGACTTCCCAACGCTCGACCAGATCCTGCTTGTTGATCGCCAGCACCACCTGCGCGGAAGGCAGCAGGCTGCGCGATTGCATCAACAGATCGAGCGCTGTGGCGAGGCTGGCCTCGCGCGTGCCATCGGCGACCAGCAGCAGCGCGTGCGCACCGCGCAGGTAATTCGCGCCCACGGTGTCGAGCGCATTGCGCCCGGCAATGTCCCACAGCACCAGCTTGACCGGCTCGCGACCGGCACGCAGGACTTCCTTGCTGTCGACCTTGACGCCGATCGTGGTCAGATACTTGTCGGAAAACGTGCTGCGCACGAAACGTGCGACCAAGCTGGTCTTGCCGACGCCGAAATCACCAAGCATGCAGACCTTGAACGCGCTGCCACTCACGGCGACGGACCTGTCGCGATCTGCACGCTCGCACTGCGCCGGCTCGGCTCGGGATTGGCCGCGGCATCGGCCTCGCCGACATCGCCGATTCCGCGCGCAGCCAGCGCCAGCGCCAGCCAGCGCGCACGCAGGCCGCGCACCCGCTCGTTGGTGCCATCCCCGCCGGTTTCGTCGGAGGTGCCAACCGCCTGCAGGTGCAAGGTGACGCCGGCATCGTGTGCAAGCGCATCCAGACCTCGCAGTTTCGCTGCCATTGCATCGACCACCGTGTCGCTGCCAGCCACCGGCTCGTCCTCGCGCACGAAATCGACGCGGAGTGCATCCAGTTCGGCTATCGCCTGCTTGAGCGCCGCGCGCGCGACGATCTGCGGGTCGATCGGCGCGCCCAGACTGGAATTCACCGCACGCACGCCTGCAATCAGCGGCGCACGCGCGAGTGCCGCGGCGCTCCAGTCTGCCGGCGCCTCGCCGGCCAAGGTCAATACGCCCTCATGCATTGTCAAGGTCACGTCGGATGGTGGTTGCAGCAGACGCCGCGCACGCAGCTCGACGATGCGATCATCGGTCGAGACATAGCCCGTGGTCTCGAAGCGGCGCGTGGCGGCGCCCAGCTCCGCTCGGTCGAGCAAGGCCTTCAGCGACGGCGCATCGGGGTCGAGCAAGCCGTGCACCACCAGCGAGCGCCAAGGGCGCGCATCGATCTTGCCGAGCACGAAGCCCGGCTGGGCAGCGAGGCTCACGCGCAAGTCGTCGATGCCTTGCTGCCAGCGCCAGCGCTGCACGCCCTGCCAGCCAAGCACGCCGAGCACGAGCAGGGCAATGAACAGCAGCGGCCAAGGCGAGCTGCGCTTGGGCGCGGCCGCAGGATCAGCCGCCAACGCAATCTGCGCCTCGCGCAGCAGGGAGGCGGGATCGACGCGCTCCTGCACTTCGGGATCAGCGGCCAGATCCGCCAGCATGCTGCCGTCGGGCATCGCCGCAAGGCGCGCATGGATGTCTTCGAGGCGTTGCTTGAGCAGGCTGCGCAAGCCTGCGGGCGGCACGCCGCGCATGAAGCAGGCGAGATTGAGCAGTGGCCCATGTTCGACCCACACCAGCGATTCACCGACCTGAGCCGCGTCGAGCGCATGATCGTCGCTGCCGACTGAATCACCGACGAAATCGCCGAGCGCAGTCAACATGCCCGCAATCGCGTCGGCATCCAGCGCAGGCAGTCCTGCCGCTGCGGCGTGGTGCAGCAGCAGGCCACTTGCGCGCTCGATCAGGAACACATGGTCGATGCCGTAGGCGAGCCGGTGGCGCAGCACGACCTGGGCATAGGGCACGCCGCCGCGCCAGGCTTCCAGCCGCCATTTGAGGCCACGCAGGCTGAGACTGCTTTCGATCGCGCCATTGAGATTGTCGACCAGTCCGCGCAGGGCCTCGGCGACCGCGCGCCGGATCATCGGCCCGATCACCGGAAACAGGGCGTCGATGATGCTCTGGCGGTTGTTGTGAACTGCGGCACCCAAGGCTTGCGCCACCGGCGCAGCGAGCGCGGCGCTCACGCGGGGATGATCGCCCTGCTCGCGCAACGCGGCGATTGCCGCGTCGGGCAGGCGCTGCGACAACTTGCCCTGCATGCGTTCGAGTTCGGCGATGCGCGCACGCGCGGCCACCAACTCGCGACGCTCATCACCAAGCAGAAGCTCGCGCAGGCGTTCGAGTTCGTCGCCCGGCTCCGCCGCGGCAGGCGCAGCGCCGGTCGGCTTGGCGTGTTCGTCCCCGGCGGGGAGCGTGGCCATGGCCGGCGCGCGTCTTACTTGGGCTTGGGCAATTCGAAGTCACCCTTGAGGCGCAGGGCGAATTCGGCCAGCAGGGCGGCCAGATCCTCGCGTCCGACCTTCTCCGCCCGCAATTGGGTGCCGGTACGCGCCAGTGCTGCCTCGGCTTCGCCGGCACGCACAGCGAAGGTCTGCTGCAGGTCATCCAGTGCGGCGCGCTGGCGCTCGTCGCTCTGCACCACCTCGCCACTGACGCCATCGACCGCCTTGTTGATCTCGGCGCGCGCAGTGCGCGCTGCCTGCTGCACGCGTGATTCGAGATCGGCCACCGCGCCATTGCGATCGTCGATTTCCTGACGCATGAGCTTGTTGAGCTTGTCGAACTGGTCATCGATGCGCTTCTCGATCTGCGCGAGTCGCTTGTCCTGTGCCTCGCGCATGCGCGCAAGGTCGGCTTCGAGCTTCTGGTGGAGTTCGACGAAACGGCGTTCGTAGTCGCGCATCTGTCCGCCGAACAGGATGTCGCGGATCTGGTCGACGTTGCGCTCGGCGGCGCCGTCGGCAGCGGGTTTCTTCGGATCTGCCATGACTGGTTTCCTCTTCGGCACGTTCGGCACGCGCGTGGTCCGCGTGCCCGTCTTGCGTTTGCTGGCGACCGCCTTGACGCGGCCCTTGGGTTTGCTTGCGCTGGCCATCGCTGATCCTCGCTCGGCGCGCGCAGGGGCGCGTTTTCCATGCCCGCATTAGGCCGCGAGGGCGAGCGCTTGTCGAGCCTCAGACCGGTTCCAGGCGATAGCCGTGCTGGTAGATCGCCGCGAGGCGCCAGCCATGCTCACCGCCCAGATCGAGCTTCTTGCGCAGGCGGCTCACATGGGTGTCGACCGTGCGCGTGGAGACATCGGCGTGCAGGTTCCAGACGTTCTTGAGCAGGGCGTCGCGGCTGACGATGCGGCCCTGACGGCGGAACAGGTAATTGGCCAGATCGAATTCGCGCTGGGTCAGCTCGATTTCCCCGCCGTTGATGCTGATGCGCCGGCGCGACATGTCGATGCGATACGGCCCCAGTTCGAGCGTCGCCTCGCCATCACGCTCGATGCCATGGCGGCGCAGCACTGCACCGACCCGCGCCAGCAACTCGCGCTGCTTGGGCGGTTTGACGAGGTAATCGTCGCCACCGCAACCCAGCGCCTGCACGATATCGTCCTCGCTGTCACGCGCGGTGAGGAAGATCACCGGCAGGCGCGCATTGCGCGAGGCACGCACGGCTTCGACGATCTCTATGCCGGTACCGTCGGGCAGGTTCCAGTCGAGCAGCAACAGATCGACTGCCTCTTCACCCTGTCGGCGCCGATACTCGGTGGCATTGCGATACACACGCACCGAGTAGCCGGCGCCTTCGAGCCAGGCCATGACGATGTCGGCCAGATCGGGGTCGTCCTCGACGATCCCGATCGCAAGGGCAGGCACATTCATCCTGCGGTGTCCTGTGCGGATGAACTCGACATCAGTCGACGATGAAGTTGATGCGCATGTTGACGCGCCATTCGGTGATGGTGCCGTCGGCGTTGGTCGCGACCTTGATTTCGTTGACCCATGCGCCCTTGATGTTCTTGACCGTCTGCGAAACCTTGCGCAATCCCGACTGCACGGCATCTTCGATGCCCTTGGGGGAGGAACTGCTCAACTCGATGACCTTGGCAACCGACATGACGAACCCTCCGTTGCGCGGCATGTGGAGCCGCTCGGCCTCAACTATACCAACCCGTATCGAAAATGCGTGCCGCGAAAGCCCATTCAGGTCCCGTCGCTGCCCTGCACGGCCGGCGCTGCCACGGCGGCGGCGCGCGGCAACCAGCGCAGCCAGATCAGGAACGCCACCAGGGCATCGAGCACGATCAGCGCCTGCCACAGGTAGAGGTGGAACCAGTCGAACCACACACGGTTCCATTGGCCGATGTAGAACAGGCTGATGATGCGCACGAGGTTGAGCGCCTGGATCGCGAGAAAGCCAAGGCCGATGCCCAGCAGCTTGTAGCGCCACGGCGCCGGGTAAGCGAGCATCGCCGCAATCAGGATGATCACCGCCTCGACCCCGTTGCAGCCGCGCTCGATCGAGATCGCGAAGCCATTGGCCGAACTGTGCAGTTCCTTGCCGATCGAGAACGCATGCGCATCGAACAGGCCGACCAGCCACACGCAGACCTGGGCAATGCCATTGGTGAAGGGATCGATCACATGCAGCTCGACCGGGGGCAGCAGCTCGGCGACGAACAGCGCGCTGAGGATCAGCATGAACAGCACCACGAAGCGCGTCATGGAAAAATTCACCTGCAAACGGACCAACAGCATAAGGGCTTGCTGCGGAAGCGGCCAGCGTGTTTGCTAGCATTGCCGGATGATTCCCGCATCGAACCTGTTCCTGATTGGCCCGATGGGCGCCGGCAAGAGCACGGTCGGCCGCCACGTGGCCGAGCGCCTGGGCTTGCCCTTCGTCGATCTCGACCATGAAATCGAGCTGCGCACGGGCGCCTCGATTCCGCTGATCTTCGAACTCGAAGGCGAGGCGGGTTTTCGCGAGCGAGAACATGCCTTGCTTGCCGAACTCGCGCTACGCGAGGGCATCGTGCTCGCCACTGGCGGCGGCGCGATCCTCGATGTGCGCAATCGGCAAATCCTGCGCGAGCGCGGCTTCGTGGTCTGGCTCGACAGCGATGTCGAGGTGCAGCTCGAACGCCTCGCGCGTGATCGCCAGCGTCCGCTGCTGCGCACTGCCGATCGCCGCGAGCGCCTCGAAAGCCTCGCCCTTGAACGCAACCCGCTGTACGCCGAAGTCGCCGACCTGCGCCTGCGCTCGAGCGCACAGCGCAACTGCACGCAGGCGGCCCACGACCTGCTCGCCGGCCTGCCCGCGGCCTGGTGCATCCACCCCGTCGGAGCCGCGCCATGAACACGCTGCGCACCCTCGAAGTATCCCTCGGCACGCGCAGCTATCCGATCTGGATCGGCGATGGTCTGCTCGATGACGCTGCGTGCTGGCGCGGCGCCATCGGCGGCCGCCACGTGCTGGTGGTGAGCAACACGACGGTGGCCCCGCTCTACCTCGCGCGCGTCGAAGCCGCTCTCGGCGGTTTGCACCATGCGAGCCTGCTGTTGCCCGATGGGGAAGCGCACAAGACTCTCGAACGCACGGGCGAAGTGTTCGCCGCACTCGCCCGACTCGGCGCGAGCCGCGATGCAACGATCCTCGCGCTCGGCGGCGGCGTGATCGGCGATCTCGCCGGCTTCGCCGCGGCCTGCTGGATGCGCGGCATCGATTTCGTGCAGATGCCGACCACCTTGCTCGCGATGGTCGACTCCTCGGTCGGCGGCAAGACCGGCGTCAACCTCCCCGCAGGCAAGAACCTCGTCGGCGCCTTCCACCAGCCGCGCGCGGTGGTCGCCGACACCTCGACACTGGCCACGCTGCCGCCCCGCGAATACCGCGCGGGTCTGGCCGAAGTGGTCAAATACGGCGCGATCGCCGATCCGGAATTCTTTTTCTGGCTGGAACAACGTGTCGATGCCTTGAACGCGCGCAATGGGCAGACACTGGGCGAAGCAATCGAGCGCAGTTGCGCGAGCAAGGCCGCGATCGTCGCTCGCGACGAACACGAACTCGGCGAGCGCGCCCTGCTCAACTTCGGCCATACCTTCGGCCATGCGCTGGAAACCGTCGCCGGCTACGGCACTTTGCTGCATGGCGAGGCAGTCGCGATCGGCATGTTGCAGGCCGCGCGCCTGTCGAGCCTGCTGGGGCGCGCTCCCGCCGAAGATGCACAGCGGCTCGAATCCCTGTTGCGCGAACTCGGCCTGCCGGTTGCGCCGCCGCCGCTCGATCGCGAGCGTCTGCTCGCAGCGATGCGACTGGACAAGAAAAACCTCGGCGGTCGCCTGCGCCTGATCCTGTGGCATGGCATCGGGCAGGCGGACATCGTGCCCGATGTCGATGAAAGCGCCATCCGAAACGTGCTCCCGGACGCTTGAGGCAAGGCACGAGCCCGAATGCATCGGGCCCGCTTGCGCGGGCCCGATTTCCAATCACGAACTGGCGATTGCCTCGCTCAGAACTTGTAGGCAAAGCGTGCGAACCACGCCGCGCCATTGAGGCCGAACTGCACCGACTCGTACCTGTAGCCATTGTCGGTCTCGTCGGGATTCTGCCGGGTCGGGAACTTGTCGAGGATGTTCTGCCCGCCCACCGTGAGCTTCATGTTGTCGTTGAAGTTGTAGGTGAAGCTGAGGTCGGCCGAGGTCTTGTCGGAATAGTGCTGGTTGGGCACCGGCGGGCCCGAGAAGGTGCCCAGTGTCATCGGGCCGAAGTAGATGATCTTCAGATCGGCTTCCCAGGCACCGAGCGTGTAGTCGAAGCCGAGGATCGCCTTCGAGCGCGGCGCGCCGCCCTCGATGAACAGGCGATCACGCTCGCCCAGCAATGAATCCTCGCGCCCGACCAAGGACGGCGGCGTATGCACACGCTTGACCTCGGTGGTGGTGTGGTTGAAGGCGAGGAAGCTGTCGAGATGACCGGCGCCCAGATCCATCGAATGATTGACGGTGAGGTCCAGACCCTGTGTGCGCGTATCGACCGAGTTGACGAAGAACTGCGCCGAGCCCACACCCAACTGCTCGAGGATCGCGCCGATGTTCGGATCGTCGGTGCCGAAGTAGCCGCTGAGCACGATGCGATCGTCGATGTCGATTCGGTAGCCATCGAGCGTGACCGAAATCGCGTCACTCGGCTTCCAGGTGAAACCGAGCGTGGCACTGCGCGACTTCTCTTCCTTGAGCGCGGGGATGCCCGCCGCATTGGCCACGCGCCCGCCATTGGGCGCGAGCACGACATCGATCGGCACGCCGCTGATGAAGTCGGTGAAGGTCGAGGAGAAATAGCGCTGCTGCAGCGACGGTGCGCGGAAGCCCGTGCTCAGCGAGCCGCGCAACAGGAACGTGTCGGTGACGCGGAACGATCCGGCGAGCTTGCCGATCAGGGTCGAGCCGAAGTCGCTGTAGTTCTCGTAGCGCAGCGCCTGATCGGTCATGAAACGATCGGTCCAGTTGACCTCGAAGTCGCCGTACAACGCCCAGCTGTTGCGGCTCTTGTCGGTGGCATCGACCGGCTGAAAGCCGGGGAAACCCTGACTGCCGGCATTGCCGCCGCCCGGGCCGTCGGCATCGATGTACGAACCCGGCTCGCCCGCATAGATCTGGTAGTTCTCGTGGCGGAACTCGCTGCCGAAGGCGACGTTGGTGCCCGCGAACCAGTCATCGAAGAAGCGCGAGAAATCGAGATTGGTGGTGGCCTGACCGAAGGAGAAACCACCGGCATTGAAATGATCGGGACTGATGCCCTGGCCGCCGTGTTCCAGATCATAGTTGGCGATCGAGGCATTGAGCGTATGGCGAATCGTGTCGATCAGCTTGTTGTAGCCGAAGGTCTGCGAGACATCGACGCGCCAGTCGTTCCAGCGCCACCAGATGCCGCCGGTGGCATGACGATCCTGCACGTAGGGATCGATGAAGGGCACGAAACCATTCGGATACATTGCCGCGGAATTGCGCGAGGGAATGTCGTCCGAGCCGAGGCCGCCACGCGCGAACGCGGCCGAAGAGGCATCGCGGTTCTGGATGCCACCATCGAAATAGAAATGGGCGGTATCGCCGAACGGAATGTCGCCATTCGTGTAGAAAGTGCCGTTTTGCACCGCGGTGTCGCCGATGATGCGCAGCGGATCGCGCTCGGTGGTGCGGTTGGAGCGGCCACGGTCGAGATACTCGGCAGTGAGCGCGACGATGCCGTCATCACCGACGCCGAAGCCGCAATAGCCGGAAGCGATGTAGTTCTTGCCGTCGCCGCGCGAATACTGGCCATAGCCGGCGACCGCTTCGCAGCCCTGGCTGCGCTTGAGCGAGATATTGAGCACGCCCGCGATCGCATCCGAGCCGTACTGCGCAGCGGCACCGTCACGCAACACTTCCACATGGCCGATCGCCAGCATCGGAATCGTGTTGAGGTCGGTGCCGGTCATGCCGCGATTGCGCGCACCGAACAGGTTGACCAGCGAAGTCGAATGCAGTCGCTTGCCATTGACGAGAACGAGGGTCTGGTCCGAACCCAGGCCACGCAGCGCGGCAGAATCGACCGAGTCGGCGTTGTCGGCGCCGGTCTGGCGCACCGAGGTGAACGAGGGCGAGGTGTACTCGAGGGTCTGCGCAAGATCGAACGAAGCGCCCTGATCGGCGGCCTTGGTCATCGGCACGATGTCCACCGGCACTGCGGTGTCGGTGTCCGAACCCCGATCGTAACGACGCGAACCGACCACGATCACGCCTTCTAGCTTGGTGACCTTTTCTTCATTCTGGTCGCTCGCCTTGCCCGTGTCCTGAGCCTGCAGCGCACCCGACCACAAGGAACCCGCCAAACCCATGGCGGCGATGGCCAAAGACAGCTGCGTACGTTTGATACCCATGTGCATTCCTTCCCCAATGACCCCTGAAGGTGCGAATCCTAACCGATCGGCGCCTTGCCCTGATCTGATGCAGGTCACCCTCCGGGCCAAAGAGGGTGAGGGCTCCGGCTGCCGCACACGCGAGCGGCCGGCTACAATCCCACGCTCACCATGCGCGTATTCATGCAAACCCAAGCCGTCGGCGCCGATGCGCCGCGCTATTACCAGATCGTGCTGCAGCAGGATCTGCTCGGCGGCTGGACGCTGTTTCGCGAATGGGGGCAGCAAGGCACGCACCGCGCCAGCAGCAAGAGCGAGGTCTACCTCGAACGCGATGCGGCCATGGCTGCGTTCGAACGCGCACGCGATGCCCAGCTCGGGCGCGGTTTTCGCATCATGTTCAGTCAGGGCTTCGAGGGGCCGCGCTGACCGCGCGATTCATGTACGCATTGCGCTGCGGCGCAGGGAGACGCAGCAGCAATGACCATCACGACCGATCACCGCTTCCTGCGTGCACTGCGTCGCGAACCGGTGGACATGACGCCGATCTGGATCATGCGTCAGGCCGGCCGCTACCTGCCCGAGTACCGTGCCACGCGTGCCCGCGCCGGCAGCTTCCTCGCGCTCGCGCAAACGCCCGAACTCGCCTGCGAAGTCACCTTGCAGCCACTCGAGCGCTTCGCACTCGATGCCGCAATCCTGTTCTCCGACATCCTCACCGTGCCCGATGCAATGGGCCTGGGCCTGCACTTCGTCGAAGGTGAAGGCCCGAAATTCGCACACCCCGTGCGCAGCGTCGCCGACATCGACCGGCTCGGCGTACCCGATCCGGAAACCAAGCTGCGCTACGTGATGGATGCGGTGCGGCTGATTCGCAGGGAATTGAATGAGCGCGCACCGCTGATCGGCTTTGCGGGCAGCCCCTGGACCTTGGCCTGTTACATGATCGAGGGCGAAGGCTCGGCGAGCTTCGCACGCGCCAAGGCGCTGGCGCTGGAAAATCCGCAAGCCATGCACCGCCTGCTCGAGGTGCTCGCCCGCAGCGTGGGTGCCTATCTCGCGGCGCAGGCCGCCGCCGGCGCGCAGGCGCTCATGGTATTCGACACCTGGGGCGGACTGCTGATGCCGGCGATGTTCCGCGAGTTTTCGTTGCGCTGGCTCGCTGCGGTCGTCGCGCAGGTCCACGCGCAGGCGCCCGGCGTTCCGATCACCCTGTTCTCCAAGGGCGCCAATGCGCACCTGGAAGCACTCGCCGATACCGGCTGCAACGCGCTCGGTGTCGACTGGACGATCGACATCGGCGCGGCGCGCGAGCGGGTCGGTGCCCGCGTTGCACTGCAAGGCAATCTCGATCCGGCCGTGCTCGCGGCCTCGCCCGAAGCGATTCGCAGCCAGGCCCGCGCCGTGCTCGACAGCTTCGGCGCGCACCCTGGCCATGTGTTCAACCTCGGCCATGGCATCACGCCCGACATCCCGCCCGAACATGTCGCCGTGTTGGTGGATGCGGTGCACGAATTCAGCCGCAACCGCTGAATTCGCCGCGGGCGATTGAGGCCCGCTCACAAACCGCGCATACTGCCCGTGTCGGAACCAACGACACGCGCATGAACCGAGCAGGGAGCGGGGCATGACGAGTGAGGGCCTGCTTGACGGCAATCTTGCATTGGCGCGCGCATCAGATGCGCCGCGCACGGATTCCCGCACCCTGTTCGCGCTGCTCCATCAGGAATTGCGTCGCCATGCTCATCGCCTGCATGGCCATGACGATGAATCGCTCGCAGCCGACGCCCTTGTCAGCGAGGCCTATCTCAAGCTCGCCGGCGCGCAGCCGCTGATTCACGACCGCCAGCATTTTCTTGCGCTCGTCGCACGCGCGATGCATCAGGTCATCGGCGACCGTGTGCGCGAGCGTCATGCGGTCAAGCGCGGTGGTGATTGCCTGCAGGTCGCGCTCGACGACGACTGTATCCGCGCGCCCCACTCGCCCGCATTGACGGTCGACGTGATCCACGCACTCGAACACCTCGCCACGCGTCATCCACGCTGCGCGCGTGTATTCAAGCTGCATCATCTGGATGGCCTGGAATTTGTGCAGATCGGCCAGCAACTGGGCATCTGCAAGCGCACCGTAGCGCGCGATTGGCGTCTGGCCTGCGCCTTGCTGCGCATCGAACTGCCTCTTTGCGCATGACCTGCATCATTCCACCGTCACCACGGCGTGACAAGGCATGACCCGTTCACATGCGCGGGCCACCCGACGCTCACTGAAATCAAATTGAAGTCGGCACGATTGTCCAATCATGTCTCTTCTTGCCGCCGTTTTCCGTTTTGTCTCACTGTGGACCCATCTCCACAACCAATCGGAGCAGAAGGAAATGAACAAGACCTTGATCCCGCTGGCCCTCGCGTTCGTCCTGTTTGGTGCGGTCGCACCAGCCGCGCAGGCTGAAACCTTCAACTACCACGGCTCGCTCAGCAGCGCCGGCAAAGCTGCCGACGGCAGTTATGACCTGCGCCTGACCCTGTATTCGTCCGAGAAGGGCGGCAGCGTGCTGGCCGGCCCGATCGACCTGCACGGCGTGGATGTGCGCGATGGCAATTTCAGCACCGCGGTGGACTTTGGCCCGGCATCGACCAGCATGGGCGGCTGGCTCGGCGTGGACGTGCGCACGGCCGGCGGCGCCTGGGAATCCCTCGACGGTCGCAGCACGGTCGCGCCCACGGGCAGCGCCTGCCCGGGCAGCTGGACGCTGGATGGCAACGCCGGCAACCCGGTCGGCAGCTATCTGGGCACGGCCGATGCCCAGGACGTCTTGATCAAGGCGGGCGGCGTGAATGCCATGTACGTGCGTGCAGGCACCGGCGCAGTGGAAGTCTACCCATGGGGGGGCGCCCCGGCACCCGGTCAGGGAGCATTCTCGACTGGACTCTCCAACGGTGCAGTCGGACCCTATTCCTTTGCAGCTGGCTACAACAGCAAGACCAACAATTCCGGTAGCTTCGTCTGGGGCGACCGCGGGTCGGCCGCAACGTACTCGGACAGCGCCGCGAATCAGTTCATCATCGGCGCCAAGGGCGGCGTGGGCATCAATACCTCGACGGCCGACGATGGCACGGCGCCGCTCGACAACACCCTGACTCTTGCGCCCGTCGATGGCAGCTCCGTAGTCTCGTTCGGAATGCGCGTCGGGGGCAACTCCAGCTGGCGGTTCTCGAATTTCTTCAGCGGAATGATGTACGGCTACAAGGACAGCACCGGCACCTTCAATCTTTCAGCGCTCTTCGGCACCAATCAGACGCTTGGCCTGAACGGCGCAGCCGCCTCGGCTGCACAACCGCTCAAGGTCGGACACGACGCCAGCACCGGCAATGGCGCCTACCTTTCGGGCGGCGGTGTGTGGACCAATGCCTCGAGCCGCTTCTTCAAGCAGGGCTTTGCCGACGTCAACCCGGCCGACGTGCTGGGCAAGCTGGTCAAGATGCCGATCCAGACCTGGACCTATCTCGATGGCGGAGCCACGGACGGGCGCCACCTCGGACCGGTCGCCGAAGACTTCGCCACCGCCTTCGGCCTGGGCCAGGACAGCCAGCACATCTCCACGGTCGATGCCAATGGCGTCGCGCTGGTCGCGATCCAGGGCCTCAACAGCAAGCTCGAGGGCGACAATGCCGAACTGCGCGGACGCCTCGATCAGGTTCAGGCCGAGAATGCCGCGTTGCGTGAACGCATCGAGAAACTCGCGGTCGCTGTCGAGCACCTGAGCAACAAGGCGGAGTGAGCGCCATGTCCGGGCCCCTTCGTTCCCACCGTTGGCCGCGCGGAGTGCTCTGCGGCTTGGTGCTCGTGCTTGCCGGAGCGGCGCTACCCACGCTCGCGACTGCCGGCCGTTACCAGTTGCAGGCGAGCCTGACACCAGCGGTGGCATCCGATGCCACCAAGGATCTGTCACGCGGCATGGCGCATGAACTGCGTGCACGTCTGTCCGTGCCGAAGGCCGAGCCGACCGTGCAGCTCGGCAGTCAGCATGCGCTGACCGCCAAGCTCGTGGTCTCACCCATGGTCTGCTACGGCGACACGATCTTCCGCGACGGATTCCAATCCTGAGCGCAATGCCACGCGCGAGTCCGGCGCAATGCCGGACTCGCTGATGTCAACTTCGGCAATACCACGCTGTCCTGTCGAGCTCTCCGCGAACCCTCGCTACTCGACCGCTCGACCGCCCGCATGCACCGCCTCGATCGCCTGCGCAAGACTCTGCGCAGTTACCGGCTTGCGCACGAGGCCATCGAAACCGGCAGCAGACACCAGAAGCTCCTCATCGCCTACCGAACGCGCGGTCACCGCAAGCAGCGGCAGGCGCGCGTGCAAACCTGCGCGGATCATGCGCGCCAGTTGCAGGCCATCGATACCGGGCAGGTCGAGATCGAGCAGGGCGAGATCGAAACGCGTCGTTTCGAGTTCGGCCAGCGCCGCGAGCGCATCGCCGACATGGCGCGGACGCTGGCCCAGCGTTTCGAGCAGGCCACACAGCACCTGAGCCACCGTGACGTCATCCTCGACCAGCAGAATCGACAGACCTGTGGCGGCCGGGTCAGTCGAGAATTCGGCCGGCGCATCGTCCAGCACCGGCCGGATCGGCAATTCGAAATGGAAGGTGCTGCCGACTTCCGGCACGCTCGAAACACTCAGATCGCCGCCCATGAGTCTGGCCAGATCATGGCTGATCGCCAGACCCAGACCACTGCCGCCATGGCGCGTGCTCACGCCGGCCGCCTGCTCGAAGCGGTGGAACAGGCGCGCGCAAACCTCCGCGCTCATGCCCGGACCACTGTCGATCACGCTGTAGCGCAGCCGACCATCCTCGGTTCGCACCAGCTCCAGCGTGACCGCGCCACGCTCGGTGAACTTGATCGCATTGTTGACGAGGTTGAGCAGCACCTGCTTGACGCGCATCGCATCGCCACCGACACGCGTCGGCAGCCCTGCGGCGATGCGCAAGCTCAGGGCGAGTTGCTTGCGCTGCGCCAGAGGCTCCTCGAGCGCGGCGACTTCGCGCAAGAGCAGGGCCGGATCGAAGACGCCGTCCTCCAGCGTGAGCTTGCCCGCTTCGATGCGCGCAAGATCCAGACTGTCATTGATCAGACGCAGGATCAGCTCGCCCGATTGCCGGATCGCCCGCGCGTAGCCGTGCTGCCGGGCGTCGAGCGGCGTGCTCAGCAGCAGTTCGCTCATGCCCAGCACGCCCGTCATTGGTGTGCGGATCTCATGCCCCATGTTGGCGAGGAAGGCCGACTTGGCCGCGCTGATCTGCTCGCTCGAACGCTGACGCTCCTCGGCCAACGCATAGGCATGCTGGCGCCGCGCGCGCGCACGTGCAGCGCGCCAGAACAGCAACAGCAGCAGGAGCACGGCCGCCGCATACACGGCATAGGCCAGCGGCGTATTCCACGGCGCCCGCGCAACCTTGATCTCGATCGGCGGATTGAGCGCCACCTCGCCGCCGTTGCCGCTGCGCGCCGTCACCTGCAAGCTGAAGTTGCCGGCCGGCAAGCTCGACCAGATGCGCTCGCCATTGTCGGAGCGGATCGGTTCCTGCTCGAGTCCCACGAGGCGGAAGTCATAGCGCGTCGACGCGGGATCGACGTAAGTCAGCGCACGCACCTGGATGCGCAGATTGCTGTCATCGTGGTGCAGGTCGATTCGCCGCTTCGCATCGAGCGCGAAGGTCTTGCCACCACGCTGCACCTCGAGCGCGGTCACCCGCAGCAATGGCGGCGGTACCTCGTTGCGCAACTTCAGCGGATCAAACGCCAACGCGCCACCGAGCGTGCCGGCGAACAGGCTGCCATCACGGGCCTGCACCAAGGCACCACCGAGGAACTCCTGACTCGGCAAGCCTTCGTGGGTGTCGAACCTGCGGATTGCGCGAGTGCGCGGATCGACCTGCCACAGACCCCGCAGCGAGCTCACCCACAGCACGCCATCGGCGGACACTGCGAGTGCCGAGGCCTTGAGCGCCGGCCAACCGACGCCCGCATCGATCACCTGACCGCGCACCAATGAATCACCCTCGACGTGCCAGGATTCCAGCGCGCCGAGCCAGCGATGGATCCACAGCGTGCCATCAGCGGCGAAGGCGAGCGCGTCGAGCGCGTCGGCAGGCCCACCCGCAGCCGGCACGAAAGCATCGCGTTCGGCATCGTGGTGTTCGAGTCCGGCCTGCGTCGCCAGCCATGGCACACCCTGCGCATCGAGCGCCATCGCACGCACATCGGCATTGCCCAGCGTCCGCGTCGATGGCAGGTAACGCCGCACGATGCGTGGCGGCTCGCCTTCAATGCGCACGATGCCGCCACCGTGCGCGCTCGCCCACAGACGGCCCTGCGCATCGAGAAGGAGCCGATCGACGAAGCCCGGCGGAAGCGCATCCTCGCGTTTGAGATCGACCGGAAACTCCACGCTGCTCGCACTCTTGATCGAGTAGCGGCGCAGCCCGCGCTGGAACCCAACCCACAAGGTGTCGGCATCGACTGCGAGCAGCGCCGTCATGCGCTGATTGCCGATGCCAAGGTGCTCACCGAAGCGTTCGATCACGCCGCTGCTGCGATCGATGCGATCGATGCCGTCGTTGCCGGTGCCGACCCACACCGCACGTTCGCCATCGAGTGCAATCGCTCGTGCGCGCGAATGACTCAGGCTGGCAGCATCGCCGGGCACATGGCGGAACACGGAAAAATTGCGCCAGTGCGGCGGCAGCCGCGCGAGACCCGCATCGAACAGCGAGAACCAGACACCGCCTTCGCGATCACCCATCACATCGAGCGTGTTGGTGCCCGGGTACGCACCGGCGAGTGCTTCCTGAGCGCCGTAGCGATGCAACTTGCCATCGGCGTCCATGCGCGCCACGCCGGTAAGCAAGCCCAACCACAGATCGCCGTCGCCGCCGCGCGCAAACGAAGTCACCGCAAGCGGCGGTGTGCTTGCTGCGACTTCCCGTTCGAATTGCAGGTCGAAGCCGATGCGGAACGCGCCCTTGCGCGTGCCCACCAGCACGCCATCGCCATCACCGATCAGGCCGAGCACGATCGGCGGCCCGGGCCGGCTCTGCATCGGCCCGATATCGACATGCACGATGCGGCCATCCGGCTCACGCACGTCGAGGCCGGCATCCGTGCCGATCCACAGACGCCCATCGGGCCGCGCGAGCAAGGTGTAGACGCTGCTCGAACGCAGCGTGGCCGGATCTTCCTCGTCATGGTCGACATGGCTGAAGCTGCCATCGGCCTCCAGACGATTGACGCCGCCATCGTAGGTGCCGACCCAGATTGCACCGCCCACGTCCTGCACGATCGCGCTGAGATCATCGCTCGCCAGCGAGGACAAGTCACCCGCCTTGTGGCGCCAGTGGGTGAAGCTCTTGCCATCGGCTTCGAGACGATTGAGCCCCGATGCCTCGCCCCCGCACCACAGTCGACCGTCGCGATCGATCAGGAGCGCCGACACGTCATTGGACGCAATCGAGGTCGGGTCGGCCGGATCGTGGCGAAAAATGCGAAAGCCCACACCGTCGTAGCGCGCCAGACCATCCTGCGTGCCGATCCAGATGAAGCCGTCGTGATCCTGCACGGTCTTGTAGACGACGCTCGAAGGCAGACCGTCGTTGACCCGCATTGACACGAACTGCGGTGGCGCGGGCGGTGACGCGGCCGCTGCGGCCATGCTCAGCAACTGCAGCACCCAGATCGCAATACGCATCGGCGCCCCTCCCTGTCGCGCAGTGTGACAGCGCCGGCGTGCTGGCGAAACCGCCGCCCGGCCAGCCTACAATCGACGCATGAGCCAAGCCCGCCTGCCGCTGCGCCTGATCCTGCTCGCCGCCCTCGCGATCGCCGCGGTGTTCGCGATCGGCCTTGCAATCACCACGCTCAATGGCCTGCTCGAACTCATCGAACGCATCAGCGCGCAGCCGCTGTGGCTGCGCGTGCCCTTGATTGCCTTCGCTGCCGCGCTGCTCGCGGCCATCGGCTGGACCTTGTGGCGTCTGGCCAGACCCGCGCGAACGCCTGCGCTGTCGAATGCGGTCGCGCCGGCCTCGCGCATCCAGGTCGAGCAGCGCATCAATGCCTTGCGCGATCGTCAGGCCGACACCGCGGCACTCGAAGCCGAGCTCGCCGAGCTCGACCGCCGGCGTGACAGCGGCGAACTTCACGTTGCCCTGTTCGGCGAGATTTCCAGTGGCAAGTCGAGCCTGCTTCGCGCGCTTGCACCTCAGACACACGTCGACATCGACGTGCGTGGCGGCACCACGCAGCAGGTGTCGCATCATCGCGGTGAACTGCGCAGCGGGCGCAGCCTCGTGCTCGCCGATGTGCCCGGCAGCGGCGAAGTCGATGGCGCCCTGCACGAACAGATCGCACGCGACGAAGCCCTGCGCGCACATGCGGTGCTCTATCTCACCGCTGCCGATCTCAGCCGCAGTCAGGACAGCGAGATTCAATGGCTCGCCAGCTTCGGCAAGCCCATGCTGCTCGTGCTCAACAAGGTCGATCAATACGACGACGCACAGCGCGATGCCCTGCTCGCGCGCTTTCACGAGCGCTACGCCGCGAGCACACAGTCCATTCTCGCAATCAGCGCCGGCGGCAGTGAGCGCCATGAGCGCTTGCTTGCCGATGGGCGACGCGAGCGCGTCGAGCGCGAACGGCGTGCCGAGATCGAGCCGCTGCGGGACGCGCTTGAACAGATCGCCACGCGCGGTCCGCAGGCACTCGAACCTGCACGCGAAGCGGCGGTGCTCGCCGAAGTCGGCCGTCGCGGCGATCGCATCGCGCGCGAGACTGCCGCACGCGAATCGGCCGAGACCATCGGCAAATACACCCGCCGCGCCGTGGTCGGCGCGCTTGCCGCCGTTGCGCCGGGCACCGACCTGCTCATTCAAGGCGCGCTCGCTACCGGCCTCGTGCGCGAACTCGCGCGTATCCACGGCATCGCCGTGCGCGAAATCGACGTCGATGCCCTGCTTGCCCGCATCGGCCTCACCATCCGCAGCACCAGCGCCCTCGTGCTCGCGATCGCCGGCAATGCACTCAAGGCATTTCCGGGCCTGGGAACGCTCGGCGGCGGCATGCTGCATGCCGTCGCCTACGGTCTGGTGTTCGACAGTCTCGGCCATGCACTCGCGGCGACGCTGGCCGAACGCGCGACGCTCGACCCCGATGACATCGAAACCCGTCTGCGCGCCCTCTTGACCGCGCCGCCGCGCGAACGCATCGAGCGCATCGCCCGCATCGCGGCGGATGGCGCGCGCGGTGCGCTCCATCGCGAGGACTCGACTGGTTGATCTTCCTTTTGCATGTTCGCCGGCTGCACGTTTCACCGGGATTTGCGGCCCGCGCCGAGCGGCGTTCGTTTTCTGTCCGCAACGCCAGCGCGGGAACCGAGCACTCAGGTACGGGTTTGTCTCGCATCCCTGCGGGGACATGGGCTGCGCGCCTCGGCGTTGTTTGAGGTTGCCTTCTGAGCTGTCGGGCGCGCGTACGACAACCCACCCACGTCCATATGGGTTCGTCCCGCATCCCTGCGGGGATATGGCTGCGCACCTCGGCGTTGTTTGAGGTTGCCTTCTCAGCTGTCGGGCGCTCGTACGACAACCCGCTCACGTCCATGTTCGTTCGTCCCGCATCCCGGCGGGGGCGTTGGCTGCGCGCCGAGGCGTGATCCGCGATCAGGTTTGCGCCGGCCGGGCGGTCATCCGAAAACCCGCTCACGTCCATGTTCGTTCGTCCCGCATCCCTGCGGTCCGGTGTCTTTCTCTTGCTTGCCCAAGAGAAAGACACCAAAGAGAAGGGCACCCTCGCGGCCCCGGTCACGCGCGCATCGTGCGCGCGTGACTGCGCACTCGCGCTGCGGGGTTTGCCGACAGACCATCCCTGGCCTGACGGCAAACTCGGCGCGATCCCTCGCGCCGCCCCTGCGGGCCTCATCTTCGCGCGAGCGCCGGGGCCAAAAGGGGGAAGGGGCCAAGAGCGCGGCCATCCTGGCCGCACAAGCCGGCGCAGCGCGAGAACCACAACTGCTCCTGCCCTTGCCCTTGTCTTTGCTCCTGCCTCTGCTTGTGCTCCTGCTTCTGCGCGCAGGAGCGCGCCGCCTTGGCCTTGGGTGCCCGTCAGCGGCGGCGGGCGGCGGCCGAAGTGGCCCGCAGGGGGAGCGCGAGGGATCGCGCTCATTGCGCCGTCAGCACAGGGACGTGCTGTCGGCGCAACCGGACGCCGCTCGCGCACCTTGCGCGCATGGAGCGCGCAAGGCGACGCTGCTGGGCTGCCATTTCTTTTGGTTCCTTTTCTTTGGGCAAGCAAAGAAAAGGAACCGGACCGCAAGGATGCGGGACGAACGAACATGGACGTCGATGGGTTCTCGTGCGAGCGCGCGACAGCTCGGAAGGCAACCTCAAACAACGCCGAGGCGCGCAGCCAACGTTCCCGCCGGGATGCGGGACGAACCCATACGGACATGAGTCGGTTGTCGCGCCAACATTGCAAGAACGAAGAGCGCAACACGGGCTACGCCAAGGTGCGCAGCCAGCGCCCCCGCGGGGCGCGGGACGAACCCGCACGGACGTCAGTCGGTTTTCGCGAATGCGACCACGGTAGAACAAGCAGCACAGCGCGGCGCAAGCCAAAACCCCTGAAACTCAGCGTTCACGGCGCCCTGCTGGCATGCACGCGCGATTCTTGCCAAGCTGGCCGGGTCTGCCGATCCAGCCCACGAGATCATGTCCTCCTGCCTTGCCGCCTTCAGCATCAGCACCGCACTCTTGCTCGGTTCGGGCTTGGGTCTGCCGACGTCGGCGCAGGCTGCGGGCGATCACTGGCGCTTCGATCCAGCGCATTCGCAAATTTCGTTCAGCGTGATGCACCAGAAGTTCTCGAACGCGCTCGGACGTGTGCCGATCCAATCCGGAAGTTTTCGTTTCGATGTCGATGACTGGAGCACGGCGCAGGTCGATGTCGTGATGGATCTGGCCGCGATCGACATGGGCAATGCGCAACTCGATGACGCCGCGCGTTCGGGCGCGCTGCTGGACACCGCGCGATGGCCGCTGGCGCGCTATGCAAGCCGCAGCGTCGAGCGCATCGACACGAACCGCGGCGTGATCCATGGCACGCTGGATTTTCGTGGCGTGAAGCGGCCGCTCGATGTCGCCTTCACGCTCAACCATGCCGGCACCGATCCCTACCTGTTCAAACGCAAGCTTGGTTTTTCTGCCCACGCCACCATCCATCGTGCCGATTTCGG
>NSJK01000025.1 GCA_002632325.1 Lysobacterales bacterium | reverse complement strand
GCAGTGAGCCACACAGGCGCCGGGTCGGGCGACGGCGGAGGAATTTTCACCCCGGGCCTGGCCGGCCTGATCGGGCCCGAAGACCCCAACAGCAAGGTCTTCATCGCCAACAGCACGCTCAGTGGCAATTCGGCGCAGGGCGGGACGGGTGGTGGTCTGCGCGCCTCCCGTAGCGTGCTTGTGTTTGCATCCACGATTTCAGGCAATGTCGCCTGGAAGGGCGGCGGTATTTTCGCAATCGACGGTTTGAACAGCGCCTCCGACAACTTCGCGCTGATCAACAGCACGCTGTCGGGCAATTCCGCTCTCGAGACGGTCGGGGGCGCCCTCACCAACGCGGGCACCATCCACGTCTACAACTCGACGGTGGCCTTCAATACGGCGGGGTCAGCCACTGGCATTACAGGCCGGCACTACTCACCGGGTTTCACCATCTCCGACCTCGGCGCCTACTACACCGACCCCAGTCACTACCAATTGAAGTTGGTGACGCTGCAAAGCTCGATCCTTTCGAACAATACCTTTGCCAATCCCGTGACCACGCCCGACGACATCGGCGTCGCCAAATTCACCGCGGGCAGCCTCAACTCGACGCCCACCAGTGGCTCGAACAATCTCGCGTTCGCGACCACGATCATCGGCCTGCCCAATACCCTGACGACCGGTGTGTGCCCGCAGCTCCAACCCTTGCGCAACAACGGCGGCCCCACGCAGACCCATGCCCTGTCCAGAAGCAGCCCCGCGATCGACGCGGGCAACACCTCGGCGCAAGGACTCTCTCCATTCGACCAGCGTGCTTCGCCGTTCGTGCGCGTGTCGGGTGCGCAGGCCGACATCGGTGCCTACGAACGACAACAGGGCGATCAGCTCTTCGACGACGGTTTCGACGCGCCGCCGACCTGTCCAGGTGGATGAAGCCGCACGGCGGCGCAGGGCCGACCTGCAAATGCGTGGCTTGCAGGTCGGGGCTACGCCCCCGACGGCTTCTCGCAGGAGCGCGCCGCATACGTCGGCCGCGTAGGGCCGACCTACAAATGCGTGGCTTGTGCAGGTCGGGGCGAGGTCCCCGACGGCTTTTCTTGTAGGTCGGGGCTACGCCCCCGACGGCGCTCGTTCGCGGCAATCCAGCGCGTGGTGGATCAACACCACGCATTGCGAGGCGAACAGCATGCGTGGTCCCAGGCTGATCCGCGTTGCGCCCAGGCGCGCCAGGCCGTGGGCGCTGTTCTTCGGCATCGGCAGGTGGTCGGTGAGGATGAAACAGGGATTGCCCGGAAATTCCTGCGCGCCGAGCGCCTTGCCCTTGCGATCCATGACGAACAAGGGGTGATCCGCGGCCAGCTCCGCGAGCAGCTTTTCGAAACTGGTCGTGCGTACCGTGATGCCCGCTGCCACGGCGCGGCATTCCTCCTTGCCCATGCCGCGCGAGGCATCCAGAGCGTGGGCGATGGTGCCGAGCAGGGCGTGTTCGTGGAAGCCGCCGAGCTCGCCCAGCTCGTCGGAATGAAAGCTGATCGTGCGGGAATAGTCGGCGGTCTTCTCCAGCACCAGATGCACCACCACGCCGGGGCGGTGCGACTGCGCGGTGAACAGCGCGTTCATGAGCACGTGCGCGAGGATCTCGCTGTGCGCGCCGCTGCCGACGGATGCCAGCAGGGCGGCGCCGTCGACGGGGGTGGAGCGCGCCCGCAGGACGAAGCTGCGCATGGCGGACACGGCACGGACCGGCGGATGGCTGTGCTCAGACCGGCTCGAGCCAGCCCCATTGGTCCGGCGTCTTGCCGTTGAACAGGCCGAAGAACAGCTCCTGCATGCGCTGGGTGAGCGGCCCGGGTTTGCCGGCGCCGACCTTGCGCCCGTCGACCGAGCGGATCGGGGTGATTTCGGCGGCGGTGCCGCACATGAACAGCTCGTCGCACAGATACAGGTATTCGCGCGGGATGTCGCGCTCGACCACTTCGATGCCGTGGGTGCGCGCGAGCGTGATCAGCGTGTTGCGGGTGATGCCGTTGAGCAGGGCCGCGCTCACCGGCGTGGTGTGCAGCGCGCCGTCGAAGACGAGGAACAGGTTTTCGCCCGCGCCTTCGCTGAGCAGGCCGGTCGAGGCCAGCGCAATGCCTTCGCCAAAGCCCAGGCGCCGCGCCTCGCGCGCGATCAGCGAGCCGGACAGGTAATTGCCGCCGGCCTTGGCGCCTGCGGGAATCGTGTTGGGCGCGACGCGCTGCCAGCTCGATACGCAGGCATCGATGCCCGCTTCGAGCACGCCCGCGCCCAGGTAGGCGCCCATCTTCCAGGTTGCCACCGAGACATCGATCGGCGTCTGCGCCGACAGGCCGAAGCCGCCGAGGCCACGATAGATGCACGGGCGCAGATACGCGGCGCCGAAGTTGTTCGCCTTGAGCACGTCACGGCAGGCGGCGTTGATCTCGTCGAAGGTGTAGGGCACCTCCATTTCGTAGATCTTGGCCGAGTTGAGCAGGCGCCGGTTGTGGTCGGAGAGGCGGAAGATCGCCGCGCCCTTGGGCGTGTCGTAGCTGCGGATGCCCTCGAACACCGAGGCGCCGTATTGCAGGCCCGCCGCCATCACGTGCACGGTGCCTTCGGCCCAGGGCTTGATGCGACCGTTCTGCCAGATGTGTTCGGGGTATTGCTGGGTCATGGTCGCCTCTCCGCGCAAGGACGCTCATGATACCAGCGCGCGCGGCCGGCCCGGCCTACCAGCTCAGCCAGTAGCAACCGCTTTCGTTGCTGATGCCAAAGCGCATGCTGCGCACGCCGGCATCGAGATTGCTGCCGGTCTTGACCTCGATCGAGGCGCTGCCGCCCTCGATCGCGAGCAGGGGTTCGCGCACCAGATCGCGCAGTTGCGCGAGCACCTGTTTGGCCTCGCCGCCACTCACGCCACGCCAGCGCATCGCGCCGGCGATGGTGTTGGAATCCTGGCGCGCGATCGCACCAGCGATGCGTTCACGCAATTGCACCAGCGAAGTCGCGCAGGTATCTGCGGCGGGTGCGCCCTGCGCGGCTGCCTCGCTCTGCGCCTTGGCCAGTGCGCCCGCAGAAGCCGGTTCGGCGCTGCACCAGGTGCCGCTGAACACGACTTCGCCATTGCGACCGATGCAGCGGTGCACGCGCTGGCCGGATTCCTCGGCCTGCACCGATGCGGCGCCGCCGAGCAGCCACAAGGCCAGCGCGAACAGGCCGAGGTGTCTCATCTGCCCGCCCCGTGTTCGTCCATATCGCGAAATTCGCTTGCGCCGATCACGCGCTCGTGTTCTAGTTCGGCCATGAATCTGTCCATTCGCCCGATTGTGCCCAACCCCGCCGCCGCTGTCGCGGCCGCGAACAATCGTCGCAACAATAATCCGCGCTCACATCGCGGGGCTTGTGCGTAGGCGAAGATTCACACCGTTACGACACCAAGGCCCGCCCGCAGCGGGCCTTTTTTGTGGCCCGCAATCAGGCAGGTTCTGGTGGAAAGGGTGCCGCGGCACCGTGCTTTTCGCTTGACCCATCACCTGCAAGGAGTTTCACCATGTGTTCGATTTTCGGAATGTTCGATCTCCATCCTGGCGATGACCTCGCCCAACTGCGTCAGCAGGCTCTGGCCTGCTCGCAGCGCCAGCGTCATCGTGGCCCGGACTGGAGCGGCGTGTTCGTCGATACCGGCGTGATCCTCGTCCACGAACGGCTCGCGATCGTCGATCCGGCCAGCGGCGCGCAGCCGCTGCGTTCACGCGACGGCGCACTCGCACTCGCAGTCAACGGCGAGATCTACAACCATCAGGATTTGCGTTCCGCGAGCGGCTACGACTTCACCAGTGGCTCGGATTGCGAAGTCATCAACGCGCTCCACCGCGAGGGCGGCGATGCTTCACCGGGTGAATGGATCGCGCGGCTCAACGGCATCTTCGCCTTCGCGCTGTGGGACGGCGCCGCGCAGCGCTATCTCATCGCGCGCGATCCGATCGGCGTGTGCCCGCTGTACTGGGGCCATGACCGACAGGGCCGCCTGTGCGTGGCTTCGGAAATGAAGGCGTTGGCCGAACTGTGCGCCGATGTGCGCGCGTTCCCGCCCGGCCATGTCTACGACAGTCGCGACGGTTCGCTGCGCAGCTACTACCACAAGCCCTGGCGCGACTACGCGCACACGCAGGGCGTGCGCGTCGAACCGTCGGCATTGCGCGCGGCCTTCGAAGCCGCCGTGCATCGCCAGCTCATGACCGACGTGCCCTATGGCGTGCTGCTTTCGGGCGGGCTCGACTCTTCGCTGGTCGCCGCCTGCGCGGCCAAGTTCGCGCGCGAGCGCATCGAGGATGGCGATCGCTCCGAGGCCTGGTGGCCGCGTCTGCATTCCTTCGCGATCGGGCTGGAAGGCTCGCCCGATCTGGCTGCAGCCAAGGTCGCCGCCGAGGCGCTGGGCACGGTGCATCACGGCTTCGTCTACAGCTTTGCCGAAGGGCTCGACGCGCTGCCGGAAGTGATCCGCCACATCGAAAGCTACGACGTCACCACGATTCGCGCGTCCACGCCGATGTATCTGCTCGCGCGGCGCATCAAGGCGATGGGCGTGAAGATGGTGCTCTCGGGCGAAGGTTCCGACGAAATCTTCGGTGGTTATCTGTATTTCCACAAGGCACCGTCGGCGCAGGCCTTCCACGAGGAAACCGTGCGCAAGCTCGATGCGCTGCATGCCTACGATTGCCTGCGCGCGAACAAGTCGATGATGGCTTGGGGCGTGGAGGCGCGCGTGCCCTTCCTCGACCTGGAGTTCCTCGATGTGGCGATGGCCATGGATGCCACGCACAAGATGGCCGGCGTGCAGGCCGACGGCAGTCGCCGCATCGAGAAGGCGATCCTGCGCGAAGCCTTCGCCGGCGCGCTGCCCGACTCGATCCTGTGGCGGCAGAAGGAACAGTTCAGCGACGGCGTCGGCTATGGCTGGATCGACGGCCTCAAGGCCCACGCCGAGCAAGTCGTGAGTGATCGCGAATTGGCTGCCGCCGCTTCGCGCTTCCCGCACAATCCGCCCGCGACCAAGGAAGCCTATTTCTACCGCAGCATCTTCGAGCGGCATTTTCCGGGCGAGGCCTGCGCGGCGACGGTGCCGGGTGGCAAGTCGATCGCCTGCTCGTCACCTGCGGCGCTGGAGTGGGATCCGGCCTTCGCCAACGCTGCCGATCCTTCGGGTCGCGCGGTCGCTGGCGTGCACGAGGCGGCGCTGGCGTGACCAATCGCACTGGGCCAGAAAACAAGCTTGCTGCGAAACTCGGCGATTGCCCCGCATTCATGGGGCTTCGTGTCCGTTGTGCGGCACGTGATCCGGCAAGCGAAAGGCAGTCTCGATGACAACGGCAGCGGAACGCACGCGCGGCACCTGGGTCGCGGTAGGCACCTTCTTTCTCTGGGGCCTTGCACCGCTGTACTGGCGGCTGCTCGAAAGCGTGCCTGCCTTGCAGGTGGTGCTGCATCGCGTGGTGTGGAGCACGGTCTTCGTCGCGGCCTGGCTGATCTGGCGCGATGGTCGCCACTGGCTGCAACAGACCCTGCGCGGTCAGCCGCGGCTGTGGTGGATGCTGGCCCTGAGCGGGATCCTCATTTCCGCGAACTGGGGTCTGTACATCTGGGCCATCAATGCCGGACACGTCGTCGAGAGCTCGCTCGGCTATTTCATCAATCCCTTGCTCAACGTGGTGATCGGCGTGCTGTTTCTGGGCGAACGTCTGCGTCCGCTGCAATGGCTGTCGGTGGCGATCGCGGCCGCGGGTGTGGTCTGGCTCACCGTGCAGTACGGCCAGTTTCCGTGGATCGCGATCGTGCTCGCGATGTCGTTTGCGCTTTACGGTCTGCTGCGCAAGCTCGCTCATGTCGATCCGGTCGCGGGGCTGGGTGTCGAAGGCGCCTACCTGCTGCTGCCGGTGCTGGGCTGGCTCGTCTGGATCGAACTGCACGGCCAAGGCGGATTTGCGCGTGGCTTCGGCACCACCGCCTCGCTGCTGCTGGTATTCGGCGGCATCTTCACCGCGATGCCGCTGATCGGCTTCGCCTATGCGGTGCGCCGCATCTCGCTCACCACCGTCGGCATCCTGCAATTCATCGCACCGACCTTGCAGCTCTTGAGTGGCGTGCTCGTGTTCCGCGAGCCCTTCGATCAGACCCGCCTGATCGGCTTTGCCTGCATCTGGCTCGCACTCGCGGTGTTCGTGATCGACATCCTGCGCCCGCATCGGCAACGCGAAACCGAGCTGGCCGAGTTGGCCTGAGCGGTGCGGCGCGCCGCGCGGGCGCGCGAGGCCGCGTGGGCATGCCGTATGCTCGCGCGCAGGAGAATCCAGATGCCACTGAGCCTCAACGAAATCCGCGAACGCGCCCGCAGCTTTGCTCGTGAATGGGCGGCAGAAACCAGCGAGCGCGCCGAAGCGCAGAGCTTCTGGAATGACTTCTTCGACGTGTTCGGCATCAAGCGCCGCAGCGTGGCGGTGTACGAGCAAAAGGCGCAGCGCTTCTCGGGCAGCCAGCACGGGCGCATCGACGTGTTCTGGCCGGGCGTGCTCCTGGCCGAGCACAAGAGCGAAGGCCGTGATCTGGATGCGGCGTTTGATCAGGCCACCGATTATTTCGCCGGCATCAAGGAAGCCGAACGTCCGCGCTACATTCTGGTCAGCGATTTCCGCCGCTTCGTCCTGCACGATCTGGACAGTGGCGAGCGCGTGGCCTTTGCATTGGCGGATTTGCACAGGGAAATCGGTCGCTTCGGTTTCATCAGCGGCTACCAGACCCGCCATTACAAGGAAGAAGACCCCGTCAACGTGCAGGCTGCCGAGCGCATGGGCAAGCTGCACGATGCGCTCAAGGCCGCCGGCTACGATGGCCACGCGCTGGAGCTGCTGCTGGTGCGGTTGCTGTTCTGCCTGTTTGCCGACGACACCGGCATCTTCCCGCGGCAGGCCTTCCACGACCTGATCAGCCAGCGCACCAGCGAGGACGGCAGTGATCTGGGCATGTGGATCGCGCGCGTGTTCCAGGTGCTCGATACCGCGCCGGAAAGGCGCCAGGCCACGCTCGACGAGCAACTGGCCGAGCTGCCCTGGGTCAACGGCAAGCTGTTTGCGGAAATGCTGCCGCTGGCCGACTTCAACACCACGATGCGCGGCCTGCTGCTCGATGCCTGCCAGCTCGATTGGGGCCGGATCAGCCCGGCGATCTTCGGCTCGATGTTCCAGTCGGTGATGGATGCCAAGGCGCGGCGCAACCTCGGCGCGCACTACACCAGCGAAAAGAACATCCTCAAACTCATCGGCCCGCTGTTCCTCGACGGACTCAAGGAGGAACTGTGCAAGGCCGGCAACGACGACAAGAAGCTTGCGCAACTGCACCGCAAACTGGCAAGCCTGAAATTCCTCGACCCGGCCTGCGGCTGCGGCAACTTCCTCGTCATCGCCTACCGCGAGCTGCGCGCACTGGAGCTGGAGGTGCTCAAGCGCCAATTCGCCCGGCAGCACTCGCTGCTCGCGCATGTGCAGGATCATGTGCTGGTGGACGTGGACCAGTTCCACGGCATCGAGATCGAGGAGTTCCCGGCGCAGATCGCGCAGGTGGCGCTGTGGCTGATGGACCACCAGATGAACTTGCGGGTGGCCGAACAGTTCGGCGAGAACGTGCTGCGCCTGCCGCTGAAGAAATCGGCGGCGATCGTGCACGGCAACGCGCTGCGGATCAATTGGAACGAAGTGGTGGCCGCGGAGGAGCTGGATTTCATTCTGGGAAATCCGCCGTTCGTGGGGAAGAAGGAACAGAACGCCGAGCAGAAGGCCGACATGGCGGCGGTGTTCGCCGGCGTGAAAGGCGCAGGCGTGCTGGATTTCGTCAGCGCGTGGTACTTGAAGGCGGCACAGTATCTCAAGCCCCTCTCCCCTCGGGAGAGGGGTTGGGGTGAGGGCAAGACGCCCTCATCCGGCGCTGCGCGCCACCTTCCCCCGGCGGGGGAAGGGACGGGCATTCGCTGCGCGTTTGTCTCGACCAACTCCATCACCCAAGGCGAACAGGTGGGCGTGCTCTGGGGCGAGTTGTATCGGCTGGGCATGCACATCCAGTTTGCGCATCGAACCTTCAAGTGGAGCAACGAGGCGCGTGGCGTGGCGGCGGTGCATTGCGTGATCGTTGGGTTTGGTCATGAAAAGCCACGTGCGCCCGCGCTGTACGACTACGAACACGTCAATGCCGAGCCGCAGTTGATCGAAGCGGTGCAGATCAATCCGTACTTGGTGGATGCCGATGAAGTTTTTGTGCTGCGAAGAGATGAGCCGTTGTGCGCAGTTCCAGAGATAAGTAAAGGCAGTGAAGCGACGGACTTTGGGCATCTATTCCTGGATGCTGATGAGCGTCTCGCCTTGCTTTCGCTGAGCCCACAGGTGAACAAATTTCTGCGAAGTGTTTACGGGTCTGATGAATTGATTAATGGCCTTGATCGGTGGTGCCTTTGGCTCGTCGATGCCAGTCCTGCCGAATTGCGTGCTATGCCGGAGGTCATGCGACGAATTGAGCTTGTTCGTAGGGATCGATCAGGAAGTGGAAAGGCGAGGACGCGGGAATGGGCGGGTAGCCCAAGCTTGTTTACTGAGAACAGGCAGCCGAAGGGTCCATATCTCGCGATCCCAAAGGTATCTTCGGAGCGCCGGAACTACTTGCCGATGATGTTCATGACTGCCGAGCAAATAGCTACAGGAAGCTTGCAGTTGCTTCCCGAAGCCGACGTAATTCATTTCGGAGTTCTGTCGTCGGCGATGCATATGGCATGGATGCGGTACACCTGCGGCCGCATGAAAAGCGATTACCAGTACTCCAACACCATCGTCTACAACAACTTCCCCTGGCCGCAGCTTGAACCCCTCTCCCACCGGGAGAGGGGCAGGGGTGAGGGCAAGCCCTACCCGCCCAAGGAAGCCATCGAGTTCGCACGCAACTTGCGCCGAGATGGCACCGATGCCGAGCAGCGCTTGTGGCAATTGCTGCGGAACCGTCATCTGGGTGACTTCAAGTTCCGTCGCCAGCATCCGCTGCCGCCGTATACGCTGGATTTTTACTGCGACGCTGCAAAGCTGTGCGTGGAATTGGATGGTGGGCAACACGCCGACGCAGCGGCGCGTGATGCGCGGCGCGATGCCTTTCTGCAAGCACAAGGCATTCGCACGCTGCGTGTGTGGAACAACGAGGTGATGCAGAATCTGGAAGCGGTGCTGCAAGCGATCTGGAATGCCTTGCACGAAGCGCCCTCATCCGGCGCTGCGCGCCACCTTCTCCCGGAGGGAGAAGGAAGCCAAGCGCCCTCATCCGGCGCTGCGCGCCACCTTCTCCCGGAGGGAGAAGAAAGCCGAGCGCCCTCACCCCCAAGGCCTCTCCCGGGGGGAGAGGAGAGTCAAGCGCCTTCGCCCTCGGCTCCCGCGGTGGGAGAGGGGAGCAAATTACGCGCGGCGATCGAGACGGCCGCACAAGCCGTGCTGGATGCCCGCGCGCAATTTCCTGATTCAACACTGGCCGATCTCTACGACCCGCTGACCATGCCGCCCGCTTTGGTCAAGGCCCATGCCGCGTTGGACAAGGCGGTGGATGCGGCCTATCTCGCCGCCGAAAAGGCCGCCGGTCGCAAGGCGCCGAAACTGTCCACCGATGCGCAGCGCGTGGCCTTCCTGTTCCAGCGCTATCAGGCACTCGTGAATGGCCTGCTCGCCATGGCCCCGGCGCGGCGTGGGCGCGCGAAGCGCCCGCCTGCCTGAGCGCGTGCCTAACCGCGGCTGCGCATGCGTTCGATCACTGCGAGCGTGGGTTTGGCGCGGTTGAGTGTGTAGAAATGCAGGCCCGGCGTGCCGCCGGCGACGAGGCGGTCGCACAGGTCGGCGACAAAGTCGTGGATCGCGCTGACGTCGTCGCCCAGCCCAGATCCGGCTCGGCGTAATAGGCAACGCCAAGCTGATCCAGATGCGCGCGCAGCGCGCCCATGCGCTGGCGGAAGCTGGCGTAGTCACGGCTTGCAGCAGGGCTCCACGCGACTTCGGCCACCGCGCCCAATCGCGGCCACAGGCGATTGTCGGCGGCGGCATCGTTGTGCACCCATTCCGACCACAGCGCCGCTTCGACGCCGACCGCGGTGGGATATGCGGAATCATCAAAGGCATAGCTGCGCGCCAGCGGCACGCCTTGCTTGCGGCACCAGTCGTAGGTCTCGGGCTGGCCGGCGAAATTGCCGTGGTCGAGATAGAAATACGAACACGGCGAGAGGATCAGCGGATGGCCCTTGGCGACCGCGGGCGCGATGTCATAGCCGTCGTTCCACAGTTGCAGCAAGACTTGCGGTTGCGTGTCGGCGACCGAGCCTTCTTCCCAGAGGATCGGCGTGCGGCCCATCGATTCGACGATGGCCGCAGCGCGCGCGACGAACTCGGCATAGCGCGGATGCTTGATCTCGTCGCCGCCGATGTGGATCTCGCGTGAAGGGAAGATCGCCAGCACCTCGCGCAGCACGTTCTCGACGAAGGGATAGATGACTTCGGGCTTGTCCAGACACAGCACGCTGAAGCCCACTTCCAGGCCGTCATACGGCGCCAGATTGCTCACCTCATCGCAGGCCAGTTCGTGATACGAGGCCAGCGCCGCCTGCACATGGCCGGGCATGTCGATCTCGGGAACGAGGGTCACGCCACGCGCTTGCGCATAGGCCACCAATTGCCTGAGCTCGTCCTGCGTGTAGTAGCCGGCGCGGCCGCCCTTGACGGCACTGGCGCCGCCGATTTCGGTGAGCCTGGGGTAGCGCTTGATCTGGATGCGCCAGCCCTGGTCATCGCTCAGGTGCAGGTGCAGGCGGTTGAGCTTGAACAGCGCCATGCGCTCGATGTGCTTTTGCAGATATTCGATCGGCAGGAAGCTGCGTGCCACGTCCAGCGAACTACCGCGCCAGGCATGGCGCGGCGCATCGCTGATCGTCACATGCGGCAGTCGGTATTGCGCCTGCGCGCGCGGCGGCAACATCTGGCGCAGACTCTGCACTGCGTAGAACAGCCCGGTGTCACTCGTTGCGCTGAGCGTGATGTCATCGGCAATCGTCAGGCGATAGCCTTCCGCTGGCAGCGCCTCGTCCGGCTTCAACTGCAGGTGGACGCGCGTCGGCGCCGCATCGTCCGCACGAATTTCCAGCTGCGCGAGCAGCGTACTCAGCGCCCGGCCGGCGTGAGGCGCGGCGGCATCCGCGCGCAGCGCGACGACTTGTGCAAACTTCAACTCGCCCGCCTGCCTCTGCACCGACTGCGGCAGTGGCACGATTCGCGGTGCCTCGCGCTGCGCGTGATGCGCGCAGCCTCCGGCGACAAGCATGCACAGCGCCGCGAGCAGAATCCGGAAACGAGGGGCGTGATTCATGCGTGGCATTCCAGGCGGGAAAGCCCGGATTATTGCGCAGCTCAGCGCAACGCGGGATCGCCTGCTTTCGAAGTTCGTTTTGGACGGCCATTGGCGTTGCGGCTATCATGGCCATGTCAGGGCCCCGAGTTTTCGACTCCAATCAATTGGGAGCCTGTCATGTCGTGTCCGTCAATATCTCCGCGCTCTGGTGCGGTACCTTTGCTTGCCCTGCTCGTGAGCGCTGCGTTTGGCGGCTTGCCAACTGCAGCAGTCAATGCGGCCGAAGTGGTGGCTGCCAGTTGCCAAGCTGCGGACGTGCAGCAGGCGCTCAACAACGCGCCAGACCAAGCCACCGTCCGAGTACCCGCCGGAACCTGTGACTGGGGTTCGAGCAGCGTGAGTTTCGCGCAGCAGAAGAGCGTCTGGTTGCGAGGGGGCGGGAGTTCGGGCAGCGGCGCGACCCTCATCAAGCGCAGCGGTGCGCCGGGCAGCAGCTTCGCGCTGGATTTCGATTGCAGCAAGGCGAGGCGCGTGGAGCTGTCCGATTTCTCTTTCCAGGGGCGCCATACCAGCGTGCAGGATGGCGGCGTCAGGCTGCGCAATGGCTGTCGTGATTTCAAGGTTCATGACATGGCCTTCGATGGCTTCACCGCGTCCGCGCTGGAGGTCAGGGACGTGCGCTACAGCGATCCGCCGTATTCACGCGGCGTGATCTACAAGAGTCGCTTCACCAACAGCTTCAACCCGGCTGTGCCCAATGAAGGGCTCGGCTATGGCGTGGTGGTGTATGGCAGCGCCACGGACATTCCTCTGGAATTGGGCACTGCCGAGGCAGTCTTCATCGAGGACAATTATTTCGAAGCCAATCGGCACTCGGTTGCCTCGAACCTCGCCTCGCGCTACGTGGTGCGTTACAACCAGTTCGTCACCGTCAACACGACTCGCAACACGAGCATGATCGATGCGCACGGTGCGAAGATGGACGATACCGATGCCGGTTCGCGCAGTTGGGAGGTCTATGGCAATCACCTCACCTATCGCGGCGACGATTACCAAGCCACTGGCATTGCCATGCGCGGCGGCGATGGCGTGGTGTTCGACAACCTGATCGATTACGAGGGCAGCACCGAGCTTGGCATCGCCCATACCTTGCGACTCGAGCTCGAACCTGACTGCCCGACGTATGCCGAACCGCCACAACAAGTCCCTGGCCTGCCGCGACCCGTGCGCGGGCAAACGCTGGGTGCGTGGATCTGGAACAACGAACGCGTGTGGCCGGGCGGCAGCAACAACGATGACCGACAGATCTATCTGACCAACGGCAGCAGTTTCGACTGTCGTTACTATTTTCGCGAAGGTCAGGAATATTTCTTCTTTCCCAAGCCGGGCTATCAACCGTTCACCTATCCGCACCCGTTGCGCGGTCTTGATGACGTGATCTTCGACGACGACTTTGAAGAAAGTAACTGACGCGGCTTCGCGTTCGTGAGTGACGCCGCCAGTCGACAGGCTGGCGGCATCATCCATGTTGTCTGGGCCGCAGGGCGGGCTCGGCGTGACGCGAATGGCTTCAGCCGCGGCTGCGCATGCGTTCGATCACCGCGAACGTGGGCTTGGCGCGGTTGAGCGTGTAGAAGTGCAGGCCCGGGGCGCCGCCGGCAACCAGGCGATCGCACAGGTCGGCGACGAAGTCGGAGGCGAGATCGCGGATTGCCTCGGCATCATCGCCCAGCGCGTGCAGGCGCTTGCCGAGCCAGCGCGGGATCTCGGCGCCGCACATCTCGGAGAAACGCCTGAGCTGGCTGAAATTGGCGATCGGCATGATGCCCGGCACGATCGGAATGTCGATGCCGAGCTTGCGAACCGCGTCGACGAAGCGGAAATAGCCATCGGCGTTGTAGAAGTACTGCGTGATTGCGCCATCGGCACCGGCATCGACCTTGGACTTGAAATGAGCGAGGTCGGCGTGGGCGTCGTCGGCTTGCGGATGGACTTCCGGATAGCAGGCGACTTCGATGTGGAAGAAGCCGTCGTGTTCGCGGCGGATGAATTCGACCAGATCGCTGGCGTAGCGGAAGTCGCCGTAACTGGCCATGCCCGAGGGCAGGTCGCCGCGCAGCGCGACGATGCGCTTGCAACCCATCTCGCGATAGCTGGCGAGCAGCGCGGCGATTTCCTTGCGTGTGCCGCCCATGCACGACAGATGCGGCGCGGCATCAAGACCGTGCACTTGATGGAGGCGACGGATCGTCTCGGGCGTGTAGCTGAGCGTGGAGCCGCCCGCGCCGAACGTGCAACTCACATAGTCGGGCTTGAGTGCCTTGAGCTTGGGCAGAGCCGCTTCGAGCGTGGCTTTCTGCTCGTCGGTCTTGGGCGGGAAGAACTCGAAGGAAATTGGCACGGCGGGCATGGACGGGCTTGGGCAATCGGCAGAACGCGCACTATATCTTTTCGTCGGGATAAAGAGATAGATACCGGCTCACACGGCACCGATCGAGCGCGGCCAGCGACAGCCGCGACGACGGCCGCATGCGGCGTTCATGCCCCGGCCAGCGCTCACATGCGCATTTGGAATATCCTTGCACGCATTCGCATTCAACCCGGCCCGATCGCCAGCACCCTTCCCGCCGCCGCGAGCATTCGTTTGCCGCGCGCCGTGATGCCAGCCTGTCGGACCCTGCAAGCACAGCTGGGGATCAAGGTGTCGATCACGAATTTTGCCGTGCGTGTGGCGTGTGCAGTCACGCTGTTGTTGGCCCTGCATGGCACGGCACGCGCCGACGATGTCGATGCGCAGACCGCCTGGCGCCTGCTCGACTACATCGCGGTCGATTACGCCGGCGCGGTGGAGCACGGCAAGATCGTGAGCGAGAGCGAGTACGCCGAACAGGTCGAGTTCGCGGCGACCGTCGCCGCGCGTATCGGTGCCTTGCCCGAGCATCCTGCACGCGCGGATCTGCTCGGCGGCGTCGCGCAGTTGCAGGCAGCGATCGCACGGAAAGCCGATGCCGCCCAGGTGGCAACGCAGGCGCGTGCGCTTGGCGCAGCCTTGCTCGCGGCCTATCCGGTTGCGGTGGCGCCCGCGCGCACGCCCGATCTCGCACTCGGCACGCGTCTGTACGCGCAGCAATGCGCGTCCTGCCACGGCGCCAATGGCGATGGCCACGGTTCGGCCGCAGCGGCCTTGTCGCCCGCACCGATTGCTTTCGACGACGCCGCACGCGCGCGTCAGCGCAGCCTGCTTGCGCTGTACCAGACGATCACCCAGGGCGTCGACGGCACGTCGATGCCGGGTTTTGCGCAGTTGTCCAACGACGAGCGCTGGGCGCTGGCTTTCCATGTCGGTCAACTCGCGTTCGCGCCGGCGCAGGCCGCCAAGGGTGAAACCCTGTGGCACGCCGATGCGAGCTTGCGCGCACGCATTCCCGATCTCAAGGCGCTCACGCAGCTCACACCGGCAACTTTCGAGACCGAAGTCGGTGCCAGCACCGCCGATGCGATCACCGCCTGGCTGCGCAGTCATCCCGACACGCTGCAGCCAAAGGCCGGGGCGGGCACGCTGGCACTCGCGCACGAACGACTTGCGCAGAGTCTGGCCGCCTACCGCGAGGGCGATCGCCGCAAGGCCAACCAACTCGCCTTGTCGGCGTACCTCGATGGTTTCGAACCGATCGAGCCCACGCTCGCGGCGCACGATGGCGACTTGCTGACACGGGTCGAAAGCGCAATGGCTGCCTATCGCAGCGGCATTGCCGAAGGCGAAGACGCGACGGTCCTGGCGCAACGTGTAGCCTCGCTCGATGGTCTGATCGGCGCAAGCGAAGCTGCGCTCGCGGGCGGCAGTGGTGGGCAGCTCGCGAGTTTCCTCGGCGCGGCGACCATCCTGTTGCGCGAAGGACTCGAAGCCCTGTTGATCGTGGTGGCGATGATCGCCTTCCTGCGCAAGGCCGAGCGCGTCGAGGTGGTGCGCTATGTTCACGGTGGCTGGATCGGTGCGCTGCTCGCGGGCGGCCTGACCTGGGCCGCGGCGACCTGGCTGATCGAAATCAGCGGCGCGAGCCGCGAGCTCACCGAAGGCTTCGGCTCGGTGTTCGCCGCGCTGGTGCTGGTCTCGGTCGGCATCTGGATGCATGGCAAGGCGCAGGCCGATCACTGGCAACGCTACATCCGCGAGAAGATGTCGAGCGCACTGTCGGGACGTTCGGCGTGGCTGCTGTTCGGTCTTGCTTTCCTCGTCGTCTACCGCGAAGTGTTCGAGACGATCCTGTTCTTCGCCGCGCTGTGGTCGCAGGGCAATGGCGCCGCGATGCTCGCGGGGGCGGGCAGCGCGAGCGTGCTGCTCGCCTTGATCGCGATGGGGATGCTGCGCTTCAGCCGCAGGCTGCCGATTGCGACGTTCTTCCGTTGGAGCGCATGGCTGATGGCCGTGCTCGCGGTGGTGCTCGCGGGCAAGGGCGTGGCGGCGCTGCAGGAAGCGGGCATGGTCGGCGTGACCCAACTGAGCGTGGTGCCGCGTCTGGGCCTGTTCGGCCTGTTTCCGACCGTGCAGACCACGCTCGCGCAAGCACTGACCCTGCTCGCCTTGCTGGCGGGATTTGCCTGGAACCGGCGCGGCACACAACACGCGTGAGGACGCTGCGCGCATGAGCAATGTGTTCGCCGCGGTCGTCTGCAGCGTGCTGGTGTCGGTGCTGCTCAAGCTCGCGCCGCGCTGGCGCATCGAACTGTTGCAGGCGATTGCCTGCAACTACCTCGTTGCCGGCATCGCCACCGCGCTGATCCTGCGACCGACGCTGGCGCCACTCGACTCATCCGCTGCAGCATGGCCGGCCTTGATCACGCTCGGCATGCTGCTGCCGACGATCTTTCTCGTGCTGGCCGCTTCGGTGCGCAGCGCCGGCATCGTGCGCAGCGATGTTGCCCAGCGCCTGTCCTTGCTGCTGCCGCTGCTCGCTGCGTTCGCCTTGTTCGGCGAAACCCCGGCACCGCTCAAGCTGCTCGGCTGCACGCTCGGACTCGTTGCCTTGCCGGGCATGATTTGGCGAAGTGAGGCTGATGCGCGCTTGGGCACAGGCTGGCGCTGGCCGCTCGGCGTGTTCTTCGGCTTCGGCGTGATCGACATCCTGTTCAAGCAGCTGGCTGCAACCGGACTGCCCTTGGGCAGCTCGCTGCAGGTCGTGTTCGCGCTCGCCCTGACGGTGGCGACGATCATTGCGATCGCGCGGCGCGTGCGGCTCGACCGCCGCAGTCTCGCCGCCGGCATCGTTCTGGGCCTGCTCAACTTCGGCAACATCCTGTTCTACCTGCGCGCGCATCGCGCCTTGCCCGATTCGCCATCGCTGGTGTTTGCGGGCATGAACCTTGGCGTGGTCGGGCTTGGTGCGCTCGCCGGACTGTGGCTGTTTCGCGAGCGTTTGACTGCGATCAATTTCGCCGCGCTCGGCCTTGCCACAGTCGCGGTGGCCCTGATCGCGCTGGCCTGAGTGCGGCGCGTTATGCTCGCGCCTTTGCGCGGGAATCCAGCATGACCATCGCCCTCACCGAATTCGCGCGTCCACGTCTGTTTCCGCGTGACGGTCGCCTCACCGCGATCCAGGACTGCAGCGCCGAGGCCTTCGTCGCGCGCCTCAATGCGCAGGCGCCGCTGGCGGTGCTCGACGGCTACGCGCCGTTCTGCAAATTGCACGTGCATGCCAACTGGACTTCGACGCGCTGTTCGGTGATCGCGCTCGACGAACACAATCGCTCGCAACTGCGCAGTGCCTACGAGGCGCGCAACAAGGACGAACTGCCCGTGCTGGTGCGCTGGTTCGAGGGTCTGGAGCCGCCGATCGCGCGCTATCTCGTGCCGATCCTCTATGACCGCGAGCAGCTCGCGCGCGAAGGCACGAAAATCGAAGCCGACTGGGGCGTCGTCGGATGCCTGTACACGATGGAGCCGGAAGAAATCCCGATGGTACCGATCACGATGATGCGCAATGCGCTCGGCGTCGAGGAAGGTGGCTCGGGCGTCGCGCTCGATCGCGCGGCCTACCGGCGCAGCGTCGAATTCTGGGAACGCCACGCGAATTGGCGGCCATGATCGATGCGATTCACGCAACGAGGCGATGCGCGGCCAGGCGTTCGTAGTGTGGCCGACAGGCCGCGGCGAGTTCGCGCTGGAAGGGCGTGAGCGTTTCGCGCGCCTGCGCGGGTGGTGCAAATCCCGTCGAGCGCTCGACCGCGGCATACCAATGCGGCGCCCACACGCCGTCGCTTGCGCGCGGACCCGCAGGCCAGTGCAGCATGCGTTCGCTGAAGGCGATTCCCAGCCGCGCGCACAGCGCGATCAGTATCCCGCGCGGATCGGCGAGCACGTCGCTGGCATCGAGAACGGGCGGCGCATGGCCGAGGCGATCGCACAGATGATCGAACAGCCGCGTCTGCTGTTCGAAGCCGAGTTCCCACACCGCGGCATCGGGGCGCTGGATCGTGAAAGACGCGGCGACGCGCTCGGGCTCGCGGATGAGAAAGCAATGCGTGAGGCGATCGAGCCAGCTCAGCGGCATGTCGGCGAGCAGATGCTGGGTCATGTGCTTCTGGTACCAGATCGCCTTGCCGTCCGGGATCGGCCCGCACAGCATCTCGGCAACCTCGGCGGCATCGCTGGACTGCGCCGCGAGCACCTCCTCGCGCCCCGGATGATCCACCCCCGTGCGCAGCAGATAGTGCGCATAGAACGGCTCGTCGATGACCGCGCAGTCCGCGCGGTTCTCCCACGCGCGCATCATCGCGGTGGAGATGTTGCGCGGGCCCGACCACATCGCCAGCCGCAGGCCGTCGCCGGACATCACACGCGCACTCCCTCGCGGCTCGAACGCTCGACGAGTTGGCGATAGAGCGTCTGCAGGCGCAGGCACATGGGCCCGCGAACGCCGTCGCCCATCACGCGACCGTCGATCTCGTGCACCGGTGTGAGACCGGCGAAGGTGCCGGTGACGAAGGCCTCGTCGGCGCCGTAGACATCGGTGAGGCTGAAATCCTTTTCGTGGATCGGGATGCCATGCTCGCGGCACAGGCCGATCACGTTGCCGCGCGTGATCCCGCCGAGGCAATACTTGCCGGTCGAGGTCCACACCTCGCCCTTGCGCACGATGAAGAAGTGCGTGGAATTGCAGGTGGCAACGAAGCCGTGCGGATCGAGCATGAGCGCCTCGTCATAACCGGCCTTCTGCGCCTGGATGCAGGCGAGGATGCAATTGAGCTTGGAATGGCTGTTGAGCTTGGGATCCTGCACGTCGGGTGCGCCGCGGCGCACATGCACGGTGAACAGGCGAATGCCGCGCTCGATCGTCTCCGGCAAGGGCTGCTTGTACTCGGGCACGATCACGATCGTCGCCGGCCCGATCACGAAACGCGGATCCTGATGCGGCGTGGCCTTGAGCCCGCGCGTGACCATCAGGCGGATGTGCACGTCCTCGCGCATGCCGTTGGCACGCAGGGTCTCGACGATGCGTGCGCTGAGCTGCTCGCGCGTGAGGCCGATGTCGAGATCGAGCGCGCATGCGCCTTCGTAGAGCCGGTCCAGATGCTGGTCGAGGAAGGGCAGACCGCCGCCATGCACGCGCAGGCCTTCCCACACGCCATCACCGAGCACGTAGCCGGCATCGAACACAGAAACCTTGGCCGCCTCGCGCGCGACAAGTTCGCCATTGAGATTGATGCGAATCGCCGCATTGCGCGCATCGGCTGCGTAGTCGTGGGTGCCTTTGCTCATCGCTCATCGCCACCTGGAAACTTCGCCGAGTGTAGCGTGTGGCGGTCATGCGGATGGTGTTGCGGCGCGTCGATGCGCATGCGCTATGCTCGTGGCGTTCTTCCGTATCGGTCACCATCCTGCCGGAGAGTCTGCATGTCCACACCGCGCTTCGAGGTCGCATCCTCGCCGCAGGTTCTGAGCGTCTGGTTTCACGGTCGGCTCGACAGCGCCGGCTGCGCCGTGCTCAATGACGCGCTGCTGGCGCAGGTCGAACAAGTCGAGCCAAACCAGCAATTGCGCTTCGATTTGGCCGGCAGCGATTTCGTCGCCTCGGCCTTTCTGCGTCTGTGCATTCTCGCCGCGCGGCGGGTCGGCGGCGAGCGTTTCGAACTCGCGCACCTGACGCCGCTCGTGCGCGAGGTGTTCGTGATGGCCGGTCTGGATAGCCATCTGCGCATCGGTGGGGCCGCTGCGCCGTGAGCGCCGAATGGGGTGGTCGCTGGTGCGTGCCGGCCGATCATTCCGGTCTCGCCGCCTTGCAGGCGCAGGCGAGCGCCTGGCTCGCGCAGGCAGGCGTGGATGCACACGCCACCCATCGCATCCTGCTTGCGCTTGATGAGCTGGCGGCCAATATCGTCGAGCATGCGGCGCAAGGTCGCGATGGCCATGCTTTCGAAGTTTGTCTGCAACAGGGGAACGACGGCATCGAAGTGCTGGTGAGCGACAACGGCCCGACCTTCGATCCGACGGCGCAAGCCGCGCCCGCTCCGGCGCGCTCGCTCGATGAGATTCCAGTCGGCGGACTGGGCCTCGTGCTCGTGCAGCGTCTCGCCGATGGCTTCGAGTATCAACGTGTCGGCCGGTCCAACCGCTTGCGTCTGCGCTTCAGGACGCAGCCAGTCGCCGCGCCGCCAGCAGCGTGATGTCATCGCCCGGCGTGTGCCCGCAGTGCTCGAGCACCTCGCCGACGATCGTGCTGCACAGGACATCCAGCGGCAGGTCGGCCGCGCGGCGAGCGCTGTCATGCAAGCGCGCCGCGCCGTACATGCGATCGGCGTCAGGTCCGGCTTCGGTGATGCCGTCGCTGTAGAGCAGCAGGCTGTCGCCGAGACCGAGCTGCGCTTGCGCGTCGTGATAGTGGCTGTCGGCGAAGGCGCCGACCAGACCATCGCGCTCGGTGAGTGTTTCGATGCTGCCGTCGTGGCGAACGATCAAGGGCGGCGGGTGGCCGGCGCAGGCAAACGCAAGCTGACCATCGCGCCAGCGGTAATGCACCAGCACGAGGGTCACGAACATGCCGTCCTCGCGCTCGTCGCAGAGCATTCGGTTTGTTTCGGCCAGGATCTGTGCAGGACTGCGGCCCGACGCAGAGAAATCGCGCAGGCGTGTGTAGACCATCGCCATGTACAGCGCCGCCGCGCTGCCCTTGCCGCAGACATCGGCGACGCAAAGCGAGATCGTGTTCTCATCAAGGCGGAACGCGTCGTAAAAGTCTCCGCTCATGAGTGTGGCCGGTTCGCACAGGCCGTGGAAAGCAAAGCCCGGCGTCGGACCGGCATTGCGGCTCCACTGCGGCCAATCCGGAGGTAACAAGCGTCGTTGCAGCTCGCGTGCGGCAGCGAGTTCACCCTCGATGTGCTGGCGACGTTCGGCTTCGTGCAGGCGTTCGTCCTGGCTGACCTGCAGCGCGTCGAGCATGCCGTCGAAGGCGTGTGCGAACTGCGCGACCTCATCGCGCCGTGCCGGAACCCCGGTGCGCTGCGAATGATCGCCATGACGCACCGCGCGCGCGACCCGGCGCAGTGCATCGAGCGGCCGCGTGAGGCGTCGCGTCACCGCCACCAGCACGCCGAGCACGAGTGCCAGCGCCGCCAGTGACAGCAGGAACTGGTGCAGCAATTGTGCACGCGCATTGGCGAGCACCCGATCCTCGTAAAGCAGGGCCATGAGGCTCCAGTCGGTGCCGCCGATCGGCGCCCACGAAATCCACACCGCCTCGCCGCCAAAGCGCGGATCGTGGGTGCGCACGATGCCGCTGCCACCGCGCTGCATCTCTTCGCCCGCCTGCTGCAGGGCGCTCACGCCGAGCGCCTTGGCGGCGTCGAATACGCTGTCGTGCTGGGGCGACACGTCACCCGAGCTGGCGAGGTAACGCCCGCTGCCATCGACGATGCGCGTGCTGCCACCCCAGGGACTCGACCAGCCGATGTCGAGCGTGTCGAGCTGGAGATCGGCGGTCAGCACCGCGGTGCCGCCGCGCGGGTATGTCCACGGTACCGAGTAGGTGACCATGCGCGTTTCGCCGAGTTCGCGATCGAAGTACGGCGCGCTCCAGATCGGCTTGTCCGCGGCGACCGCGTCGCTGAACCAATGCTGGTCGGCGTATTCCACGCGCTGTTCGGCATGCGCGATGCGCACGAGCTGCTCGCCCTTGCGGTGCACGTAGAGCGCGCGATGATCCACGTTGGGCGGCAAGGCGACTGCGCTGCCGTAGATGAGCGGTGTCTGCTGCACCGTGCCGGTGAGCGCGTCGAGCAGGGTCGGATCGTCAAAGGCGAGATGGCCGGAGCCGAGAAACCAGGCGCTCGCGCGCGTCGCCTGCATGACATCGCCGAGCCGCGCGGCCAGCACCGCGGCGCGATGTTGGGTCACTTCCGAAAGATAGGCTCGCACCTGGCTCTGCGCCTGCGCGCGGTCGTCGCGGTAGCCGATCGTCATGCGCGCGCCATCGATTAGGACGAGCGCTGCGCCGATCGCGAAGATCAGACGCGCATGCAGTCGCGAGCTCCAACGCGGGCGCAGCAGCGCGGTCTTCACGCGGCCTCGGCGCCGTGTCCGACGATGTGTTCGCGCAGTGCTTGCGCGAGCGGTGAGTGCAGTTGCAGCGCGGTGTAGTCGAAACCACCGTCGGCAACGAAATCGAACACCAGTCGATCCTCGTCTGCGCTCACACCGGGTGCGACGCCACTGAAGCAGAACCCGAGCGCTTCCACCGCGGGCAGCGCGTCGCAGGTTTGCGGATCGCACAACGGCAGTTGCAGTTCGATGACCGCCATGCGCTCGCGACGCAACTGCGCCAGACGTGCACGCAGGATGTCGAGCGCATCCGCGCCCCACCGCTCGACCTTGAGCTGAGCCAGTTCGAGCCCGGTGTGGATCGAGGCCTCGATGCGTGCAAGTGCGGCTTGCGCGCCGGCCGGCTCGGCCGCCGCCTCGCGCAGTGGTATGTCGAGATTGGCGTAGATTGCTGCGATCATCGCCCGATGCGCGGCCGGCAGACTGGCACTGCGTTCGCCGCGGCAGGTCGCGTCGAGATAGCGCACCAGCAGCATGCAGCTCTCACGTTGCGGCAGGTCTTCGGCAATCTTGCGGAAACGCAGCGATGAAGGCGCATGGCCGGGCAACAGCGCGCAATCGCGGAAGCCGAGCTGATGCATGAACTGCTGCGTGTAGGGATGCGCGGTCACGGCATTGGTGAACAGCATGCGCACACCGCGCGCATGCGCGTTGTCGATGAGGAAATCGCCGATGCGCCGCGCCACGCCCTGCCCACGAAACTCCATGTGCGTGACGACGATCGCGAGTTCCGCGCGATCGCTCCGGTTGGCGTCGATCACCAGGGCGGCATGCCCGGCGATACGTCCCGATGCAGTCACCGCGATCGCCGAACACAGCTCGCCGCCTGCATTGAGTGCCTGAACGCGCTCGGGAAAATAGATGTGTTCGTAGGGATAGGAATAGCCATAGGCCTGATGGATCAGTCGCGAAACCTCGAGCGCGTCATCGGCTTGCAACAAGCGGATCTGGCTGACCGGCTCGTTCGCCGCGTCCGCCGCTGACGGGACCAGTCGACGCTCGCCGATCGGAATCCCGCTGCGGTACTTGAGCAGGCGCGTGAGCTTGCCGCCACGGCCGAGGTTGCGGTATTCGACCTCGTCGAACGCGCGGCGGATCAGGTGCATGCCCAGGCCACCCTGAGCCTCGGTTTCGGCCAGCGGATCGAAGTCGGCAATGCGGCTTGGGTCGAACGGCAGGCCCTGATCGTGGATCAGGATTTCCAGACCCAATGTCGTGGGTTGGAAACTCACATCGAAGACCGCTTCCTCATCGGCGGGAAACGCGTGGCGCACGACATTGGACACCGCTTCCTCGACACCCAGCTCGATCTGCGCGAGCTCGCGCTCGTCGAAACCCAATTGCGCCGCGTGCGCGCGTGCCAGCGCGCAGGCGAGCGCAGTCGCGGCCGGCTCGTTGCTCAGCGTGAGCCGACACGCGCCGCGCGGCAGACTGCCTTCAGCGACGTTCATGACGACGATCGATCACACGCTTGAGCTTGCCCGAGCGCGCATTGGTTTCCAGACCGCCAAGCGCGACCCATTCGATGCGCAGCCGATGGATCATGTCCTGGTTGAGCAGATCGACCAGCATCGGCCGCGCGGCGAGCAGGGCGTCGATGAGTTCACTTTCGAGCGCGCCGCGTGTGATGGCATCGGCGGCGCAGGCCACACGCAGGGTGAGGCGATCGCGGTGTTCGACATGCTCGACCAGCATCTGGAAGTCGCTCGCACCGACGCGCTCGTGGAAGCTGCGCAACACCTGGCGCACGTCTTCGACATACAGCGTCGCGGGACCCACGCGCGCGCCTTCCTCGCTGCGGCCCATGAGTCGGAACTTGCGATCGAGCGTGCCCGCAGGCTCGATCCAGCAGCCCAGATCGCCGGCCGGGTAACGCAGGATCGGCATCAGCAGGCGCGTGAGATTGGTGACGATCACGCGGCCGACGCGGCCTTCCTCCTCGATCACCTCGCCGCTGGTTTCGTCGAGGATTTCGATGTGCGTGTAGCGCGAGAACGCGCGATGTTCATCCGGACCGCAGGATGGATCGGCGTAACCGAGCAAGCCGGCATCGACGCTGGCGTAGCCGACCGAACCGGCCTGTGCCTGCGGGAAGGCCTGGCGCAGGATCTCGCGCTGATCGGCATACAGCGATTCACCGCCGAACAACAGGCGACGCACCGCGGGCGCCGTGCGCCCACCGGCGATGTAGTGCGCGGCGAGGTTCATCAATGTGGTCGGCGTGCCGACGACCGTGTTGATCGAAAAATCGGCCACCACATGCTCGACCAGTTCGGCATCGGCGCGGCCCGAGAGCGGAAACTGCAGGCTGCCTGCGCGCGCCGCGAGCAGCGAATGCATGATGAAGATGAACGAGGAATACAGCTCGCCCGCATAGAACAGGTTGGCCACGCGATCGCCGTCCGTAAGGCCGCCGGCGTCGAGGCCGATGCCGAACACGCCGGTGAACGCGGCCCATTCGCTGCGGCTGTAGACCGAGAACTTGGGCTCGCCCGTGGTGCCACCGCTCTTGAACACCATGCCATCGTGCATCGGCCCGGTGAGGAGGCGATTGTCCTGGGTGGTATTGGCGGCCCAGAACGCCTTCTGCTCGATCACCGGCAGTTGCGCGAGCGTGGGGCGCTCGGGCAGGCCCGCATACAACTCGCGGTAGTAGGGCGACAACTGCCGCGCGGTGCCGACGATGGTGTCGAGCGGGTAGTGGACGATCATGCAGGACTCCGCAGGTCGACGATGGATTTGAGTTTGCCGGTCACCGCGTTGGCGGCGAAGCGTTCTAGCGGTGCGTGTTCGATGTTGAGTCCGGTCATCGGCTCGCCGTCTTCCACGAAGTGGCGCAGGTCCGGATCATGCGCGAGCAACAGCGCGCGCACGGTTTCGGCGGCAGGCGCCGAACCCTCGAGCACGCGCACCTTGATGCGGTGGCGTATGCCATCGTGGCTGAGTTCGAGCTGCACGGGCCCTGCGTAAGCGCCTTCCTCGGACAGCGTGCGCACGAAGCGACTGTAGTTGAAGAAGGCCGGCGCGCGGAACAGGTCACCGTAGCGGCCGAGCAATTCGAAGCGTGGTGCGCCGCGGCCACAAGCGCAGTCGCCATCGACCCAACGTCCCATGTCACCGATCTCGTAGCGCTGCAGCGGCACGCTGCTGCGGTGACGCGAGGTGAACACCAGTCGCCCCGGCGTGCCCTCGGCCGCGGGCGCGTCGCGCTCGCTGTCGAGGATCTCCAGATATTGCGACTGCGTGAGCACGTGGTAGACCGCATCCTCGCAGTGCCCGCACTGATAGCCGAGCGGGCCGGCATCGTTGCTGCCGTAGGATGCGGCGCGGATTAACTTGACTCCGAATTCCTCGCGGAGCCGGCGGCGCAGCGCCGTGGCCATGTGCTCGCCGCCGAAAAACACCTTCTGCACGCCTCCGTAGTCGCGCAGCAGCTGCGCCTGCTCGCTGAACAGGCGATTGAGATAGAACGGCATGCCAAGCAAGGTATCGACCTTGCGCGCGACGATGGTGTGCGCGACCTCGGCGAGGTCATCGACGCCGGTCATCGGCAATTGATATGCGCCCAGCGCTTCGAGGATGCTCCAGAAACTCACGAAGCCGCCGTACAGGTGACCGGCGAAGAACAGGTTCATGCAGCGGTCGCTTGCCGGATCGAGCCCGGCCGCGCGCAGGCCGTCGGCGGCCGCGCGCATCTGCGTGTGGTAGTCGTCCCAGCTGAACGTGCTCATCTTCGGATCGCCCGAGCTGCCGCCGCTGCGAAACATCAGCTGCGCCTTGGCGGCATCGGGTGTGAGCGCGACGAAGGCGGCCTTGTCCATCACCTGTACGCCGGTGAGCGGCGGTGGCGGCGCGGCGATCAACTCGTCGAAACTGGAAATCGATCGCGTGGTTTCCGGCAGCTCCAGACTCACGCGACGGCTGTAGCGCTGCAGTGCGTAGACGCCATCGTGCGGCCCGCCGACATAACCGCCCAATTGCTCGCCCACACGTGCCACGCGCAACACGCCGGCGGCAAGCAGGCGCGTGGACAGTTCAGCCAGTCGCGGCAGCGGACAGGCCAGCCCCGCGGTCTGTAGCCAGCGCCGCATCGGCCGCAGCATGTCGACGATCTGCGTTGGTGCGAGGCGCTTGATCCAGATCGTGCGGAACAACGGCGAGGCACGCAGCGCCGGATTGTCCTCGGCGAGCACGCGCCAACTGCGGTCGGCCGCGGCGAACACGCGCGTGCCGTCGGACCAGGCGGTTTCCAGATCCGCAAGCACGCAGGCGGTGGTGATATCGGCCCACTCCTGCGGTCCGGGTTCGGCGCCTGCGGCGCGCGGCATCTGCGCAGATACGCGCGCGAGTACCTTGGCAAAGCGTTCGGCAAACGCGAACAGCGCTTCGCGGTTGTCGACCTCGGCGTACAGACATTGCGGGCTGGAGCAGGCCTGTTGCTCGATCAGACAGACATCGCGTGCGAGTGCTTCGAGGACCTGTTCGTCATCCAGGCATTCGGCAGCGCAATAGGCGAAGGAAATCTTGTGGCCCCAGTCGACCACGCGGCAACCGGCCGGTGCGAGCTCGTTGACCGCCGCGACCGCGGCTTCGCCGCCCCAGGCCGCGATTCCGTCGGCGAGCGCGAACAGGGCCTTGAGCCGCACAGTGTCGCGCGAGGGCAGGCTGACCACGCTGATGAACGGCGCGAGCACGCGCTCGGCATCAAGCTCGATCAGCACCGACAGCAGGTGCTGGGCGAACGGCGGCACGCCACTGCTGGCCTTGAGAATGTTGACGTTGCCCGCGAGCAAGCCTTCGATCACCGTCAACGGCGCGACGGTCGGTACGTTGCCTGGCGCCACGTGCACGAGCAGGCCGAGCGGCGCCCAGGCCTCGAAAGTGTCGATCGCGCCATCGATGCGACGCGGCGTGGTCGGTACAAGGCTGCCGAGCTCACGGCGCAACTTGGTTTCGAGCGCGCCGCGCGAGAGGTGTTCGGCCAGCGTGGCGAGCATCGCGCGTGCTTGTGCCTCATCGGTGGCCGGATCCGCGCGCAGCGTTGCCAGCAACGAATCGACAAGGGCCGCATCGTGGTTTGCGCCGGGGCGCAGTTTCACGCTCAGTGCATCGGCCGCGCGCAGCAACGCCGGCAAGGGTGATTCGCGCGCGAGGTCGGCATGCAGTTCGTCGGCGAGCGCGCTCAGATGCGCGTCGAGACCGACATCGTCGAGCCATTGGCCCTGCCACAGGTGCGGCGTGTTCGGATCAGGCTGCGGCCAGTTCATGCGGCATTCCCCTTGAGCAATTCGGCGGCGGCGACCGCGCAACTGCGATTCTTGCCGGCGCCGGCGCGACCGAGCAGGTCGAACCAGGGCGCATCGAGCCCGCAGCCGCAGTCGCTGCCCGGATACCACGCGGCCAGGTCGCCCATGATCACGTTGTGCGAGGGCGACGAAGTGACATAGGCGGAAATGAAATTGAGAAAACCCGGCTCGCCCGCGGGCAATGGTTCGAGCGTGGCGACATCGCGGATCACCACGCGCGACCACACCGGAATGTGGAAATGATGTCGCGCGCATTCGATGTAGGGCACGCTGTGTTCGACCGAGCCGAAGCCGTCGCGGATGAGCGCGTTGTCAATGCCCAGTTGCTGTTCGATGCGTGCCTGCAGCGCAGGTTTCGGGATCGCCTTGTCGGCCTGGCCCTTCCAGCCGCCGCCGAAGAAGGTCATCGATCCGGGCGCGAGCTTGAGCGCGGGCAGGCCCAGCGCCTGCATGCGCTCGAGCGTGGCGTTGACGAAGGCGGGAAAGCCGAAGATGCGCACCGGCAAACCCTGCTGCGCGTATTCCTGCAGGCAGGCGATCGCGCCGTAGACATCGAACTCGTGGCCTCCCGCGCCGGTGCGGCGCAGTGCGTAGCGCAAGTCATGGGCCGGCGCAAAGCGCGTGAGCGACTGCGAGGTCCACGACGTGCCGACCTTCCAGTCGGTGAGCGGCTCGTAGTTGAACAACAGGTAGTTGACGGGACTCTCGCTCACCCAGCCGTAGTGCTGGTAAATCTTGCCGACCATCTGCTGGCCGGCGCCGATCGACCAGGCATCGAAGAACATCTGCGACTTCTGCCCGGTCGTGCCCGAGGAAGTCAGGTGCAGCGCAACCTGTGCGGGCGCGATCGAGGTGATCTCGTGGGTCTTGAAAAAATTGGCATGGATGCCGGGCAGGGCGATGCAGTCATCGAGCGTGCGCACCTGACCGTCGCGCGGGCCGCGCCGCGCGAGCAGACGCCGGTAGAAATCGTTGTGCTGTGCATGCCAGGCGATGATTTCGTTCATCGCGGCGACGAACAGCGCATCGGCCTCGTTGTCGTGGGCGTAGGGTTCCGTGAGGTCGCACAGGGCTTGGACCTGGCCAAGGCGAAGTGGATCGGGAACGACGACGCGTGCGTCGCTGCTGCTTGTGTTCATGGTGGCCCTCGCGGTACTGGCGCACCGCGCAGAGCAGGCGCCGCAAGCGGCGGCCACAACAACCCGGATTGCCCCCTGATCAAGCCTGCCGTGTGCGCGCACATGCGTGAAGCGAACGCGCGCATGCGGCAGGTGTGTGCTGCCTAGCCTAGCAGGGTGGCGAAAAGTCGCGCCATGACTTTCCCCCGTCAGACGCAGGACGTCGGCGTGAGGGCATGCGTCTGCGGGTTGACAGTCTTCGTCGAGCTGTGCGCGAGTCAGGCGTGGCGATGATGATGGAGCAGCGGCACATCAAGCGGGCCGTGTTGGCCCATGCCGCCGCCTCCAAGCCAGTTGCGGGTCTGCTGCGCGGCGCGTTCGATCAGTTGCGCGGTCTGCGAGAAATCGAAGACCGAGGTCGACAGCGGACACAGCGGCGGCACGACCGTGATACGCGCGCGCTGGGCAAAGCGTTCGGTGTCCCGGTCGAGTTGGCGCATGCTCTGCAGACTCATGATGTGCAAGGCGAGTGCGGCCATGTCGCGCGGGGGTCCCTGCATGCCGCAGCTCATGCCGGTAGGCAAGACGATGATGCGCTGCGCGCCAAGGCCGATCGCGGTCGAGATCGGCGTGTTGTCGCCGACCCCGCCATCGACGAGGAAGCGCCCGTCGATCACGACGTGCGGAAACACCACCGGGATCGCCGTGCTCGCCATCAGCGCGGTATCCAGATCGCCCGAGGACAGCGTGACCTCGGCGCCGCTGAGCACGTCGGTCGCGGTCACATGCAGGGGGATGCGCGTCTGCTCGATGCGTCGCGCATGCAGGATGCCGCGCACGATCGCCAGCAGTGCGCCCGGTTCGACCAGGTGATCGCGCCTGAGCAGCAGCGCCTTGAGTCCGGCCAGCAGCGTGAGTGGAAACACGTCCTCGCGGCGCAGGCTGCGCCACAGCGCGGCGAGCCGCTCCACTCCGGCGGGCGTGGGATCGTCGGCAAACGCGGCGCCGTTGAGCGCACCGACCGAGGTGCCGACCACGAGATCAGGCACGATGTCGTTGTCCGCCAGCGCGGCCAGCATGCCGACCTGTACCGCGCCGAGGCTGCCGCCACCACTGAGCACGAACGCCGTCTTGTCCGATGCCATAGGTGACCTCCCGTGCTCGATTCGGTGCGACACGCGTTGCGCGATTGCAAGCGCGCCGCGCCGTACCGCCGCACTGTAGCGCGATCGTGCGAATGGCGATCAGACGCGGGCGCTATCCTCGGCGGTGCATCTCGCGAGCGTTCATGTCCTCGTTGGGGCAAGCTGCTGCGTCGCGATCCACTCATCGATCACGCGCTCGAGCAGGGACAGCGGCAGCGCGCCGTGGGTGAGCACCTGATCGTGGAAAGGCCCGAGTTTGAACCGGTCACCGAGCGCGGCGCGCGCCTTCTCGCGCAGCGCGAGAATCTTGAGCATGCCGGCCTTGTAGGCGAGCGCCTGACCCGGCGCGACGAAATAGCGTTCGATCTCGGCGACGACGTCGCCCTGCGCCATGCCGGTGTTGTCCATCATGTAGGTGATCGACTGTTCACGCGTCCAGTGCTTGTAGTGGATGCCGGTATCCACCACCAGACGCACCGCGCGCATCATCTCGTCGCGCAGGCGGCCAAGGTTGTCGAGTGGATCCTTCTCGAAACCCAGTTCCCAGGCCAGGCGCTCGGCATACAGCGCCCAGCCTTCGGTGTAGGCGGTGAAGGGCAGCACGCGGCGGAAGAACGGCACGCCCGTGAGTTCCTGCGCGATCGTGATCTGGAAGTGATGGCCGGGTATGCCCTCGTGATAGGCCAGCGTGCGCATCGTGAACTTCGGCGTCTCGGCGGTATCGCGCTGGTTCGCGTAGAAGATGCCCGGGCGCGAGCCATCGAAGGCGCCCGAATCGTAATAGGCGCCCGGCGCGGTCTTCTCCGAGAACGCCGGCACCGGCTTGACCACGACGCCGAGCTTGGGCCGCACGTCGAAAGCGTCGCCGAGCTTGCCGTTGATGTCGTCGAGGATCGCCTGATATTGCGCGATCATCGCTGCCTTGCCTTCGGGCGTGTTCGGATAGGTCTCATTGGGCGCACGCGCGAGTTGCTGCACGCGCTCGCCGATGCCGCCCTCAACCAGTCCCTGCGCGCGCAGGATCGCGTCCATCTCGCCGCCGATGCGCGCGACTTCGGCCAAACCCAGTTCATGCACCTGCGCCGGCGTCATGTCGGTGGTGGTGTGCATGCGCACGCACCAGGCGTAGTAGGCCTCGCCATCGGGCAGGCTCCAGGCGCCGCGGTTTTCCAGCGGTTTGGCCGCCAGTTGCTCGAAGTGCGCGATGAGCTTGCCGTAGGCCGGATACACCTGCGTCTGGATCGCCGATTCCACACGCGCGAGCAAGTCCGCACGTGTGGCCGCCGACATGTCCGCCGCGGGAATCTTGTCGAGCTTTTCCTTGAACGTGGTGTAGAGCATGTTCTGCTGCGGCGGCGGTTTGATGAAGCCGCGCATCTGCTCGAGCACGCCGGTGACGGTTAAGCGTGGCGGAATCACGCCCTTGGATTCACGCAGGTTCAGCCCTTCGATCACCTGATCGAACTTGCGCGGAAACAGATCGAGCCGCGTGATGTAGTCCTCGGCCTCGCCGGCATCGGTGACCTGATGGGTTTGCGCCATGAAGTTGGGCAGGTTCGACTGCACGCCGAACATCTGGTTGACCGGGAAGTCGTGATAACGGAAACGTGCACCCTCGACCTGGATCGCGAGGAACTGCTCCATCACATCGTAGGACAGTCGCGCCTCGCCGCTGTAGGCGTTGCGGTCATAGCGGTGCAGCGTGTGCAATGCCGACTCGAGCAGGTGGCCCATCGCTTCCTCCTGCGCGGGCGAGGCATCGTCGAGCTGGTCGCGGCTGAAGTCGGCCCAGCGCGGCAGGATACGCATGCTGCTGATCGTTTCCGGATTCTGCAGCGCGAACTGCGCAAACACGCGGCCGTAGAACCAGTTGATGTCGAGCGGCTTGAAGTACCAGACATGCACGAAGGCGAGCGCACCCAGTGCGACCAGGCCGAGCAGGGTGAGCGAGGACCATTTCAGCAGCTTGCGCATGGCTTGATTCCGGCGGAGAGGCAGCGGCACAGATTAGCACTGGGCCTCGCTCAGCCGGGCAACTTCGCCAAACAAAACGGGCGCCTTGCGGCGCCCGTTGCATGCATGCGGATGAGCCGCTGCGTGCTCAGTAACGATAGTGCTCGGGCTTGTATGGGCCTTCGACCGGCACGCCCAGATAGGCAGCCTGCTCGGCGGTGAGCGTGGTGAGTTTCACGCCGATCTTTTCCAGATGCAGGCGCGCGACTTCCTCGTCGAGCTTCTTGGGCAGGATGTAGACCTTGGCCGAGTACTTGTCCTTGTTCGCCCACAGGTCGAGCTGGGCAAGCGTCTGGTTCGAGAACGAATTGCTCATCACGAAGCTCGGATGGCCGGTGGCGCAGCCGAGGTTGACGAGGCGCCCTTCGGCGAGCAGGAAGATGCTGCGACCGTCCTTGAACGTGTACTTGTCGACCTGCGGCTTGATGTTGGTCTTGACCGCGCCGGAGGTGTTGAGCGCATCGACCTGGATCTCGTTGTCGAAGTGGCCGATGTTGCAGACGATGGCCTGATCCTTCATCGCCGACAGGTGGGCGAGCGTGAGCACGTCCTTGTTGCCGGTGGTGGTGACGTAGATGTCGCCGCGGCCGAGGGTGGACTCGACGGTGTTGACCTCGAAACCTTCCATCGCCGCCTGCAGCGCATTGATCGGATCGATCTCGGTGACCACCACGCGCGCGCCGTAGGCACGCAGACTGTGCGCCGAACCCTTGCCGACGTCGCCGTAGCCGCACACCACCGCGACCTTGCCCGCGAGCATCACGTCCATCGCGCGCTTGAGGCCGTCGGCGAGCGATTCGCGGCAGCCGTAGAGGTTGTCGAACTTGCTCTTGGTGACCGAGTCGTTGACGTTGATCGCGGGCACCAGCAGCTTGCCGGCTTCGGCGAGCTGGTAGAGACGATGCACGCCGGTGGTGGTTTCCTCGGACACGCCCTTCCAGTCGGCGACGACGCGCGTCCAGTAGCCCGGGCGCTCCTTGGCGACGCGCTTGAGCAGGTTCTTGATGACCTGTTCCTCGTGGCTGCCCGAGGCGCTGTTGACCCAGCTCTGGTCGCCCTTTTCGAGCTCGTAACCCTTGTGGATGAGCAAGGTCACATCGCCGCCGTCATCGACGACGAGCTGCGGGCCGAGGAAGCCGCCCTTGCCGTCGGGGAAGGACAGCGCATCGAGCGTGCAGTCCCAATATTCCTCCAGGCTCTCGCCCTTCCACGCGAACACCGGCGTGCCGCTCTTGGCGATCGCGGCGGCGGCGTGGTCCTGGGTGGAGAAGATGTTGCACGAGGCCCAGCGCACGTCGGCGCCGATGTCCTTGAGCGTCTCGATCAGGACCGCGGTCTGGATCGTCATGTGCAAGGAACCGGTCACACGCACGCCCTTGAGCGGCTTGCTCGCGGCGTGTTTCTTGCGGATCGACATCAGGCCGGGCATTTCGGCTTCGGCGATGTCGATTTCCTTGCGGCCCCAGTCGGCCAGCTGGATGTCGGCGACCTTGTAGTCGCCTTCGGTCGAAAAGGTCTTGATCTGTGCGTTCATGGCAAAACTCCGGTTCGGGATCGCGCATCCGCCGCGCGCGGCGGGATCTCATGCGATCGAGGTGCCGGGCGCCGTTGCTGCGGATGTGCCTGTCGAGCCTGAGCGGGGCCGCGGTTTCGCGGGCCCACGTGCAGCGCCCCTCGACAGGCGGCCGCGGATTATATCGCGCTGTCGCGATGAAGCGATATATGCCGGTTCAGGACCGCTCGAACCGCGCGATGTCGGTGAGGATCCGATTGGCCTCGCGCAGGCTGCGCGGGGCGTCGGAGGCGTCGCCATCGGCAGCCAGCCGGGCATTGCGGCGGCGGAACCAGGCCAGCGTGCCAATGAAGCCGATCACGCCGAGCGCGCCGCTGATCCAGAGGAAGGCGGGAGCCCGCACGAACAGGTCGACGCCGACCATCGCCTGCATCTCCAGCGCAAAGATCGCGATCCACAGGAACCACCACGGCAGGCCCAGGCACAGGTTTTCCACCCGGTAGGCGCGCTGCAGGGCAACCACCCGCCGCGAGATGTCGAGCACCGGCGCGCTGTGGTCGATGCCCGAGATGCGGCCGAGCATCACCCCGCCGAACACCACGGTAAGCACGCCATAGGCGAGCATGTACAGGCTGCAGGCGAGCAGGTGCGGTGTCGCGCGCTGGCCGATCGAGGCCATGATGCCGAAGTAGATCAGCGCGTCGCCGAACAGGATCTGCGCGATCTTGCCCCAGTACAGGCGGCGCATGCGCGAGCGCAGCTGATCGAGCCGACGCTCGATGCGCAATTCCATGTCCAGTGTGGTGCGGCGTTGCAGCTGGCGGTCGAGTGACTGCCAGGCGGATTTGAGTTCGTCCAGTTCCATCGTCGTCTCCATTGCTCAAGCCTCGCTCATGTCGTTGCGCAGGCGCTGTTTCAGGCGCCCGATCTTGGTGGCCACGTTGGTTTCGCTGATTCCGAGAATTTCGGCGATCTCGCGCTGGCTGCGCTCATCCAGATACAGGATCAAGAGCGCGCGGTTGAGCGGATCCAGCCGCGCGATGCAGCGCTGCAACTCGCGCACCGCGGCAGCGGACTCGGGAGTTGCATCGGCCGAGGCGGCGTCGTGCACTGCGGTGTCGAGTGCTTCGTGGTGACGCTCGTAGCGGCTGCGATCGCGTAAATTCGAAATCGCCACGTTGAGCGCGATGCGATACATCCAGGTCGAGAACGCATGCTCGCCGTCGTAGCGCGGAAACGCGCGCCAGACCTGCGCGGCGATTTCCTGCGCCAGATCCTCGCGGTCCGCGGCATTGTTGGCGTAGCTGTTGGCCACCTTGAACACGATGGCGCGGTGGCGTTCGAGCAGCTCGCGAAAGCCCGTGTCCCGGTCTGCGGTGGTCATGTCCAGTGCCTGCTCCATTGCGCGTTACCCGATGCCGTCGTCGGGATCGTGATTCGCGCAGGCGGGCGAAATATCACAGTGGCGCGACCGCGCCTGCGCGCACACCGCATGGAGCGCGCTTGCGCTCAGGCTTCCGGCTTTGCGCCGGCCTGGACATCCTTGGGAAAGAACGGGTCGAGCGCGAACAATGCCTGGGCGCCGGCATGCGTGCCATGGACCACGGTGATGCCGATGCCGCCGGCGGTCGTCTCGTAGCGACCGGAAAAGCCCAGGCGCACGTCGATGACCGCGGTGGCGCCCAGCGGAACGGTGACGATCTTGACGTCCTTTTCCTCACCGTCGTCCCACACTGCCACGCGCACCGCGTCGGTGCCGCCGCCCTGGTCGATCTTGCCGGTGACGCGCCCGGTGATGCGGATGTCCACTCGCGCCTGTCCGCTGGTGCCCATCGATTGCGTGCCCGTCACGCTCCAGTCCGGCGTGGGCGCGGGTCCGGACAAGTCGCGGATCTGCATGGACATGGGGCGCTCCAGTGAGGCGACTCGGGTGGCGCCACGGTATGCCAGTTGTCGGGTGCTGGCAATGCGGGCTTGCATGAGGGGATCGGACGCGAAGTTGCGTTCTTGCCTTGGCCTTCCTGCCACTGCGAAACCGACCATGTCCTTGAACCTTGCCCGCCTTCCCGCCGCCCTGCTGAGCCTGCTTGCCCTGGCCGTCTGCACGGCTCCCGCCCACGCCGATTTCCTCTATGGTCGTCTGATGCCTCCAGGTGGTGTTCAGCCGGACGCCCGCTCGGTCGATGTCGATGTGTCGGCCGACGGCCGCACCGTCGTTTTTGTCAGTGACGCTCAACAGTGGAACGGTGACGTCATGAGCTCACGTGCGGTCGCGGTCGATCTCGACACCGGCGTGGTTGATGCGGTGTCTCTGGATGGCGGCGGCAGTTTCCGTGGCGAGGCGCCGGCCGTGTCCGGTGATGGACGCTATGTCGCCTTTCTCACCTACAGCCGGCCGGCTTACGGCCCGAACTGGCAGGCACTACGCAAGGACCGCCAGACCGGCGCCGTGGAAGTGGCCAGTTCCAATGCGGCGGGACAGCCCGCAAGCACGGGTGTCGAAGACAACACCGTGTCGATTTCGGCCGATGGTCGTTACGTTGCATTCCAGACCAACGCCAACATGACCGCTGCAGCGGGCGTGCCCGATGCACTGCTCGCGCCGACAGGCAGTTCCGGTGAGATCCATGTCAAGGACATGCAGACGGGCCAGGTTGAGATGGCCTCGGTCAAGGCCGATGGGACTGCGTCAGGCGGCACCTGTCACCTCCTGCCGCATGCGCTCTCCGGCACCGGGCGTTATCTGGTGATGCTGTGCGATCCCGCGATGCTTGCCGGCGCCGGCACCGGTCAGGCTTACGTGCGTGACTTGCAGACCAATTCCATCGAACTCATCAGCCGCAGTCCGGCCATGCCCAACGGACCGAATTCGTTCGCCTACTATCCCGCGATCTCCCCGAGCGGCCGCTACGTGGCTGTCAAGGTGCCCTGCTACGCTGGTTTGGGCACGGCCAACGGCGTGGATTGCAGCGGCAACAGCGGCGTCTATCTGCGCGACCGCCAAACGAACACCATCGTCGCCTTGCCACGGCCGGGCGCGATTCCTGCAACCGGCTACGACAGTTGTTCGACCTCGGCGGTGTCCGATATCGGCAGTGTGGTGATGGCCTGCTATTACAGCTGGACCGGATCAGGCAACTACCCGCAGGTCTTCGTGTACGTTCCCGGCGCGGGTGCGCCCGAGATGATCAGCACCGACAGCATCGGCGCGCCCGGCAACAAGGCGTCCGGCTACACGCTGGCCGTGAATGCCTCGGGCCTGTCGATGGTCTTCGCATCGGAGGCGAGCAACCTGGTGTCCAACGACACCAACAATGCCTCCGACATCTTCGTGCTGGTCGAAGAATCGGTGATCTCCGATGTCATCTTCGCCAATGGTTTCGAGCAGGCGAACCGGCCGGCCATCAAGGCAGCATCGATCCTGCAGCCCGCCGGCAAGTAAGCGCGCGAGCCGAAGGCATGCGCGATCCATTGGCCGCGGATCGCACATGCGCTTCGTGGCCTGGTCCTTCGTGGCCGACAAGGTGGATGATGCGTGTGCGGAGTCGATGCAGCACGCCGCTCATGTGCGGGCACGAAGTGCCTGTGCAATCGCGCGCAGGCGCAGCACGCAGGTGAGCGCGCAGCCGGCGGCGATCAGGGCCCGGACGCCTGGATGGGTTATACCACCGATCAGTCAATGGTGGTATAACCCGCGCATGACCGCCGCGCCTCTCTACCACGAAGTGCCTGCTGCCGCGCAGACCGCGTATGCCGAGCTGTACGAATTGGTGCAGATCGCCGAAACCGCCCGTTCACCGGCCTTTGTCACGGGCACGGTTGCATACAAGACGATCAAGGGTGCTCGTTACGCGTACTGGGCTTTCAAGGAACTGGATGGGCGCAAGCGGGAGTACTACCTCGGCCCGGCAGGGCCGGCAATTGATGCCATCGAACGTGCGCGGACCGCTGGGGCGCCGGCATTGGACGCGGTGGCTCGTCAGGCGGCGGCGGCACTTGCACAAGGTTGCACCGCCACGCCACCCAAGCACTTCCGAATCGTCAAGCGGCTTTCCGAATATCAGTTCTTCCGAGCGGGAGGAATCTTGGTTGGAACTCATGCTTTTCTGGCCCTGGGCAACCAATTGGGCGTGACCTGGGGAAGTGGCGCGCGCACCTTGGATCTGGATCTTGCCCATGCCGGTCCGCACGGCAATGTTTCCGTGGCATTACCGGCCGACTTGCGCGCCAACGCGCACGATGCACTGACTTCACTGGAGCACGGTTTCCTGCCATCGCTGGGTGGCAGCAAGGGAATGGCCAGTCTTTACGTGAGCGCACGCGAACCTGAATTGCGCATCGATTTTCTTACCGCAGCACGACGCAATGGACGAGACGAGGTGAAAGCGCCAGAGCTTGGCGTGTCACTCAGTCCCCTCAAGTTTCTCGATTATCTGATCGAAGGTCCGGGAAAGGCTGTCTTGTTGGATCGCGCCGATGCGGTGCTGGTCAATCTGCCGGATCCCGCACGCTATGGACTGCACAAGTTGATCGTGGCCCACGAGCGAGGTACGCGACATGCCAAGTACGGCAAGGACATCGCCCAGGCGCTTGCCTTGATCGAATGGCACCTGCAACGTGCACCGCATGCCTTGGTCGATGCCTGGTCGGACTTGGCGGCGCGAGGGGCAGGCTGGCTCAAGCGTGCGCGCGCTTCGCTGAAACTTGTGCCGCAAGCGCAGCAAGAGATCGTGACGCGATTCGCGCAGGCTGTGAGCCTTCGGAAATGAAACGGGCCGCATCTGCGGCCCGGTTCTTCGCACGACGCTGGAGCGCAGGGCCTTACTTGATGCCCGCGGCCTTGCGCAGCTCCTCGGCCTTGTTGGTCGCTTCCCACGAGAAGGTGGTGAAGCTTTCGCCGTTGGCCAGCGTGACCTTCTTCGGCTCGCGGCCGAAGTGGCCGTAGCTGGCGGTCTGCTGATACATCGGGTGGATGAGGTCGAGCATCTGGAGGATGCCGTAGGGGCGCAGGTCGAAGTGCTTGCGGATCAGCTTTTCGATCTTGTCGTCGCCGATCTTGCCGGTGCCGAAGGTGGTGACCGAGATCGAAGTCGGGTGGGCCACGCCGATCGCGTAGCTCACCTGCACTTCGCAGCGGTCGGCGATGCCGGCGGCAACGATGTTCTTGGCGACGTAGCGCGCGGCATAAGCCGCCGAACGGTCGACCTTGGACGGATCCTTGCCCGAGAACGCGCCGCCGCCATGGCGGGCCCAACCGCCGTAGGTGTCGACGATGATCTTGCGCCCGGTCAGGCCGCAGTCGCCGACCGGCCCGCCGATCACGAACTTGCCGGTCGGGTTGATGTGGAACTTGGTGCCCTTGTGCAGCCACTTGGCGGGCAGCACCGGCTTCAAGATGTATTCGCGCACGCCCTCGACGAGGTCCTTCTGCTTGACCTCGGGGTTGTGCTGGGTCGACAACACCACGGCGTCGATGCCGACCGCCTTGCCATTCTCGTAACGCAGCGTGACCTGGCTCTTGGCGTCGGGGCGCAGCCACGGCAGCTTGGAGTTCTTCGCCTTGCGCACCTTGGCCTGCTGCTCGACGAGGCGATGCGACAGATCGATCGCGGCCGGCATGAAGGACTTGGTCTCGTTGGTGGCGTAGCCGAACATCAGGCCCTGATCACCCGCGCCCTGGTCTTCGGGATTCTTGCGGTCCACGCCCTGGTTGATGTCGGGCGACTGCTTGCCGATGAGGTTGAGCACGCCGCAGGTGGCGCCGTCGAAACCGACGTCGGAGGAGTTGTAGCCGATGTCGAGGATGACCTTGCGCGTGAGTGCTTCGAGGTCGATCCAGGCGCTGGTGGTGATTTCGCCACCGACGATCGCAACGCCGGTCTTGACCATGGTTTCGCAGGCCACGCGCGCGCGCTTGTCCTGGATGAGGATGGCATCGAGCACGGCATCGGAAATCTGGTCGGCGACCTTGTCGGGATGACCTTCGGAGACCGATTCGGAAGTGAAGAGGTAGTTGCTCATCGCGACTGTATATCCTTCAATGCGGATGGATGGATGGAAACCGCGCATGATACACGCCGCGATCGGCGTTTGCAGCAGCGGGTTCGTGCTTTCGTTGTGCTTGCCAGTTCCCGGCGCGACGTGGCGCCTGTAGCCTCCACAGATCGCAACCTGAACGTGGGAATGCCTGATGTCGCACCTGCCCGAACTTGTCACCTTGCTGAACGTGTTGCTCTTGTTTGCCACCGCCTTGGCGGTCGGTTACGGCCGTCATCGTTACCGGATCAAGGCACCGGCGACGAGCGGGCATCCGCAGTTCGAGTGCATCTTCCGCGTGCAGATGAACACGCTCGAGAACACCGTGGTGTTCCTGCCGGCTTTGTGGCTCGCTGCGCTGCACGGCTTCGCCCAGTGGGCGGGGATCGCGGGTCTGGTCTGGTTGGCTGGTCGGATCTGGTTCATGGTGGCCTACCTGCGGCGACCTGAATCGCGTGGTCCGGCCTATGTGATCTCGATGCTTGCCTGGACTGCCGTTGTGGTCATGGCCGCGTGGGGCGTGGGCGGAGCGATGCTCGCCGGCTGAATGTCTGCCGCGTCTGCATACGCAGGTACGCAACATGGCTTCCGGCAGGTTTGCCTCGGGCCGTGTCGCGGCATGCTGCGCGTTGTTGCCGAAGGGATCTCGCCATGTTGCCTGCGCGCCTCGCCGCGTTCACGTTTGCCTTGTCCAGCCTGCCGGCCGCAGCCGTCACCATCGATGGCCGCATCGAGCCGGGTGAGTGGCAGGGCGCACGTCACATCACCGACTTTCGCCAGACCCAGCCGCTCACCGGCGATCCGACCAGCCAGCCGGTGGAAGCCTGGGTGCTCGCCACGCCCGAAGGTCTCGCGGTGGCGTTCCGTGTCAGCCAGCCTGCAAGCGTGACGCGCACTGCGCAGCGTGTGCAGCGTGATTTCGAGGAGTCGGTCGATCGCGTCAACCTGATGGTCGATTTCAACGGTGATGGTCGCAGTGCCTACAACTTCACTCTGAGCTCGACCGACGGCATCAATGATGCGGTCATCACCAACGAATCGAATTTCCGCAAGGATTGGGACGGGATCTGGGAACATGCAGTCGCGCAGGATGCCCAAGGCTGGACTGCGGAGCTGCGCGTACCCTGGCACACCGCGCCGATGCACAAGGCGCAGGGCGCGACGCGCACGATCGGGCTGTATCTGGATCGCGTGTTCGGTTCCAACGGCGAGCGCGTCGCCTGGCCAGTGGCGAGTTTCATGCGGCCGCGTTTCGTCAGCGAGTTTGCGCAGGTCGAGGTTCCCGCTTTCAGCCAGTCGTTGCTGGCGATCACGCCCTATGCCTCGGCCTTGTACGACAACGTGCGCAAGCGCAGTCACTTCGATGCAGGTGCCGACCTGTTCTGGAAGCCGAGCGGTCAGTTCCAGCTCACCGCATCGCTGAACCCGGATTTCGGCCAGGTCGAAAGTGATGACCTCGTCATCAACTTCAGCGCCACCGAAACCTATTTCTCCGACAAGCGACCGTTCTTCACCGAGAACCAGAGTCTGTTCGCCTTCGATCTGCTTGATGACAACAGCGCGCTGCTGTACACGCGCCGCGTCGGCGCGCCGGCCGATGACGGGCAAGGCGCGGGGGACATCGCTGCTGCGATCAAGTTCAATGGCAGCCTCGGCACCACCAGCTACGGCGTTCTCGCTGCCGACGAGCGCGATGCGGCAGGCCGGTTCTTCGGTGCGGCGCGGCTCGTGCATGACTTCGGCGAGCAGAGTCTGGGCGCGATGCTCACCCATGTCGACCGACCTTGGCTCGATCGCCGCGCCGAGGTACTGGGTGTGGATCATCACTGGACACCGACGCCAAGTTGGACCGTGCGCAGCAACCTCGTCGGCAGCGAAATCGTGCAGGCCGGTGCGCGCGAGCACGGTCTGGGTGCGACCTCGCGCATCGACCATGAAATCGGTAACGGTTGGCGCCAGCAGTGGGCATTGATGCATTTCGACAAGCGCCTCGAAGTCAACGACTTCGGCTACCTCGCGCGCAATGACTTCGACTACCTGCACTGGGAATTGCGCAAGCGCGCGACCGAACTGCCGAGTGATTCGCGCTACAGATCACACGATTGGCAATTGCGACTGGATGCGCTTGACAGCGACGATGCGGGCTTGCGCCTGCGTCGCAGTCTGCTGCTCGGGCGCAGCAGTGAACTGCGCAAAGGAGGCAGCGACGAACTGGCCTTGCGCCTGAGCTCGGCCGCCTGGGACGACCTGCTTACGCGCGGACATGGCGCCCTGCATCTGCCGCCCACGTTCGGTTTCGACTTCATGAGCTTTCGTCCGCGCAAGGGTGACTGGGGTCTGGAATGGGGCCTGGGCCTCGCCGGCGGCGGCCTTGCCGGCTATCACCGACTCGGCTGGTCGGCGAAGATCGAGCCCACCTATTTCCTCAGCGATGCGTTTCGCATCGAGACCGAGCTCAAATGGACCGGCACCGGCGATTGGCTGGTGTGGCAACGCGACAACCTGATCGGCAGCTTCCGTCGGCGCATGCTGCAACTGGAAGCCGGCTTCACCTGGGCGATCGGCCCGCGTCAGGAACTGCGCATGAAACTGCAGGCGATCGGTCTGCAGGCCGTGCTCAACCACGGCTATCGCGTCGATCCGCGCGGACACGCGCAGCCTGTCAACGATGCGATCGAGGACTTCGGCGTGAAGAATCTCGGTCTGCAGATTCGTTATCGATACGAATTGGCACCCCTGTCGGCGATCTACGTGGTCTACGGCCGTGGCGGCTACGAGCAATTGCCGCTTGCCGATACCAGCACCGATCTGCTCGCGCGCAGCCTGAGTCTGCGTCAGGACGACCAGATCCTCGTCAAGTTCGCCTACCGTTTCGACTGAGCCGCGTCGCCCAACGCGACTACAATCGGGCATCACCTTGCAGCGGGATCCGCTGATGGATGCGTTGGAAGCCTTGCGCGCGATCGTGGGGGAAGGCCACGTCCTCACCGGTGCCGATGCCGAATCGGCGCTGGTGGATTGGCGTGGCCGCTATCACGGCCGCGCACTCGCGTTGCTGCGACCGGAGTCTCCTGATGAAGTCGCGCGACTCGTGCGTTGCTGCGCGCAGCAACGCATCGGACTCGTGCCGCAAGGAGGCAACACCGGCCTCAATGGTGGCGCCACGCCCGATGATTCCGGCAAGGCGATCGTGGTTTCGCTCGCACGCATGAAGGCGATTCGCAGCGTCGATGTCGCCAACGATTCGATCGTGGTCGAAGCCGGCTGCATCCTGCAGGATGTGCAGCGCGCCGCGCAGGCGGCGGGGCGCCTGTTTGCACTGAGTCTGGGCTCCGAAGGCAGTTGCACGATCGGCGGCAACCTCGCGACCAATGCCGGTGGCACCCAGGTGCTGCGCTACGGCTCGATGCGCGAGCTGTGTCTGGGCCTCGAAGTGGTGACTGCGCAAGGCGAGATATGGCATGGCCTGCGCGCGCTGCGCAAGGACAATACCGGTTACGACTTGCGTGATCTGTTCATCGGCAGCGAAGGCACGCTCGGCATCATCACTGCGGCCACGCTCAAATTGTTTCCCTTGCCCGCCGCGCGCATGACCGCCCTGCTTGCGCTCGACTCGATTGAGGCGGCGGTGGCAATGCTCGCGCAGGCGCGTGCGGGCTTTGGCGCCTCACTCACGGGTTTCGAGCTGATCTCCGGCGACTGCCTGCGTGAGGTCACGCAGGTGTTCCCGCAGTTGCAGGCGCCGTTCGCGCCTGAAACCGCGGCCTTGCCCTGGCATGTGCTGATCGAGGTTTCCGACAGCGAGTCCGAGCAGCACGCGCGCGAACGCTTCGAGCGCGTGCTCGGCACGGCGACCGAGAAGCGCCTGATTCATGACGCCGCCATTGCCACTTCGATCGCGCACAGTCAGGCGCTGTGGCATCTGCGCGAGAGCATCCCGCTGGCCGAAAAGTCGGCCGGCATCAGCATCAAGCACGACATCTCGCTGCCCGCTTCGGTGGTTGCCGATTTCGTGCGCGACACCGGCGCCGCACTGTCAGCGGCGTTTCCCGGCGTGCGCGTGGTCGTGTTCGGTCATCTGGGGGATGGCAATCTGCACTACAACGTCGCGCGCGGTCCGCTGATGGATCAGGCGAGCCTGCTCGCGCACGAAGCCGGCATCAATGCTCTGGTCTACGAGCGCGTGCATGCGCTCGGCGGTTCGATCAGCGCCGAGCATGGCATCGGTCAGCTCAAGCGTGAATTGCTGCCGCGCTATCAGGATCCGGTGGCGCTCGACCTGATGCGCACACTCAAGGCCGCACTCGATCCGCTGGGCATCATGAATCCGGGCAAGCTGCTGGCCTGAGGGCGGATTGGCGCACGCCGCGACATCTCAGGGTTCGAAAAAATAGCGCGTGAGGTGGAAGAAGATTGGCGCCGCAAAACTCACCGAGTCGAGGCGGTCGAGCATGCCGCCGTGGCCTTCGATCATCGCGCCCCAGTCCTTGGCGCCAAGGCTGCGTTTGACCGCAGACAGGGCCAGTCCGCCGAGAAAGCCGGAAACCACGATCGCCGCGGCCATGCCGCAGGCCTGCAAGGGCGTGAACGGCGTGATCCACCACAGCGCGGTGCCCAGGCCGGTTGCCGCGAGGCCGCCGCCAACGAAGCCTTCCACCGTCTTGGACGGACTCACCTTCGGCGCGATCTTGTGCTTGCCAAGGAGTTTGCCGAACACGTACTGCAGCACATCGCTCATCTGCACGATGGTGAGCAGGTAGATCATCAGCAGCAGGTTGTTGCGTGGTTGTTCGCTGAAACCAGGAACCTCGACCAAGAGCAGCGCCGGTGCGTAGCTGATGCAGTAGACCGTGATCATCAGGCCCCACTGCACCTTGGTCACGCGCGCGAGGAAGTCCTCGGTATCGCCCGAAACCGCGGCCAGCACCGGCAGCAACAAGAATCCGTAGACCGGCAGGAAGATCGCGAACAGGTTGTACCAGTCGGCCGCGATCAGCCAGTACTGCACCGGAAGCAGCACGTAGAAACAGGCCACCAGCGGCAGGTAATCGCCCGGCCGCGTCGGCGTGAGCGTGATGAACTCGCGCAGTGCGAACAGTGACGCCAACGCGAACAGCACCACGGTCGCATTGGTGCCGAGCACGAAGTTGACGGCGATGATCGCCACCATCACCCACCATGCACGCACGCGCGCGTTGAGGTTGGCGATCGTCTCGTTGCCGCGCGCGCGCCAGTGCAACAGTGCGCCGATGCACGAGGCCAGCACCAGCAGGCTGAGGATGCCACCGAACAGCCAATAGAACTTTTCCTGCGAGTTCATGCGAGCTCCACCACAGCCAGTCGTGCGCGTTCCAGAAATTCGTCCTTGTCCTCGCCCGCCTGCAGCTGCAGCGGCTTGCCCAGCCGCACCGTGCACGTCAGCGGCACCGGCAACAGCGCGCCCTTGGGCAGGCTGCGATAGAGATTGTCCATGTACACCGGCACGAGTTCGGCCTGTGGGCAGCGCGTGGCGAGGTGGTAGAGCCCGCTCTTGAACGCACTGGGCAAGGCCTGCGCGCGGCGCGTGCCTTCTGGAAAGATGATGAGCGACTGGCCGTTCGCGAGTGCAGCCTCGAGCGGCGCCAGCGGATCGGGTCCACCCGGTTCCCGATGACGCTGGATGAACAGCGCATTGAAGCCATGGGTGGCCAGGTACGACTTGAAACCGCCGCCGGCCCAGTAATCGGCCGCCGCAACCGGACGCGTACGCGCGCGCAGATTCGCGGGCAGCGCGCACCATAGCGCGAGCGTATCCATGTGGCTCGTGTGGTTGGCGTAGTAGATGCGCAAGGCAGGGTCGGGTTTGCAGCCGACCCACTGCGGGCGTGCGCCAACCAGCAGGCGCACGAACAGACTCAGGGCTTGCGAGAGCATGTCAGGATCGCGCCGCAAGCTGCGTGGCGATCGCGCGCAGGCGCAAGGCGCAGGTGAGCGCCGCGCCGCCGGCGATGATCGCAAGCGTCCACAGCATGATTGGGCCTGCATGCATCGGCAAAGCCGCGGAGACGACCAATGCGATCCCGAGCAGCCACATGCGATGCGGCTTGGCCATCGGTCCGCGGAAATCCTGCGCCAGGCCGAGCGAGCCGCCGAGCACGCGGATGTAGGCGGTGGTGATCGCGAGCAGCGCAGCGAGCCAGCCCAGCCATGGCAGGCCGATCAGGTAGGCCGGTGCGATGAGGAACAGCGCATCGGCGATGCGGTCGGGCACGTCGTTGTACACGGCACCGATCGGCGTCGCGCCACGACCGGCCTCCACCGCCACCATGCCGTCGAACAGGTTGCACAGCAGACGCAGCAGGATGCACAACGCGCAGGCGAGCATGCCGCGCCAGTCGGGCCAGACCAGGAGCGCGGCCGCGCCGGCCAGTGCGAACGCGACGCTGAGCACGGAAATCTGGTTGGGCGTGATTCCGCTGCGCGCCAGCACGCGCGCGGTGCCCATGGCCCAACCGGTATTGCGTGCGGCGATGGGGCGGCGATCTGCTTCGGCCATGTGCGATTCCCTGCGATTGGGCTCGCGCATCCTAGCAAACCTGACCGTGAGCCCGTTGCGCCTGCGTCCGCTCGATGTCTTCGGTCCAGGCTCTTCCTGCGATCCGCCCATCGTGCCCGGCAGCGGCAGTGCCAGCCAGGAATGGAATCTCGATCGCCAATCCAGCGGCGTTATCGACGCCGATGGCCGAGCCACTACGGTTGGATCTGTCGCGTCAGCGCCGGGGTTGTGATCACGGCGTTTGTTGGGCCGCGTGCTTCACTCTCAGGATCTCGACAGTGCGGACCTCGGCCCGCACACGGTAAAAAACGATGTAGTTCGCATGCACCACCAGTTCGCGCAGCCAGTCGGGCAAGCCCGGTCGGCCTTGTCGGCCAAGCTCTGGATGCTGTGCAAGCGGCTTGGTCTTGTCGCGCAGTTCCTGGCCGAAACTCCTTGCTCGCGTCGGGCTGTCCTTGCCGATGTGGCGCACGATGCCGCGCAAGTCCTCGCGTGCCATCGGTCGCCATTCGATGCGGTAAGGCTTGGCCGTCATGCGCGCTCATTCTTCGGCAAGGCGGCAATGTCGGCGTCCATCTCGGCGATGACTTCATCGTGCGGAATGCTCGGCCGGGGGTCGTCAATGGATGCCTGAATCTCGCCGGCCAGCCACTGGTTGTAGGCTGCGGCTTCGTGCGCTTTGCGCATCGCCTGGGCGCGGCTATCCCGGTTCTGCGTGACTTCTTTCTGGTCGGGGTTCCAGTTGGTTGCGTCGAGCTGTGCAACGGAAATGCCAAGTTCGCGCAACACGATCAACGCGGAGTTCGGACTACCGAAGCGGCGCGGCTCGGTGCTGCGGGCCTTCACCAGAAAAGCGTCTTGCCCGCTGCGGGTGGCAATCTCCAGGAGGAACCCGCTGCCTTGACCTTTCAAGGTCACGCCGACAACGCCACCGGCGCTGACCGTGGCGCGTAGCTGCTCAAGTGTCATGCTTTGCATGATTAATCCTTCTATATGTCAAGCGCATTTCCAATGGATATAGTGTTCATGAGCTATGTAAAACATGCAAGCGTTCCAGAGTCGGCAACCGGTTGTTTGACAGACCCCGCGGTCGCGTTCGGCGATCGATCGGCGGAGCTGGTGCTGCCGACGGGCGTGCGGATGCGTGTGACGCTGCCGCTGGCTTGACGCGGCTACGCCGCGCAGGGCGGGGTGGGTG
>NSJK01000004.1 GCA_002632325.1 Lysobacterales bacterium | reverse complement strand
AGCGCTCGCTCGCGACGTTCCTGCAGGCTGAAATCCGCCTGATTGACCAGACGCAGGTCGCGCACTTCCCATGGGCCGTGCAGCGAGAGCGAGCTGGCGTCGTAACGCAATTCGATGCTGCCGTGCCCGGCCGCGATCCAGGCGGCCGCTTGCGCCATGGCCACCGGACGCATGCTGCCGTCGTCGGCACTGCCGTAGAGCACGCCCGAGATCGCGTAGCGACTGGCGATGTTTGCCTCGACGCCGATGCGCAGACTCAGATCCCCGTTGCGACTCGCCTTGGGCTGCGTGACGCGGCCATCCAGGCGCGCGACCGGCAGGCTCACTGCAAATGCGGTCTTGGCGTCGCGCGGAACGCCATCCTTGCCTGCGGTGATGCCGAAGGCGTGCAATTCCCACAGGCTCGGCCCGCTGGCGTGGGCGAGGTCCGGCGTGAGGCTGCCGACATAGCTGCCATCGGCCTGGCGCACGAAATCGACATTCTGGCTGGCGCCATCGGGGGCACTGACCAGGCCGCCGATGCGATCGAGCGTTGCCCCTTCGATGTTGGCGCGAAACGAGATCGCATCGCCACCGGCAATGCTGTCGCGCCCGGCCTTGAGCGAGAGCACGACCGCGCTGTCCGGCTCGAACACGTGGACGAGGCAGGCACCGCTCGCCGCCGGGACGGCCAGTTTCACGCCGCTGGGCACGTCGTTGGCCAGGCGCAGGATCACGCTGCCATCGGGAACATCCATGCCGGCCGCATGCAGCGCATCGGCATCGGCCGCCTTGGCGATCGCATGCCGGGAATCCAGGCGTTGGCCGTTGAAGCTGAGCTGCACGTCGTCTGCGGCGATCGCGGCATTGCCCGCATGCGGACTGATGCGCACGAGCGCGCCGGCCTTGCTCAGTGGCAGGCGCACGCCGTTCTGGATCTGGCCTTGACTGGCATCGATCCAGTATTCGCGGCTCTGCGCCTCATGGACCTGCGGGCGCGCATCGAGCGCCTGCGCCGGATCGAGCGCCCAGGACATCGCCACGGGTGCGCGTTCGAGCCCGGCCGTGGCCAGGGCCTTGGCCTGCGGCCTGACGAGCCGGCTGGCGACGAGATCCTGCGGTGATGCTGCAAGCAACTGCACGGGTTCGGCGGCGAAGGCGGGAGCGACCAAACCGCTCAGGCACAGCGCGGCGACGAGAGGAAGCGGACGGAACATCGAAGTCTTCATGGCGCGCTCCTCAGAGGTCGTTCTTCAGGATGTTTTCCAGCCCAAAGCAGGCGCGCCGGCTCTGGTTGTGGTTGAGCACCTTGCCGCCCGTGCGACTGGTGTCGTAGAACCAGACCTGCCCCGCGGCAGCGGCGCTGCTGCACTCGATGAAACCATCGGAGCAGCTCGACAGCCAGTTCTGGGTGACTTCCAGGCCGACGCTTTGCGAATAACCGCCGCAATAGGCCTGCGAGCTCCACACCGCGCTCACCACGTCGCTGCCGATGACATCCCAGAATCCCCTGGGCAGGGCCGGGCGACCCGCGGTGCCGTAGAGATTGTTCTGGTTGTACTGGGCCATCCAGCTGGTCTGCTGCTGGCGCACGGCATCGCTCTTGTAGCCGAGCAGCCAACCCAGCGCGCCTTCGAACACGTTGCCGGCAATCACGGCATTGGCGAGCGGCGTGCCCGCGCTCGAGGGTGCCAGCGCATTGACCCAGCGGATCTTCGAAATGATCGCGGGATAGCGGCTGTCATAGCTCGGATTGGACATGATCCAGCGCATCACGTTGCCGCCGTTGGAATGCGTGATCACGACCAGATCGGTGATGCCGCGGCTGTCGATGAAACTCTTGAGCTGGCCGGCAAGGCACCCCGCGGCGCGGCTGTCCCACATGTACTGGGTGAAGTCACAATTGATGACGACATAGTTCGACTGATTGACCAGCCCTTGTCGGACCGTGTTGATCATCGGCGCCTGCCAGTAGTCGGCGTAGGCATTGGTCTGGTGACCGGTGCCGTGGACGAAGGCGACGCCGGTGGTGGCGGTGGCCGCATGCGTGGTGGAAGCCGCTGCCGCGAGCAGCAGCGTGGCGATGATGCGCAGCATGTTCTCTCCCAAAGGCACGCGCCACAGGAGGCGCGGCTTGTCCGGGCCCACGCCGCTCGGCCGCGGGGCGCTTCCCTGCGGCCGTGGCCGATCGGTTCGGGCATGAAGGTCATGCTTGCCGAAGGTGTTCTCTCCCCGCACCGTACGGCAGCGTATTGGATGCTGCGCCGCTGGCTGTGGCAGCGTCAATCTGCACCTGCAGCAAAAAGCCCCGGTGGGCCTGATCTGGCTCAGAACTCGAGATCGAGCGCCGCGCAGAGATAGTCGATCAATGGCGCGATGCGCTTGAAGGTGTCGATGAGCAGGGGCTGCAATTCGTCCGAGCACGCGAGCGCTTCCGGAAAATCGTGACCCGCGGCGTAGTGTTTGCGCTTGAGGTCCTCGATCAGTTCGTGTGCCGGATCGAATCCTGCCGGTGGGCGTTTGAGCGTTCCGCCCCAGAACTCGAAGCGCTCGCGGAACGCGCGCGTGTGGGCCGCGCGCTTCCAGGCTGCAGGATTGTCGGCGAGGAAATTGCGGATCTGCTTGAGCGTCGCGCTCTCGGGATTCCAGATGCCACCGCCGGCAAAGCAGTCACCCGGCTGCAGATGCAGATAGAACGAGGGCGCTTCGATCTCGCGCCGCCGTTCATGCGCAAAGCGGGCGCCTGCCCAGATCTTGTACGGCGTCTTGTCGTTGCTGTAGCGGATGTCGCGATGAATGCGAAACAGCGAGCCGCCCTGGCGACGCGGGTCGGCGACGTAGTGCGTGCTGATCTTCGCCAGGGGCGCCTGCAGGTCGGCGATCAACTGCAGATAGGGCTCGCGCACGTCGCGCTCGTAACGGGCCTTGTTGGCGATGAACCAGCTGCGGTTGTTGTTGCGCGCAAGCGCGCGCAGGAACGTGAACGTTGCGGCAGAGAAATACGTGGTCGCCATCGTTGACTCAATCCAGTGACTGTTCCCATTGCGCGAGTTCGTCGAGCAAGGCGTGTTGAGCCGGTGTGGTCTTCGGCGCGCTGCGCAGGTCGGCGATGAGCTGGCGATACTGCTCGCGCGTGAGCGTGGTGAGATCGGTCTGTACTTCAAGCCGGCGCGTGCGAAACGCGTTCCAGCGTTCGGTTTCTTCGGTATCGAGAGTCTGCGGCCAGTTGCGTGCGCGATAGCGCAGCAGCAATTCGGCGAAGCGCGCATCGGCGAAGGCGAAGTGGCGCTGGCCAAGCTGCGCCGGTGGCGTGCTGCGCACCTGACGAAACAGGCGCCGATCCGCATCGCTGGCAAAGCCCGCGTAGATCGCCAGTTCCGGGTCGGAAGGCGCGTTGTGCGTCTCGCCGAGTGCATACACCGCGCGCAGCGTGTCGGCGATGCCGGTCATGCTGCGCAAGCGTTCACCGTTGGCGAGTGCGCGCGGCAGATCCAGACCGATGCGCGCGTGATCGACCGTGCTCAGCACGTTCAGCGGCGCGATCGCGGGCGACTTGTTGGCGTGGATGAGCTTGAGCGGAATGCGCTCGATGCCTTCCGGCAGGTCGGCGCGCGGCGTGAACACGCGGTCGGCGATCTCGTCGGCATCGAGGCCCTGCAGGATCGACGGGTCGGTATCGAGATCCCACACGATCACGCCGTTGGGCTGCGAGGGGTGTATCGCGATCGGTGCCACCACCGCGAGGCACCCGCGCGTGGCGGGATAGCGCGAGGAGACGTGCACCAGCGGCGTCATGCGGGCCACGTCGAGCAGTTCGAACGCACGCTGCTTCTTGCGCAGATCGAAATGAAATTGGAAAAGTCTGGGTTGCTTGTCACGCAGCAGTCGGGCCAGACCGAGCGTGGTGAGCACGTCGGAAAGGGCGTCATGGGCCCGGGTCTGCTCGATCCGGTTGGCGCGGGCGAGCTCCTCGAGCTTGAAGCTGGGTGCGCCCTCGGCATTGAGCGGCCACTCGATGCCTTGCGGCCGCAGCGCGTAGCACATGCGCGCGAGGTCGATCAGGTCCCAGCGTGAATTGCCGGCCTTGTACTCGCGCTCGTAGGGATCGTGGAAGTTGCGGTAGAACAGGTTGCGCGTGAACTCGTCATCGAAGCGGATCGAGTTGTAGCCGACCGTGCAGGTCGCGGCCTCGCTCATGAGCTCGTGCACGCGCGCGGCGAACTCGGCCTCGATCAGTCCCTCGCGCTGCATGCGCTGTGGCGTGATGCCGGTGATGAGGCAAGCCTGTGGCTGCGGCAGGATGTCGGGTGCGGGTTGGCAGAAGAGCGTCACTGCCTCGCCGATCGGCTCCAGTTCGGCATTGGTGCGCAGCGCCGCGAACTGCGCGGGCCGATCGCGACGCGGGTCGGTGCCGGTGGTTTCGTAGTCGTGCCAGAGGAAGCTCGCGGTCATCGCGTGAGCATACCAAGTAGACTTCGGGCCTGAGCCAATTGCCGCGCAATGCCATGTCCCAGCCTGACGAGCACAACCTGATCTGGATCGACCTCGAGATGACCGGACTCGATCCCGATCATGATTCGATCCTGGAAATCGCCACCGTGGTCACCGACAAGGATCTCAACCTGCTCGCCGAAGGGCCCGAGTTCGCGATTGCGCATCCGCTGGCGCGACTCGAAGCGATGGATGACTGGAATCGCAACCAGCACCACAAGTCGGGCCTGTGGCAGCGCGTGATCGATTCGCAAGTGGATGTTCCGACGGCCGAGGCGCTGACGATGGCATTCCTGGTCAAGTGGCTGCCGGCCGGCAAGTCGCCGATGTGCGGCAATTCGATCTGCCAGGATCGGCGATTTCTGTACCGACTGATGCCGCGGCTCGAGCGCTTCTTCCACTACCGCAACCTCGATGTGTCGACGGTCAAGGAACTCGCGCGGCGCTGGGCGCCCGATGTCGCGCATGGCTTCACCAAGGAATCGGCGCACACCGCGCTCAGCGACGTGCGCGACTCGATTGCCGAGCTGCGCTACTACCGGCCGTTCATGGGCCGTGTGGGCGGCGCGACTTGAACGCCGGCTTCACGGCGCGCCGGCGTGTTCGCGCGTGAGCAGACGTTTGGCCTGGTCGACCAGCGGATTGTTCACGCCGCGCTGCGCGATCAGCAGATCGCGTGCGTGGGCTGCCTTGGTGATCGCGCTGGTGCGCTGCGCACGCTGCGCGGCGAGTTCCGCTTCGAGCAGCTCGATTTCGGCGTTGCGCCAGTCGCTCGCGGGAAAGTGCTTTGCGCGCACCGCGGCGGCGACCTGCACGCTTGCCGTGGCGGCCTTGATATCGTGCAGCGCCAATTCGGCGCGCGCACGTGCGACGAGCGCATCGGCGTAATGCGGGTCGGACTGCGCCTTGACGCTGTCGAGCAGAGTCAGTGCCGCGATGGCGTGCTCGCGCGCCGAGGCCCCCGCACCAGCTGCGCTTTCGCTGAGTGACCAGGCGACGAGGCCAGCCGCGCGTTCGAGCGGATTGAGCTGCTTGAGGCCGGCGCGCAATGCGGCCGCCTCGCGATGTCGGACCAAGGCCTGATCCGGCTTGCCCTCATAGCGATCGAGCGTACCGAGTTGATCCAGGCAGCCCGCTTCGCGCGCTGCCATGTCGGGCAGGCTGCGATAGTCCGCGAGCACGGATTCGAGCGTGGCGCGTGCTGCCGCGTAGTCGCCCTCTTCGCGTTCGATCACGCCCAGATTGGTGCGCGAGGCCAGCGCGAGCGGATGCCTGGCGCCCGAGAGGCGAGTCCAGATGTCGACGACCGCCTGCATCATCGTGCGCGCCTTGGCGTATTCGGAGCGGCCGACATGCAGCACGGCGAGATTGTTCAGCGTGGTGGCAACGTCCGCATGCGTCTCGCCGAACAGGCGTCGTTGCATGGCGAGCACGTCGAGGTAGATCGGTTCGGCTTCATCGCTCTTGCCTTCGCGATCGAGTGCACGCGCAAGATTGCTCATCGCCTTGGCGAGCAGCGGATGCTCGCTCGGCAGGCGGCGCTGGTAGGTCGCCAGCCCCTCGCGGAAGATCGGTTCGGCGCCGGCGGCATCGCCACGGCGCATGCGCAATACGCCGAGATTGATGAGGTTCTCGGCGACGTCGAGCGTGTCGTTGCCATCCTGTTCGCGGAACAGCGCGAGTGCGGCCTGAGTATCCCGCTCGGCATCATCGAGGGCGCCGCGAGCGGCGGCCACCTGCGCCCGCTGGTTGAGCAGGGTCGCACGCCGTGACGACGGCAGACTGTCGGCACTGTTGATCGCCGCATCGATCAGCTTCTGTGCCTGATCGAGTTTGCCGGCAAGCTGCGCGAGATCGGCGGCGATGGCATCGTCGTCGACGCGCGCTCCGATGTCCGCGTGTTGCGAATCGATCGCACGGGCGCTGGCAAGCGCCGCATCGGCCTCGCCGAGCTTGCCGCGCTCGGCCAGCGTCTGCGCAAGGATGCGCAGCACCGGTGCACTTGCAGGTGCCTGCATGCCTTCGCGTGCTCGTGTGAGATCGAGTGCCCGCTGCAGCATCGTCTCGGCCTGGTCGTAGGCAGCGAGGTGAAAATAGACCTCGCCAAGCGCCTGCGCGAAGCTGGCCGCAAGTTCGGGTTGCGTCTTGAGCGCGTTGTCGAGATTGGCGGCGCTGCGGTCGATCAGCAAGCGTGTGTCGATCTGATCGTTCGTCTCGCGCGGATCGATACCGCGAAAGATGTCGAGCAGGAAATCACGCACCGCGCGCGTTGCCACCAGTTCGCGCCGCGCAACCGCGTTCTGCTGCAAGGCGATGGCGGTGGTGGCGATCAGGCCGATCAGCGCAAGCACAGACAGGGCCACGGCCAGACGATGGCGCGCAACGAACTTGCGGGCACGATGGCGCGGGCTGTTGCGTTGCGCGCACAGGGGTCGGCCCGAGAGAAACGCGCGCAGGTCATCTCCCAGGGCTGCTGCGTCGGGATAACGCTGCGCCGGGTCGTGACGCAGCGCGGTACTGACGATGGTGTCGAGATCGCCGCGCAGCTGTCGTGGCGCGACGGGCCCCGGATGTTGCTGCGCGAGCAGCGAAACCGCAGGCGGCTCTCCCCGCGCCTGTGCCTGGACGGCATCGGCAACGCGGGTGTCGGATCCGGCGTAGGGACGTTGGCCGCCGAGCACTTCGTGCAGCATCGCGCCGATCGCGTACACATCGCTGGTGGTACCCAGTGGCTCGCCGGCCAGTTGTTCGGGCGAGGCATAGCCGGGCGTGAGTGCATGGGTGGCCGTGGTGGCGCTGTGCGGGTCGGGCAAGGGCGCGCGTTCGAGCCAGCGGGCAATGCCGAAGTCGAGCAACTGCGGTTGGCCGCTTGCATCCACCAACACGTTCGACGGTTTGAGATCGCAGTGCACGACGAAGTGGCGGTGCGCGTAGGCCACCGCATCGCATACGGCGATGAGCAGGCGCAGGCGCTCATCGAGACTGGCCTGATGCTTTGTGCAGTACTCGGGCAGCGGGATCCCTTCGACGTGATGCATCGCGAACCACGGGCGACCCGATTCATCGACGCCGCCGTCGATGAGGCCGGCAATGCCGGGATGGTCGAGCACGGCGAGCATGCGACGCTCATCGAGAAAACGCCGGATCGCCGACTCGTCGTTGAGTTCGGCACGAATCAGCTTGAGCGCGACCTTCTGCTCGTAGGTGCCGTCGGCGCGTTCGGCGAGGAAGACCTGGCCCATGCCGCCGGCGCCGAGCTCGCGCACGATGCGCCAAGGACCCAGCCGCGTCGGCGGGGGCGTCTGGTCCGCGTCGAGCAGCAGGCGCTCGCGCCACTGGGCGACGGAGTGGGCGATCGATTGACCGCAGGCGTCGAGGTCCAGCAATTGCAGCAGCCGTGCACGCAGTTGCGGGCGACCACGGGTGAGTTCATCGAGCAGGTGTTCGCGCGTGTCGGGCGCAGCTTCGCTGAGGTGTTCGAACAGCGGCAACAGCTCTCGCCAATCCTCGTTGCGGATGTTCATGAGCTGAGCTCGGCAAGCAGGAAGACGCGGGCATTGCGCCACAGGCGGAACAGGCTGCGTTCGGGGATGCCTTCGAGCGTGGCGATCTCGTGAAACTCCATGCCTGAAAAAACGTGCAGATCGACGACGCGGGCGAGGCGTGCATCAAGACCTTCGAGGCGGCGCATCGCGGCGTCGAGCTCAAGGATGTCGAAGGCCGGTGTCGAATCCGGGCCGTCGTCGGCGTGATCGAGCGTGACCGACAGGTGCTCGCGCTTGCGTGCGATACCGCGGCGTGCGTGGTCGATCAACACCTGACGCATCGCGCGCGCGGCAATCGCAAGAAAATGCGTGCGGTCGAGATCGACAGTCTCAATATGCGAACGCAGCTTGAGCCAGGTCTCGTGCACCAGGGCCGTGGTGTTGACCGTGGCCGAGGCGTTGGCCTTGCGTCGTTCGCGGCGCGCAATGCGCAGCAGTTCATCATAGGCCGCGGCGTAGACGTCGGCGGAGGCAGGATCGAGTGAATGGGTCGGCATCGGCAAGGTCCGATCGCGAGTCGATCCATGCCGATCAGGATGGTCGGCAACTCGGCCCACGGCTGGGGATTGTGCGCTCCGCGCGGTGGCCGTCAAGCCGGGATCATCGCGGTCCGCGGCCTGATCCGATTCAGGTGCCGTTGCTGGATTGCGGAGGCGCAATAGGGGTGATTGGCTCAATGGAAATCACGGGCGTCGAAACAAAGATCTGGCAGCAAGGCGCTGCCGTCGTGCAGACGGCGCGCGAGCAGATGGCGCACGCCATCGCCGCTGAGTTGCAGCACGCCATCGACCAGCAGGATCGTGGCTTCGAGCAGGATGCGGGTCTGGCGCTGTGCGAGCGCCTGCCAGATCACCACGTTGACCGTGCCGGTTTCGTCCTCGATCGTGACGAAGGTAACGCCATTGGCGGTGACCGGGCGCTGGCGCACGGTGACCAGCCCGGCGCAGCGCACAGACAAATCGGTTTGCGTGGCGCGATTGAAATCGGCTGCGCGCAGCACGCGGCGCCGACGCAGTTGCGCGCGAATCAGGGCCAGTGGATGGGCCTGCAGCGACAGCCCGAGCGTGGCGTAATCGCCAAGCACGTCCTCGCGCACGCTCGGCACCGGCAGTTCGATGCGCGCTTCGGCGAGCGGCAGCTCGGCAAACAGGGGCGCGCCCAGATCGATGCCTGCGCTGTCCCAGCGTGCGCGGTGACGATGACCGCTGAGCGAGCGCAGCGCGTTGGCGTCGGCGAGGCGTGCGCGTTCGGTCGGGCTGACGCAGGCGCGTGCGCAGAAGTCGGCGAGATGGGCGAAGGGTGCCTGCGCGCGGGCGGTGATGATGCGCTGCGCGAGCGCCTCAGCGATACCCTTGACCTGACGCAGCCCCAGACGCAGGGCGTGGGCGTGAGGTGTTGGCGTCGCGCTCGTCGGCAGGGCTTGGAGTGTGCAGTCCCAGTGGCTGGCGTCGACATCGGTCGGCAGCACGCGCACGCCGTGGCGGCGCGCATCCTGCACCAGTTGCGCCGGTGCGTAGAAACCCATTGGCTGCGAATTGAGCAGGGCGCAGGTCCAGGCGGCCGGATGAAAGTGCTTGAGCCAGCACGAGGCCCAGGCGAGATTGGCGAAGCTCGCCGAATGCGATTCGGGAAAGCCATACGCACCAAAGCCCCTGATCTGCGCGAACAGGCGCTCGAAATACGCCTCCTCGTAGCCGCGCTCGAGCATGCCGGCGCGGATCCTGTCGCGGAACGGTTCCAGATCGCCCGCGTGTTTCCATGCCGCCATCGCGCGGCGCAACTGGTCGGCCTGCCCGGGTGTGAAGCCGGCGACGACCTGCATGAGTTTCATCACCTGTTCCTGGAAGATCGGCACGCCCAGCGTGCGCGCGAGCACCTCGCGCACCGCGCACTGTTCGCTGCCGGACTCGCGTTCGAAGCGCGACTGCGGATAGTCCACCGCTTCCAATCCCTGACGCCGACGCAGATAGGGATGCACCATGTCGCCCTGGATCGGACCGGGCCGCACGATCGCGATCTGCACGACCAGATCGTGGAAGTTGCGTGGTTTAAGGCGCGGCAGCATCGACATCTGCGCACGCGATTCGATCTGGAACACGCCGACGGTGTCGGCGGCGCAGATCATGTCGAACACTGCGGTGCTGGATGGATCGGCGCCGGGCGCCGGAATGTCGTGCAGGCCCGGGAACGCGGCCAGACGGGGTCGCGTCCACAGATCATGTGCATGCAGGAGCGCCAGACATTTGCGCAGCGCGCTGAGCATGCCCAGCGCGAGCACGTCGACCTTGAGCAGGCGCATTTCCTCGAGATCGTCCTTGTCCCACTGGATGATCGTGCGTGCCGGCATCGCCGCGTTCTCGACCGGTACCAGTTCGTGCAGCGGCGCCTGCGAGATCACGAAGCCGCCGACGTGCTGGGAGAGATGGCGCGGAAAACCGCGCAGCTCGTCGGCCAGCGCGAACAAGCGCTGCACGTTGCGGTTGTCCGGATCGAAACCACGTTCGCGCAGCGCGGCGGCGAGATCGCCGCCGCCGCGTGCGTGGACCAGAGCCGCAGTGAGCAGGGCGATCTGCTCGTCGGCGAAACCGAGTGCGCGGCCGATATCGCGCAATGCGCTGCGGCCGCGATAGCGGATCACCGTCGCGGCAAGTGCGGCGCGTTCGCGGCCGTACTTGGCGTAGATGTACTGGATGACGTCCTCGCGCCGCTCGTGCTCGAAGTCGACATCGATGTCGGGCGGCTCGTCGCGTTCCTTCGACAGGAAACGCTCGAACAAGAGGTTGCCGTTTTCGGGTGTGACCGCGGTGATGCCCAGGCAATAGCAGACCGCCGAATTGGCCGAGGAGCCGCGGCCCTGACACAGGATCGGCGGCTCGCGCGTGCGTGCCCAGCGCACGATGTCCTCGACGGTGAGGAAGAAATGCTCGTAGCGCAGTTGCTCGATCAAGAGCAATTCGCGCTCGAGCTGCGCATGCACGGCCGCGGGAATGGCCTGCGGCCACAGCGCATGCGCACCCTGCCACGTGAGCACGCGCAGGTGCTCGATCGCGCTGCGGCCTGCGGGCACGAGTTCATCCGGATAGCGGTAATCGAGGCCGCGCAGACTGAAGCGGCACAGCGCGGCGATGCGCAGGGTTTCGGCAAGCAAGGCCGGTGGATACAGTGCGCGCAGATCCTCGATGCGGCGCAGATGGCGCTCGCCATTGGCAAACAGCGCATGTCCGGCCTGCGCGAGCGTGCAGCGCAGGCGCGTGGCGGTGAGTGCATCCTGCAGTGCGCGCCGACGCCGCAGGTGCATGTGCACGTCGCCAGTGGCGACCAGCGGCAGCGCGTGACGCGCGCCCAGCGTCGTGAGTGCGGCCAGCCGCGCCGCATCGTCGCTGCCGTGATGCAGTTCGACCGCGATCCACAGGCGCTCGCGAAAACGTGCGGCGAGCCAGCGCGCCTGTTCGTCGAGGTGCTCGGTTTGGTCGCTTCGCGCACGGGCATCGGCGAGCCACAGCACGAGCACGCCGGTGCCGAGCTCGGCGAGATCAGCGCGCTCGAGTGCGTAGCTGCCCTTGGCGCTGCGTCGGCGTGCGCGGCTGATGAGTCGACACAGGTCGGTGTAGCCGCTCGCATCGCATGCCAGCAGCACGAGTTTGAGGCCATCACCCACGCGCAGCTCGCTGCCGATGATGAGCTGGACGCCATGGCTTTCGGCGGCCACCAGTGCGCGCACGGCGCCGGCGAGCGAGCACTCGTCGGTGATCGCGAGCGCGGCATAGCCGAGTTTCTTCGCACGTGCGAACAATTCCTCGGCGCTCGAAGCGCCGCGCAGGAACGAGAAGTTGGACAGGCAATGCAATTCCGCATACGCGGCGGGCGGGCGTGGCGGCGGGCTCATGCGAACCAGCCATGCAGGGTCCATGGCGATTGCGTGCCGGCTTCGACGAAGGCCCAGGCGCGCTGGCCGCTGCGCAGTTCGACGATGTAGTAATCGCGGCGCTGGTCGTGGCCATCCCACCAGCCGCTTTCGATGCGTTCGGGCCCGGCGAGGATGCGCTGCGGCGCCTGCCGCAAGGCAAGTGGCCGTTGCAGCAGCCAGAACGGACGCGGCGCGCTGGTGAAAGACGTCGCATCGGCAGGTGGATCGCTGCGGGACGCGCGTGACGAATCCGCGCGGGCGCCGAGTGCGGGAGCAATGCGCTGCCAGGCGCGCGCAGGCCGATGATCGGCGTGGCAGGCGAGACCATGCAGGGCGTCATCGCCGAGCCGCGCACGCAGACGCTCGGCGAGCGCGGGCCAGTCGAGCGTGCTGCGTGCATGCGCCTCGAACAGATCCTGATGCGCCGGCACCAGCGGCGGAAGTTCATCGGCGTGCAGGGCGAGCGAGAGCGCGGGCGCCGGCAATGCGCAGCGTTCGAGGCGCGCGCGTGCGAGTTCGAACAGGCTTGCGGCATCGCGCTGCGGCGCGAGCAGGCCGACGTCGATGCGGGTGCGGGCATCGCGCGCATGGCCGATCACGAGTCCGAAGCGCTGCACGCCACCGTCGCGCGCGAGCAGGAACAGCGCCAGTTCGCGGATCAGGCGTTGCAGCACGAAGGCGAGGGCGGTGGTCGAGGTGACTTCGCTGTCGAACTCGATGCGGCGCTGGAAACCTGCGGGCGGCTGCCAGCGCGCGCCCTCGTCGGCCAGCAGTCCGCGCAGACGATCGAGCCGGACCAGCATCGCCGCACCCAGACGACGACCGAGCTGGGCACGCGGCAGACGGAACAGCTCGCCGAGTCTGCGCAGGCCCATGCCGTGCAGTGCGTCGATGGTCTTGTCATCGAGACCACTGTGGGCGATCGGCAGGGTGGTGAGTGCGCTGTGCAATGCCGACATCGTGGTCACCGCGATGTCGCCATGTGCACAGGCCAGCACGTGCGCTGCGCTCGCGGTCGGCGCGGCGGCGATTTGGCAGGAAAATCCGCCGTGCGCGAGTTCGCTGCGCAGGCGACGTTGCAGCGCCGGCCAGCCGCCGAAGAGTTTCAGGCTGGCGCCGACCTCGAGCAGGATCGAATCAGGCGCATGCACGCACAGCTCGGCGCTGTAGCGCCAGGCGAGTGTGGCAAAGGCCTGCAGCGATTGCTGTTCGGCGGCGCGGTCACGCGCGAGTGTGCGCAGTCGCGGACACAGCGCCTGGGCGCTGGCGAGCGGCTGGCCCGCGCGCACGCCGGCTGCCTGCGACGCGGCATCGGCCAACACGATGTGGCGCGACGGCATCGGGCCGTCGATGACCGCGCAGGGCCGGGCGTCGACAGCGGACGCAGTCGTCTGCAGCGCATCGAGCGTCAGACGTGGAAAGCGCAGGCAGAGCCACAACATGCGCAGCCCGTTGCATCATGCGCGCAGCCGCATGCCGACCATGCCGCCGACGCGGCCACGGCACTTGAGCAGTTCGAGTTGCGGTTCGCCCTGCACGGTGCCGATGCGCAGGCGCAGCGTGCTCGGGCTGGCGCTGTCGGCAGCGGCGAGCGGACGAAACATGAAGCCGAGCGTGCCGCCGGTTTCCGCTGCCAGTTGCAGGCGACGCAGTTCACGGTAATCGGTGCGTGGCAACCAACCGAGCACGGCGCCGCAGCAGCCCGAGCGCAGGCATTGCTCGATGCTCCAATGCGTGTTGTTGCTGCTGGCATCCAGTTGCACGAGTTGGCGCAAGTCGATGCCGGCGGCAGCGAGCGCCGGCGCATAGGCGATCCACGGTGGCGCGACCAGCACGACGCGCCGCCGCGCCTGTGTCAGTGCGGCGAGCGTGGGGAGCAACAGCGAACATTCGCCCAGGCCATCGTGTTCGACCAGCAGTTCGCACAGCGCGCCCTGTGGCCAGCCGCCACCGGGCAGCAGGGCATCGAGTGCGGCATGTCCGCTCGGCTGCGTGGCGATCGTCGCTGCGGGTGCGCTGCGACGGCGCCAGATGCCGGGATGGCGCAGCAGGTCGGTGAGCGCAGCTTCGTCGCGTGCAGACGCAGGATTCGTTGCATTCGGCGTCGGCGCTGCGGGCCAACTCGCGGACGCGGCATCGACCGGCTCGAAGCAGGTTGCGGGAACGGCATTGAACATGGCCGCCTATCTCCGTGCGGATGAGGAATCGGGGCGGATCAGGCCGACGTAGAGGCCTTCGATCGCGAATGCATGACGCTGCGCATCGACCTCGATCGGTGCGAAGTCGGGATTGGCCGGCAGCAGGCGGATGCGTTCGCCATCCCGATGCAGGCGCTTGACGGTGACCTCGTCGTCGATGCGGGCGACGACGATGCGACCGTGTTCGGCCGTGGCGCTGCGATGCACGGCGATGAGGTCGCCGTCGAGGATGCCGACATCACGCATGCTCAGGCCCTGCACGCGCAACAGATAGTCGGCGCGTGGACGGAACAATTCGGGATCGACCGCGTGCTGCGCTTCGACGTTCTCGGCAGCGAGGATGGGGCTGCCGGCGGCGACCCGCCCGACGAGGGGAAGCAAGGTCGCCGCCGACGCCCGTGACTGATGCGGGAGTCGCAGTCCGCGATGGTGTGGCAAACGTTCCAGCACACCCTTGCGAACCAGCGCCTCTACATAATCCTGCGCTGAAGAATGACTTGCAAGCCCCAGATTTTGCGAAATTTCCCTGAGCGTGGGCGCGCGGCCATGCTGCGCCAGCCAGGACTGGATGCAAGCCAGCACGCGGCGCTGGTTCGGAGTGAGGGTGGCATCATTCATGTGTACATTTGTACGTAGTTTCACTCCGCTGCGCAAGTGCCGCAAGCAGCAGCCTTGCGAGGCCGTGGCGTAGGCTTGGCCGGTGTTGTCTGGAAGGAGGGTGTGATGAATCGCGACGGCCAACTGCAGATCGAACCCCGCCTGCATGACCTGGGCGACGGCTTTTCGGTGCGTCGCCTGCTGCCGTTCCGGCAGCGCCGCCATGTCGGTCCGTTCGTGTTCTTCGACCATATCGGCCCGGTCGATCTCGCGCCCGGTCGCGGCATGGACGTGCGTCCGCATCCGCATATCGGATTGGCCACGGTGACCTATCTCTTCGACGGTGCGATCCGGCACCGCGACAGTCTCGGCAGCGACAGGGTGATCAGGCCCGGCGACGTCAACTGGATGACTGCGGGGCGCGGCATCGTGCATTCCGAGCGCACGCCGACGCTCGAGCGCGCAGCCGGTCATCGCCTGCATGGCCTGCAGACCTGGGTGGCCTTGCCGCGCGAGCAGGCCGAGGTGCCGCCCGAGTTTCTTCACCACGAAGCCGACAGCTTGCCGCAGGTCGAGCGTGACGGCGTGCAACTGCGCGTGATTGCGGGCAGTGCGTTCGGCATGCAATCTCCGGTGCAGGTGTTTGCGCCGACCTTGTATGTCGAAGTGCGCATGCGCGCGGGGACGCGGTTGAGCGTGCCTGCCGAGCATGCCGAGCGCGCGATCTACGTGCTGGGCGGCGAACTACAGGTCGATGCTGCACCGCTGCCGCCGCAGCGCATGCTGGTCGTCGATCATGCCGCAGCGATCGAACTGTCCGCGCGCAGCGCTGTGCATCTGTTTCTGTGTGGCGGTGCGCCGCTCGATGGCGAGCGCGTGTTGTGGTGGAACTTCGTCGCCAGTGACCGTGCGCGCATCGAGCGTGCCAAGGCCGATTGGCTGGCGCAGCGTTTGGGGCAGGTGCCCGGCGAGAGCGAGTTCATTCCCCTGCCCGAATACTGAGGTCGGCGGCAGGCGGACGCCTGCACGGTTGCCGCCGGGTTTGCTTCTATACTTGCGCGCGTGCCGGCATGGGCACGTGCATCTGCCACGAGGTCATGGACATGTTCGAAAGAATTTCCCGTAGCTGGGACCTGGTCAAGGCCAGCGCCGGAGTCCTGCGTTCCGACAAGGAACTGCTGGTGTTTCCGCTGATTTCATCGATCTGCTGCATCATCGTGGCGGCGAGTTTCTTCGTGCCGGCGGCGTTCGGTGGCTTGTTCGAGGGGGCGGGTCGGCATCATCTGAGCCCGCTGGCCTACGTGTTGATCTTCACGTTCTACGTGGTGCAGTACTTCATCATCATTTTCTTCAATTCGGCCCTGATCGGTGCGGCGCTGATCCGTCTGGATGGCGGTGATCCGACCGTGGCCGACGGCTTTCGCATCGCGCTGTCGAAGCTGCCGACGATCCTCGGCTATGCCGTGATTGCGGCGACCGTCGGTGTCGCGCTGCAGGCCTTGCGTGAGCGCGCCGGTTTCATCGGACGTTTCGTCGTCGGCCTCATCGGTCTGGCCTGGACGGTGGCCACCTTCCTCGTCGTGCCGGTGCTGGTGAGTCAGGACGTCGGTCCGATCGATGCAGTCAAGCGCAGCGCCGAACTGCTCAAGAAGACCTGGGGCGAGAATCTGATCGGCAATGGCGGCGTCGGCATGGTGTTCGGCTTGGCGCTGGTGCTGCTGGGCGTGGTGGGTGGCGGTCTGGTCTTGCTGGCCGCGAGCAACGGCGCGGTGACGCTGGCGATCACCCTGGGGGTTGCGCTCGTTGTCGCCTTCCTGATGCTGGCCCTGATCCACGCAGCGTTGCAGGGCGTGTATGCCGCCGCGCTGTATCGTTACGCCACTGCGGGCGACAGCAACAACGGCTTCGACAAGTCGACGCTGGTCGGCGCATTCAAGGTCAACGCCTGAGTGGATCGAGCAAGCAGCCGCCCGCAGTGATTGTGGGCGGCTGCTGCGTCGGCCGGCGCGTGCGATCGGCTATCCTGCGCGGCGAGGCCGAGCCATGTCCCGATTCGCCAACTTCCGCGCGTTTTATCCGTACTACCTGTCCGAGCACGCCACGCCCAACTGCCGGCGCGCGCATTTCATCGGCAGCACGCTGGTATTGATCGTGCTTGCCATCGCACTGGCAAGTCGTGACTTGCGCTGGCTGTGGCTGGTGCCGCTGCTCGGCTACGGCTGTGCCTGGATCGGTCATTTCGTGTTCGAGAAGAATCGCCCGGCGACGTTTCGCCATCCGTTCTACAGCCTTGCCGGTGATTGGGTGATGTACGTGGATTTCCTGCGTGGCCGCATCCGCTGGTGAGGCCGCAGGCATGAGCGCGCAAGCGGCGCCGGCGAGCATGGCGGCCGATCTGCGCTTGCGTCACATCGACGCGCTGCGGGCAATCGCGGCCTTGCTCGTGCTCTGGCGGCACGTCGCCGATGCCTTTGTGACGCTCGGTCCCGGGGTTTCCGGGCGCTGGATCTCCGAGCTCGGCGCAGACCTGGACTTTGGCCGCATCGGCGTGGTCACGTTCTTTCTGATCAGCGGTTACGTGATTCCCTTCAGCATCCACCCCGAACGGCCGGCGCCGATCGGCAGTTTCCTGATCAAGCGCTTCTGGCGCATTTTCCCTGCCTATTGGCTGTCGGTTCCGCTCGGTGCGTTCGCAACCTGGTGGCTGTGGGGACGCGCATTCGGCACTCGCGAGTTTCTCGTCAACCTCAGCTTGCTGCAGGATCTGTTCGGCGTTCCCGGTGCCTTGGGCCTGTACTGGACGTTGCTGGTCGAGTGGATGTTCTATCTGTTGTGCGTGATCCTGTTGCTGGTCGGCAGTTTCGCCAAGCCGCGGCACTGGTTGCTGCTGGCGCTGGTGCTGGTGCTGGCCTGGTTTGCCGAAATGTTTTACCACTGGGTCACGGGCGCGGCAGGAATCGGTTCCGTCGTGGCGTTTCAGCTGCTCAACCTGTCCTTGATGCTGCTTGGCGCGCTCGCGCGCAGCCATTGGATCGAAGCCGGCGACGACCCGCTGGTGCGCAAGGGAGTCATCGCCTTGCTGCTCTGGCATCTGCTTGTCCTGCCGGCGGGCACAAGCGTGGTGATTGGTGTGGAAAACAATGCCACGATCCCCTATGCGTTGGGGGTTGCGCTGTTTGTCGTCGGCATCAGCGTGGTGCGGATCCGTTTGCGCCTGACCGATTGGCTTGGACGCGTGAGTTATTCGCTCTATCTGTTCCATCCGGTCGTGTTCATGATCATGCTGTGGGGGTTGCTGCGACTGCCCGCCGATTCGATCTGGCGCAATCAGCATCTTGGCGTCTATCTGTTCGCCAACGCCTTGCTGGCGGCAGGCGTGGCCACGCTCGTCCATCACTGGGTTGAACGCCCCGGCATCGAACTGGGTCGCCGGCTTGCGCGAGGTTGGGTACGTTGGTGGGGCCGGGATGATGTTGCAGTGGCGATGGCTGCACGCGGACAGGGCACTTGATACCGCCATCCCGCTGCTCGATTGCTACTGGATCAGATCGACCTGCTTGACCGCGGTGCCGGTGAGCAGACCGAAGTGGCCGGTGACGTAGGTGTAGCTCGCATCCTCGCCAGGGATCGTCGAGCTGTGCACTCCACCGACCGTGCACAGGCCGCCGTAGCAGACGATCTGGTCGTACCAGGACTTGATCGAGTACGCGCGCGCGGCCGGTTTCTTGCCGGCCAGACTCGAGATCAGCGGGCTGCCGATCGACAGACCCTGCGCGCCGCAGGTCGTGGTCATCACGTTCCACGGATAGACGCCGCAGGAACGCAAACCTCGCCAGGCGCCGGCGATGCCGACGAAGCTGTTGACGTAAGGTTTCAAGCCAAGCCGGTCGATTTCGTGCGCGGCCAGAGTCACGCCCATCGAATGCCCGATCACGTCGATCTTGCCGCTGCACGAGGAAGCGATCGCATCGATCATTGCGTCTTCGACCGGCGTCTCCTCGCTGCCCGCATGATCGTTGCAGGCGGGGCAGAACTTGCTGCCCCAATCGGGTGTGAAGATCGAGGCCGCCGCGTAACCGCGCGCGAGGAGCTCGTTGCGCGTGTTGGCGAAATCGGCGGGCGAGCCGGCATTGCCATGCACGAGCACCACGTTGTCGCGGCAGGCGGCGGACGAGTCCGCGGCCCATGCCAGCGCGCCACCCATCACCACGACCAGCAGCCTCTTCATCTGCGCCCTCCGGGGTCGGCACCCTGTCACGCTGCCCACCATAGCCGTACGTCCGGGCTCGGCCACTTGTACGAAGGTACGAGGGGCTGCGGTCGCGCGCGGGATCGCCGCTGCTTGCTCAGTGACCGCCGGGGCCGGCAGCAACATTGCCGAATGGCGGTCGTGCCAGCCACACCAGCGGGATCATCAGCACGAACAGGATCGCGCAGGCCCAGAACACGTCGTTGACCGCGAGCGTGAGGGATTGTTGGGTGATGAGATTCTCGATCACCTGCCAGGCGCGTGCATCACCGCCCAGGCCCTGCACCCAGCTCTGGGTCGCCGCACTGGTGCCGGTGATGTGTTCGGCAAGCACGGCGTGGTGGTAGTCGCCGCGGTGTTGCCACATCGTCACCGTGACTGCGGTCGAGATGCTCGCCGCGATCGTGCGGCAGAAGTTGGCCAGGCCCGAGGCCGAGGCGATCTCGTGCGGCTTGAGTCCGGACAGGAATACCTGATTGAGCGGGATGAAGAAGCAGGGGATCGCCATGCCCATGACGAAGCGCGGCCACAACAACTGGTTGAACGAGGCATTGTCGGGAAACAGCGAGAACCAGTACGAGGTGGCGGCGAAGACGATGAAGGCGAAGGTGACCACGCTGCGCAGTTCGAGTCGGTCGATGTTGCGACCGATGAGCGGCGACAGCAGGAAGGCGAGCACGCCGACCGGCGCGGTGGCAAGGCCCGCCCAACTCGCGGTATAGCCGAGCACCACCTGCAGCCACAGCGGATAGACCACGTTGATGCCGAAGAAGCCGACCATGCCGAACGACATCACGCTCACGCCGATCACGAAGTTGCGCTTCTTGAACAGGCTGAGATCGACGATCGGGTGCTTGTCGGTGAGTTCCCAGGCGATCAGGAAGGTGAGACAGACCACCGCGATGATCGCCAGCGTGATGATCAAGGGCGAGGAGAACCAGTCCTTGTCGTTGCCGTTGTCGAGCATGAACTGCAGGCAGCCGACGCCGACGACCAGCAGGGCCAGACCGACCTTGTCGATCGGCGTCTTGACGATCCTCGACTCGCGATGGCGCAGCAGATACCAGGTGATGATTGCTGCGAGCAGCCCGACCGGTGCATTGATGAAGAAGATCCACGGCCAGGAATAGTTGTCGGTGAGCCAGCCGCCGAGAATCGGGCCGAAGATCGGCGCGACCACTACCGTCATCGCCCACAGCGCGAGCGCGAGGCCTTTCTTGGCGATCGGATAATTGTTGAGCAAGAGGCTCAGGCTCAGTGCCACCATCGGGCCCGAGCCCGCGCCCTGCAGCAGGCGACCGACCACCAGCATCGGCATGCTGGTGGCAAAGCCGCACAGCATCGACATCAACACGAACAGGAAGGCCGACATGCAGAACGCGCGCACCTCGCCGAACTGACGACCGATCCAGCCCGACAAAGGTTGCATGATCGCGCTGGCGAGCGAGTAGGAACTGATCGCCCAGGTGCCTTCCTGCGGACTCACGCCCAGACTGCCGGCGATGTGCGGCACCGAGACGTTGACAATGGTGATGTCGAGCACCTCCATGAACGTCGCGAACGCGATCGCGACGGTCAAGAGCGCCAGCGGCGCACCGTGCAGCGGTGGCAGCGGAGCCTGTTCTTGCGGCGTGGCGGCCATTGCCTGACTCAGCGTGCGGCGGGCAGGTTGGCGTTGATGATCGCTTCGGCCTCGACTTCGGCCTTGGCCAGATCGCCCGCGTAGACGTCGGTCTGCGCGACCGGGGCGGTGGCAGATGCGGAAGCGAGGATGCGGCCATCGCGCTTGTGGGTGTCGACCTTGACCGTGGTCGACAAACCGATGCGCAATGGATGCTGTTCAAGTTGACGCGGATCGAGCGCGATGCGCACCGGCACGCGCTGCACCACCTTGATCCAGTTGCCCGAAGCATTCTGCGGCGGCAACAGCGCGAACGCGGCACCGGTGCCGGCGCCCAGTCCGACCACACGACCATCGAACTCGACCTTGCCGCCGTAAATGTCGGTTTCGATTTTCACCGGCTGGTCGATGCGGATGTGGGCGAGCTGGCTTTCCTTGAAATTGGCGTCGATCCACAGATCATGCAAACCGATGATCGTCAGCAACGGTTGCCCCGGCTGCACGCGCTTGCCGACCTGCACGTTTCGCTGCGCGACATAGCCGCTGGCCGGCGCGAGGATCGCGTTGCGCTGGGCATTGACCCAGGCTTCGCGGAACGCGGCCTTGGCTTGCAGCACGGCGGGGTTCTCGGCCAGCACGACGCCATCGATCGGTGCGTGCGCGGCAGCGGCCTGACGCTGCGCGAGATCGAGCGCGGCCTGCGCCGCATCGACGGCGCTGCGTGCATGCGCAACTTCTTCGGGCGCAACTGCCTTGTCGGCGAGCAGGGGCGTGCGTCGCGCGAGATCGGCCTTGGCGCGGCCGAGATCGAGCCGGCGCACGGCCACGGCAGCATCGGCCTGCGCCGCCGATTCACCCAGTTGCCGCACCTGACGCACCGCGCCGGCCAGCGCGCTGCGCGCCTTGGCGAGCGTGAGCTGGGCATCGACCGGGTCGAGCTTGACCAGCACCTGGCCCGCTTCGACGCGCTGGGTGTCGTCGGCGAGGATTTCGATCACGGTGCCGGGCACATGCGCCGACACCACCACCTGATTGCCGCCGACGTAGGCGTCATCGGTGATCTCGCGCTGCGAGAGCACGAACAACCACAGCAGATACCACGCCACGCCGATCGCCACGAACACGAGGGCGATGAGGGTGAGGATCGCGCGGCGCTTGCCGTTGCCGTTCTTGCCATTGACCGGCGTGGTGGAGTTGGGATCGCTCATCGGGCGGGTTCCTGTGCGGAGGCGTTCGAAAGTGGAGTGACTGCGGACTCGGCTTCGCGTTGCCAGCCGCCGCCGAGCGCCTTGATCAGGCCGATGCGGTTGCTGATCGACTGGGCATCGAGCGTCGCCAGCGCATCGCGCTGCTGCAGGACTTCGGTTTGGGCAAGAAGCTCGGCGCGTGCATCGGTCAGGCCCTGGCGACTGCGTGCGTCGGCGAGCTGTTGCAAACTGCGAGCGGCATCCAATTGCAGTTGCCGTTCGCTGCGACGGGCGCGGGTCTGCTCGAGCAGCAAGGCCTGTGTGGCCACGTCGCGCGCGGCGTTCACGACGCTCGCGTCGTATTGTGCCGCGGCGGCTTCGAGCTGCGCCTTGGACACGCCCCACGCGGCCTTGAGCTGGGCTCGTTCGAACAGCGGCAGATGCAGCGCCGGCCCGAAGCCGAGCGTGCGGCTGCCGGCCGAGAACAGCTTGTCGAAATCGAGCGACTGCAAGCCGATCATGCCGCCAAGGCTGATGTCGGGATAGAACTGCGCGCGCACCTGATCGGTCTGGCGCAAGGCCGCTTCCACGCGCCAGCGCGCCGCGGCGATGTCGGGGCGACGCGCGATCAGATCGATACCGACCGCATCGGGGAGGTGCTGGTCGATGTTCGGCAAGGGGCGGGCGACGAGCGCGGGCAATTGCGCCGGAGAAACGCCCAAGAGGGCCGCGAGCGCAGCCAGTCGCAACTGCGCCGAGCCGGCATAGGCCGCGTGCAACTCGCGTGCGGCGGCGATCTTCTGCTCGGCCTGATGCAGGGCATCAGGACGATCGATGCCGCGTGCAATGCGTTTTTCGGCCAGCTCGCCCAGGCGCACGAGGCGGGATTCGCTGTCCTTGGCGAGGGCGAGACGCGCCTGATCGGCTTGCCAACCGTAGTAGGTGTCGGCGACCGCAGCAGTCAGTGCCACGCTCGCGGCGCTGCGCTCGGCGGCCGCGGCACGTGCCTGGTCGAGCGCACCTTCGATCGCTGCACGCGTCTTGCCGAAGAAGTCGAAGTCGTAACGAAACTGGGCATTGAGGTCGGCCTGGTTGTACCAGGTGAAGCCGAGAAAGCGCGGCGGGATCAGACCGTTTTCACTGAGTCTTTGACGCTGCGCCTGCAGGTTGCCCTGAGCCGAGAGCCCTGCGCCGGCGCGGGCGCTCTCGACCGTCTGCAGCACCGCATCGAGACGCCGCTGCGCCTGCGCGAGATCGGGCGAGGCAGCGAGTGCGCGTTCCTGCAAGTCGTCGAGCTGGGGATCGTGAAAGGATTTCCACCACTTCGCATCGGGCCACTGGCCTTGCGCGGGGACGGCCAATCCGGCCAGCGGTGCTTCGCTGCGCAGCGCAGGCAAGTCGGCCTTGGGCGGAATGGAGCAGGCCACCAGCAAGGCACAACTGCTGACGACGGCGGCGAGGCGGCGAACGGATCGACTCATCGGCTGGCGCTCAAGAGGGTGGAACCAAAACGCCCGCTGGGCAGCGGGCGAAGTTCGAAACAGTGCACTGGGCACGGCGACGCGGGTCGCCGCTATCCGATGTGAATTAGGATACTAAGCAGTTTTGTAATTGCGCGCAACAGTTTTTTGCGTGCCAGCGACGGCGCAAGCCGAGCAGACCCGTGAACAGGTCCGGACCGGAGCCAGGCGTGGCCAATGACTAGCGATAGTCGCGATGACACGCGTCGCAGGCGCCATCGATGCGGGTGAGTGCAGCGGCTTGAGTCGTGCAATCGGCCTGCGTGTTCCAGCCTGAAACTTCGCTCTGGAAACGCTCGATGTACTGGGCAAGCACGCGATCCTTGGTGTCTGCGGACAGCAGCGCCGGTGTCAATTCGTTGCCGATCAGGCGCAGGCGTGCGGCGGCATCGCTCATTTGGCTGCTCGCGCACTGCGTGCCGTTGGCGGCGGCACGCGACTGGCCAAGGTCGTGCTTCATCACCTGCATCAGCGCGCGCGGCCAGGCATTGCGGTGGGCGAGTGCATTGCTCAGCGAGGAAGCGGCAAGGAAGCCCGCGAGCAGGCCGACGGCAAGGACGATCAGGTAACGCATGGACTCACACCGGATGCGCGGGTTCGGCGCGCGATGGTGTCGATGATACCCTGCGCGCCGCATGAGCCAGCACACAGCCCTTGATCGCTTCGCCGGCATCGACCGCCTCTACGGCCGCGGCAGCCTTGTGCGGCTCGCGCACAGTCACGTCTGCGTGATCGGTATCGGTGGCGTCGGTTCCTGGGTTGCGGAGGCGCTCGCGCGCAGCGGCATCGGTCGCATGACCTTGATCGATGCCGACGAGATTTGCCTGAGCAACACCAATCGGCAGTTGCATGCGCTTGACGGCGAATTCGGCAAACCCAAGGTCGCCGTGATGGCGCGTCGCCTGCAGGCGATCAATCCGGCGCTGAAGGTCGATGCAATCGAGGAATTTCTCACGCCGTCCAATCTCGAACGCCTGCTCGATCGCGGCTACGCGTTGGTGATCGACGCCTGCGATGCGTTTCGCGTCAAGGTGGTGACGATTGCCTGGTGCCGAAGGCGCAAGTTGCCACTGGTGACGGTGGGTTCGGCTGGTGGTCGTACCGATCCGACCCTGGTCAGCGTGCGCGACCTGTCGCGCACCGAGCACGATGCGCTGCTCGCTCTGGTGCGCAAGAAGCTGCGCGAGGAATTCAATTTCCCGCGCGGGCCCAAACGCTACTTCGGCGTGCAGGCGGTGTATTCACGCGAGAACGTGCGCTATCCGCAGGCCGATGGCAGCGTCTGCGGCACGCGTCCGGCAGAGGGCGATGCGCTCAAGCTCGATTGCGGCGCAGGGCTCGGCGCGGCAACTCACGTGACCGGCGCATTCGCGTTCGCGGCGGTGTCACGCGCATTGGCGAAGTTGCTCGCCGCCAAGCAAGGCTGAGCCGCGTTCAGTGAAACGCGAACAGTCGCCGCGCATTGGCGCTGGTTGCCAGAGCCAGGGTTTCGAGACTGATGCCGCGCAGGTGTGCAATCGTCTGCGCCACTTCAAGCAAGGCCGCGGGTTCATTGCGCTGCCCACGCTGTGAGGCCAGGGGCTGGTCGGGCGCATCGGTCTCAATCAACAGGAACTCGAGTGGCATGTTGCTCGCGAGTGCGCGCAGGCGTCGTGCCCGCTCATAGGTGACCGGGCCGCCGAGACCGATGAGAAATCCCGTATCCCACAGCTGGCGTGCCTGCTCGTCGCTGCCCGAAAAGCTGTGCACGACGCCGCGCAGGCCACCGATCCGGCGCAGCGTGGCGATCACTTCTTCGACCGCGCGGCGCGCGTGGAGGATCACCGGCAAGTCGAATTCGCGCGCCAGTTCAAGCTGGGCCTTGAAGTAGTCGCGTTGGGTGGTGGCGTCGAGACCGTCGATGTAGAAGTCGAGCCCGCATTCGCCGATCGCAATCGGTCGCTCGCGTTTGATCCAGTCGCGCAGAGCATGCAGATGCGCTGGCGCATGATCGGCGAGATACATCGGGTGCAGGCCGTAGGCAGCATGCAGGTCGGCATGCTGCGCACACAGTTCACGCAAGTCGGCGAAATCGGCAAGCCGAATCGCCGGCACGATCTGGGCGATCACGCCGGCCTTGCGCGCGCGCTTGAGCACGGTCTCCCGATCGGCGGCGAATTCAGCCGCATCGAGATGGCAGTGCGAATCGACCAGCATGGTTCATTGGCCGCCGATGCGCCCACCGATGTCCGGTGGCATGGCGTGGCGCGAATGACCGGCTGAGGATGCGCTGGAGGCGTTCTGATCGAGGCCGTTGATCGACAGGGTGTTGGTGTTGGCTGGGTCGAGCCAGTCACGCAGGCGATTGGCGCTCGAACTGCCGCTGCCTGACCACGCCACCGAAAGTTTGCCGTAGCAATCGTGGCCGTCGTTGGGTTGAGTCGGCGCACTCGTGCTGCACAGCGCATCACCGCCCGAGAGCGTGCCGATCACGCGGCGTTCGCTGCCATTGGCATTGCCGGCCTTGGAGAACAGGGCCGAACCCGAGGAGCCGCCTTCGGTGGTGCCCTGCGAATAGGGGCCGGTGAGCCAATGCGTGTTGCTGCCGGTGCTGCCGATGCAGTTGTCGGTGGTCGAGGGTTGCGGACCGGCGGTGATCTTCTTGGCGTCCCCCATCGGGTGGTGAATGCCGACCGTGCCGCTGGGCGTGGTGCCGGTGGCATCCCAGCCTGCGTAGTGGAGATTCCACGAGGCGTCGGGTGTGCCACTGAGTTCAAGCAGTGTCGCATCCACGTCTTCGCGCGTGGCGCGCAAGGTCGCACCGTGCTGGTCGTCGTTGAAGTAACCGCCGCTGGGCGGGATGAGGCTGCTGCAACTGGTCGACTGGTAGTTCCAGAAGACGGTGATCGACTGCGCTTCGGCGCTGGTGGAAATGCAGTGCGCGGCGGTGAGGAAGAAGTTGCGTCGATCACCGGGCACGTCATTGAGCAGGGTGCCGCTGCAGATGTAGGTGCCGCCATCGGAATTGAATTCGTACTGGCCCACGGCGCGAATCTGATCCGGATAGGGCTGGCCGAGCGGGCAGACGACATTGATGTTGCAACTGCCCGAGGTGCCGGGTCCGGTCGAGCCTTTGCCACGCCCGAACACGTCGCGAAATCCCACGCCGACCGCGGTGATGTTCAGGTATGCGTTGCCGTGGTCAATGACCGCGGGTACTTGCAATTCGACCGTCACGGTATCGCCGGGCACGAGCGGTGCGTGGAAGCTGTCGGCGCCGGCATCGGCGCGGGTGTACGGACCCTGGTAGTAGCCGTCGGCGCCGATCACGTAGAGCCGTGCACCGCGCGGCAGCGCATAGCGCCCGAAGGTCAGGCGCAGGTCGGTGGCGCCGGGCGCGTGCACGCTCAGACGCCAGACGCGCAGGCCATCGGCGAGCGTGTCCCAGCGTCCGAGCTCGGCGCTGTCGAAGTTGACGTTTTGCAGATCGGCAACCCGTTCGCGCTTGCTGCGCATGCCCTTGGCATGCTCGACGCGATCGAGTTCTGCGCGTCGCGTGGCCGGATCGATGCCGCGCACGGTTTCGACTGGAATGTTCGTGCCGAGCTTGGCGTGGTCACGCAAAGTGAGCGGTGGCTCACCCTGGCGCGCGTGTGCTGCAGACATGCACAAGAGCAGCGTGAGGGTGCACAGGAGCCCAGGGTGCAGGCGAAGAGCGGAAATCGTGGAACGGATCATGTTCAGCCTCTGGATGGAAAGCGGAGAGCGTGGTCGCGCTGCCCTTGGCGTGCGCAGGGTGGACGTTTCGCGGCACCGCATCGCTGCGGTTGCTGGTTTGCTGCGCCCTGTCGTTGACATGGCGCGGCTGCTTGCCCGTTCTTGCGCAGCCATTGAATGGGAATGCCTGTGTCAGTCGTTCCGTGGTGCCCGGGAGCGGGCTGCCCCGGTTCGAACCTTGATTGTGCATCCTTGCCATGTCGAAACGCGGATTTCAGTCGGGGTGCGCGGCGTTGCGGTCGCGGCCCGCACCCAGACGTCGATCGAGGCGGCCGAACAGTTTCTTGAACAGACGCGAGAGTCTGCCGCGGCGGGTCTTGCGCTGCTTCTCCTCTTCGCTGGTGAGCCAGGCAATCTGGATCACGCGGCGCTCGCCCTCGTAGGGCAGATGGCCGTGAAAGGAATTGTCGGCGCGACGAAATGCAGCGAGCGTGCCGAACAGCGGACGTACCTGCGGCACCACCATGTCGTCGATGTCGTCGATGCGCCTGAGGAAGCGCAGGCAGCCGCCGTCGGTTTCGGGCCACTGCTCGTTGAGGTAGAGCAGGGCAGTCACGATCTTCGACTTGCTGTCGGTATGGATCGTGCCGTGGCGCTTGTTGAGCGAGCGGCAGATCGTCACCAGCGAGGGCGACTTGCCGAGTTCGGCAAGGCCGAGGCGCGCGCCGATCGCGTTGGCGATGCGCGGCGAGGCGAGTTCCTCGATCAACCGATTGAGCATCGGCCCGCATTCGGCCGGATCCCAGGGAAAGAACCCGGCGCTGTCGTAACGCGGAAAGTCGCGCGCCAGCTCGTTGGCGGCGTCCCGCGGCAATTGCTCGTGAGCAACCAGAAACGAGAACGGCGCGTGGCGCAGCAAGGTGTCTTCGCGCTGCAACTTGAGCTCATCCAGCAGCGGCGTCGTCGCCGCAATCGGCGCAGGGATGGACATGGGGCCTCCGCATGCGGGGATTTTTGCCAAGGCAGATGATACGCGCACGGTGGACAGTGCGCCGACACGTCTCTAAAATGCGGCCTCGCCTCGATTCCTCCTTCATTTGCCCACGGACTGGTAGTTTCCAGCCCGCGGGTTCTGCCGCACGCGGTATCGGCGGCCCCAGTTTTCGAACCCAGGCGTACGCATGACCACACCCGCATTGCTCGCACTCGCCGACGGCAGCCTGTTCCGCGGCGTGGCCATTGGCGCGCCCGGCCAGACCTGTGGCGAGATCGTGTTCAACACGGCGATGACCGGCTATCAGGAAATCCTGACCGACCCGTCCTACGCACAGCAGATCGTCACCCTGACCTATCCGCACATAGGCAACACCGGCTGCAATGCCAGTGATGCGGAATCTGACCGCGTGCATGCGGCCGGACTGGTGATCCGTGACCTGCCGCTGGCCACCAGCAACTGGCGCAGCGAGGAAACGCTTGGCGAATACCTCATGCGCAATGGCATCGTGGCGATCGCGCAGATTGACACGCGGCGGCTCACGCGCCTGCTCAGCAGCGGTGGCGCGCAGTCGGCTTGCATCGTCGCGGGCGAGAAGATTGACGAAGCGGCCGCGTTGGCCGCGGCGTGTGCATTTCCCGGCATCACCGGCGCCGACCTGGCCAAGCTCGTGTCGATTCGCGAGCGCCAGATCTGGCGCGACGGCAGCTTCGACCTCGATCGCGGCGGTTTTGCCAGCGTGGCGCCACGGCATCGCATCGTCGCCTATGATTTCGGCGTCAAACGCAACATCCTGCGCATGCTCGTCGACCGTGGCTGCGAAATCACGGTTGTTCCGGCGCAGACGCCGGCCAGCGAAGTGCTAGCGCTCAAGCCCGATGGCGTGTTCCTGTCCAACGGGCCGGGCGATCCGGCCGCCTGCGATTACGCGATTGCCGCGGTGCGTGAATTTCTGCGCGCGAAGATTCCGCTGTTCGGCATCTGCCTCGGGCACCAGTTGCTTGGTCTGGCCTGCGGCGCGCGCACCGTCAAGATGAAGTTCAGCCATCATGGCGCAAACCATCCGGTGATCGATCTCGACAGCGGGCGCGTGATGATTTCCAGCCAGAACCACGGTTTTGCCGTCGATGCAGCGAGTTTGCCAGCCCATGTGCGGGCCACGCATCGCTCCTTGTTCGATGGCACCTTGCAGGGCATCGCATTTCTCGATGCGCCTGCGTTCGGCTTCCAGGGACACCCGGAAGCCAGTCCCGGCCCGCATGACGTGGCCGGCCTGTTCGATCGTTTCATTGCACTCATGGAGGCGCACGCGGCTGCCGCGGCGTAAACGACAATGGTCCGTATCGCATTTCCGACTCTGCTCGCGGCGGCAATCGCTCTCACCGCTCCGGCCGCATTCGCGGCGCAGAAGCAGGCTCCGGCGCAGCCGGCGGCCAGCAAATCCGCCAAGGCGGGCGCCAAGGCCAAGGCCGACGCAATGATCGAAGCCAAGACCGATGCCAAGGGCAAGCAGGCCGCGGCCGACACGCTGGCGGTGGCCGAACCGGCCAAGCCGATCGCCAAGATGGTCGACTACGCGGCGCTGGAACAGCATGTCGGCGACACCGTGATCGTCGAGACCACGCTCGACACGATTCGCCGCGGCAAGCTCATCAAGTACACCAATCCGGGCCTGACGCTGCAGCTCGGACCGGAGAACGGTTCGATCGAACTCGACATTCCGCGCGAGACGGTGCGCAACGTCAGCGTGGTGGACAAGGACGCCGAACAGGCAGCGGCGGCCAAGCCGGAAGCGGCCAAGCAGGAAACTGGCAGTGCCAAGAAGAACTGATCTCAAGTCCGTCCTCATCATCGGCGCCGGCCCGATCATCATCGGCCAGGCCTGCGAGTTCGATTATTCGGGCGCGCAGGCCTGCAAGGCGCTCAAGGAAGAGGGCTATCGCGTCGTGTTGGTCAATTCCAATCCGGCCACGATCATGACCGATCCGGGCATGGCCGACGCGGTCTACATCGAACCGATCAACTGGCAGACCGTCGCCCGCATCATCGAGAAGGAGCGGCCCGATGCCTTGCTGCCGACGATGGGCGGACAGACCGCACTCAATTGCGCGCTCGATCTCGCCGACAACGGCGTGCTGGAAAAATTCGACGTCGAGCTGATCGGTGCCTCGCGTGATGCGATCCGCATGGCCGAGGATCGCGAGCTGTTCAAGCAGGCGATGGCACAGATCGGGCTGGAGTGTCCCAAGGCCGAGGTCGCGCGCAGTTTCGAGCAGGCGGTGGAAATCCAGACCCGTGTCGGCTATCCGACGATCATCCGCCCGAGCTTCACGCTGGGCGGCTCGGGTGGCGGCATCGCCTACAACCGCGAGGAGTTCGAGGAAATCGTCAAGCGTGGCCTCGATCTCTCGCCGACCCACGAAGTGCTGGTCGAGGAATCGGTACTGGGCTGGAAGGAATTCGAGATGGAAGTGGTCCGCGACAGCGCGGACAACTGCATCATCGTCTGCTCGATCGAGAATCTCGATCCGATGGGCGTGCACACCGGCGACTCGATCACGGTGGCGCCGGCGCAGACGCTCACCGACAAGGAATACCAACGTCTGCGCGATGCCTCGATCGCGGTGCTGCGCAAGATCGGCGTGGATACCGGTGGCTCCAACGTGCAGTTCGGCATCAACGCCGAGAATGGCCGCGTGGTCGTCATCGAAATGAATCCGCGCGTGTCGCGTTCCTCGGCGCTGGCCTCCAAGGCCACCGGCTTCCCGATTGCCAAGGTCGCGGCCAAGCTCGCGATCGGCTACACGCTCGATGAACTGCGCAACGAGATCACCGATGGCAAGACGCCGGCTTCATTCGAACCCGCGATCGATTACGTCGTCACCAAGATTCCACGTTTCGCCTTCGAGAAATTCCCGTCCACCGATGCACGCCTGACCACCCAGATGAAATCGGTGGGCGAGGTGATGGCGATCGGCCGCACCTTCCAGGAATCGCTGCAGAAGGCTCTGCGCGGACTGGAAACCGGCAAGAACGGCCTCAATCCGCGCCAGCACGATGGTGCCTCGCCCGAGAGCATGGCCGCGCTCAAGCGCGAGCTCAAGGAGCCTGGCCCCGAGCGCGTGTTCCATGTCGCCGACGCCTTCCGCGCCGGTCTCACGCAGGCGGACGTGTTCGCGCTCACCCACATCGATCCATGGTTCCTCGCCCAGGTCGAGGATCTGGTGCGCTGCGAAGGCGAGATCCGCAGTGATGGACTTGCCGCGATCGATGCGACGCGCATGTTCGCGCTCAAGCGCAAGGGCTTTTCCGATGCGCGCATCGCCGAACTGGTCGGCACCGACGAAGGTGCCGTGCGCGCCTTGCGTCGCGCCTTCAACGTGCGTCCGGTCTACAAGCGCGTGGATTCCTGCGCGGCCGAGTTCGCCACCTCCACGGCCTATCTGTATTCGACCTACGAGGAAGAATGCGAAGCGGCGCCGAGCGCGCGCGAGAAAATCATCGTGCTCGGCGGCGGCCCCAACCGCATCGGTCAGGGCATCGAGTTCGACTATTGCTGCGTGCATGCCGCGCTGGCCCTGCGCGAGGATGGTTTCGAAACCATCATGGTCAATTGCAATCCCGAGACGGTATCGACCGACTACGACACCTCCGATCGCCTCTACTTCGAGCCGCTCACGCTCGAGGACGTGCTCGAGATCGTCGACAAGGAAAAGCCGCGCGGCGTGATCGTGCAGTACGGCGGCCAGACGCCGCTCAAGCTCGCGCGTGCGCTCGAGGCGGCCGGCGTGCCGATCATCGGCACGAGTCCCGATTCGATCGATCTCGCCGAGGATCGCGAGCGCTTCCAGAAGCTCATCGAGAAACTCGGCCTGCGCCAGCCGCCCAACCGCACCGCGCGCAATGCCGAGGAAGCGCTCGTACTCGCGCGCGAGATCGGCTACCCGTTGGTGGTGCGGCCGAGCTACGTGCTCGGTGGCCGGGCGATGGAAATCGTGCATGACGATGCCGATCTTTCACGCTACATCCGCGATGCGGTGCGCGTGTCTGAATCCTCGCCGGTACTGCTCGACCGTTTTCTCGATCATGCCGGCGAAGTCGATGTCGACGTGGTCGCCGATGCCGATGGCAAGGTGCTGATCGGCGGCATCATGGAACACATCGAGGAAGCCGGGGTGCATTCGGGCGATTCCTCGTGCTCGCTGCCGCCGTATTCGCTGTCGAAGGCAACCCAGGATGAATTGCGGCGTCAGGTCGGTCTGCTCGCGCGCGAGCTGAAAGTCGTGGGCCTCATGAACACCCAGTTCGCGATCCAGTCCGATGCGGACGGCGACACGGTGTTCATCCTCGAGGTCAACCCGCGCGCTTCGCGCACGGTGCCATTCGTGGCCAAGGCCACCGGCGTGGCACTCGCCAAGATCGCCGCGCGCTGCATGGTCGGTCGCTCGCTCGCGGCGCAGGGCGCCACCCGCGAGGTGGTGCCGGCCTACTATTCGGTCAAGGAAGCGATCTTCCCGTTCCTCAAGTTCCAGAACGTCGATCCCATCCTCGGCCCCGAGATGCGCTCGACCGGCGAAGTGATGGGCGTGGGTCGCAGCTTCGGCGCTGCCTTCGCGCGTGCGCATGAGGCCGCTGGAATCAAGGCGCCGCAGCAGGGCAAGGCCTTCCTGTCGGTGCGTGACGGCGACAAGCCGTTGCTGCTGGAAGTCGCGCGTGACTTGTTGCGGCGTGGCTTCAGCATCGTCGCCACCGGCGGCACGCACGATTATCTGGTCGGCCAGGGCATTGCCTGCGAGCGCATCAACAAGGTGCTCGAAGGCCGCCCGCACATCGTCGATCTGATCAAGAACGGCGAGATCGCCTTCATCGTCAATACCACCGAAGGCAAGCAGGCGATCGCCGATTCGTTCTCGATCCGGCGCGAGGCCCTGCAGCAGCGCGTGACCTACTCGACCACGGTCAGCGGCGCGCGGGCGCTGTTGCATTCGCTCGATTTCCGCAACAATCCGAGCGTCCACAGCCTGCAGGAACTGCACAAGGAACTCGCATGAACCGTCCGCCGATGACCAAGAAGGGCGCCGAGCGCCTGCGTGGCGAACTCGAGCGTCTCAAGAGCGAGGAACGTCCGCGCATCATCGCCGCGATCGCCGAAGCACGTGCGCACGGCGATCTCAAGGAGAATGCCGAGTACCACGCCGCGCGCGAACTGCAGGGCTTCATCGAAGGCCGCATCAAGGAACTCGAAGCGGCACTGTCGACCGCCGAGGTGATCGACATCGAACGCCTCAACGCGGGCAAGCGCATCGTGTTCGGTGCAATCGTCGAACTCTCCGACGAGGATTCGGGCGAGGAAATCACCTACCAGATCGTCGGCGACCTCGAAGCCGACATCAAGCAACGCCTGATTTCGGTGTCCTCGCCGTTCGCGCGTGCGCTGATCGGCAAGAACGAGGGCGACAGCTTTTCGTTCACCGCACCCAATGGCACACGCAACTACGAGATCGTGGCGGTCCGCTACGAAAGCTGAGCGCCGCGTACTGCGCGCATGAAGGTCGCCGCGATCCGCCGCCGGGCTGATGTGGATGCATCGCACTGGCCTGCCGACGTGCATCCGCTGCTCGCGCGCATCTACGCGCTGCGTGGTTTGCAGCCGAAGGATCTCGAACGCGCTCGACTTGCCGATCTGTTGCCGCCCTCGCTGCTCGGCGGAACACAGCAGGCCTGCGAGCTGCTGATCGCGGCGCTCCGCAGCGATGCGCGCATTTGCGTGGTCGGCGACTTCGATGCCGATGGCGCCACCGGTGCAGCGCTCGCGCTGCGCGGACTGCGCCTGCTCGGTGCGCACAATCTCGGTTATCGCGTGCCCAATCGCGCACGTGAAGGCTATGGCTTGTCACGCACCCTGGTCGAATCGCTGGCCGCCGCAGATCGACCCGCGCTGATCCTCACCGTCGACAACGGCATTGCCAGTCTCGACGGCGTTGCCGCGGCCAAAGCGCTCGGCATCGAGGTGATCATCACCGATCATCATCTGCCCGGGCCGCAGTTGCCACTGGCTGGCGCGATCGTGAATCCGCTGCTCGATGAAGCGCGCGGGGAAGGTCGCCCCTCGCCCTTGCGCCATCTCGCGGGCGTGGGCGTGATGTTCTATCTGCTGCTCGCCTTGCGTGCGCGCCTGTTTCCGCGCGGCACGCCGCAGAGCGACCGCTCCTCGCAGGCGCGGCCGGATCTGTCGCAACTGCTCGATCTGGTCGCGCTGGGCACGGTCGCCGATCTGGTGCCGCTCGATGCCAACAACCGCATCCTCGTCGCTGCCGGTCTGCGCCAGATTCGCGCGGGTCGCTCGTGTGCCGGAATCTCTGCCTTGTTGCGTGCGGCCAAGCGCGATGCCTCGCGCGTGGTGGCCGCTGATCTGGGCTTTGCGCTCGGCCCACGCGTGAACGCGGCAGGGCGACTGGAGGACATGAGTCTGGGCATCGAATGCCTGCTCAGCGATGACGCGCAGCGTGCCTTCACGCTGGCAACCGAACTGTCGCAGATCAATACCCAGCGACAAGGCCTGCAGGTGGCGATGGTCGGGCAGGCCGAGGAGATGGTGATGAAATTCCTTGCGCGGCACGGCGAGGACAGCCTGCCGAGCGGAATCGTGCTGCACGAACCCGACTGGCATCCGGGTGTGGTCGGCCTGGTCGCTTCCCGATTGAAGGAACGCCTGCACCGTCCGGTGATTGCCTGCGCGCCCGCGGAACCCGGCAGCAGCGAATTGCGCGGCTCGGCGCGATCGATTGCGGGTTTCCATCTGCGTGACGCGCTGGCCGAAGTCGATGTGCGCTGCCCGGGTCTGATCACGCGCTTCGGTGGTCATGCGATGGCCGCTGGGCTGAGCTTGCCGATCGAGCGACTCGGGCAACTGGCGGTCGAATTCGATGCGGTCGCGCGCGAGCGGCTCGATGCGCAGGCGCTCGAACATTTCGTCTGGAGCGATGGCGAACCCTCGGCCGATGAGTTCACGCTCCCCGCCGCACGCGCGCTGCGCGATGGCGGACCTTGGGGGCAGGGCTTTGCCGAGCCGGTGTTCGACGCGGTGTTCACGGTCGATGCCTGGCGCGCGGTCGGCGAGCGGCACTTGAAGATGTCCCTGCGTGCAGGCAGGGGCGCAGACCTGTTCGATGCCATCCTGTTCGATGCCGCCGAATGCATGCCGCCACCGCCGCAAGTGCGCGCGTTGTTCCAGCTCGATGTCAACGAATGGAACGGGCGCGAGAGCCTGCAACTGCTGCTGCGTCAGATCGAGGCGATCTGAGCGAGCGTCGGAGATTCCGCCTGCTGGCGCAGTGCAGGGATGCACTGCACGCGAATCGATCACGCAAGGGATTGATTCGTCGGAGACGAGTCCGGGCATGTACCGGACTCGTCGAGCTGAAGAAGTCCAGGATGGACTTTTTCAGCAGTCGGCTACACTTGCTCGAATGGAATCGACGGCAGCGCGATGAGATATGCCCTGCGTTACCTGCGCCTGACATTGGCAGCGCTGCTCGCGTTGCTGATGGCCGCCTGTGTCGCCCATCAACTGCTGCAGCTGATCGCGGCGGCGCTGCCGTCGACGCCGGGTCTCGCTTCAGGCGAACCGCAGATGTGGACCAGTGTCCGCTTCGATGCGGTGCGTGGGCGTGGGCGTGGGCGTGGCATCAGTGTGCCGGGTCTCGACCTGCGACTGCTTGCGCAGCGCTACCGTTTCGAACTGGATGGGCGTCCGCACGAAGCCTTGCGCATTCGCCTGGAACGAGCATGGCCGGGTCGCGCCAGCGAGGTTCCCGAACGGGTTGATGTCCATTTCATGCCGACGGCACCACGGCTCGCGATTGCCGATCCGGCGCTGTCACCGCTGCTGTGGTTCTTCTTGCTGTGCGTTGGCATTCCGGTGCTCGTCTTGCTGTGGCGACCGAGGTGGATGGCAGCCTGGATGCTGCGCACCGTGCGCGCCATGCCGGCGCGGCCGCTTCGCGAGGATGTCGCCCACATCGTTCACGGCGAGCCGAGATCGCGTTCGGAAGGGCTGCATTCAAGACGAAACCGCCACTGATCCCCGATGCGGGCAGGCTTGGTGCTGCGCTGCAGTAGGTGCGGTCGATTTGCTATGCTCCACGATCTTTTTCCGCACGCCAGTCCAGCCATGATCGAGACCAATCCAATCCACGCGCGCATCAGCGATCTCAAGGATCGCGTGGCTTCGCTCAGGGGGTTTCTTTGACTACCCGGCCAAGGCCGAACGTCTGGAAGAAGTCAGCCGCGAACTCGAAAGTCCCGATGTCTGGAACAATCCGCAGCGCGCCCAGGATCTGGGCAAGGAGCGCGCCACGCTCGAGCGCATCGTCGGCGGCATCCGCAGCCTGACCGACAATCTCGGCGAGGCGGGCGATCTGCTCGAGCTGGCCATTGCCGAGACCGACGAGGGCACCGCGCTGGCGGTCGATGCCGATGTCGAAACTCTGGCGCGACAGGTGGAACAACTCGAGTTCCAGCGCATGTTCTCCGGCGAGATGGATGGCGCCAATGCCTTCGTCGACATCCAGGCCGGTGCCGGCGGCACCGAGGCGCAGGATTGGGCCGAGATGCTGCTGCGCATGTATCTGCGCTGGGCCGAGGCCAAGGGCTGGAAGACCGAACTGCTCGAAGCCAGTGCGGGTGAAGTGGCCGGCATCAAAAGCGCGACCTTCCGCGTCGAGGGCGATTACGCCTACGGCTGGCTCAAGACCGAGATCGGCGTGCATCGCCTCGTGCGCAAGTCGCCGTTCGACTCGGACAATCGCCGCCACACCAGTTTCACTTCGGTATTCGTTTCGCCCGAGGTCGATGACGACATCGACATCGACATCAATCCGGCCGACCTCAAGACCGACGTCTATCGCTCATCGGGCGCTGGCGGCCAGCACGTCAACAAGACCGAATCGGCGGTGCGCATCACCCATGTGCCCTCGGGCGTGGTGGTGGCCTGCCAGACCGAGCGCAGCCAGCACGCCAACCGCGACCGCGCGATGAAGATGCTCAAGGCCAAGCTCTACGAAATCGAAGTGCAGAAACGCAACGCCGAGAAGGACAAGCTCGAAGCGAGCAAATCCGACATCGGCTGGGGCAGTCAGATCCGCAATTACGTGCTGGATCAGTCGCGCATCAAGGATCTGCGTACCGGGATCGAGCGCAGCGACACCCAGAAAGTGCTCGATGGCGACCTCGACGAATTCATCGAAGGCAGCCTGAAGGCGGGCCTGGAAGCCGGCGCCAAGCGCGTCGATGCCTGATTGAAGGAACGCAAGCAATGAGCAAGCAGATACCGCCAACACAATCGACAGCGGTGCCGTCCGTGCAAGCGGGAGAGCGCTTTGGCGAGCAGACCGAGCCTCTTCCGGCCGACGAGAATCGCCTGATCGCCGAGCGCCGCGACAAACTGCGCGCGCTGCGTGCGCAGGGCATTGCCTTCCCCAACGATTTCGCGCCCGATGCATTTGCCGGTGACCTGCATGCGCAGTACGAGGGCAAGAGCGCCGAGGACGTCGAGGCAGCGCAGCGTCAGGTGCACGTCGCCGGTCGCATCATGAGCAAGCGCGATGCCGGCAAGCTCGCCTTCGTGCATATCCAGGACATGAGCGGTCGCATCCAGCTCTTCATCCAGATCAATGCGATCGGCGCCGAGGCCTTCGAGGCGTTCAAGAGCTGGGACATCGGCGACATCGTCGGCGCCACGGGGCGCCTGATGCGCACCAAGACCGGTGAGCTCAGCGTGCGCGTCGAGGTGTTGCAATTGTTGACGAAGTCGCTGCGCCCCTTGCCCGACAAGTGGCATGGCATGGCCGACATCGAGCAGCGTTATCGTCAGCGTTATGTCGATCTGATCGTCACGCCCGAGTCACGGCGCGTGTTCGAGTTGCGATCGCGCATCGTGCGTCACATTCGTACCTTCCTCGATGCGCAACGTTTCCTCGAAGTGGAAACGCCGATGATGCACGTGATTCCGGGCGGCGCCACCGCGCGCCCGTTCATCACCCATCACAACGCGCTTGATCTGGATCTGTACCTGCGTGTCGCGCCCGAGCTCTACCTCAAGCGCCTCGTGGTCGGCGGCTTCGAGCGCGTCTACGAGATCAACCGCAACTTCCGCAACGAGGGTGTGTCGACGCGCCACAACCCCGAGTTCACGATGCTCGAGCTGTATCAGGCCTACGCCACCTACAACGAGATCATGGACATCACCGAGACGATGATCCGCAGCGCCGCACAGGATGTGATCGGCACGGCGGCCTTGAGCTGGGAAGGCGTGGCGATCGATGTCGGCCCGGCGTTCCGGCGCTGGAAGATGGAAGATGCGGTGCTCGAGCACAACCCGCAGATCAGCCCGGCCGATCTGCGCGATCGCGCGCGCATCGCCGCCCATGCCGAGAAGCTCGGCGTGCACGTCAAGTCCGGCCATGGCTGGGGCAAGATCCTGCTCGAGATCTTCGAGAAGACGGTCGAGCAGACCCTCATCCAGCCGACCTTCATCACCACTCATCCGACCGAGGTCTCGCCGCTGGCACGCGCCAACGATCAGGATCCCGAGGTCACCGACCGCTTCGAGCTGTTCATCGGCGGCAAGGAGATCGCCAATGGCTTCTCCGAGCTCAACGATCCGGAGGATCAGGCCGCGCGCTTCCGCGCCCAGGTCGAGGCGATGGATTCGGGCGACGACGAAGCCATGCATTTCGATGCCGACTACATTCGCGCGCTCGAGGTCGGCCTGCCGCCGACCGGGGGCTTGGGTGTGGGTATCGACCGACTGGTGATGCTGCTCGTCGATGTGCCTTCGATCCGCGACGTGCTGCTGTTTCCCTACATGCGGCCGCTGGCCTGAACTTTGCATGAGAACCCTTGCCGCGGCATGGCGACTGGCCGCGGTGCGAGACAGAAGGAACCACCGGATGGGTTGACGCGCGCGGCCAAGGCGGCCAAATTGGGTCGTTCCAATCCATCCCGGGGGGGGTGAATGAGCGTGAACATGCAGGAACCCAAGCGATCGGCGCGCAAGCCGATCCAATCGACGGCTCTGATCAGCCGTGGCTTGGACAGCTGGAGCAGTGAAATCCTCGACATCTCGGCGACCGGCCTGTGTGCGGCGCGGCCTCCGGGCTGGACCGGCAAGGTCGGGGACACCTTCAATGTCGACATCCTGGTCGGCGATTCACTCGACATCCATGTGCTCGCGCGCGTGGCCCGCATCGAGGGGGACGAGGTGGGCTTTGCCTACTCGCGCATCCCCGACGACAAGCAGATCCCGTTGTGGAACCTGCTCGGCAGCTATGCCGATTCGGACGAGGGCTATTCGCCCTGATAGGTCCGTACCACGAACAAAAATCCCGCCTCGAGGGCGGGATTTTTTTCTGCGCGTAATCAAGGCCGGACGTATTCAGCTCTTGGGCGCGGGATCGCGCAATTCGCGGCGCAGGATCTTGCCGACATTGGTCTTGGGCAGACTGTCGCGGAACTCGACGTGACGCGGCTGCTTGTAGCCGGTGAGGTTGGCCTTGCAATGCTTGAGCACGTCCTCGACGGTCAGCGCCGGATCCTTCTTGACGATCACGAGCTTGACGGCCTCACCCGACTTTTCATCGGGCACGCCGACCGCGGCGACTTCGAGCACGCCTGGCAATGCGGCGACGACATCCTCGATTTCGTTCGGGTACACGTTGAAGCCCGAGACGAGGATCATGTCCTTCTTGCGATCGACGATGTAGACGTAGCCGCGCTCGTCGATGCGCGCGATGTCGCCGGTGCGCAGGGCGCCATCGGCGGTCATCACCTTGGCGGTTTCTTCGGGCCGGTTCCAGTAGCCCTTCATCACCTGCGGGCCCTGCACGCACAGTTCGCCGACCTCACCGTTGGGCAGGATCTTGCCGTCGTCATCGCGGATCGTCACCACGGTGGATGGCACCGGCAAGCCGATCGAGCCGTTGTACTCGGCCAGATCGAGCGGATTGATGCACACCGCGGGTGACGTCTCGGTGAGGCCATAGGCTTCGGCGAGCGTGCAGCCGGTCGCCTTCTTCCAACGTTCGGCGACTGCGCGTTGCACCGCCATGCCGCCGCCGAGCGTCAGATGCAGGTTGGAAAAATCCACCTGATCAAAGCCCGGCGTGTTGAGCAATCCCGCGAACAGCGTGTTGACGCCGGTCAGCGCGGTGAAGCGCAGATCCTTGATCGTCTTGACGAAGCCGGGCATGTCGCGCGGGTTGGTGATGAGCACGTTGAAACCACCCGAGCGCGCGAAGGTGAGGAAGTTCGCGGTGAGCGCGAAGATGTGATACAGCGGCAATGCGGTGACGATGATTTCGCTGCCCTCGCGCACCACGGGCGCGAGCCAGGCGGAGGCCTGCAGCATGTTCGCGATCATGTTGCGATGGGTGAGTTCCGCGCCCTTGGCCACGCCGGTTGTGCCGCCGGTGTATTGCAGGAAGGCGGCGTCATCGGGACCGATTTCGACCTTGGGCAGGGTCGAGCGTGTGCCGCGCCCGAGTGCCTCGTTGTAGCGGATCGCATTGGGCAGCGAATAGTCGGGCACCATTTTCTTGACGTGGCGTACGACGAAATTGGTGATCAGCGACTTGGGGAAGCCGAGCAGGTCGCCGACGCCGGTGCAGATCACGTGCTTGCAATGCGTCTCGCCGATCACCTCGGCGACGGTGTGGGCGAAGTTGTCGACCACGATGATCGCGCTGGCGCCCGAGTCTTCCAGCTGGTGCTTGAGCTCGCGCGCGGTGTACAGCGGATTGACGTTGACCACCACCAGACCCGCACGCAGGATCGCCATGATCGCGATCGGATACTGCAGCAGGTTGGGCATCATGATCGCGACGCGATCGCCCTTGACGAGCTTGAGGTCGTTGACGAGGAAGGCGGCGAAGGTCGCGCTGAGTCGATCGAGATCGGCGTAGCTCAGCGTGCGGCCCATGTTGCTGAACGCGGGCCGGTGACGAAAGCGATTGCAGGCTTCGGCAAGCATCGCCGCGACCGAGGCGTATTGGCTCAGGTCGATTTCGGGGACTACGCCGGTCGGATAATTGGCCAGCCACGGGCGTTGCGAGTTGTCCATGTATGCTCCCCAGCGAGTGGTCGTGCGGCGGGCGCCGCATGTTTCGGGGGCGAGCCTGCCGCGTGCGCGCCCGATCCGGATTGCAACACAAGCCTTTGAGCAGCGGCAAGCCGCGATGCAGCGCGGGGAGGTGAAAATGAGGCAATTCGGCTGGTTCTGCGTTCTGTTGGCGTTGCTGCTTGGCGCCTGCGCGCGCACTTCGGATGAAGACGCGATTCGCGCTGCGATCGAGCGTGGTGCGCAGGGCTTGCAGGCACGCGATGCCGGCGCGCTGGGCGATCTGGTCAGTGCGGACTTCATCGGCAACGACGAAATCGACCGTGCGCAACTGGCGAATTACCTGCGTGGGCACTTCGTCGTCGCGCGCACGATCGAGGTTCGCATCGGCAGCATCGACATCGAGATCAAGGGCGATCGTGCCACCGCCCGCTTCGATGCCTTCGTCAGCGACAGCAGTGGTCGCTGGATTCCCGACCGCGCGACCACCCTGCAATTCACCACGGGTTGGCGACGCAGCGGTGGCGAGTGGCTCTGCAACAACGCGCAATGGTCCAATGACGGGCAGTAGCCTGGGCAACGCTCAATCGGTACTGCCGATCCTCGCCTCGCGTCGGTGCAGGACCGTGCCGGCGATGACGACGCCGATTCCGACCGTGGTGACGATGAGGGTGGCGAGCGCGTTGATTTCGGGCGTCACGCCGAGCTTGACCTTGGAATAGATCACCATCGGCAAGGTGCTCGCGCCCGGTCCCGAGGTGAAGCTGGCAATCACGAGGTCATCGAGCGAGAGCGTGAAGGCGAGCAACCAGCCGGCCAGCAGGGCCGGCGCGATCAGCGGCAGGGTGATGAGGAAGAACACGCGCCATGGCCTGGCGCCCAGATCCATCGCGGCTTCTTCGAGACTGTCATCCAGTGCCGCCATGCGCGAGCGCGCGATCACCGTGACGTAGCAGGTGGTGAGCGTGATGTGGGCAAGCATGATCGTCGACATGCCGCGCTCGGGCCAGCCGAGCATCTGCTGCAGGGCCACGAACAGCAGCAGCGAGGACAGGCCGAGCATGACGTCGGGCATCACCATCGGCGAGGAGTTCATCAGCGACAGCAGGCCGCGGCCGGGAATGCGGCCAAAGCGTGACAGGGCAAGCCCGCTCGCCGTACCCAGACACACGGCCACGGTCGCCGAAGTGGCAGCGATGGTGAGGCTGCGGCCGAGCGCCGAAATCAACTGCTCGTTGGCGAACAATTGAACGTACCAGCGCGTCGAGAAGCCGCCCCACACCGTTGCCAGGCGCGAGCCGCTGAAGGAATAGACGATCATCGACAGGATCGGCAGATACAGCAGCAGATAGCCGCACACCATTGCCGCATACAGGCCCCAGTTGTGGCGCTTCATGGGCCTGCATCCTGATCGGTGCGGCGGTTTTCGTAGTATTCGAAGGCCAGCGTCGGGATCACGATCAAGAGCAGCATCGATACTGCCACCGCGGCGGCCACCGGCCAGTCCCGGTTGGTGAAGAACTCGGTCCACAGCACGCGGCCGATGGTGAGTGCGTCAGGCCCGCCGAGGATGTCGGGCACGACGAACTCGCCGATCGCCGGGATGAAGACCAGCAGGCTGCCGGCAATGATGCCGGGCATCGACAGCGGCAAGGTGATGTGGAGGAAGGATTGCGCAGGTTTCGCACCCAAGTCGGCAGCGGCTTCGAGCAGGGTGAAGTCCGTGCGCATCAGCGTGGCCGTGAGCGGCAGGATCATGAAGGGCAGGTAGTTGTAGACGATGCCGATGTAGACGGCGAGATCGGTGTGCAGGATCGCGCTGCCCGGTTCCATCAGGCCGATGGCGGCCAGCGCCTGCGACAACAAACCATTGGCCTTGAGGATGCCGATCATGGCGTAGGTGCGCAGCAGCGAGCTGGTCCAGAACGGCAGGATCACGAGGATCAACAGGCCCAGGCGCCAGATCGGCTTGGCGCGTGCGATGCCGTAGGCGATGGGGTAACCCAGCAACAGGCAGAACAGGGTCGATACCGACGCGAAGGCAAGCGATTTCAGATACGCGCCAATGTAGAGCGGGTCACTGAGCAGCAAGGCGTAGGCCTGCGTGTTCAGATGCAGGCTGGTGCCGCCATTGGGCGTGGTCTGCAGCAAGGCCGTGTACGGCGGGCTCTGACCAAAGACCGCTTGCGCGAAACTGATCTTGAGCACGATCAGAAATGGCACGGCGAAGAACAGCAGCAACCACAACATCGGCAGCGTCGTGACGAGGAAGCGGCCGCGGCGTGTGCGAAATTCGCGGCCGACCGCTCGGAACCAGCCGAACAGATTGCGTACGACCTCGTCCCAGAACGACCAGAAACCTTCGCTGCGCGGGTCGTTGCGCGGGCTCATGCCGTGAGCACCACCGAACTGGCGGCATCCCAGCTCAGCCACAGCGTTTCTTCCCATTCGTAGTGCGGTTCGGAACTGCGCTGCACGTGGGTTTCCTGCACGTGGATGACTTTGCCCGGCTCGGTTTCGACGTGGTAGATCGAGACATCGCCGAGGTAAGCGACATCGCGCACCTTGCCGACGGCGACGTTCTCGGCCCAGGCGCGCGATTCATGCACGTCGATTTTTTCCGGTCGCACCGCGACGCTGACGGAAGTGCCTTCGGGCAGCGGATCAACGTGACGGGCGAGCAAAGTGCCGCCGAGCACGGCATCACACTGGATGCGCAGCAGGCCGCTGTCGCCGTCCTGGCCGAGCACGCGGCCTTCGAACAGATTGATGCCGCCGATGAACTGGGCCACGAAGCGCGTGGCCGGATATTCGTACAGCGCGGCGGGCGTAGACACCTGCACGATGCGACCGGCATCCATCACCGCGATTCGGGTGGACATCGTCATCGCTTCTTCCTGATCGTGCGTGACCATCACGAAGGTGGTGCCGACGCGCTCCTGGATGTTGACCAGTTCGAACTGGGTGCGCTCGCGCAGTCGTTTGTCGAGCGCACCGAGCGGTTCGTCGAGCAGCAGCAACTTGGGCTGGCGGGCCAGCGCACGCGCCAGAGCCACGCGCTGGCGCTGGCCGCCCGAGAGCTGGTGCGGCTTGCGTCCGCCCAGTGTCGGCATCTGTACCAGTTCGAGCATTTCCTGCACGCGGTCGCGGATCTCGCCCGACGCCATGCCGTCCTGACGCGGTCCGAACGCGATGTTCTGCGCCACCGTCATGTGCGGAAACAGCGCGTAGCTCTGGAACATCATGTTGACCGGGCGCTGGTAGGGCGGCAGGTCGGTCACGTCGACGCCGTCGATCAACACGCGGCCGCGATCGGGTGTCTCGAAACCGGCCAGCACGCGCAGCAGGGTGCTCTTGCCCGAACCCGAACCGCCGAGCAGCGCAAACAGCTCGCCGCGATAGATGTCGAGCGAGATGTCGTCGCAGGCGTAGGTCTTGCCGAAGGTCTTGGTGACGCCGGCGATGCGCACGAACGGCTGCGCGGTCGGGTCACGCCAGGGTTCGATGGCGTCCTTGCTGCGCGCGATGCTCACGCGGCATCGCCCCTGTCGCCGTCAATGCCCGGCGCACTCATCAGCGACCGCTCTTGATCGTGGTCCAGGCGCGCACGCGCAGGCGCTGCACGTCGTCGGGCAGCGAGCGCGGATCGACCAGCTTGGCCAGCACCTCGGCGGGCGGGTAGACATTGGCATCGGACGTGATCTGCGCATCCACCAGCGCGGTGGCATCCTGGTTGGCATTGGCGTAGCCCACGCTGTTGCTGATCGCGGCGATCACCTTGGGTTCGAGCAGGTAGTTGATGAACTGCATCGCATTGCCCGGGTGCGGCGCATCCTTGGGCACTGCGACCACGTCGATCCAGCGCATCGCGCCTTCCCTGGGAATGACGTAGCGGATTTCCGGTGCCTCGTGGCCCGCGGCCGTGGCGGCTTCCGCGGCCACATCGCGCGCCTGGCCGATGTCGCCCGAATAGCCCATGGCGACGCAGACATCGCCGTTGGCGAGTGCGTCCTTGTATTCGGCGTTGTTGAAGGTGCGAATGTACGGGCGGATCGCCGCATAGACCTTGCTCACCGCTTCGATCTCGTCGGCGGAACCGGCATTGGGATCGCGGCCAAGCCAGATCAGTGCGGCACCGAAGGTTTCCTGATCGTCATCGAGCACGCTGATCCCGCATTTGGCGAGTTTTTGCGCGTTGGCGGGATCGAACAGCAGTGCCCAGGAATCCAGCGGCGCCTTCTCGCCGAGCACCTGCTTGACCTTGGCGACATTGATGCCCAGACCGGTCGTGCCCCACATGTAGGGCATCACGTGGGCATTGCCCGAATCGACATCCTCAAGGCCCTTGAGCACCTTGGGATCCAGATGCGACCAGTTGGGCAGCTTGTCCCTGGCGAGCGCGGCGTAGAAGCCGGCCTTGACCTGACGCTGCGCAAACGGACGTGCTGAAGGAAACACCACGTCATAGCCGGATTTCCCGGCCGACAGCTTGGTTTCGAGCGTCTCGTTCTCGGAGTAGACGTCGTAATTCACCTTGATGCCGCTCGCCTGCTCGAAAGCTGCAATCGTGTCCGGCGCCACGTAGTCTGACCAGTTGTAGACATTGAGTATCTTGTCCTCGACGGGCGGAGCGCTCGGCGCAGCCGGCGCCTGCGCGGTCGGTTGAGCGCTCTCGTGGCTGCCGCAGGCGGCGAGGAAAAGGCTGGCGCAGGCGAGGGCGGTGAGACGTCGAATCACGGCGGGCTCCGGCTGGGAACGGGACGCCGAAGTGTACGCACAAAGCAGGCGAAGTTGACGCTATTCTGCGCAACCTTGCCCCGACCGAGTCAGTGCCATGATCCGACGCACCCGCGCCACCCTTGTCCATGTCTTGTGGCTGTTGTTGGCCTTGCCGTTCGGCGCCAGTCTGGCAGCGCCTGCCGACTCGGCTGACGACGGGGCGGACGATGCGCCCACTCCGACCTGGTCGTTCGAGGGAACCCTCGGTGCCTACAGCGACTACGTGTGGCGCGGCGTGACGCAGACCGATGGCAAGCCGGCTGCGCAGCTGGATGTCGCGCTCACGCATTCGAGCGGTTTCTTCGCCGGTATGTGGCTGTCGAATGTCGATTTCGGCGAAGACGATGGCGTCAACATCGAAGTCGATCCCTACATCGGCTGGTCGGGTGAGCTCGCCGAAAACGGCACCGAACTTGAAGTCACGCTCACGCGCGTGAGTTTTCCGGGCACCAAGTCCGGTTACGACTACGACTACACCGAACTCGAGGGCAAGCTCAGCCTGCCGCAACATTTCTACGTCGGGCTGGCCTATTCCCCAGACATCTTCCATCTGGGCGCGCACGGCATCTACTACAACGTCGGCGGCGAGTGGCCGCTGGGCGAAAGCGGATTCGCGGTGAAGGCACAGGCCGGGCACTACGATCTCAAGAAGGCGGCCGGTGACAGCTACAACGATTACCTGCTCGGCGTGAGTCGCGAGTTCGGACCGATCAAGGCCGAACTGACCTGGAGTGATACCGGCAGCTACGGCGAGCAACTGGGCGAGAATCTCGACGACATCGAGCACGCCGGTTCGCGTGTGGTGCTGAGCGTGGTCTGGTCGTTCTGAGGATTGCGTGTCGCGCAGATGAAAACGGCGCGGATGTCCGCGCCGTTTTCACTTTCACGCCATGCGTTTCGTTCAGGCGCTCTTGTGACCCGCAAGCTGGCGCAGCACGTACTGCAGGATGCCGCCGTGCTGGTAGAACTCGCGTTCCTTGGGCGTGAGCAGCAGCACCTTGGCGGTGAAGATCTTCTTGTTGCCATCGGCGGCGGTCGCGGTGATTTGCACCTGTTTCGCCTTGCCGCCATCGAGCCCGCTGATGTCGTAGGTCTCCTTGCCGTCGAGGCCGATTGACCTGGCGTTTTCACCGTCCTTGAACTGCAGTGGCAGTACACCCATGCCGACCAGATTGGAACGGTGGATGCGCTCGAAACTTTCGGCGATCACCGCCTTGACCCCGAGCAGCAAGGTGCCCTTGGCCGCCCAGTCGCGCGAGGAGCCGGTGCCGTATTCCTTGCCGGCGATCACCATCAGCGGCGTGCCCTCGCCTTGGTATTTCACCGCCGCGTCGAAGATCGCCATCTGCTCGCCGCTGGGCACGTGCACGGTGTAGCCACCTTCGACGTCATTGAGCAACTGGTTCCTGATGCGGATGTTGGCGAAGGTGCCACGCACCATCACGTCGTCGTTGCCGCGGCGCGAGCCGTAGGAATTGAAATCCCTGGGCTCCACGCCCTTGCTCATGAGGAAACGTCCGGCCGGACTGTCTTTCTTGATCGAGCCCGCTGGTGAAATGTGATCGGTGGTGATCGAGTCGCCGAACAGGCCGAGCACGCGCGCCCCGTGGATGTCGGGCAGCGGCGTGAGCGCCATCGTCATGCCGTCGAAGTAGGGCGGGTTCTTGATGTAGGTCGAATCGCTCCAGCGATAGACCGGATCGGCCGGCGCGACGATGCCGTTCCAGCGCGCATCGCCCTTGAACACTTCACCGTAGTTCTGCTTGAACATCTCCGGCGTGATCGCGCCGCGCATGGTGTCGGCGATTTCCTTGTTCGAAGGCCAGATGTCCTTGAGGAAGACCGGCTTGCCGTCACTGCCGGTGCCCAGTGGCTCGCGGGTCAGGTCCAGGTCGAGCGTGCCCGCCAGCGCGTAGGCGACCACCAGGGGCGGCGAGGCGAGATAGTTCATCTTCACTTCGGGATGGATGCGACCTTCGAAGTTGCGGTTGCCCGACAGCACCGAGGCCACCGCAAGATCGCCGTCGCCGATGCCGCGACTGATCTCGTGCCAGAGCGGGCCGGAATTGCCGATGCAGGTGGTGCAGCCATAGCCGACGAGGTAGAAGCCGACCTTTTCCAGCTCGTGCAACAGCCGGGTTTTTTCGAGGTAGTCGGTGACCACCTTGGAGCCGGGCGCGAGCGAAGTCTTGACCCAGGGCTTGGCCTTGAGTCCGCGCGCGGCGGCGTTGCGCGCGAGCAGGCCCGCGCCGATCATCACCGCGGGGTTGGAGGTGTTGGTGCACGAGGTGATTGCGGCGATCACCACGGAGCCGTCGTAGAGCGTGAATTGGCTGCCGTTGTGCTCGACGCGCACGCCACCATTGATGATGTCGTTGGCCTGATTGCCGATCGCGGCTGCACCGCCTTCGTTGGCGAAGTCGCCGATGTCGGATTCACGAGGCTTGCGATGGGTGGTGAGCGTCTGGATCACCGTGTGGCTGGATTGCTTCACGTCCTCGAGCGCAACCCGATCCTGCGGTCGCTTGGGGCCGGCCATCGACGGACGCACGCTGGCGAGGTCGAGGTCGAGGATCGTCGAGTAGTCCGACGGCGGCGTGGATTCTTCGTGCCACAGGCCCTGTTCGCGCGCATAGGCTTCGACCAGATGGATGTGCTCTTCGCTGCGCCCGGACAGACGCAGGTAAGCGAGCGACTCGGCATCGATCGGGAAGATCGCGCAGGTGGCGCCGTATTCGGGCGCCATGTTGCCGATGGTGGCGCGATCGGCGACCGGCAGGTGCTTGAGGCCATCGCCGAAGAATTCGACGAACTTGCCGACCACGCCGAGCTTGCGCAGCGCCTGAGCGACGGTGAGCACGAGGTCGGTGGCGGTGACGCCCTCGCCGAGCCGGCCATGGAGTTTCACGCCGACCACCTGCGGAATCAGCATCGACGAGGGTTGCCCGAGCATCGCCGCTTCGGCCTCGATGCCGCCCACGCCCCAGCCGAGGATGCCCAGGCCATTGACCATCGTGGTGTGGCTGTCGGTGCCGAACAGCGTATCCGGCCAGGCCCACAGTTCGCCATTGCGCTCGCCGGTCATCACCACGCGCGCAAGGTATTCGAGGTTGACCTGATGCACGATGCCGGTACTCGGCGGCACTACGCGGAAATTGCTGAATGCCTTCTGGCCCCAGCGCAGGAAGGCGTAGCGTTCCTGATTGCGCTGGAACTCGATCTGCGCGTTCTTCTCCAGCGCGTCGGCACTGCCGAACACGTCGACCTGCACCGAGTGATCGATCACCAGTTCCAGCGGCACCACCGGGTTGATCTGGGTGGCGTCGCCGCCGAGCTTGACCACGGCGTCACGCATCGCGGCCAGATCGACCACGCAAGGCACGCCGGTGAAATCCTGCAGGATCACGCGCGCCGGGGTGAAGGCGATTTCGGTATCCGGTTCCTTGTGTGCATCCCAACTGGCCACCGCCTCGATCTCCTTGGCGGTGATGTTGAGCCCGTCCTCGTTGCGCATGAGGTTCTCGAGCAGGATCTTCATCGAATAGGGCAGGCGCTTGAGGTCGAAGCGCTCGCCGAGCTTGCGCAGGCTGGAAATCCGGTAGCGCTTGCCATCGACCTCGAGCACGGATTGAGTGGCGCTGGATGGGTTCATGGCTGGCTCCTCGGCTTGACTGGAATGGGCTGGCAGGGACAGGGCGCCGACTCGGTTGTGCTGCTGCGGCGCGGCGCCCAAACAGGGTGCTGAAAAAGTCCATCCTGGACTTCTTCAGCTCGACGAGTCCGGTACATGCCCGGACTCGTCTCCGACGAATCAATCACTTGTGTGATCGATTCGCGTGCAGTGCATCCCTGCACTGCATTATCAGGCTGCTGAAAAGGGTTTTTCAGCAGCCTGCCAACGCGACATTATCCGCCGACCGCGCGGCGGGGTGGGTCGTTCTCAGTATGCGGCCTTGAGTATGAATCTCAAGGTATGTACGATTCATGCATACTTCTTGGCCCTGTGGAGCCAGCGATGGAAGTCAGCGTTGCCGAACGTGGCCAGATCACCTTGCCCAAGGCCGTGCGCGATGCGCTCGGTCTGGTCAAGGGCAGCACGCTCAAGGTCGAGATCGAAGGCAGTCGCATCGTGTTGCGCAAGAGCGTCGACGACGCGATCTCGCGCGCACGTGGTCGCTTCAAGCTCGACGGGTTTGAATCCACCGAACATGCTCTGCGCGCGATTCGCGGGCGCGCGCCGGGTGATCCGCTCAAGGATTGACGGCGATGATCGCGATCGACACCTCGGTGCTGGTCGACTTGCTGGCCGACGGGCCGCAGGCCGATGCGGCCGAGGCCTGCCTGCGCCAATGCCTGGGCGCGGGGCCGGTGGTGGTCTGCGAAGTCGTGCTGGCCGAAGTTTGCAGTGCGTTGCGCGATGGTGCCGAGGCATTGTCCGCGCTCGAAGACATGAGCCTGCGCTACTCGCCGATCGAAGCCAAGTCGGCGCTGCGCGCGGGCGAAATGCAAAGGCGCCATCGCCAGCGCGCCGAGGCGCAATGGCGTGCGGTGCCCGATTTCCTCATCGGCGCGCATGCGCTGCTCCAGTGCAACGGCCTGATCACCGCCGATCGGGATTTCTATCGCCAGTATTTCAAGGGGCTGAAACTGATCGTGCCCGCCAGTTGAAGTGATCCCGAATCGTCCCGACGACGCGTGTTGCGCAGTGAGGATCGCGCTGCATGCCGTCGGGATTGCGTCGAAACCAAGCTGTCTCCTTTCCTGTCTTCCGGAGTTGCCCCGATGCTGCAAGCCTATCGCCAACATGTCGCCGAACGCGCTGCGCTCGGCATCCCGCCGCTGCCACTGAGCGCGCAGCAGACGAGCGAGCTCGTCGCCCTGCTCAAGAACCCGCCGGCGGGCGAGGCGCAGTTCCTGCTCGAACTCATCAGTCAGCGCGTGCCGGCCGGTGTCGACGAAGCGGCTCAGGTCAAGGCTTCGTATCTCGCGGCGCTGGCGCTGGGTGGCGAGAAGAATGCGCTGATCAGCCGCGCCCAGGCGACGCAGTGGTTGGGCACGATGCTTGGCGGCTACAACATTGCGCCCTTGGTGCGCCTGCTCGACGACGCCGAGGTCGGCGCCGACGCGGCGACTGCGCTCAAGCACACCCTGCTGATGTTCGATGCCTTCCACGATGTCGAGGAAAAGGCCAAGGCCGGCAATGCCAATGCGCAGGCGGTGATGAAGAGCTGGGCGGATGCCGAGTGGTTCACCAGCAAGCCCGAAGTGCCGGCGTCGCTCACGATCACCGTGTTCAAGGTGCCCGGCGAGACCAATACCGATGATCTTTCGCCTGCACCCGATGCGACCACGCGCCCGGACATCCCGCTGCATGGTCTGGCGATGCTCAAGAACAAGCGTCCCGATGCGCCCTTCGTGCCCGAGGAAGACGGCAAGCGCGGGCCGATCGGCGACTTGCTCAAGCTCAAGGACAAGGGCCATCTGGTTGCCTATGTCGGCGATGTCGTGGGCACCGGCTCCTCGCGCAAGTCGGCGACCAACTCGGTGTTGTGGTGGACCGGGCAGGATATTCCCTTCATCCCCAACAAGCGTTTCGGCGGCGTCTGTCTGGGCAGCAAGATCGCGCCGATCTTCTACAACACGATGGAAGACGCCGGCGCGCTGCCGATCGAGCTCGATGTCTCGCAGATGGAGCATGGCGATGTCATCGAATTGCGTCCGCATGAGGGCAAGGCGCTCAAGAACGGCGCGGTGATCGCGACGTTCGAAGTCAAGAGTCCGGTGTTGTTCGACGAAGTGCGCGCAGGCGGCCGCATTGCGCTGATCATCGGTCGCGGCCTCACGGCCAAGGCGCGCGAGTCGCTCGGTCTGCCGGCCTCGACGCTGTTCCGCCAGCCGCAGCAGCCGGTCGACAGCGGCAAGGGTTACACGCTCGCGCAGAAGATGGTCGGTCGCGCCTGCGGCCTGCCCGAAGGCAAGGGCGTGCGTCCGGGGACCTATTGCGAGCCGAGGATGACTTCGGTGGGCAGTCAGGACACCACCGGGCCGATGACGCGCGACGAGCTCAAGGACCTCGCCTGCCTGGGTTTCTCGGCGGATCTGGTCATGCAGTCGTTCTGCCACACTGCGGCTTATCCCAAACCGGTCGACGTCAAGACCCATCACAGCCTGCCGCAATTCATCGCCACGCGCGGCGGCATCGCGCTGCGGCCCGGTGACGGCATCATCCATTCCTGGCTCAACCGCATGTTGCTGCCCGACACCGTCGGTACCGGCGGCGATTCGCACACACGCTTTCCGATCGGCATTTCCTTCCCCGCCGGCTCGGGTCTGGTCGCCTTCGCCGCCGCCACCGGCGTGATGCCGCTGGACATGCCCGAATCGGTGCTGGTGCGTTTCAAGGGCAAGATGCAGCCGGGCGTGACGCTGCGTGATCTGGTGCACGCGATTCCGCTGTACGCGATCAAGGCCGGCTTGTTGACGGTCGAGAAGAAAGGCAAGCAGAACATCTTCTCGGGCCGCATTCTCGAGATCGAGGGCCTGCCTGATCTCAAGATCGAGCAGGCCTTCGAACTCGCTGATGCCTCGGCCGAACGCTCGGCCGCAGGCTGCACCGTCAAGCTCGACCAGGCGCCGATCATCGAATACCTCAAGAGCAACATCGTGCTGCTCAAGAACATGATCGCGCAGGGCTACGAGGATGCGCGCAGCATTGCCCGCCGCATCGCGAAGATGGAAGCCTGGCTCGCCGCGCCGCAATTGCTGCAGGCCGATGCCGATGCGCAGTACGCCGCAGTGATCGAGATCGATCTCGACCAGATCGTCGAACCGATCGTGTGCTGCCCCAACGATCCCGACGACGCCAAGACGCTGTCGGACGTGGCCAATGCGAAGATCGACGAGGTCTTCATCGGCTCGTGCATGACCAATATCGGCCACTTCCGCGCCGCAGCGAAGTTGCTTGAAGGCAAGCGCGACATTCCGACCCGTCTGTGGGTGGCGCCGCCCACCAAGATGGATGCGAGCGAGCTGACCAAGGAGGGTCATTACGGCACCTTCGGCAGCGCCGGTGCGCGCATGGAAATGCCCGGCTGCTCGCTGTGCATGGGCAACCAGGCGCAGGTGCGCGAGGGCGCGACGGTCATGTCGACCTCGACCCGCAACTTCCCCAATCGCCTCGGTCGCAACACCAATGTGTATCTGGGCTCGGCCGAACTCGCGGCGATCTGCTCACGCCTTGGGCGCATTCCCACCCGCGAGGAGTATCTCGCCGACATGGGCGTGATCAATGCGCAGGGCGAACAGATCTACCGTTACATGAACTTCGACCAGATCGAGGAGTACCGCGACACCGCAGCGGGCGTCGGCGCCTGACCTGACCGCCGGGGCGTCCCGGCTCGGCTGCGCGCCGGCACAGGCCATGCGCCGGACCATGGACCCGAGAGAGCGTCGCGGCGAAGCGAACGAAGCCAGGGTGCGAGAAATGCCACGCATCGTGCATCGGCAGCGCGGCTGCCGAGGACCGCAGGCTCGCTGGCTCAAACGCAGCGCCTTGGCCGCGACAGGCCTTCGGGCGCTGCCGCTGCCTGCGCCAGGAGTGCAAGGAGAGACTGCCGGGCTTGCGCATGGACGAGCTGCAGATCCGGCCCAAGATCGAATCGCCGTCAGCCCGGCTCCTGCTCGAAACCATCGGCGAACAGCTCATCGACGCTGCGATCGCCGTAGGCCACCGGCATGCGACCTTCGATCACCGCGCCGCGATCGGGCGCGGCACCGAGGAAACCGTCGCTGATACCGGCAATCGCGATCCCCGAGTTCTTGATCGACCAGCCGGCGGCTGGCGTGGGCAGGTAAATCGCGAGGATTTCGGTGAGGAAGGTCGCACCCAGGGTGATGGGGGTGGTCCAGGGATTGACGGTGGTGAGCACATCGTTGTCATGGCGGCGCGTGGCGGTGCCGTACAAGGGCGTCGTGACGGGCACGCCCGCAGCTGCAGCGGCGAGACTTGGGTAGCTGCCGCCTGAATTGGACCACCAGACAGCACCATCCGGATACCATGCATTGTGGTCGAAATCGATCGGGTCGTTGCCGCCCGCCTCGAAGGCGAGCAGATTGCCTGTGCCTTGATAGAGCAGCACATTGTTGCGATAGCCCCAGGCGCGTTGCTGCCCGTTGTTGAACTGCGCCCAGGCCCAATTGGCGTGACTGCCATTGCCGGTGGTGCGGATGATGGTGTTGTTGTAGACGAACTGGCCGGTATTGGTGTTGTTGAACTTGAACGGGCTGCGCTGCGTATTGATGCTGATGTTGCGCGCGGCCAGCAGCGGACCACCGTAGAGTGGATCCAGCGACAACAAGGTGGCCGCGTTGTGCGCCCGGTTGTCGTAGAAAGTCAGGTTGCGATGCGCGTAGTCGGCTTCCAGCGTGTCATCGCCGGTGCTGATGATTTCGTTGCGGTAAAAGTGCACGCCCACCGCCTCGGCGCCATCCACCGTGTACGCCAGGCTGTCACCGAAGCCGCGCAGCGTGTTGTTGAACGCGGCATTGCCAAAGCCCGGAATGCACAGGCCGTCATCGTTCCAGGTCGCGTTGGTGGTGATCAGATCCGCAGTCCAGGTGTTGTTGCCGAGCAAGGTGTTGTCGTAGGCCAGGAACTCGCGCAACTCCGCGTAGGCCTTGATGCCCACGTCAACGCCGCGGATGGTCAGCTGGCGCACGACCACGTCGGTCTGGCTCGGCGCGCCACTCCAGAATCCGATGCCCGTGGAACTTGCGGCGGTGCCCGAATCCACGCCGCTGCCTTGCAGGGTCATGTTTTCCAGTACCACGTGGTTGGCGTCCAATACCTGGATCACGCGACCGCTGCCGCCGCGCGCGAGCACCACGCCATTGCGTGTCGCGCCGCGGATCACGATGGGTTGCGCCGCAGTCCCGCTGCGCGAGAGCTGGATATTGTCGCCCAGGGTGTAGACGCCGTCGGCGAACTGGATCACGTCGCCCGGATTCAAGGCGTTCATCGCGGCCTGGATGGTGGCCAGACTGGAACCGCTGGCGATGAACTTGTTGGGCGCGCCCGCCGCTGCGGGCAAGCTGCGGGTGGTGAAAAGCCCGCTGCGCACATCGCTCTCCGCACCGCTGGTGACCGTGACCTCCACCTCGTAGCGCGTGCCCGGCACCAGGTCGATCAAGGGCCAGGCAAAGGCATCGGGCACGCTGCCAGCGCCGGGCGTCTGAGCAAAATCCGGGCGGATGCGGTGTAGTGGATGGCCTTCACGCCAAGTGGGCGCCCCTTCGACGCGATACTGCACGCTCGCCCGCGCGGTGGTGGGCAACGCTGCCGTCAGCGGCAAATACAGGGACAACTGCTCCGGCGTCGCCGGACCATCGTGGATGAGCGTGCCCAAGGGCAGGCCGCCGGCGCTGCTCAGCGCAGGAACGAGCGCAGCCATCAGGATCGCGAGTCGCGTGGTGGGAATGTGATATCGGGTCATGGCGTTACTCGAAACCATTCGCGAACAAGCCGTCACCGGGCCGCAACCGCAGGATGGAGCAATTCGTGTCGATGCTGTTGCAGGTGACGAACACGTCATCCTGCGGCGAATAGGCGAAACGACCATAGGTACCCTGCTCGTTCGCGGCGGGGCCGCCCGGAAACGTGAGCGTCGTGCAGGTGGCCGTGTCCGGATCGAGCAGGTGCACGGTGTCGCCGCCGTTCCAGGCCACCAGCCGGTCTTGCTTTGGGTCATGGACCCATCCGGCCGCGTTGCCGTCCATGAAGCTGCAGGTCGGCGCCGGACGGCTGACGATGGTCAGGATGGGCGCAGTGTCGCGAATCTCGTAGTGGTACAACGTGCGGCTCACCATGGTGTAGAGGAAATAGCGACCGCGGACCGGGTCCACCACGCCGCTGCGAGTGTCGCTCATGCCAATGTCGCTCGCGCTGGAACGGAGTTGCCAGTGATGCGTGGCGGGGTCGTAAGCACGCAGGGTGAAATCATCGCGCGCCCACAGCAGTCCAGTCAGCGGGTCGCGCGATACCGACAATCCGTATGTGCCTTCGGGCGCATCGGCGTTGTCGCGCGCCACCCATTGGTCCTGCGCCGGATCGAACGTCCAGGTGTCGGAACCAAAGTAGCCGCACCGCCACCGCGAACCACCGTACAGGAACATCAAATCCTGGTCTTCGATGTAGGCCAGATGGTTGTAGGTGTGCCGAGACACCGGTCGGCCATCGGCATAGGTGCTGTTGTTGCCGGCCAGGCAGCCATCGCGCACTGGATGGCTGGGCGCATTGATACGGCGCATGACGCGCGTGTCCAGGTCGAGCTCGTAGACTTCATTGCCAGCGTAGTCGGCATGGCCACCGCCATTGATCAGCAGGCGATTGCCGCCGATGTCGAAGGCCGCGCCGCTCCAGGCGATCATCACCGATTTGCAACCGGTGTTGCCGCTGATACCGGGATATTGCTCATCGCTTGGGCACAAGGGGCGGATTTTCGTATTCGGCAATTCATGCCAGCCCAGACCCTCGGGAAGGCCACCTGCACCAGAGATTGCCGGCATCAGCGCGACGGCGGCCAAGCACACGATGCGTGATTTCAGCATGTCGACCTCGTCGTTGGTCCACAAGCACACCGGCGAGCAAGTGCACGCCTCACCAGTCGGGTAGTCGCCATGATGACTCCACCTCGGCGCCAGAGGATGTGACCGGATCGACGGATCGTGCCTGAGTGTGTCCCGCCCCGTGGTGTAGCTTCCGGCCCTCGGTGGCAACCGGGTTTGGCTGGGCGGCGGGATCAAATCTCGTCGATCCGCTGCGTGTGGTAGCTTGCCTCGCGGCTGCGCGGTGCGTCTTCGCGCAGGGGCTTTCGCAAGAACAGGAGAATGCACATGGACAGCAAGGGTCTGTTGGCTCGCGCGTTTCGCATCGTGTTGCTGTGGGGCGCGTGGATTGCAGTGGCGCCGGCGTGGGCAGGGCAAGGCACGGCGCTGAGTCATGCCGATCTGGTGGATCAGGCCACGGCACAGTCGAAACCGGCGCAAGCCATCACGGCTTTGCCCGATGGCCGCATCCGCATGAGCGCGCCGATGCAGGACCTGCAGGCCGAGATCGGTCCGCATGGCCTCCTCCTGCGCTCCGTGGACGAAGGCGGAAGCGCCGCGTTCACCCAGCGCGTGACAGCGGTCGGGCGCAAGAACGCCATGTGGCAGCCGCTGCCCGCGAAGCTGCAGCACGATGGCGAACGCATCTACGCGCGGCAAGGCATCTTGACGCAGGAATACTCCGCCAATGCCGACGGCATCCGGCAGGATTTCATCCTCGGCACAAAACCCGCCGGCGCCGGCCCGCTGCAGCTGGATCTGGCGTTCGAGCACGCCAGCCTGCAGGCCTTGCCCGTGGCTCGGGGCAAGGCCGAATCCCGAACGCCAAACTCCCATGACCTGGCTCGAACACCCAAGGCGCGCAAGTCGGCGTCTGGACCGACCCGCAAACCCGGCGCATCGCCAAGCCTGCACGATGCGATCGCCCTGCGCATGGCCGATGGGCGCGTGCTGCACTACCACGCCCTGCAGGTGATCGATGCCGACGGCCACACCCTCGCCGCACGCATGACGCCGCTGTCGAGCAAGCAACTGCGGATCGAAGTGCAGGACGCAGGCGCACGCTATCCCATCCGCATTGATCCGACCTTCACCGATGCGAACTGGACGGGGATTGCCGAGCCGGGCTTCAACGGCCTGATCCGGGCCTTGGTGGTCGGTGGCGGCAAACTCTATGCGGGCGGCGAATTCACCGCGGCCAATGGCGGCGTGTTGGCCAATCACATCGCGGTGTGGGACGGCAGCGCGTGGTCGGCGCTGGGCCCGGGCGTGGGCGACACGGTGTACGCCCTGGCCTGGGACGGCGCGGGCCAGCGGCTCTACGCCGGGGGCGACTTCACCACGGCGGGCGGTACGGCGGCCAATTACATCGCGGTGTGGAATGGCAGCGCGTGGTCGGCGCTGGGGTCGGGCATGAACTCCTACGTACACGCCCTGGTCTGGGACGGCGCGGCCCAGCGGCTCTACGCCGGAGGCTACTTCACCACGGCGGGCGGCACGGCGGCCAATTGCATCGCGGTGTGGGACGGCAGCACGTGGTCGGCGCTGGGCTCGGGCATGGACCCGGGCATAGGCTTGGGCATGGATAGCGCTGTGTACGCCCTGGCCTGGGACGGCGCGGCCCAGCGGCTCTACGCCGGGGGCGACTTCAGCTGGGCGGGCGGCACGGCGGCCAATAACATTGCGGTATGGGACGGCAGCGCGTGGTCGGCGTTGGGGTTGGGCATGACCAACAGAGTGCGTGCACTGGCCTGGGACAGCGCGGCCCAGCGGCTCTACGCCGGGGGCGACTTCATCTGGGCGGGCGGAACGGCGGTCAATGGCATCGCGGTGTGGAACGGCAGCGCGTGGTCGGCGCTGGGGTCAGGCATGGACTATGACGTGTCCGCTCTGGCTTGGGACGGCGCCAGCCAGCAGCTCTATGCCGGGGGCACCTTCACCACGGCGGGCGGCACGGCGGCCAATCGCATCGCGGTATGGGACGGCAGCGCGTGGTCGGCGCTGGGCTCGGGCATGAACAGCACAGTGTTCGCCCTGGCCTGGGACGGTGCGGGCCAGCGGCTCTACGCCGGTGGCTACTTCAGCACGGCGGGCGGCACGGCAGCCAATTACATCGCGGCGTGGAACGGCGGCGCATGGTCGGCGCTGGGCTCGGGCATGGATCGCGCTGTGTACGCCCTTGCCTGGGACGGCGCGGCCCAGCGGCTCTACGCAGGGGGCGACTTCATCTGGGCGGGCGGCACGGCGGCCAACCGCATCGCGGTGTGGAACGGCAGCACATGGTCGGCGCTGGGCTCGGGCATGAACAACAGAGTGAGTGCACTGGCCTGGGACGGCGTGGCCCAGCGGCTCTACGCCGGGGGCTACTTCAGCACGGCGGGCGGCACGGCGGCCAATTACATCGCGGCGTGGAACGGCAGCGCCTGGTCGGCGTTGGGCTCGGGCATGAACTATCCCGTGAACGCCCTGGCCTGGGACGATACGGCCGGGCGGCTCTACGCCGGGGGCGGCTTTAGCACGGCAGGCGGCACGGCGGCCAATCGCATCGCGGTGTGGAACGGCAGCACATGGTCGGCGCTGGGCTCGGGCATGGACTACAGCGTATACGCACTGGCTTGGGACGGCGCGGGCCAGCGGCTCTACGCCGGAGGCGACTTCAGCTCGGCGGGCGGTGCCGGGGTCAACTCTATCGCGATGTGGAACGGCAGCGCGTGGTCGGCGCTGGGCTCGGGCATGGACTACAGCGTATACGCACTGGCTTGGGACGGCGCGGGCCAGCGGCTCTTCGCCGGGGGCACCTTCACCACCGCGGGCGGCACGGCGGCCAACTACACCGCAACGTGGGACGGCAGCGCGTGGTCGGCGCTGGGCTTGGGCATGAACGGCGGAGTGCTCGCCTTGGCCTGGGACGAGGCGGGCCAGCGGCTCTACGCCGGGGGCCAATTCACCACCGCGGGCGGCACGGCGGCCAATAACACCGCGGTGTGGAACGGCAGCGCGTGGTCGGCGCTGGGCTCGGGCATGAACGGCCAGGTGAGGGCCCTGGCCTGGGACGGCGCGGCCGGACGGCTCTACGCCGGGGGCGATTTCACCAGTGCAGGCGGTCACCCCGCTGCCATCGCCTACTACGGCGAGTTGCCGGACCTCGTGTTCGCCGACGGGTTCGAAAACTGAGACGAGGCGCTCACCGTGCCGGCTGCGCACCCGGCACGGTGGCGACCCTCGCCCGGCTTCATGGCAAGCAAACGGCTGAGCCGTGAACCCCGCTCTCGCCCAATGCTCTCGACTGGCGGGCCTGTCTTTCCTTCCTTCTCGGGAGATGGTGCCGGGAAGGACGGATGAGGGAATGAGCGAATGCGCGAAGCCGTGAGTGCGGGTGGCGGCCGATGACACGGGTGCTTGGCGTTCGGTTCTGACCAACCGTTGTCTGCTGTCGATGGCTGCGCTGGCGATGCTCGAGGTGTTGACGGCGGAGTCGTTGGCGCGGGGTGTGGCGCTGCATCCGGTGCAGCGCACGATGGCAGAGGGCGGGAGTCGCAGCGCGGCAACTGCACGCCGAGTTTGCGCTCGTTCACCGCTTCCTGCGGCGATGAACTTTCCGCTCACGCGACCGTAGGGAATCTTTGCCGCCGCACCGGCTATCGCCCGATTCGCACGCAGGCAAGGTGGCCGATCTGGATCACTTCCCACGCTTCCTGCTCGATCGCCTGTTGCGGGAAGATTGCGTGACCAACGTCAATTCCAGCGAGGTGCTGCGGGCGTCGACGCCTGAGCTGCGGCGGATCGCACGGCTGGCCACGAATGGCTTTCGCGGGGCGTTGGGATTTTGACCGCGAAAGTGCATAACAGGCAGAGAGGCTGCTCGCCGACCCTGGCAGCGGCGCCCTTGCCCACCCATGCTTCGGAGTCCACCATGACGATTCGCCTGCCCGTTTCATACTTGCTGATCGTGCCCGCGCTGGCCATGCTTTGCGCCCCGGCCAGCGCGCAGTTCATCTATGGTCGCCTGATCCCGGACATCAATCTCGAAGCCAATGGCGCATCGACCGCGGTGGATGTTTCCGCCGATGGGCGAACCGTGGTCTTTGCCAGTACTGCGCAAAACTGGGTTGGCGACGCCTACAACGGCACGCGCGCCGTCGTCGTGGATCTCGATACTGGTCTCATTGATGTGGCTTCGACGGACGGCACTGGCGTGTTCCGCGGTGAACACCCGGTCGTTTCGGACGACGGGCGTTTTGTGACCTTCCTGACCTATGGCCACCCCTCGGGCCCGGGCTGGCAGGTGTTGCGCAAGGATCGCCAGACCGCACAGGTGCTGCTGGCCAGTTCCAATGTCATTGGCCAGGCTGCTCAGAACGGTACCGACGACGATACGGTGTCGATGTCCACCGATGGGCGCTACGTCGTGTTCGCCTCGGCATCGACCAATCTGGGCGTGGCCACCGGCGGCAACACCGAGATCATCCAGAAGGACATGCTGGCAGGTACCGTTGAGCTGGTGACCGCCAAGCCGGACGGCAGCGCGTCGGGCGGCAATTGCAGCCTGTATCCGCATGCGCTATCCGGCGATGGGCGCCTTGTCACCTTCACCTGCAGCCAGGATCTTTTCCCGGGTGCCGGCTGGGGGCAGACCTATGTGCGCGATGTCGTGAACAACACCAGTGAACTCATCAGTCGCGTCGGTGCAAGCGGCGCGAGCAGCACGGCGGCCACCGCGCGGTCGGCGATTTCCGCCAATGGTCGCTACGTCAGCTTCCAGTCCCGATGCTACGGCGGTCTGGGCGCGGTCAACGGCGACTGCATCAACAACAGTGGCGTGTACCTGCGCGATCGCCAGACCCAGACCACGATACCGATCCCGCGCCCCGCGGACCTGGATGCCAGCTACACCGAGAGCTGCCGCGATACCGCGGTTTCCGACCTTGGCACCGTGATCATGGCCTGTAACGCACCGGCCGGCCCGAGCGCTTCGAAGTACGTGGTGTTCCTGTACGTGCCCGGACAAGGAGCGCCGGAACTGCTGAGCAGCAACAACGCCGGGGAGATGCCCAATGGCCAATCGGGCTATTCGCTGGCGGTGAACGCCAATGGCCTGTCGATGGCATTCGAATCGACTGCAAACGACATCGATCCGGGCGATGGCAACAGTGCTTCGGACATTTTCGTGCTCGTCCACCAGAGCCTGCTCTCGGACACGATCTTCGCGGACGGCTTCGAGAACTGATCCTGCGCGGCCGCGCACCGCACTCAGCCTCTGTCGAGGGTGCTGCGTGCGAGCAGGCCGCGCGCGAGCATCGCGTATTCGCGGCGGCGGATCAGCAGACGCAACTGGCTGCCGCCGACCTGACGCCAGAGCACGGCCGCGCGCACTGCGGCGAGCAACAGCGTGCGGATCTGCGCCACCAGTTGTGCATTCGCCAGATGCTGCGGATTGCCGTGCACGATCACGCGCGGTCGCAGTTGCGAGAGCGTTTCCACGTAGAGCTCGGCCAGTCGCGCCTGCACGGTAGGATGGCCGAGGCCGAAATGATCGACCTGGCGCTGCGTGCTCTCGATGCCCGCGCGCAGCGTGGCGAGCATGCGCGGCTGGCGCATGAGTTTTCCTTGCAGGCGCAATACGCCGAGTGCGAGGCGCGTGACCGGCAGGTTGCGTTGCTTGCCATCGACCTGATCGATCAGGGCTTCGAAGCCGAGTCGCAGTCCGGAGATGCCGCCGAACACGTCGGCAGCATCCTCGGCATCGATGCGGAAAATGCTGGCAAGGCTGGTCTGGGTGGCCTGCGCATCGGCGCGGCCCTGGGTGGCGAGATCGTGCACCAGCCGGCAGCCTTGCAGGATGCCTGCGAATGCGATCACGCGTGCTTCACGCTTCATGCGTCCTCCAGCCTCCGAATATCGCATCGCTGCGGTCGATCACGCCGCCGCCCAGACACACCTCGCCATCGTAGAACACCACCGACTGGCCGGGGGTGACGGCGCGCTGGGCGTCGTCGAATGAAACCCGCGCCTCGTCACCAGCGAGCGTGACCGTGCAGGGCTGCGGCGTCTGTCGATAGCGCGTCATCGCGCTGCAGCGAAACGCCTGCGCGGGCGGTGCGCCGGCAATCCAGGTCAATCCGTCGGCAACCAATCGATGCGAGTGCAGGAACTGATTGGCATTGCCCTGCGCGACATGAAGAATGTTGGCCGCGACATCCTTGCCGACCACATACCACGGCTCACCATCGCCATCCTTGCGACCACCGATGCCCAGTCCGCCGCGCTGGCCAAGCGTGTAGTGGAAGACGCCTTCGTGCTCGCCCAGCTCGACGCCTTCAGGCGTGCGCATCACGCCGGGTTGGGCGGGGATGTAGCGGGCGAGAAAACTGCGGAAGTCGCGCTCGCCGATGAAGCAGATGCCGGTCGAGTCCTTCTTCGCGTGGGTCGGCAAGCCCGCTTCGCGTGCGAGGGCGCGCACCTGTGTCTTGTCCAGGTCGCCGAGCGGAAAGCGCGTGGCGGCGAGCGCGTCCTGTCCCAGTGCATGCAGGAAATAGGTCTGGTCCTTGGATTGATCGTGTGCGCGCAGCAGGCGCCAGAGTCCATCCACGCAATCCAGCCGCGCATAGTGGCCGGTGGCGATCTGGCGTGCGCCCAGTGATTGCGCATGCTCGAGGAAGGTCTTGAACTTGATTTCGCGATTGCACAGCACGTCGGGATTGGGCGTGCGGCCACGGCGATGTTCGGCGAGGAAGTGCTCGAACACCTGGGCGCGATACTGAGCGGCGAAATTGCACAGGTGCAGCGGGATTCCAAGCTGCGCGCAGACTGCCACCGCATCCTTGCGATCGGCATCGACGCTGCAGCCGCTGCCGGCATCTTGGTCTTCCCAGTTCTGCATGAACAAGCCGGCGATCGAAACGCCTTCGCGCTGCAACAGCAGGGCCGCTACCGAGGAATCGACGCCGCCGGAGAGTCCGACGATGACCTCGACCGTCATCGCGGTCGATCCAGATACTGCACGACATCAAGCGGAAACCAGTGCTGCGCGAGCCAGGTGTCGATGTTGGCGAGCACCATCGGGCTGCGCAGGTTGTCGGCTGCAGCGATTTCTTCACGGCTGAGCCAATGCGCAGCGATGATGCCGGTGTCGAGCGGACGCTCGGGTTCATGACGCAGGGCGGTGGCGGCGAACGCGAAGCGTATGAAGTGCAGCGTGCCGCTGGTCCATTGGCTCACGCCGAGGAAATGTTCGAGCTCGACATGCCAGCCGGTTTCCTCGAGCGTCTCGCGCACCGCTGCGGCTTGCAGCGACTCGCCCGCATCGAGGTGGCCGGCCGGCTGATTGAGTACGCGCCGACCCTCGACCCGTTCCTCGACGATGAGGAAACGGCCATCGCGGGCGACCACGGTCGCCACGGTGACGTGCGGCTGCCAGTTCTCTTGGCCGTCAGGGCCGGACACGGAAGGAGAATTCATTGTCAGATTCTAACAGTCGCGCCCTTGCGGCCCGATGCGGCCTTGCGCGGCGCGACGCTCGCCACCACCTTGGCACGATCGATGCCGCGCTATACTCGGGCCGCAGCACGCAGGCAACAGGACATGGCAAACAAGCAAGACCCCCGACACGAGCACACCTTCGGCCTGGCCGTCCACGAGGCCAAGCCGGACGCCGCGATCGAACGGCCGCCGCTGTATCAGGTGGTGCTGCTCAACGACGACTTCACGCCGATGGAGTTCGTCATCATCGTGCTGGAAACTTTCTTCACCATGGAGCGCGAACGCGCGACCCAGGTGATGATGCACGTGCACACGCGTGGCAAGGGCGTGTGCGGCGTGTTCACGCGCGAAGTGGCCGAGACCAAGGTGACCCAGGTCAACGAGTTCTCACGTGCGCACCAGCACCCCTTGCTTTGCACGATGGAGAAGTCCGGATCCTGACCAACCACTGGCTGGAAATCCAGCACGCGAACCCCACTTCCTGACACATCAGATTGCGGAGAGGTTTCGGCATGTTCAGCAAGGATCTCGAGGCCAGCATCGGCCAGTGCTACAAGCAGGCGCGCGAACAGCGGCATGAGTTCATGACGGTCGAGCACCTGTTGCTCTCGCTGCTCGACAATGCCGCAGCGGTGGCGGTGCTCAATGCCTGCGGCGCCGATCTCGCGCGCCTCGCGCGTGACCTGCGTTCGATCATCGCCGAGACGGTGCCGGTGCTGCCGGCCAACGACGAGCGCGACACGCAACCCACGCTCGGTTTCCAGCGCGTGCTGCAGCGCGCGGTCTATCACGTGCAATCCTCGGGGAGGAAGGAAGTCACCGGCGCCAACGTGCTGGTAGCGATCTTCGGCGAGAAGGATTCGCACGCGGCCTATTTTCTCGGCCAGCAGGATGTCTCGCGTCTGGATGTCGTCAACTACATCTCGCACGGCATCGCCAAGATCGGCCACGAGAATTCCGGTGCGACGCCCGGCAGCGAGAACAAGGCCGAAGGCGAGGGCGCGGGCGAGGAACCGCGCGGCAATCCGCTCACCGAATTCGCCAACAACCTCAACGAGCTCGCGCGACAGGGCAAGATCGATCCCCTGATCGGTCGCAACGAGGAAGTCGAGCGCACCATTCAAGTGCTGTGCCGCCGCCGCAAGAACAATCCGCTCTACGTCGGCGAGGCCGGTGTGGGCAAGACCGCGCTCGCAGAAGGTCTGGCCAAGCGCATCGTCGAGGGCGATGTGCCCGAGGTGCTCGCCGACTGCACGATCTGGGCGCTCGATCTGGGTGCGCTGGTTGCCGGTACCAAGTACCGCGGCGATTTCGAAAAGCGTCTCAAGGCGGTGATCGCCCAGCTCAAGAAGGAGCCCGGCGCGATCCTGTTCATCGACGAGATCCACACCATCATCGGCGCCGGCTCGGCTTCGGGCGGCACCATGGATGCCTCCAATCTCATCAAGCCGATGCTTGCCGGCGGTGAGCTCCGCTGCATCGGCTCGACCACCTTCCAGGAATATCGCGGCGTGTTCGAGAAGGATCGCGCGCTGGCGCGGCGCTTCCAGAAGATCGACGTGGTGGAACCTTCGATCGCCGAAAGCGTGGAAATCCTCAAGGGCCTGAAGTCGCGCTTCGAGGAACATCACAAGGTCGAGTACACCGGCGACGCGTTGCAGGCTGCGGTCGATCTTTCGGTCAAGCACATCGCCGACCGCCTGCTGCCCGACAAGGCTATCGACGTGATCGACGAAGCCGGCGCGCGCCAGCGCTTGCTGCCGGAAAAGGAGCGCAGTGGTCGCGTCGATGTGCCCGAAATCGAGTTCATCGTCGCGCGCATGGCGCGCATTCCACCCAAACAGGTGTCGGCGTCCGATCGCGACGTGCTCAGGAGTCTGGATCGCAACCTCAAGATGGTGGTGTTCGGACAAGATGCCGCGATCGACATGCTCGCCGGCGCGATCAAGATGGCGCGATCGGGTCTGGGCAATCCGAGCAAGCCGATCGGCTGTTTCCTGCTCACCGGCCCGACCGGCGTGGGCAAGACCGAAGTCACGCGCCAGCTTGCGCTGCAACTGGGCATCGAGCTGGTGCGTTTCGACATGTCCGAGTACATGGAGCCGCATTCGGTCTCGCGCCTGATCGGTGCACCGCCGGGCTATGTCGGTTTCGATCAGGGCGGCCTGCTCACCGAGCAGATCGTCAAGCATCCGCATTGCGTGCTGCTGCTCGACGAAATCGAGAAAGCACATCCGGATGTCTACAACATCCTGCTGCAGATCATGGATCACGGCGCGCTCACCGATACCAACGGCCGTGAAGCGAACTTCAAGAACGTGATTCTGGTGATGACGACCAATGTCGGCGCGCAGGCGGCCGCGCGGCGCACCATGGGTTTCGTCGAGCAGAGCCACCAGACCGATGCGATGGAAGCGCTCAAGCGCGCATTCACGCCCGAGTTCCGCAATCGCCTCGATGCGGTGGTGCAGTTCAATGCGCTCGACTTCGAACACATCCTGCGTGTGGTCGACAAGTTCCTCATCGAACTGGAAGCGCAGTTGCAGGAAAAACACGTGGCCCTGCATGTCGATGCCGACGCGCGGCGTTGGCTCGCCGAGCATGGCTTCGATCCGCAAATGGGCGCACGCCCGATGGCGCGCGTGATCCAGGAGAACGTCAAGCGCCTGCTCGCCGACGAACTGCTGTTCGGCAAACTCGCCGAGGGTGGCAAAGTGATGCTGTCGGTGTGCGAGGGCAAGCTCGCGGTCGAAACCGAAGCCTCCGAGAAGATGCCGGCGGTGGTCGAGTAGGTCAGTTTGTCGATCCAGGCTCGCAAGGGCCGGGCCGATTTTCGGCCCGGCCTTTCTTGTTTTCGCCCCTCGTCTTGCTGCCTGTTGGTGCGCGACCCCTGTTGCATCGAAACAGGCGTTCGCGAATTTGTGATGCGTTTCGCGATCATGCGGGTTCATGCTGCGCCGCACAGTCGAAAGTTGCCCTCCTGATCTCGACAGACGGCGCAAGCGCCTGCTAGTTTCGTGCGGTTGCCTGTCTATGGGGTAGGCGGTCAACAAGCCACGGCGCCGGCAGAGAGAGCTGTCGGCAGCGGCGGAGCCTTCGATGTGAAGAGAGCACATCGACGTGGGCACTCGGGATGGTGCAAAGAGCTGTCGAGCAGACACTCGCCAGCATTCTTCCTAACCAGCGACTGGGGAACACAGTGAATCAGAACCGTAACCATGAGGTACGGCGGACGGCTTTGGCCGTTGCCGCGTTGCTCTTGTTCAGTGCTGGCGCGGCGCAGGCCACGCCTTCGATCGGTGCGCAGCAGCCGCTCGACACCGCACGCATGAACATCGATGCCTTGTCGAAGGACTATTCCAGCACGCGCTTCATCGTGACTTACCACGCAACGAGCCCCGAGCAGATGCAAACCAGCTCGCGCCAGCTCGATTTCGATCGCGTTGCTGCATTGACCGGCACCAAGGTCAATGCGGTGCGCACCCTCGCCACCGGCGCACAGTTGGTCGAGGTTTCAGGCGATGTGAGTCGTCTGGCCAGGAGTAGTGATTTTGCCCGCAACGTCATGCTTGCCTTCGCCGGCAATCCGAACGTTGCCTACGTCGAGCCCGACCGCATCATGCATGCGGTGTTCACGCCCAACGACACTTATTTCGGCAACCAGTGGGATCTCACCGATGCCACCGGTGGCATCCGCGCACCTGCGGCATGGGACCTCGCCGGTTCGGCGCCGGGTTCGGGCATCAAGGTGGCCGTGCTCGACACCGGCATCACCACCCACAGCGACCTGACCGGTCAGACCGTGGGTGGCTATGACTTCATCAGCGATTCGGCGGCCGCGCGTGATGGCAATGGCCGCGACTCCAATCCCGCCGATCAGGGCGATTGGTATGCGGCCAATGAATGCGGTTCGGGCTACCCGGCGTCCGATTCGAGCTGGCACGGCACCCACGTGACCGGCACGATCGTCGCGCAGGCCAACAACGGCAAGGGCATCGCCGGCATCGCCTACGGCGCCAAGGTGGTGCCGGTGCGTGTGCTCGGCAAATGCGGCGGTTCGGTGTCCGACATCGTCGATGCGATCGTGTGGGCTTCGGGTGGCAGCGTCTCGGGCGTTCCGGCCAATGCCAACCCGGCTCGTGTCCTCAACCTCAGTCTCGGTGGTGGCGGCGCCTGCGGTTCGTTCCAGTCGGCGATCAACACCGCACGCAGCAATGGCGCGATCTTCGTGGTCGCGGCCGGCAACGAGAATCAGAACGTCAGCAACTCCTCGCCGGCCAACTGCAGCAATGTCGTTTCGGTGGCAGCCACGACCAAGGCAGGTTCGCGTGCCTCGTATTCGAACTATGGTTCGACGATCGTGATTTCGGCGCCGGGTGGCGATGGCAGTGGCGGCGCAGGCGACATCCTTTCCACGCTCAACGCGGGCACGACCACGCCGGGCGCCGAGAATTACGCCTACTACGCGGGTACGTCGATGGCGACGCCGCACGTGGCAGCGGTTGCCGCGTTGGTGTTCCAGCAGAACCCGAGTCTCACGCCGGATCAGGTCAAGAACATCCTGACCAGTACCGCGCGTCCGCTCCCGGGCTCCTGCTCGGGTGGCTGCGGCGCAGGCATCATGGATGCTCAGGCAGCCGTGCAGGCCGCTGGCGGTGGTTCGAGCAATGCTGCGCCGACCGCCAACTTCAGCTTCACCACCAGTGGCCTGACCGCGAGCTTCACCGACAGCTCCAGCGACAGCGACGGCAGCATCAGCTCGCGTTCGTGGAACTTCGGTGATGGCACGAGTTCGACTGCAACCAACCCGAGCCACAGCTTTGCGGCTGGCGGTTCCTACAGCGTGACGCTCACGGTGACCGACAACGGTGGTGCGACCAATTCAAAGACCAGCACGGTCACGGTCAGCGGCGGTGGTGGTGGCACGGTGTTGACCAATGGCGTCGCGGCCACCGGTCTGGGTGCGGCTACGGGTGGCCAGCTCGTCTACACGATGAACGTGCCGGCGGGTGCGACCAACCTCAAGTTCGTCACCTCGGGCGGTTCGGGTGATGGCGACCTGTACGTGAAGTTCGGATCCGCGCCGACCACATCGAGCTACGACTGCCGCTCGTGGGCGACCGGTAACGGCGAAACCTGTTCGATTGCCACGGCCCAGGCAGGCACCTACTACGTGATGGTCAACGCCTATTCGACCTTCAGTGGCATGAGTCTGACCGGCAGCTACAGCACCGGTGGCGGCGGTGGTGGCACCACGCTCGCCAATGGCGTGCCCGTGACCGGGCTGTCGGCGGCGAAGGGCAGTTGGACCGCGGACTACACCCTCGTGGTGCCGGCTGGCGCAACCAACCTGAAGTTCCAGATCTCGGGTGGCACGGGTGATGCCGACATGTATGTGCGGCTCAATGCGGCACCGACGACCTCGAGCTACACCTGTCGTCCGTATCTGAGCGGCAACAGCGAGTCGTGCACCTGGGCGGCGCCGACCGCCGGCACCTATCACGTCAAGATCCGCGCCTACGCGGCTTTCTCTGGCGTGACTCTGGTGCCGAGCTACACGCCGTAAATGAAGTTCGACCAAGGACGGAACAGCAAGCAAACGGCCGGGGCAACCCGGCCGTTCTTGTTTGCATTGCATTCGATCCGTTGGACGCGAACGTGGTGATGGGGGCCGCGTCGGGAACTTGCTTGCGCCTCAGCCGGGCAGCGGCTCGAAGCGGTTGGCTTCGCGATTCTTGCGCACCTGATTCGGATTCCAGATGCGGCCATTCATCGCGATGTAGACGCCATCGGACAAGGTTTGCACCGCGCCGACTGCGCAACCGATGTTGAACACCGCGTCCGAACCCTTGAACAGCGCCGGATTGAGTGCGCCGGTGAGCACGATCACCTTGCCGGGAATGTCGCGCAGCGCCTGCGCGGTATCGACCATCGTGTCGGTGCCATGCGTGACCAGCACATGCCGATGCGGCTGGCGCTCGATCGCAGCGCGAATCAGTGCGCGATCGCCGGCATCCAGATGCAGACTGTCCTTGCGCAACACCGAAACCACATCGAATGCGAAGGCCACGCCAAGTGCTTCGAGAATTTCGCCGATCTGCGGCGAGCCGATCTGGAAGGTTGACTTGTCGTCGAAATAGATCTTGTCGATGGTGCCGCCGGTGGTGACGATGGTCAGGTGCTGCATGGTGGGCCGCTTCCGCGCGCTGGCAGTTTCAGGAACGGCCATTGTCGACGAGCGCAGCAACCGCGTCCATTGGAATCGTGTCCAGACGCACAAGGCCGTGCTCGATGAACAGACTCAGCGCAGCATGCGCACGCGTATCGTGTTGCGCACTTGCGGCCCAGTGTGCGTGGCGCGCGAGCACGGCTGCCGCCGCACAACGTGCGAGTGTCATGGCAAAGCCGCGGGCGCCACTTTCCAGCGCCGGGCGCTTGCCCGCATGAGCGGCAAACCATGACTGCGCAGTTGCCAGTGCGGATTGCAATTGCGTATCACCGGTACCGCTGTCGCACCAGTTCAGCAGGCGCTGCGAAAACACGTCCAGGCTATCGCGGCCGAGTGCGCGCAACACGTCGAGCGCAAGCACGTTGGTGGTGCCTTCCCAGATCGGAAACACCTGGGCGTCGCGCAGCAATTGCGGAATCCCGGTGTCCTCGATGTAGCCGGCGCCGCCGAAGGCTTCGCAGGTTTCCGAGGCGATGCGTACCGCGAGCTTGCCGGTCCACAATTTGGCCAGTGGCGTGAGCACGCGCAGCATCAGTGCATCGTCGGCGTGCTCGTGCTGCTCATGTTCCTCGCGGCCGAGCAGTTCGATGACGCAGAAGACGAGTTGGAATGCCGCCTCGAATTCGGCGATTAGATGGGCGAGCGTTGCACGATGCAGCGGCAGGCTGGCGAGCGTGCGGCCGAAGGCCTCGCGCCGGTTTGCATAGTCGAGCGCAAGCGTCAGGCAGTGACGCATCGTGGCGATTGCACCGACGGCGTTCCAGGTGCGCGAGATATTGAGCACGGGCGTGATCTGGCGCACGCCATTGGCAAGCTCTCCGACTGCTATCGCCTGCGCGCCGTCGAGATGGACTTCAGCGGTCGGCAATTCGCGCGTGCCGAGCTTGTCCTTGAGCCGGTCGATGCGGATGCCATTCCAGGCGCCGTCGGCCTTGCGCGATTCGAGATAGAACAAGGCCAATGCATCGGCGCCGGGTGCTGCGCCCTGCGGTCTGGCGAGTGCGAGCGCCATGTCACCGACCACCGCCGAGGTGAACCACTTGCGCCCGTGCAGGCGCCATTGCCCGTGCTCGCCGCGCTGCGCGATCGTGTCGGTATTGCCCACATCCGAACCCCCTGCGAGTTCGGTCATCCACTGTCCAGACAGCCACAGATGTGCTGGATCACGGGCCAGCAGGTGCGGCAGCGCTCGCTCGCACAGCGCACGATTGCCCGCAGCCTTGAGCGCGGTCGCGGCACCGTCGCTCATTGCCAATGGACAGGAATGGAACTGGCTCGGCACGTGGTAGAGATAGACGCGCAGGAACTGATCGACGCGCGCGAGGGCGCCGAATTGTGGCTCATGGCCTGCGGCGACGAAGCCGTAGCGTGCCGTGAGTTCGGCACCGCGCTGCCAGGTTGGCGTCGTTTCGATGTGGTCGATGCGTTCGCCCCAGGCGCTCCAGGAAATCAGATTCGGCGTCTTGGGCGTTTCAAGACGTGCCTTGCTCCAGGACGCTGCCGCGTATGCACCGAGTTCGGCGAGATCGGGCTCGATCGCTGCGAAGAGTGCAGTGGGCAGGGCGCGTGCGCAATATGCCCGCAGGGTCGGGTCATCGTGGAAAGTGTTGCTCAGGATCGGGGGAGCTTGCAGGAAGTCCATGCGACCTCCGGAGAGATGTGTCGAAGCAAGACCATACGCTTGGGTACGGCATGATCGCAAGCACGTTCGTCAAGCTCACGAGCATTCGCGCTGTCGATCGCGGTGCACGTTCTTGAAAGCCGGATCTGTGTTCTTGAGTTGCTCCATTCGAGCAGCGTTGCCCTAGAATCCGCGCTGGCGCAGCGAGGCGGCAATGGACGAGAAGCAGGCATCGGCGACGGCGGCGTACGCACGGATTCCCGAGCGCAACAGCGGCGACAACCTGCTGCGCACGGCGCAGCAGCATCATGTCGCCTTGTCGAGCATGGCCGACACCAAGGCCAACATCATCATCACGGTCTCGTCGATCGTGCTCACCCTGTGCATCGGTCGCCTCAACGATCCGGAACTGCGCGTGTCGGCGATCGTGCTCGCCGCCTTCACCTTGATGGCGCAGCTGCTTGCGATCCTCGCCGTGTTGCCCAAGTACCGCCCGCCCAAGCTCAATGCAGACGGCAGTTTGCCCAAGGGTTTCAACCTGCTGTTCTTCGGGCATTTCTCCACGCTTTCGCGTGAACGCTATCTCGAAGAAATGGCGCGTGCGCTCAGTCCCGATGGTTCGCCCTATGCGACCTGGGCCAACGATATCTATTCGATTGGTACCTATCTGGCCTGGTACAAGTACCGCTATCTGCGCTACAGCTATCTGTTCTTCCTCGCCGGCTTTCTGCTCGCCTGCGCGGCGCAGGCGTGGCGTTTGCTGTCGTCGTGAAGGAGCGCGAGCCGCACACCATCCGCGCTCTGATCGATGCTGCAAACGCGCGTCTGGCCGGTGTGGAGAGACGCAGTGAGGCCGAGATCCTCTTGGCCCATGTGCTTGGTCGCTCGCGCAGTTGGCTGTTCGCCTGGCCCGAGCTCGAACCCACCACCGAACAGCGCGCGGCGTTTGCGCGGCTGATCGAAGCACGTCGGCACGGTGAGCCGATCGCCTATCTGACTGGCCGGCGCGGCTTCTGGACCTTGGAACTCGAAGTCACGCCGGCGGTGCTGATCCCGCGCCCGGAAACCGAACTGCTGGTCGAACTCGCGCTTGCACGACTGCCGCTCGATGGCGAGGTCAGCGTGGCCGACCTCGGTACCGGTTCGGGCGCGATCGCGCTGGCGATCGCGAGCGAGCGACCGCAGGCCCGTGTGCTGGCGACCGATGCCAGTGAAGCTGCGCTCGCGGTCGCACGCGGCAATGCGCAGCGGCTGGGACTGGGCAAGGTCGATTTCGCCCAAGGCAACTGGTGCGCGCCGTTGGGCGAGCGGCGCTTTGATTTGATGGTTTCCAATCCACCCTACATCGCGTCCGGCGATCCGCATCTGGCACAAGGCGATCTGCGCTTCGAACCCGGATCCGCCTTGGCCTCGGGCGCGGACGGTCTGGATGCGATCCGCTGCATCCTCGCCGAGGCGCCACGCCACCTCGTCGGGCGCGGCTGGTTGCTGCTTGAACATGGCCATGACCAGGCCGCTGCGGTGCGCGAGCTGTTGACGGCGCATGCCTTCGTCGAGGTCGGCAGCACCCGCGACGCGGCAGGCCACGAGCGCGTGAGCTTCGGGCGGCGTCCGCCCGTCAAAGTGTGAGGCAGTTGGCAACTCGCGCGTGAAGCCGGCTGCAGGGGGCGCGTTGCCCATTGCGCGGAATCAGTCGCGCCGCCTCGGCAAGATGCCTTCCCAGATGAGGACGCATTTGCGGACCTCGCGATGAAGCCACTGAACCCCGAACTGCGTCGCGCGTGAGCGCCACGCTCCGGGCCTCGCCAATCAGGCCCGGAAATTCCGCCGCTCGGATGCGGTCAAGGTTTGGCCAGGGATGGCCACGTTGCCGGGATCGCAAGCCCCTTGGTTTCACTCACACGATTTCCCTGCCCGTTGGTCACGCTGACAGCGCGTGCCTGCTCGGGCACCATGCGCGGATCCATCCCGCGAGTCGTGCCATGACCGAACAGGAAACCTGCGCCATCCTTGCCATCAGCCTGATTGCCGCAACTGCCGATGGCGCCACCAGCGACGCCGAACGCGAGGAAATTCGCCGCGTCGCCGCGGGTCTGGGCAGCGGGGGCCTCGATGTCGCCACGCTCTACCAGGATGTCCTGCTCAAGCGCGTCGATCTGGATGGCGCCGTCGCGGCGCTGATGAGCCCGCAAACGCGCCAGCTCGCCTACGAAATGGCGGTGTGCGTGTGCAACGTCGATGACGGAAGCAGCGAGGCCGAACGCGCGTTTCTCGGCGAGCTGTCCAAGCGCCTTGGCCTCGATGCCGGCAGCAGCGCCGCGCATGCGCAAGACGCACAGGCGATCGCGACGGCGCCGCTGGCGCCGGCTGGTGCAGCCAGTGCCGGCGCGGTCACCTCAGGCGGCAGCGCGGGTGCGCAGGCATCGAGCTTGAGCGAAGCCGAACTCGACAAGCTCGTCCTCGACGCGGCCATCCTCAATGGCGGTCTCGAACTTCTGCCCGAGTCGCTGGCGACGATGGCGATCATCCCGCTGCAGATGCGCATGGTGTATCGGATCGGGCAGTCATATGGCCATGAGCTCGACAAGAGTCACATCAAGGATTTCCTCGCCACGCTCGGCGTCGGGCTGACTTCGCAATATCTCGAACAGGCCGGGCGGAAACTCCTCGGCGGCCTGCTCGGCGCGATTGGCGGCAGCCTGCTCGGCGGCCTCGGCCGGCAGGCGGTGAGTTCGGGCATGAGCTTTGCGAGCACCTATGCGCTCGGTCAGGTCGCACGCCGCTACTACGCCGGTGGTCGCAGCTTCTCCACCGACATGCTGCGCGAGACCTTCCAGCAGATGCTCGGCCAGGCCAGGGGCCTGCAGTCGAACTACCTGCCGCAGATGCGCGAGCGTGCATCCTCGCTCAACCCCGTGCGAATCATGGAGATGGTGCGGGGAAGGTGAGCGTTGCCTTGACCAACTCTACCGTGCTTATTTTGATTGCGTCTCACACTTCCAGCGACGCCAGGTCGCCTTTGGTTTCCAGCCACTCCTTGCGGTCGGCGGCGCGCTTCTTCGACAGCAGCATGTCCATGAGCTTGGCGGTGCCGTCGTCGGCTTCGACGGTGAGCTGGACCAGACGGCGGGTGTCGGGGTGGATCGTCGATTCGCGCAACTGGCCCGGGTTCATTTCGCCCAGGCCCTTGAAGCGGGTGACGCTGACCGCGCCCTTGATCCTTTCGCGTTCGATGCGCTCGAGCAGGCCATCGCGTTCGGCTTCGTCGAGGCAGTAGAACATCTGTTTGCCGACATCGACGCGAAACAGCGGCGGCATCGCCACGAACACGTGGCCGTCGCGCACCAGACGCGGGAAGTGGCGCAGGAACAATGCGCTGAGCAGGGTCGCGATGTGCAGGCCATCGGAGTCGGCGTCGGCGAGGATGATGACCTTGCCGTAGCGCAGGCCGCTGATGTCGTCCTTGCCCGGATCGCAGCCGATCGCGACCGCTAGATCGTGGACTTCCTGCGATGACAGCACCTGCCCGGATTCGACTTCCCAGGTGTTGAGGATCTTGCCGCGCAGCGGCAGGATTGCCTGGAAATCCTTGTCGCGTGCCTGCCGCGCGCTGCCACCGGCCGAGTCGCCTTCGACGAGAAACAACTCGGTGCGTGACAGATCGCTCGATGCGCAGTCGGCGAGCTTGCCGGGCAGGGCGGGGCCTTGCGTGATCTTCTTGCGCACCACCTGTTTTTCGGCCTTCAGGCGCAGCGTGGCGCGCTCGATCGCAATCTGCGCGATCTTCTCGCCGATCTCGACATGCTGGTTGAGATATAGCGAAAAGCCATCGTGCACGGCGTTTTCGACGAAGCCGGCAGCATCGCGCGAGGACAGGCGTTCCTTGGTCTGGCCCGAGAACTGCGGGTCGCCCATCTTCAGCGACAGCACGAAACACAGGCGATCCCAGACATCTTCAGGCGCAAGCTTGATGCCGCGCGGCAGGAGATTGCGGAATTCGCAGAACTCGCGCAGCGCATTGGTCAGGCCCGAGCGCAGGCCGTTGACGTGGGTACCGCCCTGCGCAGTCGGGATGAGGTTGACGTAGCTTTCCTGCGTGAGCTCGCCCTCGGGTAGCCAGGCCAGGACGAAGTCGACCGCGCCGCTGTCCTTGGCGTGCTGGCCCAGGTACAGGTCGGCGGGAATGCGTTCGGCATCACCGAGCATCGAGCGCAGGTAGTCGCGCAAGCCATCTTCGTAGAGCCATTCGACGCGCTCGCCGCTGGCTTCGTCGGTGAGGCGCACGGTGAGCCCGGCGCACAGCACGGCCTTGGCGCGCAGCACGTGCTTGAGGCGTGGCAGCGAGATCTTCGGCGAATCGAAGTATTTCGGATCCGGCCAGAAATGCACCGTGGTGCCGGTCTGCCGCTTGGGCACGCTGCCGATCACGGCGAGCGCACTGGCGCGGTCGCCGTCCTTGAAGTCCATGCGATGGATCTGGCCCTCGCGGCGAATGGTGACTTCCACGCGCTGCGACAACGCGTTCACCACCGACACGCCCACGCCATGCAATCCGCCGGAAAACTGGTAATTGCGATTGGAGAACTTGCCGCCCGCATGCAGGCGCGTGAGGATCAGCTCGACGCCGGGGATTTTTTCCTCGGGGTGGATGTCCACCGGCATGCCGCGGCCGTCGTCGGCGACTTCGACCGAGCCGTCGGCATGCAGCGTGACTTCGATCGTCTTCGCATGCCCGGCGAGCGCCTCATCGACCGAGTTGTCGACGACCTCCTGCACCAGATGGTTCGGTCGCGCGGTGTCGGTGTACATGCCCGGACGGCGCTTGACCGGATCGAGGCCGGAAAGGACTTCGATGTCGGCGGCGTTGTATCTGCTGCTCATTGAAATAACTGTGCAAGGAAAGCACGCCAGCATGGGGATTCGGCCTGCGGCGGTCAAGCACGCCGGCACGCTGCTAGGCTTCACAAGAGCGATCTTCGGAGATCTCCATGTCAAGGCCATCCGCACCCGTCCACACGCATGCAAGGGGCTTGCTTGAAGAGCATGCACACGGCGGCTACGAGCGCTTGCTGCGCGCCGCACAGACCTTGCCCGCAATCCGGGTTGCCGTCGCGCACCCGTGCCATGTCGAGGCGTTGAAAGCCGTGATCGTGGCTCGCGACGAGGGCCTGATCGTGCCGGTGCTGGTCGGGCCGCGCGCGCGCATCGATGTGCTCGCGGCGCAGGGCGGCATTGACCTTGCCGGCATCGAGCGCGTGGATACCGAGCACAGTCACGCTTCGGCGGATGCGGCCGTGTTGCTGGCGCGGCAGGGCAAGGTTGCCGCGGTGATGAAGGGCAGTCTGCATACCGACGAACTGCTGCATGCGGTGCTCGACCGCGACAACGGCCTGCGCACGGCGCGCCGCCTGTCGCACGCATTTCTCATGGATGTGCCGCGCTACCCGCGGCCGCTGCTCATCACCGATGCGGCAGTCAATATCGCGCCGACACTTGCGGAGAAGGCCGACATCCTGCAGAACGCGATCGACCTCATGCGCAAGCTCGGCTACGAGGCGCCGCGGGTGGCGATCCTGTCCGCAGTGGAAACCGTCAATCCGGCGATTCCCTCGACGATCGAGGCGGCGGCGCTGTGCAAGATGGTCGATCGCGGCCAGATCAGCGGTGGCATCGTCGATGGCCCGCTCGCCTTCGACAATGCAGTGAGCGAGGAAGCCGCACGGATCAAGGGCATCGCCTCGCCGGTCGCTGGTCGCGCCGACGTGCTGCTGGTGCCCGATCTGGAAGCGGGCAACATGCTCTACAAGCAGCTCGTCTATCTCGCCGATGCCGATGCGGCTGGCGTGGTGCTCGGTGCGCGCGTGCCGATCATCCTCACCAGTCGCGCCGACAGCCTGCGCATCCATCTGGCTTCGTGCGCACTCGCGGTGGTGCTCGCCGCGCTGCCGGCGGAGCCGACCACATGACGGGCGCTGCCAAGACGACGGCGCCGATGGCGATCCTCGTCATCAATGCCGGCTCGTCGAGCCTCAAGTTTGCGCTCTTCGAGAGCAGCGGCGCATTGCGCCAACTGGCTGGCGGTCAGGTCGAACGCATCGGTCGCGGGCCACGCCTGCGCGCCGCACGCGATGGCGAGTCTCCGCAGTTGCGGGAGCTGGCCGTCGATGCGGATCAGGCGCAGGCGCTCGATGCGGTACTCGGCTGGATCGAAGCGAATCTGCCGGAGCTGTGCATCGCGGTCGTGGGCCATCGCGTGGTGCATGGCGGCAGCGATTTCGTCGCGCCGGTGGTGGTCGACGAGGCGGTGCTCGCGCGTCTGGAACAACTCGATCCACTCGCGCCCTTGCATCAGCCGCACAATCTCGCCGCGATACGGCGTTTGCGTGCGCTGCATCCCGATCTGGCCCAGATCGCCTGTTTCGACACCGCCTTCCACGCGCACTGGCCGGACCGCGCGCGCCGTTTTGCCCTGCCGCGCACGCTGCACGATGCGGGCGTGCGGCGCTACGGCTTCCACGGACTCAGCTACGAGTTCCTTGCCGGCGAAGTTGCGCGGCTGGCGCCGCAGGCGCGCCGCTGCGTGCTCGCCCATCTGGGCAGCGGCGCGAGCGTGTGTGCGGTGCGCGATGGCGTCTCGCTCGACTGTTCGCTTGGTTTCACCGCGCTCGATGGCCTGCCGATGGGCACGCGCTGCGGGCCGCTCGATCCGGGCGTGCCATTTCATCTGCTGCGTACGAGTGGCATGGATGCAGATGCAATCGAAAGCCTGCTTTATCACGGCAGCGGTCTGCTCGGCGTGTCCGGACTGTCGGCCGATGTGCGCGACCTGCTCGCCAGCGATGCGACCGAAGCGCGTGAGGCGCTGGATCTGTTCGTCTATCAATGTGCGCGCCAGATCGCGGCGATGACGGTGGCGCTCGGTGGCATCGAGGCGCTGGTGTTCGCGGGCGGCATCGGCGAAAACGCGGTGCCGATCCGCGCCGAGATTGCCGCTGCGCTCGACTGGCTCGGGGTGCGGCTCGACGCCGCTGCCAATGCGGGCGGCGGCCACGGGGCTCGTGTGATCAATGCGACCAATGCGCCGGTACAAGTGTTGGTGATCCCGACCGATGAGGAAATCGTGATCGCGCGCGCCTGCCAATCGCATCTGGCCGCGTCGATGCCGGCTGCATGAGCGAACCGGCCACCTCCGCGCCGATGGCCGCGCCGCCGGCGGCTTCGCGTGCGTTGCTGTGGCTGGTCGCCTTGGGCGTGTTCATGCAGATGCTCGATTCGACCATCGTCAACACCGCCTTGCCGGCGATGGCGGCGAGTCTGGGCGAAAGCGCGCTGCGCATGCAGTCGGTGGTGGTCGCCTACGCGCTGACGATGGCCTTGCTGATTCCCGCCTCGGGCTGGCTCGCCGATCGCTTCGGCACGCGCCGCTTGTTTCTGCTTGCGCTGTGCCTGTTCACGCTCGGCTCCCTGATGTGCGCAGCGGCCTGGAGTCTGCATGCCCTCGTCATTTCGCGCGTGGTGCAGGGCATCGGTGGCGCGATGTTGCTCCCGGTGGGTCGGCTCGCGGTGATGCGTTCGTGGCCGCGCGAGGAGTTTCTCGAGGCAATGAGCTTCGTCGCCTTGCCCGGGCTGATCGGCCCGCTGGTCGGACCCACCTTGGGCGGCTGGCTGGTCGAGGCGATTTCCTGGCATTGGATCTTCCTCATCAACCTGCCGGTCGGCGTGATCGCGGTCGTGGCGACCTTGCGTTTCATGCCCGATGCGCGCGGCGCGGTCAGCCGCTTCGATCTCCCCGGCTATCTGCTTCTCGCGGCGAGCATGCTGGCAATTTCACTCGCGCTCGATGGCGTGAGCGAATTGGGCCTGCGCCACGCGACGGCGGCAGGACTGTTCCTGCTCGGCATGGCCTTGTTCGTGAGCTATTGGCTGCATGCGCTGCGCCTGCCCAAGCCGCTGTTCCCGCAGGCGCTGTTTGGCGTGGCCAGCTATCGCGTGGGCATCCTCGGCAACCTGTTCGCGCGCATCGGCAGCAGCGCGATGCCGTTCCTGATCCCGCTGCTGTTGCAGGTCGGGCTGGGCTTCACGCCGCTCGAGGCGGGCATGGCGATGATCCCGGTCGCCGCCGCAGGCATGGCTTCCAAGCGCGCAGTCGTGCCGATCGTGCAAGGTTTCGGCTACCGGCGCGTGCTGATCGTCAATACGATCCTGGTCGGTCTCATGATGGCGAGTTTTGCCCTGATTGGCCCGGCCCAGCCGGCGTGGCTGCGCATCGTCCAGCTGGCTGCATTCGGCTTCGTCAATTCGCTGCAGTTCACGGCGATGAATACGATCACCCTGCGTGATCTCGACGCCGAGCTGGCCAGCAGCGGCAACAGCCTTCTGTCCATGGTGATGATGCTGGCGATGAGCCTGGGCGTGGCCGCCGCCGGCGGCGCGCTGTCGGCGTTTTCCGAGGCTTTCGGGGTCGAAGGCGGCACGGCGGCGCTGCCGGCCTTTCACGCCACCTTCATCGGCGTCGGGCTGATCACCTCGATGTCGGCATGGATGTTCTGGCAACTCGAGCCCAAACGCCGGTTTCCGGTCACCAAGCCGGTTGATCCGATGTGAACGCGCGGCGCGATGCTCTCGCCGCGTTCGGGGCAAGCGGGTAGAATGTGCCTTTCCGGCAGAATCCTTCGCCCATGACCCCCCTCATTTTCGTGACCGGCGGCGTGGTGTCCTCGCTTGGCAAGGGCATCGCCGCCGCGTCGCTGGCTGCCATCCTCGAGGCACGCGGCCTGCGCGTGACCTTGATGAAGCTCGACCCCTACATCAACGTCGACCCGGGCACGATGAGCCCGTTCCAGCATGGCGAGGTCTACGTCACCGACGATGGCGCCGAGACCGACCTCGACCTCGGTCACTACGAGCGCTTCGTGCGCACGCGCCTGACCGGCAAGAATTCGATCACCACCGGCAAGATCTACGAGAGCGTGATCGCCAAGGAGCGTCGCGGCGACTACCTCGGCGCGACCGTGCAGGTGATCCCGCACATCACCGACGAGATCAAGCACCGCATCTACGAGGCGACCCAGGGCTACGACGTGGCCTTGGTCGAGATCGGCGGCACGGTCGGCGACATCGAATCGCAGCCCTTCCTCGAAGCGATCCGCCAGATCCGCATCGAGCATGGTGCCGAGTTCGCGATGTTCATGCACCTGACCTTGGTGCCGTACATCAAGGCCGCCGGCGAGATCAAGACCAAGCCGACCCAGCATTCGGTCAAGGAACTGCGCTCGATCGGCATCCAGGCCGACGTGCTCGTGTGTCGCTGCGAACAACCGCTGCCGCAGAGTGAGCGGCGCAAGATCGCACTGTTCACCAACGTGCCCGAGAAGGCGGTGATCAGCGCCGCCGACGTCGACGTGATCTACGAGCTGCCGTTCTCGCTGCACGCACAGAAGCTCGACGAGATCGTGGTCGAGCGCCTGCGCCTGCCAGCCAAGCCGGCCGATCTTTCCGAGTGGGAGCGCACCGTCGATGCGGTGCGCAATCCGCAGGGCGAGGTCGACATCGCCATCGTCGGCAAGTACGTCGAGCACAAGGACGCCTACAAGTCGCTTGGTGAGGCGCTGCGTCATGGCGGCATCAAGCAGAAGACACGCGTCAACCTGCACTGGCTCGAATCCGAGGATGTCGAGCGCAAGGGTGGCCAGATGCTCAAGGACTATGACGGCATCCTCGTGCCCGGCGGCTTCGGCAAGCGCGGTTTCGAAGGCAAGATCGCCGCGGCGCGCTTCGCCCGCGAAAGCCGCATTCCGTATTTCGGCATCTGCTACGGCATGCACGCGGCGGTGGTCGATTTCGCGCGCAACATTGCCGGGCTGGAAGGCGCCAATTCGAGCGAAAACGACCGCAACTGCGTGCATCCGGTGATCGGACTCATCACCGAATGGACGACCGGCAGTGGCGAGGTCGAACGTCGCGACGAGGAGTCGGACAAGGGCGGCACGATGCGTCTGGGTGCGCAGGAATGTCGCCTCAAGGCCGGCACGCTTTCGCGCGAGCTGTATGGTCAGGACGTGGTGCGCGAGCGTCACCGTCATCGCTACGAGTTCAACAATCGCTACCGGCAGCAGTTCAAGGATCTTGGGCTGGTGATCGCGGGCAAGTCGATGGACGACCTGTTGGTGGAAGTCATCGAGCTGCCCAACCATCCGTGGTTCATCGCTTGCCAGGCGCATCCGGAATTCACCTCCACGCCGCGCGATGGCCATCCGCTGTTCATCGGCTTCATCCGCGCCGCGCGCGAGCAACGGGCGATGCGGCAGGCGCCGAAACTGGCGCAGGCGACGGCGTGAATGCAACGGCGGTGCCGATTCTTGGTCGATATCGCCAATCCGTTTTATTGAACTTTGACAGTCGAGGTCCCGGCCACGCCCGGGATGACGGTGCCTGAAATGAAGCTGTGCGGTTTTGAAGTCGGTGCCTCGCAACCCTTGTTCCTGATCGCCGGGCCCTGCGTGATCGAGTCGATGCAGTTGCAGCTCGACACCGCCGGCACGCTCAAGGAAATCACCGATCGCCTCGGCGTCCCCTTCATCTTCAAGTCGAGTTTCGACAAGGCCAACCGCACTTCGGGCACGAGTTTTCGCGGTCCGGGTCTGGAAGAAGGGCTCAAGGTGTTGGCCGAGGTCAAGCGTCAGATCGGCGTGCCCGTGCTCACCGACGTGCACGAATACACGCCGATGGGCGAGGTGGCGAGTGTGGTCGATGTACTGCAGACGCCGGCCTTCCTGTGCCGGCAGACCGATTTCATCCACAAGGCCTGCAGCGCCGGCAAGCCGGTCAACATCAAGAAGGGTCAGTTCCTCTCGCCGTGGGAAATGAAGCACGTCGCGGCCAAGGCGCGCTCGACCGGCAACACGCAGATCATGGTCTGCGAGCGCGGCGCGAGTTTTGGCTACAACAATCTCGTCTCGGACATGCGCAGTCTCGTCGTCATGCGCGACACCGGGTGTCCGGTGGTGTTCGATGCGACCCATTCGGTGCAGTTGCCCGGAGGCGCCGACGGCAAATCCGGTGGCCAGCGCGAATTCGTGCCTGCGCTCGCGCGTGCGGCGGTTGCGGTCGGCGTGGCCGGCGTGTTCATGGAAACCCATCCCGATCCGGACAAGGCACTCAGCGACGGGCCCAATGCCTGGCCGCTGGCGAAGATGGAATCTTTGCTCGGCACCTTGGTCGAAATCGACCGACTGCTCAAGTCGCGGGTCGATGCGTGATTCGTCGTGGTACCTGCGCGCCGTCGCGGCGTGCAGGCGTGGTCAAACCAATCAGGAGAGTGCGCAATGCGTGGAGTTCGTCTTGGAGTCTTGATGGTGGGTCTGGCGCTGATGGGTTCGGCGCAGGCGGGTGTGGGCGTGGCAAAGTTCGCGGTCGACTCGGACAAGCCGGCCAAGCCAGCCGCGCACAAGACGCCGCAAGGTGCCGATTGCGCGCTCGGTATTGCGCAGGTCAAGGCGCTTGCCGGCGATCGTTTCGAGTATGCAGGCAAGAGCCACAAGCTCGATGAATTGGCCAAGGCGCTTGATGCCGCCAACAAGCCGGCGGCATTCGATTGCGTTGTCATCGAGGCCAGTGCCGACAGCTCGCCCAAGCAGCAAAAGGCCGTCACCGCCAAACTCGGCAAGGGCTCGGTCAAGCATGTCGAGTGGAGCGGCGCGCAATCGGCCAAGCCTGCGCCGTCCAAGCCCGCAGCCCAGTCGAAGAAGTGAGCCAGTGATGAGCCAGATCAGCCGCATCCACGCGCGTGAAATCCTCGATTCGCGCGGCAATCCCACCCTCGAAGCGGAGGTCACGCTCGCTGACGGTTCGTTCGGTCGCGCCGCGGTGCCCTCGGGCGCCTCCACCGGCTCGCGCGAAGCGGTCGAACTGCGCGATGGCGACAAGTCGCGCTATCTGGGCAAGGGCGTGCGCCAGGCCGTCGCCCATGTCAACGCAGCGATTGCGCAGGCGCTCAAGGGTTTCGATGCGGCGGACCAGAAGGGGCTGGATGCCAAGCTGATCGCGCTCGATGGCACGCCCAACAAGAGCGGCCTCGGCGCCAATGCCCTGCTTGGCGTCTCGCTTGCGGCGGCGCATGCGCAGGCGGCATCGCGCAAGCAGCCGCTGTGGCAATACATCAACACTTCGCTGGCCAATGCTGCGCCCCTGCATCTCCCGGTGCCGATGATGAACATCGTCAACGGCGGCGCGCATGCCGACAACAATGTCGACATGCAGGAGTTCATGGTGCTGCCGGTCGGAATGCCGAGTTTTGCCGAGGCGCTGCGCGCGGGCGTGGAAATCTTCCATGCGCTCAAGTCCGTGCTCAAGGCCAAGGGCCTCAACACTGCGGTCGGCGACGAAGGCGGCTTCGCGCCCGATCTCAAGTCCAACGAACAGGCGATCGAGACGATTCTCGAAGCGATCGCCAAGGCCGGCTACCACGCCGGCAAGGATGTTTGGCTTGGGCTCGACGTCGCCAGTTCCGAGTTCTACAAGGACGGTGTCTACGATCTCGCCGGCGAGGGCCGCAAGTTCTCCAGTGCGGAACTCATCGAGTTCTATGCCCTCTGGTGCGCGAAGTATCCGATCCTCACCATCGAAGACGGCATGGCCGAAGGCGACTGGGATGGTTGGAAGGCACTCACGCAGCGTCTGGGCAGCAAGGTGCAGCTGGTCGGCGACGATCTGTTCGTGACCAACCCGGCGATTTTCCGCGAGGGCATCGAGCGCGGTATCGCCAATTCGATCCTGATCAAGGTCAATCAGATCGGCACGCTCTCGGAAACGCTGGAAGCCATCGCGATGGCGGCCAAGGCCAACTATGCCTCGGTGGTCTCGCACCGCTCCGGAGAAACCGAGGACACCACCATCGCCGATATCGCCGTGGCGACAACCGCCACCCAGATCAAGACCGGCTCGCTGTGCCGCTCCGATCGCGTCGCCAAATACAACCAGTTGCTGCGCATCGAGGAGGCGCTGGGCCCGTCGGCGCGCTACGCAGGCAAGGCGGCGTTTCCGAACCTGCCCTCGTTCAAGGGCTGAGGCAAACGGGCGTGCTGCGCTGGGTCGCGCTGATCCTCTTGGTGCTGCTCGTCGCGCTGCAGGTGCAGTTGTGGAGCGGACATGGCGGCCTGCGCGAAATGTGGCGACTGCAGCAGAATCTGGCCGAGCAGAAGAAGGCCAACGAGGTGCTCAAGAAGCGCAACGAAACGCTCGCTGCCGAGGTCGAGGATCTCAAGCATGGCAATGAGGCGATCGAGGAGCGCGCACGCTCCGAGTTGGGTCTGATCAAGCCGGGCGAGACCTTCATCCAGGTGGTCGAGCCGGCCGACGGCAAGGTGCAGCGACGCGATGAGCATTGAACCGCTGTGGTGCGTGGTGCCTGCAGCCGGGCAGGGTGCGCGCTTCGGCGCGGATCGGCCCAAGCAGTACGTCGAGATCGATGGCAGGTCGCTGCTTGAATGGACACTGACGGCGCTCGCGGCGAGCCCGCACGTCGCCGCGATCCTGCTCGTGCTGGCCGCCGATGACGTGCAATGGCGTGGGCGTGATTCCTTCGCCGGCAAGACCCTGCACACCACGATTGGCGGCGCGCAGCGCAGCGCCTCGGTGCTCGCCGGTTTGCGCGCCTTGCCGGCGCAGGTGGCGCCTGCGGATTTCGTGCTCGTGCACGACGCCGCGCGTCCCTGCATTTCGTGCGCCGACATCGACAAGCTGGTGTCACAGGCAATTCCTGCGGGGGGCGGCCTGCTGGCCGCGCCGCTGCGCGATACCCTCAAGCGCGCCGAATCGAGCGGTCGGGTGGCGGCCACCGAGCCCCGCGAGGCGCGCTGGCGTGCGCTCACGCCGCAGTTGTTCGCACGTGGCGCGCTGGAAGCCGCGCTCGTCCGCGCGCAGGCCGATGGCGTCGAGGTGACCGACGAGGCGATGGCGATGGAGCGCGACGGGCACGCCCCGCTCCTGGTCGAGGGCGACGAACGCAACCTCAAGGTCACCACGCCGGCCGATCTGGCGCTCGCGCGTTTCCTGCTCGGGCAGGGCGCCTGAGTGCAAGGAGACCATTTTTTGCACGCGCCAGCGCGTATCGGGATTTCTCCCGCTGTGGCAAGCGTGTAGTCTTTCCACCGTCAGGGAATCGGTTTCATCCGTCATGCGTATCGGCCAGGGTTTCGACGTTCATGCATTCGGTCCCGGTGACCATGTCACGCTGGGCGGTGTCAGCATTGCCTACGATCGCGGTCTGGTCGCGCACTCGGACGGCGATGTCGCCGTGCATGCGCTGTGCGACGCCTTGCTGGGTGCGCTTGCACTGGGCGATATCGGCAAGCATTTCCCGCCGACCGATCCGCGCTGGGCGCATGCCGATTCCATGCAGTTCCTGAGTCGCTGCACGGAAATGATCGTCGAGAAGGGATATGTCATCGGCAATATCGACATCACGATCATCTGCGAAAAGCCCAAGCTCGCACCGCACATCGAGGCGATGCGCGAACGTCTCGCAGAAGAAATGGCTTGCCAGATGAATGTGGTGAGTGTGAAGGCGACCACCAGCGAAAAGCTCGGTTTTACCGGGCGCGGCGAAGGCATTGCGGCTTTTGCGGTGGCGCTGCTGCAGCCGCGCGTGGTGGCCACGACCATCACGCGGGTCGAGGAGCCGGAGCTGCGCGCCTTCGTCGAGCGCGTCGAAGCCGAAGTCGATGCCGATCTGGCGGCTTCGATTCCCTCGGCAGGACCACTGGCCGGGGCGACCCTCAAACAGCCAGACAAGCGCAAGTGAGCCCGACGTTGCCTCATGCGCACGGCGGGTCGCCGCTGTGCGGCCGGCTGCGCGTCGAGCCCGCCGATTTTCGCGTCGATGAAGTGCTCGGCTTCGAGCCCAGTGGCGATGGCGAGCATGCTTTCCTCGAAATCGAAAAGACCGGCGCGAACACCGAATGGGTGGCGCGCCAGCTCGCGCGTGCGCTCGAACTGCCGCCGGTCGCGATCGGCTTCTGCGGGCTCAAGGATCGCCACGCGGTCACGCGTCAGGCTTACACCGTGCATCTGGGCAGGCGTGCCGATCCCGATTGGCAGGCGCTTTCGATTGCGGGCGTGCATGTGCTCCGGGCAACGCGCCATGCGCGCAAGCTCAAGCGCGGCGCGCATCGCGGCAATCGCTTCGTGATTCGGCTGCGCGATATCGAAGGCGATCGCGCACAAGCACAGGCAGTCGCTGCGGCGATAACCACGCAAGGCGTGCCGAACTATTTCGGTGAACAACGCTTCGGTCATGGCGAGGACAATCTCGCAATGGCAAGACGCCTGTTCGCGGGCGCACGCCTGCCGCGCGATCAACGCGGTTTCGCACTGTCGGCGGCACGTTCCGCGCTGTTCAATGCAGTGCTGGCGCAGCGCGTGAGCGAGTGCAACTGGAATCGTGCGCTCGATGGTGAGGTGTGGATGCTGGCCGGCAGCCATTCGGTGTTCGGGCCCGAGCCTTTGAGCGTCGACCTGGAGCAGCGCTTGGCCGCTTGCGACATTCACCCGACCGGCCCGTTGTGGGGCAGGGGGGCGTTGCGCAGCAGCGAGGCTGTGCACGAACTCGAAATGGGTGTCGCCGCACAGTGGAGCGAATTCGCGCAAGGACTCGAACAGGCCGGTCTCGAACAGCAGCGACGATCCTTGCGACTGCTCGTGCGTGATTTGCAGATCGACTGGCAGGACACGAGCTGCACGCTGGCGTTTTCGCTGGAATCCGGCGCGTTTGCGACCGTGGTGCTGCGCGAGCTGTGTCGGAGCGCGGACGAGGTCTGAGCCGCACGCGAGCGTGCCGATCGCTCAATCCGCGCGTTGCAGGAGCACGATCACTGCGCCGGTGCCGCCCTGCGCAGGACGCGCCGAGGCAAAGGCGAGCACGTCGCCACGTCTGCGCAGCAGGCTGTCGGTGAGCTGCTTGAGCACCGGGCCGCGTGCCTTCGAGCGCAGACCCTTGCCGTGCACGATGCGCACGCACAGCTCGTGGTGGCGCCGGCAATCATCGAGAAACTGGCCGATTGCGCTGCGCGCGACGGCGACACTCATCTCGTGCAGATCGATTTCTGCCTGCACGCTGAAGCGGCCGCGCCGCAGTTGCTGCAGTAGACGTGCAGGCTGGCCCTGTTTGAGATGGTTGATTTCCTCGCCCAGTTCGATCGCACCCGCTTCGATCGGGTGGCTGAGCAGCTCGTCCTTGACGCGCGCCTCGTCGCGACGGAACTGTTCGGCAGCAGGCTCGGGTTGATTCGGGCGCGGCGCGGATTCGCTGCGCGGCAACTCGCGCACGCGACCGATCGCGGCGCGAAACAGGCGGGCATCCTCGTCGTCGGCGCTCATGCGAACAGGCTAGCAGATCGTCCGCGCGTGACGCATCGGTTCCAGCGCGCGTTCCGCTATCATTGCGCCTTGTTTTCCTGTTCGACGGACGATGGCCGCCTGGTGCGGCGCGCAGACGCATGCGGGTATTGGTCAGCAACGATGATGGCGTGGACGCACCGGGCATTGCGGTGCTGGCGCAGCGCTTGTGCGAAGTCGGCGAGGTCACCGTGGTCGCGCCCGACCGCGATCGTTCCGGTGCGAGCAATTCGCTCACGCTCGATCAGCCGATCCGCGTGCTCAAGCTCGACGAGCACCGCTGGCGCGTCGCCGGTACACCGACCGATTGCGTGCATCTGGCCCTGTCGGGATTGCTTGACCACGAGCCGAGCATCGTCGTTTCGGGCATCAACAACGCAGCCAATCTCGGCGACGACGTGATCTATTCGGGTACCGTCTCGGCGGCCATGGAAGGACGGTTTCTCGGACTGCCGGCGATCGCGGTGTCGCTGGTCACGCGCGACCATGTCGGGCACAACTTCCAGAGCGCAGCGGAGGCCGTCCTGCTGCTGATCCGGCGCCTGCTGGTCGATCCGCTGCCGGCCGATACCATCCTCAACGTCAACGTGCCGGATCGTCCCTGGCACGAGATCCGCGGCCTGCAGGTGACCCGGCTCGGACGGCGCCACCGTTCGGCGCCTTGCATCGCCCAGCGCGACCCGCGTGGCCGACCGATCTGGTGGATCGGTCCATCCGGCGAGGCCGATGACGATGGCCCGGGCACCGATTTCGCCGCGGTTCGCGAAGGCTACGTCTCGATCACGCCGATCCATGTCGACCTCACCCGTTTCCAGGCACTCGACAAGGTCGCCGGTTGGGTGTCGGCCTTGCAGGCGGAATCCAAGTGAGTTTGTCGTCGCGTTCCGATCCCGGTCTGCGCGGCGTCGGCATGACCTCGCAGCGCGCGCGCGACCGCATGGTCGATGGTCTGGCGACAAAGGGCGGCATCCGCGATCGGCGCGTGCTCGACGTGCTGCGCAGCCTGCCGCGCCACCTGTTCATCGACGAGGCGCTCGCCTCGCGCGCCTACGAGGACACCGCGTTGCCGATCGGTCAGGCGCAGACGATTTCGCAGCCCTACGTGGTGGCACGCATGACCGAGGCGCTGATCGAGCATCGTTTGCCCAAGCGCGTGCTCGAGATCGGCACCGGCTCGGGTTACCAGTGCGCCGTGCTCGCGCAACTGGTCGAACAGGTCTACACCGTCGAGCGCATCGACGAGCTGTTGCGCAATGCGCGCCGGCGCTTTCGCAAACTGGGGCTCGACAACATTCGTTCACGCCATGACGACGGTCGTCTGGGCTGGCCTGAATTCGCGCCCTTCGATGCGATCCTCGTCACCGCTGCGGGCGCCGAGCTCGAACCCGCCTTGCTCGATCAGCTTGCGCCCGAGGGGTGTCTGGTGGCGCCGGTCGGCCCGCCCGGACGCCAGCAACTGCTGCGCGTGCGTGCGGGCGAGCAGGGGTGGGTCCACGAGCGTCTAGGCGAAGTCAGCTTCGTTCCCTTGCTCGGGGGCACGGGATGAGCGGATGGAACATCCCGCGCGGGTGCCTGCGATGAAGCTGTTCAAGCCGCTTTACGAGCGCGCCTTGCGCTGGGCCAAACATCCGCATGCCGAACGTTATCTGGGTGGACTCAGTTTCGTCGAGGCGATCATTTTCCCGGTGGCGCCGGAAATCATGCTCGCGCCGATGGTGTTGGCGCAGCCGCAGCGCTGGGCGCGCTACGCGAGCGTGAGCCTGCTCGGCTCGATGCTCGGCGCCTTCGTCGGCTATGCGCTCGGCCACTATGCCTTTGATCTGCTGCGGCCCTTGCTCGCGCAGATCGGTTGGCTGCCGCGACTGGATGCGCTGGTGGCCGAGCTGGGCGCGCAAGTCCGCAGCCATCCGTGGAATGCATTCTGGATGCTGGTGGCAGCCGGCTTCGTGCCGGTGCCGCTGAAAATTTTCACCTGGGCCTCGGGCATCGTCGGCATGCCGCTGCTGCCGTTCATCGGCGGCATGCTGGTCGGGCGCGGCAAGCGCGTGTACTTGCTCGCGGGCGTGATTCGTCTGGGCGGCGAACGAGCCGAACGTGCGCTGCATCGCTGGATCGAATGGATCGGTTGGGCACTGGTAGCCCTGATCGTCGCCTTGATCGCCTGGCTGCGTCTGGTCTAATGCATGGCAATCATGATCGCCAATTCCCGTCAGGGCCGGCCACTGTTGTTGCTGGCAACGCTGCTGCTCGCTGCCTGCGCGAGCACCGGGCCGGCGCCAGTCGAAGATCTCAATGCGGGTCATGGTCACGCCACGCCGCGCAGAGCGGGCGAGCCGCGACGTTCCACGGAAGCGAGCGGCAGCAGCCATCGCGTCGAACGCGGTGACACGCTCTACAGCATCGCCTTCCGCAACGGTGTCGACTATCGCGATCTGGCGGCATGGAATCGCATCGGTCCGCCCTACACGATCTTCGTCGGTCAGGAACTTCGGCTGAGCGCGCCGGCATCTTCAAGTCGAGCGCGCGCGGTGCCGCCACCATCGCGTGTGGCCAGCAGCGCCAGTCCGCCGCCGGCGACAAGCAAGATGCCGGTGTTCGAGCCGGTCGAAAACACGCCGCCGCCCTTGGTGAATCGCGAAGCCACATCGACCGCGCCGAGTTCCGGCGCGCAAACACCAGCGCAGACGCCAGGCACCAAGGTCGAACCTGTCACCACGATTGCGCCGACCACGGCGCCAGAGGCGAAATCGACGCCGCCCGCCGAATCGGCGACCACGGTCGGTGAGGTGAGTTGGCGCTGGCCGGCGACGGGCACGCTCGTCGGCGCCTTCGTCAACGACGACAAGACGCGTCAGGGCATCGACATTTCGGGCAAGTCCGGCGATCCGGTGCGCGCCGCCGCCGACGGTACCGTCGTCTACAGCGGCAATGGGCTGGTCGGCTACGGCGAGCTCATCATCATCAAGCACAACGCGAGTTTCCTGTCGGCCTATGGCCACAACCGCAAGCGCATGGTTGCCGAAGGCAGCAAGGTCAAGGCCGGGCAGGTGATCGCCGAAATGGGATCGAGCAGCGCCAGCCGCGATTCGCTGCATTTCGAGATCCGCAAGAACGGCAAGCCGGTCAATCCACTCGACTATCTGCCGCGACGTTGACCATTCCAGTGCTGCAGCCATCTTGATCGGCGACATTCCCCGTGATGGCGTGGCGGCGTAAGCTGCGCAGGTGCCTTTGCCGACCGATCCCAATGCCGCGCCGATCTCCGAAGAAGAGCTCGCCGCACTCGATGCGGGCCATGAGCCCGACGAGGAAGCGCGTGATTCGACGCTGATCTACCTGTCCGAGATCGGCCTCGTACCCTTGCTCGATGGCGAGCAGGAATGGGCGCTGGGCGAGCGTGTGCAGGCCGGCGATGCCGCTGCACGCCATCAACTCATCGAAGCGAATCTGCGGCTGGTGGTCAGTGTAGCCCGCAACTACACAGGGCGTGGTCTGGGCTTCATGGATCTGATTGCCGAAGGCAATCTCGGCCTGATCCGCGCGGTGGAAAAGTTCGACCCGCAGCGGCGCCTGCGCTTTTCGACCTATGCAGTGTGGTGGATTCGCGAGGCGATGCGCTCGGCGATCATGAATCAGGGACGCACCGTGCGCGTGCCGGTGCACGTGCTGCGTGATCTCGCCCAGGTGCTGCGCATCGAACGCGAGCTGACGATGACGCTCGGCAGCGCGCCGAGCATCGAGCAGATCGCACAGGCGGCGCAGCGTGAAGTGGCTGCGATCGTCGAACTGTTCCGCGCCGGCGAGCGGGTCGAGTCGCTCGATGTGCTCGACACCGGCCAGCGCAGTCTGCTCGGCTTGATGTGGGATCAGGAAGAAGCCGGTAGCCGGCTCGGCGCGTTCGACATCGAGCGGCTCGGTCAGTTGATCGAGCGCCTGGGCGAACGCCAACGCGAGGTGCTGCAGCGACGCTTCGGTCTCGGTGAGCGGCCGGCGCAATCGCTCGCCGACATCGGGCGTGACCTCGGCATCAGCCGTGAGCGTGCTCGGCAGATTCAGGAAGAAGCGCTCGGGCGCCTGCGCCGGTTGGCCGCCGAGTCTCCACCCGCAGCCAATTGAGCCTCAAACGGTGGCGGCTGGCAGCATGATCGCCGCGACCACGCGCCGGCCTTCATCGGCGAGCAGGTTGTAGGTACGGCAGGCGGCGGCGTTGTCCATCACTTCGATGCCGATGCCCCGGCGCAGCAAGGCGGCGCGTGTCGCGTGACTGGGAAAGATCTGGCGCACGCCCGTGCCCAGCAACACCACTTCCGGTTCCAGCGCGAGGATCGCGGCGATGGTGGCGTCGTCGAGGCCGTCGTTGTCGACTACCGGCCAGTCTTCGACCAGACGATCAGGAGCGAGCAGGAAACTGCGCGTGAGGACGCGATCGACGATCGTGACCTCGGTTTCCGCGCAGCGACGGAAGAACAGGAAGCCCTCGGCGCGTTCGTGATGCAGTTGCATGGCGGTCAGCGCGGCAGGCTGAACTGATTGCGCTCGGGGTTGCGCCGGTAGAAGCAGGCGGTCTTGCCGATTGCCTGCACCAGCTCGGCGCCGGCGTGCTTGGCCATGGTCTCGATCGCCTGCGCACGCTCGTCGCGGTCGTCGCCCGCAAGTTTGACCTTGAGCAATTCGTGATGGGCGAGCGCGCTGCTGAACTCGGCAAGCAGGGATTCGGTGATGCCTTTCTGGCCGACCAGGATCACCGGCTTGAGGTCATGGGCAAAACTGCGCAGATAGCGCTTCTGGGAGGCAGACAAAGGCATGTGGTTCAGATGCTTGAGCGGCTTTTGGCGGGTCGGACAGGGTATCATGCGCCATGCTTTCGAACCTGACCCGATTCCATCCAGAGTCCGTGCGCAAGCGCCCGGGCGCAAGCCGCGGATCAAACTGGTGAAGCGCAGCAAGTCCAGTTCCCGCTGGTTGCAGGAGCATTTCAACGATCCCTACGTCAAGCGCGCCCAGGCCGAGGGTTGGCGCTCGCGTGCGGTATTCAAACTCGAGGAGCTGATCGAGCGTGACCGCCTGCTCAAGCCGGGCATGGTGATTGTCGATCTCGGCGCCGCGCCCGGTGGCTGGTCACAGATCGCGCGCGAAAGACTGGGCGACAGCGGACGGGTGATCGCGCTCGACATCCTGCCGATGCAGGGCATCGGCGGGGTGGAGTTCATCGAGGGCGATTTTCGCGAGGAATCGGTGCTCAGGCAGCTCGAGGGCACGCTTGCGGGCGCCGCGGTGGACCTTGTGCTTTCGGACATGGCACCCAACATGAGTGGCATGACTGCCGTGGATCAGCCGCGTTCGATGCATCTGGTCGAGCTGGCCGAGGAGTTCGCCGCCGCGCATCTGCGCAAGGGCGGCTCGTTTCTCAGCAAGGTGTTCCAGGGCGAGGGTTTCGATGATTTCGTGCGTCGCTTGCGTGCCGGCTACGAGCGCGTCAGCATCCGCAAACCGAAGGCTTCGCGCGCGCGCAGTCCCGAGGTGTATGCATTGGCAGTGGGCAAGAAAGGGTAAGGATCCATGGTTGCAGCACATCACGGCAGCATGAAGCGGTCAGCGCAGGCACTCTGCACGGGCTTGCGTGGAGCTCGTGCGGGAGGCACGCGCCATGAATGACATGGTCAAGAACCTGCTGATGTGGGTGGTGATCGCGGTGGTGTTGCTCATGGTGTTCCAGAGCTTCAACCCGCATCCGAGCCAGCCCTCGGAAGTCGCCTATTCGCAGTTCGTTCAGCAAGTGGGCAATGGCGGCTTTTCGTCGGTGACGATCAGCGCCGAGAATCCCGCACGCGCCACCGCCAAGCTCAAGGACGGCACCACCACCTGGACGATGGTGCCGCTGGGCGCCAACGAGCAGTTCAATGCCCTGCTCGCCAAGAGCAATGTCGAGGTGACCCAGCAGCCGCTCGACACCATCAATCCCTTCCTGCGCATCCTGTTCGACTGGGTGCCGATCCTCATCTTCATCGGCCTCTTGATCTATTTCATGCGCCAGATGCAGGCCGGCGCAGGTGGACGCGGCGCGATGAGTTTCGGTCGCTCGCGCGCCAAGCTGCAGGGCGAGGACCAGATCAAGGTCACCTTTGCCGATGTCGCCGGCTGCGACGAGGCCAAGGAAGAAGTCGGCGAACTGGTCGACTTCCTGCGTGATCCGTCCAAGTTCACCAAGCTCGGCGGCAAGATTCCGCGCGGTGTGCTCATGGTCGGTTCGCCCGGTACCGGCAAGACCCTGCTCGCCAAGGCGATCGCGGGCGAGGCCAAGGTGCCGTTCTTCTCGATCTCGGGTTCGGATTTCGTCGAGATGTTCGTCGGCGTCGGTGCCGCGCGCGTGCGCGACATGTTCGAGCAGGGCAAGAAACACGCGCCCTGCATCATCTTCATCGACGAAATCGACGCCGTAGGTCGCCATCGCGGCGCCGGTCTGGGCGGTGGTCATGACGAGCGCGAGCAGACGCTCAACCAGTTGCTGGTCGAGATGGACGGCTTCGAGGGCAGCGAAGGCGTGATCGTGATCGCCGCCACCAACCGTCCCGACGTGCTCGATCCGGCGCTGCTGCGGCCGGGCCGTTTCGATCGCCAGGTGGTCGTGCCGCTGCCCGATCTCAAGGGTCGCGAGCAGATCCTGAAAGTCCACATGCGCAAGGTGCCGTTGTCCAATGACGTCGATGCGCTGGTGATCGCGCGCGGCACGCCGGGTTTCTCCGGTGCCGATCTCGCCAATCTCGTCAACGAGGCCGCGCTGTTTGCCGCGCGCGACAACCGCCGCGACGTGGACATGAACCACTTCGAGCGCGCCAAGGACAAGATCATGATGGGCGCCGAGCGCCGCTCGATGATCATGAGCGACGAGGAGAAGAAGCTCACCGCCTACCACGAGGCCGGCCACGCCATCGTCGGCCTGACCGTGCCCGAGCACGATCCAGTGCACAAGGTGACCATCATCCCGCGCGGTCGTGCGTTGGGTGTCACGATGTTCCTGCCCGAGCAGGATCGTTACAGCCACAGCAAGCTCTCGCTCGAAAGCCGGCTCGCCAGTCTCTACGGTGGCCGTGTTGCCGAGGAAATCATCTTCGGCAGCGAGCGCGTCACCACAGGTGCCTCCAACGACATCCAGCGCGCGACCCAGATCGCGCGCGACATGGTCACCAAGTACGGCCTGTCGGCCGAGCTCGGTCCGATGACCTATGCCGAAGAAGAGGACGAGGTCTTCCTCGGCCGCTCGGTCACCCAGCACAAGCAGGTATCCGAAGAAACCGCGCGCAAGATCGACGAGGCCGTGCGCGGCGTGATCGAAACGGCGCATTCCACCGCACGCCGCATCCTCACCGAGAGCATGGAAAAGCTCCACGCGATGGCCGGTGCACTGTTGCAGTATGAAACCATCGACCGCAACCAGATCGCCGCGATCATGGAAGGCCGCGATCCGCCGCCGCCGGCGGACTGGAACAAGGACAATCCCGGGCGCGGCAGTGGTGGCCCGGGCCCCGACGGCGTTCCGATCGGTCGTCCCGCCGCCCAGACCTGAGGACGACGGTCATTGGATGAAGGCGCGTGCAGGCGCGCCTTCGCCCTGCGCGGCAGTCGATGTGGCTGTCGTACACTGCGGCGATGTTCGATACCACGCCCACGCTAGATTGCCGCGGCCGCGCACTCAAGCTCGACCGCGCCCGCATTTGCGGCATCGTCAATCTCACCGATGATTCATTCTCCGGCGATGGACTCGCCGGCGATCCCGAGCGCGCGATTGCGCAAGGCATTGCGATGGTCGAAGCCGGCGCCGATCTGCTCGATGTCGGCGCCGAATCGACGCGACCGGGGGCCACGCCGATTGCCGAAGCCGATGAGATCGCACGTGTGGTGCCGCTGATCGAGGCGCTTGCGGCGCGCGTGTCGGTGCCGATTTCGATCGATACATCCAAGCCTGCGGTGATGCGCGCGGCGGTGGCCGCGGGCGCCGGCCTCATCAACGATGTCTACGCCCTGCGTCGTGAGGGCGCGCTCGCGGCAGCGTCGGAACTTGGTGTGCCGGTGTGTCTCATGCACATGCAGGGCGAACCGGGCACGATGCAGGATGCGCCGCACTACGATGACGTGGTCGGCGAGATCCATCGCTTCCTCACCGAGCGCGTGTTTGCCTGCGAGATGGCCGGCATCGACAAGCGCCGCGTGCTGGTCGATCCGGGATTCGGTTTCGGCAAGACGCTCGAACACAATCTCGCCCTGCTGGCCGGCCTCGAACGTTTCGTCGGACTCGCGGGCGGCGTGCTCGTCGGGCTGTCGCGCAAGGCGATGATTGGCACGCTCACCGGGCGCGAGGGGGGTGCGGCACGTGCTGCGGGTTCGGCCGCTGCGGCGCTGATCGCCGTGCAGAATGGCGCGATGTTCGTGCGCGTGCACGATGTCGCGGCCACGCGCGATGCGCTGTCCGTGTGGCATGGCCTTGCCACCGCGCGGGCGGCGCATCCCGCGCGCGTCGAACGCGCGACCAGGCGTGCTGGTTGGGACGAAGACTGACGCCACGGTCATGGCCTCGTCAGATCGGTGTTGCCCTGGCGTCGAATTGCGGCCACGCAATCGGCTTGCGCATCGGCTTGACGTGGGCATCCGCGAAGAAGGCTGGTTTGACCTCGAGGACGGAGGTCGGCAAGAAAAACGACCCGGCAAGCGACTGGGGAGGCGCATTGCCGGGTCGCGGCATGGGCGGAGCATCGATGGATGCGCGGGAGAGGCTTTCCACCGAGCCGGGGCCCGCCGTGCTGCCTTGAACCTGCTGAATCGAAGTGGGGTGAACCGGCGCACGCGAGTACGCCGGCTTTGCGATCAGGGAACGATGGGTGATTCGAAGGCGTCCTGGAAGATCACGTCCGGGCGGTCGAGCTGGACGATGTAAGACTGCATGCCCAGTGGGCCGGTGCCCCAACCGGCAAGCGTGTAGCCGTCGGCCGAGATGCCGGTGAGGCCGCCCGCGAAGTCCCAGCCCGGCGGAACCGTGATGCCCTGCTCGACGAGGAAGTCGGCGAAGGGGATCGTACCGATGCCTTCACGCCAGATCATTGCCGTGCGCGCCGGCTCGGTGAAGAAACCGGTGGCGCCGATGATGGTCTTGCCATCCGCGCTCACGCCGAAGGCATAGGTCATGTCCGGGATCAGTTCGACGCCGGTGCTGGCGCTCCAGCGCCAGGCGCCTTCATTGAAATCGCCATCGATGTATTCCGAGCCGACCACCCACTGGCCATCCGAGGTGACGGCCATCGCTTCGCCGGTGCCGTAACCATCGGCGTCGGCGACATCCATCGGCACGCGGTCGATCCAGATCGTGCCGAGGCGCTCGCCCATGTCGGTGTCATTCCAGCCGACGATCACATGGCCATCGGCGCTGATCGCATTGGCGCGCGAATAGGTCTGCGGGCGCAGGGTCGGCAGGGCCGACATGCCCGAGGCAGCGTCCCAGGCGAAGGCGATCGCGGTACCCTCGAAGTTGTCCTCGAACGACAGACCCACCACGGTGCCGTCTTCGGAGATGCCGTAGCCGCTTGAATTGGTGGTCAGCGGGTTGCTCAACAGCACCGGTGCCGCCCCGACGGCGACAGTGGCGCCCAGATCACGGCCGCCTTCGTCGGCGCCGCCGTTTTCGGCGACCGAGCCGGCGATCGTGCCGAGATTGTTGATGCCTTGGGCATTGTCCATGTCGGGAATCAGCTCCTGGATGCCGCCCAGCGCAGTCCAGCGGAAGGCCGAATCGTTCAGGATCGAGCCGACCGCGTAGGCGCCATTGGGCGAGACCTGGGTGAGCTGGACGTTGGCGGACTGGATTTCGATGAAGGTGCCGGAGGCGTAGGCGGTACTGCACAGGGCGAGGCCGAGGCTGGCGGCGAGCGGAAGACGGAGCATGGCGAGAGGTTCCCGGTGGTGGAGGGCGAGGATTGCCCCGCACGCAGCCAGGGCATCCTGCCTGTATCGCAGGAATGTTCGCCGCGCGCATTCGCGCTCCATTCGCGCTCCATTCGCGCAGAATGGTTTTCGGCAAATCAGTGACTTGCAGATTGTTTCGGCGACGCGTCCGAAGGCTCGATGTGGCGCTTGCCAAGCGGTCGGCGCGACCCGCAACATGCAGCCGCTTCGCCTCGAGCGGCGCCGGCGGGCAGGACCTCAGCGCGCGCTGACGGCGGCTCGCGCGGGCGGTGGCTGCAGTAGGGTCGCTTGGATTTCCCGCTCGCCCGCCAGTGCCTGCGCGCGCTGCAGGGCGGTCTGCCAGGCCGGACTTTCGCCCAGTGCGTGGTAGTAGCGCAGTTGCAACAGCGCGCAGCCGAAGTCCTGACCGGCCCAGCGCGACACCTGTCCGACGAGGGCGCTGGCGCGTTCGAGTTCGCCGGCCGCGATGAGTCGGCCGGCCCAGGAAACCAGCACCTGGGCGGTATCGGCCGGCACATCCTCGTGCGCGGCGAGGGCAAGGGCGTCCTCGTATGCCGTGGTGGCGCCTTCGAGTTTCGTGTCTTCCGCCTGCGCGAGTGTCGCAAACAAGGGCAGGGGCTGGGCTGGGTCGGTCTTGGCTGCGGCCAGCAATTGCGCCGTCTGCGTACTCGCTTGCGTGAGCTTGCCCGCGGCACGCAGGGCCCGCGTCAGCAGCAACCAGGCCTGTGCGCGCTCGCGCAGGTGATCGGCATCGGCATAAGCCGTCACCGCTGATTCGGCCAGTCCCGCCGCCTCGTCCGGCCGACCTGCATCGAGTTCGAGCCGCGCCTGTTCGAAATGGATCTGCGCGAGCAGCAGCGCGGGATCCGAATCGCTGGCCGCGTCATTGGCGAGCTCGGCGAGCAGACTGCGGGCCTCGCGCAGTTGGCCGCTGCGGGCAAGCACGCTGGCATGCTCGATCTGCAGCGCATGGCGCGTGCTGCGATTTTCCATCTGATCGAGAAGGGGCAGGGTGCGCTTGATCGTCGCCAAGGCTGCCGATGGTTCCAGCAGGGCGAGTTGGGCACTGGCCGCGTTGCCGCGCGTGAGGATGAGCTCGTTGAGCGCGCCGAAGCGTTCGAAGCGCTGCGCTGCGCGTTGGTGCGCGGCAAGCGCCTCGGCGTAGTGACCGCGACGCACCGCGACTATCCCCTCGTTCTCTTCGACCCGTGCCATTGCCAGACCGTCGCCGGCGAGTTCGAGCGCGATGCGTGCGCGCGAAAAGTCGGACTGTGCAGAGTCGAAGTTGCCCTGCGCAGCGCGGCTGATCGCAAGGCCGGTGTAGGCCTGACCCAGCACTGCGGGTTGCTCGCCGTGTGCGAGCAGTGCAATCGCCTCGCTGAACTCGCGCTCGGCTTCGGTATTGCGGCGGGTACGGATCGCAATCGCGCCCAGCGCATTGAGGATGCGCGCGCGCAGCAGCGGCTCGGTTTCATTGCCGGCGTGCGGGAGCAGGGCCGTGAGCTGTTGTTCGGCGGCATCGAGCCGGCCCGCACGAAAGTCGATCTGGGCCAGACGCAGACGCAGATCGGGCAGGTCCTTGAGATTGGCGGGCGCCTGTTCGATCAGATCGCGCGCGCCGGCGAGATCATCGGTCAGTTGCGCCGCATCAATGCGCGCCAGCAATTCGTCGAGCGACAGGTTGGCGGCGTCGGCGGTCGGATTGCGCCGTCCCAGATGGGCGAGCAACTGATCGGTCGCCATGCGTGCGGCAAGCACGGCGTCGGCGGCACGGGCCTCGAACGAGCCTTCGATCTGATCGTCATCGCGCAGATCCAGTCGCACGCTCCAGCCTGCGGCAGCGCGCGAAACCAGTGGCACGACGACCTTGCGTGCGCCCGAAGCAGCGGTGATCCGCGGCACCGCATCTTCGTGTGCGTCATGGCCGCGCAACACGGCGACGACATTGTCGCTGGGCAGGACGCCCAAGCCCGCACCGCGCAGATGGGTGGCGATGAAATCCATCAGCCCGAGTCGCAGCCAGGCCTGACTCGCCGCCGCAGACGTGACTTCGGCGGGCAGGACGGCAAAGACTGCAGGGCTTGTGGCCACCCTGTCTGCAGTTGCCGCGGACTCGGGTTCGCTGCGCTCCCGCGCCTGCCATGCGATGAGGATCAGGGTCGCCAGTGCGGCCAGGCCCAATGCGAACGTCCATGCGCGTCGATGCTTGGGTGCTGCGGTGGATGCCGCTTGCGCGGCAGGTGCCGTGTCGGATTCGGCGGCTGGCATTGGCACCGATGTCGGGTCGTCGACGTGCGCGTCGGCCGCGACCATGCCTGGCATTGGCTGCGGATCACCGACTTGGGCAATCCAGCGATAACCGAAACGAGGCACGGTGCGGATCGCGTGCTGTTCGTTGCCTGTATCGCCGATGGCGCGGCGCGCCTTGAGCACGGTCTGGCCGAGCAAGGTGTCGCTGACATCGACCTTGCCCCAGACCGCGGCGATGAGCTCGTCGCGACCGACCGCGCGCTCGCGGTGCTCGATGAGGTAGGCGAGGCAGTCGAAGACTTTCGGCGAGAGCGTGACCAGTTCGCCATCACGATGCAGCTCGCGAGCGGAGAGGTCGATGCGGCAATCGCCGAAGCGGTAGACGTGGTGGGCCATCGTGGGCGAGGGTAGCGCGCGGCGGCCGGCGCGGTCATCCCTGTTGCAGATGCCGAGCGCGCGCAATGCGGCGCAGGTTCAGCGTCCGAGCAGCCAGGCAGCCAGACCCAGGAAAAGGCCCAGGCTGGTGATGTCGGTGGCCTTGGTGAGAAAGATGCTCGAAGCGGTGGCCGGGTCGGCGCCGCAGCGCTTGAGAATCTGCGGCACGCCGCTGCCGACCACGCCGGCGAGCACGCAACTGCCGCTCAGGGCTGCGAAAGTGATCGCGGCGAGCATCGGCGCCTGCGAATTGCCTTGATGCCAGGCCAGACCGAACATCGCCAGCGCGGCAACGAGACCGGTCAACGCGCCATTGAGGAAACCGAGCCAGGCTTCCTTGCCGAGCAGGGCCCAACCCCGACCGGGCTTGAGTTCACCGAAGGTCAGGCCGCGCAAGGTCACCGCGAGCGCCTGACTGCCGGTGTTGTTGCACTGGTCCGAGAGCACCGGCAGGAACACCGCGAGCAGGACGATGTGGTTGATCGTGTCCTGGAACGAGCCGACCACGCCTGCGGTGATGAAGGTGGTGAGCAGGTTGATCTGCAGCCAGGGATTGCGCAGACGCAGGCTGCGCGACCATGGCGTGGTCAGGCGTTCTTCCTTCTCGACGCCGACGGTGGCGCCGAGTTGGGCGCTGATCTCGAAGGCTTGCTCCTCGAACAGCACCGCCCCGCGCACCACGCCGAGCAAGCGGCCATCGGCCGCGCAGACCGGATAGACCGGATAGTGGCGCCGCACCACCTCGCGCATCGCCTCGATGATGTCCGCTTCGGGCAGCAGCGAGAACGGCTGCGCCACCATGATGTCGGCAAGGAGTTGCGTCGGCCCGGCGAAGGCGAGTTCGCGAAAGGCCACCACGCCGATCAGGCGCTGCTCGGCATCGACGGCGAAAACATAGGTGACCAGGGTGTGCGAGATGATCGGACGCAGCTTCTCGATCACCTCGCCGACGCGGGCATTGGCCGGAAACGCCGCGGGCGCGGATTCCATCAGTCGGCCGACCGTGCCTTCGGGCCACTGTTGGGCCAGGGACCAGCCGTCCGCGCCCAGACCCGCGGCATCGATCCGAACGCGACGCTCGGGATCGATGCGATCGAGGATCGCCACCGCACGGCCCGGTCCCAGCTTGCGCAGCAGCAGGGCGATCTCGGCATCGGGCAATGGCGTCAGCCGTGCGGCTGCAGCATCGCTGTCGAGGTCGAGCAACTCGTCTGCGCTGACGGGAATGGACATGCGCAATCCTTGATCGAAGCGTGGGGCAGGCGCGCATGATGCCGCAAGCACGCAGCGTGTACATTGATCTTGTTGATGCGTTGCGCGCTTGCCGGTTGGCCTGCGCGGTTTCCATTCAGCGCATCCTTAGCATGGGCAGGTCAGGATGACGGCGTCACTGACAGGAGAGTGTCCATGAACCACAGGCTCACGACGATCCTTGGCGCCAGTGTGCTGGGCATCGCGCTCGCCGGTTGCGTGGCGACGCCGCCACGTGCGCGCTACTACGATGATGACTACTACCAGCGCCGCGCGGCCTATGACTGCCCGCGTTGCGGCGTGATCCGTGAAGTTGCCCAGGTCTACGTGCGCGACAACGCCACCAGCGGCGGTGGTGCGGTGCTCGGCGCGATCATCGGCGGCGTGCTCGGCAGCACGATCGGCAAGGGCGATGGCCGTACTGCAGCGACCGTGGCCGGTGCGGTGGTCGGCGGCGTGGCCGGCAACGCGATCGAGCGCGATTCCAACGGCTACGGCGGACGTCCGGCGTGGGAGTTCACGGTGCGACTCGACGATGGCCGCTGGGCGCGAGTGACCCAATGGCAGCATGACAACCTGCGTCCGGGCGATCGCGTGATGATCCGCGACAACCGCTTGCTGCTGCTGCGCTGAGCTTGCCCGCGCGTCGCGCCTGAGTCGGCTGTGCGTTGGCTTGGCTGAAAGCAAAACGGCGAAGACCTGGGTCTTCGCCGTTTTGCTTTCCGAGACTGCTGCGTATGGATCAGTTGATCCGGTAGAAGTTGTGGGCGCCGATCGTGGTCAAGGGTGGGCCTTTTGCCCAATTCGGAGAAACCGAGTCGGCGAGCAGGAAATGATCGGCATGCGGCACGACCAGATGACGCTGGGCGCGTGGCAGTGACCAGGTATCGATCACACGTCCCGCTACCTCCCAGGCCTTCGCCCAGGCCTCGGGGTTCCTGAGCACGAATTCGGCATCGGTCGTGGAAAGGGCGAACTGGCCCGGCGAGCGCACCACGTCGCAGACGGTCGAGCCCCAGCGGCCGCTCTCGCGCCGGCGCAGCGCCACCTCGGCGACCGCCATCTGGCCGATCTGCGACTCGCTGCGCGCCTCCAGATAGACCGTGGAGGCAAGGCAGACCTGATCGGCAGCGGGTTGCGGCAGGATCGAGGCGAGCCAGAGCAGGAAAGCTAATTTCATTGGAACTCCTTGGTTCATTCAGGGTGGCTGGATGACCCGACCCGGCGCGTTGACGCACGCATCGGACTGCGCAAAACCCAGCGCAGCGGTCCAGCCTCGATGTTTGATGACCCGGCACTCGCGCGGCCGTTCGCCGCGTTCCGAGGGCCACGTCGGCGGCGTCTGCCACCCCGGCAGTCGCTCCGACGTTGGTGGATGCCCGGGTACTGCCCTGGCATTCCGGCCGGCCCCACCGCTGTGGAACCGGTCTCCATGCGCGACCTGCGCGCACAAAAAAGCCCTGACTAGTCAGGGCGCGGGGCGGAGAATACGCAGGGAGGGGGTTCTTGTCGCGTGCCGCCGGATTCCTGTTCAGCGCCGAGTAAGTCAGGGTTTGGCAGTCAATTCAATGAGATAGCTTGCGGTCGCGCAGGTACGTGAGCTGCACGCAAGGCCACGTACCGCGGGCCTTTCAGGCCGTTGAGGCGTCCGGCGCAGGGTGCAGGGCGCTGTCGATCGCCTCGAGCGCGACCACGGCCAGAGCCAGTGCGGGGGTGGCTGGATCGGGTGCGCTGCCATACAGCACGGTGCCGCGGGTCGTGCCGGAGTCGTCGATCAGGGGCGCGCCAGGTGCACAGCAGAAGGCGCCGGTCGCCACGACCGCCAGTCCTCGTTTGTTGCCGCCACGAAAATGCAGTCGCGCAGCGATCTCCTGCCCCGGATAGCAGCCCTTGGCGAAGGCGATGGCCTCGATCTGTTCCAGACCCAGAGCCTGCGGGGTGAACTGGCCGGCGGTGGCCGCGCGGATCCATGGCAGGCGGGCGGCAAGGTCGGCGCGTTGCCAGTCGCGTTGGGCATCGGCATCGAGCGGCAGACCTGCGGGGGCGAGCACGACTCCGCGCGGTGTGGTGGTGTCGGGCAAGCGCAAGGCCCAGCCGCCGTTTTGGGGTGCCAGCATGCCGGCAGGCGGCAGGTTCCTCGGGTCGCCCGGCAGTAGCTGCCAGCCTTGAAGTACCTCGATCACGAGTCGGCTGCGCAGGACATAGCGGCGCAGATCCGTCGCCAGTTGGTGCGCATCACCCTGTGGCCACCATAAAAGCAATGTGTCGGGCTCGGTGCGGAGCAGGGCAAACACCGCGCGGGCACGGCCTTGAGCGTCGAGCCAGGCGCTCCAGCCTTGTTTGCCCACTGCCAGCGTGCGCAGGTCCTGAGTGAACTGCGCCTGGGCAAAGCCGAGCGCATCGGCACCCCTCAGTTGCAGCAATGCGGCGGAATCGAGTGCGATCGCCATCGAAGAAGTCACGCAGAATCAATCGATCATCCTAGCAGGCACGACCGCTGCGCGGCCGCACGAGATCATTTGTGCACCAGACAAGGTTGTCGGATTTTTGTTCAGGGTTTAACCTTCGGGGTGCACTGCATCATGACCGCTACCGATCCCGTCACGCCAAAGCCCGCCGAGGTTGCGCCAGTCGCTGGCGAAGCCGAAGCGCAGCGCGCCCCGCAGCCGGGGCAGGACAAGGATCATCGCCGGCTTGATCCGGTTCGCTACGGGGATTGGGAAAAGGACGGCCGCTGCATCGATTTCTGATGCCGCAGCGTGCCGTGCGCCGCAGTCCACAACGAGAACGCCAGCCAGAGCCAGCCATGTCAGCCAACGCTCGACCGCTTTCGCCGCACATCCAGATCTACCGCTGGCAGATCCAGATGATGACTTCGATCCTGCACCGCGCCACCGGGATTGCCTTGGCCGCAGGATCTCTGCTGTTGTTGTGCAGCCTGATCGCGCTGGCGAGCGGTACCGAGACTTGGGCGCAGATCTCCGGATTCGCTCGCTCCGGCTTGGGCACCTTCCTGCTGCTCGGCTGGACCTGGTCGCTCGCCTATCACTGGCTCAACGGCATTCGTCACCTGCTGCAGGATCTGGGCTGGGGCTATCGCATTGAACAGTTCGTGCGCAATGGCTGGCTGGTTGTTGCCGGCAGCCTGATTCTCACGATTCTCGTCTGGGTGTGCGTGTTCGCACAGCGGGGTGGCGCATGAGCACGCCATTGCGCACGCCGCTGAAGACGGCGCTGGGCTTGGGCTCGGCCAAGCAGGGCCTGCATCATTTCATGGTGCAGCGGATCACCGCGGTGGCGTTGCTGTTGCTGGTGCCGTGGCTCATCTGGCTGGTGCTCACCCTCATCACGCTCGATTTCGCCGCGGCGCATGCGCTGCTCGCGCAACCGTGGAATGCCAGCCTGCTGCTGGTGTTGGTGATCGCGGTGTTCTGGCATGCACAGCTCGGCCTGCAGGTGGTGATCGAAGACTATGTGCATGGCAAGGGCAGCAACCTCGTGTTGCAGCTTGCCGTGAAGCTGCTGTGTTTCCTCGGCGCCGCCGCTGGCGTGCTGGCCGTACTCAAAATTGCGCTGGGACGTTGAAATGGCCGGTACCGCTTACAAGATCCAGGAACACAAGTACGACATCATCGTGATCGGCGCTGGTGGCGCCGGCTTGCGCGCGACCTTCGGGTTGGCCGCGACCGGGCTGCAGACGGCCTGCATCACCAAGGTGTTTCCGACCCGCTCGCACACGGTGGCGGCGCAGGGCGGCATCTCGGCGGCGCTGGGCAACATGGGGCGCGATGACTGGCGCTTCCACTTCTACGACACGGTCAAGGGATCGGACTGGCTCGGCGATCAGGATGCGATCGAGTACATGTGCAAGAACGCGCCGGCCGCAGTGATCGAGCTTGAACACTACGGCGTGCCGTTCTCGCGCACCGATGAGGGCTTGATCTACCAGCGCCCGTTCGGCGGCATGACCACCGATTACGGCAAGGGCGTGGCGCAGCGCACCTGCGCAGCGGCCGACCGCACCGGCCACGCGATCCTGCACACGCTCTACCAGCAGTCGCTCAAGCACGATGCGCGCTTCTACATCGAGTATTTCGCGCTCGACCTGATTTTCGACCATGACGGCGCCTGCCGCGGCGTGCTTGCGCTCGATCTCAACGAAGGCACCCTGCATCTGTTCCGTGCGCATGGCGTGGTGCTGGCGACCGGCGGCTATGGTCGTGCCTACTTCAGCGCGACTTCGGCGCACACCTGCACGGGTGACGGTGGCGGCCTCGTGCTGCGCGCGGGCCTGCCGCTGCAGGACATGGAGTTCGTGCAGTTCCATCCGACCGGCATCTACGGTGCGGGCTGCCTGATCACCGAAGGCGTGCGCGGCGAAGGCGGCTATCTCACCAATTCAAAGGGCGAGCGCTTCATGGAGCGCTATGCGCCCAATGCCAAGGATCTGGCCTCGCGCGACGTCGTCTCGCGCGCGATGACGATCGAGATCCGCGAAGGTCGCGGCGTCGGTGAACATCAGGATCACATCCACCTCAACCTCATGCATCTGGGGCCCGAAGTCATTCACGAGAAGCTGCCCGGCATCGCCGAGAGCGCGCGCATCTTCGCCGGCGTCGATGTGGCCAAGCAGCCGATTCCGGTGATCCCGACCGTGCACTACAACATGGGCGGCATTCCGACCAATCATCACGGCGAGGTCATGCGCAAGGTCGGCAACGACCCGGACGTGGTCGTCGAGGGCCTGTACGCGATCGGCGAGGCGGCTTGCGTGTCGGTGCATGGCGGCAATCGTCTGGGCTCCAATTCGCTGCTCGATCTGGTGGTGTTCGGGCGCGCGGTCGCGCAGCGCTGCGAGCAGACCATCAAGCCCGGTCAGCCGCACAAGGCGCTTCCATCTACCGCGTGTGACGAGGCGCTTGCGCGTCTGGATCGGCTGCGCAACGCCAAGGGCTCGCTGCCGACGGCGCAGATCCGCAACACCATGCAGCGCACGATGCAGGCCGATGCGGCGGTGTTCCGCACTGCCAAGACGCTGCAGGACGGCTGCGCCAGGATGGACAAGGTGTTTGCCTCGTTCGAGGACGTGCACGTATCCGACCGCTCGCTGGTGTGGAACTCCGACCTGATCGAAACCTACGAGCTCAACAACCTGCTGTACAACGCGATGGCGACGATCTACTCGGCCGAGCAGCGTCACGAGAGCCGTGGCGCGCATGCGCGCGAGGATTTTCCCGATCGCGACGACAGCAACTGGCTCAAGCACACCCAGGTCAGCGTCGATGCCAAGGGCAAATGCAGCTTCGATTTCCGGCCAGTGCACATGAACACGATGACCACCGACGTCGAGCCGGTGCCGTTGGCCAAGCGCGTGTACTGACGCGTCGTGAAGGGCGATGCGGGCGGCGGAAATTTTTCGCAATGGCCGCAACCCGCATTGATGATTAGCCGATTCCACACCCCAGATCAGCGGTACCCGACATGGCTGAGTTCACGCTTCCCAAGAATTCCAAGCTCATTCCAGGCAATCACTTTCCGGCGCCGGCCGGTGCGAAGAACGTGCGCACGTTCCGCATCTACCGCTGGAGCCCGGACAGTGGCGACAACCCGCGCGTGGACACCTACGAGATCGATCTCGGTGCCTGTGGGCCGATGGTTCTGGATGCCCTGCTCAAGATCAAGAACGAAGTCGATTCCACGCTGACCTTCCGCCGCTCCTGCCGCGAAGGCATCTGCGGATCGTGCGCGATGAACATCGACGGCACCAACACGCTCGCCTGTACCAAGGCGATCGGCGATTGCCCGAGTGGTGACGTCAAGATCTTCCCGCTGCCGCACATGCCGGTGGTCAAGGATCTGGTGCCTGATCTCACGCACTTCTACGCCCAGCATGCCTCGATCAAGCCCTGGATCCGCACGCAGACGCCGCCGCCGCCCGATCGCGAGCGTCTGCAGTCCAAGCAGGACCGCGCCAAGCTCGATGGTCTGTACGAGTGCATCCTGTGTGCCTGCTGCTCGACCGCGTGTCCGAGCTATTGGTGGAATTCCGATCGTTATCTCGGCCCGGCGATCCTGCTGCAGGCCTATCGCTGGATCGTCGATTCACGCGACGAGGATACCGGCGCGCGATTGGACGAGCTCGAAGATCCGTTCAAGCTCTATCGCTGTCACACGATCATGAACTGTGCGCGCACCTGTCCCAAGGGCCTCAATCCGGCCAAGGCAATCGCCGAGATCAAGAAGCTGATCGTCGAGCGCGCGAGTTGAGCGCGACCATGTTGCCGCGCCGGGCCTGCCGTGTCTGACGCCGAACTGGCCCGATTGCGTTGGCGCGCACGCCGCGGCACGCGCGAACTTGATCGCATGATCGGCTGGTGGCTGGAGGCGCGCTACGCGCAGGCCGACGCCAACACGCGCGCGGCCTTTGCCGCCTTGCTCGAACAGATCGATCCGGATCTGTGGGACTGGCTGATCGCCCAGCACGTGCCGCCGCCCGCGTTTGCGGCGATCATCGATGAAATCCGCGCCCACCATCGCCTTTGACTACCGGCCTTCGCGGCGCGTCGGCGCGGCGCTCGTCCTGATCGCGCTGCTGGCGTGTATCGCTCCCTGGTTTTCGGCATCGTCCCGGTATGCGAGTGCCTTGCTGTCACTGCTCGTGCTCGGTTTCGCTGCGCACGCGGCCAGCGGATTCCTGCGCCCGCGTTTCGTGCGCGTGGCCCATCGTGCCGATGGCTGGATCCTGTGCGATGCGCAGGGCAACGAACAGGCTGCCTTGCTGTGCGGTCATCGCCATCTCGGCCCGCTGCTCACGCTCGATTGGCGCTGGGCGCCGCGGCGGCGTTTCCGCATCGTGCTCACGCCCGACAATCTCGATGCCGACACGCGGCGTCGCCTGATCGTGCTGCTGCGACGACTTGCGCCCACCGATGGCGCCTCGATTCTGCCGCCCTGAATCTGGTTCAGGGCAGGGGTACGCCGGCCTCGCGCAGCATCTGCGCGACCGCAATCAGGGGCAGGCCGATCAAAGCTGTCGGGTCATCGCTTTCGACGCGGCTGAACAGGGCTATGCCCAGTCCTTCGACCTTGAAACTGCCGGCGCAGTCGAAGGGCTGTTCGGCGGCGACATAGCGCGCAATGCTGGCCTCGTCGAGCTGACGAAACACCACGCGGGTACAGTCGGTGGCGTGGCGATGGATCTTGCCGTCGGGGCCGTCGGCGATCAGCGTCACGGCGGTATGAAATCGCACGGTCTTGCCCGAGCACGCGGCCAGCTGGCGACAGGCTGCTTCGGCAGTGCCGGCCTTGCCCAGCGCGCGGCCATCGAGCTCGGCGAGTTGATCACTGCCGATCACGATCGCCCCCGGGTGATCGCGGGCGACGGCTTCGGCCTTGGCCTTGGCCAGGCGCTGCACGGTCTGCAGCGGCGTTTCATCGGCCAGCGGCGTCTCGTCAACCGTCGGCGCCTGGACGACAAAGTCGGGCACGATGCGCGCCAGCAGTTCGCGTCGATAGCGCGAAGTCGAAGCCAGCACGATGGCGGTCATTGCTGCCTGCTCCGGGCGGCGGCGTCGAGCGCAGCGCGCGCATTCCTGAGTTCGGCGCGCGCGTCGGCAAGCCGCGCCATCTGGGTCTGCAGGCCGGTTTGAGCCTGGGCAAGCGCGTCTCGCGCGCAGATCAGCGCCTGCAGCGGGGCGTGCGCGCTTTCGTTGCGGATCCACAGGCGATGCGCGAGCAGGTCGCGCAGGCCACTGTCGATCATCGCCGTGGCCGCCGCGAGTGCGCCCGGCTGGGGCAAGGCTTCGGCGGGGCCGTCGCCGCCCCGACGCGGCATTGAGCGCATCTGGTCGCGGCAGTCGAGCAATTCGTGTTCAAAGGCGTCGGCGAGGTCGAGGATCTGCTGCAGCAGTTCGCGGCGTTCGCGCAGACGGCGCTCACGCCGGGCGAACACGAAAATGACCATTGCGAGGGCAATCGCCCCCGCCAGCAGGTAATGCATCAGCTACCGCCCCCTGTCGCTGCGGCCAGTGTAGCCGCATTTGCCCGGTTGACAGCGTTCGGGTGGGCACCTACCATCGCGCGCCCATGTCCGCAGCCCTGCCAGAACGCGTGGATGTCGCGCGCCAGGTGCAGGGGCGCCGCGTCTACTCGGGAACACTGCCGTTTTCCAGCATGTCGCGCCTGCGCGACGCACTGGCGACGCCGCAGGGCGAGGCGCGCTACCATGTCGAATTCGACAAGGATGCGCTGGGCATCGCCTATCTGCAGTTGCGCGTGGAAGCCGGTTTGCCGCTGTTGTGTCAGCGCACCCTCGAAGTCTTCGCGCTGCCGGTCGTGATAGACGAACGGCTCGGCCTGATCGCACGCGAGGAAGACGAAGCGGGCTTGCCGGGGGGCTATGAGCCCTTGCTGGTCGCCGATGGAAGCATCGACTTGGCAGCGGTGATCGAGGACGAGTTGATCTTGGCCGTACCGGTGGTGCCGACCCGTCCGGGCGTGCCGCTGGATTGGGTCGATCCGTCGGCCGCGGCAGATGAGGCGCCGGCGCCGGCAAACCCGTTTGCTGCATTGGCGGGGCTCAAGGACAAGGCAGGAGCCAAGTAGCAAGGACTGGCATTGCAGCGCTGCATCGGTGAACGAAGCGGGCGCAGCGATCGAGTCAGATGGCAACATACGAATCCGGCGAGCGGGATCCTGCGGGGTCATGCTTGCGACAGAGGTCGGGCGATGCCCGCGTCTGGTTCCGCAATTCATCATGACGGCCAGGCGGGTCGTCGCCCAAAGTCGGACAGGAGCGTCCGCATCAGGAGATTGAAATGGCTGTTGCCAAGAGTCGCAAAACCCCATCCACCCGCGGCATGCGCCGTTCCCATGACGCACTGACCGCCAAGCAGCTGTCGACCGACCCGACTTCGGGCGAGGTGCACGTGCGTCACCACGTCACCAAGGATGGCTACTACCGCGGCAAGAAGGTCATCGAGAGCAAGACCAAGGTTCGTGACGAGGACTGAGCCCTCGCACGCATGCCGGTGATTGCCGGCAGCGGACGAATGGCCGGCACGGGCTTGTCGCAGCCGATGCGGTCTTGCGCGCCAGCGTGACGAGTCCGTCGCGTCGGCGGCATGCCGGCCGACCGTTCATGCAGGCCCGGCAGGACGCCCGGCAGCGCTGATTTCGGCGAGCGTGGCGGATGCCCCGCTCGGCGGCCCCAACGGGGAACGGCCTTGATCTACTCACGCATTGCCGGCACCGGCAGCTATCTGCCGGAACAAATCGTTTCCAACGCCGATCTCGAGAAACTCGTCGATACCACCGACGAGTGGATCGCCTCGCGTACCGGAATACGCGAGCGGCGCAAGGCCGCCGAGGGCGAAACCACCGGCGATCTCGCCTTCCATGCTTCCACTCGCGCACTCGAAGCGGCTGGTGTTGCCGCCAGCGAAATCGAACTGATCGTGCTCGGCACGACCACGCCGGACATCATCTTTCCCTCGACCGCGTGCCTGTTGCAGCATCGCCTCGGCGCGAACGGTTGTGCCGCGTTCGACGTCAACGCGGCCTGCTCGGGCTTCATGTATGCGCTCGGTGTCGCCGATCAATTCGTGCGCAGCGGCCAGGTGAAGAAGGCACTGGTAGTGGGCGCGGAAACGCTCACGCGCATGCTCGATTACAGCGACCGCTCGACCTGCGTGCTGTTCGGAGATGGTGCCGGCGCGGTCGTGCTCGAGGCTTCCAGCGAGCCGGGCATCCTCACTACCCGCCTGCACGCCGACGGCGGCTACAAGCACCTGCTCTACAACCCGGTTGGTGTGTCCGCCGGCTTCAGGCATGACGAGCCCAACGCCGGCGTGCGCGTGATGATGACCGGCAACGAGGTATTCAAGGTCGCGGTCAAGACGCTCGATCGCATGGTCGGCGAAACACTCAACGCGGCGGGCATGGCCGAGAAGGATGTCGATTGGCTGATTCCGCATCAGGCCAACCTGCGCATCATCGAAGCGACCGCCAAGCGTCTCAAGTTGCCGATGGAACGCGTGATCGTCACCGTCGACCGGCATGGCAACACCTCCTCGGGCTCGGTGCCGCTCGCGCTCGACGAAGCGGTACGCTCGGGCAAGGTGCAGCGTGGCCAGAACCTGCTGCTGGAAGCCTTCGGCGGCGGCTTCACCTGGGCCTCGGCGCTGCTGCGCTATTGAAGCGCGGCACGGTTCGACCGACACGATGATCCTTGCTCGCGGGAGCCCTGAGCGATGACTGATACGCCGATTCAAACCGCCTCGACCGCGCCTGCACTGGGCTTTGTATTTCCGGGCCAGGGATCGCAGGCGGTCGGCATGCTGGCAGAACTGGCGAGCGTGCACGAGGATGTGCGTGCCACCTTCGTCGAGGCCTCCGACGGTGCCGGCGTCGATCTGTGGACGCTCGCGCAGGATGGCCCCGAGGCGATGCTCAATCGCACCGAGTACACGCAGCCGGCGCTGCTTGCCGCGAGTGTCGCGGTGTGGCGCCTGTGGCTGGCGCGTGGTGGTGTCCGCCCCGGCCATCTCGCCGGGCACAGCCTCGGGGAATACAGCGCGCTGGTCGCCGCGCAGGTGCTGTCGCTGCACGACGCCGCGCATCTGGTACGCATTCGCGGGCAACTCATGCAGGATGCCGCGCCAGCAGGCAGCGGCGCGATGGCAGCGATCCTCGGTGCCGAAGATGCACTGGTCGAGACGGTCTGCAAGGAAGTATCCGGTGAGCATGTGGTGGTGCCCGCCAATTACAACTCGCCGGGACAGATCGTGATCGGCGGTCACGCCGTTGCGGTCGATGCGGCGCTGGCCTTGCTCGCCGAGCGCGGCGTGCGCAAGGCGGTCAAGCTCGCGGTGAGCGTGCCCTCGCACACGCCCTTGATGCGCGAGGCCGCCAATCGGCTCGCCGCAGCGATGGAAGGCTGTCACTGGCACATGCCTTCGACGCCGGTGGTGCAGAACGTCGATGCGGGCGTGCATGCCGAGCCGGCGCAGATCCGCGACGCGCTGGTGCGTCAACTCTACCTGCCGGTGCGCTGGACGCAATGCGTGCAGGCACTGGGCGCGGCGGGAATCATGCGCATCGGCGAATGCGGGCCGGGCAAGGTGCTCAGCGGTCTGGTCAAGCGCATCGACAAGTCGATCGAGGCGCGCGCGCTGGGCATGCCAGCTGATTTCGATGAGGCGCTGGCGCAGTGGAGCCAGGGCTGACGAAGCAACTTTGCAGTTCTGGCAGCTCACACTTTCGCAATGGATGATCGGTGAACACATGAACAAGATGCTCGATGGTGAAATCGCCCTCGTGACCGGCGCCAGCCGCGGCATCGGCGCGGCGATCGCAGATGAACTGGCCGCGCGGGGCGCAAAGGTCATCGGCACCGCCACCACCGAGGCGGGTGCGCAGGCGATTGCTGCACGTCTGGCTGCGCACGGTGGCAGCGGACGCGCGCTCGATGTTACCGATGGCGCAGCGGTCGAAGCATTGGTCGATGCGATCGGCAAGGAGCAGGGCGCCATCTCCATCCTCGTCAACAACGCCGGCATCACGCGCGACCAGTTGCTGATGCGCATGAAGGACGAGGACTGGCAAGCGATTCTCGACACCAACCTCACCTCGGTCTATCGCACCAGCAAGGCGGTCATGCGCGGCATGATGAAGGCGCGCAAGGGGCGCATCATCTCGATCGCCTCGGTGATCGGCCTCACCGGCAATCCAGGGCAGGCCAACTACGCTGCGGCCAAGGCCGGCATCATCGCGTTCTCGAAATCGCTCGCGCGCGAAATCGGCACACGCGGCATCACCGTCAACGTGGTGGCGCCAGGATTCATCGACACCGACATGACCCGCGCCCTTCCAGAAGCGCAGCGCGAGGCGCTGCTCGGGCAGATCGCGCTCGGTCGCCTCGGCGAACCGGCCGACATCGCCACGGCGGTGGCGTTCCTGGCCTCGCCTGCAGCTGCCTACATCACCGGCGAGACACTGCACGTCAATGGCGGCATGTACATGCCCTGAGGCATTTCGCCGGCGTTGGCGACCGTTCGCGGGCGCATGGCGGCCAAGTGGCGACACCAGCGACCTTCCACTACAATGCGGCGGCTTCGGCTGGCGTCGCTGCTGATACGCAGGCACCGCAACCGGACAACTTCCATCGCGAGGAACATCACACCCATGAGCACCATCGAAGAGCGCGTCAAGAAGATCGTCGTCGAACAACTCGGCGTGAAAGAAGACGAAGTGACGCCCAACGCATCTTTCGTCGACGACCTCGGCGCCGACTCGCTCGACACGGTCGAACTGGTCATGGCGCTCGAAGAAGAATTCGAGTGCGAGATCCCGGACGAGGAAGCCGAGAAGATCACCACCGTGCAGCAGGCGATCGATTACGTGAAGGCCCACGTCAAGGCCTGATCGATCGGCATTGCGTTCCGCAGAGCTGCGCCGACACGGCGCAGTTTTGTTTTGTGAAATTGGATTTGCGTCCCGGCCACAAGAGCTTCCCGCATGAGCAAGCGTCGCGTCGTCGTCACCGGTCTCGGCATCGTCAGTCCCGTCGGCAATGATGTTGCCACTGCCTGGTCCAATATCGTGGCCGGCAAGAGCGGCATCGGACCGATCACCCATTTCGACGCTTCAACCTTCCCGACGCGCATCGCCGGCGAAGTCCGCGACTTCGATCCGGCGCAGTACATCGCGCCCAAAGACGTCAAGAAGATGGACCCGTTCATCCACTATGGCATCGCCGCTTCGGTGCAGGCGCTGGCCGATGCGGGACTCAAACCGCACGAGCATGACGAGGAGCGCATCGGCGTGGCCGTGGGTGCGGGCATCGGCGGCATCGCAATGATCGAGAAGACTTCGATCACCTATCACGAGCATGGCCAGCGCAAGATCTCGCCGTTCTTCGTGCCCGCCTCGATCATCAACATGGCTTCTGGCCAGCTGTCGATCATGCTCGGCCTCAAGGGGCCGAACATCGCCTGCGTCACTGCCTGCGCCACTGCCACGCACAACATCGGTCTGGCGATGCGCATGATTCAGTACGGTGATGCCGACGTGATGGTTGCCGGTGGCGCCGAGTTTTCGACGGTCGGCACCGCGATGGGCGGATTCTGCTCTGCTCGCGCCTTGTCCGCGCGCAACGACGAGCCCGAGAAGGCGAGCCGGCCGTGGGACAAGGATCGCGACGGCTTCGTGCTGTCCGACGGCGCTGGCGTGCTGATCCTCGAGGATTTCGAGCATGCCCGTGCGCGCGGTGCACGCATCTACTGCGAAGTGGTCGGCTTCGGCATGAGCGGCGATGCCTTCCACATGACTGCGCCCAGCGAGAACGGCGAGGGGGGCGGACGCTGCATGAAGGTGGCGATACGCGATGCCGGCCTCGACGCAAGCGACATTCAGTACATCAATGCGCACGGCACTTCGACTCCCGCTGGCGATGCCGCCGAGGTGCAGGGTATCCGCGGCGTGTTCGGCGCGCATGCCGACAAACTCATGGTCAGCTCGACCAAGTCGATGACCGGCCATCTGCTCGGCGCCGCGGGCGGTGTCGAGGCGATCTTCTCGGTGCTCGCACTGCGCGACAACGTGGTCCCGCCGACGATCAATCTCGATGCGCCTGGCGAAGGCTGCGACCTCGATTTCGTGCCGCACACCGCGCGACAGACGAAGCTCGACGTGGTGATGTCGAACTCCTTCGGTTTCGGCGGCACCAACGGCACGCTGATCTTCCGCCGCATCTGATCCGATCACGCGGCGGTGCGCACAGCCTGCGCCGGCGCGACCGCTCTCCGCAGTTCAAGGTGCCGATGACACATCTCGTGCGCGAAATCGCCGGCACGCACGATCTGCTTGCGCTTGCGGCAGCGTGGCCCGAGCGCTATCCGGGTCTGCTCGAAAGTGCGGCGCGCGGCGGTGCGCGGTCCCGCCACGACATCCTGTTCGCGTTTCCCGGCGAGCGCCTCGTGCTCGCTGCCGATGGCTTGCTCGAAGGCGAGGCTGGCTGTGCGGCAGGTGATTTCCTCGATGCACTCGATGCCCGATGGACGCGGGCGAAAATCTCTGACGAAGCGACGCCGGACTTGCCGTTTCGTGGTGGTTGGCTGCTTTATCTGGGCTATGAGCTGGCCGCGCAAATCGAACCGAGCCTGCACTTGCCGCAAGCGGCACAGCCGTTGCCGCGCGCCATGGCTGTGCGTTGTCCGGCGGCGATTCTCGTCGATCATCGGCATGCGCGTACCGTGCTCGTCGCCGAGACGGAGCGTGCCGATCTGCTGGAGGTGATGGCGGCCGATCTGGCCGGTGTTGCGCCATTTGTCCCGGCGCAGGTCGCGATCGACGGCATCGATGAGGACGACCCGCAGCGGTTTCTTGATGGCGTGGCGCGCGTGCATGAGCACCTGCGTCGCGGTGACGTGTTCCAGGTCAACCTGTCGCGCGGCTGGTGCGCGCGTCTTGCCGCGCCGACAGCGGCTGCGCAGTTGCACGCGGCATTGCGGCGGGCCAATCCGGCGCCGTTTGCCGGGCTCCTGCAGATTGATGACTGGGCGATTGCGAGCTCCTCGCCCGAGCGTCTGCTGGAACTGCGTGGCAGATTGGCGCAGACGCGGCCGATTGCGGGCACACGCGCGCGTCGACCGGGGGATGACGATGTGGCGCGACGCGCCGAACTGGTCGGCCATCCCAAGGAGCGTGCCGAACACGTGATGCTGATCGATCTGGAACGCAACGATCTGGGGCGCGTGTGCGAACCGGGCAGTGTCGCTGTCGATGAATTGATGGTGATCGAAAGCTATGCCCACGTCCATCACATCGTCTCCAACGTGCGCGGCGAACTGCGCGCGGGCGTGACCCCGGGGCAGGCGATCCGCGCGGTGTTTCCGGGCGGCACCATCACCGGTTGTCCGAAGGTGCGCTGCATGCAGATCATTTCCGCACTCGAAGGCGTTGGCCGCGGCGCCTACACCGGCTCGCTGGGTTATCTCAATCGCAATGGCGATCTGGATCTGAACATCCTCATCCGCACGCTGTGTCGGCAAGGCACACGCATCGAGTTTCGCGCCGGCGCCGGCATCGTTGCCGACTCCGATGCGCTGCGCGAACTCGAAGAAACCCGCGCCAAGGCGCGTGGCATCCTGCGCGCTCTGGATTGCGCCGGGTGAAGTCGGGAGCGTGCTCCCACCGTGGGTGGATTTTGGGTACCCTGCGCGATCGATGAGTCACACTTCACGCCCGTCCATGATCCATCAGCGCAGCCACGTCCGCGGGCGCGCGCTGCTGCGCATGCTTGCCTTGCTGCTGGTGCTGGCATCGGTCGCGGGTGGCTTCATCGGCTGGCAGGGCTATCGCAGCTACACCAACACCGCGCTGCCGATCAGCGACAGCGGCACCACGTTCGAAGTCGCGCGCGGCGCCAACTACGCGCGCATCGTTGCGCAGTTGCGCGAGCAGGGGCTGATTGCCGGTGACATGCGCACGAGTCTTTACTGGCGCGTGCTTGGGCGCGAGTCGAAAATTGCCGCGCGCCTGCATGCGGGCGAGTACGCGCTCACGCCCGGGCTCACGCCACGCGAACTGCTGCGCAAGATGGCGGCGGGCGATGTGGTGCAGCACCATTTCACCATCGTCGATGGCTGGACCTTCCAGCAACTGCGTCTTGCGCTGGCCAATGCGACGGGACTCGAGCAGACCTTGCCTGGCCTCGGCGACGAGGCCGTCGCGCGCAGGCTCGACATCGCCGACGGCAAGCCCGAGGGCTGGTTCCTCGCCGAGACCTATTCCTTCGTCAAGGGCGAGTCCGATTTCGACATCCTCAAGCGTGCGCACGAGGCAATGGACAAGGCGCTTGCCAGGTTGTGGCCACAGCGCGCGGACGAGGTGCGGCTGGCCTCGCCGTATGAAGCGCTGATTCTCGCTTCGATCGTCGAGAAGGAAACCGCGCAGCCGGCCGAACGTCCGCAGATCGCCGGGGTATTCCTGCGTCGGCTCAAGTTCCACATGCGCCTGCAGACCGATCCGACCGTGATCTACGGCATGGGTGCGAGCTACGACGGCAACATCCGCCGCCGCGATCTGGAAGCCGACACGCCTTGGAACACCTACACGCGCGATGGCTTGCCGCCAACACCGATCGCCTTGCCGGGAATCGACGCGTTGCAGGCCGTCATGCATCCGGCGCCCGGCGATGCGCTGTATTTCGTCGCGCGCGGCGATGGCAGCCACGAATTCTCGCCCACGCTCGACGCGCACAATCGCGCCGTGCAGAAGTACCAGTTGCGGCGCGGCCAATGAACGGACGATTGATCACGCTCGAAGGGGGCGAGGGCGCAGGCAAGAGCAGCGTGCTCGATGCCCTGCGCGAGCGCCTTGCGAGTCGCGGCATCGATGTGGTGGTGACGCGTGAGCCCGGTGGCACCGCCTTCGGTGAGGCTGCACGCGCACTCATGCTCGATCCGGCCCACGCGGGCCTGTGCGCGGAAAGCGAATTGCTGCTGGTGTTCGCCGCGCGCGCCCAGCATGTGCGTGAGCGCATCGCGCCCGCGCTCGCGCGTGGGCAGTGGGTGCTGTCGGATCGCTACACCGACGCGAGCTATGCCTATCAGGGCGGCGGGCGTGGCCAGCCGCTCGAACGCATCGCTGCGCTTGAGGCCTGGGCGGCGCCCGTGCGCGCCGATCTCACCTTGTTGCTCGATCTGCCGATCGAACAGGGCCTCGCGCGCGCGGGCGCACGCGGCCCGCGCGATCGCATCGAAGCCGAGGGCGCGGCCTTCTTCGAGCGCGTGCGCGGCACCTATCGTCAGCGCGCCGCGCAGGAGCCGCAGCGCTTCCGCAGCATCGATGCGAGCCAGCCGCTCGAGGCGGTGCGCGCAGCTGCCTGCGCCGAACTGGATGCATTCCTGGACAGCGCCGGAGTGAAGCAATGAACGGGCTCGGTGATTGGCTGCAGCCGGCCTGGACGGCATTGATGGCGGCGCTGTCGCAGCGACGTCTCCACCACGCCTTGCTGTTTGCCGCGCCCGCGGGTCTGGGCAAACGCGCACTCGCCGATGCCTTCGCGGCAGCGGCGTTGTGCGAGCGTGCCGATCTCCGGCATGGTGCCTGCGGGCAGTGCCGGGCGTGCCTGCTTTTCGCGGCGGGTACGCATCCGGATCTGATCCGCGTGGGCCTCGAGCTGCGCGACGATGGCAAGCAGCGCAGCGAGATCACCATCGACCAGATGCGCGCCCTGTCGCAGCGCCTCGCGCTGTCGAGTCAGTTCGGCGGTTGGCAGCTTGCCGTGATCGATCCGGCCGACCGGCTCAATGCCAATGCCGCCAACGCCTTGCTCAAGACGCTCGAAGAACCGGCGACCGCCACCGTGATCGTCTTGCTTGCCGATGATCCGGCGCGACTGCCGGCGACGATCCGCAGCCGCTGCCAGCGCATCGACCTGCCCGCGCCGACGCCGGCCGCGGCGCTGGCCTGGCTCAAGGTGCAGGGCGTGGAGGCGGCGCAGGCGCAGGAGGTGCTGGCGGCGAGTCTGGGCAACCCCGGGTTGGCGCTGAACTGGATCCGCGACTCCAATCTGGCCCTGCGCGAGGCCTGTGCCCGCGATCTCGCCGCATTCGAGCGCGGCCAGCGTCAGGCGCAGGAACTGGCCGAGCAATGGAGTCAGGATCGACCGGCCGAACGACTGTGGTTTGCCGCGGTGATCGCGCGCGACGAGGCGCGCAAGCGCGCCCTTGCCGCAACGCCGTCCTTGACCGCACGGGGGGAAATCCCCAAGCTTGTGGCCTGGTTCGGCCATGCCAATCGCGCGCGTGGCCTGCTTTCGACGACCTTGCGGATCGATTTGCTCCTGCTCGATCTGCTGCGGACGTGGCCACGGCGCGACGAGTCCAGGCAACGAGGCTGACAGATGGCGACACCAAGCGGCGGCGGCGCGCCACGACAGGGCATCCTGTCGCTCGCGATCAAGGACAAGGGCGCGTTGTTCAATGCCTACATGCCCTTCGTGCGTGGCGGCGGGCTGTTCGTGCCCACCACCAAGCAATACAGCCTCGGCGATGAAGTGTTCCTGCTGCTGTCCTTGATGGACGAGGGCGATCGCCTGCCGGTGGCCGGACGCGTCGCCTGGATCACGCCGGCCGGAGCCCAGGGCAACCGGGTCGCCGGCATCGGTGTGCAGTTCAACGAATCCTCCGATGGCGAAGTCGCGCGCACCAAGATCGAGTCGGTGCTGGCCGGCATCCTCAGCCAGGAACGCCCGACCAACACGATGTAGGGCGCGATGCGCATCCTCATCCTCGGCGCCGGTGCGACAGGCGGCTTCTTCGGTGCGCGCCTGCTGCAATCAGGTGCCGATGTCAGCTTTCTCGTGCGGCCAGCGCGTGCTGCATTGCTGCATGAACACGGCCTGCGCGTGCAGGGCCGCCAGTTCGAATTCAGTCAGCGCGTGAGCACGCTGGTCGCGGTCGATCAGGTCTTCGATCTGGTGCTGCTGTCGTGCAAGGCGGGCGATCTCGATGATGCGATCGACGCCATCGCGTCTGCGGTCGGTCCGCATACGCGCGTGTTGCCTCTGCTCAACGGTCTGCGTCATCTTGATCGACTCGATGCGCAATTCGGCGCGCAGCGTGTGCTCGGCGGCCTCGCCCATATCTCGGTCACGCTCGAAAGCGATGGTGCGATCCGTCAGTTCGGCACGCTCGAACGCCTGAGCTTCGGAAGTCGCGACGCCGACATGCCGGTTCCCGCGTCGATACGTGAGGCCTTGCTTGCACTCGGGCCGCAGGCCATCGAGCGACCCGACATCCTTGCCGCGATGTGGGACAAGTTCGCCTTCATTGCCACGCTGGCCGGCATCACCTGCCTGATGCGCGCCGCGCTCGGCCCGATCGTTGCCAGCGACGGCGGCGCGGCTGTGATCGAGCGCCTGTACGCGGAATGCTGCGCGATTGCCGCGCGCAGTGGCCATCCCGTTGCAGCGGCAGCGCGAGAGGCCGCACGCGTCACCCTGACCACGCCCGACTCGCCGCTCAAGGCTTCGATGCTGCGCGACCTCGAGCGCGGCGCAGCGACCGAGGTCGAGCACATTCTTGGCGACCTGCATCATCGCGCGAGCGGATTCGGCCTCGACGTGCCACTGCTGACCGCTGCGCTGTGCCACCTGCGCGTGTACGAGGCAGGGCGCGCGTCGGCCTGAGCGATGCGTCTTTCTGCTCAGCTCTCGCGCAGGGCGACGAAGCGCGCGAGCTCGCGCAGCAGGCGTGCATCGAGGCCGGGCACGTCGATCGCGGCTTCGGCACGCGCAGTCAGTTCGCTGAGCTGTCGACGTGAGGCATCGACGCCGAGGATGGCCGGATAGGTCGGCTTGTTCGCGGTCGCGTCCTTGCCTGCGGTCTTGCCCAGTTGCGCGGTCGCCCCTTCGATGTCGAGCAGGTCATCACGGATCTGGAAGGCGAGGCCGATGGCATGGCCATAGTCTTCGAGTGCCGCCAACACGGCACCATCTTCGCAGCCGGCCGCAAGGGCGCCCAGACGCACGCTGGCGCGGATCAGCGCGCCGGTCTTGTGGACGTGCATGCGTTCGAGCTCGGCAGGCGTGAGCCTGTGACCGACCGCTGCGAGGTCGAGCGCCTGTCCGCCGGCCATCCCGTGCGAGCCGCAGGCGCCTGCCAGCGTGCGCAGCATGGCCAGATGGCGCTTCGGCGCCGTGGCGAGCGCGCAATCACCGGCGAGGACTTCAAAGGCGAGCGCCTGCAGGGCGTCCCCCGCGAGGATCGCCATCGCCTCGCCGAAGGCGACATGGCAGGTGGGGCGGCCGCGCCGCAGCGCGTCATCGTCCATCGCCGGGAGGTCGTCGTGGACCAGCGAGTAGGCATGGATGACTTCGACCGCCACGGCGCTCGAATCAAGCTTGTCGAGCGACGCAGCGAAGGCATTTCCCGTCGCATACACGAGCAGCGGTCGCAGACGCTTGCCGCCACCGAGCACGGCATAGCGCATCGCTCGATGCAGCTCGACCGGAGGCAGCGACTCAGGCGGCAGGGCCTGCGCGAGCGCGGCATCGGCGCGCGCCGACAAGGCCAGAAGTTCGGCCGACAGTTCTTTCAAGGTGCTGCAGTCCGTGCCGTGCTGAGTTGAGGCAGATGGCCACCGGGCACCGATTCACAAGAATTCGCGCGAAAAGATGCGCCGCATGCGATCTTGCTCACGGATGCTCGTCGCGATCTTCGTCGAACGGCTGCGCCGCATCGGGATTGGCGGGGTCGAGCAATTGATCCACACGCAGTTTGGCGCGGTCGAGCGCGCCCTGACAGTCGCGATAGAGCGCAATCCCGCGCTCGAAAGATTGCAATGAGTCATCAAGGCTGAGGTCGCCATGCTCCATGCGCGAAACCAGTTGTTCGAGCTCGTCTAGCGAGTGCTCGAAGCTCGGCTCGGCTGGCTGGGTCGCGGGCTTGTTCGGCATGGGCGCGAACGCTAGCTCAGGCCATCGGCAAGATCAACCGCGTCACGCGATTTGGCTGCTTGCGCGCGGCTCGGATCGTGCCACTCGATGCGTGCATCGAGTGGCACGAGCAGCGCCGATGCATCGGCGGCCAGATACAGGTCCGCGACTGCAAGCAGGCGTTCGTCGGCATCGAACAGCAGCGGCAGGCGTGCACGCTGCCACGGCGGCACGCCAGACTCCTGCAGCAGGTCACGCAGTTCGCGGGTGGGGCCGTCGCCGGACAGGCGCAAGCTTTCGCCGCCGCGCCGAAAGCGCACCTGCAATGTCTGCGGCAGGCGTGCATCGGTCCTGGAACTGGCCAGACGCAGAATGCCGAGATCGAGCGGCAACTGCAGGTCGCGGCCGTCGAACTCGCCATGCCAGTCGTGCGGCGGATATTGCACCGGGCGCATCGCGAACAACAGATCGCGGTAGCGACGCACTTCGACGCCGGGCCAGCGCACGCAAGGCTGGCGATCTTCGCCCGCTTCGCTGATCTGACGCAGCAGTTCGCTCGCCTGAAAATGCGTGGGCTCGGCCAGACCCATGCCGCGCAGCCATTGGCGCAGGACCGGATCGCGCAGGGCCGCGGGCAGATCGAGCCATTCGCGAAAACGCAGCGTGGCCGGATCCAGACCGCGCACGCCCGCGAGTGCGTGTTGGGCCTGCGTGTCGACGTAAGCGGCGACATCGCGTGCCCAGTTCGAGCTCAAGGCGATGCTCGCTCCGGCTTCGGGCCAGCGCGCGAGGATGCGCGGCAGCACCTGCAGACGCAGGTAGTTGCGATCGATGCCCGGATCGTCGTTGCTCGGGTCGCTCAGCCACTGCAGGCCGTGGCCAACCGTGTATTCACGCAAGCTTGCACGCGGCAGGCCAAGCAGCGGCCGCCAAGCCAGACCCTGACCCAGCCGGCGCAACGGCCGCATCGCGCCCATGCCCTCGGGGCCGGCGCCGCGCAGCAGCTTGAGCAGCACGGTTTCGGTCTGGTCATCGCGATGATGGGCGAGCGCGAGGATCTCGCCAACGCCGAGCAGGGTTTCGATTTCGCCGTAGCGCGCGCGCCGCGCGCTGGCTTCCAGACCCAGATCGGAACGGCGCGCGACCTCGACCCGGCGCAGCAGGATCTCGACACCGAGTGCGCTGGCGAAGGCCTGACAGTGGCGTTCCCACATCGCGCTGTCGGAATGCAGGCCGTGATTGACGTGCACCGCACGCAGACCGCGTTCGCGCGCAGCCGGGCTTTGCGCAAGCGCATGCAGGAGCGTGGTCGAATCCAGACCACCGCTGAAGGCGACGAGAATCGGACCCGGCGCCAGTGTGGTCAGTTCGGCCTCGAGCAGTTGGCGGATGTCTCGGATCGGCATCGTCGGACGGTCAAGCCTGCATGAAGGTGAGTGAGCGCTTGCGCGCGCGGGGCTCGGCGCGCTCTTGCGCACACGACCACGCCCACGCGCCGTTCAGTTCCAGGAGCAGACCACCTTGCCGCAGTTGCCTGCATCCATGAGATCGAAGCCCTTCTGGAAGTCGTCGATGTGGATCTGGTGGGTGAGCACCTTCTGCAGCGGGAAGCCGGTGAGCACCATCTGCGTCATCTTGTACCAGGTCTCGTACATGCGGCGCCCGTAGATGCCGTGCAGGGTGAGGCCCTTGAAGATCACCTTGTCCCAGTCGATGCCGGCGCCATTGGGCAGGATGCCGAGCAGGGCGACCTTGCCGCCGTGATACATCACGTCGAGCATGTCGGCGAAGGCGCGCGGATTGCCGCTCATTTCGAGCGCGACATCGAAGCCCTCCATGTGCAGATCCTTGACCACCTCCTTGAGCGACTGCTTGGAGACGTTGACCACGCGCGTCGCGCCCATGTCGGCGGCGAGCTTGAGGCGATAGTCGTTGACGTCGGTGACGACCACATTGCGCGCGCCCACGTGCTTGCAGATGCCCGCGGCAATGATGCCGATCGGGCCGGCGCCGGTGATGAGCACGTCCTCGCCGATCACGTCGAATTCGAGCGCGCAGTGCGCAGCGTTGCCGTAGGGATCGAAGAAGGCCGCCAGTTCGCTCGGAATCTGGTCGGGAATCGGCCACAGGTTCGAGGCCGGGACCGCCACGTATTCGGCGAAGGCGCCATTGCGATTGACGCCGATGCCGACCGTGTGCGGACACAGGTGCTGCTTGCCGGCGCGGCAGTTGCGGCAGACACCACAGACGATGTGGCCTTCGGCGGAGACGCGCTGACCGAGCTGATAGCCGCGCACGCCGGCGCCGATTTCTACGATGCGGCCGACGAATTCGTGACCGATCACGAGGCCGGGCTTGATCACGCGCTGCGCCCATTCGTCCCATTTGTAGATGTGCAGGTCGGTGCCGCAGATCGCGGTCTTCTCGAGTTTGACGAGTACGTCGTTGGGGCCGATCTCGGGAATCGGCACCTCTTCCATCCAGATGCCCCGCGCGGCTTCGCGCTTGACCAGGGCCTTCATCATTTGTGACATGGTCATCACTTCACGGGCGAAGTCGGCGATTATACGTCGCCATCGCGGGCGAAGATGCCGTTTGCAGCGGTGCTGACAACCAAACTTCATTAGCCAGCCCCTTGTTTGCACGGGGTTTCCGCAGGAAACTACGCGCAGGCCGCGGGAGGGCCGCTCAGGGGACTTTCGGGATGTTCGGATTTCTGAAGCGATGGTTCGGCGCGTCCAAGAAGGAAAGCGTCGACGGTACGCGGCGGCAGAAACAACGTGTCAATGCCCGCAGCGGCATGCGCGTGCTGGTGGTCGACGATTCCACCACCGTGGTGGCGACGCTGCGACGCATGCTCGAGCAGAACGGCTACGAGGTCGACGAGGCGCTCAATGGCGAGAAGGGCGTCGAAATCGCGGTCAATGATCCGCCCGATCTGATCTTCCTCGACATCATCTTGCCGGGCATCAATGGCTTCGCCGCGCTGCGCCAGATGCGCCGCAACCTGCGCACCCGTGAAGTGCCGATCATCATGATGAGCGGCAACGAGCAGGCGACCGAACAGTTCTACGCACAGCGCATCGGCGCCGACGACTTCATCAAGAAGCCGTTCTCGCGTGCCGAGCTGTTCTCGCGCATCGAGCGTCTGCTCGATGTGTCGTTGATGCCACGACGCCGCGTGCAGGCCGCGGTCGAGCATCCGCGCGGCGAGTTCGTGAAGTAACCGATTCCTTCTTCAATCTTGCTGACAACGGCGCCCCCTCGCGCAGGGCTTGCCTGCTTGACCGCTCGCGCCGGCGCGGCTGCAATGCGCCGATGCACGACATCGACCGGCGTCCGGCTGCGATCTTCCTCATGGGGCCCACCGCGAGCGGCAAGACCGCGCTCGCCTGTCGCCTGGCCGAACGCTTCAAGGTCGATCTCGTCAGCGTCGACTCGGCGCTGATCTATCGTGGCCTCGATGTCGGCGCGGCCAAGCCCGATGCGGCGACGTTGGCGCGTTTTCCGCATCGCTTGATCGACATCCGCGAGCCGACCGCTCCGTATTCGGCCGCCGATTTCCGCCGTGACGCCTTGCTGGCCATGAACGAGATCACCGCGGCAGGCCACGTGCCGTTGCTGGTCGGCGGCACCAGCCTGTACTTTCGCGCACTCGCCTGGGGACTGGCGCCGCTGCCTGATGCCGATCCGGAACTGCGCCAGCGCCTGAGCGACGAGGCGGCGCGTTTGGGCTGGCCGGCGCTGCATGCACGGCTCGCTGCATTTGATTCGCAGAGCGCAGCCAGGCTCTCACCCAACGATGCGCAGCGCATCCAGCGCGCGCTCGAGATTGCCGAACTGACGGGTGAGCCGCCCTCGCGCCTGCTCGAACATGGCATGCAGCGGCCCCCTTTCCGGATCCTCAAGCTCGCCTTGCAACCGGCGCAGCGCGAGGTCTTGCACGAGCGGATCGCGCAGCGCATGGACGTGATGCTCGATGCGGGACTGGTCGAGGAAGCACGGCGCCTGCGTGAATTATCGGGTTGGCATCCTGATCTGCCGGCGATGCGCGCAGTCGGCTATCGTCAGGCTTGGCCGTATCTGGCCGGGCAGTCCAGCTTGGCCGAGTTTCGCCAGCGCGCCATCTTCGCCACCCGTCAGCTCGCCAAGCGTCAGCTCACCTGGCTGCGTGGCGAGATCGATGCCCAGAGCCTCGACAGCGAGCGGGTTGACCTGGTCGATGCTGCGAGTGCCCGCCTCGGACGCTTCCTCAGTGTGGCCGCGTGAGCCAATCGGCGTTCGCGTCGATCCCCATTTCTCTTTGTCCGGCCAAAGCCTTACTATCGGGTCGGGGTTTGGAATCGGGCGTGGTGCGGCTCGTCTCGTGCGCGCGTTTTCTCCGGTTCCCCGCAATTCGAACACGGGAGAAGAAGACTCATGTCCAAGGGGCAATCACTGCAGGATCCGTTCCTCAACGCGCTGCGGCGCGAGCGCGTGCCGGTATCGATCTATCTCGTCAATGGCATCAAGTTGCAGGGCACGGTCGAATCCTTCGACCAGTTCGTGGTGCTCCTGCGCAATACCGTGAGCCAGATGGTCTACAAGCACGCGATCTCGACGATCGTTCCCACACGCAATGTGCGCATGACAGGGGCCGATGGCGCGCACTCGGGTCAGCCCGCAGCGGCCGAGCAGGCCGGGGCCGAAGCCGAGTCCTGAATTCGGCACGGCATGGCTTGAAACGGTGCCGTGCCGGCCGCATTGACCGGGCTACTGTTGCTGCGGGTGATGGTCCTGTTCGAGCGATCCAGAAAAGGCGAGCGTGCCCTGCTGCTGTTGCCGCAGGCGCCCGGGCATGCCGATCCACAAGCCTTGTCGGAGTTTGCCGAGCTCGCGCGTTCGGCCGGCGCCAGCGTCGTCGGCAGCCTGAACGCGCGCGTGGAGCGCGCCAATCCGCGTTATTTCGTCGGCACCGGCAAGGCCGAGGAGCTGCGTGAGCATCGACTTGCGCTCGATGCCGATCTCATCCTCGTCAATCACGCGCTCACGCCCGTGCAGGAGCGCAACCTCGAAAAGCTCACCCAGTGCCGCGTCGTCGATCGCACCGGCCTGATTCTCGACATCTTCGCCCAGCGTGCGCGCTCGCACGAAGGCAAGTTGCAGGTCGAACTGGCCCAGCTCAAGCACATGACCACGCGACTGGTGCGTGGCTGGACCCATCTCGAGCGCCAGCGCGGTGGTTCGATCGGACTGCGCGGCCCCGGTGAAACCCAGCTCGAACTCGATCGTCGCCTGCTCGGCGAGCGCGTCAAGCAGTTGCAGAAGCGCATGCAGAAGGTCGAAACCCAGCGCTCGACCGCGCGCCGCGCGCGCCAGCGCAATGCGATTCCGGTGGTGGCCCTGGTCGGTTACACCAATGCCGGCAAGTCGACCCTGTTCAACACGCTCAGCGGCGCACAGGTCTACGCCGCCGACCAGTTGTTCGCGACCCTCGATCCGACCTTGCGCCGACTCGATGGGCTCGATTGCGGGCCGATCCTGCTCGCCGACACGGTCGGCTTCATCCGCGATCTGCCCCACGACCTCGTGGCCGCGTTTCGCGCGACCTTGGCCGAGGCGCGCGAAGCCGATCTCTTGCTGCACGTGGTTGATGCCTCCGACCCCGAGCGGGATCAGCGCATCGCCGATGTCGATGCGGTGCTTGCACAGATCGGTGCGGGCGAGTTGCCGCAGGTGCTGGTCTACAACAAGGTCGATCTGCTCGAAGCCGCGACAGAGAGCGATGAGCAAGTCGAATCCGCTTCGCCGCAGCCCGCACGCAGCGGCAATGGCCTCGCGGCTTCGAGTGCGGGTCGGCTCGACCGCATCGACGGCGGCACGCGCTTGCGCGCCTGGGTCTCGGCACTGGCTGCTGCGGGCCTCGATGGACTGCGCGAGGCAATCGCGCAGAGTCTTGGCGCGCAGCGCATCCAGGCACAGTTGCTCTTGCCGCCCGCGGCGGGCCGCCTGCGCGCGCGCCTGCATGCGCAGGGCTTGGTGGCGCAGGAGCAAGCGGGCGACGACGGCTGGAGAATCCACATCGATGCGCCACGCGCACTGGTCGAGCCGCTGTTCGGCTTGCCCGATGGCGATGGCGCATGGTTGCGCGAGCACTTGCTTGCCGCACCGGAAGGCCCTACCTACAATCGGGAAGCAATCCCGTCTCGATGAATCAGCAGCGCGGTGCCGCGTGCTTTCGGCGCCAACGATGACGGCAACAATCCAGATGCACCGTGGCAGGCGACAGCCGGCCGTCGGCAGTCGCGCAAAAAGGCAGAGCAATGGCTTGGAATGAACCCGGCAGCGGCAAACAGCGAGATCCATGGAAGGACAGCGGCGGAGGCGGCTCCGGGCCGGATTTCGATGCCTGGCTGAACAAGCTGCGCGATGGTTTCGGACGCCTCTTCGGCGGCAGTGGTGGCGGTGCCGGCATCGCCGTGCTCGGCATGCTGTTGGCGTGGGCAGCCTGGGACAGCGTGATGCGCATCAACGCCGATGAAACCGGCGTGGTGCTGCGCTTTGGCAAGGTCGCGAGGCTCGTGCAGCCGGGTCTCGGCTTCAAGTTCCCGCGTCCGATCGAGACCGTGGTGGCGGTCAACACCGGCAAGACGCTGCAGACCAGCGATCAGGTGCGCATGCTGACCAAGGACGAGAACATCGTGCTGGTCGATTTCTACGTGCAGTACCGCATCAGCGACGCGCAGCGTTTCCTGTTCGACGTCAAGGATCCCAACGAAACGCTCGCCCAGGCGGCCGAAAGCGCGGTGCGCTCGGTGGTCGGCAACAACGACATGGATGCGATCCTGTCCGGACAGCGCAACGAACTGGTGATCAAGGCGCGCGAGGTCTTGCAGGCCACGCTCGAGCAATACCAGACCGGCCTCGTGCTGCTCGACCTCAACATCCAGAACGTGCGCCCGCCGACCGAGGTCAAGGATGCCTTCGACGATGCCAGTCGCGCGCTGCAGGACAAGTCGCGTCTGGAAGAAGACGCACGCGCCGAAGCCAGCCGCATCGTGCCCGAGGCGCGTGGTGTCGCCGCCGAGATCCGTGCCCGCGCCGAAGGCGACAAGGCCGAACGCATCGCGCGTGCGCAAGGTGACGCGCAGCGCTTCAATCTGGTCGAGGCGCAGTACCGCGCCGCGCCCGAAATCACGCGCAAGCGTCTGTATCTGGAAACCATGAGCGAAGTGCTCAAGCCGGTCGCCAAGGTGATCGATGCCACCGGCGGCAAGAACCTCATCAACCTGCCGTCGCCGATGCTGCCCGCCGTGAGCGCCAAGGCCTTGGGCACCACCACCGTCACGCCGGAACCCGGCAAGGCAGGCAACTGATGCGTACCATCCCCGTTGTCATCGGTGCGCTGGCCCTGCTGGTCGGCGCGAATTCGGCCTACGTGGTCAATCAGTCGCAGACCGCGATCCTGCTGCAGTTCGGCCGCATCGTGCGCACCGGCATCGAGCCGGGCCTGCATTTCCGCATCCCGTTCATGCAGCAGGTCAAGCGCTTCGACAAGCGCCTGCTCTCGTTCGACTCGCAGCCCGAGCGCTCTCTCACCGCCGAGAAGAAGGACGTCACCATCGACTTCTTCGTCAAGTGGCGCATCGTCGACGCCGCGCGTTACTACGTCGCCGTGGCGGGTGACGAAGCGCAGGCGCGTGATCGCATCGCGCCCAAGGTCAAGGAGGGACTACGCCGCGCGATCAATGCACGCACGCTGCAGGAGCTGGTTGCGGGCGGGCGCGCCGATCTCACCAAGGATCTGGTCGCCGAGTCCAACAAGGCGACTCAGGATCTGGGCATCGAGATCGTCGATCTGCGCATCAAGCGCATCGACTTGCCCGAAGACGGCACCGTCATCAATTCGGTGTACGAGCGCATGAAGGCCGAGCGCAAGAAAGTGGCCTCGCAACTGCGTGCCGAAGGCGAGGAAGCCGCGCGCACGATCCGCGCCGATGCCCAGCGTCAGGTGCAGGTGGTCAAGGCCGAGGCGTATCGGGATGCGGAAAAGACCCGCGGCGAGGGCGACGCCAACGCCTCGCAGGTCTACGCCGCCGCCTACGGGCGCAATCCCGAGTTCTACAGCTTCTATCGCAGCCTCGAGGCCTATCGCGATGTGTTCGCGCAGGACAACGGGCTGTTCGTGCTCGATCCCAAGTCCGAATTCCTGCATTACCTGCAGGACAGCAAGTAGCGCCGGCGCACTGGCCCGAGGGGCCTCAAATCCGGATAATGCACAAAAGCCGGTCGGTGCCTCGCGCGCCGCCGGCTTTTCCTTTGTGCGGAATCCTCCGCGAATGCCCGGTCGATCTTGGCCGGCAGCTTGGACAAGGTGCAGTCATGGGTCAGTCGGTCGTGGTGCTTGGTGCCCAGTGGGGCGATGAAGGCAAGGGCAAGATCGTCGATCTGCTCACGCAGGACATCGGTGCGGTGGTGCGCTTCCAGGGCGGTCACAATGCCGGTCACACCCTCGTGATTCAGGGCAAGAAGACCGTCCTGCACCTGATTCCATCGGGCATTCTGCGCGAAGGTGCGCTGTGCCTGATCGGCAATGGCGTGGTGCTCTCACCCGCAGCCCTGCGCAAGGAAATCGAGGAACTCGAAGGCAGCGGCGTGGAAGTGCGCTCGCGGCTCAAGATCAGCCCGGCCACGCCCTTGATCATGCCCTATCACATCGCGCTGGATCAGGCGCGCGAAAAGGCTGCGGGTGGCAAGGCGATCGGCACCACCGGGCGCGGCATCGGCCCGGCTTACGAGGACAAGGTCGCACGCCGCGGCATCCGCATCGCCGACCTGCATTACCCCGCGCAGCTCGCCGAACTCTTGCGCAGCGCGCTCGACTATCACAACTTCGTGCTCACCAAGTATCTGGGCGCCGAGGCGATCGACTTCCAGCGCACGCTCGACGAGGCATTGGCATTCGGCGACTATGTCGAGCCGATGAAGTCCGACGTGGCCGGCATCCTGCACGACCTGCGCAAGCAGGGTCAGCGCGTGCTGTTCGAAGGTGCGCAGGGCGCCTTGCTCGACATCGACCACGGCACCTATCCCTACGTCACTTCGTCGAATACCACGATCGGCGGCGCGCTCGCCGGTGCGGGCATTGGCGCCGATGCGATCGACTACGTACTCGGCATCGCCAAGGCCTATGCGACGCGTGTCGGCGGCGGCCCGTTCCCGACCGAGCTCGACGATGCGGTCGGGCAGGGCCTGCGCGATCGCGGTCAGGAATACGGCGCCTCAACCGGCCGCCCGCGTCGCTGCGGCTGGATGGATATCGTCGCGCTCAAGCGAGCGGTGGCGATCAACGGCATTTCCGGTCTGTGCATCACCAAGCTCGACGTGCTCGATGGCATGGACAAGCTCAAGATCTGCATCGCCTACGAATACCGCGGCAAGCGCACCGAATACGCGCCGCTCGATGCGGCTGGCTGGGAAGACTGCACGCCGGTGTATCTGGAGTTCCCCGGCTGGAGCGAATCCACCCACGGCATTACCCAGTGGGACAAGTTGCCGCCCGCGGCACGCGCCTATTTGCGCGCGCTCGAAGAGCTTGCCGGTTGTCCGCTCGCGATCGTTTCCACCGGGCCCGACCGCGATGCCAACATCATCCTGCGCGATCCGTTCGCCTGAGCGCGGAATCCACACTCGTTGTCCCGAGCCCCGCCGTGCCGGCTTGAGCCTGCTCAGCGTCGCGCCGACGGCGCGCGTGCATGCCAGCACCAGTGCCAGGGCTCATAGGCGATGCCATGGTGGTTGCCGCGAGGGTAGGACATCACGAAGCCGAAGCAGGCCGCGTGGCGATGCAACCATTTGAACGCAAGTGACTGCGCGAACTCCTCTTCGAGCGCGGAAAAACCCGGTGTGGTGAGGTCGAGCGCGCGACCGCTGTGATGTTCGCTGTAACCGGGCGCAGCGCTCACACGCAGGATGTCTTCGATCGGTTGGCCGCGCGCGAGCTTGCGTTCGATGATGCCCAGTTGGTAATGCGCCGAGCGGAACGCCGAAACCACCTGCAGTTCGATCGCTTTCTCGTGGGCCGCGGCGCGCATGCGCGCAAAGGCGAGTGCGGCGCGCGGCATGAGCCATTGCTCGCGGCCATGGATGTCGAAGCCGATCGAGGCGAGTTGGTTGGGTTCACGCACCAGACGAAGCTTGTGACGTCGGGCGTGATCGGTCGGCACGCCGAGCTGGCGCGCGCGCGCGATGACTTCGGCGCGCGCGTCAACATCGCAGCGCGTGGGGAGCGGAGCGTCGATCACTGCGCCGACGCCGGCAATGGTTTGATGTAGAAGCCGGCGATACGGCCATCACTGCCGCAGGCGACCTGGGCGTAGAGGTTGGCCTTGTCGAAGATCAGCGGGATGGTGATCGCCAGATAAGCCTGCGACTCGGACGCGTGACTCTGACCGCGTGCCTGCAGCGTACCGAAGCGGGCGAGTGATTCCCACGCGGCCTTGAATTTCTCGGGCGGCAAGGCCGTGCGCATCTGCGCATCGAAGTCGTGCGTGGCCGCGGCATAGTCACCCTTCTGGGCCGCATCGAGCAAGGCTGTGGCGCGCGCCGTGCAGGCTTTTTGCAGCGATTGTGCTTGCGCGTCGGGTGGGGCCAGGGGCGTCGGGCGCATGGTTGTCATGTCGCCCGAGCTCTGGCTCGACGCAGCCGTGTTCGCTGATGCGGCTTGTGCAGCAGGTGTCTGCGCGGCATCGGTCGATGTGGCCTGATTTGGTTCGGACGCGGGCTGTGCGGGCGTCGCTTGGCTCGCTGACTCCGGTGTTGCAGTGGCAGGTTCCGGGGAAGTCTCGGGCGCCGCAGTCCCTAGCTCGCCCTGCGCTGCCTTGGCCTCGACAGACTGTGGTTCGGGTGCGGCGTGCTCGGGCTTCGCAGTGGACTTGCCCGACTCAACACTCGCCTTCGACTTGGTCGCCTTCACGGGCTTCGTTGCCGGCTTGGGCTGATCGGTTTCAGCTGCCTTGGCGGGAGCTGCCTCGGTCGGCTTGCCATCCTTGGCGCGCGCGAGTGCATCGACGTCGATGTCCTGAGCGGCTGCATCCGGCTTGACTTGCTGCTGCACGGTCTCGGGGGCCTTCGGTTTCTGCTTGGCTGCCTTGGGGGGCTTTGCGACTGGCTTGGGCTGATTGGCTGCCTTGGCGGGTGATGGCTCGGTCGGCTTGCCATCCTTCGCGCGTGCGAGTGCATCGACATCGATGGACTGAGCTGCACTTTCCTTCGTGTCGGTCGTGGACGTTGGAGGCGCCGCCAGCGCGAACGGCATGCAGGCGAGCAGGGCGGTGACTAGCAAGGGGCGCAGGGTCATGGCGGGTGATCCATTTCGATTTCGAGATTGCTCGGGAAAAGCTGCGCCTTGACGGTGCGTCAGTTCCACCGCGAGCCGCAGAAGCCGGGCCGAGTTGCCGAGCGGCACACTAGCACGCGCAATGCCGCGGCCGCTGAATGCACTCGTGCCGATGTCATGCAGGCAATTCATTGGACAAGCACGCATGCGTGACTGATCCTTGGCGCGGGGTATTGCAGGGGAATTCCGATGAAGCAGCAATCGTGGCGATTCATGTTGGTCGCCGGTGCGGCCGTTTTTGCGCAGACGGTGCTGGCCGCGCCAGCTCATTACATCGTGTTCGAAGTCGATCGAACGGGCACGGTCAGTCCGGTCTACTACGCGCAGGTCGATCTCAACGGCGTGGCGCCGGGCCAGCGCGCCGACGCAGGAAGCTTGCAGAGTCAACGCAATGACGAAGTCGTCTATGGCCTGCATAGGCAAGGCGCAGATCTGGGCAAGCATCGCGTGCACCTGCCACAGCTGCGCGGAGAATTCGCGCGCGATCCGGGACACGATGGAACCATCGAGTCCACCCGCATCGACACGGCCGGGTCACGCGCCTTCGTGCTGCGCATTCCGCTCGATGAGGCCGATACGGTCAGTTTCGGAAAGGGCAGCAGGCAGCAAACGTTCGACCTGCAGGCCATCGCCGCGCGCGTGCCCGATGCGCGCAGCGTGAGCAGTGCCGCGCCGGTCGTTGCGCCCGCTGCGATCACCGGGCCGGCGTCGAATCGAGTCGATATTCTCGTGATCGGCGAAGGCTACACCAGCGCGCAGCAGAGTCTGTTCAACAGCAATGTGGCGAGCTTCGAGAATCAATTCTTCGCTGTCACGCCGTATCTGGAGTACAAGAGTTTCGTCAACTGGGCGACGTTGTTCGTCGCATCGAGTCAGTCCGGGGTCGATCATCCGCCCTACCAGGCCGGTTGCACCACCTCGAGTTGTTGCGCGGATTCTGGCGCGCAAACCGATCCGCGTGCGGGACAGTTCGTCAACACCGCATTCGACGGCAAGTTCTGCGACTGGCAGATTCATCGACTGCTCACGGTCAACGACAGCAAGGTGCTGGCGGCAGCGGCGGCCTATCCGGATTGGGACGAAATCCTCGTGGTGGCCAATGACACGGTGTACGGCGGCTCGGGCGGGTATGTCTCGGTGACCTCGACCAATCAGTATGCGAGCGAGATCATCCTGCATGAGTACGGCCACACCTTCACTGGCCTCGCCGATGAGTACGATACGGCCTACCCGGGCTTCCCGGCCTGCAGCGACGTTTCCGGTGGTTCGCCCTGCGAGCCCAATGTCACCAACCAGACCAACCCGGCCTTGGTCAAATGGAAGGCGTGGTTCACGCCGGGCAATCCCATCCCGACCCCGCCCGGCACTTCGGGTGTCGGCTTGTTCCAGGGCGCGCGGTATCAGGTCACGGGCATGTATCGCCCCGTCGACCAGTGCGAGATGCGTTATCTGGGAATGAATTTCTGTCCCGCGTGCCGTCAGGAATATGTGGTCAGGCTTTACGCGGGCGGTTGGGGCGTTCCCGCGAGCGGGATCGATCTGATCGAGCCCGGCAGCGAATCACCGCCGACCGCGCAAGCGGTGCAATACGCGCCGGGGACGACGCAGATCTTCAGTATCGATGCCTTGCAGCCTTCGGTCGGCAATCTCGTCTTCGAGTGGTGGCTCGACGGCGTGCACCTTGCCGGCTCATGGACGGAGAGCTTTCCGTTCGCGCAGAACGCGCCGACTCCGGCAACGCGCACGCTGCAGGTGCGGGTGCGCGACAACAGCACCTACGTGAAGCCGGGTCCCCTGCCAACGCGCACGCGGACCTGGACGATTCAGGTCAATACCGACCTGATTTTCCGCAACGGTTTCGAATGAGACGGTGCCCTGACAGGGTGCTGAAATAGTCCATCCTGGACTTCTTCAGCTCGACGAGTCCGGTACATGCCCGGACTCGTCTCCGACAAATCAATCACTTGCGTGATCGATTCGCGTGCAGTGCATCCCTGCACTGCGCTATCAGGCTGCTGAAAAGGTTTTTTCAGCAGCCTGCTAACCCGACCTGCATGGTCGGGTTCGCGGTTGTTCATGCGCCAAGTGACGCCAGCGGCGCAACCACGTGCAGCACGAGATCGGCGCAGAAGTGTGCGAGCATCGCGTGCTCGAGTCCGCGCTTCCAGTACAGCCAGCCGAAGATCAGGCCGGGCAGGGTGTTGTAGACGATCACGCGCGTGACGACGCCAAGCGTCAAGGGTGCCAGTTGCGCGGCCATCGGCAAATGCCCGGCGCCGAAGGCGAGCGCGGCGATGACGATCGCTGCAATCATCACCCACGCGCGAGGCTGGCCGCCGCACAGGCGACTGAGCAACCAAGCGAGCCCACCCATCACGAAGGCGCGCATGCTCACTTCCTCGACGACCGCGCCGTAGGGCGATGCAAGCAAGCCCTTGGCGGCAAACGCGAGCGTGGCCTGCGCCGTGGGTGTGGATTCTTCGATTGGCGCGCCGAAAAGTGCAATCGCGACGAGGACGAGACCGCCTGCGAGTGCGCCGAGCAGCGCGGCCTGCGTCCAGGTCGGCGCCACGGGAACCGGCTGCCGATACAGCCACGCCGACAGCCAGGGCGCGCCCAGTCCCAGCGGTGCGCCGAGCTTGAGGCCAGCCCATGCAAGCAGGAACAGGATGACGCCTGCCTGCAGTGATTGCGCGGCAATGATCACCGCGACGGGCAGCCCGCTGGCCGCACTCGCCAGTTCCAGCGCCGCGGGCTGCAAGGCGAGCAGGTAGGGAAACAGCAGCGCAGTCGCAAAGATGCTGACGAGGGCGAGCACAAGCGCGGTGCGCAGTTGTGGCTGGCGTGGATTCATTGCGGATCGTCCTCGATCGCTTCAGTTGGTGGTGGCTTGAGACGACCGGCCTTGCGCAGCGCATCGCGCAGCAGATACTCGATCTGCGCATTGAGCGAACGCAGTTCGTCATCGGCCCAGTGCTGCACGGCGTCGAGCACAGGTGCGCTGATGCGCAGCGGATAGGCCTTCTTCTCAGCCATGTCGGTGATGGCATCCGTTGGGCGCGATCCGCTTCGATCGCGCCGTGCGGGCTTTGCAGCCAATCATTGATACAGGCTGCCGGTGTTGACCACCGGCTGCGTCGCCCGCTCGCCGCAGAGCACGACGAGCAGGTTGCTGACCATTGCCGCGCGCCGCTCGTTGTCGAGATCGACGACACCGCGCTTGCCCAGTTCGGCGAGCGCCATTTCGACCATGCTCACCGCGCCTTCGACGATGCGCTCGCGCGCCGCGACGATCGCACTGGCCTGCTGGCGCTGCAGCATCGCTTGGGCGATTTCCTGCGCATAGGCGAGGTGGCTGATGCGCGCCTCGGTGACCTTGACGCCGGCCTTGCCCAGGCGCTGCTGGATTTCCTGGGCCAGGTGCGTGTTGATCTGGTCGCCGTGGCTGCGCAACGAAGGCTTGCTGTCATCGTGTGCATCGTAGGGATAGCTTTGCGCCATCTGCCGCAGCGCCGATTCGGACTGGATCTGCACGAAGTTCTCGTAGTTGTCGACGCAGAACACCGCCTCGGCGGTATCGATGACCTGCCAGACCACGATCGCCGCGATTTCGATGGGATTGCCGTCGGCATCGTTGACCTTGAGTTTGCTCGACTCGAAATTGCGCACGCGCAGGCTTATTGCGCTCTTGCCATAGAACGGATTGGTCCAGCGCAGACCGGTCTCGCGACTGGTGCCGGCGTAACGGCCGAACAATTGCAGCACCTGACCCTGGTTGGGTTGCACCTGGAAGAATCCCTTGCCGAGAAAGCCAAGCAGCCCAAGAAACAGGATGCCGACGATGAGTGGTACCGGGTTGGGATTGGTCTGACCCTTGAGCGACAGAATGATCCACGCGACGTCGGCGAGTGCGGTCAGGATCATGATGACGACGACCGGAATACCGGCGAGGGAAAACGCATTGGTTTCGTTGAGATCAGGGCGTTCGTTCATGGCTATGGCCTCCTTCAAGGTGCTACAGAAGTAGATATCAAAAAGATATCATCGTCAAGAAGAATGCGGCCGATCCCTGCGCGTGCCTTCCCTGCACGCATCAACGTGCTGACAGGAAATCAATTCAATCAAAAAGATAGATGAATTTCTTCAAGCGATGCGTCCACACAGATCGATCCCGGATCCAAGCTTGAAGGACTGGCTTGGCGGGCCGAATGAGGCGCTGGCCGAGGCGCCGCGTCGCTCAATGAGCTGGCGTGGCCGCTGGCTTTGACACGGGCTCGACCGCCTTGAGTTCGAGATTGCCGAGCAGCTCCAGCCCGGCGAAGAATTTCCACGGATCGCCGTCCCCGACCGCGAAGGCGATGTGGCCACTGTCGAAGCCCTTGAGTGCGGCATCGAAACTGCGCCAGCGCCCATCGATCCAGGCCTGTGCCCAGGCATGCGGCACGAACACGCTGTCCTTGCCGGCAAAGCCGGGCGCATAGGCGAGGCCGGTGGCGACGCGCGTGGCGACACCGCTTGCACGACCGAGCGCAGCGACCAGCACCGCGTGTTCGGTGCAATCGCCTTCGGGTTTGCGTGCGACTTCGAGCGCCGAGGCGTAGCCGACATTGAGATTCTTGTTGCTGATGAAGCCACGCACGAAGGTCTCGATGCGCTGCATCTTTTCTTGCGGGCTCTGCGCGTCGCCGACCGCCTTGCGCGCGAGTGCGATGATTTCGGGGGCTTCGCTCTGCAGGTAGTCGCTCGGCCGCAGCTCATTCTTGCCGGGACGTTCGGCTGCACTGGCTGCGTGCGCCTCGGGATCGACCGTGAGCACGCGCGCAGCGCCATCGACCTTGACGCTCTGTTCATCGGTATTGATGAGTCCGGAATATTTGCCCGAACCGCGCCAGCCGAGCGTGTAGCGCATCGGGCCGGCGAGTTCGGCCGGGCTGAGCGCGCGCGGCGCGATCAGCAGGGTGCGTTCGAACACATCGCTGGACTGGTTCGGTGCGGTGGCGCAGGCGTGGTCGCAGGCCAGCATCACCAGATCCACACCCATCAGCGGCATCACCAGCTTGTACACGGTCTGCTGCGCATCGACCCAACTGCGCGAATTCAGCGTGGTGCCCGCAATCGTCATTGCCTGCTCCGCACGCACGAGTTGCCGTGGTCCGCCGGGCAGTTCGACGTTCTCGCGCGGACCGATGCGGGTGCCGATGCGCACGCCTTCGAGCGCCGAGGGCTGGAACGCGAGCGCGTCGTAGTGCACGCCTTCGGTCAGCCCCTTGCGCAAGCCCAACAGTCGCGCTGCTTCGGGCATGAGCGCGCCTTCAGGCCAGGGGAGACTGCGTTTCTGGGTTACGCCGCCGACGCTGGTGGTGGCCTCGATGCGGCCATCGACGATACGGCCCTCGATGCGCGTTTCGATGCCCGACATGCTCGCTGTGCTGCTGAACGCCAGCGGCTTGCCGGCAGGCGTCTCGGTAGTGCTTTCGCTGTTGCGCAGGCCGATCGAGATACCGGCGCGCTCGAGCTTGATGTCGAGTGTTTGCGTGGTCTGCACCTGCCCCTCGTGAACCGTGCGCGTGGTCTCGAAGCTGCCGATCTTGCGGCCATCGAGCAGGACCGTATACCACTGCTGCGCGGGCGGAGCAGCCTGCGCGGTGCAGGCAAGGACAAGCAGGGCGAGGGCAGCAAGGCGCATGGCAGGGTCCGGCAAGGGCACGATCGGCATAGTGTGCCTGATCTGCACCGGCATGCATTCGCATAGAATCGCGTGCCCGATATTGCCCGCGAGATCGCATGAAACCGTTTGGAACGCCGCGCACCGACACCGCGATCCGCGTCCTGCTGCTGGGTGCAGGTGAACTGGGCAAGGAAGTGGCGATCGAGTTGCAACGCTTCGCGGTCGAGGTGATCGCGGTCGATCGCTATGTCAACGCACCGGCGATGCAGCTTGCCCATCGCAGTCATGTCATCGACATGCTCGATGGCAGCGCCTTGCGCCGCGTGATCGAGCAGGAAAAGCCCGATCTGGTGGTACCCGAGATCGAGGCGATCCATACGCCGACGCTGGTCGAGCTCGAGCGCGAGGGCGTGCGCGTGATCCCCACCGCGCGCGCGGCCTGGCTCACGATGGATCGCGAGGGCATTCGCCGCCTCGCCGCCGAGGATCTGGGTCTGCCGACTTCGCCGTATCGCTTCGTCGATACGCGCGAGGAGTATCTGGCCGCGATCGCAGCGATTGGCCTTCCCTGTGTGGTCAAGCCGGTGATGTCCAGTTCCGGCAAGGGCCAGAGCACGCTGCGCCGCGTTGGTGAAGTGGATGCAGCCTGGGACTACGCGCAATCGGGCGGCCGCGCCGGCAAGGGTCGCTGCATCGTCGAGGGCTTCGTCGATTTCGATTACGAGATCACCCAGCTCACCGTGCGCCACGTCGGCGGCACGAGTTTCTGCGAGCCGATCGGCCATCGCCAGGAGCATGGCGACTACCGCGAATCCTGGCAGCCGCAGCCGATGAGCGCGGCTGCGCAGGCCGAGGCACGTCGTCAGGCCGCTGCGATCACGGCCGCGCTCGGTGGCCATGGCGTGTTCGGAGCGGAGTTCTTCGTCAAGGGCGATGCGGTGATCTTCTCGGAAGTGAGCCCGCGTCCGCACGACACCGGCCTCGTCACGCTGATCTCGCAAGACCTTTCGGAATTCGCGCTGCATGCGCGTGCGATCCTCGGCTTGCCGATTCCGCAGATCCGTCAGTTCGGCCCTTCGGCCTCTTGTGCCGTGCTCGCGCATGGCAAGGGCAACAGGCCGCGCTATCGCGGCGTCGCCGAGGCACTGGCCGAACCTGACACTGCGTTGCGCCTGTTCGGCAAACCCGAAGTCGATGGCGAGCGGCGCATGGCCGTTGCGCTCGCGCGCGATGCGAACATCGAGGCTGCTGTTGCCAAGGCCGTGCGCGCTGCGCAGGCAATCTCGATCGATCCGTGATGCAATCCTCGCGGTCGTCCATGAGGCTTGACCGCAGCACGCGCACAACCTGCAAGGAACCGTGATGCCCGACCCCGTGAACTACGCCGTATTCCTGTTTCCGCAGGCAATCGATGCGCTCGGTGATGCGATCAAGCCGTATCTGCGTGACGGGCCGGGCGGGCCGCACATTGTCTGCAGCGAGATCGATTCATCGGGGCCGTTGTTCGAGATGACCTTGATCGGCAATGGCCCCAAGCAGGAGCGGCTTGAACTCGAGCTCATGCTGCCACTGCAGATGATCAAACTGGTGATGTCGATGCATGGCGAGCACGAGATCGGTTTTCTCTGAGCCTCATTCGGCCCGGTTGAGCGCCTGCCAGTTGCCGTTCCTGAGGATTTCGAGGCCGGCAAAGCGTTTCTTGTAGTCCATCTTCGGATGCCCGGCTATCCAGAAGCCGAGGTAGAGATAGTCGAGTCCCTGCTCGGCGGCGAGACGGATCTGGCTGAGGATTGCATGGGTGCCGAGGCTGCGGCGCGGCAGATTGGGATCAAAGAAGGTGTAGACCGCGGACAGGCCGTCGGCGCAGAAATCGGTCACTGCAATCGCCACCAGGCGATCGCGATCGCGCAGTTCGACGAACTGGGTCGGGCTCCAGGTGGTGTAGAGGAAGCGTGCGAAATCGACCGGATTCGCATCATCCATGCCGCCGTCGGGATGGCGCGCCGACAGATAGCGTTGGTAGAGATCGAAGGCTTCCTCGGAATAGCCCGCCGGCGTGACGCGAAGTTCGAGATCCTCGTTGCGTGTGAGGCAGCGTCGTTGCGAACGATCGGGCTCGAAGCGCGCGACGGCGACCCGACAGGCGATGCAGGCGCGGCATGCGGGACACTGCGGCAGGTAGACGTGGCCGCCCGCGCGGCGAAATCCGCGCTGCATGGCCTGGTCGTAAAGCGCGGCCAGTTGCGGTGCGCTCGGGTCGATCACGAGATTCTGTGCGGTGCGCTCGCTGAAGTAGCCGCAGGGATGCGGCAAGGTCTGGAACAGGCGAACGACGTCCGAGCGCATGGTGGGAGGCCTGCCGTGCCTTTGCTCAGTTCGCGAACAGGCGCAGTCCAATCAACACGCAAATTCCGCAAATCAGCGCGAGCACGACCATTTTCACGCGTGCCGAGGTGCGCTGATGCTGGCTCGGATTGCCGGCGCCGCGCGCGGCGGCAAGTTCCTCGGCAAAGCGCGTGGCCGGTTCGACACCGGCCTCTCGCAATAATTTGCGTGCGAGGGTCTGATCTTCCGAACGCACGATGGAGACGAACGGCCAACTGTCACGGTCGCCGCGCTCACTGTAGGAAAAGCGCTTCCAGTCGGCGCCTTGATAGGCGCGGCGATTGCCGATCGAGGTTTCGATGCCATGCTCGGCCATCAGCGCAACGACACGCTCGATGTTTTCCATTCGCGGTGAGGTGTAGATCTGCCGCATGGCGCCATCCTAACCCTTGTCGGCGCGCAAGCGCACCAGGCCTTCCTGCGCGGTCGAGGCGACCAGTCGACCCTGCTCGCTGTAGATCATGCCGCGGGCGAGGCCGCGCGCGCCTTGCGCGGTCGGACTGTCGCAGGAATACAGCAGCCATTCGTCGACGCGGAATGGGCGGTGGAACCACATCGCATGATCGAGACTGGCGACCTGCACGTTGCCCTGCAGGAAGGAAATCCCGTGCGGCAGCATGGCGGTGCCGATCAGATGGAAATCGGACGAGTAGGTGAGCAGGGCGCGTTGCAAGGCCGGATCATCGGGCACGCGCTCGATCAGGCGGAACCAGACGTGCTGGAACGGCGGGCGCTTGGGCGGATTGAGCTCGTCGCGCGGGTAGACCTGACGGAACTCGAACGGCCCGGAATTGCCGAACCAGCGCTGCAACTTGATCGGCAGGCGCTCGTAAACCTCGTCGGGCAACGGATCCGCAGGCTTGAGGTCAGCAGGCGCGGGCACGCTCGGCATGGGCAATTGGTGTTCGAAGCCGCTTTCGCTGATCTGGAAAGATGCCGAGAAATTGAGGATCGGCTGGCCATGCTGGATCGCTGTCACGCGTCGCACCGAAAAGCTCCCGCCATCGCGCGTGCGCTCGACATTGAAGATGATCGGATGGTCGATGTCGCCTGCACGCAGGAAATAACCGTGCAGCGAATGCGCGGAGCGCGCCCCATCGACGGTTTGTTGTGCGGCTGACAGGGCCTGGCCGAGCACCTGACCGCCGAACACGAAGCGCGTGCCGATGTCGCGGCTTTGGCCGCGGAACAGGTTGTCCTCGAGACGTTCGAGGCGCAGCAAGTCGAGCAGTTCTTCGACGGCGGAAGACATCGTGATCCATGCGGTGGCCGGGGGAGCGCGACAGTATAGCGAGGCGCTGCCCGTGCATCGTTCACGATGCGGGGGGCTCGAAGCGTTCGAGCCCGCTGCCCTCGAGCACCTCGGGCCATGGAAACAACGGGCCGGGATCCTGACGCCGGCGCAACTGGATCGAAGAATCGTCGCTGGCCGGTTCGAGGCGGCGGTCGAGATCCTCGTGGCCGGCGATCCAGCGCAGGTTCGCGTGCTCCTGACGCAGCTGCGCCAACAACGCACGCAGCGCTTCGATCTGTGCCGCCGTGTACGGTGTGGTGAAGGCCTGATGGCGGCTGTCGCCCCAATGGGGATAGCGGCCGATGTTGCTCAATTCGATGCCGAGCGAACGCGGGTTGTAGCCGAAGGTGTGGTGCGCCACGCGCGTATCGGTGACGAAGCGGAACACCTTGCCGTCGGTGTCGATGTAGTAATGCCCGCTGTTGCCGGTCTGCGAGCTCTCGTAGCGGACGCGCTCGCCGAACTCGCGCGCCATCTTCATGTCGGGCAATTCGGTGCAATGGATCACGACGAGGTCGATTGCGCTCGAAGGCCGCGCGGCCAGACGGGATTCGTAAGGCAGGGGCCAGTCGATGATCGCGAGTGCAGGCATGGTGTGTTGGGCAAGTGTGGGCGTGGCGCAGCCTACAGGCTTTCGTGACATCTCGCGCACCCGCGCAGTGAACCGATGAGTGTGCCGAACCGGTATGCTGGCTTCTTTGCCGATTCCAGATTGCCGATGAAAGGTAGCGTGATTCTTTCGCATGGCCTCGAAAGCGGGCCGCAGGCGACCAAGGTGAGCGCCTTGGCGCAGGTCTGCGATGCGCTGGGCTGGGGGAGCGTACGTCCCGATTATCGCGACATCGATGCGCGGCGCGACGTGCGCGAGATCGACGCGCGCATCGCGTACCTGCTTGAGCATGTGCCGAATCAGGGGCGTGTCGTGCTTGCGGGTTCGAGCATGGGTGCCTTCATTTCCGGCCTCGCGTCGCTGCGAATTGCCTGCGATGGACTGTTCCTGCTCGCGGTGCCGATTGCGGTCAAGGGTTACTCCCTGGCCTTTGATGCGGCGGCGGTACCGAGCGCGCTGGTGCACGGCTGGCGCGACGAACTGTGCGCGGTCGAGCCGGTGATCGAATTCGCACGAACACGCGCAGCCACCTTGCATCTCGTCGATGACGACCATCGCCTCGGCGCGCATGTTGAACTCTGTGCGCAGTTGTTCGGACAGTTCCTCGGCGGGCTCGGCTGACATGCACAAGTTCTTCGCCACCTGCGCCAAGGGCATGGAATACCTGCTGCGCGACGAGTTGCAGGGATTGGGTGCGGGCGATGCGCGCGAGGCACTCGCGGGCGTGCATTTCAGCGGCGAACTCGAGCTGGGCTATCGTGCCTGTCTGTGGTCGCGACTGGCGAGCCGCATCCTGTTGCAATTGGCCGAATTCGAGGCGGGCGACGCCGATACGCTGTACGCCGGTGTGCGCGCGATCGACTGGGGCGCGCACTTGGCCGTCGAAGGCAGCTTCGCGGTCGATGCGGTCGGTGGCGGCGAGGGCCTGCGCCACTCGCAGTTCACGGCCTTGCGCGTCAAGGATGCGATCGTCGATCAGTTTCGCGAGCACTGTGGCGCGCGCCCCGATGTCGAGGTCGAGCAGCCTTCGATTCGCGTCAACGTGCGCCTGCACAAGGGACGCGCTGGGATTGCGCTCGACCTGTCCGGCACGCCGCTGCATCGGCGCGGCTGGCGTCAGGGCACCGGCGAGGCGCCGCTCAAGGAAACGCTCGCGGCTGCGATCTTGCTGCGCTCAGGCTGGCCGCAGATTGCGCGGCAGGGTGGGGCGCTGCTCGATCCGATGTGCGGCTCGGCGACGCTGTTGATCGAAGGCGCGCATATCGCCGCCGATGTCGCGCCGGGTCTGCGCCGCGAGTATTTTGGCTTGCTCGGCTGGCGCGGACACGACGCGGCCTTGTGGACGCGTCTGCACGAAGAAGCGCAGACCCGCGCGCAAGAGGGTTTGCGCGCCCTGCAGCCGGTGTTCTTCGGTTTCGACGTCGATCCGCAGGTGCTCGCCGAGGCGCGGCGCAATGCGCAGGCCGCGGGCGTGGCGGGATTTCTGCATCTGGCACGGCAGTCGGCCGAGCACCTGCAGCGGCCTGCAGGCATCGAACAAGGCTTGGTGGTCTGCAATCCGCCCTATGGCGAACGCCTCGGTGAAGCCGTCGAACTGGCATCGTTGTATCGCGCCTTCGGTCAGCGCCTGCGTGAGGAATTCAAGGGCTGGCAAGCCGGTGTGATCGTGGCCGATGACGAACTTGGCCATGTGCTCGGACTGCGCGCGCACAAGCGCTACACGCTCTACAACGGCGCGCTCGAATGTCGACTGCTGCTGTTCGACCTGAATGCGCCGGCGGAGTCGCCGGATCATGCGCCCAAGCCGCTCTCGGCAGGCGCGCAGGCAGTCGCGAACCGGATTGGCAAGACGCTGCGCCACCTGCGCAAGCGCCTGCAGCGCGAAGGCATCAGTTGCTGGCGGGCGTATGACGCCGATCTGCCCGAGTATTCGGCAGCGATCGACGTGTACACGAGGTGTGCGGATTCCGGCGAGCCGCAAGTCTGGCTGCACATTCAGGAATACGCGCCGCCGCGCGAGATTCCCGAAGAGGTCGCACGCGATCGTCTGCGCGAATTGGTGCGCGCGGCCGGGCAGGCGCTCGAGGTGCCGCGCGAGCGCATTGCGCTCAAGACACGTTACAAGGCCAAGGGCGGCTCCAAGTACGGGCGCTTCGCCCAGCGCAGCGAGTTTCTCGAAGTGGAAGAGGGCGGCCTGCGCTTTCGCGTCAACCTGTTCGATTATCTCGACACGGGACTGTTCCTCGACCATCGACCGATCCGCGCGCAGGTGCGCGCACTGGCCGCGCGCAAGCGTTTCCTCAATCTGTTCTGCTACACCGGCGCGGTCAGCGTCTACGCCGCAGCAGGTGGCGCCGCAGCCACCACCAGCGTGGATCTGTCGGCAACCTATCTGGAATGGGCGACCGAGAACTTCACGCTCAACGGCATCGTCGGGCCGAAGCACCAGTTGATCCAGGCCGATGCATTGGAGTGGTTGCGCCATGCGCGCGGTCAATACGATCTCATCTTCGTCGACCCGCCGACCTTCTCGAACTCCAAGCGCGCCGAGGACTTCGACGTGCAGCGCGACCACGTCGAACTGCTGCGCCTGTGCGCTGCGCGACTCGCCCCGGGTGGCGTGATCCTGTTTTCGAACAACCTGCGCCGATTCCGCCTCGATGCGCAGCTTGCCGAAGCCTTCGAGGTGCGCGAGACGACCGCACAGACGATTCCGTTCGACTTCGCCCGCAACAGCCATGTGCATCACAGCTACGAGCTGCGGGTGCGGGCGTCGGCCGGTGCGAAAATTTAACGATTGTCTCGTTTTCGTTTCACATCCGATTCAGCACCGTAGCCTAGGATGGAGCCGTCAATCGACGGGGTGCTGAACATGACGACTCGACTGCGCAATTGGGTGTTTGGAATCCTGATCCTGGCAGGCATGGCGTGTGCGCCTGCCGCGTTGGCCCGCGGTCACGTGAGCTGGGGTGTCGGCTTCAATTTCCCGGGCGTGAGCATTGGCTATTCCGGTGGCCACGGCGGTTGGGGTCATGGCTACAACGGCTGGAACGCCAGCGTCGGTTACGGCGGCTGGGGTCATGGTTATCGTGGCTACGGCTACGGTGGATATGGCTACGGTTGGGCCGGCAACTACAGCTACCCGGCCTACTACGGCCCAAGCTACTACAGCAGCTACTACATGCCGGCGTATTACAGCTATCCGGTTTGGTACGGTGCGCGTTACCACGATGACTACGGCTATCGCAGCCATCGCGTCGTTCATCGCAGTTACTACCGCGACAGCTATCGCGGCGACTACGGACGTCGAGCGAGCTATTACGATCGCGACGGCTACTACCGCCGCTGATCCGGTTCCACGCTGACGGCTCTCCCCTCCCCTTCATGCCGTCCGCGTCCGCCCCGCAACGGTTCCCCTGATCGTTGCGGGGCTTCCTTTGTCCAGTCCAGTGAGCCGGCCCTGCGCGGAGCAGGGCGCCGGCACGCTATGATGCGCGCCCGGCGATCCATGGCATCTGCATGAGCGAACCAGAAGGCAGCGGAGTTTCCGCAGCAAATCATGATCACCCCGCTGCGTGGGCCTTCTTCCTGCAATGGGCGCGTCATCCCTTGACCACCGCGTCGATGGTGCCGTCGGGTCGTCAGCTCACGCGCCAGATGATGCGTCAGCTTCCTGCGGACGCGCGCTGCGTGGTCGAGCTGGGGGCAGGCACCGGCGTGTTCACGCAAGCCCTGCTCACGCAAGGCATCTCGCCACGCAACCTGCTGGTGGTCGAGCTCAATCCCGAGTTCCACGCCGTGCTGTGTCGGCGTTTTCAGCAACTTCAAATCATCAATGGCGATGCGCGCGATCTGCAGGGAATCGTCGCCGGCGCAAGCCTCGACGGCGGTATCGATGCGGTGGTGAGCGGGCTCGGCTTTCTTGCCATGCCGCGCGAAATCCAGAAGCAGATCCTCGAAGCGGTCTTTGCGGTACTCGGCAAGGGACGCAGCCTGATCCAGTTCACCTACGGGCCCAAGGCGCCGATTCCGCAGGATTTGCTCGAGGAATTGGGATTGACCGCAACGCGCGTCGGCTTCGCGCCCCTCAATCTGCCGCCAGCCTTCGTCTACAAGTTGTCGCGTCGCGCCGACTGAAATCCGTTTGTGCCTGATCGGGATGCTGCGGCGCGGTATCATGTGCCATCTTGTCAGCGAGGGCGGATCGTGTCCGAAGCGTTCTTTTCCGATGCAACCAGACAGTGGCAGGCGTTGCTGCAGCAGTCTGCCGGGCCATGGGCCGAATGGATGCGCGCAGGCGCGCAACCGCCCAATGCCTTCGAGAAATGGTCGGCACTGTTCGGCGGCAACAACGCCACGCCGACCGAAACGATCGAGCGCTTCGTGCAAGGGGCGCGCGATTACCTGTCCTTCCTGCAGGCCGGCATGAACGTCGGCGGCATCAACGCCGAAGGCATGTCGGGCTGGATCGAGCCGCTCAAACGCATGTTCGCGGCGCCCGACGGCATGGCTGGCGCGTTCGAACATCCGTTCGCCAAGCTCTGGCCGGGATCGGCCGCAGGCATGAATCCGTTTGCGCTGGGCATGTCCGGCTTCGGACAAACGGCAGCGCCCGACCTGCGCGATCTCAAGTCCTGGCTCAAGTTGCCGAGTTTCGGCCCGGCGCGCGAGCATCAGGTGAATCAGCAGAATGCGGCGCTGGCCTGGTTCGACTACCAACAGCAGATCCAGCGCCACAACGAGCTCATGCTGCGCGCCGCCAAGCGCGGTTTCGAGCTGTTCGAAGGCAAACTCTCCGAGCGTGAGCAGCCGGGCCGCCAGATCGAATCACTGCGCGCGCTCTACGATCTGTGGGTCGATGCGATCGAAGAGGCCTATGCCGACATCGCGCTGTCGCAGGAATACCGCGAGGTCTACGGTGATCTGGTCAACGCGCAGATGCGCGTGCGCTCGCACGTGCAAAAGGAAGTCGAGCGCCTGAGCAGCGACATGGGCGTGCCCACACGCAGCGAGATCGACAGCATCGGCGAGCGCTTGCAGGCACTGCGTCGCGAGGTGCGCGGCTTGCGCGGCGGCGATGCCCTCATCGATGAGATTGCCGATCTGCGTGGCGAACTCGAGACGCTGGCACGCAACGCGGTCAGGCAGGCGCTGGGTGAGCGAGCGAAAACATCGGCGCAAGTCGCGGCTGCGCCGTCCGTGGCGCGCGTGGACAAGCCGCGGGCTGCAGCGACGAAACCGAAGAAGCAAAGCGCAAAGACGGCGCCCGCAAGAGTGGCGCCCGAAAAGGCAGCGCCACGGCGTGCGGCGGCTGCGGCCAGCGGCGGCTTTGCCACCCGCATCGCGCAGTTCGCAGATGCTTCACTCGGCGGCAAGCGCAAGGCACGCGGCAACAAGGCCGCGCCCGCAAAGTCATCCCGTGGCGCCAAGGCCGCGACCACCCGGCGCGGCAAGCGCGCGCATAGCTGAGCGAGGCTCCCATGCAAGCCGTCAAGATCCAGCCGGCCAAGGCCGCCGAAGAAGTCATCACCACCCAGCGCAAGCTCGGCGCTGCGCTCGAAACGCTGCGTTCGATGGACGACGTCGATTTCGGCGTCACCGCCAAGGAAGAGATTTATCGCGAGGACAAGGTCGTCGTGTACCGCTTCAAGGGCGAGCGCGCGCCGACCGCGAAGGTGCCGATCCTCATCGTCTACGCGCTGGTCAATCGTCCGTACATGGTCGATCTGCAGGATGACCGTTCGCTGGTGAAGAACCTGCTCGCCAAGGGCGAGGACGTCTACCTCATCGACTGGGGCTATCCCGATGGTGCCGATCGCTGGCTCACGCTCGATGACTACATCAACGGCTACATCGCGCGGGCGGTCGATGCGGTCGCGCGCCATCGCCGCGTGCGCAAGATCAACCTGCTCGGGATCTGCCAGGGCGGCGCGTTCTCACTGTGCTTTGCCGCGCTGCATCCGCACAAGGTGCAGAACCTCATCACCATGGTGACGCCGGTCGATTTCCAGACGCCCGACAACATGCTGTCGAACTGGGTGCAGAAGCTCGACATCGATCTGTTCGTGGACACGCTCGGCAACGTGCCGGCCGATCTCATGAACCTGTGCTATCTCATGCTCAAGCCGGTGCGGCTCAATCAGCAGAAATACATCGGCCTGGTCGACATCCTCGACAACAAGGTCGAAATGGAAAACTTCCTGCGCATGGAAAAGTGGATCTTCGATTCACCTGATCAGGCGGGCGAGGCGTTCCGCCAGTTCCTCAAGGATTTCTACCAGGGCAACAAGCTGATCAAGGGTGGGCTCAAGATCGGCGGTCGCGACGTGCATCTGGGCAACATCAGCATGCCCGTGCTCAATGTGTTTGCCGAGCAGGATCATCTGGTGCCGCCAGCGGCCTCGCGCGTGCTCGCCGAGCACGTCGGTACCAAGGATTACACTCAGGTTGCGTTTCGTGGCGGTCACATCGGCATCTACGTGTCAGGGCGTGCCCAGCGCGAAGTGCCAAGCGCTATCCACGAGTGGCTCGCCGCGCGAACCTGATCCTTGCCGACAGTTTGTCGCGAGAAAGGCCGCGAATTTGCGGCCTTTCTTGTTTCCCGACACGCGGCCGAAAGGCGACATCACGGTAAAATGCGCGCTTTCCCGTTGTGGTAAGCGCCCATGAGCTTAATGAACGAGGTCATCCTGCAGATCCACAACGTGACGATCACGCCGTGGAAACTGGTCGGCTATGGCGGCGCGCTTCTGTTCACCGGGCGCTGGTTCGTGCAGCTCTACGCCACCCGCAAGCTCAAGCGCGTCGCGGTGCCGATGGCGTTCTGGTATCTGTCGATGGTCGGCAGCATGATGACGCTGAGTTATTTCATCTGGGGCAAGAACGATTCGGTCGGGATTCTGCAGAATGCGTTCCCGATGTTCGTGGCCTCCTACAACCTCTACGTGCACGCGCGGCATCGCGCAGCGCAGAGCGGCAGCCCCGGTGCGGGCTGACGCCGCATCGTCATCTTGCCGATTTCAGTCCGGATCGTAATCGAGGTTCGCTGACAGCCAACGCTCGGCCTCGCGCAATTCCCAGCCCTTGCGCTTGGCGTATTCCTCGACCTGGTCGCGGGTGAGTTTGCCGACCACGAAATACTGGCTGTCGGGATGGCTGAAGTACCAGCCCGAGACCGCAGCAGCCGGATACATCGAAAACCCTTCGGTGAGTTCGACGCCGGCATTGCGGGTGGCATCGAGCAGGCGGAACAAGGTGGCCTTCTCGGTGTGATCCGGGCAGGCCGGATAGCCCGGGGCAGGGCGGATGCCGCGATACTTCTCGTCGATCAAGGCTTCGTTGTCGAGCGCTTCATCAGGCGCGTAACCCCAGATTTCCGTGCGCACCTTGCGGTGCATGTATTCGGCCAGCGCCTCGGCGAAGCGGTCGGCGAGTGCCTTGAGGATGATCGCCGAATAGTCGTCATTCTGCGCGTGGAAACGCTCGAGGTGCTCCTCGATGCCAAGACCCGCAGTCACCGCGAAGCCGCCGATCCAGTCGTCGATGCCGGTATCCTTGGGCGCGATGAAATCGGACAGGCACAGGTTGGGGCGTTCGACCGGCTTGTCGGCCTGCTGGCGCAGGTGATGAAGCATGACGGTCTCGGCGCCATTGCGCAGTTCGAGGTCATCGCCCACACGACTGACCGGCCAGAAGCCGACCACCGCGCGTGCGCGCAGCCATTTCTCGTCGATGACTCGCTTGAGGATCGCCTGCGCATCGTTGAACAGTTCGGTGGCCTGCGTGCCGACCACCGGATCGGTGAGGTTGGCCGGATAGCGGCCGTGCAGTTCCCAGGCCTGGAAGAACGGCGTCCAGTCGACCACCGGCAACAGTTCGCCGAGCGGGATGTCGTCGAACACGGTGATGCCGGGCTTGCGCGGCGCTGGTGGCCGGTAGCTGCTCCAGTCGAGCTTGCTGCCGTTGCTGCGCGCTGCCTCGAACGACACCAGACGCTTGCCCGGCGTGCGCGTGCGGTGACGTTCGCGCACTTCGGCATATTCGCTGCGCACCTTGGCGAGGAAGCCATCGACGAGTTCCTTGCTCACCAGTGACTGCGCCACGCCGACCGCGCGCGAGGCGTCCTTGACCCACACGCAGGCGGTTTCGTAATGCGGCTCGATCTTGAGCGCGGTATGCGCGCGCGATGTGGTGGCGCCGCCGATCAGCAGCGGGATGTTGAAGTTCTGGCGCGCCATTTCCTTGGCCACGTGGCTCATTTCCTCGAGCGAGGGCGTGATCAAGCCGGACACGCCGATCATGTCGGCCTGCTCGGCGATCGCGGTATCGAGGATCTTCTGCGCCGGCACCATCACGCCGAGATCGATCACCTCGAAGTTGTTGCAGGCGAGCACCACGCCGACGATGTTCTTGCCGATGTCGTGCACGTCGCCCTTGACGGTCGCCATCACGATCTTGCCGTTGGACTTGCTCACCTCGCCGCTGCGCTTCTTCTCTTCTTCCATGAATGGCAAGAGGTAGGCGACCGCCTTTTTCATCACGCGCGCGGACTTGACCACCTGTGGCAGGAACATCTTGCCGGCACCGAACAGATCGCCGACCACGTTCATGCCGTCCATCAGCGGGCCTTCGATCACGTCGAGCGTGCGCGTGGACTGCGCGCGCACTTCCTCGGTGTCCTCGGTGACGAACTGGTCGATGCCATGCACGAGCGCATGTTCGAGGCGTTTGGTGACCGGCAGCGAGCGCCACGCCAGCGCACTGCCGTCGTCCTTGTCCTTGGGCCCCTTCTTGAAGCGATCGGCAATTTCCATCAACCGTTCGGTCGAGTCGGGCCGGCGATTGAGCACCACATCCTCGACGCGCTCGCGCAGTTCCGGATCGAGGTCGTCGTAGATCGCCAACGCACCGGCGTTGACGATGCCCATGTTCATGCCGGCCTTGATCGCGTGGTAGAGGAACACGCAGTGAATCGCCTCGCGCACCGGATTGTTGCCGCGGAACGAGAAGGAGACGTTGGAGACGCCGCCGGAGACGTGCGAGTGGGGGAAACGCCGGCGCAGTTCGCTCGCGGCCTTGATGAAGTTCACCGCGTTGTCGGCGTGCTCGTCGATGCCGGTGCCGATCGGGAAGATGTTGGAGTCGAAGATGATGTCTTCGGGTGGGAAGCCGATCTTTTCGGTGAGCAGGCGGTAGGAGCGCTCGCAGATCTCCAGGCGCCGCTCGACGCTGTCGGCCTGGCCCTGTTCGTCGAAAGCCATCACCACGGTGGCGGCGCCGTAGCGCAGAATCTTGCGCGCCTGTTCGAGGAAGGGTTCTTCGCCTTCCTTGAGCGAGATCGAATTGACCACGCCCTTGCCCTGCAGGCATTGCAGACCGGCTTCGATCACGCTCCACTTGGAGGAGTCGACCATCACCGGAATCCTGGCGATGTCGGGTTCGGAGGCGATCAGGCGCAGGAAGCGCACCATCGCCGCTTCGGCATCGAGCAGGCCTTCGTCCATGTTGACGTCGAGAATCTGTGCGCCGTTGGCGACCTGCTGGCGCGCGACTTCCACCGCCTCGTCGTAGCGATCTTCCTTGATGAGCTTCTTGAATTGGGCCGAACCGGTGACGTTGGTGCGCTCGCCGATGTTGATGAACAGCAAGTCGGGTGTGATCCGCAGCGGTTCGAGGCCGGACAGTTGCAAGGGGCGGACGGTATCGTTCATGGAGGGCAGGCAATCAATCGTGTTTGGGCGCGGATCAGGCAGCCGCGGCAATCGGGGTCGGCAGCTGGCGCGGCGCGACGTTGGCAACCGCAGCGGCAATCGCGGCGATGTGGGCGGGCGTGGTGCCGCAGCAGCCGCCGACGATGTTGAGCAGGCCGGAGCGGGCGAATTCGCCGATCAGCGCAGCCATCTCCTCGGGCGTTTCGTCGTATTCGGCGAAGGCGTTGGGCAGGCCGGCGTTGGGATGGGCGCTGACGTGACACTGCGCAATGCGCGACATCGCGTCGACGTATTCGCGCAGTTCCTTGGCGCCCAGCGCGCAGTTGAGGCCGACCGCGAGCGGTTGCGCATGCGCGACCGAAATGTAGAACGCCTCGGTGGTCTGGCCCGAGAGCGTGCGGCCCGAGCGGTCGGTGATCGTTCCCGAGATCATCACCGGCAGACGCGCGCCACGTGCGTCGAATTCTTCCTCGATCGCGAACAGCGCGGCCTTGGCGTTGAGCGTGTCGAAGATCGTCTCGACCATGAGCACGTCGGCGCCGCCGTCGATGAGGCCGCTGGCGGCTTCGCGATAGTTGAGGCGCAGTTCGTCGAAACTGGTGTTGCGATAGCCCGGATCATTCACGTTGGGGCTGATCGAGGCGGTGCGGCTGGTCGGGCCGAGCACGCCGATCACGAAGCGCGGCTGGTTCGGCGTGGCCGCTTCGGCTGCATCGCAGCGCGCACGCGCGAGGCGCGCGCCTTCGACATTGAGCTCGCGCACGAGGTGTTCGAGGTGATAGTCGGCCTGACTGATCGAGGTCGAGTTGAAGGTATTGGTCTCGATGAAATCGGCGCCGGCTTGCAGATAGGCATCGTGGATCGCGCCGATCACGTCGGGGCGCGTGAGCGTGAGCAGGTCGTTGTTGCCCTTGAGGTCATGGCCGGGCTGCGTGGCGGCATTGCGCTGTGGTTCGTGCAGGCGATCGAAGCCCTCGACAAAGCGCTCGCCGCGATAGGCGGCTTCGTCGAGCCTGTAGCCTTGCACCATGGTGCCCATGGCGCCGTCGATGATGAGGATGCGCCGGGCAAGCGCGTCGGTCAGCGCCTTGGCGCGTTGCGGGTTCAACCAGGGCAGGCTCATGTTTTCCTCGCCAACAGACTCAGGACTTCGAAATGGGGGGCGCGGCGCTCGCGTGTGAGGCGCTCGCAACTGATGACTTCCAGCCCCGCCTTGCCGGCGTGGCCGTGCAACTCGTCGAGGGTGAAACCGAGGTTGCGATGCCCGAAGGGTTCGACCGCGGTGCGATGGGCGTGGCGAGCGAGCGTCGCGGCGAGCAGGCGCCCGCCTCGGCGCAACACGCGAGCGCCTTCGGCGATCACCTGTGCCGGTCGCTTGCTGTAGGTGAGCGCGTGCATGAGCAGGACGAGGTCGAAGCGGGCGTCGGCGAACTCGAGCGCGTGCATGTCGCCCACGCGCACCTCGACATTGCGAAATGACTGCAGTCGGCGCTGCGCGGCAGCGACCACGCGCTCGCTGGCATCGATGCAGATGATCGAGCGCGCGCGCGGCGCCAGCAGTTCGGCGAGCACGCCATCGCCTGAAGCAATGTCGAGCACGTCACCGGTTTCGACCAGTTGCATCATCCCGCGCGCAAGCGCTTCCCAGGTGCGGCCGGGCGAGTAGTGGCGTTCCATGTCGCCGGCGACCGTGTCGGCCCAACCCTCGGCACGCGCGCGTTTGGCCAGCAAGGCGGGAAGGCGACGCTCGTCATCGCGCAGGATGGCGTCGTCGACGTTCTCGCGCAGCGCGTGCAGCAGGGCCATCTCGCGTGCATCGAGCTCGCCGTTGAAGCGGTAGTAGGACGACACCCCGGCACGGCGGTCGCGCACCAGATCGGCCTCCTTGAGCTTGGCCAGATGCGTGGAGACGCGCGGCTGGGCCAGCCGCAGGATCGCCGACAGCTCCGCCACGGTGAGCTCTTCGCGTTCGAGCAGGGCCAGCAGCCGTACCCGCGTCGGGTCCGAAAGCAGGCGCAACAATGCCGAGGTGGCGGCCAGGTCCACGCATTCATCCTTTTATCTTGATCGAAAGATTATAGGCAGGCCACGGCGCGCAGTCGAGGGTTCTGGCTCGACTGCATGGCTATACTGCATGGCGCTGTCGCCATCACCGGTCCAATGTCCATCAGGAGAAGCTGCGCATGAATACCTCGTACGCGTTCGTGGCCCTGGTCATTGCGTTCGGCCTGGCCGCTTTCCCGGCCGGCGCAGGTGGCATCTACAAGTGGAAGGATGCGCAGGGCAACCTGCATTTTTCGGATACGCCGCCGCCTGACGTGAAGACCAAGGCCGGCGTCGACAAGGTCGAGGTCAAGGGCGGCTATGGCAATTTCAATGTGTCGAGCAAGTCGCCGATCCGCAATCCGCGACCTGGATCGGCATCGCTGGTGAGCCTGAGTCGCTTCACTCTGCGGCCTGGTTCGGATGGGCGGGCCTTCACTGCGGGTCGCGCCTACAGCGGGCGCAATTGCGAAAATTCGACCGATCTGATCTGGGACGAGGGCACCGTCGATGTCAAGGGCAAGGCGCTGCAGAACGCGGTGGCCGAACGCTTCCGCGACGCGGGCTACGGTCTGAGCGTGAGTGAAGGTGGCGACTTGTTGCCGGGCAGCCTCGATCTCGAAGCCGACCTCACCGACATCAAGATCGACGTCTGCAACACGCGCATGGCCGGCAACAGCGCGGGCACCGGCTCGCGCGTTTACGTCAAGATGCGCTGGAAGCTCGCTGCCAAGGGCAGTGATCTGTACAAGGGCAGCAGCGAAGGTGCCTACGACGGCTGGCACAACGGATCTTCGGTGCGTGACAGCCTGTTGCGCGCGGTCAAGCAGGCCAGCGACAACCTGCTCGGCGATGCCGAATTCGCGGCACAACTGGGCGCCGGTTCAAGTTTCGCGGTCGCCAGCGCCGGCACTGCCAGTCAGGTTGCGATCAAGTATGGCGATGGTGGCGAGAAATTCCGCGCGCATTCGGATGAACGCCTGCAGAGCGCGGTCACCGTGCGTACCGATCGCGGCCATGGCAGTGGCGTGGTCATCGATGCCGCAGGTTACGCACTGACCAATGCGCATGTGGTAGGTGATGACGTGGATGTGCAAGTCATCCTTGGCGACAAGGCGCTGATGGCACGCGTGGTCAAGCGTGACCGCCGCAACGATGTCGCCTTGCTGCATTTCAGCGCCGACCCGTTGCAGGCCGCGCCGATTGCGCGTGGCGTGCCGAAGACTGGCGATCCGCTGTATGTGATCGGCACGCCGCTCAGCCTCAAGCTCAGCCACAGCGTGACCGAGGGCATCCTGTCGGCGGTGCGTGAAGAAGATGGCGCCAGGTTCTACCAGACCGATGCCGCGATCAATCCGGGCAATTCCGGAGGGCCGGTGTTCAATGAAGCCGGTGAACTGGTCGCGATCACGGTGGCCGGGCTGTTCAACAAGGAAGGCAGCTCGCTCAACGTGAATTACCTGATTCCGATCGATCGCGCGCTCGGCGCCGTGGGTGTTGCGCATTGACGAAGCCACAAGCCAGCCTGCTTGGTCTGTTGCTGACGTTGCTTTCGCTCGCGGCCAGTGCCGACGAACTTGCCGACAGCGCACTTGCCCGCTACTGGAGCGCCGACGCGCTGCATGTGCCGTATCGCGCGGTGCAGACGGCAGGGCGCCGTGGTGACGAGAAGATCCCGCTGATCGTGTTTCTGCATGGCGATTGGCAGGATGGCACCGACAACCAGTCGCAACTGGCCGGACGCGGCAATGGCTCGTTCGAACTCGTCGATCGCGCCAATGCCGATGGCATTGCGCTCATCTACATAGCGCCGCAGACGACCGGCGCCTATTGGCCGCCGCGACGCGTCGCCGCGGTGATCGCCGATGCGCTCACGCGCTGGCCGATCGATCCGCGCCGGATCTATCTCACCGGGATTTCCGATGGCGCGACCGGCGTCTGGGATGCGCTCAAGGCCTGGCCAACCTGCTTTGCCGCGGGTGTGCCGATGTCGGGCATGACCGAGCTGGCCGGCCTCGGCCCGATCCGCGATGTGCCGCAGTGGGTGTTCCACGGCAGCGAGGACAACGACACCGATGTCGAGACCGGATACAACGGCGCGATGGTCGGCTCGCGCGCAGTCGTGCGCGCCTTGCGCGCGATGGGCGGCACGCCGCGCTACACCGAATACCCGCGCGAAAAGCACGTGATTTGGGCACGCGCCTACAACGAAACCGGCCTGTTGCCGTGGATGCTCGAGCAGCGCCTGCGTGGAAAACCCTGCGATTTCGCGCGCCTGCGGGACTGACGCCTGGGCGCTGCCGACGTTCGGGCACTGCCGCAGCGACGTAGTAACGATGCAGGAGCGATGTAGGAGCGACGGCAGTCGCGACCGCATGCCGTGCAGACGCGGCGCAAAAGCGATGTAGGAGCGACGGCAGTCGCGACCGCATCCCGTGCAGACGCAGCGCAAAAGCGATGTAGGAGCGACGGCAGTCGCGACCGCATCCCGTGCAGACGCAGCGCAAAAGCGATGTAGGAGCGACGGCAGTCGCGACCGCATCCCGTACAGACGCAGCGCAAAAGCGATGTAGGAGCGACGGCAGTCGCGACCGCATGCCGTACAGACGCAGCGCAAAAGCGATGTAGGAGCGACGGCAGTCGCGACCACGCGTCGTGCAAGCGCCATGCAAATGCAGGAGCGACGGCAGTCGCGACCGCATGCCGTACAGACGCCATGCAAATGCAGGAGCGACGGCAGTCGCGACCGCATGTCGTGCAGACGCCATGCAAATGCAAGAGCAAACCCTGCGATCGCGGGAGGATCGAATTCGCGCAAACCTTGCGTTGCGCTCGGCCCTCATGGCCTCGGTCGCAAGCCGTTCCCGGCAAGCCGGCAGTGAGATGGTCCTCAGGCGGTGGCGCCTGGCGCTGGCCCGCGTTGCCCCAGAATCGGCTGTGGCGTGGCCTGCGCGCGATCGAAGCGCAGCGCGAGTTGCGGCAAGCGACAGGTCGGGACTGCGGGAAAGGCGTGGTGCTCGGCGTGGTGGAACATGTTCACGGTGAGGCGCGCGATCCAGCGTGAGCGCGTGCTGCGCAAGCGGGCCGAGGGATCATGATGGCCGCCGTGATGCACGCACCAGATGCCAGGGATCGCCGCGAAGGCGTTGGCGACGTACAGCGACAGCGCGATTGCCTGCAGCGCGGCTGAGCCGCTCGTCCAGATGGCAGTTTGAATGCCTGCCGCTGCGATCAGTTCGGCAGCGATCCAGCGCCGTTGGCGGCGACTGCCATGGCGCCAGCCGGCGCGATGGATCAGCAGCGGATAGCGCGGACTGGCGAGCAGGGCGCGCATGAAGCCGAGCGCGGCGATGTGGCCTTCGACATCATCCGGGCCGAGGCAGTCGCGATGATGGCGCAGGTGGGTGACTTCGATGGCATGCATCGAGCCGCCGAGCAGGGCGCTGAGCGTGAACATCACCAGATCGTTCGGGGTGCCGCGCAGGCCGATGCTGCGATGGAAGGCGCCATGGGTGACGCGCAGGCCAGTCATGAACACGACGAAACTCGCGAGCACCAGGGCAGGCCACCAGCCCAGCAGACCGGCGAGCAGGGCCGCGCTCAGGGCAAGCAGTGGCATCGCCAGTTCGCGCGCAACTTCGAAGCGACTGAGCGTGCGCAGATCCTGCCAGATGACTGCGGCATGACGCGGTTCAGGCATCGCTGCCGCCCTGCCGGCGTCTGCGCAGGCCCGGTCGGCGCGCCGTGAAGGCCAGATAACCTCGCTCGAATGCGCGCCGCAGTCGTGGATAGTGCCGCAAGAGCGCAGCGAGCCACTTGAGCACGGGCAGCTCGTCCCACATCACCAGATGTGCGGTCAGGCCGATGTGCAGGCGGCCTGCGCGGTCGCGCACATGCAGGAGGCTGAGGGCCGCTTCGAGATCGAAGCTCTCGTCGGTGAGCGCTGCGGGCCCGCTCGCCAGATCGCGCCAGCTCATGCGATCGGGTGATACGAGCCGGCGGTACAGGGCGACTTCGCGGCTGCAGACGGGGCACAGTCCGTCGAAGTACACGGTCGTCGTTGCCATCATGCCCTCCAGCGGTATCGAAGGGGCGATGATGCTCAGGCAAACGGATGGAATCTTCCGGATTGATCAGTCAGCAACAAGTTTTCCAGATCGGTCTTTGCGATCAATGACTTGCCGGCTTGCGGAAAGACCAATCCGGGCTGTACGAGTCAACCGTGGCGGTTCATCGTGCGCCCGGATCCACGTTCTGACAGCGTTCCCGGTAGCGTCCCGGCACCTCGCCGGTCACTTCGCGAAAGGCGCTGTAGAAGGTCGACTGCGAACTGAAGCCCACCGCGAGCCCGATCGACAACACCGAAGCCTGCGGTTCATCGAGCAGCATTCGCTTCGCTGCCTCGACGCGGTAGCCGCGCACGAAACGCGAGAAGCCGCTGCCGAACTCGCGATTCACCAATTCGGACAATTGGTGCGTCGAAAGACCCACGCGCGCAGCCAGGCGGCCGAGGCTGAGGTTCTCGTCGAGGTAGACGCGCTCGTCCTCCATCAACTGGCGCAGTCGTGCAGCTGCCGCGGTGACATCGACCTTGCCGAGCGTCGAAACGGCATAGGCGGTGGCAACTGCTTCGGCGGCCTTGGTCGGCAGGCCGGGGTAGTGCAGCAGCAGGTAGAGCGAGACGCACAAACCTGCTCCGATGAGAATGGAATAGGCGGTGTAGAACGCCGCCAGGCCGAGCCAGGGCGAAGCGATGCCGACCACGAGCATCGTCAGCGCAATCAGTGCGTGCATCAAGAACACGCCGCGTTCGAGTCGGAAATTGGCACGCTGCGAACGCAGCTTGTGGGCGAGCATCGCCAAGCGAATCGCGCCTGCCGTGCCACAGGCGAAGGCCAGCGGAATCGCGATCGATGTCGGGATCACGAAGGCGAGCAGCACCGGCAGGCAGACGACGATGGCCTGCGGCCAAGTCGGCGAGTCAGGAGACAGCGCGCCACTGAAGAACAGGAAAAAGGAGGCGGCGGCAAGAAACAGAACCGCAAGATAGGCCGGCGAACCACTCCAGACGCCGCTGCGCATGAGCCAGTCGGCGTGGGCGAGCTGAAGAAGGAACAGCGCCGTGAGCAGAACCACGCCGAAGATCCGCGAGATCGGCGACAGTTGCGCGTCGCGGTAGACGGTGGCGGCGACCGAGGCAAGCAGGATCGTGGCCACCAGCGAGAAACCTATCCATGTCAGGGTGACCAGTTCGAGCATGCGCAGGGTTCCGATGCAAATCCACGGCATCTTGGCACAGGCCGCACGCTTGGCCGCGGCATTGCCTTAAAATCGGCGACTGATCTCTCGTTGCCCCGGAAGCCGCCATGGATTTCAATCCCACCGAAGACCAGCTCTCGATCCAGTCCATCGCGCGTGATTTCGCGCAGAAGCGCATCGCGCCCAACGCCGCCGAGCTCGATGCCAAGGGCGAGTTCCCGCTCGACAACATCCGCGAGATGGGCCAGCTCGGTCTGATGGGCATCGAGGTGCCGCACGAATACGGTGGCGCCGGGATGGACACCATCGCCTATGCACTGGCGATGATCGAGATCGCCGCGGCCGACTGCGCGCACTCGACGATCATGTCGGTGAACAATTCGCTGTATTGCAACGGCATCCTCAAGTACGGCACCGAGGAACAGAAGCAGAAGTACGTGCGCGCGATTGCCAGCGGCGAGGCGATCGGCGCTTACGCGCTGACCGAGCCGCAATCGGGTTCGGATGCCTCGGCGATGCATACGCGGGCCACCAGGAATGCCAATGGCGACTGGGTCATCAACGGCAAGAAGAGCTGGATCACCTCGGGTCCGGTGGCTCGCTACATCGTGCTGTTCGCGATCACCACGCCCGGCGTGGGCGCCAAGGGCGTGTCGGCCTTCATCATCGACACCCAGCGTCCGGGTTTCCACGCCGGCAAGAGCGAACCCAAGCTCGGCATCCGCGCTTCGGCAACCTGCGAGATCGAGTTCAGCGATTACGTCTGCCCGGCGAGCGACCTGCTCGGTCCGGAGGGCAAGGGCTTCTCGATCGCGATGGGTGTGCTCGATGCGGGCCGCATCGGCATCGCCTCGCAGGCCGTCGGCCTTGCCCGCGCGGCCTACGAGGCGAGTCTGAGCTGGGTGCGCGAACGCAAGGCCTTCGGCCACCCGATCGGATCGTTCCAGATGATTCAGGCGCGAATTTCCGACATGAAGTGCCGACTCGATGCAGCGACCCTGCTGGTGCTGCGCGCGGCCTTCACCAAGATGGAAGCCGAGCGCACGGGCGGGCGTTTCAGCACCGAGGCCTCGGTCGCCAAGCTGTTTGCATCAGAAGCGGCAATGTTCATCACCCACGCTGCGGTGCAGATCCACGGCGGCATGGGCTATTCGAAGGAATTGCCGCTGGAGCGCTATTTCCGCGATGCCAAGATCACCGAGATCTACGAAGGCACCAGCGAAATCCAGCGTCTGGTGATCGCGCGCAACGAGACCGGCGTGCGCTGAGCACGCCGATGGCAGTCAAGCCTCGAAGCCGTTGGCGAAGATCGTGTCGCTGGTGCTGAACTCGACCACGTAACCGCTGCTGCTGCCGCTCACGTCGAGCCGCCAGCCGCTGTTGTAGGTTTCATCGCCATCGCTGCGAGTGGTCCAATCGAGCGCGCTGAGCGTGGCATTGGCGGGTGCGATCACGCGGATCTTGAGTGCGCCCGCGGTGGCGGTGAGCCCGTTGATCATGGGCTGCGCGGGCGTGTTGACCTGAAAGATCGCCTGCGTGTTGGCGCCGAGCGTGAAGGCGTCGCTGACCGTGAGTTTGCGAGCGCCGAAGTCGATCGTGCGCTGCCAGGAGCCGACTGCGGAATCGCCATCGTAGGCCGGGGTGAGGTTGGCCACTGCATGCACCGCGCCGCCGTTGCCCGGTGTCACCGTCATCGTCGATTCGGTGCCGGTGCGCTGCGGCACGATACTGCCGTTGTGCTCGAAGCGCAGCACGTTGTGGGTGTCGGTGCCTTGCTGGATGCCGCTGTGGGTCCAGATGTTCTCGGTCACCGCGAGCCAGTCGTTTTCGAACAGCGTGAATGAACCCTGATCCTGATGCGCGTGGCTCTGCTCGTAAGGGCCGGCGCTGAAATTGAGCCACATCGCGCCGGTATCCCAACCGGTGCGCGCGAACAGTTGCCCGGTGCCGCTGCCGTGGTAGACGAGCGAGGCGGGCGGCGTGCCGCCTGCGCCAGCGGACTGCAGGTTGTGGCGATAGTTGAAGCCACTCTCCATGTCCTGATTGGGGATGGCGTGCAGCCACCACGAGGCATCATCGCGCGCGGCGGCATCGTTGGAACTTGCGCGTGCATGCAGCATGAGCTTGCGGTGGTAGTCGTAGATCACCGGCTCGGACACACGCGACTGGTCGCCGATCGCGGCGACGCGATCGAGTGTCGGCACGGTGGCGTGGATCCACCACTCGATGCTGTCCTTGACGTGAGCGTTGCTGTTGGCGACGTCCTGTCCGGTCGAATCCTTCCACACGTGATAGATCTCGAACAGCGTGCCGTGCGAGAGGCCGTAGCCGGTGCCTTCCTCGCTGCCGCCACCGGCGAGCGTTGCGGTGTAGGCCAATTGCTCGGGCCACTTGTCATTCTGCAGCAGGTTGATCCAGGTGGCATTGTTCGATGCCAGGCCCCAGTACATCGTCGCGCGCAGGAAGCTGTAGTGATAGTTGTTGGCGGGGTCGTTCACGCCCCAGCCCGCCCACGGAAACGGGTTGCCGCCCCAGGATGCGGAAGCGTGATTCCACACGTTCCACACCGCCTGTTGCGCATAGTTGCCCCAGCGCGTCTTCTGCGTCGGCGTCACGTAGGCCGCGCACCAGTCGTAGGTGAGCGCGAGATCCTCGATCATCGGTCCGACTTCGAGATATTGATCGCCGGAAATCTCGGGGCGGTTGCCGCCGGCGATCGCGGTCTCGGCGGCGCTGACCTGAGCTTCGACCATCTGCACCGCGAGGTTGGCGTACTGCGCCTGACCGGTGAGCTTGAACATCCAGGCCGCATCGGCGGCCGAGAACGCATAACCGGGATTGCCGCCGACCGCGGCATCGACGAAGGACTTGAAGCGCAGGTATTCGGGCGAGCTCGGATTGACGAAGGACAGATCGATCGTGATTGCGGCCTGAGCCGGTGTCGCGATCGACAAGGCAAGCGCGAGCGCGCAACCGAGCAGGGTGGGGCGATGAATCATGGCCGGTCTCCGTGGCGAACCGGCACTGATCCTACGCGATCGCTGGGTGTGACGATATTGGCCTGCACCACAGTTCTTGCACTGCGGACGCGACCCGGCGTGGCCTCAATCGACGTAGGCGGCCACCATCACGCGCTTGCCGTGGGCGAGCTGTTCGTAGGCATCGGCCGGTGGCGGCAGCAGTTCCACGCGATCGAAACCGACCTTGCGCAGGATCCAGAACAGGGCTTCCAGGCTCGGCACGAGGCAGATGCCGGTGGTGCTGGCTTCCGGGCCGTGGGTGTCGTCGGTTTCATCGATGATCCCGAACGAGCCCTTGAGCGGACGCACGAAGCGATAGCTGCCGTAGTCGACCACGCCGCTCATGCCGGGCACGATCTGGGTCTCGACCACGCACAGGTGGCGGGTGAGTGCGCGTGCCTGGCGCAGGGCACCGATCGGGTTTTCGAGGTGATAGATCAGGCCAAGCATGAGCACGAGGTCGAACTGGCCGAGGCCGGCGGTGTCGAGCGCGTGCACATCGCTGCGCAGGGTGCGCAGTTTCGAAAGATCGAGCGCGCTGCGGATCAGTTCGACATCGGCGATGTGCTCGGCGCGCGCATCGATCGCGAGCACTTCATCGGCGCCCCATTCGAGCAACTGGGTCGAGAACCAGCCCTGATGACAGGCAATGTCGACCGCCCTGTGTCCGGCCAGTGACTCGCCGAAGCGTGCGCGCACGGTATCGCGCAACATCGTGCGGCGTGTTTCGTGAATCGCATCGAGCGCGCCATCGTCATAGGTCGGCGTGATGCGACCGCTGGGCAGGCGAAAGCGGTAGAACCAGGTCTTGTCGAGCAGGGCTTGTTCGTTGGTGCTCATGGGGCGTGATCTGCGGTCGAAGCCTGCGATTGTAGCCGCCTGCGCTCAGTGCGACAGGCCGAGGAAGAAAGTCACGTCCTGCGCATGGCGTGCAGGCAGATCCTCGACCAGTCCCGCACGCAGATGCCAGCCACTGCGGGTGTGCCACGCCGACGAGAGCGTGAGCGTGCCGGCTGCGCGCAGCAGCGAGATCTCCGACTGGTAGGGCGCGCCATGCCACTGGTACTGCGCCGCCACGTCCCATTGCGGTGTGAGCTGGAATCCGAGCACGCCATCGACGAAGGGCACCTGATCCTTGCGGCGCCCGTCGAGCAGATCGCCTTCGCCACGCAGCCACACACCGGCACGTGCGCCCCAGCGCCAACGCGTGGCGGTAGTCGATTGCAAGGCTGCCCACAAGCTGAGATCGGTGGCGCGGTCATCGAGCAAGGGCGTGGCGTGCGAAGTAGGCAATTTGAGCGTGCCGCCGAGCAGCCATTCACGGCCATCAGCGGGCGTGCGCCAAGCCAGATCGAGCATGAGCGGGGCAAGGCCGGAGCGTGTGCGCGCAAGTTCAACCGCATTGCCGCGAGCGTCGTCGTAGCGAATCGTGTGGCCATTGCCCGGCAAGTGGCCGCGATCGCCATTGTCGAAGCCGAAGGCGCGGTGGAAATCCTCGACGAAGCGGTCGAGAAAGCCCTGCTCGAAGCGCAACAGAGCAGTGCTCGCGCGTGCGACCCAGTGCTCGCCAATGCCGCGCGAAACCGCAAGCCGCGCCTCGTGGATTTCCATGTCGTAGAGCAGTTGCTCATCGGCGCGCGAAAAACCGATCTCGGTGTTGCTTGCGGCGAGCAGGGCGTCGAAATGCCAGTGGCTGTCGGCAGCCACTGCCGGTGGCGTGAACGGCAGTCCGCCGGCAGCAACGAAGGGATTGGCATCGCGCCCGAGTTGCCAGGGTGCGGGCGCGTAAGCGGTGACTGCCGTCGCATTCGAGCCGATCATGCAGGCTGCGCAGGCCAACAGGTTCGCAAGGGGGTGCGAGCTGTTCTTCATGAGTGTGATCCCGGACCGCCAATCAGCGCGGCGCGGGTTTCTTCGATCGGCTCCATCTTGTCGCCGAGCAGACGGCGCACCGCAACGTAGAACACCGGGATGAAGAGCAGGCCGAGAATGGTCGCGAACAGCATGCCGCCGACCACGCCGGTGCCGATCGCATGACGCGAGTTGGCGCCGGCGCCGCTGGAGATCGCCAGCGGAAAGCAGCCGAAGATGAAGGCGAGCGAGGTCATGATGATCGGTCGCATGCGCATGCGCGCGGCATCGATCACCGCGCTGCCCAGCGCGCGACCATTGCGTTGTTCGGCAACCGCGAATTCGATGATGAGGATCGCGTTCTTTGCCGCCAGACCGATGATGGTGATGATGCCGATCTTGAAATAGACGTCGTTGGTGAGACCGCGTGCCATCGTCGCGAGCAAGGATCCGAGCACGCCCAGCGGCACCGCCAGCAACACCGAAACCGGGATCGACCAGCTCTCGTAAAGCGCGGCCAGACACAGGAACACCACCAACAGCGACAGTGTGTAGAGGATCGGTGCCTGATTGCCGGAGATGATTTCCTGCAGGGATTGGCCGGTCCAGTCGTAGCCGAAGCCCTGCGGCAGATCCTTGTCGACGATCTCCTGCATCGCCGCCATCGCATCGCCCGAGCTGCGCCCTGCGACCTGACTGCCGTTGATCTGCACCGCCGGATAGCCGTTGTAACGCGCCAGCGTCGAAGGTTCCATCTTCCACTGCGTGCGCACCACGTTCGACAGCGGCACCATGGCCGGCAAGGTGGTGGTGCCATCGCTGCCGGTGATGGTTTCGGTTTGCGTGGCGCTGGGCACGTAGAAGCGCGACAGCGCATCGACGCCCATGCGAAACGGTGCATCGGCCTGCATGGTCACGCGCTGCACGCGGCCCTGATTGAAGAAATCGTTGGCATAGACCGGCGCCAGCATGAGCTGGATCGCGGTGTAGACATCGCTGAGCGAAAGGCCCATCGACTGTGCCTGCACGCGATCGACGTGCATCGCCAGTTGCGGTGTCGGCGGCAAGGAGTTCGCGCGCACGCCGGTGAGCAGGTCCTTGCGCTCGCCGGCCTTGGCGATGAGGGTTTCCTGCGCCTGTGCCAGCGCTTCGTGGCCCAGGCCACCGCGATCCTCCAGATACATGTCGAAGCCGGCAAAACGGCCTAGCCCTCGAATCGTCGGCTGGTTGAGCACGGTCACGCTGGCGTCCTTGATGTTCGCGGACAGCGACTGGTTGAGCTGCTTGATCACCTCGGTGGCGACCTGGTCGTGGCTGGTGCGCTGGTCCCAGGGCTTGAGGCGAATGAAGGTCATGCCGGTGTTTTCGCCATTGCCCATGAAGCTGAAGCCGGTGACCGAGATCACGCCCTGAATCGCCTTGTTCGCGAGCACCAGCTCGGTGACCTTGGCCATCGTCTGGCGCGTGCGCTCCATGCTCGCGCCGGCCGGCAACTGCACGACGCCCATGATCGAGCCTTGATCTTCCTCGGGCACGAAACTCGAAGGAATGCGCGTGAACAGGAAGCCGCACAGCACGGTCACCGCGACGAACGCGGCCAACCATCGCGGTGCGTGGCGGATCGCGGCGAGGGTATGGCCCAGATACGCAGTGCGCATGCGCTCGAAGCCGCGGTTGAAGCCGCGGAAGAAGGCGTTCTTGTCCTTCTCGTGAACCGGCTTGAGCAGGGAAGCACACAGCGCCGGCGTGAACACCAGCGCGAGAAAGGCCGAAAATGCCGTCGACAGTGCAATCGTCACGCAGAACTGGCGGAAGATCACGCCGACCGAACCGGCCTGCAGCGCGCTCGGTATGAACACGGCCATCAGCACCACGGCAATCGCCACCACCGCGCCCGAGATCTGACCCATCGCCTTGCGTGTGGCCTCCTTGGGCGGGAGGCCTTCCTCGTCCATGATGCGCTCGACGTTCTCGATCACCACGATCGCATCGTCGACGACGATGCCGATCACCAGCACCATGCCGAACAGGGTGAGCTGGTTGATCGTGAATCCGGCCAACCACAAGCCCAGAAAGCCGCCCAGCAAGGCCACCGGCACCACCAGCAGCGCAATCGTGGTCATGCGCAGGTTCTGCAGGAACAGGAGCATCACGAAGAACACCAGCACGACCGCCTCGACCAGCGTCTTGACCACCTCGCGGATCGAGAAAACGATGAACGGCGTGGTGTCGTAGGGCACGAACCAGACCACCCCTTGCGGGAAACTCGTCGACAACTCGGCCAGGCGCGCCTTGACGGCATCGGCAACCGTGAGTGCGTTGGCGCCGGTCTGCAGCTGCACCGCAAAGCCGGCCACCGGATGGCCGTTGTACGCCGTGGAACTGCCATACGAGGAGGGCCCGAGTTCGACGCGGGCGACATCCTTGAGGCGTACTGCCGTGCCGTCGTTGTTGGCACGCAGGATGATGTTCTCGAACTGCGCCGGCGAGGTGAAGCGGCCTTCGGCCGTGACGGTCGCCGAAAAGCCATTGCCGGGCACGGCGGGTTGCGCGCCGAGCGAACCCGCGGCGACCTGGATGTTCTGTGCGCGCACGGCCGCCAGCGCCTGCGCCGCCGAAAGGTGATAGCCATGCAGCTTGTCGGCATCGAGCCAGATGCGCATCGAATATTCGGAGCCGAACTGGCGCACGCCACCGACGCCGGGTACGCGCTGGATCTGCGGTATCACGGTCGCGGCGGCGAGGTTGTTGAGCGCGCCCGAGTCCAGGCTGCCATCTTCCGAGCGCAGCATGGCGATGAGGAGGAAGTCGGGGTTCTGCTTGGCAACGACGATGCCCTGTTGAACCACATCGGAAGGCAGGCGCGGCGTCGCCAGCGCGACCTTGTTCTGGGTCTGCACCTGGGCGGTGTCGGCATTGGTGCCCGGTTCGAAGGTGATCGTGATCGAGGCCGAGCCGTCCGAACCCGAATTCGCGCTGAAATAAGCGAGGTTGTCGATGCCGGTGAGCTGTTGCTCGATCACCTGGGTCACCGATTTCTCGACCGTGGCCGCATCGGCACCCGGGTAGTTCGCCGAGATCACCACCTGCGGCGGTGCGATCGATGGATACGACTCGATGCCCAGACTGCGCACCGCGAGCACGCCGCCGAGGCTGATCAGGATCGCGATGACCCAGGCAAACACGGGGCGGTCGATGAAGAACTGGGACATGGTGCTTTCCTTGGAACTGCGCTGCGTGCCTGTGATCGATGCGTTGCTTGCGCGCTGGCGCTGAAGGCGCCGCGCGAGCTGCGGCCCGTCAGTGCGCCGATACCGAACCGGGTGCCGTGCCCGCGGTGGGCTGCCAGGGACTGGTCTTGACCGCCGTATCGGCACGCAGCTTCTGCAGATTGCTCATCACGATCTGGTCGCCATCGGCGAGACCCTCGGTGACGATCCAGTTGCCGGCTTGCGCAGTCTCGGCCTTGATGTGCTTGATCGCGGCCTTGCCATTGGCGGCCACGAAGACGTACAGGCCTTGCGCATCGCGCTGCACCGCCGACTGCGACACCAGCCACGCCTGCTTGATTGCGCCCAGTTCGAGATCGACATTGACGAACATGCCCGGCATCAGGCTGTGCTGCGGGTTGGGCACGCTGCCGCGCAGGGTGACCGCGCCGGTTGCCGCATCGACCGAGGCGTCGGTGAAGTCGAGCAAACCCGATTCCGCATACGGCGTGCCATCGGGCAGGCTGATGCGGAGCTGCACCTGATTGCGTTCGCTGAGCGAAACCTGACCGCTCGCTGCCGCGCGGCGCATCGCCTCAAGCTCGCCGACCGCAAGACTGAAGTTGACGTAGAGCGGATCGACCTGTTCGACCGTGGTGAGCAAGGTCGCGCTGCCCTGACCGACCAAGGCGCCTTCGGTGACCTGCTGCTTGCCGGCACGGCCGCTGATCGGCGCCGCGACTTCGGCGTAGCCGAGATTGATGCGCGCCGTCTCGACATTGGCTTGCGCCTGCTTCACCGCTGCGGCTGCCGTGCGTTCGGCCGCTTCGGCGGTGTCGAGGTTCGCGCGCGAGAGCAGTCCCTTGGCGGCGACCGAGCGCGCGCGCTCGGCGGCGATGCGGTTGTTGTCGAGGGTCGCTTGCGCCGCGGCGAGATTGGCCAACTGCGCATTGAGCGTGGCGCGCAGCGGTGCCGGATCGATGCGGAACAAGACTTGTCCCTGCTTGACGTCACTGCCTTCGTCGTAGACGCGCTGTTCGAGGATGCCGGCCACGCGTGCACGCACGTCGGCGCTGCGCAGCGCGCTCAGGCGCCCCACGGTCTGGCGCGACAGTGGCACGCTCTGCGCCGCAGCCGTCACGATGGTGACGTCGATCGGGGTGGCTGCCGGTGCGCTCTGTTTGCCGCTGCTGCAGGCGCCGAGCAGGGCCGCGGTGGCGATGACAGCGCACAGGCGATGGGCCGATTTCATGGGGATCCTTGCAAGCTCGCACAAACGCGCAGCCTGACATCATCGCCGCAAGGCGGGGAGTGTGGAAAGTTGGGGCGTTGTTCAGTAAGCCAAGACATCGTTGTCAAATGCGCTGAAACGTGGTTTTTCTGCATGTGCGGTGATTGCGTCGAGGCGTCTCGACAGCTGCGCTTGCTGCGGCTTGCGGTGGCCTTGTGCACGGGTGCAGCGTATCCTTGCGCTTTTTTGAAACCGGCCATTTTTCGGGAACGACATGACCAATTCGGGTGTTTCGGGCAGTGCGGCAATGGAAGCGATTGTGGCGCAGCTTCCGTCCTTGATCGCGGCAGGGCAGAAGGATGACGCCGCCCGACTCGCGCACAAGTTCCTCGAGCGCGTGCCCGGCGAGGAACTGGAGTCACGCACGGCGCAGGATTGGGCCGCTTTGATCGTTGCGACCCTCAGGCTGCTGGCCGAGCGTGCGCCGCAGACACCGACCGTGCGCATCAGCGAGACAGGCAGCGGCCGCAATGCACGCACTTGCGTCGATGTGGTCACCGACGACATGCCCTTCCTCGTCGATTCGGTCGGCATGGCGATCGCCGATGCCGGTCTGGCCACCCACGCGCTGATTCATCCAGTGATCGCGGTGCGTCGTGATGGTGCCGGCAAGCTGCAGGCAATTGCCGAAACGGCCGGCGACGGCAGCGTGGTCGAGTCGATCATGCATTTCGAGGTGGATCGCGTCGCCGACGCGGCCGCCGCGCGTGCGCTGGAGAAATCGGTCAGCGACGCGCTTGCGGACGTGCGTGCGAGCGTCGGTGACTGGCAGGGCATGCGCGAGGTGATGCTGCGCGTCGCCGACGAATTGCCCAAGCGCAAGCTGCCGGTGGCTGCCGAAGGTGTCGCTGAGGCACAGGAGTTCCTGCGCTGGGCGGTGGACGAGAATTTCACCTTCCTCGGCTACCGCGAGTACGAAGTGGCGAGCGTTGCCGGCGACGAGGTGTTGCAGGCCGTCGAAAAGTCGGGTCTGGGCATCCTGCGCGGCGCCGAACGCGCGCAGGCGGCGCGCTCCCTGCGCACCCTGGTCGCGCGACAATTGCCGCAGTCGGGTTCGATGGATGCGATCATCCTCACCAAGACCAACGCGCGTGCGCGCGTGCACCGTTCCGGCTACATGGATTACATCGGTGTGCTGCGTTTCAACGACGCCGGTGTGCCGGTGGCCGAGCAACGCTTCCTCGGTCTGTTCACCACCAATGCCTACATGGCGCGTCCGCAGGACGTACCGCTGGTGCGACGCAAGGTCGAAGCCGTGCTCAAGCGTTCCGGTCTGCGCCTCGACGCGCATTCGGGCAAGGCCTTGCGTCACGTGCTCGAACTGCTGCCGCGTGATGAGCTGTTCCAGGCCGACGAGGACGAACTGTTCGATCTCGCCACCAGCGTGCTCGCGTTGCGCACGCGGCCGCGTGCCCGCCTGTTCGTGCGTCGCGATCGCTATGGCCGTTTCTATTCCTGCCTGGTCTATGTGCCGCGCGAAAGCCTCACCAGCGATGCGCGCGAGCGCATCACCGCGCTGCTCAGCACGACCTTGCGTGGCAAGCAGGTGGACTCGTCGGTGCAGGTCAGTGAGTCGCCGGTTGCCTTGCTGCATCTGGTCATCCGCCCGCAACCGGGTGAGCACGCCGAGTACGACGTGGCGGCGCTCGAACGCGGCGTGGCCGGAATCGTGCGCAACTGGAGTGAGGAACTGCGTGCGGCATTGATCGAGACGCAAGGCGATGCCAAGGGCCGCCAGCTTGCAGCGCGCTACGCCGCCTTGCCGACCGGTTACATCGAAACCGCGGGTGCGCGTGGTGCGGCCGCGGACATTGCGCTGGCCGCGCAGTTGCAGGGCGATGACGATATCCGCCTCAGCCTGGTGCCCTCGCATCGTGATTCCGCGACCCAGCACTTCAAGATCTTCCGCCATGGCAGCGACATCTCGCTGTCCGAGGTGATCCCGCTGCTGGAGAACATGAATCTCAAGGTGCTCACCGAACAGCTCGACGAGTTGAATCTGGGGGATGCGCAGCTGCGCATCCAGGACATCGTGGTGCAGCCGCAGACGCAATGTGCGTTCGACATCGCCCAGGTCGGACCTGCCTTTGAAAGCGCGTTCGAACAGATCTGGCGCGGCAATGCCGAAAACGATGCCTTCAACAAGCTCATTCTCGGCGCGCATCTGGGATGGCGTCAGGTGGCGATGCTGCGCGGCTATTGCAAATACCTGCTGCAGACCGGTGTGACATTCTCGCAGAGCTACATGGAAGAAACGCTCAATCGCTATCCGGCCATTGCGCGCCTGCTGGTGGAGCTGTTCGAGGCCGGCTTCGATCCGGCGCGCGAGGCGAGCGCGGTCGCAGGGGCGGGCGAACTCGCGGCGGAACTGCACGCGCTGCTGCCGGCTGCGGTGATCGCCAAACTGCCGACCGACTACTTCGACACCTTGGCTGCCGCGTGCAAACAGCCGCGCGCCGGGCAGATCGGCGCCACGGTCAATGCGATCAAGGCACTGTTCGAACACGTTGCCAGTCTCGACGAGGATCGCATCCTGCGCGCCTGGCTCGGTGTGATCGGCGCGACCCTGCGCACCAACTATTACCAGAACGCACGAGACGGCAAACCGCACGCATACATCGCCTTCAAGTTCGATTCGTCCAAGGTGCCGGACCTGCCCAAGCCGCGCCCGTATCGCGAGATCTTCGTCTATGGCGCACGCGTGGAGGGCATTCACCTGCGTTTCGGCGCAGTCGCGCGCGGCGGTTTGCGTTGGTCGGATCGGCGCGAGGATTTCCGTACCGAAGTGCTTGGTCTGGTCAAGGCGCAGATGGTCAAGAACACCGTGATCGTGCCAGTCGGCTCCAAGGGCGGCTTCTTCGTCAAGCGCCCGCCGACCGAACGCGATGCGCTGCAGGCCGAAGGCATCGCCTGCTACAAGATGTTCATCAACGGCCTGCTCGATGTCACCGACAACATCGTCGACGGCAAGATCGTGCCGCCGCGCGACGTGGTGCGTCACGACGCCGACGATCCGTATCTGGTGGTTGCCGCCGACAAGGGCACGGCGAAGTTCTCCGACATCGCCAACGGCATCAGTGCCGAGCACGGCTTCTGGCTTGGCGACGCCTTCGCCTCGGGCGGCTCGGTCGGCTATGACCACAAGGGCATGGGCATCACCGCGCGCGGCGGTTGGGAATCGGTCAAGCGCCATTTCCGCGCGCTTGGGCATGATTGCCAGAGTGAAGACTTCAGCTGCGTCGGCATCGGCGACATGTCCGGCGACGTGTTCGGCAACGGCATGCTGCTGTCGCGCCACATCCGCTTGATCGCGGCATTCGACCACCGCCACATCTTCATCGACCCCAACCCGGATGCATCAGCCTCGTTCGCCGAGCGCGAGCGCATGTTCAAACTGCCGCGCTCCTCGTGGGAAGACTACGACGCCAAGCTGATTTCCAGGGGCGGCGGCATTTTCGCGCGCAGCGCCAAGACGGTCACCCTCTCGCCCGAGGCGCGTGCGGCACTGGGCATCGGCAGCGACGAGCCGCTGACACCGACCGCGCTGGTCAGCGCGGTGCTCAAGGCGCCGGTCGATCTGCTGTGGAACGGTGGTATCGGCACCTATATCAAGGCCGAAAGCGAAACCAATGCCGATGTCGGCGATCGCGCCAACAATGCGCTGCGTGTCAATGGCGGCGAGCTGCGCTGCAAGATCGTGGGCGAGGGCGGCAATCTCGGCTTCACCCAGAAGGGACGCATCGAGGCCGGGCGCAAGGGCGTGCTGCTCAATACCGACTTCATTGACAACTCGGCCGGTGTCGATACCTCAGACCACGAGGTCAACATCAAGATCCTGCTCAATGACGCGGTGCAGCGTGGCGAGCTCAAGCTCGAGCGGCGCAATTCGCTGCTTGCGGAAATGACCGACGAAGTCGCGCGCCTCGTGCTCAACGACAACTATCGCCAGAATCAGGCGATCACCTTGATGGAGCACATGTCGGCGCAGCGCATCGGTTCGAATGCGCATTTCATCCGCACGCTCGAAGCCGAAGGCTTGCTCGATCGCCAGATCGAGTTCCTGCCCAGCGAGGCCGAACTGGCCGAGCGCAAGGCTCGCCATCAGGGCATGACGCGTCCCGAACTGGCCGTGCTCTTGTCCTATTCCAAGCTCAAGCTGTTCGAGCAGTTGCTGCATTCGGATGTGCCCGAGGATCCGTTCCTGTCCAAGGAACTGGTGCGTTACTTCCCGCAGCCCTTGCAGCAGCCCTATGCCGAGCACATGCAGCGGCATCGCCTCAAGCGCGAGATCATTGCCACCGCGGTCACCAACTCGCTGGTCAACCGCATGGATGCAACTTTCATGTTGCGCATGCAGGAAGACACCGGGCAGGGGCCGGCGGCGATCGCCAAGGCCTACAGCGCAGTGCGCGAGATCGTCGGATCGCGCGAACTGTGGGCGGGCATCGAAGCGCTTGACGGCGAAGTTGCCGAGAGTGTGCAGATCGATGCGCTGCTCAAGATCTGGAACCTGCAACGCAATCTCACCCGCTGGCTGCTCAACCATCGCGGCAGCGTGCTCGACATCGCCGAACTCGTCGGTCGCTACGGCCCCGGCGTGAATGCCTTGCGCGCGGCTTTCCCGCGCGTGCTCACTGCCAACAGCCGCGCCGACTACGACGTCGATGTCGAGAAATGGCAAGGTCTGGGCGTTCCCGAGCAACTCGCGCAGTCGCTCGCACAGATCGCCGAACTCGATGCGGCCTTCGACATCATCGAAGTCGCGATCGACAGCGGACACGCACCCGATCGCGTCGCTGCGGTCTACTTCGAACTCGCCCATGCGCTCGACATCAACGGCCTGCGCCGTCAGATCGAGGCGTTGCCGGTGGAAAGCCGTTGGCACGCACAGGCACGCGGAGCCTTGCGCGATGAACTTTCGGCTCAGCACTGCGCCCTGATGCGGCAGATTCTCGCTGCGGCACCGGCCAAGGAGCAGCATCCGGTTGCGCGTTGGCTCGAGCGCGACGATCCCACGCTCAAGTTCACGCTCGGCATGCTCGAGGAAATCCGCACCCAACCGGTCGATTATCCGATCGCCTCGGTCGCGCTGCGCCGCTTCGCCCAACTCGTGCAGGCCGGCGCCAAGGGCTGAGTCTGGCATCGCAGCTCAGGTTCCCATCATCCGGGCCCGGCTTTCGCCGGGCCCGCCAAGATGCGAAGCTTCGGCACCCGTCCCAAGGGCATGCCGTGATGTCCCAACGTATCGCCTTCGTTGCCGCTCAGACCGAAGAGGCCGCCGCCGCGCGCGTCGAACTCGTCGCGCGTTATGGCGACGCGCCGCTCGATACGGCCGAAGTGATCGTTGCGCTCGGTGGGGACGGTTTCATGCTGCGCAGTCTGCACCGGCACATGGCGCGCGGCGTGCCGGTGTATGGCATGAAGCTCGGCACAGTCGGTTTTCTCATGAACCAGCATGCCGTAGAGGATTTGCCCGAGCGCATCGCCCAAGCCCAGCCGACCTTGCTGCGGCCGCTTGAAATGCAGGCGACCACCGAAGCCGGTGGTGATGCCGAGGCGCTGGCCTTCAATGAAGTCTCGCTGTTGCGGCAGACCAAGCAGGCGGCGCATGTGCGCGTTGCACTCAATGGCGTGGTCAAGATCGAGGAACTGGTTTGCGATGGCGTGCTGGTGTCGACCACGGCAGGCTCGACGGCCTACAACCTGTCCGCGCACGGGCCGATCCTGCCTCTGGGTTCGCAGTTGCTTGCGCTCACGCCGATCAGCCCGTTCCGACCGCGGCGTTGGCGCGGCGCGATCCTGCCGGCGGTGACCGAGGTGCGCTTCGAGATCCTCGATCACTACAAGCGCCCGGTGAGCGCGACCGCCGATTCGCACGAAGTGCGCGATGTCGTCGAGGTCCGCATCCGCGAGTCGCGCGAACGGACGATGACCCTGCTGTTCGATCCCGAGCACAACCTCGAAGAGCGCATCCTCAACGAACAGTTCGAGCTGTAGCCGACTGCATGGCTGCTTTCGCGATTTGCACGGCGAGGTCGATTCGCCGTGTCGACAGCGCAGCTGCGGATCTTGCCGCACGCTGAACCATGGGATTGCGCGGGTCAACGCATCCTGTCGAGTCTCGTTGAAGCGGATGTCGGATCAGCCGATCCGGTTTCACGAGGAGATCGCAATGCTGTCCCGCAAGTTTTCCGGTTCGATACTCGCCGCCGCATTGATGTTCGGCGTGTGCACTGCCATTCCGGCGCAGGCGCGTACCTGGCTTGGTGTTTCCATCGGCCTTGCTCCGCCGCCGGTGCGCGTCGAACGCGTGGGCATCCGTGCCGGTTACGTGTGGGCGCCGGGCTATTGGCGCTGGAGCGGCAGTCGTCACGTCTGGGTGGGCGGGCGCTGGCTGCCTGCGCGGCCCGGTTATCACTACGTCGGGGCGCACTGGGTGCATTGGGGACACGGCTGGCGTTTGCGCGGGGGCGGCTGGGTGCATCCGTGATGCGCCTGAGCATCGGCGCCGACATCAACTGCAGGAACGGGGCCTTTCGCGGGCCCCGTTGCTTTCGTCATCGTTCAGTGCACCAGCGCCGGTACTCGCGCGGCGAGAGTCGGCCGTCGCGATTGCTGTCGGCAAAGATGTAGTCGTTGGCAAGCGGCGGATAGGCATTGGCGTCGGCGGGTGTGAGATAGCCGCGATGACCGGCATCCAGTTGCGCAAAGGGTGGCGGTGCACCGAAGTGGCCGGCTTGAGGCTGACTCGTGGTGACGATCAGTTCGCCTTGCGGAATCGGGTAACGCGCGCTGCTGATGTCCTGGGCAAGGGAATCGCCGGCGAGCAGGAGCGCGGCAAGGCCTGCGAGCATGGTATTCATGAGGCCTCCATGTGAGAGACTGCATCGACGCCGGGGCGGCGCCGATTGGATCTTGAGCCGCCAGCGGTTAACGTCGGCGAACCGCCACGTGGCCGGCGTTGAACTTTTTGTGGAGCGGGGGCGGCATGCATTCGGGGAGACCATGGCGAGCGCAGATCATGCGGGTCGCTGGCGCGCTTGTCGGTGTGCTTGCGGGCTGCGGCACGGATCAGGCGCCGCCGGCGGCAACGCTCATGGCCGCCGAGGCGCCCGAAGCGGCCGTTGCCGAGCGCGCTCCGGCCGCCTCGGTCGCCGCAGCCGAGGCAGTTGCCGTGGCGACGCCGAGCTTGTCCGCAGACGCCGCACAAGCCTCGCGCGTGATGATCGACTCCCTGCTCGACAGCGCGCGCCAGATGACCTCGGCGGCGTGTCTGGCGAAGTCGGGCTCCGGCGAAGGCTCGAAGCTCGCCGTGCAACGCTGGACCGATGCCCAAGGCATCATCCACTACTCCGATCGCAAACCACCGACCGGCGCGCGCGATGTGCGCACGGTCACGCTCGCTGCGGCGCCGCGCGTCGTGATCGAGGCAAGTGGCCACGACGTGAATCTGCCCGACCAGTTGCAGCAGCGCGCGGTGGCGGATGCGCTGGCGGTCGAGCGCGTCCTGCATGACACGCTTGCGGTGCCGATTCCCCAAGGCTTGAGTTTGCGCATCGTTTTCGTGCGTTCCGCGCAGGAGTACGCGCGCCTGATAGGTGCGCCTGCGCTGGCGCAGTCGGCAGGCGCCTATTCGACTGCGACGCGCACGATCCATGTGCGCATGCAGGACGAGGGAGAAGGCAACTTCGCCGTGCTGCGTCACGAGATCGTGCATGCCCTCGTGCACGAGGCGATCGGCAATCTTGCGGTGTCGATCAACGAGGGCATGGCTGAATACTTTGGCCGCTATCGCACTGCGGGCATGGGTGGGCAGGTCGACATCGGCAGCGAACGGACGGCGCTGCTCGCGGCAGCACCGGACGGCGATGGCGCCGAGGCGCTGGTGGATCTGCTGGCGCCGGAAGGTGAAGCGTTTTATCTCGCTGGCAGCGCGATGGCCGCACGCGAGATGCGCTACCGGCGGGCGTTCGCGCTGGTGGCGATGCTGATGGGCAGCAGCGAGGGGCGCAACGCACTGGGCGGATTGCTGCGCCAACAGGCTGCTGAGCCCTGCACGCCAGTGGCGCCGGAGCGCTGGTTCGAGCAGCACTTTCCGGGTGGACTGCCCGCGCTCGCGCAATCCTGGCAAGGTTTCATGCGCAGCCCGCCGCAGGAAGTGCGTGCCTATTGAGTTCAATGCATGGCTTGCGACGTTGCGCAGCGCAGCATGCAATCAAGGCTGGCAAGTGCTTGCGAGTCGAGTAGACTTGCGCCGCTGTGTCTGCACGGTCATGAATGCGCGGGCGTTTCGCCGCGCGGTGACGGTTAGTCCGCTTCATCGTTCCACCGGCATACCCAGTGCTCGCCATTCCGCAAGGAATGGGATTTTTCCCCAGCGTTGCAACGGAGAGTTACATGTCGGATCGTGAATCGGGTACCGTCAAATGGTTCAATGAGAGCAAGGGCTTCGGCTTCATCAGCCGCGAGAATGGGCCGGACGTGTTCGTGCATTTCCGCGCGATCACCGGTTCGGGCTTCAAGACCCTGCAGGAAGGCCAGAAGGTGACGTTCCGCGTCGTGCAGGGCCAGAAGGGTCTGCAAGCCGAAGAAGTTTCACCCGCCTGAACTTTTCTTCCTGAAAGACACCGGAGCCGCAGCCTCGCGCTGCGGCTTTTTTTTGGGGCGGCGTGTGGCGTCCTGAACCTTCACGCGAGCTTCGAGCTTGCCGCAGCCTTGTCCGCGTGCGCACAATCCAAAGCTGCGATCGCTGTCTATTGAAGGGGAGCTCATGCGTCCATCTGTCTTGGTGGGTGTTCTCGCCGCGTTGTGCGTCCTGATCTTGCAATCGGCCGCCAGCGCCGCGCCTGCGCCAGCGGGTGATCTGCTGCTGGTTCCCGAAAAGGTATGGAGCGGGCAGGGCGATATCGCCCAATCCGGACTCGTCGTGCTCGTCCACGACGGCGTGATTGCCGCAGTGGGTCCCGAGGCCTCGCTCACGGTTACCGCGGGTACGCGCCGCATCGCCTTGCCCGGAGCGACGCTGACGCCGGGCCTGATCGACCTGCACTCGCATCTGTTCCTGCATCCCTACAACGAGGTGGTGTGGAACGATCAGGTGCTCAAGGAGCCGCAGGATTACCGCACCGTGCTCGCCACCAATCACGCGCGCGACACGCTATTGGCGGGTTTCACCAGCTTGCGCGACCTCGGCACCGAAGGCGCGGGTTATGCGGATGTTTCAGTCAAGCGCGCGATTGATGAAGGCCTGATTCCCGGCCCGCACCTGTTCGTCGCCACGCGCGCGATCGTTGCCAGCTCCAGCTACGGCCCGGGACCAAAGGGCTTTCGCCCTGACCTCGATCTGCCGCAGGGCGCGCAGCCGGTCACCGGCGTTGATGAAGCGGTGCGCGCCGTGCGCGAGCAGGCATCGCGTGGCGCCGACTGGATCAAGTTCTATGCCGACTATCGGGTCGGTCCGAAAGGCGAGACGATGCCCACGCTCAGCGCGGCGGAGATGAAGGCGATCGTCGATGCCGCGCACCAGCTCGGCCGACCGGTTTCGGCACATGCGGGCAGCGATGCGGGCGTGCGCATGGCGGTCGAGGCCGGCGTCGACACGATCGAGCATGGTGATGCGGCGACGGAAGCCACCATGAAGATGCTCAAGCAGCATGGCGCGGTCTACGTGCCGACCCTGACCGCAGTCGCCGCGATCGGCGAATACTTCGAACAATACCGGCCCGGCGGCGAACCCACCGCGCGCATGCGCGAGTCCGAGCATGCGTTCCGCACCGCACTCAAGCTCGGCGTGACGATCGCCAACGGGAGCGATGTCGGCGTGTTCAAGCATGGCGAGAACTGGCGCGAGCTGGAATGGATGGTCAAGCTCGGCATGCGCCCTGCGCAGGCTCTGCATGCAGCGACCGACGGCGCGGCCAAGGTGCTGCGTCAGCAAGATCGAATCGGTCGCATTGCGGTGGGCATGCGCGCCGATCTCGCGGCGTTCGAAGGCGATCCGAGTGCAACGATCAGCGCGCTCGCCAAGCCGGTGTTGGTGGTCAAGGACGGTCGCGTATATCGCGCGCCGGCAGAGCCGAGGTAACACTTCGGTCGCGCCGGGCGCGTGCGTAGCGGCACCAGAAGACTGCCGCGTTCCGGCATGAGGGCAACAAAAAACCCCGCAAGCTGCGGGGTTTTTTCTGCAAACAAGTGGCGGAGCGGACGGGACTCGAACCCGCGACCTCCGGCGTGACAGGCCAGCATTCTAACCAGCTGAACTACCGCTCCGCGCTGTTTTGCTACTGCCGCATCCTGCAGCAATCGTTCCTTTCACTGATCTGGCGTCCCCAAGGGGATTCGAACCCCTGTTACTGCCGTGAAAGGGCGGTGTCCTGGGCCTCTAGACGATGGGGACGTCGGAAACCGGAAACCTTTGGTGGAGCCAGCCGGGATCGAACCGGCGACCTCTTGCATGCCATGCAAGCGCTCTCCCAGCTGAGCTATGGCCCCTCAAGGGAGCGCGAGAGGATAGTGAGGCGCGCGCGTTTCGTCAACCTCATTTTTCATCCTCAGCGGTTGCGGCCGAACAGGCCGCTGCGGCGCTGATCGGAGCCCGCATCACGCGCGGCCGACTCGATTTCGATATGGCCACTGGCGTTGTAAGCATTGATGAAATTGGCAACGTCGGCGGCCGGCGAACCGCTTGCTTCGGCGATTTCCTCGACGGTGGCGTGGGCTTTCATCATCGCGGTGGCGATACGAAAATGCTTGGGAAATTCGCGTTCACTCTGCGGCCAGCGTGCAAGCTTGTAACGACCCAGTGGATCGAGCTGCTCCTCGAGCTGGCCGTTGCTGCCGAGCAGGTGGGCAAGCCACGACAGGCGCGCATAAGGCAGCGATGCGAGGTTCCTGGTCGCGGGAACGAGCGTGGTGGCATCGAGTTGTTCGAGCTTGACCGCAGTCAGCGCCTGCGTGCACCAGGGCGAAAGCGCCTTGAGCGAAACATCCTGGGAGTATGCGAGCTGGTGACTGCCATCGAGCACCAGCGGCGGCAGGCCATCGTGGCGCAGGCGCCAGCGCTTGCCCGGCTGCCCCTCGCTGCCGAGCAGATCAATCAAGGTCTGTGGCACGGCCGGAACCGCGACGGGTGGGGGAACTGCGGCCTTGGGTGGTTCGACGACAGCCGGCGGCGCGGGAGCGGGGCGGGCTGGTGCGG